>NZ_BAABLW010000005.1:0-265732 GCF_039544555.1 Nesterenkonia rhizosphaerae
CACACCACCCAAACCGACCCCAACACCCCCACCAGCAAGCCCACACCCCAGCCCTGCCCAATCCCCGAACACAAAAAAGCCGGCAGACTCGCCCAAAACTGCCCCGAATGCTGGAAACTAGACGACTTCCCCGACACCATCCCCACCACCGCCTACCAAAGACTCCACCCCAACATCCGCACCAAAATCGACAACCGCCCCTACATCACCATCACCACCAACCCAGACAACACATAGGCAAACCACAATGCCCGGATACAACTACCGAGGAGACAAGCCAGAAACCCCAGAGAAAGCCGCCAGCGCCGCTCTCGCCCGCGAACGCCACATCCAGGAAGTGAACCACTACCGGGCGCGTGTTGTGGCGCGAGAGAGGGATATAGCGGCGATACGGGAAAGCTTGCGTGCGATTCTGGATGAGCCGATCACGCGGGAGAAGGTTCTTGCCCGGATTGAAGCCATTCATGGGGCCTTTTTTGAGACTCCGGATACCGGGGAGGAGCGGCGTGAGGAGCTTGCGCGAGAAGTCGCAGAATTTTATGCCGATAAGCAGCGCAATATGCGCGTCAAGCTTGTAAGCTAGGACGTACCGGCCCCCGCCAAGGGCTGAACCACTCAACCACCAACGTTTTTTGGAGACCGTAATGCCTGATACCCATACCCATATCCAGGATGAGGCGGAGCGCCCCCTGGACTCTTCTGAGTCTTTTGAGCCTGCTGAGCCGTTGTCTGCGGAGAAGTTCGAGCAGGTTCTGAATTTGCTGCTGGAGCGTGTCCAGGAGGCGGCACTGTTGCGGGCTCAGTATGACTTGGCCCGTGTGTTGACTCCGGGCCCGTCGTCCTCTGATGCTGTGCAGACCCTGGTGCGGGTTGATCATGAGTCCGCGATGGAGGGGGTGACCCAGTTCCGGGAGTGGCTTCTGGACTGGGCCCGGCGGGCTGCGGCCAGCTTGGACGGCCCCCAGGGTTCGCTGAAGGAAAATCTCATTGACCCTGAGGATTCCCCGGAGCTTACGGAGGATCAGAAGAAGTTCGCCGCTGAGTCTGGGCAGGCGCATTTTGATCTGGCGATTCACCGGATGCGCGACGAGGGCAGGCACCAGCGGGCTGAGGCTTTTCTGAAGCACCGTCAGGCGCACCTGGCCAACTCCACTGAGGAGGAGGCCGACAATGCCTAAGTTCCTCGTTGAAACCACCAGCACAGTGACCCGCCAGCACCTTGTGGAGGTCTTCCCGGACAAGCTGGAGGGCTTCCGCGCGGAAACGGCGGCAACTCTCGCAGCGAAGGGCAGCCAGCACGAGACTTTGAAGGCCGCCACTAACGTCATCACATATCGGGAAGATGAGGACCGCGGCAAGAGCACTTCTATCCTTCGGGTGCCGGACATCCTGACGGCCAGTGAGCCCACGGCAGAAGCCCCCAAAGACCCAGCCCAGGAGATGTCTGACCAGAAGGTCATCAGAGCCTGGCGTGAAATCGCGGATCACCCGTTCTTCAAAGAGTGCTACGACGCTGACGACAGCCTGCTCAACGCGATGCTGGCGAAGCTGACCTTGTGGCATGAGAATTCCGGCTGTGTGAACTGCGCACTCAACGTCAACGTGCCCCGCGTGATCACCGCCGACGAGCTGCGCGAAGGCCAGTGGGCCGCCGTCAAGCCAGAGGGATCGGACCAATGGCGTGTGGGGGAAGTCCGGGCCTCCTCCTACTTCGCCAACACGCTCGTGATCGGCGAAAAAGGCTACATGCCCACCCATGAGACCGTCCTGCTGGCTGACGCCCCGGAACCCGAACCAACACCCGAACTGCCCACCGAACCGGACGACTTTGAGCGTGGCGCACGCGACGCGGTGGAGGCCATGAAGGCGTACTTCTGCAACGAAAACGAGCAGGTCATCTTTCCCGAGTTGAACAGTGAACTGCTTGACCAGTTCGCTGACGGTGCCGTCCATGACGCGCTTATGGACAGACGCAACCGCGCGGGTGGTGGCCCCCTCAACGTCCTCCACCTGCCCGGCACCCAGGAGGCCACCCAGTGAACCCCTACACCCCCAACAGCGACCGGCAAGCCCTAGCCTGCTGCCTCCTGATCTTCGCCACCCTCGCCGGGTTCATCATCGCCCTCATCACCGTGGCGCTCCTGCAACTGGTGGCCTAATGCGCGGACCCAAAAAAGCCCTCACGCCCACAGAACGGAGACCCCCAGTGACCACCACCGACACCGAGACGCTTTACCAGCAGGCCGTGGAACTCGTGGTCTCTACCCAGTTCGGCTCAGTCTCCATGCTGGTGCGCCGCCTCAAAATCGGCTTTGCTCAAGCTCAGCAGCTCATGAACCGCATGGAGACCAGCGGCATCGTCGGCCCAGCCGAAGGCTCCAAAGCCCGTGACGTGCGCTTGGAAAAAGTCCCGCCCGCCACCAGGATCAACCCCGACGACTGGCAGAACGTCGTCATAGAGGACGGGGTGGCGCCCTTCCCGTTCGTAGAAGACGAGAACGCCTACATCTCCGGGTACGGGCACCAGGACAAAGCCAAGTTCTCCGCCGAGATTGAACGCTACGACCGGGAGATTGGCGGCGACGCCCCTGAAGACCCCAACCTGTGGGTGGATGACATCGAACACGTCTGGTGCAAGCCCTACGTTGGCCCAGAATCTGACGGCGACCCAATGATCACCCGGTGCGACAAAGACGAACCCGACGCGCACCCCTTCACGATCCTCTGGGGCGCCCGATGAGCCGCGCAGAATTTCCGCCATTGATCACGCACATGGACAGCTTCACGGACCTAGGCCCGGTGTTCCCGACCGAGCCCCCACAGCAGACCTACGCCGAATTCCTCATGGAAAGCGACCCCCTGCACGGTGAAGCGCTAAGAGATGTGTGGGCCACCGTCCGCGCCGCGACGCGCAGAGCAGCTAAGTACCGGCGGGAAGTGGACTGGATGAACCCCCGCACACGGATCACCGCACCAGACCCAGCCACCGGCGTATTCGGCTACTACTGCGTCGCCCAGACACGCCCCCTCCCGGGCCGGTACGAGGTCAGGAAAACCCCAGCGGGCCGGTGGGGCATCTACGACCACAGGGGCAAGGAAATGTCCACTGTCGCTACCTGGCGGTATGCCCTGCGCTGCGCGCGCTACCTGGCTACCGAATACGCCGAACAGCTCCGCGACACCAAGCACGCCGAACTCTTCGGGGACGGCACCTGATGCTGTTCTCCCAGCGCGCCAAGTGGGACACCTGCACCGCCCCAGACTGCAACAACACGGCGGTAGCCACCATCCACGCAAAGGACGACTTTGTCCCGCGAACCCAGCGCGGCACCGTCCTGATCTTCCGAGTCTGCCGCCGGCACCTGGAACGCCATAACTGGATCACCCTGCACCGCCCAGCGAACTGGCCGCTCACCATCGAGGAGCTTCAGAACCTGGACGACCGCAGAGCCCACCCGTACACCTACAAGGAGGCCACCGATGACTGACGCCGAACCGGACTACGCGACCAGCAGTGAACTCGCCTCCTACAAACGCCTGCTGAAAGAAATCAAAGAACGCCGGGCAGAAGCATGGAAGCGCATCAACGAAGAACTAAGCGAAACGCACCCAGAACTGCACTCCCTGCTCCAAGAGGTGCTCCATGAACACCTTGAGCTGCAGCAGGTCATGACTCGGTTAGAGCGCTGGGCCTTCCACAACAAGAAGTCGGGCGAGCATCGGTTCCGCCTGACCGAGACGCTCGGCCCCGAGGACCCTGACCTTCCTGTGCTGCTCACCGTGGCATCCGCATACGAGAGCTTCGGCAACCAGCTAGAAACCCGAATCGCCCGATCCCTCATTACGGCTCGTGCTGATTCTCTGCGCTGGAAGAAACTACTGGACGTACCCAAGGAGACCAGCAATGACTGACGCAGCCCCGCTCCTGACGAAGGCGCAGGGCGAGAAGATGAACGCCCTACACGTGGCCCACGTCAACGCCGCCCAAGCTGATGCCCTCCACCGGGGCATGACCTGCGACCTACCCAGGGAATCCCCTGAAGCCCGCGCCGCAGAGCAAGAAGCCAGGACTCTGGGTCACAAGACCCACAAGGCGCGCACCGCCTACTACGCCTACGTCAACCAACTCACCGGAGGGCAAACCGGAACATGAGCCGCAACACGAACTACACCGTCACCCGCAACGGCTCCTGGTGGGATGTGCGCCGCCCATCAGGCCAACGAGTCAAGACCTTCCCAGCCCGGGAATGGGACAAAGCCATAGCCGAAGCAGACCGGCTCTCAGCAGCCGACCGGGACGCAAACCGCCGCGCCAAAAGCCCTAACTGGAACCCCTTCCGCCGCCGCCAGTCTGACTTCGCCCTCGCCCACTAAGGAGACCCCCATGGCATACAAGATCACCACCGACGCCGCTGTCTACCACTGCCTAGGTGTGGAAGTGGAAGCCGACGCGGACACGTACGAGAACCTAGTCACCGATGAATCTCTCCGGCTGGAATGGCTGAACGTCCACCTGGTGGACATCATCAGAGACGGCAAGGTCATCGAGTCCCAGCGCGTCAAGACCCGAGATGTCCAAATCGACTACGTAGAGCACACGGTTGAGGTCACCCTGGAGGACAGCAATGACTAAGCCACGAACCCATGAGCTGCCCCTGGAGAGGGCCCTACGGCATGGCAAGACCATCGCCTGGGTGATCCTGCTGGCGTGGGGGATTCTCACCGCTCACATGCTGGTCATTGTGACGTGGGAGGTCGCCACGGCCTGGGTGGCGCCCCACAGCATCGTCATGTGCGCGGTGATCAGCCTCACCGGGGCCCTTCTCATCGCTCTCCCGAGACGGGGGGAGCCCCGTGGGTGATCTGTTGGAGGCGCTTGAAGCTGGTGTGAAGTTTGGGCTTGTCTACTTCGTCTGCTTCACGGGCATGTTCCTGCTGCTGCATGTCGCCCGGAAGACCTTGGGGGAGACCTTCGTGAGCCGGGCTATCCAGGGTGCGGTGGTCGCTGGCCTGGTCATTGGGGTGATCACCTTTGTCCGATGAGCGGGCACCTGTGCGGGTGCAGCGAAAGCGTGAACGTGGGTGGCGGTTGCCTGAGGGTGCGGTGATCGTGGACCGGACTAGTCGGTGGGGTAACCCGTGGGTGATTCGCCGGCGGCTGGAGAACCGGCCTGTGGGTGGTCAGCCTGCCCGGTGGCGGTGGGATGTTGAGAACAGTGAGACGGGGCATTTTGAGCGGTCTTGTGAGTCGCAGGAGGAGGCTCACCGGGTGGCCGCGGAGATGTTCCGGGAGTGGACGCTGGAGTGGTGGTTGGCGGCTGATCCTGGGGTTTTGGGGCCGTTGCGGGGGAGGGATTTGGCGTGTTGGTGTGGGCCGGGGTTGCCGTGTCATGCGGATGTGTTGTTGGAGGTGGCTAATGGTTGACCTCCCGCCATGTACGCGCTAATATTGGATTAGCGCAAGGGGTTGCCAGCCCCTACACCAAAGCGCCACTCAACCACCACAACGAAAGACCGCCATGTCTAACATCAGTGACCTGACCCTAAAACTGCTCGAATCAGGGCGCCGCCAAGAATCCGCGCACCTCGCCCAGCAGGCCATCACCCAAGGCTCCCTACGCGGAGATGTCCCCGTAGTTGACATTAACCAGGCCTACGAACGTGCCACCGCAGACATCATCGACGCATCCAACGCAATCGAGAACCTAGTAGCTGAGCTTCACAACAAGATCAGGGCACTAGATGACGAGCTTCGCCTCCAGAGAACCCGCAACCTCCCCATCCTGAAGGTCTCAGACCTCACCGAAGACATGAAAGTCATCGTCCGCTATAGGGGTCGCTGGAACATCTGCCGGGTCCAGATGGGCGCAGACGGTGACTACTTCCTGCGGAACTCCGCTATCCACTGTCTTGCAGGCGACGCGGAGACCATCGCACTCCTGACCCGCCCAGGAGACGCGGAATGGAACACCGCAGCCACCCCGGCCAGTGACCAGCAGCAGGCTCCGGCCCAGGAGGAGCAGAAGCCCGGACCGCTCCAGGCGCTCCTCACCGCCGCCCAGGACTACGGGAAAGACGAGGAGACCAGCCCCGCCCAGTACATCGTCGCTGACGTGCTCCGCGAAGTCTTCGAGGCCGCGATTGAGGCCACCAATGAGTGACCTCAGCAGCAAGCTCAAAGAAATCGAAACCCGGTGGCGCGAAGCCAAGACCTACAGGCCCGCAGAGACCAGCGCGTTCCCCGACGACGCCACCAGCCTGCTCCACCAGCTCGCAGACGACGCCGACTGGCTGATCCTCGCCGTCAAGCAACTAGAGAAAGACCTCGGTGCAGCCGTTCCCCGGACCATCCATTGGACCGAGCTGAAGAAGGGCCAACTCGTCGCCGTCACCTACCCCACAGACGGCTCTCTATTGGCCTATTCCGGGCAGGTAGACAAAGCGAACAGCCACCAGATGGTCCTCAACCGGGAAACCGGAGCGGGAAGGGTCGAATACCTCGTGGTGGACGCCTATGCGGCTTTCCCTAGCGTCCCTGCACAGGTCACCCTCATCCGGGACAGCGACGAGCCCCCGGGCGCGGGATGGCCGCCCCAGTGCGTTCCTGACATCCCGGAGGACTACAAGAAACGACTCCTAGGTATCGACCCAAATCACGGAGGAACCACCCCATGACCAGCGTGAGCCCGGAAATGGGAGGCTGGCAGATTGTCAGTGTTACCAGGAATGCCCGTGACCTCGAAACCCCCGAGGCTGAGGCACACACTTTAGGCCGACTCGTCACCGATGTCCTGCTGTGCGCTCACCGGCGAGGTGCCACAGTCGAACTCTCCACCCTCCGGGTTCACCGCGGCAAAGTAGAAGGGGCCATCAACGAAGGCACCCCCTTTCTGCGTGCTGAAGCATACGCAACCACCCCCACGGAGGTGCCCCATGGTCACCATGAATGACTTCTTGGAGCGCGTCCGCGCCGAACATGACGCCGAGGTGGCCAAGGGCCTGCACGACCAGGACTGTGAGCACTCCACATCGGAGGGATTCCTGCTGTGCCACTGCTCCAAACGGCGCCGTGAGGCCGAGGGTCGCACCGCCCTGCCAACACTGAGCTGGAACTACCCAACCTGCACGGGCTGCTGGGAAGAGGTCAGCCACGACGGGGACAGCTTCCGGTGTCAACGCTGCAAAGTCAGTTGGAGCAGCGACGCCACAGACGGCGACACCGCCGACCACTTTGATGACGACTACGGCGACATCAGCCGATGCCCAGAATGCCAGCGCCGCGGCTGCACCCGCTCAGACCACGGAAGGGTGAACGTATGACCACCACCTCACAGGCGAAGGGTGCCCAGCAGTACCAAGCCAGAAACGCCAGCGCCACTCTCACCCATGGCCTAAAGAACCTCCTAGACCTGATCGTCGGCCATGAATCAGTCCACCCAGACACGAACAAATGCGGAGGCGTGGGCGGCTGCCTGATGCTCCGCACCGAACACGAGGCCTGGGACAGGCTCCAGGAATCACTGGAAGGGCTAGCTGGCGACTTCGAGGTCACCATCACCGTCACCCCAAGGAGGGCGCATGAGCCAGACCCCCGGTGAAATCGCCCTAGAACACAACCGGTGCCCACGGTGCGGCGCATGGCCCGGCCAGAAATGCCGCACACGCACCGGCGGCATCGCCACCAGCATCCACCAGCCCCGGGTCCGGCCCGTCATTCAAGCATGGGCAGCCGGACACGAAGAAGGCCAGAAAGACCCCAGGAGAACACCATGAACACCCTCCCCGGAAACCCACACGCCAAGGATGCTGAGTTCACTACCGGAGACCTCCGAGAATGGATCGCCAGAGAAGGGGAGACGGACGCGACAATGCTCGCCGTGGTCCTGGACTCACAGGCGCAGGCCACCCTCGCCGTCGCCTATGAGCAGCGCACCGCCAACCTCATCGCCACCCTGGACCTTCTCCACACGTACGAGATGACCGCCGAGCCGAAGCGGACCAAGGCCATGCCGAACATGGAGCAGGAAATCCAAGGTCAGCTCCGCGCCCGTCTGGGCCTGACCGAAGGGGACGCCAAGACCCGCGTCCCCCGGCAGGTGGACACCATTGCAGGGCTGACCCCCGGATCAGTGGTGCGCGACCGCGACGGGGTAGTCCGAGAAGTTCACGCCGGGCACCTACACCTAAGGCTCACCGGGGTCAGCAGTGACGGCCTCCCCAAATTCCTGGCGCCGTTCACGGTGCTCTACGACGCACCCGAAGGAGACACCCATGGCAACGCTTGAACAGCTACAGGCCGAAGCCGCCGAGCTGTACCGATGGCCGGTTGAGCGTGCAGCCCATGTCCGCAAGGGGACCATCAACGCTGAGCAAGTAGAGCAGGCAACGGAGGCGCACTGGCAGAGCATCAGGCACTTCCTAGCCCCCCACTGGGACAACCTGAGCGACCACCAGAAGCAGGAGCTGCGGGACCACATGTGTGCCGCGTTCCGTGCCGCTGGGTTCTACCTGGAGGAGTGATGTCGTGGACTCCAGCGCTCACCGCGAGCGAGAAGAAAAGTGCTCTGCGATCCTCGCTTCCGCCGAAGCTCGCTAAAGCGCAGATGCAACTCGACAAGCTGCCTCCTGGCGCTGTGATCCTCGACAGCAACGGCCACGCCTGGCAGCAGGGCAAGACCTACGGCATCACTGGGTACGGGGATCCCTACTGGTACCGCGCCTACGGAGACGACAACTGCGTCTCATCTTTCGAGCTCGCTCAGATCCTGGACGGCGACTTCACCATCATCCACCCAACAAAGGAGGCCGACCGTGCCTGAGCGCCGGCACTTCGCACCGTACGGGAGTACCAACGCCGCCTGTGATGAAACCGTGCCCCGCTCAGTCGCATGGGACGTGTCCGCCGGCCAGTACGCCGACACAAGATTCACCACCAACCATGACACCACCACCTGCGAGGACTGCATCTGGCAGCTACGCCGAAACGGAGTGAACATCTGATGACTGAGCTGACTGAGGTCCTGGTCAAGGCTCTGCGCATCGACTGGGGGTGCCACCAGGGAGTCATAGAGGACGGAGAGCACGCCCCCTGTGAGAAGCCCGCCGTGGCCATCATGCGCCCCTGGGACGGCGACGGACCCGCCTACCCAGTCTGCGCCGGCCACATCCAGCCCGCCTACCTGACCCCCATCACCGAATGGAGAACCGATGACTGACCTGACAGAGCAGCTGAAGGCTGAACGCCGCATCATCGACGCCGCCACAGACTTGCATCTTTATGTTGATGCCATGCCGGAGACCGGGGAGCACGGTGTCATGGCGTATGAGCCCGACGACGAGTTTGAAGAGTTGTTGCTCTTCTCACATGTGGTCGCTGACGGCATGAGCCGCCCCGACGCGGAGCGCCTGGCCCACTCCTGGAACGACCTGCCCCAGCGCAACGCACAAGTACAAGCCGTGCTGGCGAAACTGGAACAGCTAGAAGCCCAGGCCGTTTCCGATTACGACGCGATAAATGACGCCGTCAGCAAGAGGCGAGACGTAAACCCAAGCCGCGCATGGTCCACCGTCGGGACACATCGACGCATCATCGCCGACATCCGCGACGCTATCGAGGGGGCTACCGCATGAGCACCGACGACCTGCGCGTCCGCCTGGAGGCCGACAAGAACACCATCCAGGCCGCCACCGAGCACTACGATTTCCCGCTGACGTTCCAGCCATGGGGCGGGCAGAACCAGAATGGTGACTATGCAGAGTCCATCCTCATGGATCACCGCGGTGAAACCCTCGCCTACGGTCTGCCTGACGGGATGGGCATCTTCGCAGAGCAGGCCAGCATCCGCTGGGAGAAAGCCACCACCGCCCTCCTGAAGTTACTGGAGCTGCACAAGCGGGATGAGTACGACGACTGCTCAGCTTGCATGAGCGCCTACGGTGACGGTATCCCCTACCCCTGCCCGACCGTTGAGTCGATCCTGGAGGTATACACCTGATGGTGAACATGATCGGATTCCACCACAAGGAACCCACCTTCAATACCTCGAAATCAGGTGAGAGCGGCTTCTACATCCGCGAACTACCGCGGCCCACCACGGAGCACCCTGACCGAGTGATCATGTCCTCTCCCTGTACCCGTGGCGTCATCTACAGCGCGGATCATGCCAGGCAAATCATCGCTAAGAACAACCCAGGTGACTCCCCTCTCCAAGCACGCGCCTACCTGGAGAACAGAGGGCTGAGCTATGAGTGATCAGCTATCTGCCCAGTACACGCCGACCGATGAGGACGTGAAGACCGCCCTGGACGAATGGCAGTGGTCCCGTCGAATGCACATCCCAGAGATCAGCACCATGGACGGTGACGAGCTACACCGCAACTACCTGACCCACGTGACCACGAAAGCCAAAGCCGAGGCGCTGCGAGAAGCGGTGGAGAAGTACGCAATCACTATCCCGGACGCGCTGGGCTACAAAATACAGGCTGTGGCAGCGGAAGACATGCTCAATGAAGCCGACCAGATTGAGAAGGGAAACAATGATGAGTAAGCAGCTGCCCGTGACGGAAACGAAAATGAGGATCAAGGGCTCATTTCTTCACGTCGAGAACACGGATCTAACCCTAAAGCCCGGGGACGCCTGGATGCTGAACCTGTCCCGCGTGGACGGCTATCTAGACCCTGCAACCCCGGAAGTAGCTGAGCTTATCCGCAAAGCCAAAGCTGAAGCCTGGAACGAATGCGTCGAGCGCGTGAAGTCCAGTCACGGCATAGGCATCGACCCGCGCTACTACCGGGTCTGGAGAAGTGCCAACCCCTACCAGGAGACGGGGGAGCAGGAATGAAGAACAAGCCCAACCCCAGCCTGATGAGTGCCCGAGAGCTTGAAGACGCCATAGACGAAGAAATGGAACGCCACCCAGACGGCTCCGACTACGCCACAAAACTGATTGACGAATACGAACGGAGGAGCTGACAAGCACCCCATCCCCCCGGGCCCCGACCAGCCCGGGGACACTGACTAAGCCAACGCTCAACCACCAAGGAGAACCATGAGAAAGACCGCACTGGCCGGCCTCCTGCTTGCCGCAGGGCTGGCCCTCACCGCCTGCGACGACGCGGACGTAGCCAACCGCAACATCTCGAAAGAAGCCAACAACTTCAACGTGGCGAGGCAGGTTGTTTTCGTCAATGGGATCACGGACGAGTACCTGCTGAGCGTAGAAGGCTACTGCCAGATCGAACGATCCGGCGACAGCAAGACTCCCCAGGTGACCGTGACTTGCAAGCACGAGGACGGTTACAAGCGTCACCACCTGGGACTCTCTGACAACGTGACCTATTTCGTGGAGCAGGTGGACGCCTCCAACGTGAGCGCAGACCACTACAAGGTCACCTATAAGCCCACCGTGATCATCCCGCACCTCGAAAACACCTCAGGAGACTGACCCATGGCTGAAATGACACTCACCACCGGCCAGGTCATCAGCCGGGGAGACGGACGCCTAGCCTGCGACATGGGCGAGGTCTACCAGGCCCTGAACGGGCTGCTGGATGACAACCTGATGACTCACCAGTTGCCCCGCGCCGGCACCTATGTGGAGCCGCACATCGTGGAGGCCTGCCCCTGGGTCACGGACCTCCCAGAGCTGCGCCTGGCCCCCTCCATGACCAGAGAAGCCCAGGAGGCCAGCGTGCGGGCCTGGGTGGCTGCTATCAGCGCCCAGCACGGCGACCAGCACACCATCCCAGACCTCTCCGTCGGGTGGGCCCGACGCGACCCCATCAAGGAGGCAGAGGAACTGGTGGGCAAAGACCGGGTTATCCCCGTGTTGGTCAACAGTGGCAAGGGCGACTGATGCCCTGGAAGATCACCACACCAGACGGCCACACCCGCACCGTCCTGGGTGTTAACAACACCTTCATGGGTGCTGATGGGATCACCCCGGGGATAGCCCTTATCCGTGAGGATGGCACCTGGCTGGAGGTTCCGGCCACCGAATTCACCGCTGAGTGGGTGCCCCCGAAGATTCCACGGGCATGGCCCGTCGTCGTCGGCCTCCAGCTCTCAGCGGAGCCGCCCGACGATCTGGACCCACAGGAGCCACACCACTTGTTCAACCCTCTGCCGCCTGGCACGGTCTGCCCAGACGGGCCGCACCGTGGGCCGCAGGGACCCAATGAGGACTTGGGTCAGTGTCAGAAGTGCGGCAGCCCCTCCTATGGGATGCGGCCAGAGGGTGAGGAGTATGGCGGGCACATCCCGGACTGCTCACTGCCACGGCGGCATCAGTCTTACTGCCAGCCCGGGGGAGAAGGGCACCCAGTCCCAGAAGTAATGCGCGGATGAGCCGCCCGGGTTTGCCGCTGTTCTGGGACGGATACCCCATCGACTGGGGACGACACTGGCGGAGCTTCAGGACATCGTTGAGCTTCCACGTCGATGACTTCCTTGCCTGCCATGAGTGCGGTTCTCTGACACCAACGCTCCACAAGGTGGGAGTGTTCTTCTCCAAGGGGAAACGTCTACGGCACTCACCCCTGGGGCGCCACAAGGCGCGGCCACGGCGACTATTCGCCTCCCGGTGTCCGGACTGTCTGCACACCACCGTGCTGGACTGGAGAGGCCAGGGATGGACACTGGGCCCTGAGGACTACGGGGATCGGGGAAGCCGCGCGCCAGAGGTTCCGGAGACCGCACAGGTGGAGCAGGCCGCACTTTTCTAGCTACCCTCCCCATCCCGCCGGCGCTGCGCCGTAGAGTTCGGGAGGGCTCGTCATAGAGTCCCGGTCCTCCTGACTGCCCAGTTGTTCGACCTCTGGGGTTCGTGTGCCAGCACGGTCCTGGAAACGCTCAGGCCCCTCACCTCCCGCAAAGGAAGTGAGGGGCCTGAGCTGTGCCCGGGGATCAGTTCCAGAAGGCCTGAATGTTCGCGTGGAGCTTCATGCACTCCTGAGCGTGCTCCAGGGTGGCCCAGGGGTTCAGGGACTCCCCGGATTCGGTGACGCGGAGGAATTCAACGGCTTCCTCCAGAGCCTTGTCCTGGGCCTCACGCAGGTACTGGGTCATCACCTGGTGGTGGGCCTGGAACTGGTCCTCCGCGGTGATGCCGGTGGTGTGGCGCTCACGGGCGGACGCGAGCTTGTCCACCTTGGGGGCGGGGAGCTGGAGGAGAGTTTCAATCTCGGTGACGAGTTCGCGGAGCTGCATGGTGGGTTCCTTTCCCTAGGTGGCTGGGTTCTTTTCCCTGCCTTCCCCACAATACTAACACATGTTAGCGCGGTGGGCAAGGGGAACGGTTAGCCCTGCTCATCCAGCTTCTTAGCGCGCACCAGCAGCCGCTGAACCTCCGGACCGCGGAGCCCCAGACTTGCCCACGAGGCGCCACTCTCCACTGCATCCGCCACGGTGAGCGCCAGAATGTCCTGCTGCCGCTCATACTCCGCCTTGGTGGCATTCCGGGCCTCCACGGCCTTTTCCACGGTGATCTGCTCGCGCACCCAGTCCACAGCAGCAGTCGGGGGAGACGTGCGTGTCCACCACTTGCGCAGGTTGTCGGGGTTCACCTCTGGGAAGCGGTCTGCGAGGTCAGCGCGGGAAATGCCGGCGACTTGGCACAGGGAGCGGAACTTCTCGGGGGTCATGGTCATTAGTCTCTCCTATGGTGGAGCCCCCGACCTGGTGGGGCCGGGGGCAGTGGGTTAGTAGGTGTCAGGCGGCCCGGTAGCTGCGGGACTCATAGAAGGTGATTCCCCAATCTGGGAAGGGGAACGGGGTGCCGGTCTTGCGCTTGACCGAGTAGTTGGCGCTGATGCGTCCAGCGCGGTCCAGCCACTTAAGTTCGGCCAGGAGCGCGGCCAGGAATTCCTCTGTGCTGAGACCTCCGGAGTGGTAGCCTGCGGCGTTGCGCACGGCGGAATTATTCGAGAGCGTCAACAGGCTTACGTCTTTGTCGGCGCTCTTGATGGCCTGGAGGATTGCGGGGCCGAGGTGGTTCTGGGTCTTCATGTCTGGGTTCCTTTCCCGTGGGGCCTGGGTTGTTCCCTGGCGATAAGTAAAGACTAACATGTGTTAGTGGGCGTGGCAAGTTTCTGGGGGTGGTGAAGCCCCGGCCCGCTGTGCGAACCGGGGCTCTTGGCTACTTAATGCCCTGACCGACCTGGTAGCCCTTGGCAAGTGCCCGGCGGAGGCTTATCCGTCCTTCATTCACTGCCTTTGCCAGTTCGCCCTGCTTGTCGTCGGTGTACTGAACGGGGCTGGCGTCCCAGGTGAGGGTGAGGCGCTGGGCGATTACTGCTGGCCGCTGCTCTGGGTGCTTGGTCATTGGGTTCCTTTCCCTGTTTCGCCTGGGTTGGTCCCTGGCCGATACTCCAATACTAACACATGTTAGCGACTAGAGCAATACGGGAAAGGTGAAGGCCCCGACCACCTGGGGGAGTGGTTGGGGCCTTCAGTCTGGCTAGTGGTTTCCGTAGCGGAGCTTCACGTACAGCTCTCTGTAGTAGCCGGGAATCTCCTTGTGGACCCGGGGGAGTCCATCCGCATCAATCCCCAGCCGGGATTCAATTTCGGCGCTGACGGCATCGTAGACGGTCCAGTTGTCACCGGTGATGTTCTTCAGATCGCCCTTGGCGTCTTCGATCATGTAGTCAACGAGGGCGATGAGCTGGAGGGTGGTGAGCTGGGTTACCCGCTGGCTGAGTGCGTTGGGGGTCATGTTGGGTTTCCTTCCCGGTTTGGGCTGGGTTCTTTTCCCTGCCTGTGACTCTATACTAACACATGTTAGCGGGAAGGTGCAAGCCCTGGTGTATCAGTCCTTCGGGTCCGGGTGGTCACCGACCTCCAGCAGAAGCTCATGTACTGCATTCAGCAGGTCGCCCAGGTGGTTCAGCGCCTCCCGGAAGTTCTCCGGGGTCTCCTGACCCTTGTGGGCCTTCTCGGACTTAAAGAACTCCTCAGCCTTCAGGAACGCCAGCTTGGACTGGGTGCGCACGTTCTCATGGCTGCGGCGGTGCCATTCCTCGGTGTTGGCCTTCAGGCTGTCGCTGGCCAGCTCCGCGCTGCGGGTCTGCAACTGTGCTGTCAGCTCCTCTACGGTCTCGTGCTTGCCGCCGAACGGCTTAGCGTCCGGCAAGGCTGTAGCCGGGAGCATCCAGGTGTTGCCGATCATCACGCCGGGCAGGCTGCCGCGCTTGATGCGCTGCACAACGTTCTGCCGCGAGGTGCCCAGCTTCTGGGCGAACTCCTGAACGCTCAGCAGGGGAGCAGGGTGCAAGATGATGCCCGCGGTCTCGTCAAAAGCCTGGGTGCTCATGGCCTGGAGGCTGACGATATCGCCTGCCGCTTCGGAGATAAGCGCCATACCGGTGGTGATGGCACCCTTCAGGTGAGGTGCGGGAACGGTGATGGTGACTAACTGGCGCTTACTCACGGACTCACCCAGGGCGATCCCGTAGTCAATGAGGCTGTCCACGATGGTGTCTGTGTCGCCCTCAGCGCTGGCGTACGCCATTTCTGCGGTGATGTTGAATTCTTCCGTGCTCATTATTGGCCCTTTCGTGTTGGTGGGGGCTTTGGGATAATGAGGGAATGAGGCCCCCGGCCCGGAGGTACTAGCTCTATCTCCGGTCCGGGGGTTTTACTCATCTTCTGGGCGGCCAATCGAACCCTCTGCGTTTCAGCGGTGCTAACTGGTTAAGCCAGGAGCGCCGATCACTGGGGGTTCCGGAGAAGGTGGTGACCCTGCGGCCCTCCTGGTCGAGGACTACCGGGTGTCCCTTCTTCGTGTAGACCACCTCGTACCCTGCATCCTCCAGGGCCTTGATGAGCTTTCTCATTTCCTTATTCATTTCCCAAGTTCACCCCCTCTCGGTGGGAACACTTATAGTCTACCCGTAGAGTTTACGTGTGGCAACTCAAGAGCGACGCTAAGGTTTGCGCGGGTAAAGCTCGGCACCGGTGGAGCGGGTGGCCACGCGACCGTCCCCCTGTGCGCTGGCCAGCTCCAGCACTATGCCGCCATGACCACCGAAGCCCACCTCTGCGAGAACTGCACCGGCCCCGTTGACCCATTCCTGGCAGGCGAGACCGGGCTCATTCTCCACCGCACCATCCGGCTAGACCTCACGGGGCACACCTGGGCAAAAACCCGGCTCAGCATGAATGACCGCCTATACCCGTACGAGCGCAACCGCCGCACTCAGATATGGAAGCGCCTGGCAGCCAAAGCCGCCGCTAACTGCCAACCCCTGGACTGGGCCCGCATCGTCATTTACTACCGATACCCCACCAATCACCGGCGCGAAGTCAACAACCTCATGCCGACATCCAAGGCGATTGTTGACGGCCTGGTGAAGGCCGGTGTGCTCGCGGATGACAACGACACCCGGGTGGTCGGGCCTGATAACCGCCGAGAGCCTGTCAATGGTCCGCATCAGGTGATTGTGCGCCTATATCGTCGTGCGGAATAGGTCTATTGCGCGACTATAGCCAATGCGCTAATATCGCATTAACAGGAGGGGTCCGCCAACCCCTCCTCACTCAACCACCACACAGGAGAACACCATGACAGCCACCCTCCAGAAGCGTGCCCAGGACTGCGACACCCCGCAGGAACTCCAGGCGCTTTTCGACCACATCATGAACACCACCGCCGAGAAGGTGCAGAGCGAATGGACCCCGCCCGCCCCACCCATCCCCGGCACCACCTACACACCCTTGGCCCTGGGACTGCTGAAGCAGAACGCCCAGAAAGAGGCCCAGATCGCCGCCCTGGAAGCCGCCGGATTCACCGATGCCCACATGGACAAGATGAGCGGCCCCCGGCCCGCAGTCACGCGCACAGCCGACGAAATAGAACAGTGGCGCGCCACCCGTGAACGCTCAGCACGCCGGAAAGCCGAAAAAGCCCGCCGCCGCGCAGACAAGCTGGAAGCAGCTGTCAAGCGTGACGAGGAGGCCCGCGGCCCCTTCGACCACGGGCACCTGAACATCCCCAGGGGCAAACGTCCGGGCCTGTCCATCGACTCCGCCATTGATCACGCCGCCGCCCTGCACGAGGCCCGCAGGGACGCCGAGCACCACGAATCTCGCGCGAACTACTGGGCGACCTGGACCCCAAAGGACAACTCATGAGCGGACGCCACAGCCTCGTAGAGATTGCGCGGGTCTACAACACCACCGCCGCAATGGGATACCCCGCACGCGCCGAAGTCCAGGGACGTTTCCGGATGTCCGCACGCACAGCCCAGAAGCACATCAAAGAGGCGCACCAGCGCGGGCTCATCCCCATGATCCAGAGACAGCCACACCAGAAGATCATCAACGTGGCTGATGCCCTGGACGTGACACCCGCCCAGCTCGCCGCCGCCATCCAGCGCTTCGCCGGCGGCCACCTGAGCATCCAGAACCATTCCCTGGTCCCAGAGACGGCAGGTGCCGTATGACGCACCACATCAAGCTCTGCCAGGACTGCGGAGAGCACCACCCCGGGCGGCACTGCGAACGGTGCGACATGCCAACCACCAATGAGTGGGTAGACAACCTTTGGGCCAACGAAGTGGCCTGTGCTCAGTGCCTGGCCGCTCTCGCCTTGGAACACGAACACCGGCCCGACGAATGCGAGGACGCGCCGCCCATGGCGACCTGCACCAGGGACCACTCCGAAGAAGCCCGCTACGACGCCGCAGAATCCGCCTGGGAAGTCATGCGAGACGGCGCACTGATCTAGAGAAGACACCAGCACATGCCACACATGACCAAAGAGCTAAGGAAGCTCGCCAAGGCCGCACGAGCCGCAGGGTGGGAAGTCGAACCCACGAGGAGGGGACACTGGAAGTTCCTGCCCATAGACCTCCGGCACGCCCCGATATTCACCAGCTCAACGCCCAGTGACCCCCGCGCCATGCCGAACCTTCGGGCGCGCCTAGAGCGGGCAGGGCTCCGCACCGGACACGGGTGGTAAACGTGACTATGTACGACCTTGGATACTACGTAGGCGTGGCTTTGTTCTACTGCCTTGTCCTCGCCGCCCTGACTGATCTCTTCCTGGCTCTCTCCCCATACCGGACCCCGCTGCATTATCGTCTAGCCTCCAAGCAGCTAGGCCGGAAGCTGGCAGAGGACGACTTCAACGTCCTGGACAGTAATGACCCTCAGATTCGCACCTTCGGTGTCCGCTCAGGACCGGTGATCACAGACCCGGTAGAGGCCATGCGGACCCACCTGGCCGGCACGGACCTGCAAGTCCAGAGGCTCAAGCTTCCCCTGGTCCTGAAGGCCCGGGAGAAGCACCTCAATAAGCTCTTTGCAAAGCGCAAGAGAGAGCGCGCTCAGCTAGATGAGGTGCGACACTATGCCGAGATGCTGCACAGTGAACGTGAGCATGTCCGCCGCCGGCTAGCCAACCTGCGCGCCGCCGAGCAGGAGCTGGGCCTGTGACAGAGGACATCCGCTACCTGCTCAGCCTGGGTGTGTCCATCGAGGAGATAGCCCGCCGCACCGGCAACAAGCCCGCGGCCATACGTAAAGAGCTTCAGAAAGAGCACGAGAAACAGGAGGCCGCGCGTGTTCGCAGATAGGTTTTACGGCGGACCCCACGACGGTGAAGTCATGGAGTCCAGCGCCGACACCGCCAGTGAGGACCGCATCAAAGTCAAGGCCACCGGCACCTTTTATGTCCGCGCCCCAGAGCTTGACACCCCAGCGGAACGGGCTTGGAAGCTGGACACTGAACCCGACGAAACACCCAGCGGGGAGCCTGCCCGGCCTGGTGTCGGGTTCCACTATGAGAACCCTGCGGGCATCACCCTAGATGATCTGAAGCGGTTTGTGGCCGTCGCAGAGGACAACGGCTGGCCGCCTGGCACGCAGGTGCGGGTGGTGGCCAAATTCAACGGGAAGCTCCGGCGCGTAGAAGTCCGGTAGGCAAAGAGAAACCCCAGCCGGGGGACAACTGCGGCAAGCGGGCAGCGGTCGGGTGGGGGGATTCCCTGGCTGGGGCTCTCTTATGGAATTCATCAACGCAACACCCTGTGGAAGAACGGCGCTGCTGGTGCTGATGCTATCACCAGACACGCCCAACTGTCTTTAGCACCACCATATGTGTGTCTTGTGGCGCTATATTTAGGTCATCGGGCTGGTCTGGGGGGACTGCGGCAACGAACACTGCACCCTGTTCACCGCACCCATGAGGCTCCAATATGCGCCGACTCTGCCCCGTATGCGCCCGCCGTCGTCAAGAATTAGTAGACCCTGAATGCGTCATCTGCCATGGCCACGGCTTCCTAGTCCTGGGCCAGGCCGCTCTAGAGACCTACCCCGCTGAGGTGGTAGCCGAAGCCGTTCACCTGGCCCTGGAAGCCCGGGCACGGATCGCGGACACCACCATGACGCTGGACCAAAACAGGCTCCTGGGGGTTCGTGATGCGCTCACGATGCTCTACGACTCCGGAATCCTGGACAATGAGCACGACATCCCCGTGGCGCTCACCAGGGCCCTGGCATCCAAGAGTGGAGCCCGTAGGCCCGCCATGGCGCTGGCCAGCGAAGTCATCCAAGAACCACTCTTCGACGTTGACGCGACCCTGGCGCAGGCAGGCCCGCACGAGTACCAAGAGCATGACCGGCCCGGAGTCCGGGGCACCCCACTGTTCTCCGCCAATGGCTACCCCTCACACCTGGCTCGCCTGGCAGACCCCGCCAACCCCCAGCAATCCACCGGGGCCACCGTCCGGGCCCGCCGACGCGACCACAAAGACGCGGAACTGCTGGTAAAGGCCGGTGAGCTGGCCGCACCGAAACGGCGCCGCAAGGCCCGCAAAATCGCCCGGCAAGAAATGAAAGCCCTTTTCAGCACCGAGGATGTCCTCAATGACCGCGAATTACTCCCCGCGGCCTAGTTCCCCCTACAGCGCGGTAGACCATGGGAGTGTGAAGTCACAGGCGAGATTCTGCGTCTCTCATCTGTGGTGCGAGTGATCGACCCCCGGACAGCTTGGGTGCAATCAGCTTCCGGGGGTCTTCTCGTGCCCGCGCATCCCCCAAGGCAGGACGGTGGAGGCCCACCCTGGGGCCACCGACACCGCAACCCACCTGGGAGCTGATGCACCGTGGCCGAGACCACTAACCCAACCAAGATTCATGAAGCCATCCAAGACCTAGCCGTCTCGATAGACGACCTGGAGCACTATGTGAAGAACCCCCGACAGGGTGACCTGAACGTCATCATGCAGTCACTGGAGGTCAACGGCCAGTACCGGCCTATCGTCGTCAACAAGGGCACCCACACCGGGCGACCCAACGAAATCCTGGCCGGCAACCACACGGTGAAGGCCGCCAAAGAACTGGGCTGGACCCACGTTGCTGCCACCTACGTGGATGTCAACGATGCCGACGCAGCCCGGATCGTGGCCGTGGACAACCGCGCTAACGACGTGTCTGGGTATGACGATGAGGAGCTAGCTGAGCTGCTGGGCGACATTAACGCCTCCGAGGGTGGCCTGGATGGCACCGGATTCACCAGCGACGATCTGGACGAACTGCTGGCCGGGATCAACCCCGATGAGCTGGAAGGTGAGGAGGACGCTGAAGGTGGGGATGACTCCCTGACCAGCTTCACCATCACCTGCCCGCCGGAGCTGCGGCAGCGGTTCGCGGATGCCCTGGACTCTTATGGGGGAGAGACCCGCGCGGAGAACCTGGGGTATCTACTGGATGCTCACCCCCGGCACGGGTAGCCGGAGCCACGAGAAGCCCCTCACCGTGTGGCGAGGGGCTTCTCTGTGTGTGGATTCATTTTTGGGACGAGGTCCGCCGGCGGGGCTGCTTGTCCATCCATTCACGGATCGTGGATTCCCACCACCACGGGCTGCGCATGTCGTAGCCGTCTGGCTCTGGGAAGTCCATGCCAGGTCGGTTGTACGTCTGATGCTTCCCGTAGCCTTTCCGGTTGGCCCGGGCGCGTGCGAGGTCCACACGGACTGTTGCAGTCTTCACGCTGCGGATTTCTGCTACTTCGTGTGTGTAGAGCTTTCGCCCCCTGTCTTGCGCTACGGTCATATTAGGCATGTTAGCTGGGGGCTGTCGCCATCACCATCCTTTCTTCCTGTTTTCCTGAGATTTCGGCGTGGTGGTAGTCACGCGCCGAGCGGGGAAGTTTAGGAAGTCTGCTCATGGCAGTAGTTGATGGCCTCCAGGGCACCGTCATAGTTGAGCTGACGGACCTCATCAGTGGGGGCGCTTGGGTCATCAATGACCCGGTAGGGCTTGTTCCCAGGTGCCCAGATCATCACGCCATCCTCGATGAGGCGGCTGTTGAGATTGTGCTTGTCCAGGTTCTTCTTGATGGTCTCTGCCTGGCGCTTGGTCAGCCGGAGGTTGGTCTTGATTTGCTCTGCGGTGAGGGTGCTCATTGCGGCTCCTTGGGGTCACTGGTGCTTGGTGGTTGAGTTTACTTCCGGGCTGGCAACCCGTGCGCTAATAAGAGATTAGCGCAGTAGGGGAGTGTGCGCAACCCCCGCGTCCCCCAATAGGCCACCGGTCCCTCTCATCCTGTGATCCTCAGACCACACAGGAGGACCACCGTGCCACGGAAGCGCCAGCCGCCCAAGTATGAACTGCGCCGCGCCGATGCCCTGCGGATGCGGGCCCGCCGCATGACCTATCAGCAGATCGCAGACAAGCACTACAACGGGGACCGTTCCAACGCTTACAAAGACATCCAGAAGGCTCTCAAAGACCTCCAGCGTGAACCCGCCGAGGACGTGCTGAAGCAGGAGCTGGAGTCTATTGACGAGCTAGAGCGCGTCTTCCTGGCCAAAGCCCTGAAAGGCGACAGGGACGCATTTGACCGCGTGATGAAAGCCAAAGAGCGCCGCGCAAAGTACCTAGGCCTAGACGCGCCAAAGGACGTGAACCTGAACACCGGCGGTGACATCATCGCGGTCTTTGACCCCAGCCTGGACAACTCAGGCCGCACCGAGCCAGAGGCGGAAGTAGACACCTCCCAGCTATGAGACGGGCCACCACAGTCAAGTTCAAGTACAGGCCGCACCCCAAACAGCTCCAGGCGCACCGCGCCCAGGTAGATGAGTTGCTCTATGGCGGTGCAGCCGGTGGCGGCAAGTCAATGTTTGCCCGCGCCGAGGCCATCCTCCTGTGCCTGCGAGTGCCCGGTGTTCGCGTACTCATCCTGCGGAAGACCTTCAAGCAGATGGAGAGCAGCGTCCTCCCGAAACTGCTGGAAGAGATACCGGAGGAACTAGCGAAGTTCCACGCCAGCCGGTACGAATTCACGTTCAAGAACGGGTCCGTCATCCAACTTGGCTACCTGGACAAGGACGGTGACCTAGAGAACTACCAAGGCCCCGAATACCAGCTAGTCATCTTCGAGGAAGCCAGCCAGTTCCCCGAGAACCACTACAGCTACCTAGAATCGCGTCTCCGAGCCTCCGGAGAAGTCGCAGAGCGCATGGAAGCCCTAGGGCTCTTTCCCCGCCGCATCCTCACCGCGAACCCCACCGGCATAGGCCTCATGTGGCTTAAGCGCAGATTCGTGGACCCATACCCTCCGGAAAAAGTCTGGAGACCGAAACCCTCAGAGGAAGACCCCGAACCTGGCACTAGGGTCTACATCCCCGCGCGCGCCACCGATAATCCCAGTCTGAACAAGGACTACCTAAAGACCCTGAACCGTCTGCCTGAAGACCTCCGGCGGGCACTAAGGGACGGTGACTGGAGTGTCCTGGATGGTGTGCGCTTCTCCTCCTGGCGGGAAAACAAGCACGTCCTTAAACCCGAGCTGTTCCCGATCAGCCTGCTATCCGGTCGCAAGGTCATCGCTGTGGACTACGGCCATGAAGCGCCCTTTGCCGCGGTCTGGCTGTGCAAGCTAGGCAACGGGCTGATTATCCAGTACCGGGAGGCCTACGCGAAGGGCTTGACACCGGTGCAGCAGGCTGAGCTGATTCGTGATCTGTCAAAGGATGAAGAGGAGGCATCAGGGGAGCCCATTGAGGTGGTTGCCGACCCTGCGATGTGGTCAAGGCAAGACGCGGGGGCGCACAAGACCAAAGACGGCTCACCGCCGGTGGGTTCCCAGGCGCACGCCTACCAGACGGTCCTCAACCGGCGGCCCATCAAGGCGAACAACTCCCGCATCCCGGGGTGGGCGCTGCTGGATGAAAAGCTGCGCATCCGAGAAGACGGGGAGCCCCGGTTCCTGGTCTACAACACCTGCCGGGACACCATCCGCACCCTGCCCACGCTGCCGCGCTCCAAGACCAACCCCGAAGACCTGGACACCAGCGCAGAGGACCACCTGGCCGATGCCATCAGGTACGGAGTTATGCACCTGGAAGGA
Source organism: Nesterenkonia rhizosphaerae (assembly GCF_039544555.1). NCBI lineage: Bacteria > Bacillati > Actinomycetota > Actinomycetes > Micrococcales > Micrococcaceae > Nesterenkonia > Nesterenkonia rhizosphaerae. The sequence continues at coordinate 23,359 of NZ_BAABLW010000005.1, forward strand.
AAGTTCAGCAACCTCGACGGGCTTGATGACTACGTAGACACCATGGACCCAATGGAGACGTACCGGATCGCTCAGGCCGAGTTCTAGAAATATCCCAGCGCGGAAGATTCATGTGTTGCCACGGACTTTTGAAGTCACTACCGGAGTGACACCGGGAGTCACTTCAGGAGTCCCTACAGGCGAAACGGGGGAGTGCCCCTGATCCCTTGGAAACACTGGGCAGGAAGTCACATCAGAAGTCACTTCGCAAGTCACTGGCCAAGTCACATCCGAAGCAAAGTAGAGCAAAGTACCCCAAAACAACTAGTCACCCAGCTCTACCTCACCCATCCATCAAATTTTGAAAAATCATTCATCATCACCCAGCTAAAGCTCAGGCCGCGCGAAATAAAAACGGCGTGCCCCATTGCGACCATGCCAAAACCTGCCGTAAGCTCAGCTTCAGTCGGCCCGCCAAGCCGCGCTAAACACTCAACCACCACCGCAATAGAGAGCCACCTCAATGCACCCCGCCCTGCCTGCCAGGCGACTCACCCACGCCGAGCTTTTCTCAGGCTACGGAGGCCTAGCCCTCGCCGTAGAGCAAATCTTCAACGCCGACCTTGCCTGGTACGCCGAATACGAAGCCGCCCCCTCCAAAATCATGGCCCGCCACTGGCCCGGAGTCCCGAACCACGGGGACGTGACGGCCATCGACTGGGCCGCTGTGGAGCCCGTAGACATCATCAGCGGAGGCTCACCCTGCCAGGACGTATCCGCAGCAGGACGGCGCGCAGGAATGACCGAAGGCACCCGCTCCAACCTCTGGGTAGCCATGCGGGAAGCTATCGCCACCATCAAGCCAACCCTCGTCATCTGGGAGAACGTCCGTGGAGCACACTCAGCAGCCGCCTACAGCGCAGTGGAATCAGAGCCGGGACTGCTGGGAGCACCCGGAGACGCCTATCTTCGGGCAACCGGACGTGTTCTCGGAGACCTGGCCAGCCTCGGGTACGACGCGGAATGGCGCACTCTACCCGCGTCATCAGTCGGGGCACCCCACAGACGAGAGCGCGTCTTCATCCTCGCCTGGCGAAGAGACGCCGTTGCTGAGGACCATGATGGCCGACGAGACGGGCGGGGGTATGCTCCATCCGGAGGTAGCCGCCGAGCGGGGGCAGACGCTCAGACTTTCATCCCAACTGGTGCATCTGGTGGCACCGGATCAGCTACCCCGGTAGCACTTCTGCCGACACCGCAGGCGAATCTGGGCAGCAATGGAGGCTCCCAGCACCCGGACAAGCGCCGCGCTGGCGGTCACAGTGTCAGCATCCAAGACGTGGTGGAGCACCTGCTGCCGACACCACTCACCACGGACGGCCACAATCCCAGCGACGCTGACACCCAGAGGAACAGCACGCCACTGCGGTCAATGCACCTGCTACCGACTCCCCGAGCCTCACACGGGGACAAAGGCGGCCCCAATCAACGGGACAGCGCCGGGCACTTCGATCTGCCGGCCATCGGGAACCTGTTGCCTACCCCGAAAGCCGGAGATGCGGACTTTGGTCTACCCCGCACCAGCGGACGACCCCCTGAACGCTCCACCCACCTAGCGACACGGCTGCATTACACCGACTTCGGGGACTACACGCCCGCAGTTGCCCGGTGGGAGCGCGTCCTGGGGCGACCGGCACCGGCACCCACGGAGCTGTCGCCCCGCGGTAAGCGCCGACTCAGTGAGCACTTCACAGAGTTCATGATGGGCGTCCCCGCAGGCTGGATATGCGACACCCCAGACATCACCCGGAACGACAAAATCCGGGCCGCCGGCAACGGGGTAGTGCCCCAGCAGGCCATAGCAGCACTCACCAACATGCTGCACTACCTCCCCGCACTCCGATTCACCACCAAATCAGGAAGGGCATAAGCATGAACCTGGTCACCCAAGAACACGGCGAACTTCTTACGACCTCCCTCATCGTGGCCGAAGGCCTGGACGTAGACCACAACTCTGTCCTGAAGAACTTGGACAAGTACCGGGCCGACTTTGAGCGGTTCGGAAGGGTCAGATTTGAAATCGAAACCTTTGAGACCCCCGGCGGCGACCAGAACCGGCGCGTGGCGTTCCTGAACGAACACCAAGCCACACTGCTCCTGACCTACGCCCGGAACAACGACACCGTGAGGCAGTTCAAAATTCGGTTGGTTGATGAGTTCTACCGGATGGCGCAGACCCTCCGCACAGCAGAGCGCCGGGAGCTTACCCCGGACGAGATTGTGGCCCGCGCCCTAGAAATCACCACCGCGAAAGTCGCACAGCTCAAAGCCGAGAACCAAGCACTGACCCCCAAAGCTGAGGCCTACGACGCGTTCCTAGACGGAGACGGCACCTACAGCATCGGCACCGTAGGCAAAATGTTCGGCCTCTCCCAGGCCAAACTCTGGGACATGCTCCGCAACGCCGGCGTGATGATCCCCAAGGGGCACATGCGCAACACTCCCTACTCCGAGTACGTGAAGTACTTCCGCATCACCAGCTACGAATTCGAGCGCCGAGACGGCAGCCGGGGGACCAGCTACACCACCCGGGTTCAGCCTGCCGGCATTGATTTCATCCGCCGCAAACTTGGTCTCCAGGCGCCTGCTCCACTCCAGCCCACGTTGGAAGAGGTCTAATCATGCGCATCTTCAGGAAAAAGAAAACCCCGAAGATCAACCGAAATCTGATAGAACTGCGCCTACTGCTCCCAACCTACGAGTACAACACACTTATATCCGAAGCTGCCCGCCGCTCAGATGACAATTGGCTGCGCATTGAGCCAGAGATAATCGCCCAAGAGGCCATATCCAACTACCTCACCCGAGTGGTCATATCCCGGCAACAACTACCCAATGTGCAGGAGGCCGTTATATGAGCCTCAATGTGGACACGATCCAGCAACGTGACGACCAGTTCGGGCTCACAGTCTGGATCGACAAGCAAGCCTACGAGCAACTCAGTAACGAAACCCTGAGGGAACGCCACCGCCTAGGAGACGACACCATATTCCTAGAAACGATGGCCGCCGTCGCCATCTTCCAATGGTGCGACGACATGACAGCTCAGCAGCAATAGCCACACTCAACCACCGGCACCACCCACGCGGACCCCTCAGCGGTACGAGCCCCAAAACAATGCCGCTGAGGGGACTCCCGATAAGGTAGGAGCGTCACGCACCGCCTTGAAAGGACACTCAAATGAAAATCAAAAAGGACGCCCGCCCTGTGCTTTGGTCCCTTGCATGGAGCTGGATACTTTTCTTCATCCCCACACTGCTCATCTGGGTCAAATGGAACAGTGTGAAGACCACGGTAAGCGGCACCAGTATCACCCAAAAGAGCGGCCGCGTCGCCAAGAGCTACGTCAACATCGACATGAGCAAGGTGCAGAACATCACAGCCACGGAAAGTCCCTTCAAAGGCGGAACACTTACCGTTCACACCACCTCCGGCACCGAAGAACTTAAATACATCAAGAACCCCGGCGAAGCAGCAAACACCCTCCGGCAACTGGTCAACGAAATCCAGTAACACAGGGAACAAAACAAGCCACCACAGGCTCGTCCCCCACCGAGACCCCCGGGGGGACGAGCCTGTGGCATATGACAGGCGCACCCCATAGAGAACTAGGTCAGCCCGGCGGCATCACGCCCAACCTGTACCCCCATGGGGCCGCTGGCACGCCGCGCGGCACCTACGCTGTTGCGCCGCTAGAGACCAACTTTGAGTTGAAGTTCCCGCAGTCTGTGGCCGTCTACGACCGATTCCGCCGGCAGGACTCCCACGCCGGTAGCGTCATCAAGGCCATCACCCTGCCTATCAATAAAGCTCACTGGCACCTTCAGACTGAGGGAGTGCGGCCCGAAGTAGTGGAGCTGGTCCGCACTGAGCTGGGACTCCCGAAGCCAGGAGAGGGCCGTCAAGGGCGCCGCCGCCGCAACGGGGTCAAATGGGCCGCTCATCTGCCTGAGGCGGTGCGGACCATGCTGTGGGCTGGCTTCGCGTGCTTCGAGCAGGTCTATGAGCTTGGAGACCCGACCTCTGAGCAGGCGGATATGGGGGACCGCAAGATTTGGCACCTGCGGAAGCTGGCACCGCGCCCACCGGCGACCATTAAGCGCATCACAACAGAGCGTGACGGCGGGCTGAAGAGCATCAGCCAGATGCCTGTAGACGGCACCGAGCCGGTAGAAATCACCGTGGACCGGCTCGTCATGTACGTCAACGAGAAGGAAGGCGCGGACTGGACCGGGTTCAGCATCCTTCGGCAGGCATATAAGAACTGGCTCATCAAAGACGTGCTACTGAAGATTGACGCTCAGGTCGCTGAGCGCAATGGCATGGGCATCCCCGTGGTCAAGTACGGCGACAGGGCGGAGAAATCCCGCGCTGAGTCCTTCGCCCAGCAGATGAGAGCCGGGGCTACGTCTGGTGGTGCCATCCCCAAGGACTGGGACATTGAAATGTTAGGGGTCAAGGGCACCACCGTAGACCTCATTCCACGCATCAAGTACCACGACCAGGAGATAGCCCGGTCAGCCCTGGCGAACTTCCTAGACCTGGGGCATGAGAACGGGGCCCGCAGCCTGGGGGAGACGTTCCTGGACATCTTCATGGATAGCCTCCAGTCCCTGGCTGACAACATCGCGGAGACCGCTACAGAACACATCATCCGTGACCTGGTGGTCTGGAACTTCGGGGAAGATGAGGCCTACCCGGAGCTGTCCGCTGGCGACCTGAAAGCTAACCGAGGCATTGCGGTGGATGGCCTGGCGCGTCTCGTCGGTGCAGGCATCATTGAGCCTGACGACAAGCTGGAGGCCTTCACCCGCACCCGGTACGGACTGCCCGAAAAAGACTCCGAGACCAGCCGACCGCGTACCCCCGGCACCCCCGAGACCCCGGATTATCCGAAGTTATCTACCATCCCCGCGCCCCCGGCGGGTGAGGGCACAGAGGACGATGATGAAGAGTTCCAGGAGACTCTGGACGCACTGGCGGAGAGAGTAGCCCAACAGCGCCGGCAACGCCGCCAGCGTCGAACTGCCCAGGAGAGCTGAGCCATGCCTACACCTGCGCAGAAGCAGCTCCTGGCTCTACTGCTCGCCCTAGAAGCTGAAGGGGACCAGGAGCTGATTGAACAGCAGCAAGCTCAGGGGCTCGCGCCCAAGAAAGCAGCCCGGCCCCTGACCCCCGTGGAGCTTCGGTCTCAGGTCCGGTTCGCAGATCATGAGGACATCCTGGACGGTGCTTTGGCTCAACTGGAGGCTCTGATAGGTGACCTGCACGGGGAATCCCGCCGACTGCTGATGCTGGAGGTCTTCGGGGAGGCGCGTGCAACTATCACCCCAGCAGAGGCCCAGCAACTCATTCACCACGTCGTCACGAATCAGCCGCCGGCCATAGCTGCCACCGAGCAGGCCGCCGCTGGTCAGATTGCCACAGTCCTAGCCGGTGTCTACACCGCCGTGAGTGTGCTGACCATCCAGGAGGCGGTGGCGCAGGGCCGGGCCCCAATCCAGCCCTTGGAGCTGACACCGGAGGTGCTTCTACCTCAGGCGCTGGCTGTGGCTTCACACCCCTGGCGACGAATCACCACCAAGGTGGAGGCCGAACTGACGCGGCCCGCAGTGCTCCTAGAGCCAGCCATCGAGCCCGGACGCATGGAACAGGTCTTCGACACCATCAAGGTGGACGGCACTAGGGACGAGGCCAACCAAGCCATCAACCAGACCGGCGGGCGGGGCCGCATCGACTCCGCCGAGGTGCTGGAGCCGGATGAAATCTGGGCCTCAGAAATCATGGACGGCAGGGTCTGTGAGCACTGCGCAGATGTGGACGGCAAAGACTACGCCACCCTGGCCGATGCCCGCGCTGACTATCCTCATGGCCAGTTTTTGAACTGCAAGGGCGGGGCCCGCTGCCGCGGCACACTGGTGTTCCTCTACAACGAAACGTAAGCGCTACAACCTTCAGGCCCGTCACCGATCTGGTGGCGGGCCTTTTCTATGCCCTCGTCCCCCAACTGGGTCTCTCACTTCTTCAGCCTGAGCCCATGGCAGATGAAGAGGAATACGTGACCATCAGCGGCATCGAGCTGCTGAAAACCGGCACCTGGGACGCCTCCACCGGTGAAGTCAGCATCACCCTGGACGTCCTGGAAAACATCGTGAAGGCCTGGGCCAGCAAGCTCCTGCCGCTGGCCGTGGTGAAGATCGGCCACACAGATCCCCGCTTTGAGAATCCGGACTGGGATGGCGAACCGGTCTATGGGCAGATCGACAACTTGCGCGTCCGGGACGACGGCAACGGCCAGTACACCCTCCTGGGGGACTGGGTGAACGCGCCTAAGAGCCTGGCGGCCAAGCAGAAGAGTGCCTACCCGCAGCGGTCTGTAGAGGTGGACTTTGACGTAGAGCTGCGGGACGAGACCGGCACGACCATGCACCTGTTCCCCGCAGTCCTCACGGGCCTGGCGCTCCTGGGGGCCTCTGCCCCGGCGGTCCAGGGGCTGGCTGATGTTCATTCCGAGTTCGCTGCTCGGGCCAAGCAGAAGGGCGCGCGGCTGCGATTCTCAGGCCGCCGCACCGCTCTCTCTGCCCCTTCGGCTTTCTCCCTGCCCGGTGGCCATACACAGCAGACCCTGGACCAGGCTCTGCGCCAGGCAGTGCGGTCCATCAACGCTGAGGGCGAATACGCCCGTTTCTGGCTCATCGACTGGACCGACACACACGCCTTCTACGAAGACGATGCCTGGCCCTCCCGTACCTATCAGCGGCCCTACTCCATCGCCAGCGACGGCACAGCGACATGGGCCGGCGACCCCGTAGAGGTCACGGTTCGGCACACCTTCGAGCCAGTAAATGCGCCCGAAGCCACCGTCCCCCAACTGGGCCACGCGGAAAACGAATCTGGCCTCAGCGCCGCCAGCCCGGTGGCGGAAACCCCCGACAACGAAGGAGAGGGCGAGATGGCTCTCAATGAGAACCGGCTGAAGGTGCTCCGCCGGACGCTTGGCCTGGGTGAGGACGCCACCGAGGAAGAGGTGTACGCCGCACTGGACTCCCAGGCTGAGGCGGACACTTCTGAGGCCCCCACACCCGATGAGTCTCAGGGGCAGCCTGAGGCCCAGGAGAAGCCGGAGCAGGTCGCAGCCAGCAAGAACGGTGGCCTGCCTGAGGAGATTATCCCCGTCACCAAGTCCGCATTCTCCCAGATGCAGTCTGAGCTGTCTCAGACCCGCGCTGAGGTCGCAGAGCTGCGCGAGGAAAAGCGGCAGGCCCGTGAGGACGAGGTGATCCACGCCGCGCTCAGCGCCGGGAAGATCAGCCCCGAAGCCGAAGGCAAGTGGCGCGGCTCCTTCAAGAAGGACGAGCAGGGCACTTCTGAACTGCTGGACTCTCTCCCCGCAAACCCGGCCCTGGCCCACGCAGAGCTGGGGTCTGCAAAGGCGAAGCCCGCCCATGACGGCGCCGCCATCCATGACCAGAACGTCGCCAAGGTCTACGACGGCTGGTTCAACATCCCCACCGATAAGGAAGGCGCTCAGTAATGCCCCGCAACATCTCAATCCCTTATTTCAAGCCTGGCCAGGACATCACCGGTGCGCCCGCCGCTGATCTTCGGGGCCGCCGGTTCGTCAACGCCGTCCCTGGCGGTTCCAACGAGAACCCCCGCATCAACTACGCGGAGCCCAATGGCCGCGCCATCGGTGTGACCGCACACGACAAGGTCGCAGGTGGCTACGACTCCTACGTCCATGTCCATGTCGCTGGTGCCGTCCCCGTGGAGGCCGGTGACGACATCACCGCTGGCACTGACGTGATCGCCGGTGCCGATGGCGTGGCTCTGCCCGCCGACGCCGCGAACGCTGAGGGCCCGTTCATCCGCCTTGGTGTGGCGCTGACTAACGCCGCTGAGGGCGGCACGGTCAACGTCCTCCTGAAGTAACCCCGACCGCACACCTACCTGGAAAGGCACAAAGCACAATGTCTGTTTACCCCCCGGAGCAGGTCCAGGCCCCCACGGTCGAGGACTTCATCAACAACCCCACCGAGGTCCGGCGCATTCTGGACAACCTCACCCGCGGGCAGACCATCGCGGACTACCTGCTGGGACAGGGGCCAGCCAATAACGGCGCCGTTGTCTACGACGAGGTGACCGGCCTCCCTGAGGAAGGTTCCCGCGAAGTCGGTGCAATCGCCCCCGGCGGTGAGTTCCCCATCGTAGACGGGGAGCAGATCGCACCCCGCACCGCGAAGGTGCAGAAGTTCGGTGGCGCGGTGGAGCTTACTTTCGAGGCCATCCGACGCAACGAGCGGGACATTCTCCAGAAGAAGATGCGCCTGCTTCAGCGGCTGGTCATCAAGCGCGTCAACGCTGTCTGCGTCAACGCCATCACTGCCAACCCGCACATCAACACCTACGGTGTTTCCGCGGGCTGGCTGGAGGAGTCCGCTGACCCGATTGGCAACCTCTACGCCGCTATTTCTCAGATCAATGACAACGATCTGGGCTATGAGGCTGACACCGCCATCATCAACCCGAACGATGCACACCGCTACCTGCTGGGCCAGGAGCGTGTGCGCAAGCAGTTGCCGCGTGAGTCCCGGGCGGACAACCCGGTTCTGAACCCCTCCCTGGACGGCCTTGTCGGCCTGGAGTGGATCACCTCCAACCGGGTAAGCCAGGGCGAAATCTACCTGGCTCAGCGCGGTGTCTCCGGCTCCGTGCGTGATGAAGAGGGCGGCGTCCAGACCTACAGCTACGACCTGCCGGGCCGCCAGGTGCGCGTCCTCCAGGGCTGGCGCTCCATGGTCCCGATCATCACCGATCCCAAGTCCATCACCCGCATTACCGGCTTCACCGCCTGAGGAGTAGTGATCTGAGTGGCTGAGAACGCTGAAACCCCGAAGGCCCCGGCAGGGAACGCTGCAACCAACATCTGGGCGGATTACGCCAAGGCGCTGGGCGCAACGGATGAAGACCTGGCGGGCCTAGGGCGCGACGAAATCAAGGAGTTCGTGGCCAACCTCCAGCCAGGTGATCCGGCGGGGGCGGAAGCCGGTGCCGAACAGCAGGCCACCCATGAGGGTGCAACCGCTGAGAGCACTGGCGACACCGCCCCCGCCGGCGACACCGACACGGAGACCCCGGAAGATGGGGAGCAGTTGTCTCGCGCAGAGCGGCTGGCCAACATCGCCGCAGGTGTCCAGGCTGCCAAGCCGGTCAACGCCGCCACCCCGGAGCCACAAGCGCCGAAGGTGAAGCAGACCGGTGAGGTAATCGACTCCGGCACCGGCGACGCTCAGGGCATCGTCCTGGTGGACCTCTTCCAATTCACCTACAAGGACGGTCGCCCCGGCTGGGCCACCAAGGGGCAGACCATTAAGGGTTCTGCTGAGCTGGTGGAACGCGGCGTGCGCTTCAAGCTCCTGAAGCTGGCCGAATAGGGGCCCGATGGCAAACGCCACTGAGCAGTCCGAGGCGGGCACCTGGGGAGTCACAAAAACCCAGGTGCTCGCCCTCGCGGCTCATGTAGACACCAACGCCACCTACCAGGCAGACAACGTATACAGCCCTGCCGCTGGGGTCACCCGGAGCATCAAGGACTCCGACATCATCCAGTGGATTAAAGACGTTGCCGCATCGGTAGATGTGCGTCTGAACCGCCGCACCAGGCTAGGAGAAGAGGCCCGGACCCGCCTGGAGACCGCGGCCCAGTCCGTCATTGCGGTAGGAGCTGCCGCCTACGTGGTGGACGCACACTACCCGGCACGCGCCAGCACTAACTCCCAGGTCAGCTATGGGGAAGTGCTCTGGACCCGTTACCGGGAGGGGCTGGACGGCCTTGTCTCCACGCTGGAGGAGCTGTTAGCAGAAGCCGACACGGAAGACACCGGCAGCTCCCTCAGCGCCGCTGGCGGCTTCCCGCCCCCGGCGTTCCCCGACGACTTCCACACCCGCTACTAAGGAGCCCCCGAATGCTCTCAGGCGCAGTGCTCCGGTTCTCCGGGGCAGGGATGACCCCCTACAGCCTCACCCTGGAGCGCTTCGCCAACCGCATCCGCAACGCCCAGCCGGCATTTGAAGAAATGGCGGACATCTTCGGGAAGGCACAGCGGCAGCAGTTCGACAGGACCGGTGGCTACTACGGGGGCCTCTGGAAGCCCTTGTCTCCGCAGTACGCCGCAGCCAAGGCCCGCACCCACCCGGGAAAGCCAATCATGGTCCGGGACGGGCAGTTGCGCGCAGACCTCACAGAGCGGCCCTTCGGCGTAGAGCACATCAGTAGCCAGCGAATGATCGTTGGAACCGCTCTAGACCGTGCCCGTTACCACCAGCACGGGATGGGCAATAACCCCACCCGCACGCTCATAGGGAAGCCGCCGCGCAGCATGAATAAGCAAATGTCCAGCGTCCTCCATAAGTTCATTGTTGAAGGAGTCCCAGCGTGATCGGCAACAGAGACATTGTTGAGCACCTGGTGAAGCTCCTACGCCGGGAGCTGGAGCCCACCGCGCGGCTCCTGGAGCAGATGAAGGGCATACCTGTCGGGTCCGTGGTGGTCCCCAACTCTCGGGATATTCACCCCACCTGGGTGGATGTCATCGCGCTCAACCGTTACCCGTCCATCATGGTCACCTTGGAGAACACCGATGTGCGGGCCACAACCCGGCAGACCGAGGTTTCCGCAGAATATGACGAGTTCTCTTGGGCCTACCGGTTGCGGATCACCCAGCACGTTATGGGAACCGACTACGGACTCACCGAAGAGGCCCGGCGGAACCTCCTAGACACGCTGCGGCTGCTCTTGATGCGGAACCGCACGATCTGGCGGGACAAAGAGCGCGCCGAGCAAGCTATTTTCCACCCGCTGACGATGCGTGAGGAATTCATGGGTGCAGATGAAGGCGGAAAAATCCTTCTGGAGTCTCACACGCTCATAGATGTGCATTCCCAGGAGCGAGTCCCTGCCGCCCAGCCCTCGCGCGGTCCTGGCACTGTGGCGATTCATCCGGCGCTGATCGGGGAGCCCTAAAAAGCTCTCGCAGGGCACCGTCCCCCAACCGGCATGTCTGGCCCCCGAATCTGGCCGCATGACCGATCTACAGCGCGTCCACAACCCTGGCCCCTACGAGGTTGTCTACACCTCTGCCGGTCACCAGATCGCCGGCCATACCTCCGCTGTAGGCGACCTGGAAGACCCCACCACTTACGGCCTGGTGGAGTCCGGCCAGCTCATCGCCTGGGGCCCCATTGAGTCGGCGGAATCCGAACTGGAGGAATCCGAGCCGGAGGAGCCAACGGAGCCGGAAGAGACCGCCACCAATGAGCCGCAGGAGCTTCAGGCTCCCCCTGGCAACGCAGGCACGGAGGTCTGGGCTGACTACGCCGTAGCCATCGGCATCCCCGCCAGTGAGGTGGCCGGCCTGGGCCGTAGCGACATCCAAGCCCTCATTACCGAGTTCACCGCAAACGACCCCGCCCAGGAAGAGGAGTAACCCCAATGGTTGCAGAGCACATCGGCGTACGCGTTGATACCAGCGCACGCTCCGGCCCTACCAACACCGGCGCCCCCGCCGGTGTCCTTCACGTCGCTGGCATTACCCAGCGCGGCCCCGTCACTGAAGCCGTCTCTGTGCGGAACCTGGGCGAGTACGCACAGGCCTTTGGTGAGCGCACCAGCTACGCATCTGCCCTGTTCGACACCGCGCGGACCTTCTTTGAGGAAGAGGGCTCTGAGCTGATCGTTTCGCGCGTCGTCGGTGAGGGCTCACAAGCCGCATCTGCTGATATCCAGTTCACCACCGAAGGATCGGAAGAGGAGCCCGGCGAGACCATCAGCATGGCCCGCTTCGAGGCTACCCAGCCCGGAGCCTTCGCCAATCAGTGGCGGGTAGAAATCACCCAGCCGGAGAACGCGGATGGCGCGCTGGTCCACGTCTACGACCGTGACGAGCTGATCGCGGTCTTCCGCGACGTGGTGAACGTTCCGGACCTGGTGGACAAGGCCCGCTCTACCTCCGTGGTCCGCGTCCTTGACACCGGGGGAGCAAATGCCGAGCAGAGCCTCCCGCTGGGCGAATTCGAGTTCTACGGAGGCGATGACGACCGCGCCAACGTCACCACTGAGCGGATTATCCAGGCCCTGGACGAGGCCAAGGGACAGGGGCAGGGCGGCATGGTCGCTGTCCCCGGCTACACCGCCAACCTCATCGGCCAGGAGCTTCTGGATTACGCGGCACGCTCCAACAAGATCGCTGCTCTGGCAGGTCACCGTGATGCCTCGATCCCGGAGATTATCCAGCTCGCCAGCACCTTCAGCACCTCCCAGGAGTACGGCGGCCTGTTCTACCCGCACATCGTGATCCCGGACGGGTCCAGCACCCGCACCATCAGCCCTGAGGGCTATGTGGCAGCAGCTCGCGCCCGGGCCTTCCGTGACACCGGAATCTGGCAGCGCGCAGCAGGTGACGCATCCCGCGCCCGCTGGATCATCGGCACCCACACCCCCGTCAGCACTGAGGCGAACCTGCGCCTCTCCGCTGGCCGTGTCAACGGCATCGTCACCACCGGCAACCGCGTGCGCCTCTACAACTGGCGTTCCCTCACCGTGCAGGAAGAGTTCAAAGACCTCTCTTCCCGCGACTTCCTCAACAACCTCTCCGTCCAGGTCTCTGAGGCACTGGAGCCACTGCTGTTCGAGACCATCGACGGACGCGGCTATCTCCTGTCCCGGGTCGAGGGCGCGGTGGAGGCCATCCTGGCGCCTATCGCGCGCGCTGGCGGTGTCTACGCCCGCGTGGTGGACGGCGAAGAGGAAGACCCCGGCTACAGCGTCGCCGTCAACGCCGCCAACAACCCCGCCTCTCTCTCTGCGGAGAACAGCGTGCGGGTGGACATTGGGGTCCGGCTGAGCCCGACCGCTGCGGACATCCACGTCGAAATCGTCAAAGTCCCGCTCACTGAGAGCTTCTGACCGAAGGGAACCCCTCAGCCATGAAATCTACCCAGAACCTCTTCCTGATCCGCATCGACAACATCCCGGGCACTTGGCGGGCTATGAGCGGTGGCGGTGCTACTGCTGAATACACCCGCGATTACTCCGGCGGCTCCACGACTCCGGACCTGCTGCCTGGCCCAGCAACCCATGAGGACATTGAAGTGGTCCGCACCTATGACCCGGTGGTGGACGAGCCGTGGATTCGCCGCCTGAAGAAGCGCGTAGGCCGCCACCGCACCACCATCACCAAGCAGCCGCTGGACGCGGACATGGTGGCAGTAGGAAAGCCCGAGGTCTATGACGGCGTACTGCTCATCGGCATCACCCCGCCGGAGACAGACGCAAGCTCTGCTGACCCCGCAGACCTGACGCTGACGTTCGCCACTGTCGGCTCTGCCTGATCCTCCCCACACGGGGAACCTAAGCCGCCGTCCGTGGTCTCGGGGGCGGCACATAGAAGGGGACGCACTCTCACCAGTGGCCTGGAGAGGGTGCGTCCCCCACTGCGTCTACCAGCCCAGTCACTCTGAGCGCATCACCCCAAGAGGGGTGTACCGAGACACCGAGACATTGACTGAGGAGCCCTGAAACATATGGCTATCAACACCTACGGAGCCGTGGAAGAAAACGACCCCCGCGTGGCCACACCGGCGCCGGTCCACTCCACCTACTCCGAGGAAGACACGGCAGCGCAGGCCGGCCCCAGCCTCCTGGAGGAACTTGGCCGGGAAGCGCAGCGGGACATCACCCGCACGATCCGCTACGAGGTGAAGGACCGCGAAGGTTGGGAAGTCGAATTCACCAACAACATCTCCACCGACGACTACAAGCGCTACCAGAACGCGGGCACCAAGAACGGCAAGAAGGACGCTTCCCAGGCTGACCTGGCGAAGATCGCCGGAATGCCACTGGTGGAGCGCAACACCGGTATTTACCGGCGCGGGCAGCTCGTCACCGACCAGAAGGGTGATCCCATCACCTTCCGCTCTGAGGAGTTCCTGGAGATGTTCCGCGTGTTCACGGCCCTGGATGCGGTCCGGAAATTCCTAGGCGACGGCTACACCATCAGCCTGGCCAACGACCTCTACAAGCAGGCCGGATTTAACGAGGACGCCGCCATCGTGGACCCCAAGAACGCCTAGCCCAGCATTTCGTCACCAGTCCGGCTTTCAGGGCCGCCGTCAACATCGCCAAGACCTTGGAGATTGACCCAGTGATCGTGCTGGAAGAAACGGACCTGAACCGGAAGGCAGCCAGGCTAGGCGCCGCCCTGCACCTGAACGAACAGGCAAAGAAACAGCAGGAAGAACAGAAGAAGAAAGCACAAGCTCACCGGCGACCAGCACGTAAACCCTCACGGGGTCGCCGCCGGTGAGAGCGACAGCCCGGAGAGGGGTGACGGATGGCTGAGGAACGCGTAGTCCTGACTGCGGAACTGCGGGACGAAGCCTCTGCACCCCTCTCTGATCTGTCCAAGAAAGCCCGCCGGGCCGCTGAGGACGTAGAGAAGGCCGCCCGGAAGTCCCAGCGCGGGGTTGAAAGCGCATCCCGGGGGAGCGGTAACGCCCTCGCCTTCATGGGCCGGGCAGCCCAGAACCTCACTAGAACTTTCACCCAGGGGATGCCCCGGGCCGGTAGCGCGATAAAGAGCGTCTACCAGCAGGTGAAAGCCAGCGACAACATCGTCACCCGGATGGCGCGCAACAGCGCCAGGTCTACGGGAAACTTCATCTCAGGGCTTCGCAGCTCGCAGGCTGCGGCATCTGCCCTGACAGGCCGAATGGGCACTCTTGGTGGTGCCATGTCTCGCACCTTCTCCGGGGCAGTGCGGCCTGTTAAGAACTTCACTTTTGGGTTCCGTAATGCGGACCGTGCGGTGACTAGCTTCGCCGGGCGGATGGGTTCCCTTGGTGGTTTTGTGAGCCGGTCCCTATCGGCCAGCACTGCCGGGGTGAGAACCTTCACTGCGGGCTTCGAGAACGCTAATTTTGCCGCCCGGGAATCCACCGGCTTACTGGGCTCTCTTGGTGGGTACGCGCGGAAGGCCACTAGCGCGGTTAGCAGCATCGGCTCTGGGTTCTCGCGGGCTATGGGGCCCGCTGGGCGGCTGGCGTCCGGTGTCGCTGGGATCGCAAGCTCCGCTGTGAGCGCGGGGGCTTCCATCGTTGGGAACATCACGTCTGCCCTAGGTTCGGCTGTTCAGAAAGCCACAACCCTAGTCGGGGTGATCGGTGGCGGTCTGGTCGCCGCAGTGTCCGGGCTGGCCCTTCACGGCGGTATTGGGCGCGCAATGGCCACCGAGGACGCCACAGTCCAGATGGGCCGCATGGGTCTAGAGCCCTCCGAAGTCGAGTTCCTGATGGACGGCGTAGATCAAGCGTTCGACGGGACGGTCTTCGCTAACCCTGAGGGCTTCAAACTGGCTTCCACGCTCTACGGCATGGACCTGGAAATTGATTCGATCCCAGACACGATTGGGACTATCGCAGACTTCGCGGCCCATGCCCAGGTGCCGCTGGAGCAGATGTCCTCGATTTTCCAGAATGTCCTGTCAAGCGGAAAGCTGACCGGCGGTGAGCTTCAGCGCATGGCTGAGGCCGGCGTGCCACTATCCCAGATCGCTAACGCGCTGGGCATGTCCGTAGATGAGATGCGTGACGCTGCCAGTGGCGGAAAGATCACCAGTGCCGCGTTCCTGGAGGCCGCCGCTGGTATCGAGATGATTCAGGGGGCCGCCCAGGCCGCCGGTGAGACTACTCGTGGAGCCTTCAGTAATGTCCTGACCCAGGTGCGCCGCCTGGGTGAATCCCTGGTGTCCCCTCTCTTCGGTGAGGGCGGCCCCATGGTGACGTTCTTCCAGTCGCTGCGTAGCGCTATCTCCTCTGTCAACCCGCTCTTTAAGGCCGCAGGGTCTGTGATCGCGGGGGTACTGGTCCCAGCTCTTGCCAATGCTTCTGAGTGGCTGGATGGCTTCTCGGATCGGATGGCAGGGGTCCGTGACGCGATGGAGGACGGGGTTGGGGTAGTTGAAGCCCTTGCCGATGCCTTCGGGTTTGATCTGAATTTCTCCGGTGGCGGCCTGTCTGAAATGATCAGCGGCTTCCTCCAGCTATCCCCAATCGCGGGGATCATCCAGGGGCTGGTGTCCGCTGGCGCAGAGCTAGGCCCGGCCTTCTCGGATGCCTTCACGTCCCTCCTGGGAGCGGTCCAGGAGGTTGCGCCGATCATGGCAGCCGCCTTCATGGACGTTGGTGCAGCGCTGGCCCCCGTCCTGGTGGTGGTTCTGGGGCTGGTCGCTGAACTGGTAACCGCCTTCGCCCCTGTGTTGGCCCAACTGCTAGGGGTCTTCTCTGAGGTGCTGGCGATGCTCGCACCCATCATCGCTGAAGTGGTGACCCTGGTCGCTGACGTCTTGGTTGGCCTGCTACCCATCGTCTCTGCGGTCCTGGGAACCGTGGGTGACATTGTGCTCGCCCTGGCCCCGGTATTCGTCGGCCTTGTAGAGGCGCTACTGCCTGTGATTGAAACGGTGGCTGAGCTAGCCATCACTCTGTTGACTGCACTGCTTCCACTCCTGCCAGTAGTGACGGCTCTGTTCGAGGCTGCCGCTGAGATTGTGCTCACCCTGGTGGAGGCACTGATGCCGGTGGTGGAGACCGTCGTTGAGCTTGCAGCGGTGCTGATCGAGGGCCTGACACCTGCCATTCAGCCGCTCTCAGAGCTTCTGCTGGTGCTGGTGGATGTGGCCTTGATGCTCTTTGAGGCGCTGATGCCCGTCGTTGAGATGGTGGCGGAGCTGGCCGTTCAGATTCTGGCTGCCCTGCTGCCGATTCTCCCGCCGCTGATGTCGCTGCTGACGCTGATCATCGATGTGGTTCTCCAGCTCGTGGTGGCCTTCATGCCGCTGATTGAGGTGGTCCTGACCTTGGCCATGCAGCTACTTGGTGCCCTGTTGCCTGTTCTGCCGTCCCTGGTGAGCCTTCTGCTGACGGTGCTGGGGGCTGTGCTTCCGCTGATCATCGCTTTTACCGAGTTCATGCTGGCGGTTCTTCAGCCGCTGATCCCGGTCATTGAGCTGGTGGCCTCGGTCCTTGGCGGAATCCTGGCCGGGGCGATGGAGGGCATGATGCCCATCATTGAGGGCCTCTTTGATGCCCTCGGTGGACTGGCTGACTTCCTGAGCGGTGCCCTGACTGGTGCGCTTGATGCGGTCTCTGGGGCCGTCGAGACCGTCACCGGGTTCTTCTCCGGGCTGGCGGATAAAGCCAGCGGGGTCATGAGCACCATTGGCGGGTTCCTGGGCTTCGCCGGTGGCGGCATTCTTGGCTTCGCAGGCGGCGGCGTCGTGGTCACCCACGCCCTGGCTGGTGGCGGCGTCGTCGGTGCGCCTATGGCCTTCGCTGGAGGTGGCAGTGTCCCTGGGTACGCGCCCGGGCGTGACACGGTTCCGGCCATCCTGTCCCCAGGTGAGGCGGTCCTGGTGCCAGAGCTGGCGTCAGCCATTGGGCATCAGAACATCATGGCCATGAACCGGGCCTACAGTGGTGGCCGCCCAGCCGGCGCGGGCCCGTCTGTCCGGTCTGGAGCTGTCAGCGACCCCGCGGACCTTGGCCTGATGGCCTTCTCCGGTGGCGGGGCGCTCTCCGGCAACTACGAGCCGCGCACCGCTCCGGTCAACTTTGATTCAGATGTCGTCTACCTCGTGCAGGGACGAGCGAATGAGACCGGGGTTTCCCAGAACATCACTATCCAGTCCGGTGCCATCCAGATCAGTGTGATGGTCCAGCCCGGGGAAGACCCGGAGGACACTGCCGAGCGCATCCGGGCCGAGTTGGAGGAGTACATGAACGACCTCGCACGAAAGAGCTACTGATGCCCCGGCTGAGAATCATCAACGGGCGCACCAATACGCGCCAGGTGACCGCGCAGTTCCGCGACGGTAGTGCCAGTCTGCCCTTGGCTGTGGTGCCCAACAGCTTCACCCTTCGCGGCGACAACGCTGAGGTGGAGCGGACCCCGCGGTCTGGCCGTAAGCCACTCACCAGGGTGGCAGGCCAGCAGGCACGGCAGATCGGGTTCTCTACCAGACTGGGATATACCGACTGGCACCGGAGCGTAGACCTGCAACTGAACCGGCTCCGGCGTGCCCCAGCTCGCGGTGTCGCTGTCCGCTTCACCAATATGCCCTCGGTCTTCGCGGGCTGGTGGCTAGTAGAGAGCTTCAACGTTGACGTTGAGCAGCTAACCCCCGATAACCGGATGTCCCGGGTGACCTTGCACTGGCAGTTGGTCGAGCTGGTAGACGCGGAGGTGAAGCTCTCGCGGACACCGCCGCCGCGCCGTAAACCGCCTGCCCGCCAGCCAGTAGGGTCCACGTACACGGTGAAGTCTGGGGACAGCCTCAGCCTGATCGCTCTGCGGAAACTGGGCAACGCCATGCGCTGGCCAGAAATCTTCAACCTCAACCGCAGCCAGATCAAGAATCCCAACCTCATCTATCCCGGCCAGAAATTCCGTCTTCCGCCACGCTAGGAGCCTTGGTGTCTACCACGTCCACCATCGGTGCAAACAACCGGCTCCATCAGGTCAAGCTCAAAGGGCAAGGGCTCCAGGCCCACCTGGTGGGTGCCTGCACTTCTGCGAAGCTCTCCGCATCTACCAGCCAGATCACGGAGCTTGATTTCACGTTCGCAGATGACGACGACCTGGCTATTTTCCGGCGCGGCACCTTCGCTATAGGCACGATCCTGACCTATGACAAGTGGGTAGGCCGCGTTACTGCTGTAGAGCTCAAACCGGAGAATGCTGGCCCATCGGTGAAGGTCCGGGCGCCAAGCCGTTACGTCCAGCGACTCCAGAATCAGACCGGTGAGCAGAATTGGGGCAGCTACCCAGTGACCCGGTGGGTGCAGCAGTGCGCGCAGTCTGCCGGCATGAAGCACATCGTGGAACCTGACATCGGGAATCGCCAGATTGTGCGCGAGAAGGCCGAAGGGGACAACCCGGATAGCACTTGGGATGTGATGACCCAGCTTGCACGGGAGACTGGGCGGCTGCTGTTTGAGTACGGTGACACCCTGATTTTCGCGCGCCCCACATGGCTTGCCAGCCGCGCAGGCCGCCGGCAGATCAGGCTGAACTGGAAGAACTGGAATGAGTACAGCGAAGGCATGGACGGTATGCCTGGATTCAAGGACGCGGCCCAGCGGAAAGACCAGGAGTTGACTGTTGGGCTCACTAGCGCCGACGCTGACACCTTCCGGCCCGGCGATGAGCTGATCCTAGAGGGAAACATGGGCCGGGCTAATGGCTCCTGGATGGTGACGAAAGTGGACTTTTCGCTGTCCATCACTAAGCCGGTGAAACTGACGTGCAAGCGTTTCGTGAACCCGACCCCTGAGCCAACGAAAGACGATAAGTGATGAGACCCCAGGTGTGGAATGGGTTTGTGCTCGCGGAGGTCTACCCCTATGTGGGTCTGGCCTATCTCACAGGCCGTGAGGTAGACCAGGTGCTGCGGGATGAGCAGATCACAAAGGTGGAGGTTGCTGAGGCGGTGAGTTCTGCCCTGGCGCAGTTCGGTCTGAGCCTCCCTGATGAGGACGGCGCCCTACTGGTCCGTCTGCGACGGGATGGGGCCCGCCCCGGCGCTATGGACCTGGGTGCCTGCGTGTGTGTGCTCCAGGACGGGCGGCTGGGTCTGACGACTGGAGACGGGCGGGTCATCGAGACCGCTGGGGATGAGCTGGCCTATGTAGCTCATCCGGAGCCTGGCCGATACTCGCAGGTGCTGAAGGTGCCTGGTGTCTATTACGGGGAGGTTGTTTGATGAGCGCGCTGGAGCGCATGGTGGTGAACCAGCGAAGGGATGAGCGACGGTCCCGCGGTGACAACATGGTCCCTTCTGTGTGGCGTGGCACCGTGATGGCCGACCGTGAAGGGGATGGGCTCTACGTGGTCATTCCACGTCTGACTGGGGATGAGTGGCATGGCCCTTTGGAGTACGTGGGGGAGCGCCCAGCGGTGCGGGATCGGGTGGTGTTGCTGGCGGTTGAGGGCCGTCGGGATGACTTCATTATCAGCGGTGTGATCAGCCGGTAACTGCGTCCCCCAAACCTGCTGCCGGTCCCGCGACCATGCCGGTATGGCACAGGAGCAGACCAGCCGGCTAGGGCTTGACACGTACACCAGCGGCAACGACCCGCACCCCACCCGGGAAGAATTCAATGCCCGGATGGAGCTGCTGGACCGGCTTGCGGCCATCACAGATCAAGGTGTTTTCGCTGATCGCCCGGCCCCGGAGACCAGTGGCCGCCTCTACTGGGCTACCGACCGCCGGCGTCTCTTCTACGACACCGGGACCGCCTGGGAGGAGGTCAACACCACCGGATCGGGTGGAGTCGGGCAGGCCATCGCCGTAGGGGCTTCAGTGGGCACTGAGGGCACTAGTGAACGCGCGGCCCGCGCCGACCACACTCACCCGCTGCCGCTTGTGACATCGACCCGCCATGGTGCAATGAGTTCGTCTGACAAAGCACTCCTGGACGGGGCTACCGCAAGCCTGGAGCCTTCCGCGATTGTGCGCCGTAACGCCTCCGGCCAGGCCAGCATTGCTGACCCGACTGCGGGCACGCACGCCGCTACCAAGTCTTACGTGGATGCCCAGATCGCTTCCCACTCTCACAGCGCCAGTGACATCACCAGCGGTGTCCTTTCACAGGCGCGGCTCCCCAACGCCTCCAGCAGCACTGCGGGCATCATAAGCCCCGCGCACCACCAGCTTCTGGCCGGTGCGACTTCTAACTCCACAGCCTCCACGGTGGCCATGCGTGACGCCAGCGGACGACTGGCCACCCAAGACCCGAATGTGGGCACTCACGCCGCGAATAAACAGTACGTTGACGCTCAGATAGCGTCTCATTCCCATGCTGCTGGAGATATCACTAGCGGGACTTTTGCCCCGGCGCGGCTGCCTGCCGCTACCTCCAGCGCGCAGGGAGCACTCAGCGCGGCTCACTACCGTCTTCTAGACGGTGCCGCGTACACGAATGCAGGGCGCAGCAACATCGTGATGCGGGATGCCAGCGGCCACCTGTCGGTTCTGGACCCCGTGAGCACTTTTCATCCAGCGAATAAGGCCTATGTGGATGCCCAGGTCGCCACACGGGCAGCTTCTAGCCATAATCACGCCGCTAGTAATATCACCAGCGGCACGCTGGCCCCGGCCCGCCTCCCTGCGGCAACCCGAACTGCGCAGGGCGCTATCCCAGCGGCATATTTCGCCATGCTGGCGGACGCGTCGTGGAACGGTGGCGGTGATACCTTGGTCCGGCGCGGGGCAACTACCCGGCGAATCGAGGTAGGCGACCCCACCGCACCTGATGACGCAGCCACTAAGCGCTACGTTGACGCCCAGATAGCTACCCGCGCCGCTTCTAGCCATAACCATGCGGCTGGGAACATCACGAGCGGCACCCTAGCGCTGGCCCGCATCCCGAACATGCCGACATCAAAGATTACGTCAGGTACTTTTGCCCCGGCGCGGCTGCCTGCCGCTACCTCCAGCGCGCAGGGAGCACTCAGCGCGGCCCACTTCGCCCTGCTAAATGGCGCCTCAACCACCGCAGGCAGCGGAAACAACCTGGTGATGCGCGCGAGCAACGGCCAGTTCACAGTAGGGACGCCGACATCCAGCACCCACGTAGCAACCAAGGGATACGTGGACAGTGAAATAGTCGCTCAGACTGTGAATTGGCGAGGGAACGTCACCACCCGGCTCAACAACCTGACCAACGCAGGGTTCTACCACATCCCCAGCGCCAACACGGACAACCCAGTCGGCACCCAGGGGATGCTTCTGGTCCTCACCGGCGAAGGTTCCCAAGGATTCGTCACACAGCTCTTCATGAGCTTCGCGCGCAACAACCTCTATTACCGGACCTTTCATACCCAGGGCTGGAATGGGTGGCGCGCTCTGCTGCCATAGGCCCTCCCGACTAGTAGGAGCGGAGGTTGTTCCAAGCCTGCCAGGTTCCGTTGTGCCGGGACCGGTAGTAGATCGTGTTGCGGGAGAAGTTGAGGAACAGCTGCGCCACGCTGTCCCCCTCGTTTCCACCGTGAAGGACCAGGAGCACGCCGGAGGTGCTCACGCCTGAGGGCATGTTGGAGTTGGAGCCTTCAATGAAGTGGAAGCCCTCGCTGGTGAGGGTGTTCATGCTGGCGCCGCGGCGTCCCTGGAACGTGAATGCTCGGGAGCCGATTTCGGAATCCACATACCCCTTAGTGGCGACATGGGTAGAGGCGGTTGGGGTTCCTACGGTGAACTGGCCGTTGCTGGCGCGCTGCACCAGCGTGCCGCCAGCAGCGGTAGTGGAAGCCATGCCATTGACCACGCTCTGAATATCGGCGTGGTGGACGGCTCCACGGGCGGTAGCTGTGGCGATGGGCAGCCGCGCCGGGGCAAAAGTACCTGACGTAATCTTTGTTGTCGGTTCCGTCGTCCCCCACGTTGAGCCAAGGGATGGGGACCATGGCCCCATGGTTCAACCTCACCCATCTGGCCAGTGGTGGCCCAGAGCATTCTGGACGCGTTTTGATAACCCAGCGGTCATGACAGTGACCTATGCCGGGGCTTACGTCGTCGTTGCTCTTGCCGGGCTCACTGTGGTCTTGAATCCTCCAAACACCATTGAGGGGTCCGCCGGCTGGATGGTCCATCTCTGGGGCTGGTTCAGTCTCGTCGGCGCGACCTTCGCCGCCCGGGCCTGCGTGCAGGGGAAATGGATGGTTGAGAAACCGTTCCTCATCCTATGCCTGGGTGGATTAGGGGTGTACGCGGTGACCCAGTTCATGCTGGCGCTGGCCGCTGACACAGGCAACCGGTGGCCCATCAGCCTGATTGTGGCCGCGCTGATTCTGCTGTTCCTGGGGCGACTGGGCTACATCTGGCCCTACTCGTACCAGCCCGGCAAATGACAGCGCACACGCACATCTTGGAGGGAGGGGCACTTGAATGGACTGGAACCTAATTTGGCCCGCCGTGGCATCCGTCTTCGGTGCCGGCGGGTTCGCTGTTGTCGGGCTGCAAGAGTTCCGGAAATGGCGCTCTGGGCGGGCACAGCAAGAGCGTGAGCGCAACAACACCCTGAAGCGTCGCACTGATCTGGCAGAGGCTGAGCGCCGCTACCACTATGACCTGCGGGAATGGGAAGCCACCTACCGGCGCAGGGTCCAAGAGTTCGCATCCCGGCTAATCGGAATGCTGGCAGAACGCCAGGTGCCACAGGAGGCCATGCCTCCGTACCCGGAACCACCATCGGGTAAGCCCGCGTGGCGGGACTACGACCCCCGCGAAGAGGCCGCCGACTAGCACGTCCCCCACCTGAGGAACCGAGGAGCGCCTACTAGGGCACGGAACGACATTTCCGACCAATCCTGGAGGCCCCCGTGGCGAAACTGCCCCCTGAGGACCAGCTAGAGCCGACCCACACGCTGGGCGGCGACCCGACCGACGAAGATATCCCCGCACCTGAGCTAGAGGACTACGACGCTGACGCTGAGCAGGGTCTGGGCGACCCTCTGGACATCCCCACCATCGCTATCCCGGAGAACGAGGACATCGGCGTTGAGGCTGAGCTGGAAGGTGAGGGCGACTGATGGCAACCATTCACCCCCGCGCTACTTGGACCAATCAGCCCAAGGGCTTCACGCGAATCAGCAACCGGCGCCGCAATCCTGCAAACGTCGTGATCATTGCCCCGCACTACCCTGCGGTAGGCAACATCACCATTGGTGTGGAAACCCTGGCGCAGTCCTGCGCACGTCTGCGCGGCTGGCGGTCCATGCACATCAGCGTGAACGGCTGGGCTGACCTGGGCTATGACTACGCGATTGACCAGGCAGGACGCATCTTTGAATGCTCAGGGCACACCCATGCGACTGCGCACGCCCTAAACAACAACTTCACCGCCGTTGGCGTGCTGTTCATTGTGGGCAACAACGAGGCGCCTTCTGCTGCGGCCCGCGCGGCCTTCCGCGCTCTGGGCGCTCACCTGAAGCGCAACGCCTTCCCGAACCTGCGCACCCGACCGGTGGACCACGGCAACCTGGCTGGCAACTCCACCTCCTGCGCGGGTCAGCCCATCCGGCGGATCATCCCAGATGGCCTGCTGGACATCGGCGGCACCGCTCCTGTGACTGTCGGCGGAGGCAACACCGTGGCACCGGGCCAGACCTACACGGTGCGCGCTGGCGACACCCTCTCCCAGATCGCGGCAGCACACGGGGTGTCTATCTCCGATCTGGCTTCCGTGAACCGAATCGCTAACATCAACTTGATCCGGGTGGGCCAGAAGCTCACCATCCCCGGACGGGCCAGCACGCCAGCGAAGGGCAACACCGGAGGCTCCAAGACCAGCGGGCCGGTGAACCTCTCCGGGCAGACCTCATGGCCGCGACGGAAGATTGACCCCAACCCGTTCCAGGCTCGCAGCAACCCCTTCACTGGTGCCCGCGGTCTGCCATTAGATAACTGGTTCGACACCGTAACAGTGGCGGTGAAGGCAGCTCTGTCTGAATCTCTGCGCCGCGCGGGCTACCCCGCCCAGGGGAACACCAAATGGCGGCTGGAGGAGCAAATCCGCACCTGGATGCGCGCCCGCCATCGCCGGTTCACCGAGCGTGCCGACGTGCGCCGCTACGGCAACAACAACGCCTACGGCAACCCCCGCAGCATCTGGGCCAGCTTCCAGGCCTACCTGGCATCCCAGGGGCACTACAAGGGGGCCATTGACGGCCAGCCCGGCGCTCAGACCTGGTGGGCCATTGTCGAGTGGCTTAACAACATCCGCCCCGCATACAACTAAGGAGTTGCACAGTGAGCACTGAAAACAAGGCCAAGCTGGCCCAGTCGCTGGAGGACCGAGCGACCCGCAAGGCCCTCTACGTTGTCGGTATCGTCGTCGGCGTGCTGGTGGTGGGCCTGACCATCGCCGAAGTCTTTAGCCCCGGCCTTGCGGTCAGCATTGCTGGCGCTGCCGGGCTGGCTATCGAGCAGGTCAAGAGCATCATTGCTGGTATCAGCACTTTGGTGCTGAGCGTTCTGGCGCTGCGGAACCTCACACCGAAGGACGACGAGACCTCAGCGGAGGAGTGGCAGCTCTAGCCTGCCGCGCGCATGAGCCTCACCCCTGGGCTGGATTGGGAACCCCGGGGGTGAGGCTCATTTGTTTCCCCGTCCCCACCTAGCGTCGCCCCCCGCGGCATTCTTAGCCCCATGGCTGAAGGCACCCTCTCCCACCCGTTCCGGATCACTCCACAGGGACATGCCGCCGTCGCTCCGTATGGCTCAGACCAGGCTATCGAGGAGTCCATAGCTGTGCTCACTCTCACGATGACAGGAGAACGGACCCTGGAGCCTTCCTATGGTGTCCCAGACCCCGTGTTTGCAGGTCTGGACGCCACCACAATTCAGACCGGGGTGGACAGCTTTGGCCCCGAAGGCGTGGAAATCACCAGTGTTGAAGAGGAACCGATCAGCGAAAGTCACGCCCGCTACACGGTCAACTGGACACGAGAAGACGATGAAGAGACCGATGGAGGCCCAGCCTGATGACGCAGCCAATCCCTGAGGGGAACCCCGACGCCCCGACTTATGAGCCGCTGGACCTGCTGGACATGGGCACTGAGCGGGACATGATTGACTTCGGGATTCGTCATGCTCAGTCCAAGCTCCCCACATGGCAGCCGGAGGCAGGCAACACCGAGGTGGTACTCATGGAGACCTTGGCGCTGATGCTGGGCACCGAGGTCATGGCTCTCCAGCTAGTGCCCTCACGGCTGTTGGAGTACCTGCTGGACCTCTACGGAGTGACCCGAAGCCTTGGCGCTCCCGCATTCGCCACAGTCGAGTTCACCGTGGCAGGTTCCCAGCCTTTGCACGAGGTTCCCGAAGGAACCCGGCTACGTGTCCACCTGGATGCCACCCAGTCTTACGACATGCTCACCACGGGTCGCCTAACCATCAACACGCGGGACGGCCTGACCGGCACTGTCCGGGTCATAGCTGAAGAGTACGGGCCGCAGCTCAACGGAGTGGCCGCCGGCACCACCGTGGATGTCGTGGACAACCTCCCCTTTGTGGAATCAGCGCAGCTAGTGACCGAGGTTGAGGGTGGTTATCGGGAGGAGTCAGATGAGGAGTTCCACGCCCGCGGCTCTGCGTTGCTGAATCGGCTTACCTCTACGCTGGTGCGGCCAGACCATTTCCAGCACGCGGCCCTGGAGACCCCCGGTGTGGGGCGTGCCCATGTGCTGAATCTCTACGATCCGGCGCGACCAGGTGAGCAGGCCGCCGGACACGTCACTGTGGCAGTGGCAGGCCTGGAGGGCCTGCCGCTAGGCCAGGAGCAGTCCATTGCTCTGCGTGATGAGCTGGAGGCGCAGGCGTTGGCGTCGCTGACTGTGCATATCGTTGGCCCCACCTACACAGACGTGGACATTGAGGTGACGGTGGTAGCCGCTCAGCGGGAGAACCCCGCCGATGTGCAGGCCCGGGTTGAGGAACACCTCCGCCGCTGGCTGAGCCCCACTGTATGGCCTTGGGAGTCGGTCATCCGCCGCAACGCGCTCATTGGGCAGGTGGGCAGCGTCCAGGGCGTCAGCTACGTAGAGTCCGCACCAGACGACATTCCCCTGGAGGGTGATGCACCGCTGCCCCGAGTTGGCAGCATCATCGTGACAGTGGAGGGTGGGCAGTGAGCACGCCGCTCCCTGAGGACCGGGCAGACGTAAACCCCTGGACCCGTCGCTGGTGGGAGTCTCTGCCGCGCCACTACCGCACTGCTGACCGGGAGCAGAACCCCGAAATAGGCGGCGTGCCACTGCTGCGGTTCATGGACGGCGTTGGTGAGATGGCAGGGCGGATACGGCAGATCAGTGACGACCTCTACAACGGGGCCTACACAGACCCCGTCCGAGTGCCAGATCGGGCTTTGCCCTGGCTCGCATTCCTGATGGGCATGGAGCAGGGGCAGAGACTCCAGCACCCCCGAATCCTGCGGCAACGGCTCCAGGCGCTCATCACCGCTGGCCGGACCAGGGTGGGCACCCGGCAGGTCATCGCGGAGAGTGCCAAGGAATTCATGGTGGAGGGCGCTCAGGCGCGGGTAACCCCTCACCGGACCCTGCCGCACACGCTGGTGCTTCATGTGCGTGCTGATGATGTGCTCAACGATGACGTGGAGAATCTGGCCGCTAACGTCCAGTCCGCTGGGTTCGTGCCGGCGGGACACGTCGTGGTGATCAACACTGTTATCTCTACCTGGGATTCCTGGGAGTCCGCAGCCGGGGAGACCTGGGACGATAAGGAGCGCAACATCCAGACCTGGGCACAGTCGGATTCTGCTGGTGTGGAACTAGAGTAATCGTGGCATATATAAGGATGGGTCAGCGGTGTTGCTGGCCCATTCTGCTGTCTTCCGGAGCCCCTTCTGAGAGGGGTTGAAGGCGCGTTGAAAATTTCAACACGGCGGCCAATAGGCCCCAATCCGGCCCCAATTCATCGCAACGAGTCCCAACAGGTTACTAGGGGAGTCCCTGCGTTGGCGCGGTATACGGGGAAATCTGGGTATTCACCGGTGACGATGTCTCCGCCTCCGCTGAGCGCAGCGGGTCCCAGCAATCTCCGCATATGATCGCGGATTCTGATCTGGTCAGCCCTGAAGCAGGCGCACACCCAGAACCGGGCACCCCTCACCGCAGCGGTTAGGGGCCATCCGTCTGCATCTCAGGCCAGTCCCTCGTTGTTGAGCATCTGTTTCCAGGTCTCACCTTCGGGGGCACCCTGGAATAGCACCACTGTGCCCTGCTGAGCCCAAGTCTGCAGCAGAGTCTGAGCGGTGTCCTTAGCCCACGCGGTGACCACCATCGGGCTGCTGGGCTGTTGCGGTGTGGGCTGTTGCGGTGTGGGCTGTTGCGGTGTGGGCTCTTGCGGTGTGTTCGGCAACGGCACCCCCGGCAGCGGTGCATTGAGTTGGTCGGGGTGCTGGCGGACCTCGGCAGAGATATCCAGCACCCACGCCGGGATCTCCAGACCGGTGGCATCGGTGAAGGACGCATCCAGCATTCCATGGGAGATCACCGCCAGATCTGCCTCTCCCAGTGCTTCGGAGTCAAGCCATGCCGAGGGGTGATCAGTCACCACAAGGCTGGCGCGCAGGACCTCGGCGGCGTCGTCGGCTGAGGGCATCATCTGCACCTCGGCCCCCAGCGCCGAAGCCGCTAGCACCAGGGCGGCAGCCTTCCAATGGGTCGCCATATCGAGGACTACCAGCGGCCGGGACTCGCCCACCGGCTCATCTTCGATGTCATATTCATCACGTAGCAGGCCGATGAGCTTGATGGCCCAGTTGGCCAGAACCCGACCGGAAAGTTCCACTCTGTCCCCGGTCTCGGCGTCATAGTGAACCACCGCGGGCTGCGGCCGGGAGGCCAGGGACTCAAGCAGTTGGGCGAAATCTTCAGGCGGCTGCTGGGACGGGGAGTTCAGGGTCAGCGGGCTCATCAGGGATGACATCCTTCGATAGGTTCACAGGGCCTTCGACGACTCGCCGGGAGCACTTGACGAATGTTTACTTACGCCAGTGTAATTAGGTGCAGAGACACCGACCACCAACTGCTTAGAGCGTACAGAAAGCGACTCAGGGGAGGCCCACATATGGGGAAGGCACAGCGGCTGAGCAACATCAGCCCGGACCAGGACGCCAGACCGGTCCGCAGAAGCGGGCTGGATGTGCCGTCAGACTGGTTTGTCGACCCCGCCGACCCGCAGGCCGCTGAGAAGCTGGAGCACGGACTCTCCCTGGAGGAGCAGGCCACCGCATTCCTGGCTGCCCAGGAGGACGCCGAAACAGGTGGCTCGGTGGAAGCGGATACTACCGCAGGCACAGTGACCGCGCTCAGTGAGGCACCTTCCCGCCGCACTGAGCACGGCGCTGAGACTTCTCAGGGTGCCGACGCTGTCTGGCTGGGCATCCCCACCCTGATGCCCGCCGAGCAGGTCGAAGGCGAGTTGGCCTGGCAGGTTGATGCTTTGTGCGCACAAACCGACCCCGAAGCGTTCTTCCCTGAAAAGGGCGGGTCCACCCGGGATGCCAAGAAGGTCTGCGCAGCCTGCACCGTGAAGCAGGAATGCCTGGACTACGCGCTGTCCAATGACGAGCGCTTCGGCATCTGGGGCGGCCTCTCTGAACGAGAACGCCGGAAACTGAAGAAGCGGGCAGTCTGATCAGCCCGACTGCTCAACTCCACATCGCCGCCGTCGTACTGCACGACGGCGGCGGTTTAGCGTCTGCCCAGTGGTCTCCCACCGGACGGGCGCTGAATCTCAGTGCCGCCCTTGAATCCCAGACCAGGCAGCCCGATTCGGTCATCGAACTCAGCTCCGCAGGCTATGCAGGTCCCGAGGATCTGTCCCGTTCACTGCGTTCAAAGCTGCTGAGCAATAAGCGTCACGCCAAGCAGACCACGACTGCAGGACCCGCAGGCAGCAAAACCACCCAGCTGTGGCGCACCCTCGAACGGCACCTTCCCGACGGCTTCAGCGCCCGGTATCAGTGGCTGTGGATTCTGCCCGCTGACGCCGTCCCCGCTCCCGATGCTCTGGAGCGGCTGGAGGA
The DNA here is from genome assembly GCF_039544555.1 of Nesterenkonia rhizosphaerae. Lineage (NCBI taxonomy): Bacteria > Bacillati > Actinomycetota > Actinomycetes > Micrococcales > Micrococcaceae > Nesterenkonia > Nesterenkonia rhizosphaerae. The sequence goes on from NZ_BAABLW010000005.1 coordinate 53,062, forward strand.
CCGGCTCTTCACGGTGAAGGATGAGGCGACGCACTTCCAGTTGGAGATCGTGGGCGCCAAACAGCTCCACGCCGATGCGCCAGAACCGCGCCTGGTCAACGCCGGTCTTTGGAGCGCAGGCTCAGCAGAGGTAGTCACGCTGACCGAACCCCGGGAGCTGGATCAGGGCCAATACGACGGACGGGATCAGGTTCCGGCCGTCTCAGCCCACGGCATGCTCATCCACGCCGGACTCTTCGGCGACCTCGGTGGCTTCGACCCGGCACTTCCCGGGGACTACGCCGCAGCTGACCTATGTGCCCGGGCCCGCGAAGTCGGTGCGCTCACCGTGCTTGAACCCACCGCCCGCATCTGGCGGCCCACTCCGCCCCCGCGCGAGGTGGTGCACCGTTACGGCGGCACACTGTGGCTGCCTGCCCCGCAGCGCCGTGGACAGATTCGTGCCCGGCTGGCGCAGGCCAACCCGATCGCAGTGCCATTCCTCTGGGTAGGGCTCTGGTTGGCGGCTGCGCTGCGGCTGGTAGCCCTGATGGTCTGTAAAGCTCCAGACGCCGCGCTGGGGCAGTTCTTCGCCTCCGCCTCGGCCTTGCTGAACTGGGCTGCCGCCGCCCATGTGCGCCGTTTCCGGGCGCAGGGACGCAAAGCCGCATTGGCCAGACCCGAGCGGCTGCGCCAACTGAGTACGGACACCCACAAGAACTCCACGGACAAGTCCTCCGACAAAACGGCCGACAAAACCGCGGCACGGGCTATTCTCACCGCCGGGCGCAGCGCTGTGGCTCAAGACCGTCTCGATGGCGAGAAACTGCGCTCTCAGCGCCGTCGCGACATCACCGCCGAGACAGTGGGACTGCATGCCCTGCGTACCGGGCGCCGGTCCAGCGCCCAGCCGGGAAGCATCGATCAGGATGATGCGCTGATCGATATCGGCTCCGGTGACGGCGAATTTGATGAGATGCCGGCCCGGCGCTCTGAGGACCGGCTCGGACTCTTCATTGTGCTCACCGCGCTGATCGGCGTATCCCTGGTGGCCTTCCGGGATCTCCTCACAGCCCCGGCCCTGGGCGGGGGAGCAGCCATGCCTGTCTCCGGCTCTATCGGCGAGGTCTGGCAGCATACGGTGAGCTTCCTTGCGGCCGACTCGCTGGGGGAACGCGCCGCCGCTGACCCGTTCTCGCTGTTGCTGCTGGTCTTCTCGGTGCTGAGCGCCGGGCACGCCTCTGCAGTGCTGCTGTGGATCGTGATTCTGGCGGCCCCGCTGAGCGCGGCGACGGCATGGTGGGCTGCCGGGCTCTGGAGCAGCAAAGCCTTCCACCGTGTTCTGGCGGCACTGATCTGGGCACTGGTGCCCGCCCTGCATACTGCTGTGGGCCAGGGCCGGCTGGGCGCTGTGATCGCCCATATTCTGCTGCCGCTGGTGGTGATAGCCGGGGTGCGAGCGCTGCGTGCCCGTAAAGCCCATGCGCTTCACACGGCAGACGATTCGGTACCGGGCACGCGGGTGGCTTCGCTGCGGCTGGCCACCGGCTGGGAGACTGCCGCTGGTGCCGGAATCCTGTTGGCCCTTACTGCGGCTGCGGCGCCGGTGCTGCTGGTTCCGGCAGTGCTGATCTGTGCAGTGGGTGGCCTGCTAGGTGGCCGCGCCGCCCGGGTGCTGTGGCTGATTCCGGTGCCCGCGCTGGCTCTGTTTGCGCCCATGCTGATGTCCGCCGTGGACCGCGGCGCCAATGTGGCCGCTGTGCTGCTGGCCGAACCGGGCCGGGTTCTCAGTTCAGCCCAGGCCGGTATGCCGGCCCCGTTGTGGCAGCAGCTGTTGGGCTACTCGCAGGCTTTCGACGCAGCTGGCGGTCTCCCCGGTGCCTCAGGTATTGATGCCTGGCTGCCGGCTCTGTTCAACGGCAGCTTCTGGACTCTGCGGATCGCGCTGCTGACTGGCGCGCCGCTGCTGGTGATTGCCTTGCTCGCTATTGTGGCCGCAGGGCGACGCCGCCTGGTACTCATTGCCGGACTGATCGCCCTGGGCGCTGCTGGATTCTCGGTGCTGAGCGGGCTGCTGGCTGCAGGCACCGCCGACGGTGAACTGCTGCCGGCTTACTCCGGGCCGCTGGTCTCGGTGATAGTGCTGTGTTTGATTGTGGCGGCGCTGAGCGCCTTGGAGGTCTCCAGCTCCGGGGAATCGGTCTTCGGCGGGCTGTTCGCCCCGGTGGCTGCCACCTTGCTGGTGCTGGCCGTCTTCGCCTCTGGCGTGCTGTGGGCTGCACCGCGGATTCTTCCTGCCTCCGAACGAGGAGAGCAGACGGTCACCGCCATTAACGAGCAGCCAGTGCTGATTGGCCGCGGTGCGGAACGAACAATCCCCTCCACAGCGGCAGATCAGGGCCGCGGCCCGTCCGCACTGCGCACGCTCGTGCTCAGCAATGGTCCCCACGGGGTTTCCGCGGAGGTCGTCGCCGGAGCAGGACGCACCCTCGATAAGCAGCGCACAGCCGTGGCTGCAGACGGCCTGCCGCTATGGGCCACTGAGCAGGAAGACCCTCACGAACCCGGTGAGCTCAACGCCGCCCACCAGTCCCTGGGGGAGTTGGTGGCCGCCATCGTGTCACCGGGCTCACAGCACATTCCCGGGCTGATGCAGCAGTTGGGCATCGGCTTTGTGCTGATCCCCGCCGGCGAGGGTCCGCTGGCAGATGCCGCCGATACCGCTGGCGGACTAGTGCGCGTGGGTCAGACCGATACCGGTGCCCTGTGGCGCGCCGACGTACCCGAAGACAGCGCACTGCCTGCTGCACCGGGAATCGCCGGAGTGGCCACCGCCTGGGCGCGCCTGGTCGATGCCGACGGCGAGGTCCTGGCCCTGCTGCCCAGCCATCAGCAGCGCATCGAGGTGGATCTCGCGAGTATCCGCACCCCCGAGGGCGAGCCGCTGGAGTTCGACAGCGACCAGGAGTATTTCCTGGAAGTCGCCGCTGAACGTGCCGGGGGCTGGCATGCCAGCCTGAACGGAGATTCCCTACGGCCGGCTACCGAGCGCAGCACCGGGGAGGAGGAGCTGCCCTGGATGCGGCGCTTCCACCTGCCGGCTGACACCGGTGAGCTCAGCGCCTACCATCGCTCCACCTTCCAATACCCGGTGCTCATCGGGGTGGGCCTTGTCCTAGTGCTGTTCCTGCTGATTGCCATGCCGCTTCCGCGCAGTTGGCGAATCCAGCCGGTCATCAGCGGGGCTGCGGACCAGCGGGCCCGCAACCCGCTTCGGGAGGATACCCAGCTGTGAGTGCGAAGAAGGTCAGCAAGTACATCCGCCAGCAGCGCCGCGAGCGGCGTCGTGCCGAGAAGCTGCGTGAACGCGAAGCCAAGCAGGCGGCCAAGACGCCAAAACCGAAGCGCAGCCCGCGTAAGCCACAACGCGCCGGTAGTAAGAAGCACGCAACCGCGGCACCGGCACTGACAGGGTCAGAGCAAACACAGGCAACCGGCCCGGCCCCGCGTCATGGAGCCGGGGACCAGCCCAGCGCAGCTGCCCAGCACAGCGCGGACCACCAACACACCGCCAGCCATCAGACTCCAGAGCCCACGCCGGCCCTGGAACGGCTAGCGGCCGAAGACTCCCAGCGCGCCCCCGGCAGCGGCACCCGGGCGGCCGCCGTCGTGGTTGGTCTTGGACTTATCGCCGCCCTGGCCGGTTCCGCCGGATTCGATCTGACCCGCAGCAGCGACCGCACCCCCGCCGGACTTGCCGCGCACAGCATCAGCGCCCCCGCGGTCACTGAACGGATCTTCTGTCCGGCCATGCCTGGACAGCCGGACTCGATCACTGATCAGGGCATGCTGACTTACGCTGAGCGTGACCCCTCAGCCACCTCGCGCATCGATACCGTCATGCTGCCCACCGGTGCAGAGACGGATCCGGTTGCTCAGTGGGCTGAGCTGAGTCAGGAAGGCCGCGGAACAGCAGAGGACGCCGAACCAGGCTTCACCCAGCAGAACCACACCCAAGGCTCGGTCTTGGAGATCCAGCCCCCCGAAAATACCCCCGAGGACCCTCGTGCCCGCCGGGTCACCCTGGCCACCGGCTTCACCTACTACGCAGAATCCGGTCCGCTGGCTGGCCTGGCCGCCGCCCCCTGCACGAATCCGCAGCGTAATCAGTGGTTCTTAGGTCCGGAGGTCGGCAGCGGGGCGATGTCCCTGCTGAGCCTGGCCAACCCGCATGACCGGCCGGCGACGGTGGAGATCACCACCTATGACCGTGAGGGAGATCGCGGATCAACAGGCGCCACCACCGTTTTAGTCCCAGAGCAGTCGGTGCGCAGTGTGAACCTGGCCGGGCTGACAACGGACTCGGCCACAGCAGTGCAGGTCCACCCCTCAGGGGCGCCAGTGGCCGCAGCCCTGCAGTCTGCCCGCACCTCAGGTCAAGAGGGCCTCGGTGTGGAGCTGCTTCCGGCGCAGACCAGCGCACTGTCCCATGTGATGCCCGGTGTGCTCACCGGAGCCGACGACGACGCCGCACAGCTTCACCTCTACATCCCCGGTGATCAGCAGGCCACCGTTGAACTGCAGGTCTTTGATGAGAACAGTCAGGTCCCCACTGAGGCCCCTGGAGTGTTCTCAGCAGAAGCCGGCCGGGTCGCGGTACTGGACCTGGGAGGCTTGGAGTCCGGCAGCTATGACGTGGTGGTGCGCACTGATGTGCCGAGCCTGGCCGCGGTGCGCAGTCCCGGCGATGGTGAGCCGATCATCACTGACACTGGCGGCGGCTTCGATCCCATCACTGGAGAAGCCCTGCCTGAGCAGAGTGAAGAGGACCCTGCTCCGGATTTCAGCTGGTCTGCCTCAGCGGCGGCCCTCAGCCCAGGTTTTGGTGCGCTGCTGCCCCGAGCTGCTTCTCCTGAAGAGGATGAGGAGGCTGCACCGGAGGGCGAAACCGCTGAAGGCAGCGTTGCCGTGGAGCTGGAATCTCAGCTGCGCCTCTTCGCCCCGGCTGAGGAGGACACTCCCGCCGTTGTGGGAGTCAACTTGCGCCTGGTCAACACGTACGGGACCTCCACTGAGCCTTTCACCGTGGAGCTGACCCCCGGGGCGGGACTGACCCTGGACGCTGAGGAGCTGGCCGAGCGGGCCGAAGAGGCAGAGATCGGGGAGGTGGCCGCCGTCGTCGTGGATCACGCCGAGGCCCCGGCCTACGGAACGCTGATCACCCGCAGCGAAGATGGCCGCTTCACCACAACAGCACTGCGTCCGCTGACCCGTGGCGCCCAGCACGTCCCGCTGCATATCGGGCAATAATGCCTGACCCCGGGTCGGTGCCTGATGTTGAGCTGGGCACAGCCGGGCGCAACATGCCCAGCCGGCTCCCAGAAAACTGTGGCTGTGCTGGGTAGGCTCAGGCACCGTGGATTCCAAGCGCCGTTGCACCAGGAACAGCTGTGAACGCCCAGCAGTGGCGACCCTGACGTATTCCTATCAGGATTCGACTGTGGTGGTGGGGCCGATGAGCCTCTACGCCGAGCCGCATACTTACGACCTCTGCAGCGAGCACGCCGACCGGGTCAACCCACCGCGCGGCTGGGAAGTGCTGCGGCTGGAGTACTCCGCAGCCCCCGCAGAGGAGGGCGATGACCTGCTGGCTCTGGCCGACGCCGTACGCAGCCCCCGTGCCCACACGGACGCAGCGGTCCCTGCAGGATCCGCTGAAGAAAGCACCATGCCGGGTTCGGCTGCACTGCCCACCCGGGAATCACGCACCCCGCTGGCACCGCCTCATGGTGACCCAGGAATCGCGCGCGGACACCTGCGCCTCATCCGCGAATAGTCGCGGAGCCCCCGGATGCGCCCGGGAAGCTACGGCGATCGCACTGTTCGGCGCTCAGCGAAGATGCGTCGGCAGATGACGACGACGGCGACCCGCCCCCAGCTGAAGCGCTAGGCTGGATCCCATGCCCAGTACGCCCTCCAGCGCGCCGTCGGGTGCGCCCCAGAACAGTTCAGCTGACAACAGTGCAGCTCAGAATCGCGCCTCTGAGCGCAATGCGCCGCTGACCGATGACATCCTGCAGATTCTGCGCTGTCCGGTCACCGGCAGCCCGCTGCGACAGGAAGGCGATGAGCTGATCGCCACCGAGGATCCCCAGCGCCGCTACCGGATCGAAGACGGCGTACCCCATCTGCTTCCCCACAACGCATAAGGACCACCATGAGCTTTGACTACAAGATCGCAGATATCTCCCTGCACGAGGCCGGCCGCCACCAGATCCGGTTGGCCGAGCATGAGATGCCCGGACTGATGGCCCTGCGCGAGGAATACGCTGAGGAGCAGCCGCTGAAGGGTGCTCGCATCGCCGGCTCCCTGCATATGACGGTGCAGACCGCGGTGCTCATCGAGACCCTGGTGGCCCTAGGCGCTGAGGTCCGCTGGGCTTCCTGCAATATCTTCTCCACTCAGGATGAGGCCGCAGCCGCCGTCGTCGTCGGCCCCCACGGCACCCCGGAGAACCCGCAGGGTGTGCCGGTCTTCGCCTGGAAGAACGAGACCCTGGAAGAGTACTGGTGGACCGCCGCCCAGATCTTCGCCTGGCCCGGAGTTGATGAGGACCCGGCCAAGGGTGCGAACATGATCCTCGACGACGGCGGCGACGCCACCCTGCTGGTGCATAAGGGCGTGGAGTTCGAGGCTGCAGGTGCAGTGCCATCGGCCGCTGCGGAGGACCCGGAGGAGTACCGGGTCATCCTGGAGACCCTGCGGCAGTCGCTGAGCGAGAACCCCAAGCGCTGGACCGGGATCGCATCTCAGCTGCGCGGTGTCACTGAGGAGACCACCACCGGCGTCAACCGGCTCTACCAGCTGGCCCGTGACGGCGGCCTGCTGTTCCCGGCCATCAACGTCAATGACTCGGTCACCAAGTCCAAGTTCGACAACAAATACGGCATCCGCCATTCACTGCCCGATGGCATCATGCGCGCCACCGATGTGCTTATCGGCGGCAAAGTCGCGGTGATCTGCGGCTACGGTGATGTGGGCAAGGGCGCGGCCGAGGCGCTGCGTGGTCAGGGCGCGCGTGTGATCGTCACCGAGATCGACCCGATCAACGCGCTGCAGGCCGCTATGGACGGCTACCAGGTGGCCACCCTGGATGAGGTCGTGAACCAGGGCGATATCTTCATCACCACCACCGGTGGCAAAGACATCATCAGCGCTGAGCATATGCAGCAGATGAAGAACAAGGCCATCGTGGGCAATGTGGGCCACTTCGACAATGAAATCGATATGGCCGGTCTGGCCGCTATCGAGGGCATCCAGAAGATTGAGATCAAGCCCCAGGTGCACGAGTGGGTCTTCCCGAACACTGACGGTAAGTCCATCATCGTGCTCTCCGAGGGACGCCTGCTGAACCTGGGCAATGCCACCGGCCACCCGAGCTTCGTGATGAGCTCCAGCTTCGCCAACCAGGTCATCGCTCAGATTGAGCTGTTCGCCAAGTCGCATAAGTCCTACGACGGCGACGACGCCTACGCCACTGAGGTCTACGTTCTGCCGAAGGTGCTGGATGAGAAGGTCGCCCGCCTGCACCTGGAGGCACTCGGTGCGAAACTCACCGAGCTGACCAAGGAACAGGCCGACTACCTCGGGGTGGATGTGGCCGGGCCGTATAAGCCCGCCCACTACCGCTACTGAGTTAGTCCCGTGGGCGGGGCAACCCCGCCTCGCGTGGGCCGTTGAACCAAGATCGCACCCCACTTCGCGCCATCGCACCCCAGTTACACAGGGGAGAATTGCGCAAGGGGGGTGCGATTTCTTGTGTGCGCACGGGGTTGTGCGCACGGGGTGTACCGCCCAACCCCGGGTGCAGGCCGCTTGCCTGATCGCGTCTAGGAGTACGGCAGGGCGTGAATGCGCTGCTGCAGCGGGGCCTGGCGCTGCAGTTCGCGCATGAGTTTCTGGTACTCGCGATTGCGCCGCTCGGCCATCACTGCGGCTAGAAACTCCAGTGCAGAGGAGGTCGGCGGCAGCGGTGAGACATAGGGGAGCATTTCATCAGCCAGCCGACCAGCGGTCGCCGTCAGGGCGGGCATATTGGCCCCCTTGCCCCCGCGGGCGGTCGCCCGTTCCACTGTGCGCAGTAGCCGCGCAGCTTGTGCGGCCAGCTCATCCGGTATGCGGCCGATATCGGCAATCTGGGTCCAGGAGGCCATATGCTGCGGCACCGGGAGCATCATCGGCGCCACATTCGGATGCCGTGTGCGGATGGCGTAGGTGCCTGCCAGCACATCGCCGAGCCGCTTGCCGCGCTGGGTGAACATCGCAGTGATCAGCGGCAGCAGCCCGAGCGTTAAGTAGATTTCGCCGAAGCCGGTGAGCCAGCGAATCAGCGAATGACGCAGCCGAATGGCCCCGCCGTCGTCGCGCACCACCCGCAGGCCGAAGATCAGCTTCCCCACTGAGCGGCCGCGGCTCAGCGTTTCCACTGTCATCGGCACCACCACGGTGAACAGCACCAGCAGACTCAGCTGCAGCGCCATAAAGGCGGCCTCATCGAAGCTGACCCCGTCGAAGCCGACCCCGAGTATGCCCAGTAAGGCGAAGGTGAGCACCAGGCCCAGCCAGTAGATGAGCAGATCAATCAGCAGCGAGGCCCCGCGGGTGATCAGCGAGGCAGCGGGCAGGTCAAGGGCAACGGCCTCCCCGGTGATCACTGTGCGCACGCTTTCTCGCTTCCTACTTCTGGTGACTGCCTGCTTCATCCGGGAGCTTCTGCTCGGCAGCTCCCGGCCTGCTCTTCTGCCACCCTATAGGCTAAAGCGGTGGACATTGATGCCTTCATTGCAGCTCACCAGGGGCAGTGGGACCGGCTGGATCAGCTGGCCCGACGTCGTCGCCTGCCGGCGCAGGAGGCTGACGAAATGCTGGTGCTCTACCGGCGGGCATCTACTCATCTGTCCATGATCCAAGCTGTGGAGCCCGATTCTCCGGTGGCCGCGCAGCTTTCTGCCCGGATCGGCCGGGCGCGGACGCATCTGACCGGCGCTGGGGAGAACACCTTCACCTCAGCGGCGTACTTCTTCACGCAGACCCTGCCGGTGGCGTTCTATCGGCTGCGCTGGCTGACGCTGATCATCACCGCAGCGTTTCTGGCCATCGGTGTGGGCTTCGGCTACTGGACTTATCAGCACCCGCAGATCGACCTGCTGATGCCTGAGGGCCAGCGGCAGGCCTATGCGCAGCAGGACTTCGTCAACTACTACTCCGAGCACCCGAACTCCTCCTTCGCCTCCCAGGTATGGACCAATAACGCCTGGATTGCCGCCCAGTGCGTGGCTTTCGGGGTGACCGGCATCTGGCCGGTGTACGTGCTGTTCATCAACGCGCAGTCAGTCGGCATCGCCGGGGGAGTGATGGCCGAACAGGGCGCCTTGGCAGACTTCTGGCTCTACATCCTGCCCCACGGACTGATGGAGCTGACGGCGGTGTTCGTGGCCGCCGCCGCGGGTTTGAGGATCTTCTGGTCCTGGGTGGCACCGGGGCAGAAGCCGCGGCTGACCGCGCTGGCAGAAGAAGCCCGGCGACTGATCACGGTGGCGGTAGGTCTGGTGCTGGTGCTGCTGATCTCCGGAATTGTGGAGGGTTTCATCACGCCCTCGGATCTGCACCCAGCGGTGAAGATCACCATCGGTGCCGCAGTGCTTGCCGCCTACTGGACCTACACGCTGACGCTGGGACGGCGTGCCTATGCCGCCGGAGTCACCGGGGATCTAGGGCGCTACGACGCCGGGACCCATCAGCTGACGTCCTGAGCGCGGTGTGAAGCACTGATCTGCAGACTCTCCGGGCGCGTTGCCCAATACCCACGGTCATTCCATCTAGCCTTATCAGTGGCCGATACTGTACGAAAAAGAGGCGAGTGATGAGCCAGAACCCTGACGCACCGCGTGAAAACACTGCGGAGGAGAAGGATTTCGAGTCCGGCCTGGACTACGGCGCCTTCGCCTCCGAGGAACCTGATTTCCCCGACGAGCACCTGAAGAAGGAGCCGACGCCGACCCCGGCAGGCGAGGACGCTGCTGGCGACTCGGCACCTTCACCCTCCACCGATCAGCCCGCCACCACCGTCCCGCCGGTGCGTGAAAACCTGACCCGTTCCCTGAGCGAGGAACTGGCTGCTGCGCGCTCGGCCTCTTCGGCGGAGAAGATCGACGCGGCCTCCAACGCCTCTGTGGATGACACGGACTCCCGCGCCGCAGGCCAGGACGCATCCAGGGATGAAGCCGCTCCGGCAGGCCCAGCTGCACCGGTTCCCGCACCTGCTGCCGATGACCAGCCCACCACTGTGGTGCCGGCTGCCGAGGGTGCCACCACAGTGATCCCCACCGAGCACCGCACTCCGAGCCCGGCAGACACTCAGGCCGCCCCCGGGACCGCAGCCTCCCCGGTACCAGCTGCTGATCCAGCCTCCCCGGCACCGGTTGCGGCCCCTGCCGCTGGTGCTGCAGTCCGTCGTGATGCAGGCGATGAGTCGATCACTGATGCTGATATTGATGAAGAGGTCGCTAAGTCCAAGCGCGGCATCTCTCGATTCCTGACTGTTCTGATAGCGATCTTTACCCCGGTGCTGCTGACGGTGGCTGCGGTGCGCATCGTGGCCTCACCGCTGTTCCTCTACGTCACCTACTGGCGCCCCGGTTTCCCTGCAGACCCGGGCGGTTTCGACCTGCGCGAGCGGCTGCTCTACGGCTCCTACGGCACCGACTACCTGCTGAATCTGGCAGATTCCCGGTACCTGTCCCAGCTGGCGCCAGGTGGTGAGCCGCTGTTCACCGAGGCTGAGGTCTCGCATATGACCGATGTCAAACTGGTCATGTGGTACGCCATGCTGATCGGTGTGGTGCTGCTGGCGCTGACCCTGCTGTTCTTCCTGCTGCTGCGTGCGTGGCGACCCGGCGGATTCGCCCGCGGCGTCTTCGCGGGCGCCTGGGTGACCCTGGGGCTGATCGTCGCAGCTGCTGTGCTGGCCATCCTGGACTGGCAGCGTTTCTTCACCGAGTTCCACCGCCTGCTCTTCGCTGATGGGACCTGGACCTTCTCGGCCGATTCCGCACTGATCCGTCTCTACCCAGAGCAGTTCTGGATTGACGCCGGTATCTGGATCGTGGCTCTGCTGGTGATCTTCAGCCTGATCGCACTGCTGGCCACCTGGCCGACCAAGCGTCGTCGTGCCCGCCGGGCTGAGCGGCTGGCCGAGGTGCACGAGCGCCGTCGTGCCAAGCTGATCGAGGAACTGAACTCCACCAACGGCTAATCACCGTATTGCCGTGAGCTAACTCCCCTGGGCTGCTTCCAGCCTGGGGGAGTAGCATTATCTGGCTATGTTGAGAACAGTCCTTGGTGGCAAGATCCACCGCGCCACCGTCACCCACGCCGATCTGCACTACGTCGGGTCCATTACCATCGACGCCGACCTGCTCGATGCTGCCGGAATTCTGGAGGGTGAAAAGGTCCAGGTGGTGGACATCACCAACGGCCACCGCCTGGAGACCTACACCATCGCTGGTCCACGAGGAACCGGGGTGATCGGTATCAACGGTGCTGCAGCGCACCTAGTCCAGCCAGATGACCTGGTCATCATCATCAGCTACGTGATGGGCACTGAGGCAGAGATCGGCAAGCACGAGGCCAAAGTGGTCCACGTGGATGGGGACAACAAGATTGTGGCATTAGGCAACGACGCCGCCCAGCCGGTTCCGGGCTCCACGGACCAGTTGGATCCCCGCACTGCAGTTCTGAACTAGAAGAGCGCATATAAAAAAGGAGCGCTGGTGAGAACCAGCGCTCCTTCTCTGTTTATCCCTGGTGCGGCTTATGCGATGTCGCTAGTAGTAGGAGGCGCCTCAGCTGTCGCGTTCTCCGGGACAATGGGCACACGCCGACGGGAAGCCGCGAACTTCACGAGAAGTAGAAGGATCAGTACTACGGCGATCGGAACAAGAAACGCCGTCAGTGTGTAAGTCAGGGCCGACTGCACGGTGAAGCTCCTAGGAGTAATCGAATGATCAAGGGGGGGGGTCGTGCAGCTCCTAGATGGTGCAACACCCAGGGATTCGGAAGTCGAATAGTTAGACAGTACAACTGTTATGTGAGTGTGGCAAGATGGACCTGATTTGCTTCAGGACTTGACGAAAGGTCATACATGTCCCATCCCGATGAACCGGGCCAGCGCAGCCCTGTGTCTTCGGATGCTGAAAGCGAGACTGAGCTTCCTGGCAGCACCAGTAGTGGGTACTGGTATGCAGACCTCCCTGATGCGATTTCCTCCATTGACCTGCTGAATCTGCTGCGGGAGTATCGTGACGCCAAGCGGGAGATGCGAGTACGGACCCGTGAGTCCATGCGCATGGGTGAGACTGACCTGGTGGCGCTGCGCTTCCTGGTGCGGGAACGTGCCGCGGGCCGTATGGCACGGCAGCGTGACCTTGCCGAGGCGCTGGGTCTGACGGCGCCGTCGGTGAGTGCGCTGGTGGACCGGCTGAGCCGCGATGGCTATATCCGCCGGGTGCCGCATCCAGATGATCGCCGGTCAGTGGGCATCGAGGTTTTGCTCGCGACTGATGATGAGATCCATAAGACCCTCAGCCGTATGCACTCGGACATGCTGGAAGCCGCCGAGAATCTCACCGAAGAGGAGCGTAACGGCGCTGCGAAGTTTTTGCGCGGGTTGATCACGGCCGTCAGCCGCGTGGAGTGACGGGGTCCCTTGAGGGACTCGACTTAGACAGTGAAGCCTCGTGGGTGATTGGCCCACGGGGCTTTTACGTCCCTGGGCTGCAGTGAGGTGGTGCCGTTGCTTGAGCGCGCGCTGGTTGTCCCAGTAGTTGTACCGGAGCGCAGGGCATTCAGGGCAAGGATCCCGACGACGGCGACCCCGTTGTGCAGGTGCCCGCCCAAGACCGCTTGAACCGCCTCAGGCAGTGGGACCCAACGGGTGATGATCTCTGACTCCTCAGCTTCGCGGGTGTGACGCCGGGACTCCGGAACTTCGCTCACGCCCTGGGCGAGGTAGATGCGGATCCCCTCGTCGCTCATTCCGGGGCTGGGGTGGAAATCCACCAGGGTGGACCACGTCTCGGCAGTGAGGTCGGCTTCTTCGTGGAGTTCTCGGGCGGCGGCTTCCTGCATGGTTTCCTGGGCGTCGTCGAGGACGCCGGCGGGGAACTCCCACATGCGGCTGCGCACCGGATGGCGGTACTGGTTGATCATCAGGACCCGGTCTTCTTCGTCCACTGCGACCACGGCTACGGCGCTGAGATGTTTGGCGTACATCCGGGTGAGCGTGGTGTCAGCGAAGCTGAACTCTTCCTCCACTACATCGAAGACGCTGCTGGCTGCCTGTGTGGCGCTGCGGACGACGGGCTGCTCAGCGGGGGAGTCCTGGATGCTCATGCCCCCAGAGTAGTGGGAATGGTAGGACGAATCCCGAATGAATCCTGGGGTGTGGGTGGTGTGGGGAAGGACTTATCGCTGAAGAGGATGCGCTTGGCGGCGGCGCGGCCCGGTGGGGTGCGTAGCGCGGTGAAGGCTGCTGCGGCCACGGCGGGGCTGCGCAACTGGGCGAGTGCGTGCCGCATGGCGAGGCGGCCGCGGAATTCACGCCTGAGGGTGGCGCCGTCGTAGTGACGCAGCAGGTCCGGCTGACTCTGGGTGAGCGCGGAGTCGAGGATCTCGACGGCGTGGTCGGAGAGTCTTAGGCACGGATCGAGCCCGCCGGCGGTCAGGGGTGAGACGGCTCCGGCGGCATCGCCTACTAAGAGGCCAGCAGGGCATGAGATCTGGGGCAGTAGTCCGCCCACGGGGATGGGTCCGCCACGTTGTTCGACCTGCTGTGGGTGCCGGTCCTGAGGTTCCAGTCCGGGTGCGGTGCGGCTGAAGGTCTCCAGCGCCTGCTGGATGCCGTGCCGGTAGCGGCGGGCGTATCCGGCGGTGCCGATATGGGCGTGGACGCCGTCGTTGATGACCCAGGCCAGGTAGCCCGGGGTGATGTTGGGGTCGATGACGCAGTGGAAGGCTGGTTCTGCCGGCGCGCTGGTGACGGTGTAGACCCGCTCAGCGCCGACCAGCAGGTGGGTGTTCAGGTCCAGGCCGAGGTCTCGGGCCACTTGGGAGCGGGCGCCGTCGGCTCCGACGATGTATTGCGCCCGGATACGGGTTCTGCCTTCGTCGTTCCTGATCAGGTAGGTGTGGTCTGAGACCTTTCCGAGGTAGCGGGTTCCTAGTTGGAGGTCCACACCTGCGGCGACGGCTTCTCGGGCGCCGTGTTCGTAGAGTGGTCCCATTTCGCCCACGCGGTATTCATCGCGGTTGCTGCGCAGGGTCACCGGTGCGCGGTGGCTGGGCGGGTAGAGCACCATAGTGCGGATCGGTGGGCCTAGGTGTTCTTCGCCGAGGTCATAGTCGGTGAAGGTTTTGCGAACGAAGATGCCGGTGGTGCGGATGAAGTCGGTGAGCCGACGGCGGCGCTCAATGAGCGTGACCTGGTGGCCGCGGGTGGCAAGCAGAGTGGCGGTGCGCAGTCCGGCTAGACCCGCGCCGACGACGAGGACATCGGTGTGCTCGGTGGTGGTCATTCGTCCTCGTCCGTCCATTCAAGAATGTCCCCGGGCTGGCAGTCCAGGACCCGGCACATGGCATCTAAGGTGGCGAAGCGGACGGCTTTGGCGCGGCCGTTTTTCAGAACTGCGACGTTGGCGGGTGTGATTCCGACCTGTTCGGCGAAGTCGCCAACGGTCATTTTGCGTTTGGCGAGCATGACATCGAGACGGACGATGATGGCCATCAGATGACTGCTTCCATGTCGCTGCGCAGGGTGGTGGCCTGGCGGAGCAGGGCTCGCATGACCAGCATGAGCAGGGTGACCACGGTGAGGATGGCCAGGAAGAGCGCGAGGATCAGCGGGAGGGCGGGGTCGGTGGCGCGGAAGCCGATGTAGAGAAAGACGCCGAGGAGGGTGATCCAGCCGGCTGCGAGGGCGCCCATGATGATGTTGACCCAGACCATGGAGGCTTCGGAGAAGATGCGGTCGCGGGCGACCAGGGTGAGCAGTTTCCAGATGCAGACGACCACGGCTTGCACACAGAGCACCCAGAAGATGGTGGTGATGGTGGCCGGCCACTGCAGGTGCGCTGATTCGGGGTTCATCTCCGCCCGGTGCGCAAACTCTTTGGGGAATGAGAAGAGCTGAAAGAACAGCAGGATAGCGAAGAGCAGCACGAGGAAAATTCGGAGGGCGGCCACCACCCATCGATGTGAAGTCATGTGATGAGTATCAGCAGGAAGCTATCGAAAGTCAATCGGTCTGTGATGACTTGCGATAAGTACTGTACGTGCAGTGAGGGTAGGGGCGGGCGGGGAGCGCCGTGACTGTGCGCGGTTCCGCATAGCGCTATGAATTCTGCATAGCGTTATAGGCCTATGCGAGCTTCACGGCCCTATGCAGGATCAGGTCCGCCGTCGCGGGCTCGGGGTTCGGGCTGCTGCGAGTTTCGCTTCCACGCTTACGGGGGCTGGGGTGGTGCCGATGGGTCATAGGTAAGGAGTGTTGATGAACATCGGCGTTGATGAGGGTCAGTGCTGGTGTCAGCCGATGGCCGCAGACAGTTTGGGGTGATGATGAGTTTTCGTGAGGCGTTGTCGAAGCTGAGTGCGTCTGACCGTACCCGCGAGCAGCCTATGCCACAGGGCGCGGCGCGATGGCAGGACAGGGGCGCTAGTCTCCTGCGACGTGCTCACGCTGCGATCCCGGACTTTGCAGCGCAGCGACGGGGGGAGCGGGCTGAGCGTCAAGCGCCCTCCGGGCAGGGATATGCGGTGATCGATTTCGAGACCACCGGTTTTCATCCTGGACACGGTCACCGGGTGGCTGAGCTGGCCGTGGTGCTGACGGACCTCGAAGGCCACGTGGTGGATGAATGGTGCACGTTGGTGAATCCTCAGCGAGATCTTGGACCCACCCACGTGCATCGCATTCAAGGACGAGACGCCCGGCGTGCGCCGTTCTTCGGAGAGGTGCTGCCATCACTGGTGGAACTGCTGAGGGGACGCGTGCTGGTGGCGCATAACGCCCCCTTCGACATGCGGTTCTTGGGGGCGGAGGTGTCCCGGGTGCGGCCGGAATGGGAAGTCATGCCGGTGGGTGTGTGCACCCAGGAGTGGATGGGCAGAACGTTTCCGCGGCTGCAGAAGTTGGACCTGAAGTCTTGTTGCACCTCGTTGAAGGTGCAGTTGGACGGGCACCATGAGGCGCTCAGTGATGCGCGCGCGGCAGCGGGCCTGTTGCCCACATTGATCAAACGCAATGGGGAGTCTGAGGAATGGCGGCGGCTAGCGGAGGCGAGCGCGTCCATCCGTTGGCCCGACCTGGGGCCACCACCAGTGGTGCGCCCTGAGCGGCGGCGTTCAGCGGAAGCTGATCTTGCATCGGCACCGATCAACGTGGTGCTGAAGCCAGGAGACCGGGTGGTATTCACCGGGGATCTGTCGAAGGCCCGCGAGGAATGCGTGGCCGAGCTGCAGCATTTCGGCTTCACCACCGGCGGGATGACCAAGGCGACGAAGCTGCTGGTGGCTGCGGATGTGCATTCCCTCAGCGGCAAAGCAGAGAAGGCGCTGAAGTACGGGATCCCCATTGTAGACGAGCGGGAGTACCGAAAGATCCTGGCCCGCAGCACTGGACAGGGCATCTGAGAACTGGTGAATTGAGTATCTGTTTCGGCACGGTTATGTGCCTTAATCATGAGCACAAGAAGAATCGACGAATGATCGCTAAGGTAGGGTTTTCCTATGACACACGATTATCATATTTCTGCAGCTGTTCAACCAGACATGGAACCTGAGCAGAAGAAGCCTTGGTACAAGCGGTGGTGGGGTATCGCGCTCATCGTGATCGCGGTGCTGGCCCTCATCGGGATGCTCATACCCAAAGATGAGGACGATGCGGCTGCCGCTGGAGATGTGCCTGCGGAGTCTGTCGCTGAGGAGGCGGAGGACGAAGAGGAATCCGAGGACGAATCAGAGACCGAGGAGGAGGCAGAGCCGGAGGCTGAAGAGGAGCCTGAGCGCGACGAGACCTCCGGGCAGCGAAACGCCCGCCAGAAGGCCGAGCAGTACCTGACCTATTCTGCGTTCTCACGACAGGGGCTGATCGACCAGCTCAAGTTTGAAGATTTCAGCGCCGAGGACGCCGAATATGCGGTGGACAACGTTGAGGTGGACTGGTCAGAGCAGGCAGTTTTGAAGGCTGAGTCGTATCTTGAGTATTCGGCATTCTCACGTGACGGGCTGATCGACCAGCTCAAGTTTGAGGACTTCAGCGCCGAGGACGCCGAGCATGCGGTGGGCAGTATCGAGGTGGACTGGAACGAGCAGGCCGTGCTCAAAGCTGAGTCTTATCTTGAGCATTCCTCTTTCTCCCTCCAGGGCCTGATCGACCAGCTCGTGTTTGAGGGCTTCACAGCTGAGCAGGCGAGCCACGGAGCAAACTCAGCGTACTAGCCGTCGCCGAAGGGAATACCCTCAGTGGCAGATTGATAGTCCTTCATGAGGCGGGGCTGTTCCTCTTATTAGCAAAGGTGCCAACGTGAGGGGAAGTCCCGCTCTTGTGTGAGTCACAGGAGCCTCTCCTGCGCGGCTGCTTCCAGGAGTGCAGCACTGTTGTTGCGCAGGCTGCCCACTTCGGACCCGACCTCGTAGATGTGCCAACCGCGGGCGACATCGAACAATTCGCTCCGCAGTCGCTCCAGCATTGTTACTCGTTCTTGAAGAAGTAATAGACGGTGAAGAGGTCATTGTCTTTGTAGCTGGAGTGGGTGGCGATGTGGTCGAGTCGCTTCTTGAACTCGCCTTCACCGATGAGGGTCTGATTGGTGTGCTCGGAGGGGTCTTTCAGGTACTCCTCTATGAAGTAAGTGATGAACGGCTTGAGTCGGCCGCTTTCTTCGAGAAAGTCGATGGCGCTTCGGTGCACACGGCGCTGAAAGCGTCTTTGGCACGCCGTCTTTTGAGGGAGCAGAGGACCAGGGTGGTGACGTCGTCAAGAAAGTGCGTTCTTCTTCCACAGGTAGCGGCCTTCCTCAGGCGTAAGTGATGCGCAACACATTAATCTCTCGTGACTAAAAAAGTAGCGTTTTATGGAAACTCTTATGGTTAGGCACGTCGAAGGGCAGTGAAGGCGCTGCGTACGAGGTAGCGTTGCATTATGTCGTACTACGAAGTTCGGAAAACGCTTCGCGAGTTCATGGCCGAGCGCGAGTGGCAGCAGTTCCACACCTCTGAGAACCTGATCAAAAGCGTGGCCGTTGAGGCGGGAGAGCTCCTTGAGTGCGCGCAATGGGGCGGAGAGCCAGATCCGGATAAAGTCCAGGAAGAGCTGGCAGATGTGCTCACCTACTGTTATTTGTTGGCAGACAAAATGGGCTGGGAACCCGAACAGGTGATTCTTCAGAAGCTCGAGGCCACGCGGCTCAAGTATCCGCCGGAGAAATCGAGGGGGCTGAGCACTAAGTATGACGAGCTTTGAAATCCGGGCATATCCCTTTGACAAGAAGGCTGTGGAGGTCCTTCCGGACAGCGATCAGCGATACTCAAATTGGCCGGCGGTCTACACTCTCCGAAATCAGGGGTCCATCTATGTTGGAGAATCCGGCAACGTCGCCGGAAGACTGCGCCAACATCTCGCCTCTGGCTTCAAGGATGGCCTCCAGCACGTCCAGATCGTACTGGATGACACATTCAACAAGTCCGCGGCCCTGGACCTTGAAGCTTTCCTCATTCAGTATCTGAGCGGCGACAGTAAGTACTCCCTCCTGAACCGCAACAAGGGAATAGTCGATGGCGACTATTACAACAAGGACGAGTACCGACAGACTTTTCGGCAGATCTTCGATGAGCTGCGGGAGCAGGGACTCTTCGAGCGGACGTTGCCCGAGATTGAGAACGATGATCTCTTCAAACTATCTCCCTTTAAAGCCCTAACGCCCGAGCAGTCGCTGGCAGTGGAGAGTATCTTGCGGGGTTTCCTGGAAGAGGGTGCCCGTCCGGGCACGCAAGGGCCCATCGTTGTGCAGGGTGATCCGGGGACTGGCAAGACTGTGGTTGCTGTCTACCTCATGAAGCTCCTTATCGATATCGCTACTGCAGGTGATGCGGACCTGGACACATCCATGGATGACAACGACGCGCGGTTCGCAGAGTTCTTCACAGCGAAGAATCGTGAAAAACTGGCGAACCTATCCATCGGGCTGGTGATCCCTCAGCAGTCGCTGCGGGCCACTGTGGAAGAGGTCTTCAAAAAGACCCCCTACTTGGAAGGGTCGATGGTGCTGGATCCATTCTCGACGGGAGCGGCCGAGCAGCATTTTGATGTCTTGGTGGTGGATGAAGCACACCGACTGAATCGACGGGCTAACCAGCCATCCGCGATGCAAAATACACGTTTCGCGCAGATCAATCACAAACTATTTGGCAATGACGACAGCGCACATACCCAGTGGGACTGGATCAAGGCGAAGAGTACACATCAGATTCTCTTCCTGGACCGTGCACAGAGCGTGAGGCCGGCGGACCTCCCTGCCTCCACGTGGGACGAAGTTGTCTCGGTCGCACGCGAACAGTCGCGTCATCACCGTCTGCACTCACAACTGCGAGTCCGTGGTGGTCGAGGGTACATCGAGTATGTTCGTGCGATCCTTCGGTCCGAGGCCCCTCGTCCGCAAGGCTTCCCCGGCTACGAGATTGCTATGTTCTCTGACTTCCGAGAGATGCATGAGAAGATCCGCGCGAAGGATGCCGAACACGGACTGTCTCGCCTCGTAGCGGGCTATGCGTGGAAATGGGTAAGCAAGAAAGACTCGGAGGCGAAAGATATCGAGCTGGACGGTTATGGACTGCAATGGAATCGGACAGCTAAGGACTGGATCAATTCGAAGACTTCCCTGAACGAGGTCGGTTCCATACACACCGTCCAGGGATACGACCTGAATTACGCCGGAGTGCTCATAGGTCCTGACCTGAGATACGACGAAGTGCAGCAACGGATCGTTTTCAGCCGGGACAATTACTTTGACACTAAAGGCAAAGAGAACAATCCCCGGCTGGGGATCACATACAGCGACGAGGACCTTCTCGAGTACGTCACGAATATCTATTCTGTGCTTTTGACTCGTGCCATTCGGGGAACGTACGTCTATGTCTGTGATCCCCCGCTGCGCAGACACTTCAGCAAGTTCTTCGTTTCTGCCGAGTCAGTTGCCCCCTCGCGGGCGGACCTGGTCCACCGGAGGAACCTGGACATAAGCCATCCGGTGAGCCAGCTCCAAGAGGCTGAATGATCTGCACGGCCGACAGCGGGGACACACCTCACGGTCACCGCCGCGTTGGCTTCTAGATACTCTTCACTGTTCGCCAGGTGGGGTGGCGGAGGCGGTGGTCGCGGGTGATGCCCGAGTGCTTGACCTCGGCCTGCAGCTTTGGGGTCACCCATGTGGCGTCGCCGGCGTCCTCCGCCGGGACATCATCCACCGGCGGCGTCTTACGCACCAGCTTCTCCAACTGTGCCCGCAACTCCGTTAACTCCGCATCACTGAAACCAGTACCCACACGACCCGCGTAAGTGAGGTTGCCGTCGTCGTCGGTGATACCCAGCAGCAATGAACCGAACGTCTTCGCGCGCCCGCCCTTGCCCTGCCGCCAACCGATCACCGTCACATCAGCATGATTCTCATGCTTGATCTTGATCCACGCATCCGAACGCTTGCCGGGCCGATACTTACCCCCAGCGCGCTTGGCCATAATGCCCTCAAGCTTCAGCTCCTCGCTGACCTCCATCGCGTGATCCAGATTCTCACCGAGATCATCAGGCACCTGCATCTGCTTTCCCGACTCCACGAGCTCCTTCAGCAGCTCGCGTCGCTCGGTATACGGCAGATCCGTCACATCGCCACGCTCCACCGTATGCAGCACATCAAAGAGCATGTAATGCACCGGGATCTTCCCCGCAGTCCGCTCAATCTCACGCTTCTTCGTCAAACGTCCGCGACGCTGCAACAAGCCGAAATCAGGACGGTTCGACGAGTTCAGCGCCACCACCTCACCATCCAAGACCGTTCCCACAGGTGCCAACTCAGCCAACTCCACCAGCTCAGGGAACGTCCCGGTCAGGTCCTTCCCATTGCGGCTGCGCAGCTCCACGCGCTTAGCCCCCTCGCTGTCTTCGTGCACCGCCGAGATGATCCGGTAGCCGTCCCATTTGGCCTCAAAGATCCAGTCATCACCGCGGATATCCTTCGGTGCACCCATAGTCGCGAGCATGGGGGAGGGGAGCGGGTCCGGAGCGGGGACCGGCTGCTCAGCTTTAGCCGACCTCTTCTTCGACTTCGCGGCGCTGGAGCCGGAGCCGGCTTCGTCGCCCTCCGGCTGCTCACTCTTGGCAGATGCCGCAGACTTTGCAGCGCGCGGCTGATCCTTGGTCATGCGGATCAGCCAGTCCTTGCCCTCGTCGTCAGTCTGTACAAGCGCATACTTTCGAGGTTTACCGCCGAGGCCGCCGTCGGGCTTGCCGTGAAGCACAAAGACGACCTTCTTCTCCTCCCACTTCTCAATATCGACGGTCCCGGTGTCCCAAATAGTCACCTCACCGCCGCCATACTCGCCCTTAGGGATAGTGCCCTCGAACTGCGCATACTCAATCGGGTGATCCTCGGTCATCACCGCCAGACGCTGCTGCCCGGCCTTCAACGGTGGGCCCTTCGGCACCGCCCAGGACACCAGCACACCGTTGCGTTCTAACCGGGTGTCATAGTGCAGGCGAGTTGCGTGATGCTCCTGCACCACAAAAATCGGGTCCCCATCGCGAGCCGCCGGTGACTCGTCCGGAACCGGCTCCGGGGTCTTCGCGGCATCACGCATGGACCGGTACTTGGTTAGCGCGTCCTCAATATCCTTGGCCGGAGCAGACTTCCCACCCGACCCCTTCTTCTTTCCGGAGTCCTTAGACGAAGACTTCGCTGTGGCGGGAACGTCGGCGTCGTCGTCGTTGTACCGCCCGAACCCCCGCATCGGGTCCAGCCCATCGGCCAGACGCTCCATCACCTGGCGGAAATCCAGCTGACGCAGATCCTGATCATCCAGCTCATCCCACTCGCGCGGGACCGCCACCCACGGCTGGGGACGCCCGCGCAGCGAATACGGCGCCACCGTGGTCTTATTCGCATTATTCTGCGACCAGTCGATGAACACCTTGCCCTTGCGCGCGGTCTTCTTCATCTGGCTCACCACCTGCTTGGGGTGATCAGCCTCCAGAGCCCGCGCCAACTCCTTGGCCACCTGCGAGACCTGGTCCGAGGTGTAAGTGCCCTCCAACTCCGCGTAAAGGTGAATGCCCTTAGACCCTGAGGTCAGCGGAACACTCGGCAGCCCCATGTCATCGAGGATCTCCCGGCACCAGCGCGCCACCTGGGCACAATCGGCCAGATCAGTCCCCGGCCCCGGATCCAGGTCCAGCACCAGCCGGTCAGGGTTGCGGCGCTCCTCCACCGGAGGCTCACCGCTGTCATCTGACGGGATAAAAGGGGCGACGTCGGCGTCGAACCTCCACTGCGGGACGTGCAGTTCCAAGGCGCCCACCTGCCCGAACCAGGCCAAGACGGCCTCGTCCTCGGCCAGCGGGTAGATGTTGACGTGATCAGAGTGCTGCAGACCAAGCCGCGGCACCCACGCTGGTGCCGAGTCCTCCAGGTTCTTGCGGAAGAAGGCGTCATTGGGCTTCTCCGAGGTACCCGGTCCATCCGGCCAGCGTTTGCGGGTGACCGCGCGGCGGCGCATATGCGGCAACATCGCCGGCGCCACGGTCTGCAGGTACTCGATGACCTCAGCTTTGGTGGTCTCGGTCTCCGGAAAAATGACCTTATCCAGACTGGTGAGCTTCAGCTTCTTGCCCGCCACCGTCACCGTCTGCTGCTTAGACGCCATCCCCGCCATCGCCTCCTATGAGATCTTGCTGATCAGACCATTGTTGGCGCAACGGGCTTGGTATTACCTGAATCGGTAGCCGAGAGCGCTCAATGGGGAGAGAATCATGTGATTCACAGGTCATTCTCAGCGTCTTCAAAGCGGCACTTGTAATCGTGAAGTGCTACTAGGTTTCCGGATTTTCGATGTGAACTGTCAATCAGCGATCAAAGATCGGATATTCCCATGGCACACCCTCACGAGAACCGCAATGATGACGACGCCGTAGACCACGGACCAGATCGCGCTGCAGGATCTCCGCGATCAACGCCGGCCGCACACGCGACCGAGGCCCCCCGGCGAAGTGAGTCGCGGCATGCTTCGCACCACGATGACACCCATGTCAGACACGTAGATGAGAGCCCAGGACGGGATTCCTTCTTGGGCACAGATCACGGCTACCGCGCCACGAACGCCTCGTGGGGCGCGATCTTCGCCGGTGTTTTCATGTTCTTCGCCGTGATGCTGGTCCTGGGGCTCGTCAGCGCAGGATTGGGCCTGGCTGAAGCGGACGGGATCGCCGTCGGCATCTGGTCCGCCATAGCCCTGATCATCTCCCTAGGCATAGCCGGGTTCGTTGCAGGAGCCCTCGCCGTACGTGCGGGCCTGCTTCACGGTCTGGTTACTTGGGCCGCATCTCTGGTGGGTCTGCTAGTGCTGGTGGGCTGGCTGGGAGCTGGGCTGCTGGGCGCAGTAGGCGGAGCCATCGGCGGCGTCACGCAGACCGCCGCCTCCGTCACGGAGACCAACACCACTGAGATCGCCGAGACCGCAGAAGATGTGGACCAGCAGGAAGTTGAGAACACAGCAGAAAGCGCCGCTGAGGACGCTGGTCAGCAGTTCGAAGAGTCACAGGATGACCTGGCTGCCGCCACCTGGTGGACTGTCGGCGGGCTGGTCCTTGGAGCAATCGTGACCGGGCTTGCCGGTGCCGCTGGCGCCCGCACCGCCCACACCAAGCGCACTGAAGTTCGTACCCGGGCATAGGTGTCAGTCACCTCGGCGGCACCTACAACTCCATAACGACAACACGTGCGGCACCGGCCATCGGGCTGGTGCCGCACGTGTTTGTTGCCTAGCTGCCTCACCCGCACCCACGAATGAGTGTTTCGAGTTGCTAGATGCGGCCGCATTCGTCCACAGGGCGACGACGGTAGTCGCGCTACGCCTCTAACAGCTCTTGGCGGGAACCGTGCGAATACTCCTGACGCCGCGCCCGCGTGAAGCGGTTGTACTCGTATTGCGATCAGTCAATCACCGCGGCAACTGCCTCAACCTCTACAAGCTGATTGTCATAGCCGAGAACGGTGACCCCGAGCAGAGTGCTCGGGACATCATGATCGCCGAACGCGTCCCGCACCACTTCCCACGCGGTGACCAGGTCTGACTGCTGTGAGGAGGCGACAAGCACGCGAGTGCTGATCACGTCGTGAATCTCGGCACCCGCCTCGGCCAGGGCGACTTTCATGTTCTCAATACACTTCGCCGCCTGAGCAGCGAAGTCCCCGACGCCGGCTGTGGAACCATCTTCATTCAGCGGGCAGGATCCCGCCAGGAAGATGAGGCGGGCATCGGCAGGTGCCGTGGCGGCGTATGCGTACTCGGCGGCGTCGGAAAGCGATGAAGAACGAATCAAAGTGACAGCTTGGGGCATGACGCGCCTTTCGGGACGGGATGGTCTGCCTAGATCCTCTCAGAACCCGCAGAGCAACCGAACTGGAATGTGTATATCCACCTCGCCAACAGTTCACGCCCAGTTCATGTTCAGGTAAAAACTCGTTTCATCGCGGTTGATCAGGTGTTTTGGTCTTTGTTTGCTTCGCAACTGAAAGGACCACCCGTGCCAAGACCTCGTATGAGGACTCGGTCCAGTCTGGCCGTGCTGATGGGGACCGCGATGGTCGCCACGCTCGCCCCGCCTGTCCATGCAGAGTCGTTCACCGGCAATGTGCCCTCCCCGGACATCACCGCCGATGCGACCCCGAGCCCTGAATCCCCTGAAGAACCCCAGACCCCTGAACCGGAAGAAACTGCGGACGCCACTGACGCGTTCGTTTCAGAGCCGTACCCCGATGAGGACGTCGTCGACGATGAGGACGACGACGCAACCACCGACACTGATGCGCCTGCATCCGACGCCCAGGAAGCGTCACAGAGCGCACCGAGCGCTGAAGCTAGCACCTCGATGGCCGAGGGTGCGGAGGTGGTAGTCAACGAGCTGACCAACGGCGGTCCCGGCGGCTATCACGACAACTTCATCGAGATCGCCAACCTCGGCTCTGAGGCGCAGGACGTCACCGGCTGGACTGTCTACCGTTGCACCGGCGGCGGAACACAGGCCTCCGGGCCGCAGGTTAAGCTCGACGGGACAATCGAGCCTGGTGAGTTCGTCCTGCTGGCCCGCGAGCACGCACAGTCCACGCTTGAAAATGTGGACCCCCGCAACCGATACGGCACCTCCTTCGCGAACGATTCCTACGGGGCCATCATCCGGGATGGCGAAGGCAACGTCGTCGACGCCGTGGGTGTGAAGTTCCCAGGAATTCCTGGCAATGACTGTGTATCTGGCACTGCCCTGCCCAATGACACCGATTCATTCCTCGGAGAGTCCTGGCAGCGCGTAGATTCCACCGGCGACAATGCCGCAGACTTCATCAAAGCTCCGCGCACACCCGGTGCAGCTAATGCCACCGAGCCCTCCCCGGCACCCCTGGGCGGTGACGTACTGATCTCCGAGGTCGCACACGCCGGTCCGGAAGGTACCGATGATCACCTGGTAGAGATCGGCAACTACGGCTCCGAGACCGTCTCCCTGGATGGATGGAGCATCTACCGATGCAACCAGGTCGGCAAACGCTTCGCCGGGGATCTGATCGCCGAAACTCTTCCGGAGGGCATCGAGCCCGGTGAAGCTCTGGTCGTTGAGACCAAGGGCTTTGTTGCCGGCGGTGCCGGCGTGATCCTCGTCAATGAAGACGGTGCCACCGTAGATGCGGTGGCTTGGACAGATGGTCAGCACAGCGCATGCGCCGTCGGGGACCCCCTGCCGTACTTCTCGCTGGATACTGCCGCAGGGGAGAGCTACCAGCGCGTCGAGACCGAAGGCGCCAACACTGAGGCCTTCGTCGCAGCGCCTCGTGGACCCGGTCAGCTCGAAGCCAATGAGCCAACCGAGGACGACGCCGAGCAGGAGGAGTTCCTCTCCACCACCGGCGGTCCTGATGTGCGCATCTCGGAGATGACCAACTCCGGTCCCGACGGCACCGGTGACATCTTCTTTGAGATGGTCAACTACGGCGATGAGCCCCAGGACCTGACCGGGTGGAGCGTCAGCCGGTGTGTTGGCACCGGTGTGCGAGCATCCGTGCCGCAGCTGAGTTCAGAACAGCTTGACGGCGTCGTTCTGGAACCAGGCCAGCGCTTCACCGCCGCCCGCGCAGGTCTTGCCGGTGCGGATATTCGTGCCGCAGCCGATGTCTACTTTGATATCAGCTTCGCAGCGCAGTACGGACTCATCATCTTTGATGACGCCTACCGTGTGGTGGACCGAGTCGGCTCCTCCCCGGAAGGCGTGCAGAATTACTGCGCCCAGAGCTACGGCTCACTGCCAGGCACCATCTCCGGACTGCACGCTGAGTCCTGGCAACGCATCGACATGATCGGGGACGCAGCGCAGGACTTCCACCTGGCACCACGCACCCCGGGCAAGGTCAATACCCGCGAACCGTGGCAGCGTCCCACCGTGGACACCGGCGTCGTTATTACCGAACTTGCCAACGGTGGACCTGACGGTCCCGCTGATAACTTCATCGAACTCACCAACTTGAGCACTGAGCCGGTCAACATTGGCGGATGGGACTTCTACCGCTGCACCGGCACAGGGCGTGTCTACGACAGCACCCATCAGCTGACGTTCCCCGACGTCACGCTGGGAGCGGGCCAGTCCTATGTTGCAGGACGATCCGGCGGGTTCAGCGGTGAAGCAGACATCACGTACTCCACCAGCTTCGCAGTCGACGGCGGGTTCGGTGTCCTCATCACTGACGGTTCCGGCGCGATCGTCGATTCCGTCGGTGTGTTCACCGGCGTCGATGACGCCTGCACCCAGGGTGAGCCGCTGCCCAATAATCTGGACTTCACGCTGGGTGAGTCCTGGCAGCGCACCGGCAACACCGGCAACAACGCAGAGGACTTCACCCGGGGCGCGCGCACACCTGGTGAGCATGGCGGCGACGTCGTCTCCGTGCAGCGCGAGGTCCTGGAGCCCTCCGACGTTCAGATCGTGGAATTCGCCAACGGCGGACCCGCTGATGTGACCGGTGAGGGATCCGAGCAGTTCGTTGAGCTGGGCAACCGCGGTGATGAACCGGCAGATATCTCCGGCTACGAGATCCACTTCTGCGAAGCCTCAGGTCGTCTTGATCCCACAGTGCAGGCTCAGGTGCCAGATGGCACAGAGCTGCAGCCCGGTGAAGCCTGGACGCTGGTATCCGCTGAAGCACCCGAGTCCATGCCGCGCGATGGTGTGGCCGAGGGTCGGCTGAATGCAGAAGGCCACGGCATCCTGGTGACGAACTCCGATGGTGACATCGTGGACAGGGTGTCAGCGTTCTATCACGACGTCGGTGTGATCACCAACGCTCCCACCAGCATCTGCTCCTCCGGGGTGTCTTTGGACTACCGCATCTCCAAGACCAGCCCGGAGAAGGCCTGGGAGCACGGCATGAGCTTCCACCGTCACCAGTACACCGGTGACAACTACCACGACTACGTGGCAGGTCAGCGCAACCCTGGCACCTTCGAGCAGGTTCAGTACCAGGACCCGACAGTCCCCGCTGAGGGTGCACTGGATCCCGTGCAGGTGGACCGCTACTCAACTCCCGGCGCCCCAGCACTGGAACAGGCGCAGGTGACCGGCGACGAGGACGGACTGTCCGCAGAGCTGCGAGTCATCCCCGAGCGCGATGGTTCCCTGGAGCTGCTCGGCGGCGTTGCCAAGGCTGATGCGCAGCTGCGCGCGTTCTCCGGAACCTCTTCAGTGCCGGGTCTGCCCGGCGCTGAAGGAGACACGGAAACGGAGATCGGGGCAGCCGGCCTGGATTCCTTCACCTTTGCTGATGCGAAGGCCGCAGATAGTTCGCTGGACTTCCCCTACGTGCGGATGGACATTGAGGTAGGCGAGCTCGCCGAGCCGGCTGAGATCGTATGGTCTGGAACATCGAAGAACCGCAACGAGCTTCAGATGTACCTCTGGGACAACGAGGCTCAGCAGTGGGACCTCGTAGACGCACGTTCGGCTGAGAACGGATCGGATATCACTCTGGTGGGTAGCGCTGGGACCGCACATGTGGTCGACGGCGTGGCCAATGTCCTCATCCAGGACGGCCCCCGTACCGTGTCCGGTCTGGTGTATGAAGCAGACCAGGCATTCCAGGATCCGGGAACCTATGACGTCAGCGTCGGTCACCTCACGGACACCCAGTACGTGGTGGAGCAGGCACCGGCGGTCTTCACTGCTCTGAACTCGTGGTTCGTCTCCAACCAGGACGCCCGCGACATCGGTTTCGTGATGCATACCGGAGACCTCATCCAGAATGCACTGCGTGGAGATCAGCTTCCCGACCGCGCCGTCGAGGAGTTCGAGATTGCCTCCGCCGTCCAGAAGCTGCTGGAGGATTCTCAGGTGCCGCATTCGGTGCTGCCGGGTAACCACGACAACTTCTGGGGCAATAACAACGACCTCTACCTCGAATACTTCGGCGAAGATCGCTACGCGAACTTCGACTGGTGGGGTGGAGTCGGCCCGCGCGGTGCCACCGCTCACTACAGCACCGTGGAGCGCGACGGCATGAAGCTGCTGTTCCTGGCGATGCCCTATGACTCCACCCAGGCTGAACTGGACTGGGGAGCATCAGTGATCGCCGAGCATGCCGATCACAACGTCATCCTGGGTACGCATGAGTACCTGCGCCCGGAGATCAATGAGCGCGCCAACCCCAGCAATGGTCGTTGGACTGCCCAGGGTGATGTGTTCTTCGAACAGCTCGTGGAACCACACGAGAATGTGGTGCTGGTCTTCTCCGGACATCTCCATGGAGTCCGGCAGCGCAATGTTGACTACAAAGAAGGCAGCGTCATCCTGGAGACGGTGGCTGACTACCAGTCCTATGAGAACGAAGATGCCCGCGATGCAGTGTTCAACCGCCTGTACCAGATCGACGCCGACGGCGGGGAGGTCGCCATCAACGCCTACTCCCCGGTGCTGGACAGCTTCCAGCCTCATCTCTACGAACACCGCGAGGGCACGTACACCGATGAGGACGACGAGCTGGTTATGCCTATCCAGCTGCAGTACGACAAGGAAGTGGCGACCGACTCGGTGAGCGTGCTGACCGAGACCGAGGTCATCGCTGAGGCGACCGATGTCCGAGGCGGCGAGGAGTTCTCCGCAGTCTGGACCGGTTTGTCCGAGGACCTCGAGTACAGCTGGTTCGCACGCTCCAGCAGTCAGTTCATGGGCCGCGCGGATGAGGACCGGGCCTCAGTGGTCTCCTCGTTCATTGCGGCCGCTGAGGTCACGGATCCGGACGAGGATGACTCGTCCACCCCGCCGAGCGAGGATGAGACCCCAGCACCCACCCCGGGTGAGGGCGAGACTCCTGAACCGACTCCGGGCGAGGGCGAAACCCCGGGCGAGACCGAGACCCCTGAACCCACTCCGGGTGAGGGCGAGACTCCGGTCGACCCAGAGACTCCAGGTGACTCTGAGACCCCGGGTGATGTTGAAACTCCGGGTGACACTGAGACCCCGGGTGAGAGCGAGAGCCCGGGACAGACCCCGGTGCCCTCGGAATCTCCGGCTGAAACTCCGACCGCAGCACCTACCCCGGGGGAGGACGAAACTCCAGGGGGCGACGTCGAGCCCTCCGCCGGAGCTTCTCCCACCGCTGATACCACCTGGACTCCGCGTGCGCAGGACCTGGTGGAAAGCCTCCGCGATGCGATCGCCATCCCCGCTACGTTGCGTCTGGGCGAGGAGATCTCGGTGACTCTGGAGTCAGAGCACGTGGGCTTCGAGGTAAGTGCATGGCTCTTCTCCGAGCCGTTCAGTCTCGGCACCAACGTGGTGTCTGAAGATGCCACGGTTTCGTTCAGCATCCCGGATGACGCGCCTCTGGGCGAGCACCGGTTCGCGGTCTACGGGCCCGAGGGTGATCTCCTCGGGTGGACCCACGTGACAGTGCTCGGTGCCGCCAGCGATTCGGTGGGCCCCGAGGCTGACCCGGAGCCTGAGCGTGGCGGAAGCACAGAAGGCCCTGCGGAGCAGACCGGTGGAGACGGTTTGGCTGTCACCGGTGTCCAGGGCGCGGCGCTCACCGCGGGTGCAGCACTGCTCCTGGTGCTGCTGGGCCTGGTGATCCTGCAGGTTCGCCGTCGCGCAGCCCAGCGGCAGGGCAGCAACGTATGAGCCTGTTGAACAGATAACTGAATAGCAGGCAGGCGGGTCCGAAGCGTTTCCGAACAGGAGCGTCTCGGACCCGCTCTGCTTTTCAGCCCAGCCGGCTACTTGCTGGAACGAGCCCGCGTCAACAGTGAATCCACGCTGAAGCGGCCGCCTCCCATTAGCAGCAGCACCACCAGGCCGGCGAAGATGGCAAGCACCAGCTCATAGCCGCCCTCATCCACAAAGAGTCCTGCCGGAGCATGCACCAGAACCAGCGCTCCGAGCATGCCGATCATGTTGACCAGCGCCGCAAACGGGGTCAGCACACCAAGAATGAGGGCTGCGCCACCGATGAGCTCGGCACCGGCCACAAAGGGAGCAGCCACGCCCGCTGCCGGAATTCCCATACTTTCGAACGCCTGGCCGGTTCCAGCAATGGTCCACTCGTTGAACTTCTGCCAGCCGTGTGCCACCAGGATGATGCCCAGGGCCACGCGGGCCACCAGCAGTGCCACATCGGTGAAGACGGGGAATCGAGATGAAGGGTGAAGCATAGGGTCCTCTCATTACTGCAGCAGAATTACTGTCATGGTTGTAGCGACAACTAAGACGCTACAGGAGTCATACTTGTAGTGACAACGCTGCAAGGGTGACAATGGGCACATGAACCCACGCTGGCTAACTCCTGAAGAGCTCGCGGCGTGGGTGCCGCTGGCCTCGGTCCTGGAGCTGCTGCCTGGACTGCTGGATGCCCAGCTGCGCAGGGACTCCGGCCTGACACATTTTGACTACCGTGTGCTCTCCCGGCTTTCGGAGACCGAGGGATACCAGCTGCGCCTCTCGAGCCTGGCGAAGCTGACCAACTCCACGCTGCCGCGGCTCTCCCATGTCATTGACCGACTTGAGGGCCGAGGCTGGGTGCAGCGCACCGCCTGTGCCGGGGACCGTCGCGCCACCATGGCCGAACTGACCGACGCGGGGATGAAGAAGCTAGAAGAAGCCGCTCCGGGACATGTGGAAGCCGTGCGCGAGTACGTCATAGACGCGCTCACCCCAGAACAGATCGAGCAGCTGCGGGGGATCTTTGAAACGGTGTTCCACGGTCTCGACCCCGAGGGGGAGATGCGTGAGATCACCGGCCGCAGGCGAGAGCCCGGGCAGTAGTGCTCAGCTGTCCTGGCCGGTTAAGAACCGCTTGAGCACGTCGGTGAACACCGCAGGCTGCTCCGAATGCACCCAGTGGCCGGCCTGCTTGATAGTGGTCTGGAAAGTGCGCGGGAAAAGCTCCCGCATGGCCGGGGCATATTCCTCCTGCACATAATCAGACTTCGCACCAGCAACCCACAGCACCGGACCCTCGTACTGGGTGTCTTCGAACTCCGGCCACCCACCGATCTCCGGCAGGCTCTTATGCAGCAGCTCCAGATTGGACTTCCAGCGGAAGCCCCCGGCGTCCTTCGTCAGGCTCTGCAGCAGGAAACCGCGCACCATCGCCGACTTAATCGGTTCCTGCAGCTGCTCATCGGCCTCGCTCCGGGATCCCAGTGCCTGCAGGTCCAGCCCGCGCAGACTGCCCAACAGATGATCAAACTCGCTCATGTCCTCACGCACTACCGGGGACATATCCACCACTACCAGGCTGCGCACCAGCTCCGGAGCCCTAAGTGCGAGGACCATCGCGATCTTGCCGCCCATGGAGTGTCCCACCACATGCACCGGAGCATCCGCGGCCACAGTGCTGCGCAGATGCTCGGCCACCAGATCAGCCTGCTCGATGTAGCTGAACGACTCCGTCCAATCCGAGCCCCCATGATTGGGCATATCCACCAACACCGAACGGAACTGTGGCTGCAAACCCTTGGCGATCTGCGTGAAGTTCTTCCCCTGACCGAACAGGCCGTGGAAGAAGACCACCGTCTCGCCGTCGTCGCCCACGGTCTGGGTGTGCACAGTGAACTCGTTCGCCATCGCCGGTGCCTCTCTCATCGCCTCATAGTCAGTCCCTGCCATGATAGGCGGCAGTGGCATTCAGGGAACTCTCAAGTCAACGGTGATTGGATGGTCTCATGCGCGCAATATGGTCAGGTGAAGTCTCCTTCGGACTGGTCTCAGTGCCGGTCAAGCTCTACTCCGCCACTGCCAGCCATGACGTGGGCCTTCACCAGGTCCACGATGCCGACGGCGGACGCATTCGGTACCAGCGGCGCTGCGAAGTCTGCGAGAAGGTCATCGACTATAAGAACATCGATCGTGCCTACGACGACGGTGAGAAATCCGTCATCCTCACCAAAGAGGAACTGGCCGACCTGCCAGCCGATGAGTCCAAGGAAATCGCGGTCGAGCAGTTCGTGCCCGAGGACCAGATCGACTCCATGGTCCTTGATAAGTCCTACTATCTGGAGCCGGCCGGCAAATCGGCTAAGGCGTACGTGCTTCTGCGCAGCACGCTTGAAGACGCCGAACGGGTCGCGATCGTGACCTTCACCCTGCGCTCAAAAACCCGCCTGGGTGTGCTGCGGGTGCGCGATGACGTGATCGTCCTGCAAGGGCTGCGCTGGGCAGATGAGCTGCGTGAGCCTGAGTTCGACATCCCCAAGTCTCGGATCTCTAAGAAGGAACAGGAGATGGCTGCCTCCCTGGTGGAGTCCTACAGCGAGGACTTCGAGCCTGAACGCTTCAACGACGAATACCAGGAGCAGCTGCAGACCCTCATCGAGGAAAAGCTGGAGCACGGTGAAGAGATCGACACCGAGGCTACTTTCGGTGAGACCGATGAGGATGATGACGGTGAGGGCAACGTGGTGGACCTGATGCAGGCGCTGAAGAAATCAGTGGATGCCCGCCGGAAAACCTCCAAGGACGGCAAGAAACCGGCCAAAAAGGACGCCAAGGACGACGACGAGCAGGACGAGGCGGAGTCGCAGAGCCAGAAGAAGAAGGCCAGCTGAGTATGGTGGCTGCTATGCGTGCCATCACTTTCGACGCCCCCGGCGATGAAGATGTCCTGAACCTCACCGAAGTGGATGCCCCCGCTCCCGGCCCCGGCGAAGTACTGATCACCGTGGCTGCTGCTGGCATCAATAACGCCGATCTGCTTCAGCGCCGCGGCAATTACCCCGTACCCCCTGGCGCCTCCGAAATTCTGGGGCTTGAATGCTCCGGCACCATCGCAGCATTGGGCGAGGGAGTAACAGGCTGGGCGATAGGAGATGAGGTCTGCGCATTACTGACCGGCGGCGGCTATGCAGAACAGGTGGCCGTACCCGCCGAGCAGCTGCTGCCCATCCCCGCCGGGATCAGCCTCGAGGAGGCCGCGGCGCTGCCAGAGGTGGCATGCACCGTCTATTCCAATATCGGGATGGTCGCTGGTCTGAGACCTGGGCAGTCACTGCTGGTCCACGGTGGCGGAAGCGGAATCGGCACCCACGCCATCCAGTGGGCTCACGCCCTGGGTGCTCGGGTGTTCACCACCGCAGGAAGCGCACAGAAGCTCGACGCCGCCCGGCAGCTCGGCGCCGATGTCGCCATCAACTACCGTGACGAGGACTTCGCTGAACGTGTTGCCCAGGAGGCCAGTGGCAGCGGCGTCGATGTCATCCTCGACATCATCGGCGCCCCCTATCTGGAGCCGAACCTGAAATCCCTGGCCCACAACGGGCACCTGGTGATCATCGGCACTATGGGCGGGATGCGCACTGAGCTGAACCTGGGACTGATGCTGAGCAAGCGCGCCTCGGTCACTGCCACCACACTGCGCGCCCGCCCCCTCCATGAAAAGGCGGAAATTGTGGCGGCAGTGCGCGAAAACGTGTGGCCGCTCATTGAATCCGGGCAGATCAAACCCATGGTGGACACTGTGCTGCCGCTGGATCAGGCCGCCGAGGCTCACCGCATCCTCGCCGAAGGCCGCGCCGTCGGCAAAGTACTGCTGAAGCCTTAGATGGTGACTTCACCCTTCGGGGTGGAGAACGTCACGCTCATAATGCCAGGGGTGCCAGATGGTGCGATCCAGTCCACCGCGACGTCGTCGAACGGGTCAGCGTCCGGCTGACCCAGCCAATCGGCCACGCGCTGCGGGGAACCGGCAATGGCCAGCTTGGTCAGCTTGGCCTGGGGGTCATAGGCGCGGGACGGGTGCAGGTGCTCAGTGCCCTCGTCCCAGCGCAGCAGATAAGGCACCTGGGGGTCGGCGATGAGCCCCTTGATGCCGATCTGCTGCCAGGTCAGTTCCTGACCATCGGGGAATTTTCGGTTGCCCGGCACTGAACGGCGCCCGAGGCGCTCCTCAAAGGGGGTCAGGTCATCAACGGTGACGCACCAGCCCATCCAGCCGCCGCCGACCTGCGACCGGTTGCGCACGGCCTGGCCGAAGGGCGCCTTATCCGCGCTGGGATGGTCCAGCACCTCAACAACCTCAAGGTATTTGTGGCCGGCCAGCGGGATGATCGCATTGCGAGTGCCGAAACGGGGATGGATGCCGCCCTTCACCCGCTCTACACCGAGGGCGGAGGTGATCCGCTCAACAGTGGCTTCCATGCCATCAGGCCCAACCGCAAAGGAAACGTGATCCAGTCGCATCATGGTTCCCATACTTACACTGTCGCCGCGATCACAGAAATCCAGACTTCCCCGCGGCGGTGCCGCAGAATTTCTACCGACTGTAGAACTTTTGCTATGACGCGTATCCTTATCGGGTGCTCGAAACTGCCAAGCAGCCCAAATGGATCGCCATGCTGGGGCTCGCGCTCCTGCTGGCCACCGTCTTCGTGGTGCTCTCAGCCTGGCAGTTCGGCCAGAGCCGCAGCGAGGGAAATCCCGTCCAGGAGATCACCGAAGAGCCGGTAGATCTCACCGATATCTTCGAACCCCGCCGCGGGATCACCATCTATGAGGCCGACCGCATCGTGAACCTCAGCGGTGAATTCGTGGCAGACACCCAGGTGATGATCAATGACCGGCTCCGCGACGGCGAAGACGGCTTCTGGGCTGTAGCGGCCTTCCGCGTCAACGGTGCCCCCGAAGACGAGGTCATCCCCGTGGTGCGCGGCTGGGTGCCCGACGAGGGAACCGTGCCCGACGTCGGTGAGCTTCCTGCCGGTGAGCTGCAGCTGCAGGGCCGGCTGTTGCCCACCGAGGCCCCGGGCGGAGGTCCGCGTGATCTTCCCAGGGGTGTGCTGCCCACACTCTCGGTGGCAGAACTGATCAATATCTGGGGTGAGGATTCCTACTCCGGATACGTAGTGGACTTCAGCGGAGAGGCCGCCGGGGCGTCGTCGTCCCTTGAACCGGTATGGGTGGGCCCACAACCAGAAGGTTCCGATGTCAACTGGCTGAACCTGTTCTATGCGGTGGAATGGGTGGTCTTCGCCGGATTCGCCTTCTACCTGTGGTGGCGCATGGTCAAGGACGCCCACCAGAAGCGGCTTGAGGACGAGCGCCTGGACCGCGAATGGGAAGCCCACTGGAAACGCGCCTACTTAGAAGCCACTGAAGCCGGCCACAGCCCCGAAGAGGCCGAGAAGATCGCCAACCACGAGGCCGCCCGCGCCCTCGAACAGAAGGAAACCAGCAGTGCCGGAGAACCCCGTGTCTGAGAACCCAGCCTCTGATCATCCCACCCAGCGCGACGGCGCAGGCAGCGGCTCCGCATCCGCAGTCCCCGCCGCGCCGCAGCGACCGAAGAAGCGCCGTTTCGCCGGCACCGTGGACCAGATCAGCGGTTCGCTGACCTTCTACAAGATCTTCGCCTTCGTCACCGGCATCATGCTGCTGATCCTGGTGGCCAAGATGATCATGGACTACGGCTTCGGCTACGAGCTCTATGCTGGCGGCAACACTGCCGACGGCGCGGCCAACACGCTGGGCTTCCACCCCAAGGACTCGGTAGTTGATGGCACCGGCATCTCCTACTGGGTGGCGGTGGTGCACGGCTGGATCTACGTGGTCTATGTGATCGCCGGATTCCGGCTGTGGTACCTGATGAGCTGGAAGATCGGCCGGCTGATCGTGATCGTCCTCGGCGGCGTGGTGCCGTTCCTGAGCTTTATCGTGGAGCGCAAGATCGCCGGTGAAGTCCGTCGCGAGATCGACGCGAACCCCGACGCCGCCCGCCGCTACTGAGGTCCGGGCGCTACTGACCTCCCGGCCCGCCGGAGCCGCCTGGCTCACCGATTCTCCTTACCGACCGCTTTACCATGCGGTTTTCGCAATACCACCCCGTATCCGGATAGGTATCGTGAATTCCGCATGGTAAAGCGTGCGACCGGGCGGCACTGCAGCGAGCGACCAGGCAGCGCCGTAGCGGGCTGCCCACAGCAGATCCGCCACATGCGGGGGTTCCGGTGCCGCGGCACGGGCTCTAGGCTGGCGGTATGAGTAGTGCATCCACCGCCAATGGTTCGACCCACTCAGCTTCTGTCATCACCGGTGACTGGGACGCTGTAGATGACCAGCGCTTCTCCCTCAGCGAGGGTGCCCGCTGCATCGGGACCGAGGCCGCTGCAGGCGCAGGCTTTGGGGATCAGCACTTCATCTGCGTGGACATCCCCAGCGGCAGGCTGTTCTCCACCACTGGTGAGCCCGGTGCTGGGCTGCAGCTGCGTGCGGACCTGGATGTCCCCCTCGGTGCAGCGGCGAGAACCGCAGGCGGCGGCTGGATCGCTGCAGCCGGGACCTCGGTCATCCGTCTGGTTCCTGCAGCCGACGGCTCAGGATTGCTCATCGCGGACGAGGTGATTGCGCAGCTGCCGGTGGACAGTGCTGAGCAGCGGGTCAACGACGCCGTGGCCGATCCTCATGGTCGGTTCTGGCCGGGAGCCATGGGTCAGCAGGGCGAGGAAGGTCAGGGGCTGCTGGCCCGCGTGCGGGCCCGCGGATCAGGCCCTGCAGAGATCAGCCCTGCCGAGATCAACTCAGCAGAGATCAGCACGGTTCATGCACCCATGACCATCCCCAACGGCCCGGCGTTCAGCGCTGATGGCAGCACCATGTACTTCGCCGAGACCAGCGAAGGCCGCATTATGCGCGCCACCGTGGACCCGGAGACCGGGGGAGTGGGGTCCCCGGAGCTGTTTGCGCAGATCGACGAGGGCAATCCTGACGGTATGACTGTCGACGCCGAAGGCTGCCTGTGGCAGGCGGTCTACGGTGGCGGGTGCCTGCTGCGCTTCGCCCCGGATGGCC
The DNA here is from genome assembly GCF_039544555.1 of Nesterenkonia rhizosphaerae. Taxonomy (NCBI): domain Bacteria; kingdom Bacillati; phylum Actinomycetota; class Actinomycetes; order Micrococcales; family Micrococcaceae; genus Nesterenkonia; species Nesterenkonia rhizosphaerae. Next base: position 90,735 of record NZ_BAABLW010000005.1, read on the forward strand.
AGTTGTTGGAGAAGATCCCGGTGCCGGCCAGCCAGCCGACCTCAGTCGCACTCTCCGCGGAACCCCCGTACAGAGTTGTGGTCACCACCGCCGCCCAGGAGCTGGAGAATCCCCAGCAGCATGACGGCCGCGTCATCTCGGCGCCCGTGTCTGTAGCGGGACGCGTTGCCGACAGCTTCGGCGAATAAACTTTTAGAAGGATTTAAAGCGCGCTGATGAGGCGTTTTAGGTAATTCTCGCCCTGCGCCTCCCACAATTCTTCTTTGTTGCGAATACAACCTGCATTCTCATAGGAAAAATCCAGCCCCCGGCACTAGCTTGTTGCACTCAGGCACGTCCCGATGATTCGGCAGGCACTGCTAAGCGCTTGCGGGGAGGAACACGTGAACAACAAACTCAAGGTCACCGGTCTGCTCTTAGGCGGATACCTCTTGGGCCGGAGTAAGAAGCTAAAACTCGCTATGACCGTCGCGGCCGCGGTCTCTGGATCCAATGCATACCGGAACCGCGATCAAATTCAGGAGAAGTTGGGCGGTGTGGGGTCGTTGGCGCCCGACCTCGGCCGTCTGGCCAGCTCCGTACAGGCTGCGGCGACCGCCGCATTTGATCAGGTCGGTGCCAGGCTGCAGGAACAAACAGACAAGATCAATGCCTCGCTCGATGACGCCGCCACTCAGACCGAAGAGGCGTCGTCTGATCAGGATGATTCAGAATCCGGGGCCAGTGACCAGTCTTCTGGCGATGAATCGAGCACAGACTCATCAGCCGGGGAGTCGCCAACAGCTCAAACCTCCAACACTGCTGAGGACCCGGACACTGACGCGGAGGATGACACCTCATCTGGTGACTCATCCGACGCAGAGGAGGCACCTGAAGAGTCCGCAGAGGACGAGTCGGTCGAATCTGCGGAGGACGAGGTGGCCGAAGAGGAGACTGAGGCCGCTCCAGAGGAGCGCGGTGAAGAGGACACCGCTGGTGAGGAGCCCGAGCCTGACGAATCGGCTGAGGAGGAACCCAAGACGAAGCCGAAACCAAAGTCCTCCGGTCGGAAGACCAGCACCAAGTCACAGTCATCCGGTACATCTCGGAAGGCGCCGACCAAGCGAAGCTCTTCAGCCTCCGGCGCGTCCCGGAAATCCAGCTCTGCCAGCGGCAGCACGTCTTCGAGCCGGAGCCGGAAGTCGTCTTCCGCATCTAAGAGTCAGGGAACCAAGAAATGAGCGGCCAGGACATGTTCTCAGGGTTGAAATCCCATCTAGGGGACTACGGCAAGGCACTTGCGCGAAAAGCCATCAGTTCTGCAGGGGAGAAGGTCGATGGCCTCGCTGAACGAATGGCCGGCGGCGACGGAGCAGCCAGTGAAGGCCTCAAAGAGGGTGCGGAGAAGCTGGCTGAAGGTAAGTCTCCAGTCAGTGCCGCCGCGTCGGGCGTCGCATCCGGGGCAGGAGACAAGATCAAAAGTGTCTTCACAGGCGGGTCCGGCTCCGGAGGAGAAGGCGGCTCCGACAATAAGTTCATGAACATCGTGGAATGGACCGATGTCGGTGTTCCTCTTCGCGTCGCATACAACGCTTTCACACAGTTTGAGGACTGGCCGCAGTTCATGAAGAAAGTGGAGAACGTAGAACGCGTTGATGACACCAAACTGAAGATCAAGGGGCAGGTGTTTCTCTCCCACAGAACCTGGGAAGCCACCATCACCGAGCAGATTCCAGATTCGCACATTGTCTGGAAATCCTCTGGGGAAAAGGGCCGGATCAGCGGCAGCGTCTCCTTCCACGAAGTCACCCCGACACTGACACGCATTCTTACGGTGGGGGAGTACCACCCCCAGGGTTTCATGGAGCGTACCGGCAATCTCTGGCGAGCCGTAGGCCGGCGGTTCCGACTCGAGCTGAAGTTCTATGTGCACCACGTGATGACTGTGGTGATGCGCGACCAGGACTCCGTCGAGGGGTGGCGAGGCGAGATTCGCGACGGCGAGGTCGTCACCACGCATGAGGACGCGCTTGAGCAGGAGGCCCAAGAACAAGAAGCACAGGAACAAGAAAGCCAAGAGCAAGACGAACAAGACCACGCGAGCGACTCCGAGCAGGAAACCTACGGTGAGCCAGTGGATGACGAGGACGACGACTACTCGGAGCCCGAGGACGAGGATTACGCCGACGATGAAGGAGAGGAGGAACCATCCGAGGACGACGAGGACGACGTCGAGGAGCTCCCCGAGGACGATGAGCCACTGGAGGATGAGGCTCCCGCGGAAGACGAGGACGATCTTCCGGAAGACGACGTCGAGTACGACGAGGAACCCGCAGAGGATGAGGAAGACGAAGAACCCGATCCCCGATGAGGGTCGCGCCGGTGAGGTGCCTAATCCCTCAGAGAGCAGGTATGAGTCATGAGTGCAGGAACAGTTCAACGTTCCCAAGGAAGCTATGTCGATCGCCCGTCCTCCAGCTCCCTGGCTGATGTCATTGAGATCATTCTCGACAAGGGACTGGTCATTGACGCCTACGTCCGGGTGTCCCTGGTGGGGATCGAAGTCCTCACCATTGATGCCCGCATCGTCATCGCCAGCGTAGACACTTATCTGCGCTTCGCCGAGGCGACAAATCGCTTGGACTTGAGTCAGCAGGGCGGCCGCGATCTTCCTGACCTGATGAATGGAATGGCCGAAAGCGGCACCAAGGGCAAGGCCCAGGGTGCCATCGAAGGCATAAAGTCCGCGGTGACCGGTGGCGATGACGATGACGATGATTCCAAGGACGAGGCCCCGCGACGTCGTCGCACCCGCGAGAGCAGTAAGTCCGAATGAGTGAGCAAACCCCCGAGACTGCCGAACAGTACCTCTACGGGATCGTGCCGGCGGAGGCCCAGTTGCCCTCCGGCTTAGTAGGAGTTCATGACCAGCCCGTGCGCCTGAAAAAACATGGTCAGGTCGCAGCTGTCCTGAGCGCCACGGATCCCGTAGAGGCGCTCGGCACTCCCGAGGACCTGTTGGCACATACCCGCGTTCTCGACTCGCTGGGGTCCTCCGGGCCGGTGCTTCCCTTAGCGTTCGGCACCCTAGTGCCTGATGAGCAGGTCCTAGTCACTGACGTGCTTGAACCCCAGCAGGACGCCTACTACGCAGGCCTTCAGGATATTGCCGGTCACTGCCAGTACACCGTCACTGTCACCTTCGACCGAGAAACTCTCCTGCGGGAAGTCTTGGACGAAGTACCTGAGGCGGCTGATCTGCGGGAGGCGATTGCCGGCACCACTGAGGACCAGACCCGTCCACAGCGCATCCGGCTCGGGGAACTCATGGTCAATGCCTTCGAGGCGAGACAGCCTGCAGCAGCAGACCCTGTCCTGGACCGACTGGACGAGGCCGCGGCGCGCATGGTCGTCCATGAACGGCGCCAGCCGGACGACGTTGCCGAGACGGCGGTTCTGGTGGCAAACGAGCAGACCCATGCGTTTGAGCAGACCGTTGAAGAACTGGCCCAGAAGTACCATCCGCGGCTGCGGTTCCGCCTCCTAGGACCCCAGGCCCCCTACGACTTCGTTCCGGTGGGATAGCTGCCATGGGTTTGTTCTCAGCGATCTTCACAGCACCGTTGGCGCCTCTGCGCGGCACCGTATGGGTTGCAGAGCAGATCGCTAAAGAGGCCGAGCGGCAGCATTACGACCCCAGCAGTATCCGTCGCCAGTTGCGCGAGGTTGAAGCGGCACGCAGCTCTGGTGCGCTCAGCGAGCAGGAAGCCGGGCACCTCGAGCGCGAGCTCGTGAGGCGCCTGATGGAGTCCACCCGGCGACGAGAACCCTAAGGAGAACTCATGAGTGATGATGACGCAGAGACCAAGCGTTCTCAGGCTGCAACGAATTCGGACAACGGCACTCAACGCGAGCGCCCGCGCAGAAAGTCGAGCAGCTCCGAGGAAACGTCGCGGAAAGAACGTCCCACCCGATCCTCCAGTGGTTCCACTGCTGAGCGCCGCAGTACCGGCTCATCGGGCACCACAAGCAAACGTGACACTGGAGACAAAGACTCTGCCCCGCTGAGGAAGAAGTCCAGGGGTGGTGCTGTCACGGCAAGCCGGAAAGCGATCGAGCAGTTCGTTGAGCTCACCGGTCGTGCCCCGGAATCTGTCGTGGGCGTGCGCAAAAGCGAGGACGGTTGGACGGTCACATTGGAAGTGTTGGAGGCCTCGCGTATCCCTGATACCTCCGATCTGCTGGCCTCCTATGAGGTAGCTCTGGACAGCGCAGGTGACTTGCTCAGCTACGACCGGGTCAGTCGATACCTCCGCGGCCGCGCCAGCGACTAGCCGGTTGCGCTGCTGAAGCGCACGTTGAACATGGAGGAGAGCACGATGGCGAGACAGCCCGGCAACGCAATGGAGCCCCAGCGTGACCGTGAAGGAACCCTGATGCAAGTAGTGGAGACACTGCTGGACAAGGGCCTGGTTCTCAACGCCGACATTATGGTGTCGGTAGCAGGTGTGGAACTTCTTGGTATCCGAATCAGAGCCGCCCTCGCCTCCTTCGAAACCGCAGCCCGCTACGGATTGGACTTCCCCGCCGGTACTGACCGCGAGACGCTGGCCTGGCGGGAGGCGATGGAAGAGAAAGAGACCTGCCCACAGTGCCATAAGCGTGCACCGCTGAAGCAGCTCATGGATGAGTTCTGTCCCTGGTGCGGATGGCAGAGCGCTTATGCCAAACACTTGGAGAGCGAACACGGAGGCGCGCTGGAAGCATCCGGGACCGACGACGACCCTGTCGCCTCAGACGAGGAGTCAGCTGATGAGCCTCACACAGCAGATCCCGCAGGATAACCAGCGCATGGCAGAGCGCCCCGCGCAGCCTGCCCTGCAGCCCACGCGTGATCCTGGCGCCACACTGCCGGATCTCATTGAAGTGCTGCTCAACAAGGGGGTCCACCTTAATTTGGACCTGATCATCTCAGTTGCCGATATCCCGTTGATCGGGGTCAACCTGCGGGCCACCATCGCCGGCATCGAAACAATGCTCGAATACGGCATGATGCGGCAGTGGGATGAGCAAACCCGGGCCTGGGTCCAGAAGTCACTGCACCGTCATCTCACCCTGGCCCAGGACGAGGAAGTTCTCGCCGCGATGGCCGCCAGCCACTTTCTGGATGACGACTTTCACCGCCACTGGCGCCCCGGCCGAGCGTATCTGACCACTCACCGGCTGATCCTCCAGCGCCGTGAACCAGCCGAGACGCTGTGGCAAGCACCGCTGCGCACTATTGCCGGAGTGGAGCGCGTGCGCCAGATCGCCATAGGCGGGGAGGAACGCACGAGGCTGCGCATACGGCTGAAGGACGGAAGTCATGAACTGATCTCCGCAGCTGACACCGAGCACCTCGTCAAGCTCCTCAGTGCACAGCTGAAGCAACCAGCCTTGGACACACCTGCACCGGAGCCTGCCGAACCTCAGATGGTAGGAACGATGTGGAGTCTGGAAAGGCTCTCGAACTCCTCGACGTGGCGGGCAGGACGTGCAGTACTGACAGATCAAGGTGAGTTCACCTGGCAGTCACCGCTGGACAGCCGCGCCTCCGTCCGGCTGAAAGCTCATGAGCTGGAGTCGATCACCGAAGCGGAGCACTCCAATCCCACTGATCACACGCAGGTCCTGCGTCTCACCACATCCAACGCGACGCTTATTCTGGCTTCCCCACAGCTGCACCAGTGGCAGCGGTGGTTGCACGAGTGGTCCACAGCGTCCAAGGAGGCCGCTCATGGCACTTCACGTCGATGAGGAGAATCTCAAGCACGGGGTGCTCACGCTGGTGGTGACGCTAGTAGAGGTGATCCAGGAAGCCCTGGAGACCCAGGCGGTCAGGCGAATGGAAGGCGGAGACCTCAGCGAGGAAGAGCAGAATCGACTGGGGGAGGCTCTGCTGGAACTGGATGAGGCGATGGAGCAGATCAAGGCAGACCACGGAATAACCCAGTCCGTCAGAGATCTGCACAGGGGACTGGACGACGTCGTCGATGAGGTCGTTGACAAGCTCATTAACCCGCAACGTTGGGCTCAGGACGCCCGGAAAGACACCGCATGAGCCCGACTGCTGAAAACCCCACTAGTGGCAATCCGTTCGGCGAAGACCGATCCACCCTCTATGTCTACGCCATTGTCCCTGCACCAGCGCCACAACCGGGCGTCGCAGGCATCGACGGTTCCGCGCTGGAAGTGGTCACGGCACCATCTGGACTAGCCGCCGTGGTCCACGATCATCAGACTGGTCCATATGAAGGACCAGACGAGGACGTCAAGCGTTGGGTTCTTCAGCACAGTGAAGTGGTGGAGGACATGTGGGCTCAAGCGTCGAGCGTGCTGCCGGTGTCGTTCAATGTCATCGTGCGCCCCTCGGCGGCCACCGGTGCCACAGCCACTGACCAGCTGCAGGAATGGATGACGGAGGCCGGAGAGGAGCTGCACCAGGTTCTCACTCAGCTCGCCGGGACCTCGGAACTGCGCGTGGAGATCACCCTGGACCAGCATCAGTTCGCTGAAGACCATGAGGAGGTCCGCCACCTGCGCGCGGAAATGGAATCCCGTCCAGCGGGTGTGCGACGGCTGCTGGAGAAAAGACTCGACCGGCTCAAGAGGCAGCTCACGGACCAAGCCGCCGATGAGCTGTATCCGGCCTACCGCAGTCGGATAGCTGCTCACTGCCAGCGCATCCAGGAATACACCAACCGTCAGCGTCCCAAGGGCGTCGTCTCACTGCTGACTGCGGCTTGCTTGGTGAATGCAGATCAGGTGAGCGATCTCGGAGCGGAACTCTCGCTCATTCAGGATGAGTTGCCAACAGCTCAGATTCGCTTCCTCGGCCCATGGCCGCCATACTCCTTCGTTGACCTCGCAGGCCCACAGACTTAGGACCCGTTCTGGGCGGGAGGTCAGCCATCTCCAGCGCGTGATTTAGGATGGGACGGTGACCTCTGAGACTTCTGCACCCGCCGCCGAACGTCCCGACCACACCGCTCAGACGGTGCTGGTGGTTGACTACGGTGCCCAGTACGCCCAGCTGATCGCCCGCCGTGTCCGCGAGGCGCGCGTGTACTCGGAGGTGGTGCCGCATACCATGCCCGCCGCCGAGATCCTCTCCCGCAAGCCCTCTGCGGTGATCCTCTCCGGCGGTCCCTCCAGCGTCTACGCCGAGGGCGCCCCCACTGTTGAGCGGGAGCTCTTTGAAGCCGGTGTACCGGTGCTGGGCATCTGCTACGGATTCCAGGCCATGGCCCACGCCCTGGGCGGTGAAGTCGCTCGCACCGGCGACCGCGAATACGGCAAGACCGAGGTCCGCGCCACCACCGCACCCCACGGACTGCTCGATGGCACGGATAAGGTGCAGACCACCTGGATGTCCCACAGCGATTCGGTGCAGAAGGCACCGGAGGGCTTCGAGGTGCTGGCCGTCTCCGATGCTGCGCCCGTAGCCGGCTTCGCCGATGAGGACCGCAAACTCTACGGTGTGCAGTGGCACCCCGAGGTCAAGCATTCTCCGCAGGGCCAGCGGATCATTGAGAACTTCCTGTACTCCGGCGCGGGCCTGAATCCCGAATGGACTACCGGCAATATCGTCGAAGAGCAGGTCGCTGCGATCCGCGAGCAGGTCGGCGACGCTCGAGTGATCTGCGGACTCTCCGGCGGTGTGGACTCCGCAGTGGCTGCGGCACTGGTCCAGCGCGCCGTCGGCGACCAGCTGACCTGTGTGTTTGTTGACCACGGTCTGCTGCGCGAAGGCGAGGCTGAGCAGGTGGAGCGCGATTTTGTGGCCGCCACCGGCGCCAAGCTCTACGTCGCTGATGAGAAGGAACGCTTCCTCCAGGCCCTGGCCGGGGTTACCGACCCCGAGGAGAAGCGCAAGATCATCGGGCGCGAATTCATCCGCGCCTTCGAGGCCGCAGAAGCTGAGGTGCTCAAAGAAGCAGCCGCCGACGGCGCCCGGGTCCAGTTCCTGGTCCAGGGCACGCTCTATCCCGATGTGGTGGAGTCCGGCGGCGGTGAGGGTGCGGCGAATATCAAGTCCCACCACAATGTGGGTGGACTGCCTGAGGACATGGAGTTCAAGCTCGTGGAGCCGCTGCGCGCCCTGTTCAAGGACGAGGTCCGCGCCGTGGGTGCCGAGCTTGGCCTGCCGGCGGAGATCGTCCAGCGCCAGCCCTTCCCGGGGCCGGGTCTGAGCATCCGCATCATCGGTGAGGTCACCGAGGACCGGCTGCGGATTCTGCGCAAGGCCGATGCCATCGCCCGTGAGGAGCTGACCAAATCCGGGCTGGACCAGGAGGTCTGGCAGATGCCGGTGGTGCTGCTGGCCGATGTCCGCTCAGTGGGCGTCCAGGGCGACGGCCGGACCTACGGGCACCCGATTGTGCTGCGTCCGGTGTCCTCTGAGGACGCCATGACTGCCGACTGGTCGCGCCTGCCCTATGACCTGCTGGCCACTATCTCCAACCGCATCACCAATGAGGTGGAAGAGGTCAACCGAGTAACCCTCGACGTGACCTCGAAGCCCCCGGGGACCATCGAGTGGGAGTAGGGGTAATCTCCTCCTAAACATGTATGTGTCTGGGAGGAACAGGTGAGCGAGCACAAGTCCGCCGCGTCTGCGCAGTGTCCTGAACAGCCTGATCAGCTGCGCCCGGAACCTACCGCGCCCGCTGAGCAGAAACCAGCCGACGACGACGCCACCGCGCCTATCGAGAGCAGCTCAGCCCTGCTGGACGATCCTCAGCGCGCTGAGGCTGAAGCTGGATCAGCCGTGAGCCCGGCCGTGTCCCCGGAGTCTCCTGTGAGCACCTCACCGGATTCCGCTGCCTCCGCCCAAAGTCCGTCAGAGCAGGGCCTTACAGAGCAGAGCCCAGCCGCGTCGTCGTCGCCTGGCTATGCCGCTGCCAGCGCGGACTCCCCGGAGGCGCCCTCGGTCACTGCCTGGGTGGAGTCCCTGGGCACCGGCACCGAAAACGACACCATGCTGCGCTTTACCCCCAGCCAGCACAACGCCATTGACCTCACTGAGGCCAACTCCAGCGGCCTGATGCAGCTGCTGGCTGGGCGCCGTACCCGGCTCTCCACTTTGCTGAATGAACCCAGCAGCTTCGAGCCCGGGGCCAAGGCTGCCGCACATATCCGCAGCAAGGTTCGCGAAATGCGTGAGGATCGCGGCATTGAGGTGGGCTTCCTGGGCGCGGGCATCGCCTCCTGGACTGAGCACACCAGCGCCGGCGCCGAGAGCTTCACCGCCCCGGTGATGCTGATCCCCATCAGCCTGCGGCAGCGCTCCGAGAAACCCCACGCAGGCACCAGCAGTGATTATGAGATCCAGTTCACCGCTCCCGCGCGGCTGAACCCGGCACTGGCTCGGCATCTCTCCAGCGCCCACGGCTGCGTACTGGATCCGGTGGAGTTCCACAACGCCGGCTATGTCACTGCCCGTTTTGACCCCCACCGCACCGCTGATCTGCTCAGCCGCTTGGCCTCCGGGCACGCAACTGAAAACCCGGAGTCTCCGCTGGGCTCGCTTCAGGTGTGGAAGCAGCTCTACGTCTCCACCTTCGCGGATCTTGCGCATCTGGGTAACCCGGCCGAACTGAACCTGCAGCACCCGGTCCTGACCTCGCTGGCCAGCGGACAGAGCCTGCAGCAGCTGCATACCGCGCAGGCCGAGGCGCTCGCCGTCGCCTCCACACTGGAGTCATTGGACCAGCGCAACCCCGCTCAGGAACGTCTGGTGGCTGATGCCGATTCAGGCCAGCAGGCCGCCCTGGACGCCATTCTCTCCGGAGTATCCGCGGTAGTTTCCACGCCTCCAGGCACCGGGCAGACGCAGACTGCAGTCAACGCTGCCGCCGGACTTGCCTGGTCAGGTAAGCGAGTGCTGGTGGTGGCGGAGCGGACCGATACGCTCACCGAGTTCACCGAAAGGCTCTCCGCGGCCAAAGTGGGCACCCTGGCGGTCAACGTGCCCGCCGCAGCAGACCCCGCCGAGCTGCGTGCCCAGGTCATCCGCGCCATCAAACGCGCCGAACGCGCCGAGCCCCCACGTCTGGGCGGACTGCATAAGAAGCTCACCGAACGCCGCCACCAGCTGCGCGACCATGTGGCCAGCCTGCATAAGGTCCGTGAGCGCTGGAAGTGCTCGCCGTACCAGGCGATGCAGGCCCTGGCTGCGCTGACCGCCCTGCACCCGGCACCGGCCACCAATGTGCGGCTGAAGCGCTCGGTGCTGGATAACACCGTGGATCGCGGCCACGTAGCCATTAAGCTCAAGCGCGCCGCAGAACTTGGCGCGTTCTCCGAGCAGACCCGCAAGAGCCCCTGGTTCAATGCACGGCTGTCCAACCGGCAGGAGACCCGCGACGCCCTGGAGCTGGTGCAGCGGCTGCGCGAGGAGCTGCCGGCATGCCGCACTCAGCTTGAGGCCGCCTGCGCCTCGGTGGGCCTGGCCCCGGGGGAGAGCTTCTCGGATTGGCACTCCCAGGTGCTGCTGTTCCAGCGCGTCCAGGAGTCTCTGGGCCGCTTCAGCCACGACGTCTACGCCCGCGATGTCAATGACCTCATCGCGGCAACCGCCCCGGGCTGGTGGCGCCGGCAGAACAATGTGGAGATGACCTCCATGGCGCGTTCGCGGCTGCGCCGAGTGGCTAAGGAATACATCCGCCCCGGCGTTGCCATCAATGACCTCCACTCCTCTCTGGTGGATGTGCAGTCTGAGCGCGAAGACTGGATGAAATGGGCCAAGCCCACCCGCGACGACGGCGCAGAAGCCTCGCTGCCGAAGGTGCCCAAGCGGCTGGAGCGGCTGGTCGACGTCGTCGCCTCCGTGCAGACCCGCCTGGAGAAGCTGGTGGCGGTGCTGGCCCCGGCTGAGCCGGAGCAGACGCTCTTTGACGTCAGCGCCGAGAAACTTCAGGCCACCATTGACTCCCTGGCTGAGGACGAGCGGTCTCTGCACACTCTGCCCGAACGCACCCTGCTGGCCGAGCAGCTGCGTGAACAGGGTTTCAAGGAGCTGCTGGAAGATTTCGCCAGCCGGCAGGTGCCTGCCACCCAGGTCGCCGATGAGCTGGAGCTGGCCTGGTGGCAGTCTGCGCTGGAGGCGATGATCTCCGGGGATGACTACCTGGCGATGACCACCGGTGAGAATCTGCGCGGCATTGAAGCTGAGTACCGGGCTGCCGATGCTGCCCATATCGCCTCCGGCGCTCAGCGGCTGAACCACACGCTGGCAGTACGTTGGAAGTCCGCCCTGGAGACCTACCCTGAGGCTGCCGCACAGCTGCGCAGCCTGCTGCGTGACACCGCGCCCACTGTGGAGGCGCTGGAATCGGTGCCTGGGGAGCTGACCCAGCCGCTGGTGCCGATCTGGACCACCTCTCCGTTGGGACTTGCTGAGCAGTTCCCGGCCACAGCGGCGGGGGAGGGCACGGGCCAGAAGCCGCGTTTCGACGTCGTGCTCCTGCTGGACGCTGAGACGCTGACAGTGCCCGCTGCGCTGGGCGCCATCTCCCGGGCCGCACAGGTGGTGGCCTTCGGAGATCCGGTCTCGGGTGCGCCCAAGCCGCTGACGGTATCAGCTGATCCCATCGCCCGTGAGGCCGAGGCCCATGTGCCAGTGTCCATCTACGCGGAGCTGGCCAGGATCCTGCCGGAGTACCGGCTGCGTCAGGTTCACCGTGGAGTGGACCAGGAGCTGACCGAGCTGCTTTCGCTCTCCCTCTACGGCGGGGAGCTGACCCGACTGCCCGACGCCGCCCAGCTCACCGGCCAGGGGCGTCGCCTCACCGTGGAGCACCTGGAGGGTGTGCGCGGAGGCGGGCGCGAGCCGGTGGAATCACCCACCGCCGAGGTCAATCGGGTAGTGGATCTGGTCTTCGAGCACATCCGGCGCAGACGCAACCGCTCTCTTGCTGTGGTCACCGGTTCCGAATGGCATGCCAAACGGGTGGCCGATGCCATCCGGCTGCACCTGGCCAACCACGCCTGGGCTGCGCCGTTCTTTGAGCACGGTGCCGCAGGGGTCCCCGGCGGCTCCGGCTCCGGGGCTGCAGGAGTGGGCACCGGTGAACGGTTTGTGGTGGCTCCGGTGGAGCGCGCCTTCGGTCTGGTGCGCGATGACGTGATCTTCTCCTTGGGCTTCGGACGCACCGTCAAAGGTGAAGCCGCCCATGAGATGGGTGAGCTCTCCGGTCCGCGAGGCCGCGAGTACTTCGCCCAAGCGGTCACCCGGGCCCGCGGACAGCTGCGCGTCATCAGCTCTATCTCCGCAGATGACCTGGACACCTCCCGGCTGCGCGAAGGAGCCCTGCTGGTACACCACCTGCTGCGCCTGGGCGCTGGTGCCGCCAGTAACCCGAGTGCATCTGCTGACCTGACCGACCCGTTGGTGCTGGACCTTGTGGACCGCATTCGGGCTCGCGGCGGCCGTGTGGAAGATGGTTTCCGCGGGACGTTGGATCTGGCTGCGTGCCAGCGCAAGATCACCGCAGAGTCGCGGGTTAAGCCGCTGGCGATGGTCTCTGATGGCACGGACGGCTATGCCGCGCTGACAGTGCGTGAGCGTTCCCGACTCCGACCAGCCCGATTTGAGGAGCTGGGCTGGAACTACATGGTGCTGTGGACCATTGAGGTCTTCACCGACCCGTCCGGTATCACCGAGAAGGTGGCGGAGAAAGTGGGTCTGGGCTCGGGACCGGAGTTCGCTGAGCACGGTCGCGGCATGCTGGGCAGCACCGGTCCGGTGCGCTTTGGAGGTGCAGCTGATGCCACAGATGAGGAAGCCCATCGCATCAATAAGCAGTATCTCTCACCGCGCGAGCGCAGCCGCTTCAGTTAAGGGTGGGTGCCTGCATGTCCTTAGATCGGTCTGATTCGGAGCCCGGCCCAGAAACACAGCCCGGCCCAGAAACACAGCCTCGCCCAGAATCACAGCCTCGCTCGGAATCACAGCCCAGCCCAGACCCACCGCGACGTCGCGGGCCGCGCCGAGTCGTCGCACCGCCCACCTCGGGGCAGCCGAATGAGGTCGAAGCTGACCCGTTCAACCCGTTGGGATCATCTGAGGCACCGGATTCAGCTGCTGCCGGTGAGCAGAAGCCACGGGTGGCTGGTGCACAGAAACCGCAGCAGCTCAGCCCCCGAGAGCGCTGGTTCATCGAAGAACGACCTCCGCACTGGGGGTGAGTTTTCCCCAGCCCACTGATTACGACGACGACCCGGCGGTACTTCACAGCCCAGTGGCTGGCGTGGACGCTGCGGCCGTGGGGTCGGTGATCATGATGGACATGAACAGTGAGTCCCTCTCCGCGATCACCCCGGTGCGCCGACGTCGCAGTAGTGCCACCGCAGGCGGTCCCGGGGAGGCACCTTCTTCGGTGCCTTTTGTGCCAGCGGGACCTGGTCGCGCAGCGAGTTCTTCAGCAGCAGATCCGGGTGGCATCCCCGATAGTGTGCAGGCTGCTCGTTCCCGACTGTTCCCCCGACCGACGGAAACTGCGCAGGTTCGGCACAGTAGGTCTGCCGCACAGGGGTCACGGTCACGGGGCTCAGGGGCACGAGGCTCACGCCGATTCACACCTGATGCGCCGCCGCGGGTGCGCAGGCGGCTGCGTCCAGGAGGTCTCTATCGCTGGGTGCGCAGGTTTCGGGTCCCGCTGGCTCTGCTGCTGGGACTCTGCGCGGCCGCTTCGGCGCTGCTTGCCACCGAAAGCTCGAGCGCTCAGACCACAACGGCTGTCCGGCTGGTCTCCGCGGTGCCGGCCGGTGAGGTGCTCACCGAGCAGCTGCTGGAAGAACTGGAAACGGATGCAGCAGCGGTGCCCCAGGGACACAGCGGTGATCTTGACGATTATCTTGGCGAAACGCTGGCGGCCGCATTGCCTGCCGGAGCAGTGGTGCACCCCTCTCAGCTGGTGGGTCCAGGCTTGCTGGAAGGCCATCCTGCTGGGACGGTGGCCGTACCGGTGCGGCCAGCCGATACCGCATTGATCAGTTTGCTGACTCCGGGTCAGCGGGTGGATGTGCTGGCTACTTCGGATTCCCCGGAATCAACGGGCGGCACGCAGCGGATCGCCCATGATGTCCCGGTGCTGTGGATCCCGCAGGATCCGGCTGAGAACTGGCTCGGTGGGGGAGGGGATTCACAGCTGGTGGTCATCCTCGCAGTGGACACCAACACTGCAGAAGCCATCGCCGATGCCACATACCAGGGCAGGATTCACCTGAGTCTGGTGGGTGAATGAGGTGGCGGACAGGGAGCGGCTCAGGCTGCCGATGCGGAGGTGGTGCTCGCGGCAGAGGTAGACGTGCTGGAGGCTGAGGAACCGGAGGTCGATGAACCGGAGGTGGAGTTCGAGCTGGCTGAGCTTGAGGTGGTGGAGTTGGCGGTGCTGGAGCTGGAACTTCCGCGCGAATCCGTGCGGTAGAAGCCCGAGCCCTTGAAGGTCACACCCACGTTGCCGAACTTCTTGCGCAGGGTTCCCTGGCATTCAGGGCAGACCGTCAGGGAATCTTCGCTGAAGGCCTGCACGATGTCGAAGGCGTGGGCGCAGTCCTTGCACTGGTAGGCGTAGGTGGGCATTCCTTCTCCAAAAGGGTTAGCACTCGATTGTTTCGAGTGCCAATTATAGGGCGAAAACCCGGTACTCCGTGGCCGCCCGCGAGACGCGCAGATCGTGATCCTCCACCGGGAAGGATCCAGGGTCAAGAACTTCTCCAGAATGCACTACGGCGATGACCTCGCACCCCAGACCCGGATGCTCGGCGATGAGGTGGTCCAGTCCAGCCAGCGTGGTGTCGTAGAAGCCGCCGCCCTGACCCATTCGGGCACCATTGGTGTCGATGGCCAAGGCAGGCACCAGGATCACCAGCTGCGCTGGGGGGTCGGTCGGTTCCGGCAGCAGCGGACTGCGCCAGGGGTCAGGAGCGTCCAGGTGCAGCTGGGCAGCGTCGGCAGCGAGTTCAGCGAGACTTACGGGGCAATCATCGGCTGGCTCCAAGACCGGAATCAAGGCGCCGGGTTGCAGAGCGATGCCAGGATTCCACCAGCCCCAGCGCAGTTGGCGGCTGCCGGTTGAGTCAATCATCGGCAGGTATACCGTCCCGTAAAGACCAGAATGTGCGTGCAGAAACGGCATGACATCGGGCTCACCGGGAAGTGGGACGTATCCGGCCACCACGGCCTGTGGGTTGATATGGGCCTGCAGAGCATCGCGGAGCATGAGTCCGCGCCGGGCGATCTCCTGGGGGCTCAGCTGCGAGCGGGAAGCACGCAGGCGCCGTCGTACCTGTTGCTTCTGCTCTTGGACAGCATCTCTCACTGGCGGGCTCCTAGATCCATGACTGGATCCACATCCGCATCCGCCACTGGTCATACGGGACCAGCTCTGCGGTCCAGATAGGCCAGAAGAAGACGCTCACCGCCACCGCCAGCAGGACAAAGCACAGCACCAGCACCGTATTGCGCTGTCTGGCGGTGGTGATCGCCAGCTGGCTGCGCGGTGAGCCATCGCCGCCGGTGGCGGAGGTACCCATTCTCAAGACCAGCGCGGCCAGCGCCGTGATCGCCAGGATCACAAAGGGGTGGAAGCTGATGGTGTAGAAGAAGAACATGGTGCGGTCCGGGAACAGCAGCCACACCGCATAGCCGGCCAGATAGCCAGAGAGGATTGCGCCATAACGCCAGTCGCGGCGCCCCAGCCACAGAGCGATCACCACGATGAGCGCCAGGAGCCCGGTCCACCAGATCAGCGGATTGGCTAAGTCCAGCACCGCCGAGGAACACGTCTCGACCTGGCAGAGTGCCCCGGTGTCCGCATAGGTCTCACCCTCGGAGATGCTGCGGTAATGGACCGAGACCGGCCTGCCCATAAACAACCAGGTCCAGGGATTTGAAGCGTACTCATGACCAGAATCCAGGCCGGCATGAAAATCAGTGGCAGAGGTGTGATAGTTCCACAGTGAACGCAGCGGTCCTGGTACCAGAGTGCCCAGGCCGGTAGCCGGGTTCTCCTGGTGCCACAGTCGTCCCCATCCACCAGTTGTCGCCAGCCAACCGCTCCAGGAGGCCACATAGGTCACCAGCGCAATCGGCAGCACCGTCACCACAGCCGGCACACCATTACGCAGCAGTCCGCTGCTCAGCCAGGCGGAGATCCCCACCGTGCGTCGGGCCTGCAGATCCCACAGCACAACCATCACCCCGAACACCGCAAGGAACGCCAGTGCCGAGAGTTTCACCGCCACCGCGCAGCCCAGCAGCACAGCAGCTACCAATTGCCAGGGACGCCACCACATCCAGGGGCCATTTCGGAGCCGAGCCGGGTCTTCAACCTGGGCAGCCCAGTCCGCCAGGCGTCGTCGTGAGCTGTAGCGGTCCATCAGCAGCGCTCCGAAGGCGGCCAGGACGAACAGCATCAGGAAGATATCCAGCATGGCAATCCGCGAAAGGACCAGGTGGTGGCCCTCAATAGCGGTCAGCAGACCAGCGAAGCCCCCTAAGAACACTGAGCGGAACATCCGCTGAGCGATCAGCGCAATCAGCAGCACGCCCAGGGTGCCCGCGATAGCGGCTGAGAACCGCCAACCCAGCGCGGAGTCCACACCGAAGAGCCGAATCCCGATGGCGATCAGCCATTTGCCCAGCGGCGGGTGGACTACATAGGAGCCCTCATCACTGGGCTGCGGGTCCCCGGCTATCCAAGCGTCATTGGCCTCTTCCGGCCACACCAGCTCATAGCCTGCCTGCAGCAGCGCGTAGGCATCCTTCGCGTAGTAGGTCTCATCGAAGACCAGCGCGTGCGGATTGTTTAAGTCCCGTAGTCGCAGAATTCCGGCGAAGACGGTCACCACTGCCGGTACCAGCCACCCCCACAGGCCTGGGGAGTAGGCAACGGCACCCAGTCGCTGCTCCCATAGGGCACGGCGGTCGGTGGCGGTCGCGGCAGGGGAGTTAGCGGAGGTCACTCTCGGTATGCTATCCGGGCAGCACTCCACGGGCACGGCAGAACAGGCGGGTAAGGGCGATATGACTCAACAGGCAGAAGCTGAAGGGCTATGGGATGCTCCGATCGTGCTGGCAGCCACTCCGATTGGGAACCTCGCCGATGCCACCGACCGGCTGAAGCAGCTGATCAGCTCTGCGGAGATCATCGCCTGCGAAGATACCCGGCGCACCCGTCACCTGATCAGCGCCTTAAGCGTGCGCAGCAGCGCCACGCTGGTGAGTCTGCACGAGCACAATGAGGCCTCTCGCTCCGCAGAACTGATCGAACAAGCACGGGCCGGGGCGCGCATTCTGATGGTCTCCGATGCCGGGATGCCCGCAGTCTCGGATCCGGGTTTCAGGTTGACTGCCGCAGCCATCGACGCCGGGGTGGGAGTCACCGTGGCCCCGGGAGCATCAGCAGTCACTACAGCGCTGGCGCTGTCCGGGCTGCCCACGGACCGCTTCACCTTCGCCGGATTCATCCCGCGTAAGCACAGTGACAAACAGCAGCTGATCCTGCGGCTGCGCAGTGAAGACTGGACCACGGTGCTTTTCGAGTCACCGCACCGGGTGGCTGCAGTGGCGGCTGAGCTGGCCGAGGGGCTCGGGGAGAACCGCAGAGCCGCCGTCGCCCGTGAGCTGACCAAGAAATACGAAGAGGTGCTGCGCGGGACCCTGGGCGAACTGGCTCAGCAGCTGGCCGAGCGGGCGGAAACACCCGGCGGGCTCAAAGGAGAGTTCGTGCTGGTCATCGCCGGAGCAGCCGCCGGCGACCGGAAAGATGAACCTGCTCCCAATGTGGACGAGCTGGCCGGCGTCGTTCTGGAGCGTGCGGCGGCTGGAGAAAAACTCAAAACCGTGGCCAAAGAACTCGGTGCCAGCCACGGCATTTCTGCCAGCGAGCTTTATGACGCAGCTCAGAAGCTCAAACAGCGCTGACCTCAAACCCGGGCCAAGTTACCGATTAGTACGTATATAGACTGGCGGCGTGACTACTGAGCCCCGCCCCGCTGCCCGCGAGACTGACACTGCGTCGGTCCACGAGTCCGCTCATGAACATCTGGTGCGTATCGCCGACGATGTCAACGTCACCGACGGTGTCCTGGACTTAGCGCGCAGGAGCCCCCGGCACACTGTCTACGCGGTGCGCAACGGCAGCGGCGGCTGGTTGGACGTGTCCATCTCAGCCTTCCTCACAGAAGTCCGGGCGGCGGCCAAGGGGCTCATCGGGCTCGGGGTGGCGCCCGGGGACCGCGTAGCGGTCATGTCAGCCACCAGCTATTCCTGGGCGGTTCTGGACCAGGCCATCTGGTTCGCCGGCGGAGTGTCAGTTCCCGTTTATGAGACCAGCTCCGCCCACCAGGTCGGACAGCTGCTGGCTGACTCCGAGGCGAAGCTGTTGTTCCTCGGAGACGCAGACC
This sequence comes from Nesterenkonia rhizosphaerae, assembly GCF_039544555.1. Lineage (NCBI taxonomy): Bacteria > Bacillati > Actinomycetota > Actinomycetes > Micrococcales > Micrococcaceae > Nesterenkonia > Nesterenkonia rhizosphaerae. The sequence goes on from NZ_BAABLW010000005.1 coordinate 109,167, forward strand.
TCAGGGACCGGGCCCAGGCCGCCGCGCAGACCGCTGGCTGGGAGGATACTGACGCCAAGATCCTGAGCATGAGTGGTGCTGCCGCTCTGCAGGCGGTGGCCGCCCACGGTGAGAACGTCACTGACCAGCAGCTGGAGGCCGCCCGCTCAGCGGCAGGAGCAGACGACGTCGCCACCTTGGTCTATACCTCCGGCACCACCGGAAAGCCCAAGGGCGTACGCATCACCCACCGCAACCTTGCAGAAGGGGCCGCTAACCTGCTGCCCTTTGCGGAGGCGATCCTCGGCGAAGGCGAATCCCGCACACTGCTGTTCCTTCCGCTGGCTCATGTGCTGGCCCGCGCCGTGCAGCTGGTATGTCTGCACCGCGGTGTGCAGGTGGCCCATACCGGTGACACCGCCACTCTGCTGGAGGATCTCGGCTCCTATCGACCCACCTGGCTGCTGGCGGTCCCGCGGGTGTTCGAGAAGGTCTACAACTCGGCCTCGGCCAAAGCTCATGCAGAAGGCAAGGGCAAGATCTTCGATGCCGCGAAGAACACCGCCATCGAATACGCCAAGGCGGCAGAGGCCGCAGCCCACGGCGTTGGCCCCGGCCCTTCGCCGTCGCTGAAGGCCAAGCACAAACTGTTCTCGGTGCTGGTGTACTCCAAGCTGCACGCGCTGCTGGGCGGCAATGTGCGCTACATCGTCTCCGGAGCATCCCCGCTGAACCCGGAGATCGGCTACTTCTTCACCGGCATCGGAGTGCCGCTGCAGGAAGGATACGGGCTGACCGAGTCCACCGCGCCGATCACTTTGAATACCCCCGGCGCCACCCGGATCGGAACCGTGGGCCTGCCGGTGCCCGGTCATGCAGTGCGGATCGCCGAGGACGGCGAGATCCTGCTGAAGGGCTCAGTGGTCTTCGACGGCTACCACAATAACGACGACGCCACCGCTGAAGCTTTCGACGAGGACGGTTGGTTCCGTTCCGGTGACCTCGGATCCCTGGACGCTGATGGATACCTCTCCATCACCGGACGCAAAAAAGAGCTGATCGTCACTGCCGGTGGCAAGAACGTCTACCCGACGCCAATGGAAGAGGCAGTGCGTGCCCATCCACTCATCAGCCAGGTGGTCGTCGTCGGAGATGGGCGGCCGTTCGTGGCGGCACTGGTGACCCTGGACCCAGAAGGCATACCGGTCTGGGCCGCTGAGCACGGTTTCGGTGAGCTCAGCATGTCTGAAGCGCTGGCTGATCCGGCGGCCCGGGGTGCGCTGAGATCCGAGGTACAGGCGGCAGTGGATGCGGCCAATGAGAAAGTCTCCCGCGCGGAGTCGATCCGGAAGTTCACCCTGCTGGACACCGAGCTCTCCGAAGAGTCCGGGCACCTCACCCCGTCCATGAAGCTCCAGCGGCAGAAAGTCATCAAAGACTTCGCTGAGGCCGTCGAGGAACTCTACGCCTAGATGGAAGGTCGTCCTGTGAAGGTCCTGCTGCCAGCTGATCTGGAACTCCCAGTGATCAGCATTGACGGAGCCGAGTTTGTCAGCCTCGATCTTCGCGGCACCATCCCTGAAGAACACCGCAACGCCGAAGCGATCGTGGAATGGGGGACGCCGGCTCCGCTAGTAGCACAGACCCTCGCGCAGCTCCCCGCGCTGCGCTGGGTCCAGAGCCTTTCGGCCGGACCCAATCACGTCCTGGCACAGGCCCCCGACCACGTGTTGGTCACAGGCGGCAGCGGCCTCCATGACAAGCCCGTCGCCGAGCACACCTTGGCGCTGATTCTTAGCGGTCTGCGTCGAGTGCACCTGGCGGTCCGCGCCCAGCAGGAACGCCGCTGGGCAACTGAGCTCGGCGGACTGCAGCCCGAATATGACCCCCACGCCGTGACCACGCTGCGCGGCGCGCGAGTGCTGATCTGGGGCTACGGCAATATTGCCCGAGAACTGACCGGGCATTTGCGGGCCCTCGGCGCTACAGTCACCGGCGCGGCACGCAGCCCACGGACCGAGAACGGTGTCAGCGTGGTCGGAGCCGAGGGGCTCGAGGAGGAGCTGAAGCGCACCGATGTACTGGTGATGATCCTCCCCGGAAGTGATTCCACACACCATGCACTCAACGCCAGCAGGCTCGCACTGCTGCCGGCCCGCTCCTGGGTAGTCAACGTGGGGCGCGGCACGGCAATCGATCAGCAGGCCCTGCTCGAAGCGGTACGAGAAGGCAGGCTGGCTGGTGCTGCACTCGATGTCACCGACCCCGAGCCGCTGCCGAGCGATTCGCCGCTGTGGTATGAGCCAGGCATCATCATCACCCCACACGCTGCCGGGGGTCGGCCGCTGGATGCTGCGCGACTCATTGAAGCCAATGTGCGGGCCTACCTGGCGGGGGAGCCCCTGCGAAACGTGCTGCAGGCCGGGAGCCCGGCCTAGACCTGAGTCGGTCCCGGCGGGCCGCATAGGTGAGGGCGCACTAGACTTACCTGTTGATGAGCAGCAAGAGTGTGACTCCCGGCCAGACGCCCCCGGCCTATATGCCTAGTACCACTGTGCCCGAGGTGCCAGAGCAGCAGGCCCAATCCGAATCGGCCTCCCCGGCGGAGCGCGCTGCGCTCAACGGCGTGGGCGAATCCGGTCAGGAGGCTCCCCGCCGCAGCCAGGCGGAGGAGAAATCCGGTAAGAAGCGCCGCCTGGAATATCCCCCCGCCCCCGAGCCGCTGCCGGTCCCAGTGATCGATAACCACGCGCACCTTGACTTCCGCGATGGGCTGGTCCGGGTCACCGTCCAAGAGCATCTGGATTCTGCAGAAGCTGTGGGTGTCACTGGCGCGGTGCTGGTGGGCTACGACGTCGCCAGCTCGGAATTCGCCGTGACCGCCGCTCAGCAGGAGCCGCGCGCCAAGGCCGCCGTCGCCCTGCACCCCAATGACGCACCCATTCTTGCCGAGGCGGGGGAATACGACGACGCCTTCGCACGTATCGCTGAACTCGCTCAGGACCCTGAGACGGTGGCCATCGGCGAAACCGGCCTGGACTACTTCCGTACCCGAGAATCCCGCCGTCCGGCCCAGCACCGCAGCTTCCGTGACCACATCGCCCTTGCTGCCGAGCGTGGACTGGCCATGCAGATTCATGACCGTGATGCCCATGAGGATGTCGTCGCCATCCTGAAGGACGCCCCAGAGCTGCCGCGTTCCGTGGTCTTCCACTGTTTCTCCGGAGACGAGCAGCTCGCCCGGATCTGCAATGAGAACGGCTGGTACATGAGTTTCGCCGGCACCGTGACCTTCAAAAACTCCGATGGACTGCGTGAGGCCCTGAGCATCGCGGATCCACAGCTGATCCTGGTGGAGACTGATGCTCCGTTCCTGACCCCGCACCCCTACCGCGGTCAGCCCAATGCGCCTTATCTGATCCCGCAGACGATGCGGATGATGGCCGAGGTTCGCAGCGTGCAGCTCTCCGCCCTGTGCCAGCAGGTCATGTTCAATACCCAGCAGGCTTACGGACAGTGGGTATGAACTCCATGAATCGCGACGACGCAGACCAGACCCGGCCAAGTCAGAAGCGGGATCTGCCACAGCTGCCGCAGCTGCTCAGTGCAGCCCATATCCGGGACCTTGCAGACGGCCTGGGGATCCGCCCCACCAAGCAGTGGGGGCAGAACTTTGTGATCGACCCCAACACCATCCGGCGGATTGTGAGCTTGGCAGAACTCGATGGCACCGAACATGTGCTCGAGGTCGGACCCGGCCTGGGGTCACTGACTCTGGGGCTGCTGGATGAAGCGGCCAAAGTGACCGCCGTAGAGATCGATCCGAAACTGGCCGCACAGCTGCCCGAGACTGTGGCTGCCATGCGCCCGGAGCTGGCGCAGAACCTGACGGTGATCAGGCAGGATGCGCTCAAGCTTCAGGAGGGATCACTGAATGCGAGGGTGATCGGCGGGGAGAGCTCCCGGGCCGATGCCACCGCAATGAGCGGTGAGTCCGATGTCTCCCTGGGGGCGCCGGAGGTGCTGGTGGCGAATCTGCCCTATAACGTAGCGGTGCCTGTGGTGCTGCATCTGCTGCAGATCCTGCCTTCACTGCGTAAGGGCCTAGTGATGGTCCAGGAAGAAGTGGCAGACCGAATGTCTGCTGCCCCCGGGTCGAAGATCTATGGTGTGCCGAGCGTCAAGGCTGCCTGGGATACGCATATGCGCAAGGCCGGTGTGGTCGGCAAACGGGTCTTCTGGCCCGAACCGCGGATCTCCTCAGGACTGGTGCGCTTTGACCGGCACGAACCGGTATCCGCTCAAGTGACCCGCGAAGAGGTCTTCGCGGTGGTGGACGCTGCCTTCGCACAGCGGCGCAAAACCCTGCGCGCCGCACTGGCAGGGCTGGTGGGATCCGGGGATGCCGCCGCCGCGGCACTGCAGGAGGCCGGCGTTGACCCCTCCGCTCGCGGGGAGACCCTGGATGTCCATGCCTTCGCCCGGATTGCCGCAGCGCTGCGCCAGCGGCAGGACGACGCCGCGTGAACTGGCAACGTCGGGTGAGCTGGCAACGTCGGGTGAGCCGGCGACGTCGGGCGAACGTGTCAGTGCCCACCGTTAGGGTGGGATGACATGCGAGACAGCGAATTCTTCGGTCACGTAACCGCCCTGGCACCGGGCAAAGTGAATCTCAGCCTGCGTGTGGGGCCCCCGCGTGAAGACGGCTATCACGACGTCGCCACGCTGTACTTTGCGGTCTCGCTGTACGAGGAGATCACTGCAGCCCCGCGGGAAGACGGTGCCATCACCATCAGCATCTCCGAGCGTTCCGCTTTCACCGGGGTGGAACACACTGATCCTGACACCGGGGAGACCGTTACTGCGGAGATCCCGTTGGACGAACGGAATCTCGCATATAAGGCTGCTGCGTTGCTGCGCGAGACTCTCCGCCAGCGCGACGCGTCGACTCTGACTTTCCCGCGCCGCGACGCCACCGGTGAACTCCTGCAGGGCCCGCCCCAGTACGGAGTTGATCTGACTATCACCAAGAATGTCCCCATTGCCGGAGGAATGGGCGGCGGATCCGCGGACGCTGCCGCAGCACTCTTGGCCTGCTCCGCGCTGTGGGATGCCGGACTGTCCAAGGAACAGCTGGTTGAACTCGGTGCTGAACTGGGGGCTGATGTTCCCTTCGCTATCCTCGGTGGTGCCGCAGTCGGCCAGGGCGTGGGGGATGAGCTCTCTCCGCTGCTGACTCACGGGGAGCTTCACCTTGTCATAGTCCCGGCCACCGCCGGACTGTCCACCCCGGAGGTGTACCGGCAGCTGGACTCCATGCGGGAGGCTGCCGGCATCGAAGCAGAGGCACCTGAATTGGATGCGGATCTCGTACGCGCAGTCAGCGCGGGGGACGCCGAACTGATTGCCACCTTGATGGCTAACGACCTGCAGGCCCCTGCGGTCTCCATGATTCCGGCCCTCGATGACATGCTCGATGCTGGACTGACAGAAGGCGCGCTGCAGGGCATGGTCTCTGGTTCCGGTCCGACGCTGGTGTTCCTGGCTCGGGATGCCGCCGCTGCAGCACAGTTGGCCACCGGACTAGAGGAACGTACCGATGTCTGGGCGATCCCGGTGACCGGCCCCGCATTGGGTGCCCGCCTGCTCTGACGTCCGTCCGAGGTTCTAGCCAGTGACGGTGGTGGTGATACCGGTGGCCAGCGACAGGACCGCCCCCAGGAATGCCAGGGCAATGACGACTCGGCGAACCAGACGTTCACTGACCCGATTGCGGATCTTTGTGCCAATAAACAGGCCCACGATCACCGCGGCCAAGGAACCAACCCAGAACCACACTGGCAGCTGCGGAAATTCACTGCCGCTGAAAGTGACTTTGGTCAGCAAACCCGTGACTGAGAGCAGCACCCACAGCGGCTGCATTGTTGCGGCGAACGAGACCACACCCCACCTGCTGATGACTGCGTAGACCGTCATGGCAGGTCCGCCCACTCCTGCAAGCACCACTCCTGCACCGGCGCCGACGCCGGTGAGCAGCCGGGTCCCGGTACCGTCAATCTGAGAGCTGCTGCGGCTGAACAGCAAGGAGATACTCAGCCCGATGATCACCGCACTGGCCACCACAATGTAGAGCGGGCCCTGCGGCATGATGGCCGCAATCCACCCGAAGAGCGGCATGACCGCCACCGCGGCCGGGGCGATCCAGAGCAAACGACGCCATTCGATATACCGCCACACCATCGGCAGCATCAGAAGCGGTGCTACTCCGCCGAGCACATTCGCCAGCATGACTCCACTGTGGGGGCCCACCATGACCACCAGGAAAGGGGCCAGCATCATGGCGAAGCCCATACCGGTGACCCGCTGAAGAGCGGTAGCCAGCACCACCATTCCGATGATGATGACAGCCACCAGCACACCTTCAGACATCAGCACCTCACCGCAGAAACAATAGAACCCTTGCCGCCGGATCACCCCAGGCCAACGCCTGATCCAAGCGGCACCAAGGTCCTACCTTACGCCTGTGCAGGGAAGGGATGAGAAAGCGTCGTCTTTGCCGCCCAAAGGGCGGCACTAGCTCAGCGGGACAACGGGCTAGAACTCTCGGGTGCCGCCACCGCGCAGAGACACGATCTCAGTGCCGGTGAGGTTGCCGATCTGCCGGTTCAACAGTTCACGTCCTCGATCCGAGAGCAGCTCATCGTGAATCGGAATACTGACTTCTGGCACACCCAATGCGCGTACAAACTCCACCTGCTCCTTCATGGCAGCCCAGGGCCCCATGATCGGCAGCGCCAGCACATCCACACCCGTCGGGGCTGCGTCACCGGGCACCGCCTGCAGCGAATCCCCGGGATGGAAAAAGACCGGCTCACCTTCGGCGTGCAGCACATAGCCCAGGTTGTGGATTCGCGGGATATCGGCGTGGATCACCGCATGGTCACCCCCGACAGCGTTTATTGTCAGGCCTCCAACCTGAATCTGTTCACCCGGGGTCAGCGGCACCGCACCGGGGAGTGTGACGGCATGGGCGACGTCGTCGGCGGTGTAGACCAGGGCCTGCGGGTTGGCCTCCAGCAGTGCCGGGGCGTGGTCGGGATCCACATGGTCGGGGTGCTGGTGGGTGATCAGCACTGCGTCGAGGTCGGTCACCCCGTGCCAGTCGGTGCTGAAGGCTCCCGGATCGATGAGAACTCGTGCCCCGGCAGCCTCCACCAGCACACATGAATGGCCCAGATGAGTGATGCGCATGCGGCCAGCCTAACGAAACTGCAGGCTAGGGTGGAGGGATGGAAGCGGTCGCAATTGTCTTTGGTCTGGTCTTCGCTGCGCTGTTCCTGGTGGGCGGGGTGATGGTGATCGCCCACCTGCCGAAGTGGCTCAGCGGAGAGTCTGCGCCGGTGCTGGACCAAGCAGCTGTGCTGCAGCTGCTGGCCGATGTCACCGCTGAGGCTCATGTCCAGGGAGCAGAAGCCCAGCGCGCCGTGGAGGAGCTCCGTGAGCTGGCTCCGCAGCTGAGCAAAGAGGAATGGCAGCTCTTTGAAGACCGCTACCGGGAAACTCTGGAAGTGTTCTCCTCCGGACAAAGTGAGGTGCAGGCGCAGCTGGAGCATCTGGATCGCATCTTTCGCCGCGACCGGGTGATCGGGCAGGCCCGGCGGGAGCTCCGCGAGGACTGACCCCGTCACCTGTTGCCCCGGCAGCGCTGAACCCGGTGCCCATCAGAGATGCCCAGGCCGATAGACTCCAGCAGATGGGCGAACTCACTGAAGATGCCGCGGAGCTGAAGAAACAGTTCACCGCCACCGGATATGTGGTCAGCGCTGATGGCAGCAGAATGCTGATGATCTTCCACCGCGGCCTGACGCTGTGGCTACCCCCGGGAGGCCATGTGGATCCTGATGAGTTCCCCGGTGATACCGCGCTGCGTGAGGTCTGGGAGGAGACCGGGGTGCGGGCCCGGCATGCCGGAACTCATACTCTGGACCTTGGCGCTGGCGGGAGGAAAGAGATGCAGCTGCCCACGCCTTTCGCTATGGCGGCACAGCGGATTCCCCCTTCGCCGAAGGATCCGGAGGAGCATATCCACATGGACCTGATGTACCGGCTCGAGGCCGACGACGACGCCCCGCTGACCGCCGCTGAAGCAGAGGTCAGCGACGTCGGCTGGTTCACCCGCGAGCAGATCGATCAGCTGGACACCCCAGAGAGTGTGCGTCGGTTCGCGCACGCTCAGCTGCTCTGACCCAGTTTCTCTGCCCCAGCTTTTCTGACCCGACCACAAGTCCAGTGGTCACTTTGTCCGTTATTCGCACGGTTTTAGCCGGTTTTAATGGACGAAATGACCACTCAACCTGCTGGGCGAAGAAACGCGCGGACCGCAGGCCTAGTCCCGGTCAAGCAAGCGCTGGAACAACAGGTGATCCTGCCACTGCCCAGCAATCTTCAGATACTTCTCCGCCAGCCCGATCTTCTGGAACCCCGCCGTGCGCAGCACTGTCTGCGAGGCCTGATTATTGACCAGCACGGAGGCCTGAAGCCTATGGAGCCCGTCATTGGCGGCCATTGAAAGGACCTGGCGAGTAGCCGCCGTCGCAATCCCACGCCCGGTATAGGCCTGATCTACCCAGTACCCCAGATGCCCGCTGAGGAAGGGGCCGCGCACGATGTCAGTGATGTTGAACCGGCCGATGATCAGCTCGCCGTCTTCCAGTATCAAAGGCAGTGACCGTCCGGCCTCACAGTCGGCGATCTTGGCCTCCACATCCTCGGCCTGACCAGCAGCAGTGAAGTAGAAATCATCACGGGCCGGTTCCCAGGGCGCCAGGTGTGATCGGTTGCGGATGTAGGCCGCAGCCAGGGGCTCTGCGTCCTCGGGCAGCAGCTCACGCAGAATTACTGAGCCCTGGATGCGGTGTCCATGTGTCATTGGCACAGTGTAGGCCGCCTGTGCGGCGGCGATGCCGCAGAGCGCCGTCGGGACGGTTGCGCTTTGCGCGCCATGGGATCTCGAGTGGACGATTTGCTGCGCTTCCAGGCCGCTGACACCCAGCAAATCGTCCACACCGTGCGGGGGCGGGTGCACCGCGGTCTCCATCCCGCACCAGCGGCACATCCGCGCGCACCCGGTGCCGCCGCCCGGTCCACCAGCAGCAGCGCGCCCGGTAGGCTTGATGTCCTATGGCTAATCAGCAAGGGCTTCACCTCATGGGCGCCGAGGGACTGACCATCACCTTCGGCACCCGCACCGTTTTGGACAACATCACCCTGGGCATCGACGCAGGTGATCGCATTGGCATTGTGGGTCGCAATGGCGACGGCAAATCCACCCTGATGCGCATCCTGGCCAAGCAGATGGAGGCCGACGACGGCCGCGTCACCTGGCGGGGAGGCGTCTCCGTGGGATTCCTGGACCAGCAGGACATCCTGGTCCACGCTGACACTGTCCGGCAAGCCGTGGTGGGGGATCTCCCTGATCACGAGTGGGCCTCGGACCCGCGCCTGCGCGATGTAGTGGATGGCCTGCTGCCCGGCATCGACGGCGGAACCGGCGAAGGCGGCATCAGCTGGGACCAGCCGGTGGGGGCGCTCTCCGGTGGTCAGCGACGGCGCGTGGCCCTGGCCCAGCTGCTGATGGCTGATCACGATGTGATCATGCTTGATGAGCCCACCAACCACCTCGATGTCGAAGGCGTGGCATGGTTGGCCAACCATCTGAAGACCCGCTGGAGGAAGGATGAAGGCGCCTTCCTGGTGGTGACCCACGACCGCTGGTTCCTGGACGAGGTCTGCACCCTGACCTGGGAGGTTCACGATGCGACCGTGGATCATTTTGAAGGCGGCTATGCGGCCTACACGCTGGCGAGGGCCGAGCGCGACCGCGCCGCGGCAGTGGAGGAGCAGAAGCGCCAGCAGCTGGTGAAAAAAGAGCTTGCCTGGCTGCGTCGCGGCGCACCAGCCCGCACCACCAAAGCCAAGTTCCGCGTGGATGCCGCAAATGCGCTGATCGACGACGTCCCGCAGCACCGCGATGAGGTGCAGCTGAAGAAGATGGCCACCGCCCGGCTCGGCAAGGACGTGCTGGACCTGGAGAACCTCAGCTACACGGTGACCAAGCCGGCCGCTGACACTGGGGGAGCGGGCGACGTCGACCACCGGATCTTCGAAGACGTCACTTTCCGGCTGGGCCCGGGGGAGCGGGTCGGCGTCGTCGGGGTTAACGGCGCTGGCAAGTCCACACTGCTGCGCCTGCTCGATGGCGTGATTGAACCGGACGCCGGCCGGGTCAAGCGCGGCAAGACGGTCAAAACCGCGATCCTCACCCAGGAGGTGGAGGAGCTGCGTGAACGGGCCGGGATGCGCGTTCATGACGTGATGACCGAGGACAAGAACGTCTTTGACGTTGGGGGCAAGGAGCTCTCCGGGGCACAGCTGCTGGAGACCCTGGGTTTCAGCCGGGCGCGTCAGTGGACGCCGGTGGGGGATCTCTCCGGCGGTGAGCGGCGCAGACTGCAGCTGCTGAAGCTGCTGACCGGTGAGCCCAATGTGCTGATGCTCGATGAGCCCACTAATGACCTCGACACTGACACCTTGGCCGCCATGGAGGACCTTCTCGACGGATGGCCCGGGACCCTCATTGTGGTCAGCCACGACCGCTACCTGCTGGAGCGTGTGACTGATCATCAGGTGGCACTGTTGGGAGACGGCAAAATCCGCGCCCTGCCCGGGGGAGTTGAGCAGTACCTGCGCATCCGTGAGGGCAAGGAACCGGCACCCGGACTTCGCGATACCTACCGCGGCCAGTCCAGTGCAGCGGCCACCGCGGTGCCAGGCTCAGTCAGCGCAGCCAGTACCAAGCCGACGACGACGGCGGGCACTCCTGCAGCGGGAGCACCTCCTGCAGGGCAGGCCTCCGCCTACTCGGAGGCCGATAAGCGGCAGGCTCGTAAGACCATGCAGCGGGTGGAGAAGCAGATGGAGAAGCTCTCCGATCAGGTGGCCGGGCTTCACCAGCAGATGGCCGTTGCCTCCGAAGCCATGGATCTGGAGAAGCTCAGTGCACTGCAGGCTGAGCTGAGCGCCGCAGAGGCGGAGCTGGCCGAGTCCGAGGAGGCCTGGCTGGAGGCCAGCGATATCGCTGAGTCCTGAACCGGCAGAGTCCTGAACCGGCAGAGGGCTGAACCGGCAGAGGGCTGAAGTGGCGGTGTCCGGGCTGAGCCACGTTTGAACTAAGTCTCGGGAACTGAGAAGTAGTGAGCTGCTCGAATAGTTAGGTAGACTAACTAAAGCGGCGGTGTTCGCCGTCCGCTTCCGACCCAGCATCAGGAGACTGCATGTCCTCGCTCAGCTCAGAGGCCAACCAGGATGAACCCACCGACGTCGTACCTTTCGCCACCGAGGCCTCAGCCTCAGGTGCTCCCTATGCCCAGGCGCCCACGGCCTATGATGCGATTCTGCTGGCCGGTTTCGGCGGACCAGAGGGACAAGAGGATGTGATCCCCTTCCTGCGCAATGTCACTCGTGGCCGCGGGATACCGGACGAGCGGCTTGAGGAAGTGGCCCACCACTACCGGCATTTTGGTGGGGTGAGCCCGATTAATGAGCACAATCGCCAGCTGCGCCAGGCCATTGAGGATGAGCTCACACGCCGTGGCATTGACGTTCCGATCTATTGGGGGAACCGCAACTGGGCACCCTACTTGGAGGACACGGTCAACGAAGCTGCGGCAGCTGGTCACACCCGACTGCTGGGACTGGCCACCAGTGCATACAGCTCGTATTCAAGCTGTCGTCAGTACCGTGAGGATTTCGCCCGAGCGCTGGTCAGCACAGATCTGGCATCCACTGTGCGGATAGATAAAATCCGGCAGTTCTTCGACGCCCCCGGATTCGTGGAGCCTTTCGTGGAATCAGTGGGCCAGGCGCTGCAACAGCTCACCGAGGAGGGCATCCCCGCCGGCAGCATTCGCGTGCTCTTCTCCACACACAGCATCCCCACTGATGATGCCCGACGCTCGGGCCCCCGGGATCAGGACTTCGGTCCCGGAGGTGCCTATGCGGCACAGCATGAGGCGGTGGCCGAGCATATTATGCAGCGGCTGCAGACAGATGGACTGATCAGCGACGGCGCCCTGCCCGGCTGGGAAGTGGTCTATCAATCCCGCTCCGGCCCGGCCAGCCAGCCCTGGCTCGAGCCGGATGTCTGTGACCGGATCTCCCAGTTGCCGCAGGAATCCGCACAGGCAGTGGTGATCGTTCCGCTGGGCTTCCTCAGCGACCACATGGAAGTGATGTGGGATCTGGATGAAGAGGCGATGGAAGCCGCCGAAGAGGCCGGGCTGCGTGCCATTCGCACCGCCACGCCGGGGGTGCATCCGGCGTTTGTGCGCGGCGTCGTCGATCTCATTCAAGAACGCATGGACGCAGTGGCGCCCGAGAAGCGCGAACATCTCACCGCACTGGGACCGTGGTTCGATGTGTGCCGCCCAGGGTGCTGCGAGAACATTCGGGCAGGTTTCAAGCCGGCCGCGGCGGGCGTGCGGCCTTGATCTAATCGCCAGCAGGGCCAGCTTCAGCGATGATGCGCTGGACCGTGTCCGCATCCAGATGTGCCAGCACGTCACCGGTCGAGGGAAGCGGGACGTGGAAAGGCAGCGCTCGGTGGGTTCGGTCCTCGTAGAGTTCGACCACCGTGCCACCGGCACCTGAGCGGATGTCCTCGGTGGTGGGGTTTCCCAGTGGTTCCACGAGGTTGGTGACAGCTGCACTGACGAGCACCGGGAGGCGTTCTCCTGAGCCGATCATCCAATTCTCGGCAATGTGATGGTGATAGTGACCGCTGAGAATGAGCTGCACATCGCTGTTCTGCAGCACCTCAGCCAGGCTCTGCGGATTCTGCAGGGACAGGGCCTGCAGCAACACGGTCTGTGCCGGGATGGGTGGATGATGCATCAGGAGCACCGTGCCGTCCTCAGCAGGGTCGCTCAGCTGCTCGTGGAGCCACTGCAACTGCTGCGGGCCGAGCTCGCCGTATCCTGCGCCTGGCACCGAGGTGTCCAGTACTACTATCCGCAGTCCGTCGAGGAAGGTGACCGAAGACCTCGGGGAGAGGGCGGCCGAATCCTGCTGCGAGGTGGTGGCGCCGTCGTCCGCTCTGCGCAGGTCACCCAGAACCTGGGTGAACCCCTCGCGCTGGTCGTGGTTGCCCATGACATAAGCGGTTCGTGCCCCGCGCTGTTCGGCCCAGGGTTCCACAAGCTCCCGAAGCCGCCGATATGAGGCCGCACTGCCATCCTCGGAGAGATCTCCGGTGAGCGCGATGAGGTCGAAGTCCAGGTGCTCGATACGCTCCAGAGTGCGCTCTAAGTTCCTATAGGTGTCGACTCCGTTATGCCGTGCTGAGGGATCACCCAGCAGATGGGTGTCGGTGAGGTGCAGGATCCGGTACTTCGGTTGACGCAGTGTTGAGGAGGCCATATCAGCACCTTGCCAGAGCCTGGTGAACAACACGTGACATATCTCTGGCTTAGGCTGGAGATTGGTGGGAGATATCTTCGCAGGCCGATACGAGCTGGTAGACCCCCTGGGGGAGGGCGGAGCCGGCGTCGTTTGGCGCGCCTGGGATCACCAGGAGCGCAGATACTGTGCGGCCAAAGTCTTGCGACAAACGGATGCGTCAAGCCTGCTGCGATTCATGCGTGAACAGAGTCTGCGTCTAGATCACCCGCATGTGCTGGCACCTACCGGCTGGGCGGGAGCCGATGACAAAGTCCTGTTCACTATGCCGATAGTCCGCGGTGGATCCGTCGCTACCCTCATCAGCGACTTCGGCCCATTGCCGCAGCCGCTGGTAGTGCTGCTGCTGGACCAGCTGCTGGATGCGCTTGACGCTGTGCACCGTGGCGGAGTTGTTCACCGCGATGTCACCCCCGCCAACTTGCTGCTCGATGCCACAGGACAGCGCCTCCCGCACCTCTGGCTCGGGGACTTTGGGCTGGCCGCGGGTGCCGACGCACCCCGGTTGACTCAGGGGCCGTTCACCATGGGCACCCCCGGTTACACCGCTCCGGAGTGCTTAGAGTTCGGCTGGCAGCCCGACGCCAGTGCCGATCTCTACTCGGCGGGAGTATGCGCAGTGGAGATGCTGACCGGGCTTCGCCCTGAGCCGAGGGCTGACATGAGCGCTGCCCTGGCGCAGGCTGAACGCGCAGAACCGATTGCTCCGGAGCTCCTGGCTGTGCTGGCCAAGCTCAGCAGTCCGCGGATACTCGACAGATTCAGCAGCGCCGCAGAAGCCCGGCACGCACTGCAGCAGACTGGGCTGTTGGACTCTGGGCTGCTGAACTCTGAGCTCTCAGCCGCGGACATCCTGGCGGAGGTGGAGGTCTTTGACCATCTTGCTCCACTGCCACCGGGATGGGGTGAGAATGGACCGCTGGCCGCGCCCGCGGGACTCTCAGCACCTGAGCCGGTGGAAACCCTGGCACAGCAAGAGCTGGCCGAGCCTCCACCGGCTCAGCGCAGACCCTCGGGTGCCGCTGGGCTGGTGTTGGCAGGGATCGGCATGCTCATGCTGGCTGCCGCCCTGTGGCTGTATGTGAATTAGAACCGGCTCTCACTGCGGTGACGACGGCGGGCTACCAGCGCTGTCACGATTCCCGCGCTCAGCAGTAACAGGGCACCAGCAGCGATGGCCACCTGCTGCACGCCGGTCTGCGCCAACTCCTCCTGAGCTGACACACGGCTGGTGGCCGAAGACGTACCCGGAACGGGCAGCCCTGCGGCAGTGGCCGAGGCGGACGGAGTAGGCGTCACCGCAGGCGCGTTCTCAGTAGGCTCCGCATCGGGCTCCACGCGTGGTGGAGCCGGTGCAGGCTCAGCTGTTTCTGGCGGTTCGGTACTCGGGATGGGTGTGACAATATCCGCAGGTTCCTCCGGAGCGGTGGTCCCGCTGGGCGCCAGTTGGTAGGCGTCAGTCCAGGCCAGTACCTCTCCGGTCTGGTTCATCGCCGTCAGAGCCAGAGTGCCGGCTTCGGCGCCGTCGGGGTAGAGCTCTCCGGGTATGGTGAGGTCCACTGTGTGCCGGATGACGGTGTCATCTGAACCCGTATAGATCGGCTGGATCTCCGTGTACTCAGCGGGTCCGCGCCCTACATGGCTCGGCGCCCCGCCGTCGGTGGGAACCAGCCAGATATCGATGATCTCTCCGCTCTCATAGTCGCTGTGCTCGGGCTCCAGCCAAGCGGTCAGCAGGAAATCTGCCGGAATCTCACCGGCTCCTTCGCCGAGGCTGATTCCGCCTTCAGCAGCGCTGCTCAGATTCTCCGACGTCGGTGCCGGGTAGTCCGGGGAGGAGCTCTGCAGCAGTACATCCGCAGCAAGGCTCGCTGGCGCAGGCTCTTCGGTGGCCAGTGCAGTTGCGCTGCTGGCGGCAGGAATGCCCAATACCAGGCCGGTGGTCAGGACTGCGATAGCAGTAGTGGTGGTCTTCATCGTGGTCTCCTTACGTATAGTCCGGAATAGGTAGTTGATGCTCCGAGGGGGGGCATCTGTGGCGAGCGTACAGAAGTTTGCAATCGCAACACAAGGGTTTGCGATAGAAAAGTATGTCTCAATCAGATAAACCCGATAAAGCCCTGTGCTCGCCGGATTCCACGGCATCCGTTAGGATTCACAAAAGCGAAGACACTGCACAGGAGGCCCAGTGAGCGAAAGTACTCAGGCGAATCTGGACGCTCAACGCGCCGCCTATGGAGAGCCGCTGCGGGACATCTTCGATCGGCTCAAGCAGTCCTTCGGCATCAACCAATCAGCTCTGGCCAAAGTGCTGGGAATTTCAGCGCCGATGCTCTCCCAGCTCAACAGTGCGCAGCGGGTCAAGATCGGCAACCCCGCGGTGCTGCATCGTGTGCAGCGACTCAATGACCTAGCTGCGGCGCTGCACACTGGCACTGTGACGCCGGAGCAGGTCAGTGTCCAGCTGGAAGAGATCCGGACAGCCACCGGAACGCTGACCCAGCGAGTTGCTGCTCAGACCGCGGGGCAGGCAGCAGCACAGCCCTCCGAACGGCTCGCCGGGGCCTATTCAACCCCTGCAGAGTCCGAAGCAGCTGCGGCGGCCCAGGACGCCGTCGTCGTTCAGGGGGTCAGGAACCTGCTGCGAGCGGTGGCCTCCGGCAGTGAGCTTCGCGAGGCAGCTGAGGGTCTCCAGAGCCAGTATCCGCGGCTGGCGGAACTGCTGCGTCTCTACGGCACGGGGCCGCTGCCACAGGCCCACGAGCACTACGCCAAGCACAAAGATCTCTTCTGACGGAGCGCCAAGATGAACATGTGCGGTCATACATGCGAAGATGTACCGGCGTCTTTTTTGACGCGGTCCGCCATGGTGTAACGGCAGCACGCCAGCCTTTGGAGCTGTGCAGTCTAGGTTCGAATCCTAGTGGCGGAACGGCCCTGCCGCGCGAGCTGCTGATCACCAGCACCTGCGTATCATGGGTCAACACTAGGCCCCTAATGAGGAGTGCACTGTACGTGTCTGAGTCTGCCGCCCGTCCCGCCGCCGTCATTGTCCTGGCAGCAGGTGCGGGAACCCGCATGAAATCTCGCACACCGAAGATCCTGCACCCTGTGGGCGGGCTCTCCATGATCGGGCACGCGCTCAATACCGCCCGGGCGCTGAACCCGCAGCAGCTGGTCGCCGTGGTGCGCCACCAGCGCGAACTCGTCGCTGAACACATTCTTCATCACGACGACGCCGCCCTGCTGGCCGACCAGGATGAGATCCCCGGCACCGGCCGCGCGGTGGAATGCGGCTTGGAAGCCCTCGCCGCTGCCGGAGCCCCAGCGGAATCCGGCACTGTCGTGGTGACCTACGGTGATGTGCCGCTGCTGAGCCCGCACCTGCTGTCAGAGCTGGTGGCCCAGCACGAGGCAGAAGGCAATGCCGTCACGGTGCTCACCACTGTTCTGGAGGACGCTGCAGGCTACGGACGCATCCTTCGTGAAGGCGATACCGTCACCGGCATCGTGGAACATAAGGACGCCACCGAACAGCAGCGCCAGATCCGCGAGATCAACTCCGGCATCTACGCCTTCGACGCCGCGGTGCTCACCCGGGCACTGTCCCGGATCACCACTGATAACGCCCAGGGGGAGAAGTACCTCACCGATGTGCTCGGTCTTGCCCGTGCTGAGGGCGGGAGAGTCGCAGCCCTGGTCACCGAAGATCGCTGGCAGGTGGAAGGCGCCAATGACCGGGTGCAGCTGCAGGCCCTTTCCGCAGAGCTCAATCGACGCACTGTGGAAGCAGCCATGCGTGCTGGCACCACGGTGATCGACCCGTCCACCACGTGGATTGACACCACCGTCACGCTGGAAGAGGACACCACACTGCTGCCCGGCACTCAGCTGCACGGAAAGACGCATATTGCCCGCGACGCCGTAGTGGGTCCTGACACCACGCTCGCCGATGTCATCGTCGGCGAGGGTGCGAAGGTGACCCGGACTCACGGTAGCGGGGCAGTGATCGGTGCCGGTGGCGTCGTCGGACCCTTCACCTACCTGCGCCCAGGGACCGTCCTGGGTGAGGCGGGCAAGATCGGTGCCTTCTACGAGACCAAGAACGTGACCATTGGTCGCGGATCCAAGCTCAGCCACCTCGGATACGCCGGGGATGCTGAGATCGGCGAATACACCAATATCGGTTGCGGCAATATCACCGCTAACTACGACGGCGAGAACAAGCACCGCACGGTGATCGGCTCCCATGTGCGCACCAGCTCCAACACCGTCTTCGTGGCACCGGTGGAAGTCGGCGACGGTGCCTACACTGGGGCCGGGGCAGTGGTCCGAAAAGACGTGCCGCCCGGAGCCCTGGCGCTCTCGGTGGCCCCGCAGCGCAATGCTGAAGGTTGGGTGCAGAATAAGCGCCCGGGCTCGGCAGCCGCTGAAGCAGCAGAACAGGCAACACAGCACGATGGCGACAACACCACTAACGGTGACAACTAAAGCCCACCAGGGCAAAGAGGACTGAAGGACACATGGACGAAATCAGGCTGGGCACTGAAAAGACTCTCGTCATCGCATCGGGCCGGGCACATCCCGAGCTGGCCGATGAGATCGCCAAGGAGCTGGGGACCGAGCTGCTGCCTATTAGCGCCTATGACTTCGCAAACGGCGAGATCTACGTGCGCTCCTCGGAATCGGTGCGCGGTAAGGACGTCTTTCTGCTGCAGTCCCACCCATTCCCACTGAACAACTGGCTCATGGAACAGCTCATCATGATCGACTCCATGAAGCGCGCCTCTGCCAAGCGGATCACCGTGGTCTCCCCGTTCTACCCCTATGCACGCCAGGACAAGAAGGGCCGGGGGCGTGAGCCGATCTCCGCGCGCCTAGTGGCAGATCTTTACAAGGCCTCCGGTGCTGACCGCATCATGAGCGTGGATCTGCACACCGACCAGATCCAGGGCTTCTTCGACGGCCCTGTTGATCACCTCTTCGCTATCCCGCTGCTGGCCGACTACATCCGCGGCACCGTGGCTGATGACGAGGTCACGGTGGTTTCGCCTGATACCGGGCGTGTGCGGGTGGCTGAGCGCTGGGCTGAGCGCCTCGGCGGTGCACCGCTGGCCTTCGTGCATAAGACTCGGGATCTCACCCAGCCCAATAAGGCTGAGTCCAAGCAGGTCGTCGGCGAGATCGAGGGCCGCACCTGTGTGCTGATCGACGACATGATCGACACCGGCGGCACCATCGCTGGAGCGGTGAAAATTCTCAAAGACGCCGGAGCAAAGGACGTCATCATCGCCGCCACCCATCCGGTGTTCTCCGGTCCGGCGGCAGAGCGGTTGGCCAATTCGGGCGCACGGGAGGTGGTAGTGACCAATACGCTGCCGATCCCGGAGGAGAAGCGCTTCGAGAACCTCACGGTGCTGTCTATCGCGCCGATTGTGGCCCGCGCGATCAAGGAAGTCTTCACCGACGGTTCGGTGACTTCCCTGTTCGACGGCCACGCCTAACTGCGCTAAGCTAGCTAGCTGTGCCAAAAGGCGAGGGAGTAGTGGGGACCCCCACAGGCTCCGTTATCGACGAATGAAGGAACATTATGGCTGACAAGATTGTCATCTCCGCCGAGGTCCGCACCGAGTTCGGCAAGGGCGCTGCACGCCAGGCCCGCCGCGCGGACAAAGTCCCCGCTGTCATCTACGGCCACGGCGACGAGCCCCGCCACGTCCTGCTGCCCGGTCACGAGACCATGCTTGCAGTGCGTAACCCCAACGCGCTGATCACCCTGGACATCGAGGGCGACAAACAGACTGTCATCCCCAAGGACATCCAGCGCGACCCCATCAAGCGTTTCGTGGAGCATCTGGACCTGCTCGCCGTGCGTAAGGGCGAGAAGATCGTCGTCGAGGTCCCTGTTGAGGTCACCGGTGAGCCCGCTCAGGGCATGGAGTACTTCCTGGATCAGCCCACTGTGGCTGTCGAGGCCGACGCCCTGAACCTGCCCGAGTCCGTCACCGTGGACATCACCGGTCGCGAAGAGAACGTTCTGCCCGAGCACCTCACCCTGCCCCAGGGCACCGAGCTGGCACTGACTGACCTGGAGTCCCCGGTGGTGACCATCACCGAGCCCCAGGACCAGGACGTTGAGTCCGATGCCGAGGCAACTGAGGAAGAAGCTGCTGCAGAGGGCGGCTCCGCCGAGTAGTCGCCTCAGCTCGCGAGAGAAACAGGTAGCCTGAAGCAATGGCTTCAGAGACATGGCTGATAGCGGGTCTCGGGAATCCCGGGGCCCGCTATCAGCGTACCCGGCACAATATCGGCCAGATGGTGCTTGACGAGCTGCTTGACCGCATGGGGGCCAGCTACTCACGCACTAAAGTTGGAGCCAAAGCCGTAGGTGCCCGGCTTCCCGGGGGAGGTCCCAAAGTGATCTTCGCGATCTCCGAGGGATACATGAACACCAGCGGCAAGCCGGTGCGCAGTCTGATGGACTATTTCTCCGTGGATTCGCAGCACCTAGTAGTCGTCCACGACGAACTGGACATTGACTTCGGCCGCATCAAGCTCAAGCGCGGCGGCTCAGAAGGTGGGCACAACGGCCTGAAATCCATCACCCAGCACCTCGGCGGAAACCGTGACTACCTGCGAGTGCGGGCGGGAATTGGGCGTCCCCCAGGGCAGATGGATACTGCCGACTATGTGCTGCAGAAATTCAGCAGCGCAGAAGAGAAGCAGCTGCCTGATGTCATCGACCGCGCCGCCGACGCCGTCGAACTTCTGATCACCGAGGATCTGACCACGGCGCAGAATAAAGTCCACTGACGACGTCGGCGCTGCCGCAGCTGTTATCTCAGCTGTTCTTCTCGATCCATTTGGCAACCTCAGTGGCCTGAAGCTCCACGAATTTACGCATATACGGTTCGGCCGCCTTCTTGATCTTCCCGCCGATAATGGGGATCTTCACGTCCACATCACCGCGGACGGTGGCCAGAGTTTCTGCCGCACTACGGGCGTGCAGCGTCTGGGAAGCCACGGCCTTCACGGGGGCACCAGCAATATCTACGGTGGTGTCCGAGCGGCGCGAGCCGGAGGCATCCGGGGCGCTCCACTTGTCGGTCACGGTCACATTCACGGTGCCCTTGATGACCTTCTTCGCGATCTCCGGGAGCTTGTCGGCGCTCATGGCCTGCTTGGAGATCACCTCGAAACCAGTCTCCGCAGTGCCGCTGACTTCAAAGCCCTTCAGCTCGGAGCCCACTTTTGCTGCCAGGTGTTCATGGAAATCACGCGAAGTGTAGGCCGCAACAATGGCATCAGCGCTGTGCGGAATGACCTTCTCGGCTTCAAGACTCACAGGGGTCTCCTTCAAGGGTTGAAAACAGGTGGTGGTACTGCGCTGTCATCCTAACCAGGCCGACCCCGAGAATAGGCGGCGGCACGTTCCGCGATCCAACAATATTGTGTGAACTTTCGTCTAATTTTCAGGTGCCGCTCAGGGTATGCTGTGGACGGTGACGCTCATCCAACTTCTTCTGCTGGTCAGCGGTTTTGTGCTCCTCGTCCTTGGCGGGGAGGCGCTGGTCCGCGGGGCTGCATCCTTGGGGAAGACCATGGGGCTCTCCTCGCTGATCATTGGACTCACTGTGGTGTCCTTCGCCACCTCGGCCCCGGAACTGGCCGTGAGTGTTGGCGCCGCCCTCGATGGCTCACCTGGGCTTGCGGTAGGCAATGTGGTGGGCAGCAATATTGCCAACATCCTCTTCGTGCTGGGACTCACCGCGGCTTTCGGCGCCCTCTACGTCCGCCTTCAGCTCATCAAAGCCGATATTCCGATGATGGTGGTGCTCTCAGTGCTTGCACTGCTGCTCTCATTGGATGGGCACCTCTCCACCCTTGACGGCGCTCTGCTGTTGGGCCTTCTGCTGGCTTACCTGCTGGCCACCATCATCTACGCCCGACGCCGGACCGTTCGCGGCAAGGCCCCAGAACTGCATGTAGAGGAAGTCCTCCACTCAGGCACAGGGAAGCTGACCTCTAAGCTGCGGGCCACCAAGTTGGGCGCCACCACCGTTGACCTGGTGCTGATCCTGGTCGGCGTGGGGCTGCTAGTGGTCGGTGCTCAACTGCTGGTGCGGGCAGCCACCGGCATCGCCACCGCCTTGGGCGTCAGCGACCTGATCATCGGGCTGACCATTGTGGCCATCGGCACTTCTCTGCCTGAGCTGGCTACCAGCGTCATTGCCGCAGTGCGTGGTGAACGCGATATGGCTGTGGGCAACTTGGTCGGTTCCAATATCTTCAATATCGGGGCTGTGCTGGGTCTGACTGCCATTGTCTCTCCGATAGGTGTGGAGGTGGCATCAGCGGCCATCCACTTCGATCTCCCGGTGATGGTCGCCGTCGCCCTGGTGCTGCTGCCCCTTGCTTTCACGGCACAAGCTATCCGGCAGTGGGAGGGCTACGTGCTGGTGGTGATGTACGTGGGCTACGTGGTCTACCTGGTCCTCTCGGCGGCAGATCACAGCGCACTGCGACCCTTCAGTGCCGCCATGCTCTGGTTCGTGCTGCCGATCACCGCTGTCTGGATCCTGGCCCTGGCCGGCTACGAGCTGGGCCTGCGCCACTCCACTAAAGAAGACAAACGCGAGTACGGTGATGAGGAGGAAGACTTCTACACCTCTCCCATCACGATTCCTGCACCTCCTGAACAAGCCGAGCGTCAACAATGAGCTCCTTTCGTAGCTCCCAGCCAAGCACGTCACTGCGGTCGCGCACCGTGGCAGCAGCCTCAGCTCTCGCTCTGCTTTCGGCCACCGCCTGTGGATCCGATCCGCAGTCCCCGCAGCTTCGTGCCGAGGTGGACTATCAGCCGGCGTCGCTGAGTTCCGCAACTGCGGCTGAGGATGTGGTGGCCGCCGGAACTAGATTCGGGGCTCAGACCCTTGAGGCCCTCGCGGCGGGGGAGAACCTGGTAGTTTCACCCGCCTCGCTCACTACGGCGTTGGCCATGCTGGCCGAAGCTGCTGAGGGGCCCGCCGCCGCGGAGCTGGAAGAACTGCTCGGAGCAGCAGGCGAGTCCCGTACCGAAGCGTTCAGCGCCTTGCAGGCCGCGGTACGGGAGTACGACGGCGACCCCGCCGCAGTGCAGGAGGATGATCTGCCGGAGCGTCCGCTATTGCATCTGGCAAACCAACTGGTCACCCAGGACGGCGTGGATCCCGATGATGACCTGCTGGAAACTCTGGCCTCCGCATACGACGCCGGGCTGGTGACTACCGACTTTGCGCAGCAGGAGTCCAAAGACCTGCTGGATTCCTGGGTTGATGAGCACACCGGCGGACTCATCGAGAAATCCGGGGTGCAGGCCCCGGATGACCGGATCCAGTTCGTGCTGCAGAATGCGGTGGTACTGGCGGCGCAATGGCAATCGCCCTTCAGCGAATCGGCGACCGCAGAAGGAGACTTCATCACCGGCACTGGAGCCAGCGTCCGTACAGATCTGATGCAGCAGCGACTTTTCGCCTCCTATACCGAATACGACGGCGCCCAGGCGGTCCGGCTGCCCTATACCGAGGGCTTTGCCATGGATGTCGTGCTTCCCGCTGAGGGGCAGGACCCGGCCGCTATCACTGGTGAGGATTGGCTGGAGATTTCAGCTGCGCTGGGGGAGGAGTCCGCCGGTGCCGAAGTGGATCTGATGCTGCCGCGCGTGGAGATCTCCTCCAGCGAGGACCTGATCGACCTGCTGCTGGAGCTAGGCCTTGAGGCCACGGTCGCTGGTGATGATCTCAATAAACTTGCCCCGGGTACACGCTTGAGCCAGGTGGCTCATCAGACCGTGATGCGCGTGGATGAAGATGGGACCGTGGCCGCCGGAGTGACCGAGATCGTGGGGCTCACTTCTGGGACGCTCGAGGAACCTGTGCAGCTGCACGTGGACCGCCCCTACGCGCTGCACATAGTGCACACCGAGACAGACTGGCCGCTGTTCATGGGCGTGGTCTACGACCCCACCGCCGAGTAACGGTTCAGCTGCGGTCCCACAGCTGCCGGTAGTAGTTGATGCGCACCGGATCAGGATCAACCCCGTAGGTGCTGAAGAACAGCTGGTCATAGCTGCGCCCGAAATTGACCTTCCAGCTGATGCTGTACGTAGCGATGGCCAGGTCAGCCCACCGGTCGCCGACCCCGAGAGCACCGACATCCACATGGGCTAAGAACTGCCCCCGCTCATCAAGCAGTGTATTGGGCACGCAAGGATCACCATGGCAGACCACCAGCTGCTCCGGCGCGGGTGCATCGGGTGCCGCAGACGCCCAAGAGAGCGGAAACGGGCAGTCGGCTACAGGCAGCGCGTCGTGGAACCTGCGGAGTCCAAGTGCGATCGCCCGCACTGTCTCCTCTGGATGTTGCCGCCATTGCGGGACATAGGCGGATAGCCCACTGATCGCTCGGGTGACCAACCAGGCCTGGCCGCTGCGGGCGCCGTCGTCGACTACTTCGGGTACGTTGACAAACTGTCCTGCCCAGCGCAGCCGCGCTGCCTCTGCCTTCAGATCAGCTTCAGCCTGCTGAGCCGGGGCGAGGGCAGTGATGTCCTGCCACTTGATAAACCACTGGGCGTCAGCGCGGTGTGCCTTAAAGGTCAGCCCGCCCAGCGCATTGCGCCAGACTGGTTCCGGCTCGCCTGCGGCCCCTAGTTCCGCCGCTAGTTCGCTGACCAGCTGCGGAACCGGGACAGGTTCCTGCGGAACACCGGCATCGGGACGAATCATGTGTGAGGGCCTGTCACGCTCAGGACTTAGGCATTCTCGGGGGAACCGTCTGTGACTGGCTGGCGCAGGATGGTGCGCAGCTTCTCCGGGCTGGTGCGGCGCATATCGCTTAAGTAGATTTCGTGATGACTACCGGTTAAAGCAAGGCCGTGCTGCGGGATGAACTCGTGATGCATCTGCTGAAGCACCGGACCCTCCTCATCAAAGGGCCCCACATGCAGGGTCTGGACGCAGAGACCTTCCTGAAGTGTCTGGAAGAGCAGACCATCAAGGCGCAATCCATCACCGGCCTTCTTCTCAGCTACTACCCGACGGGCCTGCTCCACCATTTCGGGGCTGATCCAGTCCGGTACTAGAAGCATCAGCCTCCAGCTCCACAGTGACTTGTCCCGGGCGGTGGTGAAGGCAGAAAAGTCATCAGCCCACCAGAGACCTTCCAGGGGTGGGACCACATAATCCCGGCCCAAGTGGTTCTTACTGGCGAACTTCAGGGTGTACGCCACCGGGTAGAGCGTTTCTAGCGCGGTGCTGAACTGGGCAGAGGAATTAGGGTCCCCGGAGCCGTCCAGCATGAGGTACTGCATAGGTGGTACCTGCAGTAGCCGAAACTCTCCGGGGCGGGCCTGATAGGACTCATGCGTCTTCTTCAGATCAACCTTGCCGGTCATAGCCGCCAGCATCTCACGCCGTGGGCCGAATCCCGAGGACTGGGGGAGACGCCCGGGGCAGCAGCCCGGTAATGTAGGGGCGGTTCTCTTTCCCCCTAAAACTCACTAAAGGGTGTATTGGCATGGCACTGCGTGGTCTACGTGCGGCACTGGCAGCAAGCTCCACCTACCAGCGGGTGGCCTCAGCTGCGCAGCATCCAGCCCCCGAACGCACCGATGAACTGCAGATCGCGGCCACGTCCGGCCTTCGCCCGGCGCTGATCGCAGAGATCGCGCAGAGTCTGCGTGCTGCCCACCCGCAGGCCACCGTGCTGGCCATCACCGCCACCGACCGGGAAGCCGATGAGCTGGTGGCCTCACTGACCTGCTTCGCTCCCGATGCCGCCGTCGCGCATTTCCCCTCCTGGGAGACTCTGCCGCATGAGCGGCTCTCCCCGCGCTCTGACACTGTGGGCCGGCGCTTGGGAGTGCTGCGCCACCTTGCCCACCCTAAACAGGCCGGCACGCTTGATGTGGTGGTCGCACCGGTTCGGGCGGTTATTCAGCCGATCGTGGCCGGGCTCGGGGACCTCGAGCCGGTAAGCCTGCGCACGGGTGGCTTCTACGAATTCGACGACGTCGTCGCCCGCCTTGCCTCCGCCGCTTACAGCCGGGTGGATATGGTGACCCGGCGCGGTGAGTTTGCCGTCCGCGGCGGCATCTTGGATGTCTTTCCGCCGAATGAGACTCACCCGGTGCGTGTGGAGTTCTTCGGTGATGAAGTGGAGCAGATGCGGCACTTCTCCGTGGCTGACCAGCGCTCTCTGGATGCTGAGGACGCTCCGACGAGGTTGCACGCGGTGCCTTGCCGCGAGCTGCTGATCACCGATGAGATCGCAGCCCGTGCCAAGGAGCTCATGGCCACGATGCCGCATGCGGTGGACATGCTGGAGCGCATCAGCCAGAAGCAGGCCGTGGAAGGCATGGAGTCGCTGACCCCGGTGCTGGCCGAAAAGATGGTGCCTTTCGTCTCTGAGCTGCCCGAGGGGTCCCTGGCGGTGCTCATCGAACCGGAGAAGGTGCGCACTCGTGCCCATG
This sequence comes from Nesterenkonia rhizosphaerae, assembly GCF_039544555.1. Classification (NCBI taxonomy): domain Bacteria; kingdom Bacillati; phylum Actinomycetota; class Actinomycetes; order Micrococcales; family Micrococcaceae; genus Nesterenkonia; species Nesterenkonia rhizosphaerae. The sequence continues at coordinate 135,172 of NZ_BAABLW010000005.1, forward strand.
ATCTAGCGGCCACCAATGATGAGTTCCTCGCTGCAGCCTGGCAAGCCTCCGGCGACGGCGCAGCCAGCCCGATCGCCATCACCGATCAGGAGGAAGCCTCCCTCGCCAGTGGTGCTTTCGCTACTCTGACCGAGACCCGTGAAGCTTCCCTGGAACACGGCAGCAGCTGGTGGTCCATCACTTCCCTGGGACTGGATGCCGAGTTGGCCCAGGACGCAGACATCGTCTCTATCAGTTCGCGTGAGCCCATCGGCTACCGCGGCAGCGTGGAACAGGTGATGGAGTTCCTTGCCGGACGCGCAAAGGACCAGTGGAGTGTGGTGGTCACCACTGCTGGCGGCGGCTCCGCTCAGCGCGTGGCGGAGCTGCTGGGAGAACACCAGGTCCCGCATGAGCTGGTGGAAACCCTCGACGACGCCCCCTCAGCTGGGACCATCACCGTCACCACTGCGAACGTCCCCGAGGGGTTTGCCCTGGATGAGCTGCAGCTGGCGCTGCTGACCGAGTCCGAAATGCTCGGCCGCTCGATCCGGCAGGACAGCCGCCGCAGCAAGGGCCGCGCGGCTCGCCGTCGTAAGAATGCCGTTGACCCGCTTTCGCTGAGCAAGGGCGATTTTGTTGTCCACGAACAGCACGGTATCGGGCAGTTTGTTGAGCTGATTCAACGCCCGGTGGGCTCCCCGCAGGCGATCAAAGCAGGCACTGCCGGTATGCGCGAATACATGGTGCTGGAGTATGCGTCCTCGAAGCGGGGTGCGCCGAAGGACCGGCTGATGGTTCCCACTGACCAGCTGGACCAAGTCTCCCAGTATGTGGGCGGGGATGAGCCGAAGCTCTCGCGGATGGGCGGCAGCGACTGGGCTGCCACCAAACGCAAAGCCCGTAAAGCGGTCAAGGAGATCGCCGCGGAACTCATCCGGCTCTACGCGGCACGGATGGCCTCACGCGGTCACGCCTTCGCCCCGGATACGCCCTGGCAGGCTGAGCTGGAGGACGCCTTCCCCTATGTGGAGACCCCTGATCAGCTGACCGCCATGGAGGACGTCAAGCGAGACATGGAGGCCGAGGTCCCCATGGACCGGCTGGTCTCCGGTGATGTGGGCTTCGGCAAAACCGAGATCGCCGTCCGGGCTGCGTTCAAAGCGGTCCAGGACGGTAAACAAGTGGCCGTCCTGGTGCCCACCACGCTGCTGGTCTCTCAGCATCAAGAGACGTTCACCGAACGCTACGCCGGGTTCCCGGTGCGTGTTCGTGCGCTCTCCCGGTTCCAGAGCGTCAAGGAATCTAAGGAGGTGCTGGCCGGGCTGAAAGAGGGCAGCATCGATGTGGTCATCGGCACCCACCGTCTGCTGAGCAAGGAGGTCCAGTTCAAGGACCTGGGCCTGGTGGTCATCGATGAGGAACAGCGTTTCGGTGTGGAGCACAAGGAACAGCTGAAAAAGATGCGCACCAATGTGGATGTGCTGGCGATGACGGCGACACCCATTCCGCGCACCCTGGAGATGTCTCTGGCGGGCATCCGCGAGACCTCTGAGCTGAACACTCCGCCGGAAGAGCGGCACCCAGTGCTGACCTATGTGGGCCCGTATACGGATAAGCAGGTTTCTGCCGCAGTGCGCCGTGAGCTCATGCGTGAGGGACAGGTGTTCTATGTGCACAACCGGGTCGCTGATATTGACCGGGTCGCAGCCCGAATCAAGGAGCTGGTGCCCGAGGCCCGTGTGGAGGTGGCCCACGGCCAGATGGGGGAGGCCCGTCTGGAGCAGATCGTGAACGACTTCTGGGAGCGGCGATTCGATGTGCTGGTCTCCACCACCATCATCGAAACCGGTCTGGATATCTCCAACGCCAACACTCTGATCGTGGATAAGGCCTCTGCCTTCGGACTCTCGCAGTTGCATCAGCTGCGTGGCCGCGTGGGACGCTCTCGGGAACGGGCCTACGCCTACTTCCTCTACCCGGCGGAGAAACCGCTGGGCGAAGATGCTCTGGAGCGGTTGAAAGCCGTGGCGGCTCATAATGAACTGGGAGCTGGCTTCCAGCTGGCGAAGAAGGATCTGCAGCTGCGTGGTGCCGGAAACCTGCTCGGTGGTGAGCAGTCCGGTCATATTGAGGGCGTGGGCTTTGACCTCTACCTGCGCATGGTGGGCGAGGCTGTGGCTGATTTCCGAGGAGAGGAAGAGCAGACCGTCACAGAAGTGAAGATCGAACTGCCGATCAACGCTCACCTGCCTTCAGAGTATGTGCCCAGTGAACCCCTTCGCCTGGAGGCTTATCGCAAACTCGCCGCAGCAGATACCGAGGAGAAGATCTCCGAGGTCCTCGCCGAATGGCAGGACCGCTACGGTGAACCACCTACCGCAGTGGAGAACCTCCTGGAGGTTGCGCGGTTCCGCAATCGCGTGCGCTCGGTCGGAATTACCGACGTCGGGGTCCAGGGCAAGTTCATTCGGTTCGCCCCGGTGGAGGATCTGCCCGAATCACGCCAGCTGCGTATGGAACGGCTTTACCCCGGAGCCCAGCAGAAGGTGGCAATGAAGCAGATCCTGCTGCCTAAGCCGACCACTAAGAAGATCGGTGGAGAAGAACTTTCCGACGGCCCGCTGCTGGAGTGGCTCAACCAGGTCTGGGAGGGCCTCTTCAAGCCCAACGCCTAGACCCTGTCACGCCTAAACCTGTAACGCCTAGCGCGGCACTTCGCAGATGCGAGTGGGCAAGACGTGCCGGGCAAGACGAGCTGGGCAAGACGTGCCGGGCAAGACGTGCTTAGGCCGGCGGAAATCAGGCGGCGAGGCCGTACAGGACCGGGGCGGCGCGCCAGATCAAGTCTGCTGCGGTAAGGAGTCCGGCAGGTGGTGTGTCCTCGGCAGGAGTGTGGTCAGCAGATTGGCGGCCGTCAGGGAGATGGTCACTGAGGACGCGCTCGCTTAGCCAGCGCTCGGTGTGTGAATGAGCACCGGGTGAATGTGCGATGTGTAGATGAGCGCTGGGTGAATGGGTGCTGTTCGTGTGAGCAGGATCGGCACCTCGGCCAGGGTTGGGCTCAGGATTGGGTTCCGACCTCTGTGGTGGTGGGTGGAGGAATCCGTGGGATTTCATGCGGTGATGGCGCCTGCACAGTGCCCAGAGATTGTCGGCGCTGGTTTCTCCACCCTGTTCCCAGGGTGTTTGGTGGTCGATATCGCAGCGTTCGGCGCTGATGGTGCATCCGCCTGCTTGGCAGGTCCCGTCCCGGAAGATCAGTGCGTCGCGTAGGTGTGCGGGTGGGTACCGGCCGATATACCGGGCACTGAGTAAGTCATACTCTGCGTTCCTAGAATCCTTGCGGGTATGGCCTTGGTACCAGTGATGGTTGGCCTCGGGGTTGGCGGCGAGGTGGCGTGCTTGGTGGGCGGGGATCATCCATGACCGATCTGCAGCCATCGCCGGCTCGTCTGTTTCACCGGTGAGGGTGGCCTCCGGGATCATGATCATGATCTTGGCATCAACCGTGGCGTCATAGACCCGTCCATCACGAAGCCATGCCGTGAGGAGGTCTGCTTCCCGCTGGGCCAGGGTGCGGGGATCCGCGGCCTGAGGACTTGTGGTGCTGGAGTCAGGGGACTGGGCATCAGCGGTGTGGTGACCTGCGGCGCCCGGTTCCGAAGGGGACGATTCCATGTCGTGTGGTTCCGCGTGGCCTCGCCCTGCGCCGCCTGTTTCTGCGGCACCAGAGCCAGCCTGGCGGTGACCAGCGGTTCCCCCATCTGGCCGGGGCTGGTCCATGCCCCGGGCTGCGGCTTTGAGGCGTTTCTCGATCGCTGCGGCTTCTAAGGTGGGGATATAGGCCTGGAGGTAGCTCATTCCGTGGGACTGGTGCTGAAACCGCACGAACCGGGCTTGGTTCTCCTTCTCACAAGCCCTGGCGTAACTCTCTGGGTCGAGGGAGGCGGTGTAGCGGGTGAGCCAGTGATGAAACTCCGAGAGACTACGGCGCTGTGCTTGTTCGGCTACGGCCTGATCCAGTTGTCGCAGCAGGTGATCAGGCAGGCTACTGGTGATGGCGGCGTCGACGGTTTTCCGCACCCTGGGCAGATCAATGAGCCCCTCACAGAATGCTCGCCACGTGTGGGGGAGGAGGCACTTAGCCTCCTGTGTGGTGTTGAGGATGGTGGTGGCGGTGCGGTCACTGACCCCGAGGATGCGGGCGGCATCACGAACAGCGGCACGGTCTGCCTCAGACCGGGTGACCAGGGGTTCCTGGGCATAATGCGCGGCAGTCCGTGCACGGTAGTCAAGAAGTGCGGTGATGGTGGCTGCTTCAGCTCGCCGGGAGGTGACCTGGTGTTCGAAGGCTGAAGTGAGTTCCGGTTCCCCAGCGAGGGCTCTGAGGTGCTCAGGCATAGGAGGGGCACTGCTGGCGCTGCTGGTGGTGGAAGCTACCATGGTGATCACCCCTTGTGCCGGCCATGCGGCCTGTCTTCATACCTGTGTGTACCCGTCCATCTATCGAATCTATGTTCTATTGTTTCATGTCGATAGGTAGATGTCGATAGGTCTTGGGGATCTCTCGCAGGATTGAGACAGCGTCAGGCATGGCCAGTGACATGCGGACCAGCCCAACTCCGGTTTAGCAGCCCAACTCAGGCTTTGCAGCCCGTTCTAGCCTGCCTCGCACACCAGGAGCGGAGATCGCTTAACCCGCGGTACGAGGACTCACTGATCGCGGTCGGGGTAGCCCTGTAAGCCAGGGCGAGAACCGCGTGCGGTTGACTACTAGCCCCAAGCTCCAGCACACCAGCAGGGCAATCAAGATACGCAGCGGTTGGTAGCTGACCAGATCCCAGATCAAAAACAGCACATAGGCGTGGAAGAACACGACCATCGTGCCGGTCTTGACCAGCTCGGAGATCACCGTCAGCGCCGCAGGGATCGTCTTTAGTGCTGCATCGGCCCAGGTGGAGAAGACCCCCACCAGACCCACGCAGATCAGCAGGGCCAGGGCGGGAGAAACCAGGAATGTCCCGAAGCCGGACCACTTCATATTCATCGTCTCAGCACCTGCTGCGACCCCGGCCATACCGGCCGCTATCAGCAGCACACCTACCACACCGGCCCAGGGGGAACGGGCTGCCTCAGCCAACCGCTGCCGCCAAGCAGGCGACGCAGACCTTCCGGCACCAGCAGCGTCGCGAGCCGGAGTGATCAGTCGGCGGAACCAGAATCCGGCCAGGATAAAGGCCGCGCAGGCCGGAGCCAGACCCAGTCCGAGGCTGGTATACGACATTGCCGAATCGGGAACCTGCGCCAGCGCCAGGCCCCCAAGGGCGGCAGCAAGCTGCACCCACCAGGGAAGCGTCAACAGCAGACGCACCAGCAGCACGGCGAAGAACATCACGGAGATGAACCAAAACGCCAGGAACGGCATATCGGTGAGCCCCCCGCCGAAGACAGCCCCGGCAATGGTCAGCCAGGTGTCTTCAAAGGGCTTGGGCGTGTAGTGGTGGACTGCCACCAGGGCGATCAGCAGCACCAGCCACGTCAGATACGGCACCCCGAGGGTGTGCCAGCGGGTACGAATCTCGCCGGCAAAACTGCGCACAGGAGACAGGAAGAACCCGGCAAGGAAGAAGAACAGGGGCATCCGCCAGATCTGCAGATACTCCTCGTACGGCATCAGCGGCCAACCATGACCGACGACGACGGCAGCAACAGAGATGACGCGCAACAGGTCAATACCCGCGTTGCGCGCCATCCGGGCTTCAGGCCCCATAAATGCTGTGTGGCAGGCGCCTCTTAGCGGTCCGCGTGGTACGGGCCGGCCTTGCGCTCACGGGTAGGAGCGTTGGACTCTGCCGCGCGGGAAGCCATCGCATCCAGCGGCTCGCCGTGCTCACCGTGAAGGTCCTGATGCTCCAGCGAATCCGAACGGCCGATCACTTCCTTGGCCACCAGGAAAGCACCGGCATAGAGACCCAGGAACAACAGACCCGGCAACCAGACCTGGTCCAGATCCCAGAAGTTCAGCGCGACGATCGAGCCCAGCAGCATGCCGAACACAAAGAGGAAAGCCACCAGGTTGCCCAGGAAGTGGCCCTGTCCGGAGTAGGCCTTAACCTGGCCGTTGCTGATCATGAGATCCCTTTCGAAAGTTCCGTTGCGCCGTGGCGATGCACCTTGTCAGTAACCGCCCCGGGCGCCGTCGTTCTTGCTTCCCTCTACGATATCAACTGAGGCGCTGGCCCCGATGCGTGTGGCACCGGCATTGACCATAGCGACGGCGTCCTCGTAGCTGCGCACCCCGCCGGAAGCTTTGATCCCCAGTCGCCCGCCGACCACCGAATGCATCAGCGCGATATCTTCGACCGTCGCCCCACCGCCGCCAAAGCCGGTGGAGGTCTTCACGAAGTCAGCACCGGCAGCCTCAGCGGCACGGCAGACGAGCTCTTTGGCCTCCTGGGTCAGCAGGCTGGTCTCCAGAATGACCTTCAGGATGGCTCCACCGGCATGCGCCGCGGCCGCCAGTGCGGCGATCTGAGCCTGCACGGCATCGGCCCGGCCGGCGTTGGCATCAGCGATGTCCACCACCATGTCCACCTCCTGAGCGCCCTGCTGGACGGCGTCCTGAGTCTCGGCGACTTTCGCCGCGGTGGTGGAAGCACCAAGCGGGAAGCCGACCACCGTGCACGTCTTCACCGGGCTGCCGGCTAGAGCTTCTGCGGTGAAGGAAACCCATCGGGGGTTGATGCAGACCGCGGCGAAGCCGTGCTCCAGAGCCTCGGAGATCACCCGGCGTACGGTTGCCTCGTCCGTGTCTGGCTTCAGTGCGGTGTGATCGATCAGCCCGGCTAGCTCCACAGGGGTCGGGGTGGTGGAAGCGGTCATTACTGGGGTCCTTTCGCAAGAATGCTGTTCATGGCCTCACGCACAGTGTCCAGGCGCTCGGCGGCCTGGGCGCGGGCAGCGGAGACATCCGCGGCGGCATCGCCGGCCGGTTCCGCGGTGGTCTCCAGGTAGCACTTGACCTTGGGCTCGGTGCCGGAGGGACGCACGATCACCCGGTCACCGGCGTCGGTGAGGTAGATCAGCGCGTCGGTAACCTTGGCCTCGGTGAACTCCTGGCCGGGCAGCGGCTGCCGGCTGAGATCCAAGGTCTCGGTGACTGCAGAACCGGCAATCTCAGCCGGCGGGTTCTCCCGCAGGGCGGCAGTGATCTGGCCCAGCTGACTGAGATCCTGCACCCGGATAGTGACCTGCCCAGTGAGATAAACACCAGCCTCTGCGGCAATGTCATCCAGCGCCTGGACCGCGGTGATTCCTTTGGTCTTGAGATCGGCGATGAGCTCGGCAAAGATCATCGCCGCAGAGACGCCGTCCTTATCCCGAACATGCACCGGATCCACGTCGAAGCCGATAGCTTCCTCATAACCGAAGATGATGTTGGGCACCCGGGCCAGCCATTTGAATCCGGTGAGTGTCTCCGCGTGCTCGACGCCGCGGGCTGCGCTGAGTTTGCCCAGCAGTCGCGAGGACACCACAGAGTTTCCGATGGCAGGTGCGGTGCTCTCACCGGTGCCGGTGCTTTGCCATCCTTGGCGCAGCGGGCCGCGGTCCAGGATATGCCGACCCAGCAGGGCGCCGATCTCATCCCCGGAGAGCTGCCGCCAGGAGGCGGCCTGCTCGTCATAGACGGCGGCAGAGAGGCGGTCGGCGTCGGGATCATTGGCCAGCACCAGATCGGCTGAATGCTCAACGGCGGCTTTCAGCGCGAGATCCAGCGCACCAGCCTCCTCCGGGTTGGGGAAGTCCGCAGTGGGGAAATCGGGGTCTGGAGCGAACTGCTCGGCCACCGGGATAACGGTGCTGAAACCAGCAGCGGAGAGCAGCTCGGTCACCATTTCACCGCCGACGCCGTGCATCGCGGTATAGACGATCGTGATGTCGCGGTGCGGATAGTTCTGCGCATCCAGCAGCTGCAGGGCCTCGCGCTGGTAGCTGTCCCGATCCGCTTGGCCGATCGTGTGCACACCAGCAGGACGGAGGACTTCGGCTCGTGCCTGAACGTCGGTGCGTGAGTCTGCGAAGTCCTCTGTCACCACCTGGGCGATGGTCTCAGCAATTTCACGATCCACCGGGGAGACGATCTGAGCGCCCACACCCAGTCCGTCGGGTTCCAGGAATCGGGACAGCTCACCGCCGAGGTAGACCTTATAGCCGTTATCCCGCGGAGGGTTGTGGCTGGCGGTGACCATGACGCCGACCTCTGCGTCCTTCACCAGGACTTGACGCGCCAGCAGCGGAGTAGGTCCGGGCCGATCGAAGAGATGCACTTCCCACCCCGCGGCGTGGAAGATCTCCGCGGTCTCGTAGGCGAACTCATCGGACTGGTGCCGGGCGTCGAAACCGATCACGATGCGGCGGGCAGCCGAGCCCTCCACGTCATGCGGGTTATCCACCTTCGCATGAGCTTCGGTGAGCTTCTCCGTGGCATACCTCAGCAGACCAGCTGCTGTCTGCCGGACGACCAGGCGGTTCATCCGCAGCGGGCCGGGGCCCAGCTCGGCGCGCAGCCCCGCGGTGCCGAAGGCGAGCCGACCAGCAAACAGCCCTTCCAGCGCGGCCGCTGCGGTGTGGTCGCCGCCGTCGGCAGCTTGCAGCAGGTCTTCCAACTCAGAGCGGGTGCGCGGATCAGGGTCCAGCGCGATCCAGCGGCGGACGGTGCTCAGCAGGTCAGTCACGTGAGCGTCTCCTTCGAGGTTCTGGGGTGGGACGCCTGACAGCGGCATCCAGCGATTCTAGGTCGGGGCGGTAAGCAGCGGGTTACAGCGCGCGGCGGACAATCTGGGCCAGGAGAGCGGCAATGCGCGGCGCCGCAGCCGCCCCTGCCTCCAGGACCTCCTGGTGGCTCAGCGGTTCAGGGGAGATTCCGGCACCCAGGTTAGTCACCAGGGAGATGCCGAAGACCTCCATGCCAGCAGCGTGTGCGGCAATTGCTTCCAGCGCAGTGGACATGCCCACCAGATCCGCGCCCAGCACACCCGCCATCCTCACCTCAGCCGGGGTCTCATAGTGCGGGCCGGGGAACTGCGCGTAGACGCCTTCGGGGAGAGTGGGATCCACTTCCCGGGCCAGCTCACGCAGCCGCGGGGAGTAGAGGTCCGTCATATCCACAAAATGCGCACCACGCAGCGCAGAGGTGCCGGTGAGGTTGATGTGGTCGCTGATCAGCACCGCAGTGCCGGGCTTCCACTCCGGGTTCAGCCCGCCACAGCCATTGGTCAGCACCATGGTGCTGGCCCCCGCCGCAGCAGCAGTACGCACCCCGTGAGCCACCGCGTCCACACCGCGGCCCTCGTAGTAATGGGTGCGGGCACCGATCACCAGGATGTGTCTGGGCTGCCCATCGGCTGCTTCTGCCCGGATGACCTTAAGGGTTCCGGAGTGGCCGGAGACCCCGGAATGGTGGAAGCCGGGAATTTCTGCGGCGTCGATCTCAGCCACCAGCTCGCCCAGCTGTTCAGCGGCACCGCCCCAACCGGAGCCCAGGGTGCACGCCAGGTCAATGCGTTCGACAGAAGCGGCGGCGAGCAGGGCCTTGGCCGCACGTTCAGCGGTCTGAGCCGACGGCGCCGTCGGGTCATTGGTAGGCACCGGCGCGGCATCGCCGAGTTCGCGGGGCTGCGACCCGGATTCACGGGTGACGTGGCCGAAACCGGCGGCAGTGAAATCGTCTTCAGGCTGTTCGGCATCAAACGGAGCGGTCATGGCCACTAATCTATGCGAGCTTTACAGTCATCGCGAAGCGGCCCACCCCGACGTCGTGTTCCCGCGCCGTGATGACGCCTATGCCGCCGCCGTCCCCATGGCAAAGCGCAGCGTGTCCAGGCCCAGTCCACCCAGCTGCAGCAGCTCGGTGTGGAAGGCCCGCAGGTCAAATGACTCGCCTTCGGCGGCCTCGCGCTCGGCGCGGATCTGTTCGAAGACTCGCTGACCCACCTTGTACGACGGCGCCTGCCCCGGCCACCCGAGATACCGGGTGAACTCGAACTCCAGCTGGGCCTCCGAAATGGGCAGGTGGGCGCGCAGGAATGCCCGGCCCTGTTCCGTGGTCCAGGTCTCTCCGCCCCACTCGGCGGGGGCCTTCAGCCCGCAGTGCACACCGATGTCGAAGACCACGCGGGCCGCACGCATGCGCTGCATATCCAGCATGCCCATCATGTCCCCGGGATCGTTGAGATAGCCGAGTTCCGCCATGAGCTGCTCGGCGTAGAGCGCCCACCCCTCGGCGAAGCCCGAGGTGTTCGCGGCGTTGCGGCGCCAGGAGTTCAGGCGGTCCTTCACCAGGGTCGCGGTGGCAATCTGCAGGTGATGCCCGGGTACGCCCTCGTGGTAGACCGTGGTGGTCTCGGTCCAGGTGGTGAATTCATTGTCTTCAGGCGGAACTGACCACCACATCCGGCCGGGTCGGGAGAAATCATCAGAGGGGCCGGTGTAGTACACGCCGCCATCCTGAGTGGGGGCGATCATGCATTCGAGCGTGTCCATGGGGGAAGGGATGTCGAAGTGACTGCCCTTCAGCTCAGCCACGGCCTGATCGGAGAGCTGCTGCATCCACTCCTGCAGCGCCTGGGTTCCGGTCAGCTTCCTGGCCGGGTCATTGTTGAGGATCTCCTTGGCCTCTTCAATGCTGGCCCCGGGCTTGATCTGCTCAGCGACTTCTCGCTGGGCCTGCACAATACGCTCTAGCTCCTGAAGCCCCCAGGCGTAGGTCTCCTCAAGATCCAGGACCGTACCGGTGAAGGTCTGCGAGACCAACCGATAGTAGTCTGCGCCCACGGCGTCGGCCTCCGGGGCGGAGGGCAGCAGTTCGTTGGTGAGTCGTTCGGAGAGCACCAGATATGCCTCAGCGGCAGCTTGTGCGCCTTCTTCTACTGCCTGAACCACCGACGACGACGCACCGGCTTGCCCGGCCTTCTCCACGAACTGCGAGAAAGCCCCATCGGCCCCTGCCCAGGCGGCGAACTGCGCGGCCGCTGCGCGCACCTGACGGGCAGCGGGCACGTGGCCTGCGGAATGGGAGTCTTGCAGCGACTCCCAGTAGCCTTCCAGCGCAGGGGTAAGGTTCTTCAACCGGCCAGCCAGATGCTGAAAGTCCTGATCCGACTCGGCCGGCATGAGGTCCAGGATCATCCTGGCCCCGTGTGCCGGGGAGGCGATGTTGTCCAGCTGGGTGCGCCCGGTCTCATGCAGGGCAAGCTCCAGCTGCAGGCGCTCACGCAACGCGTGCAAAGTCACCTCGTCGGTGTGGTCCTGGGCGCTGAGCTCATCGAGTCCGGCCAGGGTGCGGCGGGACAATTCCGCCATTTGCTGGCGACCAGCAGGGGAGTAGTCCCCGTATTCGGTCTCCACCCCGGTGCGCCCCAGATAGGTGGCTTCCTCAGGCGCCAGCTTCAGGAACTCCTCGAAATACTCCTCGGCGTAGGCGTCCACTGCGGTGGGCGTCCTGGTCTCAGCAGGTGCGACGGGATTCTCAGACATCAGGGCCTCATTCGGGTGTGTGATCAGGACTGGTTGGGCTCAGCCACATGCAGGTGCAGCCTGCGCGCGGCTTCGGAGAGTGAGCCCGAGAGCGAGGGGTAGACGGTGAAGGTGCCGGCCACATCGTCCACGTGGAGCTTATGGGTCACCGCCAGCGCCAGCGGGAAAATCAGCTCAGAGGCACGCGGAGCCACCACCACCGCGCCGATGACCGTGCCGGATCCCTTCCGGGAGAAGATCTTGACGAAGCCTTCGCGGATATTCATCATCTTGGCCCGTGGATTGGTGGCCAGATCCAGCTTCACCACATCAGCCTGGTACTTACCGGAGTCCACCTGTGCCTGGGTGACACCCACAGTGGCGATCTCGGGGGAGGTGAAAACATTGGAGGCCACGCGGTGCAGCTGCAGCGGCTTGACTGCTTCTCCCTGCATATGCGCCACCGCAATGCGACCCTGCATGGCTGCCACCGAGGCCAGCGGCATCATGCCGGTGCAGTCACCGGCAGCGTAAACGCCTGCGGCGGTGGTTCGTGAGACGGTGTCCACCCGGATATGGCCCGATTCGGTGGTCTCCACGCCGGCTTCTTCCAGGCCGATGTTCTCAGTGTTCGGGATACCGCCCACGGCCATCAGACAGTGCGAGCCGTCCAGGACTCGACCGTCGGTGAGGGTCACCTTCACGCCGTTCTCTGTGCGTTCCACTGACTCAGCGCGCGAGCGGGACGCTACTTTGACCCCGGCGCGAGCAAAGGAGTTCTCCAGCAGGCTGGCGGCATCGGAATCCTCACCCGGCAGCACCTGGTCGCGGGAGGAGACAAGAGTGACATCTGCGCCGAGTCGGCGGTAGGCAGAGGCGAACTCAGCACCGGTCACGCCCGAGCCCACCACGATCATGTGCTCAGGAACTTCGGTGAGGTTATAGGCCTGGGTCCAGTTCAGGATTCGCTCACCGTCAGGCTTGGCCGAGCCGAGTTCACGCGGGTGCGCTCCGGTGGCGATAATGACGGCGTCGGCCTCCAGCACAGTGGTCTCGCCGGCTTCTGTGGTGACCTCGATATTGGTCGGAGCCACTAGTCGCCCGCGTCCAGCGATGATGCGCACCCCGGCGGCCTCCACGGAGGCGTGGATATCCCGGGACTGGCTATGCGCCAGTTTCATCAGACGCTGATTGACCTTGGAGAAATCAGCCCAGGCCTCGGTTTCGTATTTATCGCTGCTGTGCTCACCAAAACGCACCCCGAAAGCAGTCGAGGCATTAACCCTCCGCATCGCGTCTGCGGTGGCGATCAGGGTCTTCGATGGCACCACATCCGTGAGCACTGCGGAACCGCCCATGCCCTTCTCTTCAACAATGGTCACCTCCGCTCCAGCATCGGCAGCCACCATGGCAGCTTCATAGCCGCCGGGGCCACCTCCGAGGATTGCGATGCGGTCAGGGGCAAAACGCTTAGCAGAGGTCTGTGAAGTCACGGTCCCCATTCTTATCTACTGTTGAGGTGCTTGTCACAGCAACCCGTGTATATGTCACGGGATCCCAGGGCGGATCGGCTACCCTGGACTGATCAGCGGCACCCCCGTCGCATCAGAGCAACACAAGCGAGGCAAGGTGAGGTGGAGTCGATCGTGACACTGGGACTCCGGCCTGCAGGGGCCGGGATCATGGAGATGATTCCCAGTCTGCCCATCCACTCCTCTTTTCTGATTGCTCTGATCGCCGGGCTCTTCCTGGCGGCGCTGATGCTGAGGGCCCAGCGATTGTCCGCCCAGACGCAGACGACGTCGGGGTTGACCCCGCGCCGGGCCCGCATCGCACGCAGGCGCGCGCAGCGGCGTGTACACCGCCGAGCGCCGCGCACAGAACGAAGGGCACAGATGACCACCACCGCCGGAGATTCCCCACAGCCAGCTGCCCCGCGCGGCACTGCAAGCACAGGGATCACGATCCACTGGGGCCGGACCCTGCTGGCGCTTGTGGGACTAGTTTCCTTGTTAACTGCGACCGTCACCGCACTGCTCGCTACGTTCACGACACTGACCTGGGCTGCACCAGGAATCAGTGCAGCCGTCTTCGTGCTCGCTCTAGTGAGCCTGCAGGTCTCGGCTGTGCTGCGTCGTCGTCGTAGGCGCCGTGCCCGGCTGGAGGCGGCCATGCGTGAGGCAATGAACCCGGATGTGGAGACACTGCACCGCCGCTACACTGCAACGGCTCAGGAACAGGACCGCGCGCGGCAGCAGGCCATATTTGATGCGCTGAGCGCTGACGAGCGCGGCGTCGGTGGTCCCGATTCTCTGGTGAAGCTGGACGAGGACGGTCTCCCGGATAACGCTGAGCGACTCTTCTCAGCAGAGGATGTCCAGCGTCGCGCGGCGATCTTCGATCAAGCAGGACCGGTGGACATGCAGTGGGAGCCCCGCGACGTGCCCCAGCCGAAGTACCTGGCCGTGGAGAAGGCTCAGCGTCCGGAGCCGGCTCCGCAGCAAGCGCCGGAGCAGCCTAAGCCCAAGCCCGAGACCAAACTCCGGCAGCCGGCTGCCCCAGCAGCTTCCTCCGCTCAGGATTCTGAGGAGCCCGCTGAGGACAGCAGCACCCAGGAGGCGATGGATCTGGACGCTGTTCTCAAGCGCAGGCGAGCTTGAGCAGGGTGCAGGCACCAGTGAATGATCTGCCGTCCACGCCCCGGGCGGCGCCTTCGGCCACTCGTGCCGAAGAGGAGAATAGGCAGCTGGCTTTCCTCGAGTCCTATGACGCGCATTCGCCGATCTCCGCAGCCCTGCAGGAAAGCGGGGTTTACGCCACCAGTATTCACCTTGAATCTGTCCAGCACCGGCCAGGCGCTGGGGTCACCGGTATTTTCCGCGTGTCCACCGCGCGGCCAGTCCTAGCCGCAGGTCACTCCGGTGTGTATACCGAGACCTCTGATCATGTGGATGACCTTTATGTGGGGATGACCACGGAGAACATCCCCGCTGAGGCTGAGGGGGTGAATATCTCCTACTGCCCCTCCGGTCGACTGGCTATCTGGCAGCATCCGCTGGACCCCGCCTTGCCGGGGTTGCCGCTGGCCACGGACCCGGCAACGGTGGCGCACACCTGGGGCAATGGGCGCAGGCTGACGGCGCTGGAGACCATCAGTTACCGGCCGCTGCGTCGCGCCGTGATCGCCGCTGATTTCTCCGATGGTTCCCGCGTGTATCTCAAAGTGCTGCGCACCGGGCGGGCCAAGGATCTTGATGCCCGGCACCGCATGCTGCTGGAGACCGGTATCCCTGCACCGGTTCCCGTGCGCGAACCAGTCAGTGACGTGGTGGCACTGGAACAGGGTGATGGGGTCTCACTGGCCGAGTATTTCCTTGCCGACGGCGCAGCGACGGTGAATCCGCGAGATTTCTTGAACCTTCTGAACCAGCTGCCAGCAGAAGTGATGACCCTTCCCGCCCGCGATGCCTGGACCGATCGGCTGCCGGCGTATGCCTCAGCGGCGATCTCTGCGCTGCCGGCGGCTGTCGATCGGATTCGCAGGCTGGAGGATCACATCCTCACTGGTTTGCCGCTGACCGACCGCGGACCTGTGGTGCCCACCCACGGGGACTTCTATGAAGCCAATGTGCTCATGAGCGATTCGCGAGTTTCCTGTCTGCTCGACGTCGACTCTTTAGGTCCCGGCCACCGCGTGGATGATCTGGCCTGCTTCCTGGGGCATCTTGCTGTGCTTCCTGCCGTGGACTCCCGCTATATTCACGCTCCTGCCGCATTTGACCGGTTCGCCCGGGTTTTTGCCGCGGAAGTGGATCCGCAGGCGCTGAAGATACGAGCTGCATCGGTGGCGCTGTCTCTGGTGGCAGGTGCCCGTGACGCGCGCCGCAGCGACTGGGAGGCGCAGGCTGAGCACCGGCTGCGCTGCGCAGAGGTCCTCGTCGGGCTCGCTCCCGAGGCAGGAGACCTGCCGAGCTGGCCAGCTGCGCTTTAATCCTCGAAGTCGCGCTGATCGGTGTTTTGCTGAGCGTCTGGCTGATCTCCCAGCGATGCATTGAGATGTTCCAGCTGACGTTGAATCTGCTCGGCAGCGTCGAGCTTGCCAAGATCGCGCAGGGCTTCCAGCTGCCCCTCCAGTGACGTAGCCAGCAGCGCATCAGAAATGTCCCGCTGCTCAGCGGCCAGCCGGAAGAGCGCCTCGGCCTCCTCAGCCTGTGCCATCTGCAGCAGCACTGTGGCAGCGAAGATCTCAGCGTCCGCAGCGGCCTCCTCGTCACCGGATTCGCTGAAGAGATCAGCTGCTTCCAGCGCGGCAGCCACTGCCTCGCGGCCACGTCCCAGGGCGGTGAGGCTGCGTGCGCGGGTATCAGTGATATCAGCACGCTGCCAATCCGTGCCATGCTCATCCACAATCCGCAGCGCCCTGTCCAGGTAGTCCAGTCCGGAGGGTTCATCGTGGCGGCAGAGCAGATGCCCGAGTGAGTGCAGAGCCTGCAGCAGCATCAGCGGGTCAGTGTCACGGCCCTGGTCAGCCAGCTGTAGGCCACGTTCGTAGTGGTTGCGCGCCAGTTCTACCCGGTCCAAGGACGCTGCCAGGGCACCGGCAGCCAGATGAGCACGTGCTGCCTCATCCACCTCGTCGGCGGCAAGGAACTGACCCGCGGCTTCGGCCCAGTGTTCCATCGCCTCAAGCGGGCGCTTCTGCTGGGTCACCGCGTGCCCCAGCCCCATCAGCGCCCTACCCCGAGTGGAATGATCGGCCTCTGAGCTGGCCAGGCGCACTGAGAGCGAATCGAGGACTTTCTCGGCCTCAGCATGTTCTTCCATTTCCAGCAACTGCTGGCCCAGGGCCAAGGTGAGCATCCGGGACTCAGAGAACTCGCCGAGCTCGGCCTGCTGAACAGCCACCCGCCAAGCCAGCACTGCGGTCTCGGGCTGGTTCAGACTTGAGGCGAGTCCAGCCAGCAGCGCAGCCGCTGAGGCCGCTCCCTTGCGCACACCACATGCTGCATAGAGTTCAGTGGAGAGCATGGCATCGGCCAAGGCATCTTCGGGTTGCTCATCCTGGTGCCGGATGGTGGCCCGAAGCATGGCCATCGCCCCGCGCACTGCACGGTTGGCCGGAGATGCCAGTGCAAGCTCGGCGGTGGACAGCGCCTCGCGCGGACGTGAAGCCAACAGCTGAGCGTGGGCAAGGAACATCCGGGCACCGCCCAGGGCGTCCACCCGGCCCAGTTCCGTGAGAATCTGACAGGCTTCTTCGATCAGCGGCAGTGCAGCTTCGGGGCCCTCATCATTGAGCCTGCGCACTGCCAGCGAAGAGAGCACGTCAGCGCGGGCGATGGCGGGGGCGTCGGCGTCGTTGAGCTCTTCGGCAACCCGTGCCAGGATCTCGGCTTCCACCCGATCCGGCTCGCGAAGCAGCATGGGCCCGAGTTCCGCCTCCAGCTGTGCCTGGCGATCTCGGCCCAGCTGACGAAGCAGGTCTACACGCTGCTGCAGGTAGGGGGCAGAAGCCGCCGTATCTCCGCGCATCTCGTGGACACCTGAGAGAACCCGCAGCAGCATCAGTCGGTTCTCCGGGTCGGCGGAGCCCGGGGCCTGAAGACCACGTTCAGCAGCTTCTGCCGCTGCGGTGTAGTGCTCGCCGTAGGCAGCCTCATAGGCCAGGTCCAGCCAGCCGCGCGCGGTCTGGGCCTGCTCACTCCCGGTGCCGCTGTGACGCAGGATCGCCTCCAGGCGCCTGCTCAAGGCTGTGGAGCCGGGAATCTCCAGGTTAAGGTCAGCAGCTTCACCGCTCATCTGTACAAGGGTAGCCCCGCAGGCGGTGAGGACTCACACTCATGGCCCCTTTAGAATTGCCTCCATGACTTCGGCGCCCGGATCCCGCACTGCTTCAGCCCCCGCAGCGACGATCCGCACTACCAAGTTCTGGGCGCCCTTGGCACTGATCGGCTTGGTGCTCTCCGGCTGCTCGGAGCCGCCGCCCCCTGCGGAGGAGCCCACCGGCGTTGACTTGGAGCGAGCCTGGCGTATTGCGGTGGGCGAAGACCCGCTGGATCAGACCCTGGCGCAGATCTACGCGATGGCGCTGAACTCCCGAGAGTCTCCTACGGTTGTGGTCCAGCATGAAGGGCCAGCCGAGGAGCTTGCCGCAGCACTTGCTGCTGAGCCGTTGACGGCGCCCGGGGCAGATGAGGACGAGGCTGGATCTGACGGCGCGGGATCCGAAGAGGACCAGCGCTACGAAATCGTGCTGGCCCGCACGATGCCGCTGGCAGAGTCTCTGGATCCTGAAGGCTACGCAGAGCTGACTGCACCTGATGAGAACCAGAGCATCGGGCCCGCGGCGGCCCCGGATGATCTGACCGAGTTGATCCGGGAGGAACTTGAGTCTGAGGAATATACCGGCGCTGAGCTCTTCGAGCCCACTTCCGCGGTGCTCTCCCAGGCGCTGATCATCACTACCAGCTCAGCTGCCGAGGCGGAGATCTCGGATGAGGCAGAACCCGGTATCCAAGAACTGGGGGAGTTCTGCGAGGAGTTGCGGATCGGGGTGCGTGAAGACCTGCCGAATCCGGTGCCGCTGCTGGAGGAAATGTATGAGTGCGCCCCGGCTGAACTGACGTATGGCAGTGAGGATGACTTGCTGCAGCAGCTGATCACCGCAGAGCTCGACGGCGTCGTCGTCACCTCGTCTCACCCCTGGGTGGGGGATCATGCCCTGGTGGTTCTGTCCGACGAGGGCAGGGCATTCCCCCAGGATCAGTACGCGCCGTTGGTCTCAGCTCGGATCGCCGAAGATGTTCCGGAGGTGGCCCAGGAGATCTCGCAGCGACTCACGGACGAGGCGCTGCTGTCCTTGCGTCGGCTCATCGAGGGCGAACAGGGGCTCAGCCCCGAGGAAGCCGCCGAGTATTGGCTGGTGGAAGAACAGCTGATCGCTGAGCCGGAGGACTGGGGATAATGCTTCTCGAGGAGAACACGCCCCGGTAGGCTTTCGGATTGTTGACAATATAAGGCAGAATCTGTTCATGGAGCAGTTTCAGGATCTGACGCAGCAGTCCGAGTTCAAGCAGGCGCAGAAGCTGCGCAACGTCCGCTACGACGTGCGGGGACCGATCGCGGAGGAAGCAGCCCGCCTGGAGCATGCCGGGCACCGGATCACCAAGCTGAACATCGGCAATATGGCGCCCTTCGGCTTTGAGGCCCCGGATTCAATCCTGGTGGACATGATTAAGAACTTGCCCACCGCGCAGGGCTACTCTGACTCCCAGGGCATCTACTCCGCACGCACCGCCGTCGCGCAGTACTACCAGTCCCGCGGAATGCGCGACGCTGAGGTCGAGGATGTGATCCTGGGCAACGGGGTCTCGGAACTGATCACCATGGTCCTGCAGGCCATGCTCAACCCCGGTGACGAAGTGCTGATCCCGGCCCCTGACTATCCGCTCTGGACTGGAGTCACCACGCTGGCCGGCGGTCGGGCCGTGCACTACATCTGCGATGAGAACAACCGCTGGTGGCCGGATCCAGAAGAAATTGAATCCAAAGTCACCCCGGCCACCAAAGCCCTGGTGCTGATCAACCCGAATAACCCCACCGGCGCGGTCTATCCCCGGGAGATCCTGGAGGCGATGGTGGACATCTGTCGACGCCATAATCTGATCCTGCTCGCTGATGAGATCTACGAGAAGATCACCTACGACGACGCCGAGGCCATCAATGCCTGCACAGTGGTCCGGGACACCGGCGACGACGTCTTCACCATCACCTTCTCCGGGCTGTCCAAGACCTGGCGGGTGGCCGGCTTCCGCTCAGGCTGGATTCTGATCTCGGGCCCCAAGTACCGGGCGAAGAACTACCTGGAAGGGCTGACGCTGATGTCGAATCTGCGGATGTGCCCGAATGTGCCCGCTCAGCATGCCATTCAGACCGCGTTGGGCGGATATCAGTCCATTGACGAGTTTATCTACCCCGGAGGCCGACTCTACGAGCAGCGTAATGCCGCCTATAAGCTGCTCTCCGATATTGAAGGTGTGAAGGTGGAGCAGATGGACGGGGCCATGTACCTGTTTCCCCGCCTGGACCCCAAGATCTACCCCATTGACAATGACGAGGCCTTTGTCATCGAGCTGCTGCGGCAGCAGAAGATTCTGGTCTCTCACGGGCGGGCCTTCAACTGGATCAATGATCAGCATTTCCGTCTGGTGACGCTGCCCGCAGTCGAAGAACTCGAAGAGGCGGTGGCAGGCATCGCTGACTTCCTGGCCGACTATAGGGACGCCTTCGCGCGAGCATGAGCTGCTGTGGTGCATGATAGGTGAATGCAGGAATTCGAGGAGTTCACCCAGTCGCCCAAGCTGCAGAACGTGCGCTATGACGTGCGCGGTCCGATCGCTCAGGAAGCGGCGCGGCTGGAACGAGCGGGCCACCGAATCACCCGGTTGAACATCGGCAATCCCGCACCATTCGGCTTCGAAGCACCGGATTCGATCCTGCAGACCATGATCAAGGAACTGCCCACCGCGCAGGGGTATTCCGACTCCCAGGGCATCTACTCGGCACGCGTCGCCGTCGCCCAGTACTACCAGACGCGTGGCATGACCGAGGCTGACCCGGATGACATCTACTTGGGCAATGGAGTCTCGGAACTGATCTCCATGGTGCTGCAGGCACTGCTGGGCAGCGGGGATGAGGTGCTGATCCCGGCTCCGGATTATCCGCTGTGGACCGGAGCAACCACGCTGGCTGGTGGCAAGGCTGTCCATTACATCTGCGATGAGAACAACCACTGGTGGCCAGATCCAGAAGAGATCGAATCCAAGATCACCGACCGGACCAAAGCACTGGTGCTGATCAACCCCAATAACCCCACCGGTGCGGTCTATCCCCGGGAGATCCTCGAGGCGATGGTGGACATCTGCCGGCGGCATGACCTGATGCTGCTGGCCGATGAGATCTACGAGAACATCACCTACGACGGCGTGGAAGCCATCAACGCCTGCACCGTTGCCCGGGACATGGGCGACGACGTGTTCACCATCACCTTCTCCGGGCTGTCCAAGACCTGGCGGGTGGCAGGCTTCCGCTCCGGGTGGATCTACGTCTCCGGGCCGAAGCATCGGGCGAAGAACTACCTCGAGGGCCTGACCCTGCTGATGAATATGCGCATGTGCGCCAATGTTCCGGCTCAGCACGCCATTCAGGCGGCGCTGGGAGGTCATCAGTCGATCAAGGATCTGATCCTGCCAGCGGGCCGGCTCTATGAACAGCGCAATAAAGCGTTTGAGATGCTCAGCCAGATTGAAGGTGTACAGGTGGAGAACGCCGACGGCGCCCTGTACCTCTTCCCCCGACTGGACCCTGAGATTTATCCGATCACCGACGATGAGACTTTTGTGATCGAGCTGCTGCGGCAGCAGAAGATTCTGGTCTCTCACGGCCGGGCCTTCAACTGGATCGATGATCAGCATTTCCGCCTGGTGACGCTACCGGCGGTGGAGGATCTGGAACATGCCATCGGCGGTATCGCTGCGTTCCTGGCTGATTACCGACATCAGGCTTCCCGGGCGGCATGAAAGCACGGGCCGGTCGCGCTGCGGTCTGGATGATCGGGGTCCTAGCCTTGGTCTCCTGTGGAGCACCGGGGGAGTCGGTCGATCATTCACCGAGCGAATCGGCATCGCCCAGCAGCGCTGCCAGTGCCGACGGTTTCTGGCGCGATGAGGCTCTACCCGAGGCCATTGCCGAGACGGTGCTCCAACTCCCGGCACCTGAGGACAGCTCACAGCTTGCTACTGCCAAGCTAGAAGTTCTTTCCTTAGACAGCGACGGCGAGTATGCGCGCCTTGTGGCAGCCTGGCTTCCTTCGCAACGGGACACTGCACTGGGTTCCATCGTCCTGAGTTCGCATAAGCACCGCTATGAGGCCACTCCCTTCATCAGACTCGCCGACCGTGAGACCGGTGAGCTCATCGAGCCGCTTCGCGGGGAATCAAACGTCTTCGATTACCACGCACCGCCGCAGATCGAGCCGGAGGATGAGCCGGACGCGCCATCGGACGCCGCCGGAGCCGGCGGCCAGGAGACCGCTGTCCCGGGACGCGGCACATGCATCTGCTCCATGCTCTCTGGTGCCGCCGAGGGACAGCCCGACCGCACTGAGCTGATCTTTGTGGACTTCCCGCTGCCCGAGGCGGACGTCGTCGATATTGTCCTTGGAGAGTGGGCCGAGCCTGTCCCAGAGGTGCCCATCACCCAGAACGAGCCTTTTATCCGTCCCGACCCGGCGTCGTCGTGGTTCTTCACCCATACCTCCGGTGAAGACCCTCCGGAGCGGTACGGTGCCGGGGCGCGCTATGCGGTGCGCTATCCATTGGCAGCTCGGACCGAGACGCTCAGCGGAGTGACCACCACCATCGAAGAGCAGACCCAAGAAGTCTCACTGCCGGCAGATGTGCTCTTCGAGTTCGGCTCCGCAGAGCTGAACCCGGAGGCAACCAGCATCATCGAATCGGCTGCTGAGAAGCTCAACGAGGAGGCTGCCGGCTCGAGTGTCACCGTAGAGGGGCACACTGACAACGTGGGATCGGCTGAGCTTAACCAGGAACTCTCTCAGGACCGAGCCGAGGCTGTGTTGGCGGTCATCGAGGACATGGTGGATGACTCCATCACGTTGGAGACCATCGGCTATGGCTTCACCCGGCCACAGGTGCCCAATCTTGATGCTGATGGAGAACCCATCCCGGAGAACCAGGCGCGCAACAGGCGCGTCAGTTTCCGCTATCCGGTGGTTGTCCAGGAAGCAGCGGTGGAGATCGACTTGGGCCAGGCCGGTGTGCAGGACCTACCGGAGGCTGAACCAGCACCGGCGGGACCGGATGCCCTGGCGTCGTTCATCATCGAAGCCCCTCCAGGAGACACTTCCGGGACAGATATTCGCTTCGACGTCCGTGGCGCACAGCGCGAGGGCAACCTGGTGACTATGCGCTTTGGGCTGGCCTCAGCGAAGGGGATCCAACACCGGGGCACGGTGTTCACCGGCAACCCCGAACGGGGCGGCGCCCAGCACTTCGGGGATAACCCGCAAGGCGATGGAAACTCCCCGGGCCTGGCAAATATGAGTCTGATCGATGCAGCCACTGATCGGCGGTATTTTCCGCTGGGCTCGGGGGACATGGGATGTCTGTGCACCGAAGTCGCAGGCACCGTCGAGACGCTGCCGGTGCAGGCCAGCCCCATGTATGCCCAGTTCCATCTGCCGCAGGAGCTCCAGGGGCCGGTGATCGTGCACCTTCCCGATGCGGGACAGTTCCAGCTTCCGCAGGACGTCCTGGACCAGCTGCTCAGTGATTAACGGTGCGGTCCCGACCGTAGGGCCCCTGGGCCCAAAGTTGCAGTTGGGTACAGCTATAGGCCCGAACTCTCAATAATTCTCAGACGTTCAGGTTTACCGTGGTGAGGACACTGGGAAGACGACAGAAGAGAGCCGGAAACCTCATGGACGTGATCCGCAGCTGGGTGTTGTCCATGGTGTTGTTCGCCATCCTGTACTTCCTGATCGATCTGGTGATTACTTCCCCCGCTAGGTATATCTACCTGCTGTGCCCCTTACTCGGGGCAATAGCAGCCAGTGTTTTCCACGCCGAGTATGGCCGCGGGGGATGGATCCGACACCTGACCGCAGTAATCCCGGTGCCGGCACTGCTCACCAGTGCTCTGGTAATTCTGAGCCGGGGACTGCCTGAGAACTCAATGAATCTTGGGCCCTACGGTTATGCCCTTGGCGCAGGTGCGGTGACAGCCGTGGTGGGTCTGGGTGTGGTGATGCTTATTCGGCTGATGATGACGACCAGAGAATCCGCTGATGTCTGAACAGCAGTCCGCACCGCCTGTACAGGCCGAGGCACCAAATCAGGAGCGCTCCTCTGGCCGACTGATGGCCGACGGTCCAGCGGGCCCGCGATTCTGGGTGCCCACGGTGGCCATCTCAGTGGTACTGACAGCAGCGGCCTTAGCGTTGAGCCGCGAATCCTGGCCGGCTACCGCAGCTTTGGGTCTGTTTGCCGCTTCTTCAGGCCTTCTCGGAGCGATCGATATCCGCGAGCACAGGCTGCCTGATGTCATCACCAAGCCGCTGGCGCTGGCCTGTGCGGTCCTATTGACAGCTGCAGCATGGATGACGGGGGACTGGGGGAGGCTGGGCGTGGCTGGAGCCTGCGCAGCCGCCGCTACTGCCGTCTTCTTTATCCTCTTTGTCCTAGGACAAGGGCAGCTGGGCTTCGGAGATGTCAAGCTGATGCTATCCCTAGGACTGGTGCTGGGGTGGCAGGGGCCCACGGTGCTGATCATCAGCATCACCCTAGGGCTGATCCTTGCGCTGGTCTCGGGGGTCGTCATGATCGTGCTGGGTAAACTGGCCGGACTCAGAGCTCATCTGGCGCTGGGTCCTTATCTGCTCATCGGCGCACTGCTCTTGGCGATACTCACTTATTGATGCTTGTACCTCCCGACGATGTTGTCGGCGGGTTGCCGGTTAGGATGCAGAATATGAGGCGCAGATCGTTGCTGGGTGGAGCTCGGCGGCAACAGCAGCTCCAAGAGCAGCTCCAGCAGCAGCAGGAGATCGACCACAAGTGGGCGCAACCGCAGGTCAGCACCGCGCCCGCCGAGACTTCTGAGCCAGCTGAGAAGGCACCTTCTGCGGCGTCTCCAAGTGGCGAGGACTTAGTCGATATCCCGCAGTGGCTGCCTCATATCTCTGAGGAACCCAGGCAAGCGCAGTACCCAGCACTGCCGGTGAGCCTGTCTGATACTCCCTTGCCCAGCCCCAGCCCCAGCGAGCAGCCCGAGCCTGGAGAGCAACCGGCGCAGCGGCGCAGGGACATCAGACGGGCTCGCGCACCGAAGGGGCGCAGCGATCAGAATCCTGAACCCAGAGCTGAGCCGGTCGAGGTATCGCTGGATGAGCAGATGCAGCAGCTGGGCGCTGATCAGCACAAGGCGCGTCAGCTGGCCAGGGCCGGACGTTTCCTGCTGGTGCTGGTGCTGATGATGAGTGTGCTCATCGCGTTCATCGGCAATTGACTCGGCAGGTAGAGCCCGGCCGCAAATGGGGCGCCCCTAAATGCTCTGCCGGTGACGGCGTCGGTTCTCTTCGAAGGCCTCCTGGATCTGCTGCACCATGGGGAGGTTCTCCGCGGAGAGCAACCGAGACGTCTTCCGGCGCTTGGGCGGCACGGCGGCAGTCAGCGCGCCGCTGGTAATGGCAGCTAGCATGAGCGTGATGTCGACGATCAGGGCAAACAGTGCTGCGACTCCGGACTGCTGGAGCACGCCGCCGGAGACCATGCCCATCAGGTTCAAGGGCCCAAAAACCAGAGAGTAGCCGGTCAGCCCGCTGAACAGACAGGTGCGCATGATCATTCCGAGGCTCGCGCCAGCCTGCCACAGCGGCCGGGCCTGCCAGCGTGCGACGCCGGCTCGGGTCAGCACCGCCAGCACAGTGAGCACAATCACGACCACGGATTGACCGGTCAACCACGCTATCGGCGGCCCCAGCACTACCGCCACGGCCAGCAGTGTGGTGCTCAGCACCAGATGAAGCAAGATGCCGCGGCTCAGTGCTGGGACGTGCACTGTGAATGTCATGAGCTGTCCCCTTCCGAGTCGGGTTCGACCTCGCATGTGAGCAGAGGCTCAAATCGGCTTGAGGCGATGCTCAGGTCAGCGGTGCGGGCATCAACTAACCGAGTGCTTGGGCCCTGTACTGGAGCGTCTCTGAGCACTAATCCCTTTGCTGTTTCGCTGAGCAAATCGGGCGTGACGTCTCCAGAGCCGATGATCCGGTGACCGGTCTCCACCAGCACCGCATCGGTTCGGATCCGATCGGCAATGCCGGTATAGAGTTCGCGCCGTTCACCGTTGGAGAGCCGGTCTTCGGCGGTGAGAAGGGGCGCTGCGGCACCGCCGACGCTCTCCATGGCGAAGATCTCCCGGTAGAGCGCCTCGTTTGCCGTTCGGGTCAGATCCAGTGCATAGCTGCGCAGGATGGACGGAGTTTCCGGGCTGGTCTGCGGATTCGGCGCCTCCTCGGGCCGCGCTACAGCAGTGATGTACTCACGTGAGGACCGCAGCTGGTCAAGGGACCAATCTGCCACCGCGGGGCCCTCGAATTTCAGTCGCCGGGGAGCCAAATCAGCCCCGAGTTCTACGGTGTAGCTGAAGAACCCCCACATTCCCAGTTCGTCCATCAGGCCACGTAGCTCCGGGGTGGCGGAACCGTCGGGGATGATCACCGATAGCTTAGTCACTGCCCCCTGGTCGTCGGTATGCACGGCTCCAGCGGACCCCTCACCGGCTGGATCTGTGATGTTTCGGACGGTGCTTTCGGGGGTGATAGCAGCTTGGTGGTCTAGCTGTAAGAGTTGCAGCATCTGTAGGTAGCCGTCGCGGACAGGTTGACCTGTGGGGCCTGCGGCAGCATTGGCCACGTCGCCCAGGGCAGAGGAATGGTCGAGGACCCAACGCTGAGCATTTTCCCAGCGTTGAAAGGTGTACACCTCCGCGACGTCGGGCTCGGTGGTGACCACCACTGATGCGGAGTCGTCCCCGTACTGGACCAAACGAGCAGTTTCTGCAGGCTGCTGTTGGGCGAAAGCAAAGGACGCGCGGGCCACTGCTCGGTCGCGTCCGTGGTACTGACACACCGGAGGAGACTGTGGGAAGGCCCCGCACTCCCCGGTATCGGTGCAGACAGCGAGAGTCAGGCGGTGGGAGACATCTCGGCCGACCACCAGTACGAGAGAAGTCAGCACCACCACGATGATCAACAGTGCGCTGGTCAACGAAGGCAGTTGGCGGGGGAGCTTCATCAGATGGAGAACCTCAGTGTGCTGCCGCGGGTGACACCTAAGCGCTCGAGTTCACCCACGGGCAGCTCCCAGACAGCGATAGCCCCTCGTCGGGGGGCGTGGACACGCCAGGGCTTGAGCACTGCGGTGTCAATCACTGATCCAGAGTTGTCGATATAGGCAACATCCAGGGTCCTTCGCATACCGAATCCGTGCACGGAGTTGCAGGGCCGCAATAAGACGGTGTCCCCTCCGAAGAGCAGCCCGGTAAGACGCCGGAGAAAAGTCCCAGCCTGTGGCACGGCGTATGTCGTGTTCTCATCAACGGCGATGTGAATGGTCTTAGCGCGTGCCGAGAGTTCCTTCAGTTGTGTGGAGTAGCTGGCCATCGGTGGGCGTCCCCTGTTCGGACTGTTCTGATGCTCTGTTTCAGTCTGCCACGGCTGTGCGCGCCCCGGGTAATTGCAGTCCGTACTGTGCGGGCCCCTGGTCTCAACTCGCAGGTTGGGCCCATCACTGGGACCGCATGCCCTAGGTGGGCGGCAGTGGGTTTGGCAAAGTAGTCATCGCAGGGGGCCGGAGAGAACGAAATCCAAGGCTTCGAACCAAAAGAAGCAGCGTAGAGCTGACATGGGAAAGGAATTACCCGAGATGACTAACTACTACCTGAACCTGATGAACCTGATCTCCCAGCGCCGTGAGTCCGGCCAGGGCACCATCGAATACGTCGGCATCGCTGTGGTGATCGGCCTGATGGTTGTGGTCCTGCTTGGTGCTGCCTCGGGTTGGGGCAGTGAGCTCAGCGGTCAGGTGAGCGACCTGATCACCAACATCACCGAGCGTGGCAGCTGGTGACCTCTCACGCAATGGCATAGCGCTTTGTGGGCGGCGTCTCATCCCTGGAATCAGTGGATGAGACGCCGCCTTCGGGCGTAGTAGGCCCCTTCGCGCCATAGTGTAATCTCTGGCGCGGGGGGGCGTCTCTGCAGTAACTGGAGTTCAGAAA
Source organism: Nesterenkonia rhizosphaerae (assembly GCF_039544555.1). NCBI lineage: Bacteria > Bacillati > Actinomycetota > Actinomycetes > Micrococcales > Micrococcaceae > Nesterenkonia > Nesterenkonia rhizosphaerae. The sequence goes on from NZ_BAABLW010000005.1 coordinate 162,526, forward strand.
GGGAACGGAAGATGACGCGGTTCGCACGAAATTCTGCCTGTTTGGCGGTAGCTGGGGTGCTCGTATTGAGTGCCTGCGCCCCAGAGGGTACAGCCGAGGAAGAGTCAGGAGCAGAAACTGCAGAGTCTTCACCAGAGACCGAGGTGGCACCTGAGCCGGCCGAGGACGATCAATCCTCTGAAACTGCGACGGATCCTTCCGAGGGTACTGACTCTGACGAGGACGACGGGGATGCCGAAGGCCTTGAGGGCGATGACTCGATTGAGGAAGTGCGGCTGGACTTCATTGAAGAGCTTGAGCTCGGCGAACCCGACTCCACTCTGACGTACCCCACCCCGGGTGCGCCCGGTGGCGAGATTACCCTGGACGTCTACCCGGTGGAGGTGCAGGACAAGGTGATGCGGTTAGCCCTGGTGTTTTACCCGGAGTATGACGGTGAGACTCTGGATTACTACGAGCTGCACAATCTCGAGACCAGTGGGCAGGACTGGCGTAACCGGGAATTGGCTCCTCAGCTGATCGACCGACAGCATTACGTCAAATACGAGGTGATCCGCCCTCACCGCAGCCTAGGCCTCGAGGGTCATGTTCAGTGGGCTCGTGAAGTTGAGGGTGCCGAGATGACCTCCGGCGAGCCTTTCGTCTGGTGGGGCTTCCTGCCTGCACCGGAGGATGAGATCGACGTGGTCGATGTGGAAATACCGCAGCTGGATCTGCCCCCCTTCGAGGATGTGGAGGTCATCCGATGACCCGGTCCTTGGTGCGTTCAGGCTTATCCGGTCTCCTGGTCCTGGGGTTCTCGGTTACCGCAGTCTCTACCGCTTCCGCTGTTGAGCAGGGACCGGCTGTGGGGGACAATGAGATCCCCGATCAGTTGAGTGCTGAGTGGGAGTCCAGCCTCTCAGAAGACCTGTTGCGAATGTGGACTACCCATCATGATCCGCAGATGTGGATCACCCACCTCGGGGGCGAAGAATGGGACGCCGAAGAAGGCATCACGTTAGAGACCGATATTCTCTTCAGCCCGAATAAATGGGACCTTCCGGAGAACGCCGGGGAGACGATCGCTGCACTGGTGGAGGAGATTCCAGAGGGCGCTTCGATTGCGGTTCACGGTCATACCGACTCCAACCCGGTGAATCAGGACCTGTTTGACTTCGATAACCAGGAGCTCTCGGAGAACCGCGCCCAGGCGGTAGCAGATGCTCTGGCGAAGGAACGCCCTGATCTGCAGATGACGGTCGAAGGGTTTGGCGAAACCGAGCCGGCTGTGGCAGAAGACCCGGAGGATTCATCCACCTACGCAGCAAACCGTCGGGTGGAGATCCGCCCCGGCGACTGAGCCCGATCTGGGTCCTAGAGCCCATCTGTAGGCCTTACTATGCGGCGGGTATTGAGACTATCGGCCCATAGTGCGGCTTTGCCTTGATGGAATTCTGACGATAAGAGCGCCACCTGACCATAGAAGACAGGAACTGCTGGCCGGCATGCGAACGGACGTTGTGCAGAAAATAGGATCCGTGGAGATTGTTCCACGCGACCTCGATGAGGCTATTACGCTGATCAATCAAGATCAGGGGTCCTGGACAATCCTCATCAGCCCGCATCGCACCCATAACGAGTACCGCCACTTGGTTTACCGGGCCAGGGCCGCCCAGGAAGAAACGCTTGTAGCCTTCCACGTGACGAGACTGTCACCACTGGGTACGGCAGTTCTTGCGGAGATGGGCCAGACTCTGGTCAAGGCGTTGCCGCCGCACCAGATTCTGCCCGCCTTAGCGGCCTTGGAATCGCAGATCCGCTGTCTCACTGTGACTCCGTCAGTGATTGATATGTCCGAGCCGAAGATCCCCTTATTGCTGCATGCGCGCAGTTGGATCCCCGGCGGTACATATATCGCTGAGCGCGGCCACCACGCACGGGCCTTCTCCGCGAGGCGACCAGAGCGCGCTCTGGAGACGTTCGACTCTGCTGATGAGGGATATATCGCGGTGGTGGCGGAGTCTGCGGCCGAAGGCAAGCGCGGCCAGCGCATGCAGCACGTTATGGAGTTGCTCCTGGAGCATCTGGACTCCCCAAACGTGGTGCAGCGCCCGAATCCAGACCCGCAGTGGTGGGGGTCCAAGCATGCGGCGCAGATCGTCCTTGCCCCTAGCAAGCTTGGACGGGCCGCCGGTGAAGCTGCTACCACCGATATCAGCGCTGACGATATGCAGGCTCGGACCCTCTGCGCCGGCGGCGCACTGCCCTCCATTAGCGGAGCGAACCAGGACAAGGAGAATCAGTGAACCCCAAACAGCTGCGCGGCCTGGTGACGCTCATTATCGCCGGAGTCGGCGCCGTCGCCGTTTTCCTCGCGGTGACTTCCTATATCAGCGAGGTTCAGGCGGAGGTAGGGCCCACCACTGAGGTGTACGTCGCTACTGAAGAGATCGGCATCTACCAGCCGATCGGCTTCGAAGCGGTGGAGACCCAAGAGGTCCCCAATAAGTACCTCAACGATCAGATGATCACCTCTCAAGAGCAGCTTGCGGGAATGAAAGCAACCTCCACCATCAGGGAGGGTTCCTACCTGCAGGAGGACATGATCGAGCCGGCGTCGTCTCTGGGTGACGGCGAGCGAGAGATCTCCATTAACTTCACGGGCGACCAGGGTATTCACGGCCGTGTTCAGCCCGGAGACCGAGTGGACGTCATTGCGTCATTCGCCCGTGACCAGGGCGGACCCGGTGCCGGAGATATCTCCTACCGGCGAGCTCAGATTCCCTATAACGTCTCGGGTGTGCTTGTCCAGAACGCGTTGGTGGTCTCAGTGGGCCAGCCGGTGGATGCCGGTGCTGCCGCGGGCGCAGCCGCTGAAGGTGGGGCGGACCCCGGCATGGTGGTGCCGGTGACGTTCGCTGTGTCTGTGGGGCAGGCGACTCAGTTGGCCTACGGGGAGTCCTTCGCCGTCTCCATGCGCATTATTCGTTCTGGAAACAATGAGACCGGCACTGCTTTTGACCTGGAGGATCAGTCCTTCCAGGATCCGGATCTTGGCCCGAACTTCCGGTCAGAGCTGGAGAATGAGGACGGCGAGGAAGACTCCGAGGGGGATGAGGACTGAGATGGCGAAAGCGATTCTGTGCTGCGGTGACGAAAGCCGCGGGTATGAGATCCGGCAGGCCCTGACTGACGCCGGGGCCGAGGTCACACGCCAGTACGGTTCGACCCAGACCCTGCTGACCGCGATGGCACAGTATGGGGATGCCGAGGTGGATCTGTTGGTCGTCGATGAGACGTCCACGCCCATGCCGATGTGGGAACTCTCCGCCGAGATTTCTGGCCGGTACCCCTCGGTGGCGGTGCTCACCGTGGTCACTGAGCCCACCAGCCAGGACTATGCCACAGCCCTTGACTCAGGGTCTCGAGGCGTGATCAGCTATCCGCTCAACTTTGAGAACTTGGCCGCTAGGATCCAGTCAGCAGCAGCCTGGAGCACGTCACTGCGTCTGGCGGTCAACCGGGAACAGAGCGAAGAGCAGCAATTCGGCGGTGGCAAGATGATCGCCGTTGCAAGCTCCAAAGGTGGTGCCGGAGCATCCACTCTGGCCCTGCATCTTGCCCTAGAAGCCGCTCAGTCCTCAGGTCGAAAAGTCGTCCTTCTGGACCTTGATCTGCAAAAGCCTGATCAGTCTATTCTCCTCGACATCCCTAAACAGCGGGATATCACCGACCTTCTGCCGGTCATCGACGAGCTCTCGCCACGGTTCGTCAGAGACGTCCTCTTTGAACATCCCAGCGGTCTCTCGGTGCTCCTGGGTCCTAAAGAAGGGGAGCAGGGGGAGCTCATCACCGAGCAGGCGGCCAAGAAGATCCTTGGCATTCTCCGCTCCCGCTTCGACATTGTGATTGTGGATGTGGGCTCGTATATGGGCGAAGCCAATGCGACAGCGGTAGAGATGGCGGACGAAGTCGCTGTGGTGACCCAGTCTGATGTGCTCAGCCTGCGCGGTGTGCGTCGGCTGGTGGGACTCTGGGAGAGGATCGGCGCCAGACGGTCAGAAGACCTCAAGATTGTGCTGAACTCTGTCCATAAGACCAATGACATCCAGCCGGAGTCTGCTCGGAAGATTGTGGCACTGCCTACCTATAAGACGGTCGTGCCACGAATGACGCGGGCGTTGGAGCAGTCGGTCAATCGACGAGAACCAGCAGCCGCCGGTAATGACTGGAGCCAGAAAGTCCAGGAACTTGGTCGCGAGATGCAGGTAGTTCCTCCCGTGACCCTGGCCAAAGCCAAGGAGACCAAGACCAGAAGAACTCGGAAGAAAGAAGACGGCCAGAGCTCTATAGAGTTTGTCGGCGTCTTCTTGTGCTTCATTGTTCTCGCTGTGCTGGTGCTGCAACTGGTGCTGGTGGGAGTCACCTGGATGTTCGCCTCTCATACTGCATCAGAGGCGGCGCGTGCGGCAGCGGTCGGGCACTCCATTGTTGAGACCGCAGAGGACGTGACGCCACGGGCATGGCAGAACGGCATGCAAATCAACGAGAACAATGGACGTGTCAATGTCAGCATGCGCCCGCCGATGCTTGTGCCCATGACTGATGTCCTGCGACTGTCCATTGACGCATCAGCAGGGGTGGTACGGGAATGATCCCGGAACTGAAGCAGGGCCGGAAGCGGCGGGGCGAGCGCGGAGCCATGACCATCGAATTCGTCGGAACAATTTTCATCGTGCTCATGATGCTGATGATCGCGTGGCAGGCGTTCCTGGGCATGCACGCTCTCACACAGGCCAACAGCGCCGCCCGTGATGCCGCCCGGGCAGTGACCCTTGGCGACGACGGGCGCACTGCGGGCAAGCAGGCCCTGAGCCGGTCTCTGCAATCAGGGTCGGAAGTGACCTGTTCCCAGATTGCGGGCGGCGTGACGTGCCGGGCGCAGGTCAAGATCCCCAGCATCCTTGGTGACCGTTTCAGCAGTATGCCAAGCATCACCCGTAGCGCAACGATGCCGCGGAGCGGAGACTGATCTATGCCCCTGTTACGACGCGTCGAAGCTCATAAGCTGACCCAGGGCGGCCAAGAGGACCAACAGCAGGCCCAGCCTGTTGCGAACCGGACCGCCTCCGGAGGAGGGCGGCCGAGGCGCCAGTCAGCGAGCCAAGGTGTCCAGGAACGGGCGGTCGCGGAGTACCGGCAACTGCTGCTGGAGGAGATCGACCTCAAAGAACTCTCCAAACTGGATCCCACGCAGCAGCGGGTCCGCTTGGAACGGGTGATGAGCCACCTGCTCTCCAGCCGAGGACCGGTGCTCTCGACCAGAGAACGTCAGAGCATCATTCGGCAGGTTGTCGATGAAGCGCTGGGGCTTGGCATTCTGGAGCCCCTGCTCAAGGATGCATCCGTCACCGAAATCATGGTCAATGGGCCCGATGACATCTTTGTCGAACGCGCTGGGCGACTGGAGAAGCTGGACTATGGGTTCTCCAGCCGAGATCAACTGATGCAGACTATTGACCGGATCGTCGCCGGGGTCAACAGAAGGGTTGACGAGTCCTCCCCGATGGTTGACGCCAGGCTGCCCACTGGTGAGCGCGTCAACGTCATTGTTCCGCCGTTGGCGCTTGACGGCGCCGCGATCACCATCCGTCGGTTCCCCACTCCCTTCAGCATGGAGACCCTGGTGGAGAAGGGGAGCTTCGACACCGCGACCGCTGAACTGCTCCGCGCATGTGTTCGGGGTCGCCTCAACGTGGTGGTCTCAGGGGGTACAGGTACCGGTAAAACCACTCTGCTGAACGCTCTTTCAGGCCAGATTCCGGATTACGAGCGCATCGTGACCATCGAGGACTCTGCTGAGCTCCAGCTGCAGCAGCCGCATGTCATCCGACTGGAGTCACGGCCTCCAAACGTAGAAGGCAAAGGGCAAATCAGTATCCGTGATTTGGTGCGGAACTCGCTTCGTATGCGACCTGACCGAATTATCGTCGGTGAGGTGCGCGGCGGTGAGACCCTCGACATGCTTCAGGCGATGAATACCGGCCATGATGGCTCGTTGGTGACGGTGCACGCCAACAGCACTGAGGATGCAGTCTCGCGTTTGGAAACTCTGGCTTCCATGAGCGAGTTGGAAGTCCCTTATGCGGCAATCAGGGACCAGATCAACTCCGCGGTAGACATCATCGTGCAGCTGAATCGAGGTGCGGATGGGTCCCGTCGTGTCGTGGAGGTTTCCACTGTGGCATCTAAACGTCGGGAGGAAGTCCGGCTTCAGCCGCTGATGGTCTTTGAACAGGAGCCGCCGCAGGCCGACCGCTCGGTACGAGGTCGTATTCGGCAGTTTGAGGTACCTGCGGCTCTGGCGGACCGGCTGTGGCTCTCCGGAAATCCGCTACCGCGTCATATTGCTGTGGAATCAGGCGCGGCATGCCGGCAGCCCGGGGTGGAGGTGCCGTGACTCCCGGGCTGATACTGCTGCTCCTGGGGGTAGTGCTCATTCTTGCCTGTGCCGGGATCCTGCTCTTCGCCGGTGGGACACTGGATCAGGCCGCAGTCGTGCGTTCGGAGTCTGGAGGACTGCGAGGCTCTTTTCGCGGGGGAGTTATCCGACCCCTGAATCAGCTCTTCCAGCAGACAGCGCCGGGGGAAGCTTTGGCTCGGCGGCTGGTGGAAGCAAACCTTCGCGCGCTGTACCCACTGGAGTATTTCATTCTTGGGGTTTTGATCGTCGTCGGGACCTTTCTGATTGCTAGCTCCGAGGTGACGTTGGTGTGGGCGCTGCTCATCACAGGCGGTGTGATGGTCATCCTGCTCAATGCGTTGAGCGCACTCCGAGAAAGGCAGTACCGGCTTTTTCTTGCTCAGCTTCCTGAGCTATCGCGCATTCTGGCGAACTCCACTAGCGCCGGACTGTCGATTCGTTCAGCCCTGGAAATTGCCGCCGGCGAGATGTCCAATCCCGCCGGCCGGGAACTGGCGATCCTCAATGACGAGTTGCGCATTGGAACCCCCTTGGATGTGGCACTGGAGCGTTTGGAGGCGCGCATCCCCGGTAAGGACTTGGCTGTTCTCATCGGAACCCTGGTCATCTCGCAACGTTCAGGCGGCTCTCTGATTACCGCCTTGCGGGGTATGGCGCAAGCTCTTGAGGACCGTAAGGAGACCACCCGCGAGGTGCGAACTCTGATGACCCAAGCCAGCTTCACCGGATACATGGTCGTGATCTTCGGCGTGGGATTGGTGTTGATGTTCAACTGGATCAACCCGGGTCTGCTCTATGAACTCACCAGCACGCTCATCGGGCAAATCGCTTTGATCATCACCGGAGCGACTTATGTCCTCGGGATCATCATCATCCGCCGGATTACCAAGGTGAAGATCTGATGGTCGCACTGAGTGCCGGCATCGCCGCAGCGTTACTGTTCGTCGTCTTTTTCCGCGGTTATACCCAGCTGCGCGCGGATCCGCTGGGTCACCTCTCTGAAGCTGACCGTGATCTAATCAAAGCGCCGGTCAAGAAGCGCCAGCGCGCTTCCTTGCTGACGAAGTTCGGGCAGTGGCTCGGGCCATCGATCAGCGGACTGATGGGACGCAGCTACTACGACTTCATTTCACGCAGAGTGATGTATGCCCGATCCGACCAGTTCGCTGATGCTTCTGACTTCTTTGCCATGAAGGCTCGGCTGCTGCTGATCTTCGGGGTAGGGGCGCTGGCAGTGGGATCCATCGCTGATAACTACCTGGCGGCATTCCTCATCGCGGTGATCGGGTTCTTCTTGCCGGATCTGGTGTTGCGTGCGGCAGGTCAGCGGCGGCAGGCGATGATCGAAGAGGGACTGCCCGATTTTCTCGACGTACTGAGTGTGACCGTTTCGGCCGGACTGTCATTCAGAGGCGCGCTGGACCGTGTCATTGAGCGGACTGAAGGACCTTTGGCGGAGGAGATGGAGACAACCCTGCAGCAGATGGATGTCGGCACCTCCAGGTATGACGCCTTCCATGCGCTCAAGGAACGGACTGACTCGCAAGCGATGGAGGCCTTTGTCACCTCGCTGATGCAGGCCGAGGATCTGGGATCCCCGCTAGTGGAATCCCTGGAGCAGATCTCCACGGATGTCCGCCAGTCAAGGGCGCAGAAGGCCAGGCAAGTAGCGGCGAAGGCATCCCCTAAGATCGCCAGTGTGGTGACGCTGATTATGGTGCCGGGCACGCTGGTGCTCATGCTTGCGTCGATGTTCCTGGTGGCCGATTTTGATTTTGATCTGCTGTTCGGGGACGGCGGCTTCTGATGCTGAAGCGAAAGACATCTTCCCGTGACCTCAAGCCCGGAGGCGTGTTGGCCAAATGCGCCAAGATTGCGCTCCTGGCACGCGTGCTATGCATCTATCCGGTGGTGGTCGGGTGGTCAGACCTCGGGAGCATTTCGGAGCTGCTGCTGGTGATCGTGGCCGTGGCAGGTTCGACAGGGCTCCTGCTCTCCTGGGATCGGCTCTCAGGTTTCGTCCGCAGACATCCCAGCGTGGTCGCCATCGATATTTTGGTGGCTCTGATGATCTTCGGCAGTACCAGTGCCCCGCACGTCTATATGGGCTATCTGGGCTCGACTGCAGTGCTGATCGGACTTTTCTTTCCTACCGTGGGACAGATTGCGCTCACGCTGCTGCTCAGCTGTGGATACCTCAGCGTGGCGATGGCCTATTCCTTCCAGGAAAGCTCCTTGGCGCCTACCCCGGCGGCAGCCGCGGCATCGCTGGTGCTATTTGCCTGCCTGACCTACGTGGGCCGCGTGATGCAGAGGCTTCAAGCTCAAGTGGATCTCAGCCTGCAGGCGGCGAAGAAATCAGCTGCTGAGGCCGCGCAAGGCGATGAGCGGGCCCGAGTAGCTCGTGAACTTCATGACTCGCTGGTCAAGAGCCTGGAGGGCATCTCCCTGCAGGCAGTGGCGATGAAGATGCGCGGTGAGGCCCCTGACAGCGCCGCTGCAATCAGCGCCGCGGCCAAACAGGCAGTCCAGGAGTCCCGAGAACTTCTCACCGATCTCAGGGAGGCTGCGGTGCCCCCGCTGTGCTCGGCCCTTGAACGGACCGTCGAGGAGCTGCAGGCCTTGTACCCGGTGTGCATCACCTTGGAGGTAGAGAAACTCCCGGACCTGCCGGTACACATCAGGCACGCCACCCACAAGATCGTGGAGGAAGCGCTCTCCAACGCCGCTCAGCACTCCGGTTCAGGAGCTGTCACGTGCAGGATCAGCAGAGTAGGAGGAAAGCTCCATGCCGAGGTCCAGGACTATGGTTCAGGGCTACCTCGGCACGCGCAGCGCCAGAACGGACACTTTGGCTTAATCGGGATGAGGGAGCGCGCCGAGGAGGCCGGCGGTAGATTGACTATTAGTTCAAAAGAGGGGCGAGGAACCACCGTGGTCTTCAGCGTTCCCCTTGGTCTCGAAGGAGAGATGAATGGCAGATCTGCGCGTAGTCATAGCTGATGACAACAGCGTCGTCAGAAGCGGCCTGCAGCAAGTGCTTGGTGCTGTCGGTGACATCGAGCTTGTCGGGGTGGCAGCCAATGGCCAGGAGGCGATTGACCTCGTGGAGGAGCTCAAGCCCGACGTCGTGCTCCTGGATGTCCGGATGCCAGTGATGAGTGGAGTGGAGGCCGCACGGCATATTTCCCCGCATGCCGCCGTGGTGATGCTGACCCACAGCGAAGAGCACGAGACTATCGCCAGTGCCGTGCAAAACGGGGCCCGCGGATACGTGGTCTACAGCGAACTCGACGTCGAGTATCTCTCCGGGGCGCTGAAGTCAGTGGCTGCCGGGGCCACGCTCATGTCGCCCACCGCTATGACTGCGATGATGTCTCACTCCCCAGCTGCAGTGACATCCGTCGCCGAGCACGATCATGTGGTGGAGACGCAACCAGTGCGCGGAAACTCACCCTTCGGACTCAGCGGAAGGGAAGCTCAGATCATGGAGCTCATTGCTGATGGCCTGCCGAATAAGGAAATCGCCCAGCAGCTTTTCCTCAGCGAGAAGACCGTGAAGAACCACACGAACCGAATTTTCTCCAAGATGGGCGTGGGCTCGCGCGCTGAGGCCGTGAGCGTCTGGTTCCGCAGCCAGTTGGATATGTAACGTTTATGAACTTCGGTTCTGAACTGGGCCCAGAGGCGGGTCTATCGGCCCATTTCTCCGGCCGCCGCCTCAATTAGTATGAACGGGGTTGTCGCCCCGGGGGTGACAAGCGCAGGGTTGTCGAGGCACGGGAACGGAGGTCACAGATGCGCTCAACGCGGAGAAACCGCGAAGCGGGCCAGATGTCGATTCTGATGACGCTACTGGCCCTTGCTGTGATCTTTGTAGGAATTACCCTGATGGTGATCGGTCAGGCTTCTGATGCTCGCGGCAAAGCGCAGAAGGCCGCAGATGCGGCAGCCTTGGCGGCTGCGGAACAAGCCAAAACCAGCTGGGTGAGCACCTGGCTGACTAGTCTTAGCCCCTACCGCCCTAGCCGCACAGACTCAGGCCACCTGCCGCCGGACCCCCATGGTTACGGTCTTCCCGCTGCGTGGACAGGTTCAGGGGCTGCCACGAACTATGCCGGATTGAACAGCAATTCCACGCTGACAAGCTATGTTCCGCAACGTGCCGGGTGGCGGACTATCCACATCGAGGTGGAGACACTGTCGGAAGACCTTGAACCGGTGGGAACCGGGGATCGCTGGCTGGGAGTGCCCCGCAGCACGGCGAACGCCACAGCCGAAATCCGGGTGCGACCCGGCGTCCAGTGCTTGCCGGAAGCTGACTGGGAAACAGGCCTGGGCTCGCCAACCCTGGTTTCTTGGAGCCTGCACTGTACAGGCCACGGATACGGTGTCATCGAAGCGACATACCGGGCAAGCACTGGCTTCAGCGCGGAATACGACGCATCGACCTTCGGCAGGCTTTTTGAAGTCCGGTTGGTGGGCTGATTGCCGGTAGGGCACCGGCTGACCTTGGGTCCCGATTTGGGCCCTGCGATTGACGTTTTGGGCCTTGAGTCGGGTTCGGTGCCTCATGCCCTCAACGATGGCCTTTCCTAGATTGGACTACGAGAGAGACATCCCAGCCCGGATGGGCTGAGCAACCTGTACGGAGCGGAAGAGCATCATATGTCGGAGCGCCGAGTGATTCGGAACATCCCTGCACACCAGGTAAGTGCGCAGGGGGATCTCCGCCCTACGTGCCGAGAGCGTGGTGCCAGCACTATCGAGTACGTGGCGATGACGGTGCTCACCGGAATCCTCGTGCTGGCGCTGATTGCCGTTCCTGCAGCCCCGCAATTGCGCGGCACCATCAGCGATCTCATCTGTGAGATCACCTCATATCTGCCCGGAGGCGGCGGAGGTGAGTGCGGGGGAGACCTCCTCACCGAAGAGGATTTTCAGACTCGCTGCACTATTAGTTCAACCTCGCAAAATGCTGGGTCCACCGTAGATATCGCATGGGTTTCTCTGGGCGGAGACGCCGGGCTCTCGTGGAAGGAATACAGTGACGGGGAGTTCCACGTCACGATCATGGATGGGTATTCAGCCGGTGCGAACGTCAATACGGGCGTGACCTGGGGTGAGAACGTTACCGTCGGCGGCGCCAGTGCCAATGCGGGTATTGAACTGGGATACGGCAACGGCGATACCTGGGTGTTTGACGACCGTGAAGAAGCTCAAGCTTTTGTTGACGACATGCAGGGCTATGTGGATTCCAACTGGAACTACGTACCAGTGCTCGGACCGATCTTTAACAGCCCCCCTGAGCCGCCGGGGGAACCCAATGTGACTCACCATCAGTTCAGCCTTGAAGGCGACGTCGGGGGCAACGCCTCCTTGCGACCTGGCTTTCAAAGCGACAAAGACGAGGACGGAAACCGCCAGCATTCTGGTTCATTCAGTCATGACTGGCTGCCCTCAATCAGCGGCAGCGCCTCGCTGAACGGCAATGTCAACGTCGCCACCACCCACGGCGAAGACCCAGCGGATACGACACGGGCATACACTTTCACCGGTAATTTCTCAGCTCAGGCTGGCGGTGGAGTATACGAGTGGGATTTTGATCCCCAGTATCAGGTGGAACAGTCGTTTACCGTGGTCGAAGATGCCAACGGCGAGATTATCGGCCTGACCTTCACCGCAGGGACCGTGACGGGAACCAGTGGTGACTACACCAGCGAGGTGTACTCCACGTCCATAGATATCGAGTCTGACGCACAGCGTGAAGTGGTCATGGATTGGATGAGCGATCCAGTGGGTGGCCTGCCAGCCGGAGTGCTTCCCAACGCTCAGGGAATTACAGAACCACCAGAGGACCTGAGCGGAAGCGCTCAGTACTACCCCACCCCCGATGGCAGCCAGAGCCTCAATCCCCTCGAGCAGCTGATGTATGAGCGCGGAGTCACCACCCACGATGTGCATTCCGGCGTTTCCGAAGATGGTGGTTTTGGGTTCCGTGCGAAGATTCTCGGGGTTGGCGGGGGTTACGGACGAAACACCGGATCTAGCGAAGAGACTCTCGAAGAATCGAATTATCTTGCCCCTCCCGACTACCCTGGTGGATCTCGCGAATTCCAACCGAACCCTAACTGCTAATACATCTGCTGAAAGGACCCAAACGATGAGAAGAGGCAGCATATTGCTGGGCTTGGCTGGTGTGCTGATGGTGAGCTCAGCTAGCTGCGGCAGCGACGGCGGCAGCGGGGACAGCGCGGCCAATACACACGTTGGACCGGTCAGCTTCGAGCTTCCTGACGGGATCCAGGAGGCCTACCGGGACGCAGAGCGTGAGGGCGGCTGGGTTGCCGAGTACGTTGACAACGAAGAAAGCGCGGGAGCATTCATCGGGGTCTGGCGCTTCAGGGAGACCCCTCCATCGGCAAGTGCGGCTGCAACCGAGATGGCTGTGCAGGTGCGTGCTTCGGGAACCCACCCCGGGATCAGCACGAGTGAGGGCGGGGATGTTGACATCCCAGGAGCTGAAGATGCTTCCATCGTGAAGTTCACCCTGGAGGATTCAGCTGAGAACATCTCTGGCCGCTGGTGGATGCTCGTGGATCCAGAGCAGGATGTCGCCGTCACCGTGGAGTATTACGGCAGCGACGTCACTGAAGAAGACCTCGATCGTTTTCAGGAATCTCTGACATTGGACTCAGAGCAGAGCTGGTGAAGATCAAGCGCAGGATGAGGAATAGGTAGATCATGGACTTATGGCGCGCCTGGCTCATCGCGGCGTCAGTGTTTCTCGGACTGAACTTCGTCTTGAGCATTACCGTCGGATACGCCAACTTCTACGTCTATGCGCTGTGTCCCTTGCTAGCGGGTTTGGCAGCTTCGCTTTATCACGCCGAACGCGGGGTGGGAGGCTGGCTTCGGCATCTCTTCGCCGTATTGCCAGCTCCCGCAGTCGCAAATGGCGTGTGGTCCTTGATGGTCGAGCAGCCCGACAGCCTTGGAGCCTGGGGTGTCTTTGTGCTGTCCATGGCCATCGCTGCAGGACTCTCGGCTTGTGGATTAGGGATTGCCATGCTGATCCGCTGGAAATTTGTTCAGACGTCAGTCGCCTGAGATCAGCCCACCATAGTCCGGCGGCATAAACGTGGGGTCTCCCAACCTCATCCCTTATTGTCAAGCTGCTGGCGCACCTCGGCTAGGCGTGCTGAGGCGCCGTCGAGCCAGCGCTCGCAGCGATCAGCAAGGGCCTCACCGCGCTGCCACAGTGCCAGGGACTCCTCCAGCGGTGCTCCGCCGGTTTCAAGTTTGGTGACCACCGTGATCAGCTCGTCACGGGCCTGCTCGTAGCTCATCTGCTCGATGTCATCGACCCTCGCAGTGCTGAAACCCTCGGTGCCGGAATCTTCAGTGCCAGATGCTTCTACGCTCATGCTCTCTTCTCCTCATACACTTCTGTGACGTCTGCATCGAACTCGCCGGAGGCCACCATGACCCGCACCCCGGCACCCGGGGTCAGTTGGGAGGCGTCGCGCACAATAGTTCGACCGTTTATATCTGAACCAGTACTGGTGGTTTGGACCACGGCATACCCGCGGTCCAATGTGGACTGCGGGGAGAGCCCGGTGACCCGGGCACGGGTATGTGACACCCAGTCAGCGGCACGGCCCACGGCAGCCTCCGCCGAGACCAAGGCACGACGACGAAGCCCGTTCAGCTCCTCTGCGCGGGTGGAGATCATAGTCTCCGGGCGCTGCAAGGCCGGCCGGGTGCGAATCGCGGCAAGTGCCTCATACTCACGGCTGATCATCCGCTGAACACCGGAGGACATGCGCGAACGGGCCTCCGTCAGTCCCGAACGCTCCAGGGCCTCATCCGGTACCAGCAGCTTTGCAGAGCCGGTCGGCGTGGAGGCACGCACATCTGCGACCTCATCCAGCAGCGGCCGATCCGCCTCATGCCCGATGGCCGAAACCACGGGAGTCTGTGCCTGGGAGACCGCGCGAATCAGACGCTCATCCGAGAAAGGCAACACCACTTCTTCCAGCGCGCCGCCGCCGCGGGCTATGACAATGACATGCACCTCAGGGTGCGCATCCAGCTCAACCAGTGCAGCTGCCACCTCAGCAGGTGCGGTTGGCCCCTGGGTGGCGACCTCGCGGATCTCAAACTGCGCTGCTGCCCACCGGGTGTGAACATTGCGCAGGATGTCCTTCTTCGCGTCTGAATCCCGGCCTGTGATCAAGCCAATGCGAGCCGGGAGTACCGGAAGGGGTTTCTTGCGGGCGGCGTCGAATAAGCCCTCCGAGGCCAGCTGGTGCTTCAGCTGCTCTACCCGCGCCAGCAGGTCCCCAAGCCCTACCGGCTGCATCTGCTGGGTCACCAGGCTCAGCCGACCTGATTTCTCATAGAGATTCGGCTTTACCAGCGCCACCACTCGGGCCCCAGGAGTCACCGTGCCTGCCAGTCCGCCAGCCACATTGCGCCAGGCCACGGCAGAGAAGGAAACCTCCTGCTCAAGGTCACGCAAAGTCATCCAGGCGGTACCGTTGCGCAGATTGAACTCCACTAACTGACCTTCCACCCAGGTGGGGGTGACTCGATCAATATGGGCGCGCAGCTTGCCGGAGAAATGACTCAGCGGCCAAGGAGTCTCCGGGGAGGTCTCCTGGGCTGAAGCGGGGATCGCCGAGAGCGGAAGTGGCTCTTTGGAGGCAGGCTCTTGGTAGTTCATACTCCTTAAAGACTAACCGCGGACACGGACAAAGGAACCGGAGGGCGAATGCGTCAGCTGCTCAGTGTGCTCAGCCTGGTGCTGGCCGGACTGCTCTCAGCGGCCACACTGGCCGGCTATCAGGTCGATCAGCTGCTGCGTACCGAAGAGCCTGTCCGCCAGATCGCTGGCGACCTGCCGCAGCAGGAAGAGTTCTCTGATGCTGTCTCCGAGATGATCGTCACCGACCTGACATCGCGGCTGCCGGCCGGCCTGGACCAGCATGTTCCCGGCGGAGTGGAATCTATGGTCTCTGGCATCATCGGCCCGCTGATCAATAATGAGCGGACGGTGGCTGCCTGGGATGAGACCCTGCAGACCACGCGGAGTACCTACACCGGCCAGCTGGAACGGCTCTTCGAAACTGGCAGCACCGGGGAACCGCAGGAACTAGCTATCGACGTCGACCTCTCGCCTGTCGCCGCTGCTATCACCGAGCCGCTGCGTGAAGGCCTGGAAAAGTCCCTGGGCTGGCTGCCGTTTATCGACACGCAGAGCTTCGAATTCCTGGCCCCAGAGATTGTGGTGGACATTGAGGCTGTCACCGATGAGGAAGCCGACCCGTACACCTGGGCCACGGCGGCCACCGCCAGCCAATACTGGGTCTGGTTCGGGATCGCGGCAGCCGCACTTGTGATCCTCGGCCTCATAATCGGACCCGGCAAGAGTCGCTGGATCGCCCTGGCATTGGGCGGGCTCACGGCTGCGGGTCTGGGCCTCTGGGTAGCGACCACCGCGGCCGCACCTGACTTCCAGCACCCTGCCCAGCTGCCCCAAGCCGCCGGCGTGATCCTGGAGCACGTGCAGACCCGCTATACCGAATGGTCTCAGCCGGCCTGGTGGATCTTCGCCGCTGCCGCCGGCTTCGTCGTCGTCATCGGTGTGCTCGCAGCAGTGGTGGCGCCTTCGGCCTCAGCGCGTCGTCGTCACCTGTGATTGTGCTTCTCAGCTGTGAGAACAGACACCTCAGGCCGCCCCGGGGAGAGTCTGTTCAGGTCTGGCCGCTAAACTTCACCCCATGACCACCGCCACCCAGGCCGCCCCCGAAACCTCCGCCGAGCAGCGCCGCAAGCACATATCGGTGCCTACGCCGATGGTGCCGCGCAAACGTCGCAGCCCTGGAGAGATCGCTGCGGACTCCACCGTGGAAGGTCCGCGCAAAGTGCTGTTGGCCGCCCCGCGCGGCTATTGCGCAGGCGTGGACCGCGCCGTTGTCGCTGTGGAGAAAGCCCTCGAGCAGTACGGTGCCCCGGTGTATGTGCGTAAAGAAATCGTGCACAACCGGCATGTGGTGGAGACCCTGACCGAGAAGGGCGTGATCTTCGTTGAAGAGGCCGACGAGGTCCCTGAAGGCGAGCTGCTGATCTTCTCAGCCCACGGGGTCTCACCTGCGGTCAAGGATCTGGCTGCCTCCCGAAGCTTGCAGACCATTGACGCCACATGCCCGCTGGTGACCAAGGTCCACCGCGAGGCGGTGCGATTCACCACCAAGGATGACTTCCACATTCTGCTTATCGGCCACGACGGTCACGAGGAAGTAGAAGGCACTTACGGCCACGCCCCGGAACGCACCACCATTGTCAACGGCCCATGGGAAGTGGATCAGATCGAGGTGCCGGACCCGGATAAGCTGATCTGGCTCTCGCAGACCACCCTTTCGGTGGATGAAACCATGGAGACCGTCAAGAAACTGCGCGAGCGCTTCCCGAACCTGCAGGACCCGCCCAGCGACGATATCTGCTACGCCACTTCCAACCGCCAGGCCGCCATCAAGAAGATCGCCCCGGAAGCTGATCTGGTCATCGTGGTGGGCTCCGCGAACTCCTCAAACTCCGTGCGGCTGAAAGAGGTCGCCCTGGAATACGGAGCCAAGCGCGCTGAGCGTGTGGACTTCGCCAACCAGGTGGATGAATCCTGGTTCACCGATGCCCAGACCATCGGCGTCACTTCGGGCGCTTCAGTGCCGGAGGTATTGGTCCAGGACGTGCTGCGGCTGCTGGCCGAATACGGCTACGGCGACCCGGAGGAAGTGGTCACCGCCGAAGAAGACATCGTCTTCTCGCTGCCCAAGGAGATCCGCAAGGCTCTGCAGGAGGCAGGTCACGACGACGTCGGCCGAGGCGGACGCAAGCGCACAGCCTGCAGCGACTGAGTTAGTTCCGCGGGCGGGGAAACCCCGCCACGCTCTCGGCCGCGTGCAGTGGCCGCGGCCTTCACGCCTGAAGGGTTCCGCGGGCGGGGGGCTTCCCGTTCGGTCACGCAATGTGACGTGAGTTTGCTGTGTTTTCGCGTGATCGATGGCCCAGATGCGGTCATAACGCGTGACCGAACGAAGTGTCCAAGACCGGACAGGGCATGGCGCGTCGTAGGTCAGGGGGAAACCCCGCCGCTGACCTGCGGCGCTGGTCTACGATGAGCCCATGACTGTTGTGGGCACCGTCGCCGTCATCGTGCTGGCCGTGCTCATCGGAACTATCCTGCAGCGTCTCTCGGGCACCGGCGTCGGGCTGGTGGTCGCCCCGGTGCTCTCGATCCTGCTGGGCCCTGCCCTCGGGGTGCTGATCACCAATATGACCACAGTGGTCTCCGGGTTTCTCATTATGCTCAGCGTCTGGCACGCGATCAGCTGGCGGAAGTTCTGGATCATCGCTCCCGCAGCAATACTGGGTGCTATCCCGGGAGCATGGTTGGTGGGACAGCTCTCGGCAGGATGGCTCTCCATCATCCTGGGCAGCATCGTCGTCGCCGCTCTGCTGGTCACCGTAAGTTTCCGGGCATTGCCCCAATGGGCAGGGCGAACGCCAGCCCTGGTCGCCGGACTCTTGGGCGGGTTCTTCAACACCACCTCCGGTGTCGCAGCGCCTGTGATGGTCATCTACTCCCGGCTCTCACGGTGGCAGCAGGCCTCCTTCGCAGCCACCCTGCAGCCTATTTTTATGACCATGGGCGCAGCATCGGTGATCACCAAACTGGCCATGGGATCAGTGGTCACCAACGGGGAAGCGGGCCTACCTCTGGGCTGGCTCTTCCCCGGGATTGTGCTCACCGTCCTGCTCGGCATCCTCCTTGGTACCAAGCTCTCCAGACGCGTCTCCGCCTCGGCCGCCCGGACACTGGCGATGACATTGGCCGGGCTGGGCGGGGCCGGGGCGATCGTGCGCGGACTCATCGAGGTGCTCTGAACCCGATGCACGCCATCCCCTACGACGACGACGGACACCCGCCCGGTAGCCAGGCCTACCGCCGTCTGCTCATCGCCCTGTTCTTCATCGGCGTGGCCACCTTCGCCCAGCTCTACTCGCCCCAGGGTCTGCTGCCGATCATCGCGGTCGAACAAGACATCACGGCAGATCAAGCTGCACTGATGGTCTCAGCTGCCACCCTGGGTCTGGCGCTGGGAGTGATCCCCTGGTCCTATATCGGCGATGCAGCCGGACGTAAACCCGCAATGGTCTGGGCGATCAGCCTGGCCTGCCTGTTCGCCGTGCTCACCACTGTGGCGCCTAGCTTTACCCTGGCGCTGACAGCCCGGTTCTTCGAAGGCTTCATGCTCGGTGGAGTGCCTGCCCTGGCGGTGGCCTACCTCAACGAAGAAGTCAGCTCGAAGGTCGCCGCCGTCGCCGCGGGCACCTATGTCTCAGGCACCACCCTAGGCGGACTGGCGGGACGCATTATCGCTGCCCCTATCGGAGAACAGCTCGGTTGGAAGCTGGGCATGCTGGTCGTCACTGCCCTGGCGGTGATCTGTGTGTTGGTCTTCTTGCGCATGGCACCGGCTGCGCTGCGGTTCACTCCGCGCCGTACCGGGGTCAGTGAGGCACTGGGGGCACTCTTCGGCAATCTGCGCTCCGGGGCGTTGTGGGTCATCTACCTGCAGGGCTTCCTGACCATGGGCGGGTTCGTGGCGATGTACAACTATTTGGGTTTTCACTTAGCCGGGCCGCCGTTCCTGCTGCCTATCTGGCTGACCTCCTTGGTCTTCCTGGCCTACCTGGCCGGGACGTTGTCCTCGCCGCGGGCTGGTCGTATGGCCTCGCGCTGGGGGCGCAAGAAGGTGCTGCTGGCCGGCAACTTCATCACCATGACGGGCACTGCGCTGACCTTGGTGTCAGAGATGTGGGTCATCATTGTGGGCATGGTGGTGCTTACCGGCGGTTTCTTCGCCGCTCACGCCGTGGCGTCCGGGTGGGCAGGAGCCCGGGCTGTGGCGGGCCGGTCCCAGTCAGCATCCCTCTACAACCTCGGCTACTACGCAGGCTCCTCCGTCTTCGGATTCCTCGGGGGGACGTTCCTGCACCAGGCGGGCTGGTCAGGCACCGTGGTCATGGTGTTGGTGCTGACGGCCCTGGCAACAGCGCTAGCGGCTCTAGTGCTGCCGAAGAACTAGACCAGAACTTCGCGAGAAGTCTGCTAGTGCGACGCCGTTGGCCGGTGCATCACGTCAGTCGCTCGTGAATACTGTGCCTGCATGGTGCTATTCTCACTTGGTGCCGATGTGACTCCTGACACAGGGGCGGATTGGTGGACCTCGAGATCTGATGAAACGGAGTGGATGCAATGATGCCCCCACGTTCCCGGGTGACCGGTGACCATCTGAAGAAATACGACCCACGGACTCAGTCCGAGCAGGAAGCGGTTCAACCCTCTGCTGGTGCCCGCGCGGAGGGTCTGGAGCGGCCCACCATCTTGCGTCGGCTCATTGGTCTCTCCGGTGGTGTCATCGCTGCTCTGCTGGTGTACTTCGCGATGCCCGGTGACCTTGAGGTCTGGCCCCGGCTGACGGCAGCCACGGCAGTGCTGATGGCCGTGTGGTGGATGACCGAGGCTATCCCGATCCCCGCGACGGCGCTGCTGCCGCTGATTATCTTCCCGGTGCTGGTACCTGCCACTGACTACGGCAGCGGGGACGAACCGGCCGGGGGAGTGGCCTTCGATGACGTGGGCGCAAGCTACGGCAACAACATCATCTTCCTCTTCATGGGCGGCTTCATGCTGGCTTTGGCCATGCAGCGCTGGAACCTGCACCGGCGTATCGCCCTCGTGACGCTGCGTGCCATGGGCTCAAAGCCGGTGAACCTCATCGGTGGCTTCATGATCGCCACCGGTTTCCTCTCAATGTGGGTCTCCAACACCGCTACTGCTGTGATGATGCTGCCCATTGGTATCTCCGTGCTGATGCTGGTGCAGAAGATCCTCAAAGGCGAAGATCCTGCCGGCGCCGATGTGCACAGCGAAGAAGCCCAGGAGGAGGGCAAACAGGAGGCCATCAAGTCCAACTTCGGCACCGCACTGATGCTCGGCATCGCTTATGCCGCGTCGGTCGGCTCCCTGGGAACCATCATCGGCACCCCTCCGAATACCCTGCTGGCTGGCCATATGGCAACTAACCATGACCTGACCATCGGCTTCGGGCAGTGGATGCTTGTTGGTGTTCCGATCTCCATTGTGATGCTGGTGGCCACCTGGCTGCTGCTCACCCGGGTGATCTTCCGCCCCGAGATCGACCATATCCCGGGCGGCTCGGACCTCATTAAGGAGGAGCTGCGCAAGCTGGGGCCGATGAGCGCAGGTGAGCTTCGGGTGCTGATCATCTTTGTCCTGGCCGCAGTCTCATGGGTCTCGATCCCGCTGATCGCTGACGCCATGGACGCTGAGCCGTTCATCTCCGATGCCGGCATCGCGATGGTGGTGGGCTTGCTGCTCTTCTTGCTGCCCGGTGGTGCCAATAAAGGCGTCCGGCTCCTGGACTGGGAGTACGCCGCCAAACTGCCGTGGGGCGTGCTGCTGCTCTTCGGTGGTGGACTTGCACTCTCCGGGCAGTTCGGGTCCTCTGGTCTGTCCACATGGCTAGGCACTCAGATGGAAGGCCTGGCCGGAATCCCGGTCTGGGTTCTGGTGCTCATCGCAGCGGTGGGTGTCCTTCTGCTGACCGAGATGACCTCCAATACTGCGACGGCGGCAACCTTCCTGCCGGTGGCCTCCGGTGTGGCTATGGGCACCGGTGTCGATCCTTTGGTGCTGGCCGCACCGGTGGCTCTGGCCGCCACCTGTGCGTTCATGCTGCCGGTGGCTACTCCGCCCAACGCCATCGCTTACGGTTCCGGGTACGTGACAATCGGCCAGATGGTCAAGGGCGGTGCGCTGCTGAACCTGGTGGCGATTGTGGCGATCACCTTAGTGTCTATGACCCTGTTGGTCTGGGTCTTCGGGCTGACGATCTAGTTCCCGGCATAGGGGCTGGTCACAAGCTACTGGTCACAAGCTGCTGGGCTCAGGTGCTGGGCCCAGCAGCTGTCGCCGACTCAGCGTCTGTGTCTGCTGCCGCCAGGCGCGGTCCCAGTGCATTGACCTCCGCACGTACTGCTGTGGGGGTGACGGTTTCGCCCAGGTCTTGGAGTCCGGCAGGTTCCGCTGACTCAGCCACCTGGAGCCGGCCCATGGCCTCGACCTTGGGAAGCACCTGGCGCTCAATATTGCCGATCAGCCCGTTATAGGCCTCTACTGCCTGACGGAGTCGGTCCCCGGTACGTCCGAGGTGTTCGCTCATCTTCTCCAACCGCCGGTACAGGTCCCGGGAATGCTCCACCACCTCGGCGACATTGGCGGTCAGCCGCTCCTGCCGCCAAGCCGCGGCCACCGCCTTCAAAGAGGCCAGCAATGAGGCCGGCGACACCAGCGTCACCCCTTTGGAGAGGGCATCATCAAGGAGGTTGCCATCGGCTTCCAAGGCCGCCGAGAGCAGCGATTCCGCCGGCACAAAGCAGAATACGACGTCGGGGGAGAGATCCACCGCCTGCCAGTACCGTTTCTTGGAGAGCTCATCTACCCGCTGACGCAGGGCACGGGCCTGGCTTGCCGCATCTGCAGTGCTCAGCGGGGCTTTGGCATCGACCACAAGCTGTCGTCCGCCAGGCAGGTGCACCACCATGTCTGGCCGAAGCAGGTCTCCCGCTTCGGTTCGACGGGAGTGCTGCTCAGTGAAATCGACATGGGGCAGCATCCCCGCTGACTCCACCACGCGACGCAGCTGAATCTCGCCCCAGTGGCCTCGTGCGGACGTTGAATGCAGGCTGCCCAGCAGCGCCTGGGTGGACTCGATGATCCGCGCGTCACTCTGCGCCGCAGCTGTGAGCTGCTGGGAGAGCTTTGAATGCTGCTGGGCACGCTCGGTTTCCAGCTGCTGGATTTTCCGCTGCATCTCCGTGACGCCCTGGCGCACCGGATGCAGCATCTCCAGCAGCGACTCTCGTTCCCTGGCGGACTCGGCTTCTTCAGCACGATGCCGCTGAATCTCGCTTAGCCGCCCGCGCGCATCGGCCAGTTGCTGCTGGCTGATGCTGAGTTCCTCGCGCAGTTGATCAATCTGTTGGTTGGCGGACTCCAGTTCTATGCGCGGCGCAGCGGCGCCGTCGTCCCCGCGCTGCGCCCACCGCCAGGCTGCGAAGGCACCCAGCGCAAGCCCCAGCAGCAGACCAGCGAGCAGGCCAAGAAGAATCTCCATCCAATGCATAAGGACAGGCTCCCATGAGCCACTGACATCCTTTGGTGCCCACACCGCAGTGATTCGCTGAAGGCCTTTTAGGTGCAGCGTGTAGGCGTATCTGATAGAGATGAGACCAGGGGACGCGGAGAGGACATCTATGGCAACGCGTGCAACAGATCCGCTGCCACCGCTTGACGTGAACCTCAGCGGTTTCACCGGTCCAGACGCCGGAGCAGATCAGCCCTTCTCCAAGAACCCGCGCAAGCTGTGGCGGGTCAGCCGGCTCGGCTCACCACTGGAGTTGGAGCAGGTCCGCACTGCCCGGCGTTCAGGCTTCACAGGCGGGAAACAGCGTGGCAGCAAGCTCCTGGTTGCCCGAGCGGGGATGCTCAGCGAACTCCAGAAGCTTCTGTGGGCGCATGTGGCTGGCGCTCCCATTGCGGATCAGCGTGCGGTCAATGCTGCCCTGGCGGCCCGAGTGCCGCGCCGCAGCCCCGCTGAGGCGCAACGACGCAGCGAGCTGTTCTCCCCGGAGGTGGAGGAGCAGCTTAAGCAACTGCCGCGGGGACCACGGATCCTGCTGGTCCTGCAGGGTATGGACGCCTCCGGCAAGGGCGGGGTGGTGAAGTCAGTGGTCGGTGCCATGAACCCGCTGGGTGTGGACGTGGCGGCTTTCGGCAGGCCAACCGCTGCACAACGTCGGCAGCACTATTTGGAACGCGTCATCGCGCAGCTTCCCGAACCCGGTCATGTGGGGGTATTCGACCGCTCGCACTATGAGGACGTACTGGTACCTGCTGTCTCCGGAAGCCACAGCGAAGATCAGGTCGCTGAACGGGTTGAGACGCTGCTGCTCTTTGAACAGGAACTGGCACGGCGCGGATTCGTGATCATCAAGGTGATGCTGCATCTGTCCCCGCAGGAGCAGCTGGCACGGTTGCTCTCCCGGCTGGACAGCGAGCATAAGCAGTGGAAGTACGACCCATCCGACGCGGATGCGCGCGCCCAGGCGGATACCTACCAGAGGGTCTACGCGGCTCTGTTAGAAGCCACCGACGCCGCGTATGCGCCCTGGCATATCATCCCCGCCGACCGCAAATGGTACGCACGGCTGGCGGTCCAGGAACTGCTGATCGCAGCGTTGGCGGACCTGAACCTGCGCTGGCCGCCAGCCGACTACGACATCGAAGCCGAGCGGCGCCGGCTGCTGGAATAAAGCGCGGTCACTCCACCAGCCGGCGAGGAGATGAACATCGGGTGAACTAGGTGGGGCGCCGTCGTCGGCACGTCAGCTCGATGACATAGGGTGACTTCGGCCTTAAGCTACGGCGATGAACCAAGGAGTGTGCAGATGATCCGGGTACTGCTGATCCGGCACGGCGAGACCGAATGGAATAAAGCCCACCGGTTGCAAGGGCATTCGGATATCCCGCTGGCTGATTCCGGAGTGCAGCAGGCCCGCATCACCGGGGGATTCGTTCGCGCGCAGAACCCCCAGGTCGCCCACGTCTCGACGCTGATCCGTACCCAGCAGACCTTCGCGGAGTTCGGGCTGGAGTTGAGCCCGCGGATCTGGGATGAGCTGCGGGAGCAGAACTTGGGCCGCTGGGAAGGCGGTTATGCCGCACAGATCCGCGACACTGAAGCCGAAGCTTTTGAGGGCTGGCGCGCAGGCACCTACACCCCAGAAGGCGGGGAGACCCACCAGCAGCTGCTGGAGCGGATGACCGGGGCGTTCTTCGACATCGTCCGCGGCACTGCGGAGGTCAGCCCCACGCCGTCGGCTGATCTGAGTTTTGATGTGCGCACCGCGGTGGTGGTCTCCCACGGAGCGGCACTGCGGGTGCTGCTGGAAGGTCTGGGCCTGATTGATCGCCACCAGTTCATCCCACTGACCCCGGCCTCGTCCACAGTGATCGATATTCCGCTGCACACCGGCCCGGTGTCCTCCTCGCTGCCAGCAGGGGGTCTGGATGATGAGTACGACGACGCCGCCGAGGCCCGCCTGATCCGCGGCCTCAGCGATGAACAGATTCAGCAGCAGTGCCGGCTGCGGGTCATCAACCTCTCGCCGGAGCTGTTGAATCCTGCCGCCGCGGAGACCGCCGCCCTCTAGTCCGGCAATGACAGATGTCATGGGCAAGTCATGACAGCTGCTCTATATGCTCCGTGCCCTGCTGTAGCAGCCTAGGAGTATGAGAAGCCAAACGTCCGCGCAAGAACCGGATCTGAGCCAACTGATCACCGTGGCGGCGGTGACTAAGGAGTATCGAGCCAGCGGCGGAGGGAAGTTCCGTGCGGTCGACCAGGTCAGTCTGGAGTTCAGCCGGGGCGAGGTGACCGCGCTGCTGGGACCCAACGGGGCTGGCAAAACCACTCTGCTGGACATGATTCTGGGGCTGAACACTCCAGACTCCGGCCGGATCAGCATCGCCGGGAGCACTCCGCGCACTGCGGTGCAGCAGGGCAGGGTCGGTGCATTGCTGCAGACCGGAGGACTGCTGCCGGATCTCAGCGTCAAAGAGACAGTGCAGATGGTCGCGGCACTTCATCGCCGTCACGCGCCGGTGCACGAGGTGATGGAGACAGCAGGGCTGACCGAGATCGCCAACCGATCCGTCGCCAAATGTTCCGGCGGCCAGCAGCAACGGCTGAAGTTCGCACTCGCCCTGCTGCCACAGCCGGAACTGATCATCCTGGATGAGCCCACCGCAGGGATGGACCCCACCGCCCGCCACGAATTCTGGGACCGGATGGCCGCACTGGCAACAGGCGGCACCACAGTGCTCTTCGCCACCCATTACCTGGAAGAGGCTGAGCAGTTCGCTCGCCGCACTGTGCTGATGCACCAGGGGCGGATCATCGCCGATGGGCCCACCGCCCAGATTCAGCGACAGGCCGGAGCCGCGCAGATCAAGGTGACCTGGGCGCCGTCGGCGGAGGACTTAGCGCAGCTGCCGGCAGTACGCAGCTGGGAAGTTCACCAAAGCGGCACCGGGGAGACCCCGCAGATCACGTTCCGAACCGACGACGCCGACACCCTGGCCCGCCACCTGCTGGCGCGGACACCGGCGCACGGAATCAGCGTGCGGCCGGCAAGCCTGGAGGAAGCCTTCATGCTGCTCACCGAAAAACAGGACCACAGCGCAGAGCAGGAGGTTTCCGCATGAACCTCATGGCCTTTATCCTCATGGACTTCTGGCGGAACTTCCGCAACTTCGGCAATACCTTCTTCATCGTGGTGCTGCCCACCGCGCTCTACCTGTTCTTCGGGGTCTATAACGACTGGTCGGAGTTCGACGCCGGCAACGGCAACGTCAGCGCCTGGATCATGATCGGGATGGCGGTCTACGGTGCGATCACTGCGACCACAGCGCTGGCTGGCTCTGCCGCGGTGGAGATTCAGACCGGCTGGGGCAGGCAGCTCTCGCTGACGGCGATGCCGCACGGGGCCTTTGTGCTGGCGAAATCAGTCATCGCCCTGATGATGGCTGTGCTGCCGGTAGTGGTACTGAACGTGATCGCCTATTTCACGGTGGCCCAGATGCCCGCCGGTGTGTGGGTGGCGACCATCGGGCTGACTGTCATCGCTGCACTGCCCTTTGCGCTCTACGGGCTGGCGGTGGGTCTGCTGTTCCGCTCAGATGCGGCCGTGGGTGCAGCGTCCGGGGTGCTGGTGATCTTCGGTTTCTTAGGGAACGCCTTCATGCCGCTGGAGGGTGTCCTGCTGGACATCGGCCGGTTCACGCCCATGTACGGTTCAGCCGCCCTGGCTCGCTATCCGCTGACAGAGGGGACAATTGTGGGAACCACCGGGTTTGTGGGCACAGATCCGCTGTGGGCGGTGCTGCTGAATGTGGTGGTGTGGAGCCTGGTCTTCGCCGCCGCCTGTTTTGCCCTGCAGCGCAGACGCACCAGCAGATGAGCAGGCTTGACTTAAGCCTCACCGGCTCAGGCGGACCGCGTGTAAGGATAGGCGCATGACGAAGCAGGCCACCAGCCAGGCGCACCTGATGGGCATTCTCTATGCCGGCATCTGGCTGGTGTTTCTCTTCATTCCTGCCTATGCGGCACTGGTCAGCGAGACAGGGTGGGGCTGGCGGATCACTGCCTGGGCAGCGACTGCGGCATTCGCTGCGCTGTATCTGTGGCGTATGGCCGTGTGGATGCAGGCAGTTGAGCGTGGACATCCGCCGACGCCGAAGGCCATGATCTCCACCCAGCTGCTGCTCGCGGCCCTGGTGGGGCTCACGCTGCCCGCCATCGGCGTCTATGGCACCACCTTCAGCACTTTTATGGCCGCCCTGGTGGTGTTCTCCTACCGCCCGAAGATCAGCATTCCGATAGGCGTGGCACTGTGGGCGGTGCCTAGTTCGGCGGCCATAGCAATCAGCAACATGCAGGGCAGCAGCTTCTGGGATGGGCTCTACTGGGCGGTGCTGGGGCCGGGGATCGGCGTCTTCTTCATTGTGCTGATCCGACTGCAGGAGTACTACGAGCATCGCGAACGCCACAAGGAGCAGCAGCTTCACCAGGCAGCAGAGCGAGACCGGATCGCCCGGGACGTCCATGACGTGCTGGGACACTCTCTGACGGTGCTTTCCATCAAGGCCCAGCTGGCCCGCCGACTGATGGAGGCTGAACCGCAGCGGGCCCAACAGGAACTCAATGAGATTGAGCAGCTGGCCCGCGAATCACTGACCCAGGTCCGCAACACGGTGACTCAACTGCGCAGCCCGCAGTTCCCCAGCGAGCTGGAGGTAGCCCGTTCAGCCCTTCAAGCCGCCGGCATTACTCCGGTGATCACCACCAACGACGACGCCGAACGCGCCGCGCCCCTGCTGGCTTGGGCGCTGCGCGAGGCGGTGACCAATGTGGTCCGCCATTCCGGGGCAAGCACCTGCAGGATTGAGCTGAGCGCCCACAGCCTGAGCGTCAGCGATGACGGACTCGGGCTCGGGGACGCTCTTGAGGGCAATGGGCTGCGCGGCCTTCGTGAGCGCGCCGCGGCCGCCGGTGCCCAGATCAGTATTGGTCCGGCCAGTGCTCACCTTCGGCCAGGCTGTCGTCTGACCATCACCTGTCCGGAAGGTGCCGCATGACACAGAGTGCAGATACTGGAAATATCCGGCTGCTGCTGGCCGATGATCAGGATTTGGTGCGCGGCGGACTCTCGGCGCTGCTGAGTCTGGAACCGGATCTGCAGGTGGTGGCTCAGGTCGGCCGCGGTGACCAGGTGCTGGCGGCGGTACAAGATCATCGGCCCGACGTCGCGCTGGTGGATATCGAGATGCCCGGAATCGACGGCATCACCGCTGTGCAACGGATTCAGGAGGCAGGGTTGTCCTGCCGGTGCCTGATTGTCACCACCTTCGGGCGCCCGGGATACCTGCGTCGGGCCATGGATGCCGGGGCCTACGGGTTCGTGGTGAAGGACACCCCGGCCGAGCAGTTGGCGCAGATGGTGCGCCGGGTGGCTGCGGGTCAACGGGTGGTGGATCCGGTGCTGGCAGCGGAGTCCTTGGCCGGCAGCACCAATCCGCTGACCCTGCGTGAGCAGGAGGTGCTGCGCAGCGCAGCCGGCGGGGGATCGGTCAAGGAGATCGCAGCGGCGGTGCACCTGTCCCAGGGCACGGTGCGCAATCACCTTTCGGCCATCATTGGCAAGCTCAACGCACGCAACAGGCACGACGCCGCCCGGCAGGCAGCAGAGAACGGCTGGATCTGAGCCTAGAACAGCAGGGAAACGCCGATCATCAGGCCTAGTCCGGCCATGATGGTCAGGAAGAAGCTGCGGGTCAATACCGCTACGGCGATGGTGGCCAGACCCACCCACAGCGCCCGGTTGTCCAGGCTGACATCCACCACGCCGTGGTGAATCAGCATGGCTGGAACCACGATGGCGGCGATCACTGCCGCCGGCACCTGCTCAAGCCACAGCGTGAGCTTAGGCCCGGGCTCGAAGCGGTCCACCAGAAGCACCGGCACCAGGCGGGAGACGATGGTCACCACTGCCATGCCGATCAGCATGATGATCAAGAATGATGTGCTCATGCCCCGGCCTCGCGAGTCTTCTGCGGCGAGAGGGACACGGCTTTGCCGATGGTGCGGCGTCGTCGTCGCATACTGATGAGCCACCCGATAGTGGCGGCAGTCAGTGCGGCAATGACCGTGGCCCAGATGCCTGCCCCCGCCAGCGTGACCACCACCGCGATGCCGCCGGCAAGTCCGGCCACCAGCCAATCATGGGCGCTCTTGAGCACGCTGGTGAATAGGATCGCGATGAACATGGCGGTCAGCGCGAAGTCCAGGCCCAGCTGGTCCAAATTCGGCACGATATGCCCGAAGCTCACGCCCAGGATGGTGCCTACCACCCAGGAGACATGCACCAGCAGGTTGGCAGTGAAGACTTCGGTGCGACTGCGCTGGGGCCGGCTGCGGTACTGGGCATCGTGAAGCGCATAGGCCTCATCGGTGAGTTCCAGGCTGAACAGGGCCTTCTGCCAACGGTTCATCCGGTGCAGCTTCGGTCCCAGCGAAGCGGAGAGGAGCATATGGCGGGAATTGATGATGAAGGTCGTGGAGATGATCGCGCTCAAGCCCCCGGTGCTCAGCAGCTGCAGAGCGGCGAACTGGGAGGCGCCGCCGTAGACGATCACCGACATGGTGATGGTGGCCCAGTCCGGTAAGTCTGCGAGGCGCCCCACGATGCCGAAGGCGAAGGCTACTGGGAGATAGCCGATGATGATCGGCGCAGCCAGTTTGGCACCTAACAGGGCGCGCCGGGTCGCGGATTGCGGAGCCATAGTGGAGTCAAGGGCGCGATTCACAGCATCGATCCTTGTCGAGACTTTAGGCCGAGCACAAATGGGACCGGATAGTGGGCTGTCCATGCGTCCAGTGGACCTTCTGCTCCGGTGGGAGGAGGATAATCAGGTGCCCATACGTCATATGCTCCTGGCCGTCGTCGTCGCGGTCCTATGGGGCTTCAACTTCATTGCCATTCACTTTGCTCTGGAACAGTTCCCGCCGCTGTTCCTGGTTGCCCTGCGGTTCGTGATTCTGGCCATCCCCGCGCTGCTCTTTGTGCCCTGGCCGGGGGTGAAGGTCCGATACCTGATTGGCTACGGACTGGGCTTCGGCACTTTGCAGTTCTTCGGACTGTTTTTGGGAATGGCAGCGGGCTTCCCGGCAGGTCTTGCCTCGCTGGTGCTGCAAGCCTCTGCTCCGTTCACCGTGCTGATGGGTGCTTTGCTGCTGGGAGAGAAGATCACCGGGCGCCGGGCTGTGGGTGTAGGTGTTGCGGTGATCGGCCTGGGGGTGGTGGGGCTTTCCCGCGGCAGCGCAGACGGCTGGGTGCCATTCCTGCTGGTGGTACTGGGAGCATTCGGCTGGGCGCTGGGGAACCTGGCCTCACGGAAGGCACAGACCGATAAGCCGCTGTCACTGGTGATGTGGATGAGCGTGGTGCCCCCGCTGCCGATGCTGGCGGTGTCCTTGATGGTGGAGGGCCCGCAGCAGATCGGGGATTCACTGGTGAGCTCCTGGAGCCTCCAGGCGCTGCCGGCGTGGACTTCGGTGGCCTACATCGTGTTGCTGGGGACGGTGGTGGGCTCGGGGATCTGGGTGTGGCTGATGCGGCGTCACCCAGCCGGCGCAGTGGCACCGTTCTCTATGCTGGTGCCCATCTTCGGTGTGCTTTCGGCCTGGTTGGTGCTGAACCAAGTCCCTACTGTGGTGGAGCTGGCCGGAGGTGCTCTGGTGATTATCGGAGTGCTGTGGTCCAACAGCCGTAAGGGCAGGTTGCTGCGCAGGCGCCCTGAACCGCCCGCGGGATGAGTGCTTTTCGGGCTATAGCGGCCCGTAACCGGTAGGCTGTATCCCCGTGGCACTGACTATCGGAATCGTGGGACTCCCCAATGTGGGCAAGTCGACCCTCTTCAACGCACTGACCCGGCAGACGATCCTGGCGGCGAACTACCCGTTCGCGACCATTGAACCCAATGTGGGTGTGGTGAATCTGCCCGATGAGCGCCTGGAGAAGCTGGCCGAGATCTTCGGCTCGGAGAAGATCCTTCCCGCCACGGTGTCTTTTGTGGACATCGCCGGCATTGTGAAGGGCGCCTCCGAGGGGGAGGGACTGGGCAACCAGTTCCTGGCCAATATTCGCGAGGCCCACGCGATTGCTCAGGTGGTGCGCGTCTTTGAGGATGAGAACGTCATCCACGTGGACGGCAAAGTGGATCCCACCTCTGACATGGAGACCATCAACACTGAGCTGATCCTGGCTGATATGCAGACCCTGGAGAACGCGATCCCGAAGCTGGAGAAGCAGGTCTCCGGCAAGAAGGCGGATAAGGCCACCCTGGATGCTTACCGGGAGGCGCTGACCGTGCTGGAGGCGGGGGAGACGGTGTTCTCCAAGGCCTCATCACTGGATATGGAGCAGCTGGCGCAGATCAGCCTGCTGACCGCCAAGCCGTTCATCTATGTCTTCAACGCCGATGAGGGCGTGCTGGGCTCTCCTGAGCGTCAGAAGGAGCTGGCGGATCTGGTGGCACCGGCTGAGTCGGTGTTCCTGGACGCCAAGCTGGAATCAGATCTGGTGGACCTCTCCGAGGAGGAAGCTCGCGAGATGCTGGAGCTCAACGGTCAGGAAGAATCCGGCCTGGACCAGCTGGCACGCGTCGGCTTCAACACACTGGGGCTGCAGACCTACCTGACGGCTGGCCCGAAGGAGACACGCGCCTGGACCATCCCGCAGGGCGCGACGGCGCCAGAGGCGGCTGGTGTGATTCACACTGATTTCCAGCGTGGCTTCATTAAGGCCGAGATCGTCAGCTTCGATGACCTAGTGGCAGCCGGTTCGATGAACGACGCCAAAGCCGCCGGAAAGGTCCGCCTGGAGGGTAAGGACTATGTCATGAAGGACGGCGACGTCGTCGAGTTCAAGTTCAACGTGTAGTGGATTAACCACTGGGCTCGAAGGAGTAATCAGGGCATGGCAGAGAGCTACACGGCGAACCTGTTCTGAGAGTTCTGCGGGGTCTCGACGTTCATCGTCCCGAAGAAGTTCGGGTTCCAGTCCAAGTGCGAGGGGTCTACTGACGACGGGGTCCCGGACTTCTCCGACTTCTTCTGCACCGTGCGGCTCTTCCCGCACCCGCGCGGGGAGAAGACCATCGACCACGAGATGGTGCAGATCGCGCCGAAGTCGTGATCGCATCTAGAATTTGGCGCGAGAGGACCTTGCCGTGACGACTCAGACCTATACGTGGCTTTCCGACCGTCACCTCGGCGTCGGGGCGACGCTTGCGCACGCTGATGAGCTCATCGCTCAGGCCGCAGAGATCCTCTATGGCTACCAGACGCAGCCGGACGGCATCCTTAGGCTTCAGGAAGAGGTCGGCGCGACGCACAGCCGGACCGTCGTCACCGGCGTCGCGCCGATCCCACGGAAGGTGCCGCTGCTGGTCGCTGACGCGCTGGTGGCGCTGCGCAACGCCATCGAGCACTCGCTGTTCGCGGAGATCGAGTTCCGGGACGGCGAGCTCGATGAGAAGGCGGCCAAGGTCGTCGAGATGCCCGCTACACGCACCTACGACGACTTCCAGAAGTGGGTCAGAAGCCGTGCGAAGAACGGCCCGCCGTCTCTGCAACGGGGCAGTGAGGTCCTCCGGCGCATCGAGGGCCTGCAGCCCTTTCGCCGGGTGCGGGATCCGGAGAGCCACCCTCTGGCACTGCTCGTCCTGCACACGAACCACTCGAAGCACCGAGCACCGGCGATCACCGCCGTACGGCTCGCCGCCATCCACCGGGAAGACCGCACGCCGCCGTCCCTGGCCGACGTCGAGCGCCGTCCCGAGGCGCCTCTGCAAGTCGGTGAGGTGATCGCGGAGACGCCCTTGGGGACGAGGGTGCCCGTCGCGCTGTTCCCGACGATCGGGATCAACCGACCGCGCACGAAGCGATGGCCGGTGCTGATGCGAGAGCTCGACGACCTGGCCTCATGGGTTCGGACGCAGGCGATCCCGCGTTTGGTCACCGGCACTGAGCAGCCCTCCCCGGCACTGCCGTGCAGGTACGAAATCACCGTCGGTCACGACGACGAGCGCGACGCGCTGGCGTCTGGAGTGACGACCTCTGCGGCTCAGCTCCACAACGATCGCCTTGGCGCGGAGATCGTGCGCAGCGACATGGTGGAGACGCTGGCTCAGATGGATGATGCTCCGAGCGCCGAGCAGATCGATGCGTGGCTGGAAAGCCTGACGGACCAGGAGGTGCTCGCTCGGATGCGGCAGTTGAAGATGACCCAGACCTATGAGCCCGAGATCGTGCTGAGCAACTACGCCAAGCTGGAAGCGATGCGCAACGACGCCCGCCGGTTCGCCGAGAAGTCGCAGCACTAGCGCTGCGACGGCCCCAGCGCCTCGAGGACGGCCCGGTACTCCTCGCAGGGGGTGCTCAGCCGGCTGATTGTCCTCATCCGTGCAGGCCACGCACTCGCGGCGGACGACGACCCCGCGTGGACGAAAGCTCCGTCTCCGACGTCGCGGTGTTGGAACCTGTCTGCGACCGGGCACGGGTCGCCGAACGTGGCGGGGCAGAACTCCTCGACGTCCTGTGGCCGGTGAATGTACGCTTCGCTCGTGAGAGCGGCGAGGAGGTGTCCATCGCCGCCCACGTCGCGTCGCGGCACTCCGAAGCTCAGCAGCTCCGCGCGCGCCCACCTGCGCCGGCTCCGGCCGCTCGTCGCCGTCGTAGTAGTCCACCTTGGCGAGGTGGTCGGCGCGCTCGCGGAGCCATTGCGCCGCGGCGGCCATCTGGGCCGCCTGGTGCCCGACGATCCTGTCTATCTCCGCCTGGTGGCGGTGCGAGAT
Source organism: Nesterenkonia rhizosphaerae (assembly GCF_039544555.1). Classification (NCBI taxonomy): domain Bacteria; kingdom Bacillati; phylum Actinomycetota; class Actinomycetes; order Micrococcales; family Micrococcaceae; genus Nesterenkonia; species Nesterenkonia rhizosphaerae. The sequence continues at coordinate 196,122 of NZ_BAABLW010000005.1, forward strand.
GTGCTGCTGCTCAGTCAGCCGCCCGCGTGATGAAGGCGGGAGTCAGCCGTCTGGGAGGCCCTTCCAGCCGCATTCACACGTGGGCGAGGTCGCCCTCGAACTGCTTGCCCTGCCGCTCCAAGGACTGGTGGACCTCTTAACCGAGGGAGCGGTCGTTCATCGCGTCCTCGAGGCGCTCGATCGCGTCCTGCTCGTCGGCCGTCAGCTCCTTGGCCGGCATCCAGCCCGCGAACTCGTGGCCTTCAACCGTGAATTGTCCTCGCCGTCCTTTGCTCATGCTCTCCATGATCCAAGGAGCGCGGCGCGCTGTGAACAACCACGCGCTGAATCGTGACGCGGACCGAGCGGATGCCTGTATTACCGTGAGCGTATGGAATCGCGTGCGCACGAAGAGACGAGCCTGCTCGAAAAGTATGGAGTGACTGACGAAGAATCCGGTCGCGAGCGTGCCACGAAGGCACGCGACTACCTGCTGCAGGTCGCTCGTTCAGTGATCCGCGAAGGCGACATCACCGTCGACCACCTCATCGTCGCTGGAATGGTCGCGCGCGCCCAAGCGTTCCATGAGGCGGCGCTCGAAGCCGTCAACTCGAACAATCCGCACGCAGCGTTCACGCTTCTCCGCGCCTACATCGAACAGTGCGCGGCAGCTCTGTATCTGACCGATCATCCCGCCCGGGCCGAGAGGCTGTGGAACGACCTCGAGGGGCGGGGCGTTCCGATCGGTAAAATCACGAGCCATGCCGATCGGAGCGGGCGCTTCAAGAACTTCCGGCAGGTCTACGACCAGCTCAGCAAGTACGCGCACCCGAGCTCAATCAGTCACTTCGCGAACATGCGCGTCGGCGAAGGGAATGAATTCACCTTCCAGACTGCTCCTCGATTCAAGAGCGACGAGGAGAAATTGACGGCCTACGCTTGGCTCATCGAATTCGCGTACGTCACGCACGTTTGCCTCTTCGAATTCGCCGAGTCGAAGGGCATGGGAAAGATTGTGCGTAGCGGATAGTCATCCAGAGAACGTCAGCTACGCCGGACCCCCGGCGGTGTCGGCAGAGAATGCTCCGTAGCGACCTTCGCGAGATCCAACGCGGCGTCTGTTTCTGCGAGCACTGCCGCGACGTCGCTGTCGCTCAGAGTGTCCATGAAGAAGATCTTGCGCCCGATCTTGTACAGCGATGTGCCCATGATCACGCCACGACATCGGTCGGCGATCCAGAACCGATCGTGGAAGTCCTTGGACTTCGCTACGCGGATGTCGGTGTCGTCGCGTGTGGCAGCGAGCCGAGCGAGTACCGCGTCGCGGACTTCGCGGTGCGACGCGTCCTTGTCCACGATGGCGATGAGCTTCGCGCCGTCGGCGAGGAGCGGAGCGATCAGGTCAGCCACGGACTGTGAGTAAGCCTCGATGTCCTTCCTCGCGCTGCTCGAGAAGAGGTACGGGTCAGTGATAATGAGCTCGTCCTGCGGGGCTAGGCGTTCTAGGCGTTCGGCGACGTACTGGGTGGCCTGCTTCGGGGGAGCTTTGGGGGAGACGTCCTCCTCTAGTCGCGTGAGCCGGAGGAAAGCGCTCGGGCCGTCCTCGCGCAGTCGTTTCTGGACCTCTTTGAGGGTGTACCCGGGGTCCCGGATCTTCGTGTCGTACCCGAGCGTCTCGGCGAAGTTCGCGATTCGCATCAAGTCGGAATACGTAAGGTTCGGCACGAATCCGAAAGCGTTCTGATCGTCCCGCATGTAAACCTCGTCGCCCGCCTCCATGACTCCATCGTGCCCGGTCGGACCGTCGCTAGGGTCGACCGACTCGGCCCTTGTATGACATAGCCGGCACGGCATTGCGTGGTGCCTCATTGTTAGCATTGGGACACGCGAGAGCGCCTGTCGTCGGTGGCGCGCACCGGACCAACACCCAGGGGGTACAGATGGGCGACGGCGTGGAGGATTCTGAACCGCAGCGCGGCGCGATCCGCGCCGAAGCGTCTCGCATCCACGAGAGCGCGGTCTTCTCGGCGCAGGGCCAGTTCGAGGCGGCGAAGCGGTGGCGTCTGGTTCATTGGTGCCTCGCGGTACTCGCGGCCGGGCTCAGTTCGGCGACGGCCGTGATCACGTTCGCCGATGGCGCACAGGCATGGTCGGCCGTCTTCGCTGTGCTCGCGGCGATCTCTACGACGGTGCTGGCGTCCGCCCGACCCGACCGGCTGGCAGAGCGGGCGCAGGCCGCGGGAACCGGGTACACGACACTGCGCAACGATGCGCAACGGTTTCAAGGAATTACGGTTCCGCAGGGCGATCCGCAGGATCTTGCCAGCGAGCTCAACGCGCTGGCAGATCGAGCCGCCGCGCTCGACCGATCCGCCGACCTGATCCCGAGGTGGGCTTATGACCGTGCGAAGAAGAACATCGAGCTTGACGGCGGGCAGGCCTTCGAGGCGGACGCATGAACACCGATCGTGATGCGTGCGCCTACCTGGAAGAGGTTCTCCGTGAGGTGACACCTGACGAGGAGGCTCGGAAGAAGGCAGCGTCCCACCGCGCGTCCCTCGAGGATTGGTTGAGGAAAGACCTCGACATCATCCGGATGCGCGAGACGGGCTCGTGGCAACACGGGACCGCCATCAGCAAGCACAGCGACGTCGACTACTTCGTCACCATGAGCGGTTCGCGCCCCAGTGCTTCATGGTCCGCCCTGGAAGAGCTCCGGTCGTCCTTGGCGCGCGGCGTGTCCAGCGCATTCGTGCGCACCGACCGACCGGCCGTGAACCTCAGGTACTTCGACTCCGGACCTTCCGTCGAGATCACCCCGGCGTACTTCCGTGACACGGATGACTACGACATCCCCGACCCGGATGGCACTGGCTGGATCCAGAGCAACCCTGCCGTCCACCTCGACTACGTCAATGACGTACAGAAGAAGACGAACAGCGAAGCGAAGAGTCTGATCCGCTTGGTCAAGACGTGGAAGGCACGGAATTCCGTGCCGCTCTCGTCCTTCTATCTAGAGATGCGCGTGGCGAAGTACGCACTGAGCAACCCGACAATCATCTATGACTGGGACCTGCGTTCCTTCTTCAAGAGCCTGTCAGGCGATGCGCTGCGCGAGATGAACGACCCGACCAGCTACGGCCGACGTATCTCGACCGGGGCGAGCGGCCTCGTAGACACCATCGCCGCGAAGTACGAGATCGAGCAGGCCGTCCAGAGCTCATCGCTCGCGCTCAAGGCTGCCCAAGACGGCAATCCAAGTCTCGGCGTCGCGCACTGGCGGAGGCTGTTCGGAGGCTGAACTGCTACGTGTCTAGGCGAACAACGGATGAGGTGTTCCGGAGTTGTCGCCAACTTGTACAAGTTGTACGATTGATCCATGACCTCCGTGACGTTGTCCCAGTTCCGCAGCCGTCAGGCAGACCTGCTTGCTGCGGCCCAGCGTGACCCCGTTGAGATCACCTCACGCGGGGCTGGTCGACGTGCGGTTGTGGTCTCCCCTGAGTTCTACGACCGCGCGGTTCAGGCGTTGGAGGACCAGGCAGATATCCGCAGCGCGGCTGAGGCGCGGCGTGAAGAGGGTCGTGTTTCTCACGAAGATCTCGTGCGTGAGCTGGCCGACTGATCCAGACTAGTGCCATACTCCATCAGCTACGTCCCCTCTGCTGCTAAAACTCTCCGCAAGTTGGACCGGCAGGTCGCGCGTCGGCTGTTGCAGGCAATCGGGGAACTCTCTGAGAATCCCAGGCCTCAGGGCTGCACGCAGCTTAAAGGTGGCGAGGGCGAGTATCGAATCCGAGTCGGCGACTATCGCGTGATCTACGAGGTGCACGACGGGGAGCTGGTCATCCTCGTGCTGCGAGCCGGGCACCGTCGCGACGTTTATCGATAAAGAGGTCCGGCTTTGAGTTCGGGCAGTCAGGTATGCGTTAGTACTGTGGGGCGCTGGCGGTCAACCGGGATGCATTGCCAGGCAGTCGGGATTGAGGATCCGAGTGGTGGGCAGCGGGTGTGTGGCAAGGGCGCTCTCCGGCCGGGTTGGCCGAGGGGTGAGGTTGCCGGAGCAGTTCGGACAGGCCAGCCCGAAGCGATTCCGTGCGCAATCCTCGCACCAGGTGCATTCGAAGGTGCAGATGTAGACGTCGGGGTCCGTGGGCGCGAGGTCGCGATCGCAGCACTCGCAGTTCGGTCGCAGCTCGAGCATGATGACAGTTTATGGGGCTGGTGCGGTCAGATGTTGATTTGGTTCTGAACTTGGTCGAGTTCAAGTTCAATGTCTGATCAGCTGCCGCCCTGTCCGCAGTGTGGCTCGGAGTACACCTACGAGCAGGGCGGGCTGCTGGTTTGCCCTATGGATGGCTACGAGTGGTCGCCTGAGGTGGAAGTGGAGGTAGCCGCTGACTCCCAGGTGGCGATTCGCGATTCAGTGGGCAACCCGCTTAAAGATGGAGACACTGTCACCATCGCGAAAGACCTCAAGGTGAAGGGTGCCGGATCGGGCACCATTAAAGCCGGGACCAAAGTCAAGGGCATTCTTCTTATCGAAGACGGAGTCGGTGATCACGACTTCAACGCGTCCGTGCCCGGTTTCGGTCGCATGCAGCTCGAATCGAGTGTGGTGAAGAAGGCTTCCTAAGCTGCAGTATGGATCTGCAGTTCTGAGCGGGGTCGCACGGTCAGGCCGAGCGCTGTTCTTTCCGAAGCCCGAGAGCTATTCCCGCGTCGACAGCGAAAAGGGCGCACATACCGACGGCGTGACGCTTGCGGATATTGCGCATGTACTCGCGTGCGAACACTAGGTGGAGCAAAGATCGCGCCGCCACGGTACGCCATCGTTGAGGCGACGACCTGCCAGCAATGATCGCGATGCCGAGGGCGAGATCTGCGGTGCCCAGTATGCGCCGACCTTCGAGGGTGGTCTCCTCCAGGCCTAGTCGCCGCCCGCCCGTGAGTGGTGCGATAGCCAGGAAGCCGCCGAGTCCCACAGAGACCGCTCCAACAGCATCGGCGACGACGGTAAGGGCAGCGTTCGTGGAGACCGACATGGGGTGCACTCTAGTTCAACCCGCGTGTCCTGCACAGGGTGCAGGTCAGCCGGGAGATCTGGAGGGGTGGTTTCTCCTGAACACTGTTGAGTTCAAGTACCTGTGCCTTGCTCAGAACAGCGGCCACGGAACTGCGGGCATCTCACCGTTGGGAGCGGGAAACTGACTTGATGATCGCAGGCTGGCGCAGCGAGCAGCGAATGCCGCTATCTCCTCGGCGCTGAGCAAGTCCGCTAGGTGTCGTCCCAGGTCACCATGCAGCCCTTCGCTGACACGATCGACGCCGTCGAGCTCGTCGCCGGTCAGCCCGTCTCCCACCCATCCCCATAGGACCGTGCGCAGCTTGTGGTCCTGATGGAAGGTGAGCCCATGGTCCACGCCGTACCGGTGGCCGTCCGTCATGGCAAGAACGTGGTCCCCCTTGCGGTCGGCGTTGTTGACGATCAGATCAAACACCGCCATACGCCGCAGCGCCTGCGAGTCCTCATGGATGAGGGTGACCATCCGTCCGTCCTGGTCTTGTCCTTCAAGAACGTGCTTCCAGCCAGTGGTGGGCGCATCATCCGTTGCCACCAGATCGACGGCGCTGTGATTCCGGTCTTGCTCCTGCCAGAGCTGCACCATACCTTCGCCCAGGGGGCCATCGCGCAGCCAGGTGTGCGGAACCACGTCCCACCCCAGCGTCTCCGAGACCAGGTAAGCGGCCACTTCCCGGTGCGCGAGGGTGCCGTCGGGGAAGTCCCACAGCGGACTCTCACCCGCTATGGGTTTATAGACCACGGTCACCTCGCCTATGCTGCCTAAGAATGTGGCGTTCGAAGCCGTCCTGATGCGCCCGGTGAGCGTCAGTTCGGCGGTGACGAGGTCCGTCGTCGACATCAGCGCTCGGGAAGCGTACAGGTATGGCCGTCGGCATCCATGGGGTAACCGCACAGCGGGCACGCGGGGCGGCCTGCACCTACGACCTCAAGTGTGCGCTTCGCAAAGGCGCGAGCGGTGCCCACGGGCATCCGCACCAACAGCTTTTCGGTCTCGTCAGCGCCGTCCTCCTCCGACGACTCGTCGTAGTCCTCGGCATCTGCGATGGGGTAGGCCTCTATGACGACCTGGGCCGTGGTGGGATCCCAGCCTAGGCGCATGGCGCCGGTGCGGAAGCGCTCCTGAACTGCCTCGAGCTGATCATTGTCGACAAGTTCAACCGGAGTGCTCGTGGGAACGCTGAAGGGGTTGCCTTCAACGGCGATCAGCTGGTCGAGGAGATCGTCGATCATCTCCGCGAGCAGAGCCGACTGCTGCTTCTCCAGGGCGATGCTCAGCAGTTGCTTTCCCGAGCGCACCTGCAGATAGAACGTGCGCGCCCCCGGAGGGCCTATGGTGCCGACGACGGCCCGATCAGGCCAGTCAAACTCGTGAACACGTGTAGGCATGTCCCAATTCTAGGTGCAGCCGGTTCGCAGTGCTTATGCCTAAAGCCTTATGCCCTGTGCCCTGCGCCGCCGCCCACGGGCGCATCGCCGGACTGGATGCCCTTCGACAGCCACGACAGTTCACCTGCCTCGGTGTTGATCGCGTAGACGTTCGGCCGGTCCGCGGAGTAGCGCACGATCGATACTGAGGCCGGGCCCACGGTGATGCGTTGGAACAGGTCCAGGTGCATGCCCAGCGCGTCGGCGAGTATCGATTTGATGATGTCACCGTGGCTGACCGCAGCCCACACTGCCTCAGGCCCGTGTTCGGCTTCGAAGGCCGCATCGTGGCGGCGAATCGCTGCCACCGACCGAGCCTGCATTTCGGCCATTGATTCACCCTCGGGAAAGACGACGGCGGATGGCTGCGTCTGCACCTTTGGCCACAGGTCATCGGTCGCGAGTTCGGCGAGCGTGCGGCCTTGCCACTGACCGTAGTCGCATTCGGTGAGACCGTGATCAACCGGCGCGTAGGGGGTGCCGACCTGACGATCCAGGATGTATTGGGCGGTCTGCTGACAACGCTCAAGCGGGCTGGACACCACCGCGACCAGGGGAACGGCGGCGAGCCGGTCTGCGGTGAGAGCCGCTTGGTCGCACCCAACGTCGTCCAGTCTGACGCCAGCGGTTCGACCGGCCAGCAGACCAGTGGCATTTGCTGTGGTGCGGCCGTGCCGCACGAGGAGAACTGTTGCCATCCAGCCAGCCTATCCACCGGGGGACAGCGGGCTGAACGCCAGCGCGCGCCGCCTCAGATGAGTGACAGCCGGCAACGCGTGGGCGGCGTGAGAGCCTCAACCGGCTCGAAGGCTCTTAAAGTGGTCTCAGGACACCCCTCACCCTCGGCCTTGGAGGTCATCAGACCGTGAACAGGACACCGACGCAGCAAGAAGAGGAGCAGGCCGAGCGCGTGAAGGCCGCAGAAGTGCTCGCCGCTCGCCTGGACCGCCCTATGGGTCTGCTCGGAGTGCTCTTTCTGTTTGTGTTCCTGGGGCAGCTGCTGGTGACGGAGCCGGGGTGGAGCATGGCCCTTATGATCGCCGGATGGGGGTTCTGGGCGGTCTTCGTCGCAGAGTTCGTCCTCCGTGCATATATCGCCCGTTTCCAGGCCACCTTCTGGCGGCGCAACTGGTGGCAGGTGATCTTTCTCCTTGTGCCGTTCCTTCGGTTCGTCAGAGCGCTGCAGGCAGTGCGGTTGCTGCGCGTGGCACGTGTGGCCAGGGTGGGCAGCATTCTCTCGGCTGGAGTCCGCGGTTCCCGTTCGGCGGGGAGGCTCCTTTCGAGCCGCATCGGATGGCTGGCTGCGGTGACTGGAGTCGTCATCCTGGCGGCAAGTCAGCTCCTGTACGCCTTCGAAGCTCACTCCAGCTACGGCAGCGCGCTGTATGAAGCCGCCATGGCGACGGTGACCGGTACAGGGATCACGACCGAGGACCCACTCTCCAAGGCGGTGCAGTTGGTGCTCGCGGTGTACTCCGTTGGCGTCTTCGCCACTCTCGCGGGCTCACTCGGAGCGTTCTACCTGCGCGGAGAGCAGCCGGTGGACGCCGGGGGTCAGGGACAACCCTGAACGGAAAGTTCAGAGGTGGCTCAGTACTTCACGTCGTCGGACTCGCCTGCAATACTCAGAAAGTCGAGTCCCTATCCCTTGAGGTGTCGCCATGCCTGTACAGAAGCATCATGCCATCAGTTACGTCGAGTTCGCGGTCAAGGACCTCGCCGCGACCCGCGCGTTCTACGAGTCTGCGTTTGGATGGGAGTTCAACGACTACGGGCCGACGTACAGCGGGATTAAATCACCGGACGGGGAGGGTGAAATCGGTGGTTTGGACGCCGGCACGGCGCCTCAAAGTGGAGGTCCGCTCGTGCTTCTCTTTTCCGAAGATCTGGACGCCACGGTTGATGCCGTCCGCGCCGCCGGAGGGAGCATCACGGCAGAACCCTATGATTTCCCCGGCGGGCGACGTTTCGAGTTCACTGATCCCAGCGGGAATCGACTGGGCGTCTACGCCGAGGCTTAGGCCCGGTGATCGCTACCCAGTGAGTACTTCGTAGCGCAGCTGAACCATGCCGTTGTCGAATTTCTGCTCATGCCGCAGCGCCAGGTTGAGCCTGTGATCTGGTAAGAACCGCAATCCACCGCCGGTCGTCACCGGGCACAGGAGAACGTCGATGCGGTCCACGAGCCCATGTCGAATCCCCTCCGCAGCCAACGTTGGGCCGTCAATAGTGACATCCCCGTTCGTCTCTGCCTTGATCTGCGCAACCTCATCGGGGTCGAAATGCGAGCGCAGCTGCGTACGTGAGGTCTGTACCGACCTAAGGGTGCGGGAGTAAACAACCTTCTGAGCCTGTTGCCACACTTCGGCGAATCGCGTGGATTCAGGCGACTGCTCAATGACTTCAGGGTCGGTTTCCCAGACCGCCATCATCTCGTACATCCGCCTTCCCAGCAGGTAGGTGCTGACTGAAGTGGTTTCTTCATTGATCGCTGCCAGTACTTGCTCGTCCGGCTGGGCCCAGGAAGCAAACTCACCGTTGCTGTCAGCGACGTACCCGTCCAGCGAAACGATCATCGAATAGATCAGACTTCCCATGACTCTCCCTAGTGATGCCGCTGAGCGCGGGACCCAGTGATGCAGTGCCTTGCAACCTAAAACTGATTGCTTATTAGGATCAGTTGCGAGTCTAGCTAGACTGATTGCGTGACACAACCGGTTCATGTGACAGAGCTACGTGTTCCAGATGGCAGGTCTGGATGTCCGATCAATATGGCTGTCGAGGTGCTAGGGGATCGATGGACCCTCGTGGTGCTGCGCGACATCATCTTCGGGCGGCATCGGCGTTTCCGGGAGCTGCAGCGACATTCCGAGGAGGGGATCGCTTCCAATGTGCTCGCGGACCGACTCAAGCGCATGTCGGACGTTGGCCTGCTCAGCCGCCACGAAGACCCCAGTCATCAGCAGAAAATCGACTACCGTCTGACTGAACCGGCGATTCAACTTGTACCGGTGTTGGCGCAGCTCGGAGTCTGGGGATCGCGCTGGCTGCCGACTACAGCCGAACTCGAAGTCCGCGCTGAGCTGCTAGCCGATGGTGGCCCTGAACTGTGGTCGCGGTTCATGGACGAGCTGCGTGAAGTGCATCTGCGTGATGGAGTCTTCCCCGACGACGGCGTGCTCGCCGAGCTGACCTCGGCTTACCAGGCACGTCTCTCGGCGCTTCCGGACTAACTCCCAGCGATAAGCTGTCAGGACCTCAAGAGCCCAAGCGGCCGGTCAGGCGCTCACGCATTTGCGCGCTGGCCTCGTTCAGGCCAGTGACCTCCACGTATTTGCCGTAACTCTCATACTTGTGGACAACCGAGTCCAAGGCCGCCACGGTCGAGGCATCCCACAGGTGGGAATCAGTGAAATTGATGACCACATGCTCGGGGTCCTCTGCGTAGTCGAACTGGTAGTAAAGATCGTTCGAGGAGGCGAAGAACAGCTCGCCTTCTACGCGGTAGGTGACCGAGTCGCCGTCGTGCTCTTCCCGATGGACCTGAGCGAACCGGGAGACCCGGTGGGCGAAGAGCACCATGGCGGTGAGGACACCAACCCCCACACCAATTGCGAGGTTGTGCGTGATGACGGTCGTCGCAGTGGTCACCAGCATCACGGTCGTCTCAGACTTGGGCATGGCCCTCAGTGTGCCTGGAGCGATGCTGTGCCAGTCGAAGGTGATGAAGGAGACGAACACCATCACTGCCACAAGCGCGGCCATCGGGATCATGCCGACCACCTCGCCCATCGCCAGGACAAGGACCAGAATGAAAACCCCGGCGAGGAACGTGGAGATCCGGGTGCGAGCTCCTGCAGCTTTCACATTGATCATGGTCTGGCCGATCATCGCGCAGCCGCCCATGCCGCCGGTGAACCCGGAGAGCATGTTCGAGACTCCCTGCCCCCAGGATTCACGCGTCTTATTCGAGTGGGTGTCGGTGATGTCATCGACCAACTTGCCGGTCATCAACGACTCCAGCAGCCCCACAAAGGCCATACCCAGTGCATAGAGGGCGATGATCTGGAAAGTCTCCAAGCTCAAAGGCACCTCGGGGATGAACAGCTGCGGCAGGTTCTCCGGCAGCTCACCGCGGTCAGAGACTGTGGGGACAGCCAATGCGAAGCTCGCGGTGATCACTGTCAGCACCACGATGGTCACGAACGGTGCCGGCACCGCCCGGGTCAGCTTGGGGAAAAGGAACACGATCAGCAGCCCCAGGCCAACCAGTGGGTATACCAGCCCGGGCACGCCGATGAGCTCGGGGAATTGGGAGGAGAAGATCAGGATGGCCAGGCCGTTGACGAAGCCGATCATCACTGACCGCGGGATGAACCGCATCAGCTTGGCCACCCCCACCACCGCCAGCAGTACCTGAAACACCCCGGCCAGAATCACTGCGGCGATGAAGTAATCGAGTCCATAGGCCGCCACCAGCGGTGCGATCACCAAAGCAGTCGCTCCGGCTCCGCCAGAGACCATGGCGGGCCGCCCACCCACAAAGGCAATACTGATGGCCATGACCACCGACGCGTAGAGGCCCACGCGGGGATCTACACCGGCGATGATGGCAAATGCCATGGACTCCGGGATCAGCGCCAGGGCGGTCACCAGCCCCGCCAGGATTTCTACCTTGAGCAGCCTGGGGGAGCGCAGGGTGCGCAGCACCGATTGGCGTTCAGCAGGCAGGGGTTGTGCAGGTGGTGTTGCAAGGGGCATGACTAAAAGACTCTCATACACCGGAGGATTACAAGGTGCGACGACGGGCGCCGAAGTCCGCGCAGATCTTCCTCAGCGACTCCGTTTGCTGATAAATTCGGCATCACGCGCTTCCAGGTGAACGACCGCCTGAATCATCGCGGAGGGACCTGTATTCACAGGGCATGTCCGGATGGGGTGCTGCGCCTTGCTGCGCACTCACTTCACGCGCCGGTTCAGTCGCCGGTGAGAAAGGACTTACCCATGGCAACTAGCCCGAACTCCAAAGACCAGAAGAACCTCCAGCAGGTCCTCGACAAGATCGAGACCATGGACGAATCCGTGCGGGACACCATGCGCCGGATGCACGAGGTCATCACTGCCGCCGCGCCAGAGCTGAAACCCCGCATCTGGTACGGCATGCCCGGCTACGCGAAGTCCGCCAGCAGCCCCGTCCTGGTGTTCTTCCGCAAGGACGAGCTCATGACGCTGGGGATCAGCGAGAAGGCCCCGATAAGACCCGCCGGTGGCAGAGACGGTCTTCTTGCACCCGCTGCCTGGTACTTCAACGACCTTGACGAGACCACCGAGCAGCGCATTGCGGAGATTGTTCGCGGCGCAGTCGCCTGACCGGAACCACGGGTAGGTGCGAAGGGAGTAGTCGCGGATCCCCGGGAACCGGAGGAAACCCCGCATAGCGGTTGTGGCTGCTCCCTTCGCGGTAGGCTCAGCAGCACCATAAGAGCAAGGGACCCGGATGCCTGCTAAACAACCAGCGATGTCGCCGTCGGACACCCCTGTGGAAGCGGTGCTTGATCAAACTGTGGGTCCACGGCGGGTCGAAGCAGATGAGCTTGTCTCACTCTTCGCCGAGATCAGCGGAGAAAAGCCAGTGGTGTGGGCTGGGAGGATTATCGGATTCGGGGAGTACCAGTACCGTTACGCGAGCGGGCACAGCGGTCAAGCACCCTTGATGGCCTTTGCCACGGGGAAGAACCAGCACACCATTTATCTGGTGAGCAACTACGCCGAACGCTGGCCCGAGCTGTTGGCAAGGCTCGGCAGCTACCGGACAAGCAAGGCATGCCTCTACCTCACGCGCTTATCCAAGGTAGATATGAGCGTTCTCCGCGAGCTTCTCATGCTCTCTCACGCGATCACCCTGCAGGAAGCAGTCTCAGAATAAGCACTTATATATAGCTATTGCGTTATATAACCAACGATGCAATAGTGGTGATATGAACGCACTGGATGTACTCGGCGATCCGGTAAGACGGAGAATCGTGGAAGAACTGTCCTCGGGACCCTGCTCAGCGGGGGAGCTGGCACAAGTGCTCCATGCCGAGTTTGGCATCTCCCAGCCAGCCTCATCCCGTCATCTACGGGTGCTGCGTGAAGCAGAGGTTGTGGAGATGACGGTCGATGCCCAACGGCGGCTCTATGCGCTGAAGCCGGCGGCAGTAGAAGAAGTTGCCGCCTGGGCCCAGCGGATCACCGGATTCTGGAACCAGCGACTCGACGCTCTGGAGACCGAAGTGGCGCGTGGCAAGTCTGCGCGACGCCGCGTTCAACCCCCGGTTGTACCACCCACCACAGAGAAGAGAACAGCATGAAGACACCACAGCCCCCAGGGTTTGCTGATATCACCCTCAACGGTGGTACAGGCAGAATCCGATTCGAACGGTACCTGAACACCAGTCTGGCCGATGCCTGGAGCGCGGTGACCCAGCCCGAGCGAGTGGCCCGATGGTTCGCTCCCATCACCGTGGACGGACAGGAATGGATCACCTACTGGGATGACGGTAGGGAATACGCCAAAGGAGAGATCCGGCAGTGCGAACCGCAGCGGCTGCTCGAACTCACCTGGCACGCCAGCGACGACACCAAACCCCTAGCCGAGACCCTGCTCAGAGTGACTCTGGAGGAAGACGACGCCGGCGTGCTTCTCACGCTGGAGCACAAGGATCTGCAGGCCGCGGACTTCAGTCAGTACGCCCCCGGCTGGCATGCCTACCTTGACCGGCTGGCCGAAGGCGACCCGGACCTGGACTGGAGTCAGAGGTACCACCAGCTCCGCAGCCAGTATGAACCTCTCCTCCCTGCTGCCTAAACGGCCCAGAGGCTCGGGTTAGACCGTCTGAGCTGACTCGATCGGCATCGTCGTCGCCTTCATGATCACCACGAACGCGGCAAGCCCAGCAGCTACCACGACGAGGCCGATCACCACGCTGCTGGTCAGCGCAAGAGCCACATAGCCCAGAGTCGCGCAGACTGCCGCGCTAGCGACGTACGGCAGCTGAGTCACCACATGGGTGATGACATTGCAGCTGGAACCTGTGGCCGAGAGGATCGTGGTGTCGGAGATGGGGGAGGCGTGGTCACCTGCCACCGCGCCGGCCAGCACCGCACCCAGCACTGGCAGCAGCAGATCGGGCTGATCCATGGAGTTGATGATGCCACCGGCAATGGGAAGCAGCAGGCCGAAGGAGCCCCAGGACGTACCAGTGGCGAATGACATGGCCGCAGCGATGACAAAAACCACCGGAGCCAGCCAGCCGGCGGAAATATTGGACGCCTCCACAAGCTGACCCAGGTAATCCCCGGTGCCCAACTGGCCGATCAGATCGCCCAGCATCCACGCGGGGATGAGAATGGCTATTGCCGGAAGCATGGACTTCACGCCCTCCACCCAGCCGCGGGCGAAGGTAGAGCGCACGAACTGCGGGTTCTTCCGGGTATTGCGCAGGTAGTAGTACACCGCCGAGATCAGCCCGAGCAGTCCACCGACCACCAGTGCTGCACTGGCATCCGTCTCCGCCAGGATGTCGATGATGTTCCAGGATTCCGCCGCCCGCTGTCCGGTCCACACAATGCCGGCGAAGACTCCCACCACAAGCAGCACGAAGGGCACGATCAGCGCACGCCGGGCACCAGGATCGTGGACCGGGAGGTCATCGGAGAGCTGCCCGGGGACGTCGTCGGAGGGGTCAAAGAGCTGCCCCTCGGTGATGGCGCGCCGCTCCTCTTTGCGCATAGCGCCCATATCGATACGGAAGATAATCACCAGCCAGACCAGGACTGCGGCGGCAATGGCGTAGTAATTGGCGACGGCGGCACCCAGGAAGGCCTGCACGCTGCTGATGGACAGCGTCGAGGCTGCCACGATCGGCGCGAGGATGCCCATAATGTAGGCGCCCCAGCTGGAGACCGGGGAAAGCACCGAAACCGGTGCAGAGGTGGAGTCAATGATGTAGGCGAGCTTGGCACGGGAAACCCGGTGCTGGTCGGTAACTGGTCGCGATATCTGCCCGACCGCCAGGGCGTTGAAGTAATCGTCGATGAAGATGACGATGCCCAGGATCGCCGGTAGGAACATGGAACCTGGCCGCTTCTGGATCCGGCGCATGGCCCAGAGCGCAAAAGCGGTGGTGCCGCCAGACATCAGGATGAAGGCGGCGATGACGCCCAGCAGCAGTAGGAACACCAGAATGTAGACCGACCAGGTGTTGACCTCCCCGTCCGCCCAGAAAATTGAAGCAAACGCATTCCACACGGCCTGCACGGTGCTGAGCGGGTTGAGGTCATGAATCAGCAGCGCAGCCGCGACCACGCCCGCACCCAAGCTGATGAGTACCTTCCGGGTAAGGATCACCAGGGTCAGCGCCAGCACCGGAGGTACCAGGGTCAGAAGCGGGTACGACGTGGTGAGGTCGCTCATAGTGCCTTTCGTTGGTGATTCATCCAGAAGAGAGGTGCAGGCCGCGAGACAAATCTCTGAAACGGCCCGGGTCATCCTACACCGCTAGCCCAGGGGAGCGGCGCCAATCACACGGATTGTCTCAGCCCAGGAGGCCTTCCCGGATAGCACGCAGAACCGCGTTGGTTCTGTCCCTGGCCCCCATCTTGGTCAGGATTGATGAGATGTGATTCTTCACCGTGCCCTCAGCCAGATGGATCAGCTGCGCAATCTGGCGGTTGGAGTACCCCTCAGCCATCAGCCGCAGCACCTCTAGCTCACGCTCAGTCAGCTGATCGACCACGACACCTTGGGAGCCTGCGGGCTCGGGAGCTGCCTTGATGGCCCGCAACAGCCGGTCAGTGATCGAGGGGGCAATAAGCGTTCCACCATCTGCAAGAGCGCGCACAGCTTCTGCGAGCTGCTCCACGGTGACGTCCTTGAGCATGTAGCCACGGGCGCCGGCGCGAAGCGCCTCAAGCACCAGGGCGTCGTCGTCGAAGGTGGTGAGCACAAGCACCGGAACCTCCCGCCCGGCGTCCTGCAGCTTTCTCAGCAACCAGAGCCCGTCATACCGGGGCATCCGAAGATCCAGTAAGACCACATCAGGTGCCTCCGGCCCGCTTGCCTCCTCTAGGATCGTCAGCGCTTGGGCACCATCACCGGCTTCAGCCACCACGGTGATGCCGCCGATCTCCAGCAGTGTGCGGATGCCCTGGCGAACCAGGGTCTGGTCATCCACCAGGATCACCCGCGTCATGGCAGCCTCACCTCCACTGTGAAATTCGGTGACGAGCTGACGCTTAAGTTTCCGCCGAGCAGTTCCACCCGTTCTCGCAGGCCCGTCAACCCATGGCCGAACGTGACTACCTTCGGCGCGTAGCCGTCATTGGTGCCGGTCAGTACCGTGTCGGTGCCTTCTCTGCGCACGCTGAGAGTCAGTTCCTGGGCCTCGGAGTGCTTGATCGCGTTGGTGATGATCTCTTGAGCAGCTCGCAGGAGCGCCTCGGCCTGCTGATCGTCCACGCTCACCGCGGGGTCAACCTCCACATGGATGTCCAGAGAGGGAACGGCTGCGGCCAGCCGCTGAAGGCTGGCCTGCAGGTCAGCGGAACCGGAGGCGCGCAGCTCACCCACCGTGGCCCGCACCTCGGCCAGAAGCTGCTTGGCCACTCCTGCTGCGCGTTCAACATGCTCATTCGCCGGACCGTTCTGGGCGAGGTGTCTGGCCGCTTCGAGCTCCAGGTTCAACACGGTGAGCTGGTGGCCCACCGTGTCGTGCAGCTCCCGGGAGATGCGCAGGCGCTCGGCGGTGGCGGCCGAGTCTTCCAGCATCACCCCGGCCGCTTCGAGCTCCACGTTCTTCTGCTCCAACTCGGCCCGCAGTGCGGACTCCTTATGCAGTGTGTAGGTGCTCAGCACGGAGGCGCAGTGGATGATGAGGTAGAAGGCGACGGAGATGGTCAAGTCGATGAGGTGAGTTCCGCGGATCAGGAACTGCACTGCGACGACGCAGCAGTTGAGCGCGACGACGACGCCCACCGCCCACAGCGGCAGCAGGTAGCTGCCCACTGCAGCCACCGCCACCAGCAGCACCACCAGCATGCCTTGATCCGGGATGGTCAGAAGTACCAGCCACGAGAGAACGACGGCGCCACAGTAGGTCATCTGAGACTTGCGGCGGCTCATCTCGCCGCCTACTGCCCAGACGACGGAGAACAGGGACGCTAGGAACAGCCCGAACCAGAGTCCACGCGGTATGTAGGGCTCGGGACCCAGAAACAGCAAGAGCAGCCCGATGCCCAAGCACAGAGCCCCGATCCCTGCCCCGGAGAATGTCTCGGTCAGATGCCTGCGGCGTGTGTGCCCAGGCGGCACATCGGTGTCCATAACACCCCAGCCTACTGAGCACCGACGTAGTGCGGGGGTGCCAAAAGTCATGGTGAAGGTCATGACCGAAGGCACAAGTGGGTTCGGGCGGGCGGCGGAATGCTGGAGGGCATGAGAACAAACAGCGACCAGAGACCGCTCTTGGCCGTGGATGCCCAGCATCTGGTCAAGCGGTATAAGAACAAGACCGCGGTGGACGGAATCAGTCTCCAGATCGCAGTGGGCGAGACCTTCGGCATTCTGGGGACCAATGGGGCCGGTAAGACCACCACGGTGGAGATGATCGCCGGGCTGCGCAAACCCTCTGAGGGAACAGTGCGGATTCAAGGCCTGGACCCATTCACCGATCGAGCGAAGGTGCGGCAGATTCTAGGAGTCCAACTGCAGCAGGCCTATCTCCACGGTTCGCTGACCGTCCGGGAGCTGGTGGATCTCTACCGCAGTTTCTACCCTAATCCGCGGGATGCTGCTGAAGCCCTGGCCATGATGGAGCTGACCGATCAGGCCAAGACTAAATTCGACGACCTCTCCGGCGGTCAGATGCAGCGCCTCTCCATCGCGTTGGCACTCATCGGCCAGCCCCGAGTGGTGATTCTTGATGAGCTGACCACCGGTCTGGACCCGAGAGCGCGCCGTCGGATTTGGGGGACTCTCGAGTCACTGGCCGGGCAGACAGTGATCCTGGTGAGTCACGCCATGGATGAGGTGGAGAGGCTGTGCGACCGAGTGGCACTGATCGATGCCGGACGGATCGTCGCCCAAGGCACTCCAGGCCAACTCATGGAGAAAGCCGGCACAACCACACTCGAGGACGCCTTTGTCACCATCACCGGCAAAGAACTGACTGATCAGGAAGAGGACGACTGATGACAACGGAAACTGTTCAGGTCCGTAGACCCGGCGCAGCAGCCTGGCTGAAACTGATCCAGGCGGAAGCGAAGATGGTCATACGCGACACCGCGGGGTTGATAGTCCCGTTGGGAATGCCGCTGCTGATCTTGGTGATGCAGGCAATCTCGTTCGACGACGTCGGTCTGGAGATGAGCGACGGAATCACCGTCATGGACTACTACCTGCTGCCTGTGGTGGTCACCATGGTCGTGACCACTATCGCGGTCATCAATATGCCTAGTTTCCTGGCCACCTACCGCAAGACCAAACTGCTGCGCCGACTGGCGGTGACCCCGGCCTCGCCGACGATGGTGTTGGTCGCCCAGATGGTGGTCAGCTTCATTCAAGTCATTATCGGCATCGGTGTTGCTTTCGCGGTGGCCATGATGTTCTTCAGTGCAAACCTGCCGAAGTCGCCGCTGATGGCGGTAGGGGCGCTGCTGGCGACCTGCGCGGCGATGTATGGGGTAGGCATGATCGTGGCCTCGATCTCTCCCACTCCGAACTCTTCCGTTGCTATCGGTCTGATCGCTTTCTTCGGGCTTGCCGC
Source organism: Nesterenkonia rhizosphaerae (assembly GCF_039544555.1). Classification (NCBI taxonomy): domain Bacteria; kingdom Bacillati; phylum Actinomycetota; class Actinomycetes; order Micrococcales; family Micrococcaceae; genus Nesterenkonia; species Nesterenkonia rhizosphaerae. The sequence continues at coordinate 214,419 of NZ_BAABLW010000005.1, forward strand.
CCTGGGTGGCATGTTCGGACCAACGGAGAATCTTCCGGATGCTGTGCAAACTGTCAGTTCGTGGCTGCCGTTTGGTGCAGCTGTGGAAGCCTTCCAATCGGCCTGGTCGGGCGAAGGCGTGGAGATGCAGAACTGGTTGGTACTTGGTGGCTCGGCCGTAATGGGGGCAGCTGTGGCGGGGGCTCTGTTCCGCTGGGACTGAGCTGAGACTCCGTATGGGAGAGCCAAAGCAGGACTGTCAGCTAGACTCAGGGGTACCGGCCAGCACAGGCGGCTAGGGTTCCGTCGACGGTCACGTCGAGTCTGGTTCAAGCGCCGCGATATGCCCCTGCACCCCAGCGGCATGGATCTTAAGGGACAGAAACCTTCAGGAGTGGAGTCGGCATCTCGTGATGCCCTCGACACCAAGAAGGATCCATGCCACAGGTTTCTCCCCATTCGAAGCACTTCCGTCGTCTCGTCTACTCCCTAGCGCTGAGCATAGGTGTGAGCTTCGGCGCGATCCTGTTCGGTACCTCGGTCATGATCACCTCGACTGCCGCGGGGGCCGACTACTCCATCGCGTTGCTCTCCATGGCGTTCTCCGGCTCGGTGCTGGTCGGCGCGATATTCGCCGTGCCGATCGGTCGACACTGTGACGCTCACGGAGTACGTGGGGTCATCGGGTTAGGTGGCGTACTGGTATGCATCGGATTCCTCATCTTCGCGCTTAGCACCGCTCCCTGGCAGCTGCTGGTCGGCTGGTGGGTCTTTATCGGCCCAGGGAGCGCAATGGTGCTCTTTGAACCCGCCTTCATCGCGATCCAGCAGTGGTTCAGCCGGGAACAGCGCAATCGAGCAGCAGGGGTCCTCACATTGCTCACGGGGCTGGCCGGACCGATTTTCATCCCAGCAGTGACGTATGCAAATACCTGTCTCGGGTGGCGGTGGACAGCAGTTCTGCTGGGCGCTGCTGTACTAGGAGTCAACCTGGTGACCAGCGCATGGGCTCTGCGTGCTGCTCCAGGGGGAAATGCCGCCACAGGCACAGCGCAAGCCTCTGGACCAGAGTTCAAGTCCACGTGGAGAGCACTGCCGGCAGGGTTTCTCCCGCTCACCATCTGCATTGCGGTGACTATGGCGGTGTTGGAAGCTTTCAACGTCCATCGCATTGCGCGATTCGAGGACAACGGTTTTGATCCCATCATGCTGGGGTGGTGGGCAGTCGCTGTGGGGCTGCTCAGCCTGCCAGGCCGCTATCTGCTGCCGGTACTGGCTAACCGGTACCGTTCCAGCAGCATATGGCTGGCGCTGACGGCACTGATCCTCCCTGCGGTGCTGCTGGCAGTCAGAGGCACTGAATCCTGGGAGCTATACGGGCATTTCATTCTCTTCGGGCTGGTTTTTGGGGCGTTTATGCCGCTACGGGCAGTGCTGATGAGCGATTGGTACTCTGGGCCGCGCTTCGGAGCTCTGATGGGGTTCCAAGCCATAGCAATCGCAGTTGGACGGGCCGCAGGCCCCGCAGTGGTCGGATGGTGTGCTGATTCGTCACTGGGGTACTCGGCAGGGATGATCGTGTTAGCGGCAGCGCTAGTTGTCAGTGCGGTGGCGATGAATCTCGCGACAAAGGCCAGATAATCGAAGGCCCCTTATGTGGCGTTCATCCGCCTATAGGCTGAGTCGATGGATGAACTGACCCTGACCAGCTGGCTGCTGCTGAGCCTCGGCGCCCTCACTGTGGGGCTGGCGAAGACTGCTGTGCCAGGTGCCGGAACATTGGCGGTCATCTTCTTTGCCTCCGCTCTTCCTGCTCGAGAGTCCACCGCCGCGCTTCTGGTGCTGCTGATCATCGGTGATCTCTTCGCGATCTGGATGTACCGGCGCACCGTGGACTGGGGGATCTTAAGGCGCCTGGTATGGCCGGTGCTGGCCGGGGTCGCGATCGGAACCTTCTTCCTTGGGGTGGCCTCCGATGCGATGGTCCGTCGCGTCATCGGCGCCATTCTGCTGGGACTGCTGGGCGTCACTATGTGGCGACGCAGACAGGCAAAAGTCCGTCTCGGCCGGACCGCTGGCTACGGGTTCGGCTGGCTCGGCGGATTCACCACCATGGTGGCAAATGCCGGAGGCCCCGTCATGAGTCTGTATCTGCTGGGCATGCGGCTGGACGTGAAGACCTTCCTCGGCACCGCCGCCTATTTCTTCTTCGCCATCAATCTCATCAAGGTGCCCTTCCACGTGGGTCTGGGCCTGCTGAACCTGGAAGTCCTCAGCATCGTGGTGCTGCTTGTTCCGCTGGTGGTGCTGTCTGCCTTCGCTGGGCGCTGGATGGCTTCCCGCATCCCTCAGCGGGCTTTTGAGATCCTTGTCCTGTGCTTCACAGCAGCCGGTGCGGTGTATCTGCTGCTGTGAGGTATTCAGCCGGGGCCAGGAATAAGCCGGTACAGTTCGGATCGGAGACAGAAACACCAGGTCAGAGGCTTGTGATGCCCGGGGCGTAGGACGACGACGCCCGCGTCAATCGCTGAAGGGAGCGGCTATGCAGGTAGATGATGTCCCGGAGGCAGTCAGCGGGCCGAAGGTCAGCGTGGTCATCCCAGTCAAAGACGACGCCGAGGAACTGCGCCGCTGCCTGCAGGCCCTGAGCGGCCAAAGCCTGCTGCCCGAACAAATCATCGTGGTAGACAACAACTCCGCCGATCACTCCGCGGATGTTGCCCGCGCCTTCGGTGCCGAGGTGGTCTTCTGTGCCCAGCCCGGTATACCAGCAGCGGCCTCCGCCGGCTACGACCAGGCTGGCGGAGACCTTATCCTGCGTATCGACGCAGACTCTCTGCCAGAACACCACTGGGCGGAGAATATGGTCGCTGCGTTCGCGAATCATCCACGGGCAGGAGCGGTGACCGGCGGCGCCACCTTCTACGACGGGCCACAACCGCTACGCATCCCGCTGGCTGTGCTGTACCTGGGTGCATACCGGATTGCTGGAGTGCTCGCGCTGGGCCACTGGCCCCTTTTCGGCTCAAATATGGGACTGCGCCGCGACGTATGGGAACAGGTACGAGACCAGATCGACCGCAGCGATACTGATGTCCACGATGACCTGGCACTGTCCTACCCCGTAGGGGCTCTCAGCCCCATCCACCGCCTGGGCCGCCCCAGCATGCAGATCTCCATGAGACCCTTCTACAGCGCCAACGGGTTCCGGCTGCGCTTCCGGCGCGCGGTGCACACGGTGACTTCACAGTGGCCGCAGGACTTCCCGCCCTACCGCTGGCGCCGAATAGCCGCTGCGCGCTCAGCAACGCGGAATCCCGCAGGCCCCCTGGCGCAGCAGGGGTGGGCACAATGATTGCGAACTTCCTCCGACCGGCCCGAGGACCGGCTGAACTCGCCGCCGATGCGCTGCGTGGGCTCGGGATGCTCAGTGTCCTCATAGCAGCCATCTGGTACGCCCCCACCGATGCGGGAATCCTCGCCTTCGCCTTGCCTGGCCTCTTCGGTGCACGGTTCATCGGGCTGCGGCCTGCTGCTGACATCTCCTGTTGCAGCATTCTTCTGATCGCGGCGTGGAGCAACGTCTTTGACCTTTACACGCGGATCAGCTGGTGGGACATCCTGATTCATGTGCTGTGCACCGGAGTCCTGGCTGCGGTGCTGCACTCCTGGGCTGAGCGCCGCGGCGTCGTCGCCTCCGCTGAGATCACTCCCACCGCGCTGACAATCAGTATCACCGCGGCCATAGGGCTAGCGTTGAGTGCGCTGTGGGAGATAGTGGAGTGGATCGGATTCGTGTTCATTACCCAGGATATTTACGTCACGTACCACGACACGATCAGCGATATGGCAGCTGGCGGGTTCGGCGCTGCCTGCGCCGGGATCATTGTGGCCAAAACCACGCTGATACGCGCTGACGCAGTACTACCTGACCTGCAAAAACCTGCTGGGAGTTCAGCCGAGGACCCTTCCTTGCACGCGTGATAACCGCTAATATGGCAGTCCGTTCAGCAGCTGCCTTAACCCCGGAGGCCAGCCATGAGGACCGTCCGTGACATCATGCGCAAGCCCCGTGGGTCGCTCTTTGTGACCCACTCACTGGCAGACGCTGCTGAGCAGATCGGACCTGACGGCGGGGGCGTCGTCGTGCTCAATCTCTGTGGGCGGCCGGTGGGAGTGATCACTGACGCGCTATTGCAGCACTGGCGTGCTGCGTATCCCGAGAACTGGCGGAAAAAGCGTTGCGCCTGCGCGCTTCCGGACTCACCAGGAGTCATCCCCGGAGAAACCCTGCTGGAGGATATCCAGATGAGCACCTTCGAGATCCACCACGCGCTACTGGTGAGTGACGAGGCGGACATCATCGGCTGGGTCTCAGCAGCGGCGCTCACCCAGCAGCGTCAGCAGTTCGCCGCCTGACTTACCGCACCCCGCTCGGATATAGGCTGGAGAAATGCGTACTGTGCAGATGCCTCAGACCGGTCTGTCCGCGCCGCAGGTCATTCTGGGAATGATGCGTATCGCGGAGATGGACGACGACGCCGTGCGCGCCCTGGTGAATGCGGCCCGCGACGTCGGAATCGACTACTTCGATCACGCCGATATCTATAGTCCGGGCCTGAGCCTGCATGCATGTGAGCGGCGCTTCGCCCAGGCCATGCAGCTCAGCCCCACCGAGCGGGAGAAAGTCACGCTGCAGACCAAGGTCGGCATCGTCAAGGACGGCCCCTTCTACGACTTCTCCTACCAGCACATCATCTCCAGTGTGGAAGCGTCGCTTCGCGCGCTGAACACCGAGTACCTCGACGTGCTGCTGCTGCATCGGCCAGACCCGCTGGTTGAGCCGGATGAAGTAGCCCGCGCCTTCGAGGAGCTCGAGGGATCCGGCAAAGTGCGGCATTTTGGAGTCTCTAACCACACGTCAGCTCAGCTGGAGCTGCTGCGCAGGTCCTTGAACCAGCCGTTGAGCGTGAACCAGTTGCAGCTGTCGCTGCCGCATGCCGCCATTGTGACCGAGGGCATCCTGGCTAACACACTGGGTGCCTCACCGGAGGTGTCACCGGATGGAGCAGGCGTCGTGGAATACTGCCGGATGCACGGCATCAGTCTCCAGGCATGGTCGCCGTATCAGTCACCCACCGGGGTTTTCATTGACAATCCGGACTACCCCGAACTCAATGCCGCGCTGGAGGAGCTGGCGAAGAAACACGGCGTGACACCTACCGGCATCGCCACCGCCTGGATCACCAGGCACCCCGCCGACATCCAGGTGGTGCTGGGAACCACCCAGCCGGGGCGGGTGCAGGAAGCTGCTGCCGGGGCACAGGTGCGGCTCAGTCGCGCCGAGTGGTTCCAGCTGCTGAGGGCCGCCGGCCATACGGTTCCTTAGGGTCCAGCGGGTGCCAGACTGGCTGGAATGAGCAGCCGGTGATCATTGTTGGGACCGACATGCGTGCGATTGCTTACTCTGAATATGGAGATACCAACGTTCTGTCCCTGACCGAGCTGCCCACTCCTAAGGTGGCCCCGGGATCGGTGCTCATCAAAGTGGAGCGTGCGGCGGTCAATCCGGTGGACTGGAAACTGATGGCCGGCGGGCTGGACCCCCTGCTGGATGTTGTCTTCCCCGTGGTGCCGGGTTGGGACGTAGCCGGAACAATCGAAGCAACAGGCCCTGATGTGCCGGAGTTCAAGCCCGGCGACCGGGTGGCTGCCTACGCCCGTAAGGACTTTGTGCAGGGCGGGACCTATGCCGAATACGTCTCGATACGCGCAGTCGATGTAGCCCATGTGCCCGATGACGTCGACTCCGACAGCGCCGCCGGACTTCCGCTGGCGGGGCTGACCGCACTGCGTTCATTGGAAGCCCTGAAACTCTCCAGCGAGGACACCCTGCTGATCCACGCAGCCTCCGGCGGTGTGGGCCATCTGGCCGCGCAGCTGGCCGTAGAGATGGGCGCCACGGTGATCGGTACTGCTTCGGAGAAGAATCATGATGCCCTGCGTGACATCGGTGTCACCCCGGTGACCTACGGGGAGGGCCTGCAGGAGCGGGTCCGCGAGGTAGCGCCCGAGGGTGTCACAGCGGTTGCTGACTTTGTGGGCGGAGTTCTTGCCGACACCCTGGCGCTGCTGGGCGAGGGGGGCCGTCACGTATCCGTCACAGATTCGGAGGTGCTCGAGCACGCCGGACAGCTGATCTGGGTGCGTCCCGATGGTGCACGCCTGGAGTCGCTGCTGCAGAAGATCAGCGACGGCAAGCTCAAGGTGGATATTGACACCGTCTATCCGCTGGCCGAGGCGGCAGCGGCGATGGATCACAACAAGAACGGTGCTCGCGGCAAGATCATCATCGACGTCAGCCGGTAGGCGGCAGTGCATTTACAGTGAGCGGGCCCGGAGCAGATGTGCTGCGGGCCCGCTCACTGTTTTGACCTAGAGCGCCGAAAGTTCCTTCTCCAGGTCGTCCAGACCCAGTGCGCCCAGCGACAACGCCTTCATATGCCAGTCCTTGAGGCTGAAGTTCTCTCCATGGGCACCCTGTGCCGCAGCACGGCCATTGAGCCAGGCGCGCTCGCCCAGCTTGTAACTGATGGCCTGTCCCGGCCAGCCCAGATAACGCACGATCTCAGACTCCAGGAAGTCCCGTGGCCGACCCGAGTGAGCGGCGAAGAACTCCAGAGCCAGCTCCGGTGTCCAGGTCTCACCGGCACCGATGGGCGAGTCCTGCGGGACCTCCAGCTGAAGGTGCATCCCTAGATCAATGACCACCCGGACGGCGCGCATCATCTGGCAGTCCAAGTAGCCCATGCGCTCCTCAGCATCGAGATACCCCAGCTCGTCCATCAGGCGCTCGGCGTAGAGGGCCCACCCTTCGGTGGCGCCGGAGGATGAACCGATAGTGGTCTGGAACAGCGAGAGATCGTCCTTGACGTGCACCCATTGCGCCAGTTGCAGGTGATGTCCCGGCACTCCCTCGTGGTACCAGGTGCTGACCAGGTCATAGACCGGGAAGACCGTTCGGCCCAGGGTGGGCAGCCAAGTCCGGCCCGGCCGCGAGAAGTCCACAGATGGACGGGAATAGTAGGGTGCTGCGGCACTGCCTGAGGGCGCGATCATCGCTTCAACCGTCTTGATGGGTTCGGCGATGTCGAAGTGGGTGCCGTCGAGTTCCTCAATGCTGCGGTCCATCATGTCCTGCAGCCACTGCCGGACTTCCTCGACCCCCTCCACGCGCCGTCCGTGCTCATCCAACCAGCGCATGGCTTCAACCGGCGTTGCCCCGGGTTTGATCTGCTCTGCCAACTCCCGCATCTGGGCGGCAAGCCGCTTGTACTCCTCCCAGCCCCAGGCATAGACCTCTTCTGGGTCGATGCTGGCTCCCATCCAGCGCCGAGCGTTGAGCAGGTATCGTTCACGGCCGGCGGCATCGGGGGTTCCTGCGGCCTCTGGCAGGTAGGTCTCTGAGAGGTAGTTGCGCATGGTGCGCACAGCAGCTGCGGCGCCGTCGGCTGCGTCCTTTAAATCGGTGGCCAGGCTCTTTGGGCCTTTGCTCACAAACTCGTGGAACCAGGTGGTCTCTGAGGCGATCCACTCATCCAGCTGCCCGATGATAGTTTCCACCTGCAGCGGTGCGGCATACAGCCCACGACGACGCCCCTCGTCCAGCGCTTGGATCAGCGAGTCATAGCAGCCCGGGAACTTCGCCATCCGACGGGCGATCACGGACCAATCCTGCGCGGTGGCGGCAGGCATCATCAGGAAGATCGAACGGGCACCGTGGACGGGGGAGGCGATATTGCGCAGCGGGCGCAGGTGCTCACCTGCCTCATGGGCTTCCAACTGGACGCCGAGCCGGTCGCGCAGCAGCACCGCACAACGCGCTTCGATCTCCTCGAAGTCCCCGGCTTGGGCCTGAAGCTCATCGAGGCGGGCCAGCACGGCGCGCATCAGCTCATCCTGTGCCTCCGCCGCGGCGGGGGAGTGGTCCGGCATCCGGTCGTCCTGCGGGTTGAGCCCGAGTCCCGTGGATACGGAGGGATCCAGCTCGGCAAGGCGATGAACATAGGCGTCGGCGAGTTCTCTGGGGGTGGCAGCAGCCGCGAAACTAGTTGTCATAGGCAACATTCTGTCTCACAGTATGTGACAGCGACATGACGTGACGGCGTCGTCGTGCGTTCAGCACTCCACAACATTGACGGCAAGACCACCCAAGGCCGTCTCTTTGTACTTATGAGACATGTCCTTGCCGGTTTCGCGCATGGTGTTGATGACGTCATCCAGTGTGACGCGGTGCTCGCCATCACCCATCAGCGCCATCCGCGCGGCATTGATGGCCTTGGTCGCGGCGATCGCGTTGCGCTCGATACAGGGCACCTGCACTAGTCCGCTGATGGGATCGCAGGTCAGTCCGAGGTTGTGCTCCATGGCAATCTCGGCGGCATTCTCCACCTGCTGGGGCGTGCCGCCCAGGATCTCGCAGAGCCCCGCTGCGGCCATGGAAGAGGCGGAACCGACTTCGCCCTGGCAGCCGACCTCTGCTCCTGAGATGGAGGCCTGCTCCTTATACAGCACACCGATTGCTGCCGCAGTGAGCAGGTAGGTGGTGACAATGCGGCGCTTATCCTCGGGTTTGGCGAAAGTGGCGCCTGGCCCGTAGTGGGTGGCATAGAACCCGACTGCTGGAATGATACCTGCGGCACCGTTGGTGGGCGCGGTGACCACTCTGCCGCCGGAAGCGTTCTCCTCATTGACCGCCAGGGCCACCAGATTCACCCACTCCTGCCAATAGGCATAACTGCGGTCAGGATCCTCACGCCAGAGCTTGGCATGCCAATCAGGGGCGCGCCTGCGCACTTTGAGCCCGCCCGGAAGGGGGCCTTCGCGCTGGAGAGCGGAATTCTTGCAGGCCTCCATCACCTCCCAGAGGTGCCAGATGCCGTCGAGTATCTCATCCTCGCTGCGGTGGGCACGCTCATTGGCCAGCATCACCTCGGAGACGGAGAGGCCGGCGTCGCGGCAGTGGGCCATCAGCTCTGCAGAGGTGCGAAACGGGTAGGGGACCTGTGGGTCGCCGGTTGAGAGTTCGGTGCTGGAGTTCTCCGAATCAGCGACGACGAAACCTCCGCCCACTGAGTAGTAGGTCTCCTCGGCCAGCAGTTTGTCCTGCGCGTCCACGGCACGAAGAGTCATGGCATTGGAGTGCCGTTCCAAATGGGTCAGCGGACGCTGGATGAAGTCCGCTACCCGAAGGGTGATGTCATTGCGGTGACCAAGCTGGGCGCCTAGCTGAACGATGCCGGTGGCTTCCATGGCCGCGATCCGCTCATCAACCTGCTCAGGCAGGATCTCTTCAGCAGCCCACCCTTCGAGCCCCAGCAGAATGGCAGTGAAGGTGCCGTGTCCGGATCCGGTGGCTGAAAGTGACCCGAAAAGCTCCACCTGCACAGCAGCGACGTCTTCAACGACAGCGCCGCCCTCGGGCTGAACCAGCAGCTCCTGGACAAAGCGCCGGGCAGCGCGCATAGGCCCTACGGTGTGGGATGAAGAAGGCCCCACACCGACGCTGAAGAGGTCGAAGACACTGATGGTCACCCTTTAAGACTACGCGTAGGGAAGCTACACGCAGCAGACTGTAGCTCTGTGCAGTGCGCGAGCCGTGGTGCACGATTGGGGCTCTGTCACAGGACTTTCATATGAGGGGTCTAGAGTATCCGGGTGACTCAGAAGCATGACCCGCGGCCGATGGCCACTGATCCGACCCTTCCGCATAGTGTCCCTGAGGATGTCTTCGGTGTCCTCACCGGAACGTTCCTCGCAGCGCTTGGTCTGTACATGCTCGAGCAGGCCGAGGCGGTCACTGGCGGTACAGCAGGTGTAGCGCTGCTGCTGACATATGCCACTCCGTTGAGCTTCGGCTGGCTGTTCTTCTTGGTCAACGTGCCCTTCTTTGCCCTGGCACTGTGGCGCAAGGGTTGGAGATTCACGGTGAAGACCCTGGTGTCAGTGGCACTGGTCTCGTTGTTCACCGAACTCAACCAGCACTGGATTCCGCTCCCGGAGATGGACCAGATCTATGGGGTCATCGCTGGGAACCTGCTGCTGGGGGTTTCGTTGCTGGCAGTGTTCCGTCACGGCTCATCGCTGGGCGGGTTCAATATTCTGGCGCTCATCGCGCAGGAGCAGTTCAATATGCGCGCCGGCTACGTGCAGATGAGCCTTGATGTGATCGTGATTCTCATCGCCCTGACTGTGGTGGCTCCGATGAATGTGCTCATCTCCGCGGTGGGTGCTGTGGTGCTCAACATGGTCCTGGCCCTGAATCACCGGCCCGGACGCTACCGCGGTTAGCGCGACAGGTCCTTAACTGCAGGTCACTTCCTGCTGACATCTCAGGGGTAGATGCCCGACGACGGCGGGCGGGTCACTTCGCAGTCGGCCGTAGGTGAGCACGTCTACTCGTTCCCCGCCGACCTCGAACTTCTCCCTTTCCAGGCCTTCCTGCAGGAACCCAGCCGCCGCCGCAATCCGTCCAGAGGCGGGGTTGTTTTCACGGTGACCCAGCTCTAGACGGTAGAAGCCGCCGTCGTCATCTTCACCATGTCCCAGCGCCCAATTGGCCACTGTGGCTGCCGCCTGAGACATCACTCCGCGGCCGCGGGTGCCAGGATGCACCCAGTAGAAGAACCAGCCCAGCTGATGTTGACGTGACCCATTAATCGCGACGACGCCCACGCAGCGGCCTCGGTCGACAACCGCGAAGGCCAGATTGTCCTGGCTCCGGTCGGTCAGCTGCCTAATGTAGGCCTCGGCCGACTCCAGGTCTGTGACATCGCCCTGCCGGGACATTTCTGGGTCCGCAGCAAAGGCGCTCAGCACATCGGCAGCATCATCACCGTGTAAAGGGCGCAGGTGGGTGGCACTCACCGTCTCACCTTTTTTGCTTCCTCGGCGCCAGGTTATTCCTTGCCGAAGTCATTCGGGTGTGGGCTCCGGCGGCCATCCTCGCCGCGGTCCAGGGCGTCGAGAGCATCCATATCGTTGGGGGAAAGCTCAAAGCTGAAGACATCGAAGTTGGAACGCTGTCGCTCAGGGTTATCTGACTTGGGAATCACTACGTCACCACGCTGGAGATGCCACCGCAGGATCACCTGCGCCGGTGTCCGGTCGTGACGTTCTGCGATCTCGCGGACGGCAGGGAGGTTGAGTTCATCTCCCTTGCCCAGTGGGCTCCACGCTGTCACGACGATGCCGCGCTCCCGGCAGTACTGCCGCAGCTCGTTATTGGCGAAGGTCGGGTGGACTTCAATCTGGTTCACCGCAGGGGTGACACCGGTAGCTTCGATGATCCGGTCCAGGTGGTCTTGAACGAAGTTCGACACGCCGATGGCGCGGGCCCTACCGGAGTCACGCAGCTCGATCATGGTGCGCCAGGTGTCTACATAATCGGTCTTATCGAACGGCATCGGCCAGTGGATCAGGAACAGGTCGACGTAGTCGACGCCGAGGCGCTGCAGCGACTCTTCGAATGTCCGGTGGACGTCTTCAGGGGCATGATGGGGGTTATGCAGTTTGGTGGTCAGGAAGATCTCGTCCCGGGGAACGCCGGAGACGCGGATCCCTTCACCGACAGCAGTCTCGTTCTGGTACATCTGTGCGGTGTCGATATGGCGGTATCCCACCTCGAGTCCTGAGGCGACGGCGCGGTCGGGCTCGCCTGACTTGGAGGTTCCCAGCCCGAGCTGGGGGATAGCGGTACCGGAGTTCAGCTGCAGAAGTTCCATGGGGCGATCCTATGCCGCGCCAGCTGAGAACTGCCTGAACGATCCACAACGTGAGAAACGTAGCCTTGCGGCGGCTCTGTAGAGGGCTGTCCGGCCCTAGAAATGGGTGATGCGCGTAGAAGCAGTGAGGAGGGCTTCTACGCGCATCGCGCTTCCCATCGCGCAATCTCAAGTAGAACACGTCTTCTAGCGCACCGCAAGTGGTTCAGTGCGATTTCTCGAAGGTGTGTTCGATGATTTTTCCTGTGAGTTTTCTGTCAGAACATCACTTCGACCCGGGCGATCTTTCACTGTGGAGGGGCTAAGAGCTGGCACGCGAGGGCAGCGGTGGTGGGTTCCCTTTGAGACGTTCTTATGGAGCAGTTTTTGGTGTGGGTGGGCTGAGGTGGCCGTGGGATTTCTGCCGGTGGTGCCTGCGGCAGAGGTGCTGAAGATTACTGGCCCTGGTTTCGCCTGCAGGCCAGGGCACATGATGATCAAGATCGCAGCGCTCAGCAGCCACCGAGCAACCAGGTTCCTGACACGTACCATCTCTGAAAGCGAGTACTTCCCGCAGTGCCAATGGTGGATCATGGCCCTCATACACAGCAGCCAACAGGTCACCAGGAACCAGTGGATCCGCAGTCCAATCACCGGACCCGGCTGACTCACTCGGCCCATCTGACCCACTCGGCCCATCTGGCCCGGCCGGACCCCGGGCGTTGTCCGGTGGTGGCCCGTAGTACAGGCTGTACCAACGACGCCTAGCCCCGGTATCAGCAACCAGAGCACGGGCTTGATCAGCAGGAACCGCCCATTGCCTATCGCAGGAGACCCCAGGCTCATCCGAGACCCCCATCACCGTCTCCCAAGGGATCATCAGCCCAATCGAGGCACTGATACCAGCCTCAGGCCCCGATCCGGTCCCACCAGTAAGCCAAGCAGTAAGAATGTCTGCTTCCCGCTGGGCTACTGTCCGCTCATCAGCCGGCTCATGGCCGCTGCTGGTAGCTGAGGAATCAGCACCTTCGCTGGTGTCATCCTGTAGGACCCCGAACCCGACTGCGGATGCCAGCAGCGCCGCCAACTCAGGCGCAGTACTGGGGGTGGCATCTGATCCAGAACCATCATCACCGGTGCTGGTGCTCGTGCTGGTGTTGGTGTCGTGGGCGGGGGCATCGCCGTTGGCAGCGTTATGAGGCGGATATGTCTGCTCCGACCGGTTCGGCTGACTTGATGGGTTCGGCTGGCCCGGGTTCGGCTGACCTGTTGGGTTGGGCTGGTCGGGTTGGTTGGGTGTGTGGGCTGCTTGGTGCAGTCGTTTTTGTATCGCAGCAGCTGCCACCGTCGGCAGCAGCGCCCACACCTCAGACATCCCATCATCACGATGAAAAAACCGCACACACCGAGACTCCCTGGCCTGAGCACACTGCTGCTCGAACGCATCAGGCGATAGTGCTGCTACCACTCTATTGAGCCAGCCCCGCAACTGCCCCAGATTCTTCTGCGCTGAACACCGGGCCGCGACATCATCGAACTGACTCAGCGCAGCAGCCCCGCCGGTGGCATCGGAATCGCTCAGCACAGCAGCGGCGGTCACGATCTTCCGGACCCTGACCAGATCCAGTTCGCCTGCCATAAACGCCTGCCACACTTTCGGCAGCTGGTGCTGGGCGAACCCGGCAGCATGCAGCACAGCGGTGGTGGCCTGTTCACCATGACCGAGAACCTGGGCTATTTCCCTGATCACCGCCCGATCAGCTTCCTGCAGCTGGATCTTCCTCTGCCGATGATCGGCATAGACCACCTGCGCCTGAAGGCTCTGACGCTGACGATACTGCAGCAGCAGCGAGATCTTTTCAGCAGCCATCCGACGTTCCTGGACCTGGACCTGTCCTGCCCTGACAAGTTCCCAAGGAAGATCCGAAGAAAGACCTACATGCTCCTCAGACGTTGACGCTTGACTAGGCATTGATTCTTCACCAGGTGCTGACTTGCCACTAGGTGCTGGCCTGCCGCCAGAGGCAGCCGCGCCCTCGGCAGGGCCCGTTCCCATGAAGGCAGCATCAAGGTTCAGCGGCGTCTCCAGCCGAGTGGGAGCAACCACCACGGGCAGGACCCCGAGTGCGAAGAAATCGACCGGCCCCCACTCCTGACGGGCATGGTCTGCAGCAGCTGGTGTTGAGCTCCGCGGCGTTCTCGCAGCAGAGCTGAAGAAGAACTCCGCAGCGCCACGCAGCACTGACTCTGCCAGGCTTCCCCCGGCACGAGCCCGCCCTGCAGCGCGTGCTGCTGCGTTGATGTCCATACTTCAACCCTAAAGACAGGGTCTGACACAAAACTCGGTCAACTGCTCAACACATGATGGTGAGGTTGACCGGTGCTGCGGGAGGACTCCTCGGTCCGGAAGAAAACGGTGGCGCTGAAGACCATGCAAGTCTCCAACGCCACCGCTATGACTACCGCATCCGACAATCAGAAAGGGGCGACTCAGCGCTTGCCACTCGGGTGAGGGGTGGGGGTGATAGCGCCAATATGATCCCCGTCAGTGCCGCCGTCGGCCAGGATGGAGCGGAACGTCGGCTGAGCAAATTCACCGAAAATCAGCGAACCGTCCTCAGCGCGCGCGTGTCCGTCGGGCTGCTCGAGTGAGACGAAGTCCCGGGGGAACACCAAGCGCTTGCCGCCCTCGGCGCGGGATTCGGTTCCGGTGAACAGGATGTTGCTGGAGTCGACGTCCCCTGAGATCTGGTCTGCCCGGGCGCGATCCGTAGTGAAGACCGAAAGGTTGTTCCGGAAGACACCCTGTTCATGGGGCTCGAAATAGGGGTTGGTGCGGAAGATGAAGTTGAAGCGCTTGTTATCCACCGCAGTGTTATTGGTCAGCTGAATCTGGCCAGGATTGAAGTTGTCCGAGAACCCATCCAGATTGTTCGCGTATGCGAGGTTGCCGGTCAGGACATGGTCCACGGGCAGTCCTTCACCGCCTACTTTGAAGCCCGTTCCTACATTGGAGTCCGCGTTGTAACCATCGGAGAGCTGTCCATTGTGATGGGCGATATTGTCTTCCATCACTACGGGGAAGTTGGGTCCCTCGTCGGTTCGGTTGTACAGATCCCATCCGTCGTCGATGTTGTGGTGGGCGACGTTGCCGCGGAAGACATTCCCCGGGCCGACGCCGAGCTTCGCGGCGAAGCCATCGGCATTGATGTCCGCTGGATCGCGGTTGTCGTGGGCAGTGGAGTTAGTGACCAAATTATGTGCCGGCCACTCCTCGGGGTCGCCGCTGCCGCTGAGCTGGAATCCGGTTCCGCCGTTATAGCTGAAGACCATGGAGTCGAAGACATTGTGGGACCCCGATGAGCGCATGCCGTTACCGGCTGCTCGGGTGAGTTCCAGGTGCGAGATGACCCAGTGGTCGGCGTCGGCTCGCATGATCTCGGAGATCGCTGAGCGACCGTCGATGATGACTTCGGCGCCTTCCCGTGCGGTCAGAGTCTTAGGCGCCTCCTCGGTGCCCGCATAGGCCGGGTTGATGCGAATGGTGCTGGACGGCTGGTAGGTGCCCTCCAGCAGTTCCACAGCCTGCCCCGGAATTACGTGTTCGATTGCCGTCATGATGTCTAGCGGGGATTCGGCAGTGCCGTTCCCCTCGGGAGAACCTTCCGGGCTCACAATCAACGGGTCATCGTGGTGGAACTCGCGAACTGTTACCTGCACGGAGCGCGTGATGGGGCTCAGATCTGGGCCAGCGGCAGGGGAGTATGTCGCAGCGACCGTAGAGGTTCCCACCGGCAGTTCGATCTGCCTCTGGAGTTCAGACTCTGGGCTGATCTCAAGTCCCTGAGCAACCGCTGTGCCATCTACCGAGATATCCACAGTGCCCGAGTAGGTAGCGGTGGCCGCAAAGGGGTAGTCGGTGGTGCCCGATCGCTCGGGGGCTCTCAGGTTGAAGTCCACCGGGGTCACTTGTTCCGGGGTTGCCGGACGCGGCTGGGTGTTGGCTTCGCTTAACGTTAGCGAAGCGTTAGAGAACGTGACCGCAGCATTTCGGGAGACGAAGAACCCGACCGTCATCAGATCCGGTTCGATGTCCTGGACCCAATCCGCTCCTTGGAGTTCACGGGTGTATGTTTCGGGTTCCCCGGCGTGGGTATAGGTGGTGGACATGACGAAGGAGTCATCGGTCCGTTCCAGTCTCATGCTGATAGGCGTCTCAAGGAGAACACCGTAGGAGCCCAAGCTCTCGGTCCGGCGTTCTGAACCCACAGTGCCCCAGGGCTCCGTGACACCTGTTCGAGTCATTGCGACTGCTCCCTGACGCAGAACCGTAGTGGATGCATAGTTCGACGCTGCTGGGACTTCCTCAAAGCCGTCCAGCATGGGATCTTGGCGCGCGCCACCATTGAGGTCGCGGACCATAAGCCCTGCGCCTTCCTGACCACTGGGGCTGGCGCCGGTCTCTGGGCCGAACTGGTGAATTGTCATATCCGCTTCGAGCACAAAATTGTGCTCATGCGGGTCGAGGTTCACGTGGTAGAAGGTGAGCCCATCATGGCCGGGGGCAAGCTTTCCGCCGCGACTTTCCATAAAGATCTCACCCTCAATGGTCCCGGGATTTTCCGGAGAGGCGTGATTGACCCCGACTTTCTCCGGCAGAACATTTGAGGAGAAGTTCAAGTCGGTCGACTGTCCAAAGGTGATCTCATGCCATTCCAGCTGCGCGGCGTCGCCAGTGCTGGAAGGCGCCGGTTCGTCTGCGCTTTCGCTGGGAGCAGCATGTGCTGCTGACCAGGGGAGAAGTAGTGCACTGAGCAGTGCGGCCGCCCCGACGGCGGCGCGCCGGCGGCGGCGCCGAGGTGTACCGGCGGGAGCTCCATGAACCCCGCTTCGGGCAAGTGCGCGGCCATGACGCCGCCAAGAGTTCGTGTGCGACATCGTCTCGGATTGTTGACTCGATATATCCGTCATCAGCTTCCCTCAGGTATTGTCTGCCGGCTCACTCAAGCAGAGAGTGATACACCTCACACTATGAGGAAATTGTCGGTCCAGTGGTGCAGATCAAGCATCGAGTGATGCTTTTGATGGCCCAGGCATGCGAATCAACCCAGCCGGAACAACAAATAAACGCAGTTGGCCCGGATCGTCTTCTGGCATTATCGGAATGAGCCGTGCGTACCGTATCCGCGACGGCGCTTGTGCAATCCATCAGCTGGAGGAGTGAACCTTGGCCCACGTGCTCACTATCAACGGCAAGACCCCAACGATCGGACAAGGCGTGTTCCTCGCTCCCACGGCAGCAATCACCGGGGACGTGACCTTCGGTGACAACTCCTCGGCCTTCTACGGCGTCTCAGTTCGGGGAGATAGTGACCGAATAGAAATCGGCGAGGGCACCAACCTTCAGGACAACGTGGTGCTGCACACCGATGCTGGCTCGCCCTGTGTGCTCGGCGACGGCGTCTCGGTTGGCCACAGCGCCGTCGTTCACGGATGCACCGTTGGGAACCACTGCCTGATCGGTATGTCAGCCACAGTGATGAGTCGGGCGGTCATCGGGGCTGAGTCCCTGGTAGCGGCCGGGGCGGTCGTGCTGGAGGGAACTGAAGTCCCTGCGCGCTCGCTGGTGGCAGGAGTTCCGGCCAAGGTGCGCCGCAGCCTGACTGATGAGGAAGTGCGCGCTCTGCACGCCAATGCTGAGCGCTACCTCGGCTACAAGGATGCGCACCTGATGGCCCAGTCCGCCGACTGAGCACCGGAAACATTCCCGGGCTGTGGTCCCGGGCCTACACTGGGGCTGTGGAATCGACTGCAGCACGCGAGCGCCATTCACTGGCCACCGCGCTCTCCCAGGTCAGCCCGGATGCACCTACTCTGTGCGAGGGGTGGGCAGCCCGGGACCTCGCCCTGCACATCGTCACCCGCGATCGCAGGCCAGATGCGCTACTCAGCACGCAGCTTCCGCTGCTCAGTGGCCTGGGACGACGGCGCCTCGCACCTCTGGAAGCGCTGAGCTACGACGAGCTGGTGGACCGAGTAGCGGAGGGTCCCGGACGCGGGTCGCCGAGCAGCCGTCGAGTCGTCAACGACTTAATGAACAGTGCAGAGTTCTATATCCACACCGAAGATGTGCTGCGCGCTCAGCCTGCTTATAGTCCGCAGCAGAAACGCCCGATCTCTGAGGCACTACGGCGAAAGCTGTGGAACCAATCAACCAAAACGTTCTTTGCGCTTGCCGCCCGCAAACAGCGCCACAGGCTGACCTATCGGGCACCAGGATTCGGCCCGGTGACCCTCGGGCGCCGCGCAGACCCGCCGGCGCATATCGAAGGCGACGTCGAAGATCTCGTGCTGTGGGCTTCAGGGCGAGAGGGTGCCGCAGAGGTTCAGCTCACCGCGGATTGAGACGAGCCGTGCTGAAGAATGAGACGAGCCGGGCTGAAGTCGGCAGGGCAGTCGCACACCGCATAAACTAGCGGGGATTGTCCAGCATCCATTCACGTACGGGAGCACAATGTCCACGCCCGAAAACAGCGAGGCAGAGAACCAGGGGGAGAGGGCCGACGTCGCCGCTCCCCATCCACTTGACGAGACCGCCGTTCAGCGGTGTGTCAGTGAGGCACTGGCAGCGTTCGACGCCGCCGCCGACCTGGAAGAGCTGAAATCAGCCCGACTGGCCCACACCGGTGACAAAGCCCCCATCGTGCTCGCCAACCGGCAGATCAAGGACCTCGCCAAGGAGGACAAGTCCGCAGCGGGAAAGATCCTCGGCGCGGCCCGCGGGCAGATCCAGAAGGCCCTTGCTGCGCGGACCGAAGTCCTCGAGGCCGAGCACGCTGAACGGATCCTGGTTGAAGAGACCGTAGATGTCACCGCGGCTCCGCGGCGTCGTACTCTCGGTGCTCGCCACCCCCTGAACGTTCTGCAGGAGAAAGTCGCCGATGTCTTCATCGGTATGGGGTGGGAGATCGCCGAAGGCCCCGAGGTCGAGTCCGAGTGGTTCAACTTCGACGCGCTCAATATCGCTCCTGATCACCCGGCGCGTGAAATGCAGGACACCTTCTACGTGGAGCCCCAAGACGCGCATCTGGTGCTGCGTACTCACACCTCACCGGTGCAGATCCGAGCCCTGCTGGATCGCGAGCTGCCGGCCTATGTGCTGTGCCCTGGCCGGACGTACCGTACTGATGAGCTCGATGCCACTCACACTCCGGTCTTCCATCAGTTTGAGGGCATCGCTGTGGACAAGGGCCTGACTATGGCAGATCTGAAGGGCACGTTGGAGCACTTCGCCCGGCAGATGTTCGGACATGAAGCCAAGATCCGACTCCGCCCGGCATACTTCCCCTTCACCGAGCCCTCGGCGGAGATGGACGTCTGGGATGTCAACGCAAAGGGCGGGCCGCGGTGGATCGAGTGGGGCGGCTGCGGGATGATGAACCCCAATGTGCTGCGAGCCGCTGGAATCGACCCGGATGAGTACACCGGTTTCGCCTTCGGCATGGGTGTGGAACGTACCTTGATGTTCCGCAACGGCGTCCCGGACATGCGGGACATGATCGAAGGCGATATCCGCTTCAGCCAGCACTTCGGAATGGAGGTCTGAGGACCCTATGCGCATCCCACTTTCCTGGATTCGGGAGTACACCCAGTTCCCCGCTGACGCGACGGCGGAAGACCTCATGGCCGATCTGGTCAAGGTCGGGCTGGAGGAGGAGGACGTCCACCGTCCCTCCGACCAGCTGAGCGGGCCTATTGTGGTCGGCGAAGTGCTGGAGAAGCACCCTGAGCCGCAGAAGAACGGCAAGACGATCAACTGGTGCCAGGTCCGTGTGGCACCCGAAGGGCAGCCTCAGCCGCTGACCGGTGAGGGCATCGATCCCTCGGGCGTGCAGGGCATTGTCTGCGGTGCCCACAACTTCGAGGTCGGTGACAAAGTCATCGTCACTCTGCCCGGTGCGGTACTTCCCGGGGACTTCCGCATCACTCCGCGCAAGACCTACGGGCATGTCTCGGCCGGAATGATCGCTTCCGTGCGCGAACTCGGCATCGGCGAAGACCACGACGGCATCCTGGTTCTTGGAACTCTCGGCCTGGACCCAGAGCCGGGCACCGATGCCATCGAGCTTCTGGGACTCGATGATTCGGCTGCCGAGATCAACGTGACGCCCGACCGCGGCTATGCCTTCAGCATTCGAGGCGTGGCCCGCGAGTACTCTCACGCCACAGCGACCAGCTTCACGGATCCGGCATCGCAGGTCACCGTCGGGGAGGTTGCGGCACCGGGCTATGAGGTCGTCCTGGAGGACCACGCTCCCATCTACGGCACCCCGGGATGCGACAGCTTCGTGGCACGGACTGTGACCGGTGTGAACCCGGACGCTCCGACCCCCACATGGATGGCCTCGCGGCTGCGGCTGGCGGGTATGCGCCCCATCAGCCTGCCAGTGGATATCTCCAACTACGTCATGCTGGAGCTGGGGCAGCCCAACCACTGTTATGACGCCGATAAGCTCAGCGGCGCCATTCGGGTGCGGCGAGCGCAGCCCGGCGAGAAGCTGGTGACCCTTGATGATAAGGAGCGCGAGCTGCACGCTGAGGATCTTGTGATCGCCGACGACGACGGCGCCCTCGGTATTGCCGGGGTGATGGGCGGTGCCCGCGCGGAGGTCTCCAGCAGCACCTCGACCATAGTGGTGGAAGCCGCGCACTTCGATCCGATCAGCGTTGGCCGTTCGAAGCGTCGCCACCGGTTGCCCTCCGAAGCCGCCAAACGCTTCGAGCGCGGCGTGGATCCGGTGCTTCCCGCCATTGCCGCCCAGCGGGTCGCTGACCTTCTGGTGGAACTTGCCGGTGGCACTGATGCCGGAACGGTGACTCAGGTGGGAGATCCGGCTCTTCCTGAGGTCATCGAGCTCAATACTGAGCTGCCCCAGCGTCTCACCGGTGTGCCCTACGGGCTGGATCAGATCACCGAGTCGCTCAGCGCCATCGGCGCCGTGGTGGAAGCCCAGCAGAGTGGTGTGCTGAAAGTGACCCCGCCCAGCTGGCGACCGGATCTGACGTTCCCCGAGTCGCTGGTGGAGGAGATCGCGCGCCTGGTCGGCTATGACCAGATCCCGTCGCGGCTTCCGGTGGCACCGGCTGGCCGGGGATTGACCAAGGCTCAGCAGCGTCGTCGTCAGGTGTATTCAGGTTTGGCTGCGGCAGGACTGACGGAGGTGCTGTCCTATCCGTTCCTGTCCGAGGAGGCCAATACCTTGTTCGGCCGCCCCGAGGAGTCTGAGGAGCCCATGCCGGTGATCCGGCTGGTGAACCCTATTGCCAGCCAGTACCCCACGCTGCGTACCAGCATCCTGCCGGGGCTTCTGGATGCGCTGCGCCGCAATGTTTCTCGCGGCTTCGGGGATCTCGCCCTTTTTGAAGCCGGCTCGGTGTTTCTTCCCGGTGAGCAGCACGGTACCGCGGAGATCCCAGGGATTGGCGCCTATCCGGGGGAGCAGGTCATTGCGCAGCTGCAGGCCGGAATCCCGCACCAGCCCCTGCATGTGGCCGCCGCTTTCGCAGGCCAGGAGCCCGCAGATCAAGTCGGCCAGGCCGGTCGCGCACGTGATTGGGCTGATGCCGTGGAGGCTGCCCGCAAGGTGGCCGAGCTGCTGGGAGTTCAGTTGGATGTGCAGCAGGGCAGGCACCAGGCGTTCCATCCGGGACGCACTGCGGCGCTGCACTTCGACGGTAAGCTGATCGGTTTCGCCGGTGAGCTGCATCCGAAGGTGGCTGCCTCCCTGGATCTGCCTGCGCGCACCAGCGCGATGGAGCTGAACTTGGAGGTGTTGATCGATGCCTCCCCGGACCAGGTGAGCGCTGAACCGATCAGCACCTTCCCGCCCACCACGCAGGACGTGGCACTGATTGTGGATGAGGATCTGCCGGCAGCCACACTGAAGTCCACCCTGGTAGAAGGGGCAGGCGAACTGTTGGAGAGCATCGACCTCTTCGACGTCTACTCCGGCACCGGCATCGAGGACGGGAAAAAGTCGCTGGCCTACGCACTGCGTTTCCGAGCCGCGGACCGTACCCTGACTGCCGAGGAGGCTTCCGCGGCACGTTCGGCTGCGGTGGAACTAGCCGCGCAGCGCCACAGCGCAGCTCAGCGATAACCTTCACTGCATACAGACGGAGGGTCTCTCGGTAAGTCGTCGTTGACGCTTTGCTGAGGGACACTTCGAAAAAGAACCAGCTATACACTTGGGCGTGACGACCCAGCAGCTCAACTAATGAAGGAGTCTCACATGGCATCCCCGATCGTTGTAGGAGTTGACGGCAGCCCCACTGCCCGTAAAGCAGCGGAGGTAGCTCGGGATCTTGCGGTGAAGCTGGGGTCGCCCCTCCATGTCTTCACTGCCTATGTGAAGGACTCTGTTACCCCGATGAAGGTCGGTACTGAGGAGTGGGTGGCATCCACTGCTGACGATGCCCAAGAGACTGCCGAGCGCGTGGTGCGCAACGTCGTCGGCGATGGGGACGCAGTGGCTGCTTCGGGGCAGGGTGCCCCTGCGGATGCACTTATCGCTTATGCTGAGGAGATCGGCGCGCAATTGATCGTGGTGGGCAATCAGCGGATGCGGGGCGTCAGCCGAGTGCTGGGAAGTGTGGCCAACTCAGTGTCACACAACGCGACATGCGATGTGTACATCGCGAATACCTACGCAGACTGAACTGTGCTGGTGGAGGTGAAGGCTCACAACCTCGGAGAAGACGTCGACTCGCGCACCACTAGCTGGGTGGCCAGAGAGCCCTGGCCGTTTCCCGCTTCGTCGCCGATTTCCTTCAGCAGCTGAAGCATTGCGGCTTCTCCCACTGCATGCAGGGGATTCTGCACTGTAGTCAGTGCGGGGGTGGTCAGCTCAGCCCCGTAGATGTTGTCGAAACCGATCAGGCTGAGCTCGTCCGGGACAGCGACGCCCTGGCGCTGACACTCTTTGAGAAGTCCCAGCGCCATCAGGTCGTTGTAAGCCAGCACAGCAGTCACCCCGGAGGCCCGGATACGGTCTATTGCCCGAGCGCCACTATCATGCGTAGGAGCCTCGGTGGGTACTTCCACAATAGAGATGCCTAGTGACACGCACTCGTTGAGTACCAAGTTCCAACGGTGGCGGTTCATCCAAGAGGCCGGAGGTCCTGAGAGATAGCCGACATATCGGTGACCCAGACCGTGAAGGTGTTCAACCGCTTGCCGGAGGCCCGGTGCCACCTCTGGGGCTACACTCGCCACCCCGGCGACATGGCGGTTGGACACCACGAGTGGCTTGGTCTCTGCAAGCTCCTGGATATCACTGTCGCTGAGACGTGAGGCCACCAGCAGAATGCCGTCGGCCGACGTCTGCAACTGCTGCACCGCGTTGATCTCAGTCTCCGGCGATTCTTGGGACTCGGTGAAGACCAAGGTGTAGCCCAGCTGTGATGCCACTTTCTCAGCACCGCGGACGTATTCGAAGTACGCAGGGTTGGAGAAGTCAGAGATCACCAGTGCGACGATGCGGGTCTTGCCGGTGGGGAGGGCTCCCGCCAAAGGGTTTCGCCGGTATCCGAGCTGCTTGGCTGCCTCACGGATGCGTGCTTCGGTTTTGGCGCTGATCCTGCCGGGCTTGTTGAGCGCTCTGGAGACTGTTGAGGGGCTGAGGTTGAGGTGCTGAGCAAGGTCGTAGATGGTGACCGCAGATCTGGTCTTCCTGCCGCCGCGCAGGTTCGAAGAGTCAGCAGGTTCCTCAGTCATGTGGCAGCTCCTCGGCTGATCAGAGTGTGCATCATCGGCGGTGTCTAGTCAGCAATCTTCGCACACGGGCGTGCCACGATAGATGGCAATCGATTGACAATCGCTTCATCACTGTGTGGAATATGCCTATGCCTTCTTTCCTGCATCGCGATCCGGATCGACTCCTGCCCGCAGACCCACGCACTCGTGACATCGCGCGGGACTTGTACGCTCGTGTGGCAGATCGTCCGATCATCTCGCCTCACGGACACGTGCCGGTGCAATGGATTGCCGAGGACATCAACTTCACAGATCCGACCGACCTTCTGGTCACCCATGACCACTATGTGACTCGTCTGCTCCACGCTTCTGGGGTGGAGCTCTCCTCTCTGGGGCTCGGTGGGCATGAGGCGGATCCGCGGCAGGTGTGGCGTATCTTCGCTCAGCACTGGCACCTCTTCGCCGGAACGGCCTCTGGGTACTGGATCGAGGACGAACTTTCCCAGGTGCTGGGAATCACCGCAGAGCTGTCGTCAGACAACGCGGACGTGATCTATGACGAGATCTCCGAGAAGCTGGGGCGCCCGGAGTACAGCGTGGGCGCGCTCTTCCAGCGATTCGGCATTGAGGTGCTGGCCACCACGGATGATCCGCTGGACAGTCTGGCCGAGCATGCTGCCCTGGCTCAGAGCGGATTCCCCGCGCGGGTTCTCCCCACCTTCCGTCCGGACCGGTACCTGGACCCGGATGCGCCAGATTTCGTGAAGAATCTGGAGGAGCTTGTCTCTGCGTGCGGTCAGGCCACCACTTACCACGGCTATCTGAGATCTCTGGAGGCCCGCAGAGAGCACTTCAGGGCTCACGGCGCGGTCTCCACGGATCATGGAGTGGAGGAGCCCGCCACCTTTGACGTGGACGACGCTGCGGCCGAACAGCTCTTCACCCGCGTTCTTGCTGGAGAGGCGGACTCCCAGGAGCGTCGGGTGTTCCGCGGCCACATGCTGACGCAGATGGCACGGATGAGTGTGGAGGACGGCATGGTGATGACTGTCCATGCGGGGGTTCTGCGCAATCACAGCACAGAGACTTTCCAGCAGTTCGGACCGGACACCGGCCACGACATCCCCGTCCGCACGGATTTCGTCACAGGAATGCGCCCTCTGTTGCAGAAGTATGGTCTGCACAGGGATTTCCACTGCGTCCTCTTCGCCGTGGATGAGACGGTCTATTCCCGGGAGATCGCGCCATTGGGCGGCTTCTATCCGAGCGTCTACATCGGAGCGCCGTGGTGGTTCCTGGACGCCCCGGACGCCATCGCTCGCTTCCGGTCAGCCACCACGGAGACGGCAGGGTTCTCCCGAGGCTCAGGTTTCATCGATGACACCAGGGCCTTTATGTCGATCCCTGCCCGGCACGACGCCGCCCGCCGATGCGATGCCGCATTCCTTGCGCGCCTGGTGGCCGAAGGTCGTATCCCGCAGCACCGCGCCGAGGCGATCATCGACGACAGCGTGGAAGCCCAGCCGAAACGAGTCTTCAAACTGTGAGCACCTCAGAAGCCGCACGTATCGTCCACATCGGGTTGGGCGCCTTCAGCCGTTCGCATCTTGCCTACTACACCCAGCGTGCGTCAGACGCTTCGGAGTGGGAGATCATCGCCTACACCGGGCGCAGCAGGGAGCTGGCAGATGTGCTGGAGGCCCAAGGCTGCACCTACCATCTCATCGAGCGTGCTGCTGCTGAAGACCGGATCATGCCGATCTCCAGCATTGTTCGCGCCCGCCCAGGCTCAGAAGTTTCTCAGCTGGTTGCGGACATCGCCGACCCCCGCACCAGAATCGTCTCGCTGACGGTGACAGAGGCGGCTTACCACCTCACTGGTTCCGGCACTCTCAACCTTCAAGCTCCGGACATCGCACACGATCTCGAGGTGGTCCAGCGGGTGCATGAGGGTGTGGCGCGCTCTGCTGACCTGAGGACTGCAGTGGGCAAGTTGGCGACGGGGCTGCTGGCGCGACGTGCAGAAGAGTCAGGCCCGGTGACGGTGGTTTCCTGCGACAACATGCCGGACAACGGTGAGCGGATTCGTGACGCTGTGCTGGCCTTCGCTGGTGCGGCAGGAACAGATCTGCACACGTGGATCGCTGAGCATGTCTCGTTCGTCTCGACCTCGGTGGACCGGATCACCCCTCGTCTGGGCGCTGAGGAGAAGCAGCGGCTGGAAGTCGCGCACCACGATAAGGCGGTGGTGGTGGCAGAGCCCTTCACAGACTGGGTTCTGGAAGGAAAGTTCCCGGCGGGGAGGCCCCGCTGGGAGGATGCCGGTGCTCGCTTTGTCAATGACCTCGCACCCTGGGAGTCGCGGAAGCTGTGGCTGCTCAACGGTGCCCACACGATTCTGGCATCGTTGGGACTGCTGCGTGGGCACACAAACGTCCATGAGGCGATCAGCGACTCCGAATGCCTTGAGGCGGTCAACAGCTTCTGGGACGAGGCAGCACGCCATCTTCCGGAGGAGCTTGATGTCCCTGCCTACCGACAGGCGCTGATCGAGCGGTTCTCCAATCCGCGTATTGAACATCGTCTCGCTCAGATCGCCCAGGACTCCGATATCAAGGCGCAGATGCGCATCCTGCCGGTTGCTCAGCGTGAGATCGCCGCAGGAAGGCGAGCGGAAGGGGCGGCGCGTGCGCTCGCCGTCTGTGTCGCTGCCCACCGGTACGGGGGAGTGGAATGGCCCACTCTCGGCCCGCAGGTCATGGGTGGGGCTGCGCAGGGCGGAGTCCCAGAGCTGCACGCGCTCTGGGGAGGCCCCGCTCCGTCAGAGGTGGAGCAGGTTGTCAGGCACGCTCTGGATGTGCTCTCTCTTCTGCCGGTCAGCAGAGGGTGAGGAATTCCTCCAGGTGATTGCTCTAGTCGAGTCCTCGATAAGCCTCGGCTCGGAGCGCTGACTCTATGTCCGCGAGGTGGCTCGTCATCAGGTGACCGGCACGCCGGGAATCCTGATCCGCGATGGCGTCATAGATCAGACGATGATGGTCGAGGTACTTCTCGTTCGCCGAGGCCGCCTCCCTGGCATGTCCTTTGAGCTCGTTCCATAGGGAGCCATGCATCATTTGCGCCAGTTGACTCTGCAGGATGGCCAGAGCCGGGTTGTGAGTCGCTGCGGCGATCGCGCTGTGGAACATCACGTCGGGCTCTGAGGGGTCTTCTCCCCGCGTCACTGCGGCTTCTTGCTTGTGGAGTGCCTCGGCGAGACTGCGAAGGTCCTCCTCTGAGCGATGATCGGCTGCGTATTCGGCGCACACCGGTTCAAGCGCCAGACGAGCGACGATGAGATCAAGCGGGCTGTGGTCGCCCGAGGCTTCCGCCCGCGCTCTCAGCGCCACATTGCGAGAGGAGGCACCCGGCAGGACCACAGTGCCGGACCGGGGCCTGATCTCTACCACGCCCGCATTCGCGAGTGTGCGAATGGCTTCCCTGAGGGTGTTTCTGCTGATGTCAAAGGTGGCTGCCAGTTCCCGTTCGGACGGAAGGGCGGAGCCGATCGGGTAGTGTCCCTCCTGGATGGCGGTGAGCAGTCGGCTGACAGTGTCACTATGACGGGTAGTCTGCGTCATACGAGCCCAGCGGCTCCACGGATCTGCAGGACTTCGAAATGATCCCTCACAGTGACCTCCATCGTGCTGTTGACATCACGGAACCGCATTCCTGAGACAAGCGCGCTCGCCTCGGCGGAAGGAGCTTCTTCGAGAAGTCTAATGCCGACGGCGGTGAGCGGAGCCGGAGGGCGGAATCCGCGGCGGCCGGCACCGGAGAGGTTCAACAGGTGCAGGATGAGGTCATCGCCAGCAGTGCTCACCACCACTTCCAGGCTTTCGGGCGCAGTGATCTCCAGGCGCGGTGTGGCGAGCCCGTCGACTATCTCCAGCAGCACCTGGGCGGCAGCGCTGGTCTCCACCTCGCGGTAGGACTGGCCGATGGTCCACGGCACGACGGTCACGCTGCCGCCCGAACGAGCGTTCCGGCGCCAATAGGCCGCCTCGTCGGCAGACGGGCGGTGCCCATGGGCCTTCTCCGGTGGCGCGAACGAGGTCGGAGGAAGAATGGCGCCATGTCCGGACGCCTCGTCCGCCCATACACAGTCGAGCAGCGTGCCCATCACGGGGACCAGAGGCCCCTGATAGATGTCAGAGAAGGCTTCTGGCTGGGGAGCGGTGGTGGCGTAGGCGGACTTCAGCTCAGTGCCGGTGCGCACACGATCGCCGCGGCGCAGAGCCGGTGAGGTTACGAGCTCGGAGTTCCCTTCAGCGGTGAATCCCGTCCCGCCGGTGAGCAGCACATGGCCGCCGTCGTCGACATAGGAGTCCAGAGTCGGTGCTTGGCTTCCCAGCCGGCTCACGTCCGGCAGGATGACGAGGTCAAATCGGCACAGACGCCCGGCGTCGTGGAGAGCGGTGATCTGATCCAGGGGGATGACATCGAAGGGCCGCTGTGACCGCTGCAGCATCGTGTAGACGCCGAGGTACTCTTCCGACGGGGGCGACCCCGGCCGGGCCGAAGGGGCTTTGACCACAGCGATGCGGGCGGCTGGGGTGAGCTTGCTGTAGATGTCCGAGGTGTGTGCGCGGAAGAATCGAGTGATCTCGCCGGCGACTGGCAGTGAGGGGTAGGGGATTCGTCCAGGAGCTCCCATGATGTAAGTCGAGGGCATGCCGCCCCGGGCAATGCCCTGGGCCAGGTACTGCGCAAACTGGGCGGGCTCTTCGCCGCCCATCCGGTACGGAGCATCAACGAAGCTCACCGCATTGACCAAGGCCGGCACCGGGGGTTCATGATGCTGAAGCTCGCTGATGGCCTCTCCCGTGCTGTGGGGCCACAGCTCCTTCCCGGGCATCTTGTGCGCCTCTGAATAGCGCATATCAGCCTGTTTGCCCTGGATGACGAGGATGCTGTGGGAGCGTGCACGAATGTGCTCAGCGATC
The DNA here is from genome assembly GCF_039544555.1 of Nesterenkonia rhizosphaerae. NCBI lineage: Bacteria > Bacillati > Actinomycetota > Actinomycetes > Micrococcales > Micrococcaceae > Nesterenkonia > Nesterenkonia rhizosphaerae. The sequence goes on from NZ_BAABLW010000005.1 coordinate 242,900, forward strand.
CTCGTGTTGAGGTCGCCGAGCACAGCCGTGGTGAAGCGCACCCAGTCCCGCACCCTTGGACTCTTCGTATCGGTGGGGAGCTCTTCGCCTCCGCTCCATTCGCGGAAACGCTCAGTGCAGGATGCGCAGTGGCATATGCCGTACACCTTCATGTTGTAGTCGACGATGTTGAAGTTGAACCAGTTGAAGAAGACGCCGTCGATCGGGTAACGGTCGAGCACCTCATCGAGGATGTCAAAGGAGCGCTTCTGGTAATAATCCCCGGAGGGGCACACACTCCAGAGTCCGTTGAAGATCTGGGGCTCTCCGTCCTGTGTCCGGAAGCACCATTCGGGATGTTCATTCGCGATGGACTTGGTGACTTTGGAGAAGTCAAACCGGGCGATGACCCGCACGCCACGTGCATGGGCAGCTTCAACTGCGTCACCGAGAAGATCCCCGGACGGCCGCTTGCTGAGATACGGCGACGGTGTCTGAAAAGGGAGAGTGGTGGGGAAGAACGACAGAATCCCGCCAGCATTCAGCATCCACGTGTCGGCCCCATGGCCAAGCACGGTGTCCAACGTGCTCTCGACGTTGAGGTCAGCGTCGATCTCCTGCAGATTGGTCTGGAAGACCGCGAACGGTTCCTTCCACCATTGCGGTCTCTCTGCCACCTGGGCATTGGCGCTCACATTGTGCTCCATTCATCGCGGACATCTGGATGGACCAGATTGTTCTTTCGTTCAGCCTATCGCTCTTTGCCGTGACGTGCATCACGCGCAAAAGTCCCGGATTCGTGAAGACTATTGACGACCGTCTAAAGGTGTGATGGAGTTCACATATTGAAGTTGGTCCAACCAGAGAGGTTCACTTGATGTCACAGAAGATCGCGTTCATCGGACTCGGCGTAATGGGGGCGCCCATGGCGGCAAATCTGCAGCGTGCCGGGTTCGACGTGACCGGCTATAACCGTTCCCCCGGTAAGGCTGCTGCTCTCCTCAAGGTGGGGGGTCGTGAGGCCTCGTCCGCCCAGGAGGCTGTCCAAGGCGCGGATTTCGTGCTCACCATGCTCCCTGACTCTCCTGACATCGAGACTGTTGTCCTCGATGAAGGCGGTGTGCTGGACGCGATGCAGCCAGGTGCCCGGCTGATTGATCTCAGCACGATCGCCCCGGAGACTGCTCGAAGGGTGTTTGTCCAGGGGCGTGAGAAGGAAGTACCAGTTCTTGACGCTCCTGTCAGCGGCGGAGAGCAGGGGGCCATCGAGGCGACTCTATCCATCATGGTGGGGGGAGAGCGGTCGGACTTCGAGGTTGCTACATCCGTGCTAGGGGCCCTGGGTAAGACGGTGACCTATCTTGGGCCGGCTGGCGCGGGCCAGACGGTAAAGGCGGCTAATCAGCTCATCGTTGCGGGGACCATCGAACTGGTGGCCGAAGCTCTCACTTTCCTCGATGCGCACGGAGTGCAGCTAGAAGATGCGGTGCAGGTCCTCCAGGGCGGACTGGCCGGGAGTACGGTGCTGGAGCGCAAAGGTCCGGCGATGCTTGGCCGGAGTTTCGAGCCGGGCTTCCGCATCGATCTGCATCATAAAGATCTGGGCATCTACAGTTCCGCAGTACGTGAAGCCGGGGTGGCGAGTCCGCTTGGGCAAGTCATCTCAGGATTGATGGCCTCGGCCCGCGCTCAGGGGTTAGGCTCCCTGGATCATTCAGCCTTACTCCTACAGGTTGAGAAGCTCTCAGGGCATGCGAAGGATCAGCAATGAGCACCGCGTGGGAGCGAGCAGTTCAAGCCCCAGAAGGGCGTGAGATCCGTCGAGTGGTGTTTTCGTTGCTCTGGGAGAAGCCAGATGTCGACCGGCTCCGGGAGGCATTTTATCCGGCCGAGGTCGTTGCTCTGCATCCCAGGCAGCAGAAGGAGCTGGAGCGCGAACTCGAGCACGCCGACGTCGCTGTGACCTGGGGGGACATCGACGAGCGTTTCATTAAGGCTCCAAATCTCCGTTGGGTCCACTGTGATCATGCCGGTCTGACCCGCTCTGCGCGACCCGAAGTCTTCGAGAAGGGGCTCCTAGTAACTGGATCAGCCGGACGCTCAGCTGCCGCCCTTGCCCAGCATGCCTTCTATTTTGCGCTGGCCCTCACGTTTGATGCCCCTGGTCTCATCGACAAACAGCGTGCCCACGAATGGGGAGGTATCCCCGGGTACAACGAGCGAGACGCGCTGTGGGGCAAAACGCTGGGCATCATCGGTTACGGAAACACCGGCCGAGAAATGGGCAAGCTGGGCAAGGCCTTCGGGATGCGAGTTCTGGCATACAAACGACGGGCGGCGGAGGTTGACGAGAGCGTCAATCAGCTTTTTGCTGCAGATGCTGGTGACTCAGTCGACACGATGCTTGAGCAGTGTGATGTGGTCATGCTTGCTGCGAACCTCAGCGACGAGACTTATCACATTCTCTCCCGGGAGCGGATCGCGCTTCTGCAGTCCGGTGCATATGTCATCAACCTTGGGCGAGGTGGGCTGATCGACCAGAAGGCACTAGTCGATGCCCTCAATTCCGGGGCTGTGGCCGGGGCGGGACTTGATGTCACAGACCCGGAGCCGCTGCCGCCCGGCGACCCTCTGTGGGACGCTCCGAACGTGCTGATCACGCCCCATCAGACGCCCAAGCTGCCTGATCGAACGGGTCGTTCCATTCAGGTGATCCAGGAGAACATTCGGCGTTACCGGGCAGGAGAGCGCCTCCTGAATCTGATGACGCCGCGCGATGTCTTCACCGGAACTCTGCCGGCACCGAAGCGACGGTGATCTTCCGGCTTCCCCGGCGGAACAAGTGTGCCACCGCCTTATTTGTTGACAACACCATGATGAGGAGTCCCGATGTATCGCAAACATTTGCCCTTCGGCGCATACGCTGTTGTGTTCGCCCTGATGCTGACCAGTTGTGGTTCGGGAGGGGGTGACGAGTCAGCAGCTGGGGGCCAGGTACAGGAAGAAGTCACCCTCGAATTCGCCGTCCAGCGGCCTCCGAACTCACTGCACCCCTCGGAACTACACGACGGTGAGCAGCGTTTCGTATGGGGCACGCTGTTTGACACACTTCTTCACATTGATGAGGCCGGTGAGCTCCATCCAGGCGCTGCAGAAGAATGGGAGTACTCGGATGACGCCCTGACGCTGACGCTGCGATTGCGGGAGGATCTCTCCTTCTCTGACGGTCGCGAGGTCACTGCGGAGGACGTGAAGGGCACACTGGATTGGACTCGGAACGAGCCCGGGCCGCAAGCCGCGAACCTCGCTAGCATCGAGTCCGTCGAGGCTGAAGATGACCGTACTGTGGTGATCAGCCTCAGCGAGCCTGATGGCAATCTGCTGAATGCGCTCAGTCAGGCAGCAGGAGTGATCGGGGATCCCGAGAGCATCGAGAATCCGCAGACTCAGTTGAATCCTGTGGGCACAGGTCCATACACGCTGAACCCTGACCGCACTCAGGACGGTGTCGAGTATGTGCTTGAGCGCCGGGACGACCATTGGAATGTTGAGGAGTACCCGTTCACTACTGTGACGGTGCAAGCCATCCAGGACGCCACGGCTCGCTATAACGCGCTTCTTGCTGGTCAGGTTGATGCCGCGACCGTCAACGGTGAGCTCGTGGAGCAGGCCGAGAATGCTGGCCTCACGGTACATCCGGCGGAAGGTGCCACCCTGGCGCAGCTGGTGCTGGCGGACCGCCAGGGCGAGGTCACTCCCGAGCTGGCGGACACCAGAGTGCGGCAGGCGATCAACCTGGCTTTGGATCGCGAGGGCATGCTGCAGGCCCTAATGTACGGATATGGGTCGCCCACGGAGCAGCTATTTCCGCCGACCGGTGACGCCTACCTCAGCGAAGCTGAGGGAGCATATGAGCACGACCTGGAGGACGCTCGGCGCTTGATGGAGGAGGCCGGCTACAGCGACGGATTCACCTTGGCTATGCCTGCGACGATGGTTTCCATGCAGTTCCAGGCTGCACTGAGTCAGGCATTCTCCGACATCGGGATCAGGCTGCAGTGGGATCCGGTCCAGCAGCAGGAGTCAGGCAACTCTGGCCAGTGGTCGGCGTATTGGAACATTTCTGGCGGAGCAGCGCCGTCGAGGATCGTTGACTATTACTTCGAGCCTGATGCGACTAACAACCCCTTCGGTACAACCGATCCTGAGCTGGATGAACTCCTCGAAGCAGCTGCTGCTGAGACCGAGCCTGATGAGGTCGCGGCCCTGTACCGGGAGATCAGCCAGTTCGGTTTGGACGAGGCGTGGTTCGCTCCCGTGATGTGGATAGACACCATGTGGGCGACTACTGAGGGGATTGAGTACACGGGGGGCGGTCTCTTCCCCCAGGATCTCAAAGCCTTCGGGGTGACCGGCTGAACACTACTCGCTGGACCGGGGTGAGGCTCTCCCAGATCGGGCGACTATCCGGGGCCCTCGCTGACGGGTCGAAAGCGGTGCATAGTACTTTGCTGGCAATCGATTGACATGCCGTCGTGATTCAAGCCACACTAAGGTCATGAATCACATGGATGCCACGTTGTCCGCCACAGAGCGCGCGAACCTGCTGATTGCCAATATGTCTGCTGAGGAGAAGGTAGCGCAGCTGGTAGGTGTTCTGCCGCACGCGATTGGCGCTCCGGACCGCATGACGCGCAGCACGCTGGACGCGCGTCTCTCGGCCGGAATTGGGCATATCTGCAGCGTGGGAACGGCAGTGGGCGATGCCGCGTCCTTCGCGCGGCTCACCAATGATGTGCAGCGCTATCTGTCAGATCACACGCGTCTGGGCATCCCTGCGATTCTGCACAACGAGACGCTCAACGGCGTTCAGGGCGAAGGCTTCACCTCATTTCCCACCCCGATTGGGCTGGCTGCTACCTGGGACCCGGAGCGCATCCGGCGTATGGCGGACCTGATTAGAAGGCAGCTGGCGGCTACCGGCGTGCGGCAGGCGCTGGCGCCCGTTCTAGATATCGCCCGGGATGCACGTTGGGGACGTATCCATGAGACGTACGGAGAGGATGTTCTTCTCACCTCAGCCTTCGGAGTGGCCTATGTCCAGGGTCTGCAGGGGGAGGATCTGCGCGAAGGCGTCATCGCCACTGCCAAGCACTTCTTGGGGTACTCCGTAACTGAAGGCGGGCAGAACATGGCGGCTACGCATCTTGGTCCGCGCGAGCTCAGAGACGTCCATGCAGCGCCTTTCGAGGCCGCCATTCGTGTCGCAGGTATGCGCAGTGTGATGAACAGCTATTCAGAGATCGACGGTGCTCCGGTGGCGACCAGCCGTGAGATTCTCACCCAACTGCTGCGCGAGACGCTTGGATTTGAGGGGACTGTCGTCTCGGACTACCGGAGCCTCTTCTATGTTGTGAACCGGCAGGGAGCTGGTGACCAGGACACTGTCGCCGATGCAGCGCTGTACGCTGGACTGGACGTCGAGCTGCCTGAGGCGTTTGCCTACGGGAGCGGACTTGTTGAGCGACTGGCGCGAGGTGAGGCTGATGAGGCTGCGCTGAACCTGGCGGTGCGGCGCACGCTTACGCACAAGTTCGAGCTGGGGCTCTTTGAGAATCCCTATGCGGAAGGTGCTCCAGAGGAGCTCCGAGCACTAGCCTGCAGCGGGAGGGAGCTCTCGCGAGAAATCACCCATGCCTCAGTGACTCTGCTGAAGAACGACAAAGGAATCCTGCCGCTGTCGTCCAGCCTGAAGAAGGTGGCCGTCATCGGCCCCCATGCAGACACAGTGATGTCTGGATTCGCCAACTACACGTACCCGCCTTTCCTGGAGACGCTACGGGGCATCCTGACCGGAAGATCTCGAATGGCCGGCATGGAGCAGGCGCTCTCTAATCCGGATCCCCAGAAGCAGGCCGAGATGAGGAAGAAGATGGAGGCGCTGTCGCGTCTTGACCCTGAGGTAGCAGCACGGACCAGCTACGGCGCGAAGACCTTGGCTGGGGCACTTCGGGAGTTGCTTCCCGGTGTCGACGTCAGCACGGCGTGCGGCGTCGGCGTGATCGATGATGAACCCGTAGACATTGCAGAAGCGCTGAGGGCTGCAGACGGTGCGGATGTGGTGGTGGTGGCCTTGGGGGGCCGCTCGGCTGCGTTCGCCGGGCGCGCCACAGAAGGGGAGGGCTCGGACTCGGCCACGCTGGAGCTTCCTGCGCAGCAGATCGAACTCGTTGAGCGACTCGCAGAGCAGGGTGTGCCGATGGTCGGAGTCCTCTATATGGGCAAGCCGTATGCTTTGGGCCACCTGGAGGGCCGTTTCAAGGCGATGCTGACCGGTTTCATTCCGGGCCCGGAGGGCGGTGCTGCCCTCGCCTCGGCACTGGTGGGGGAGACTAATCCCTCCGGAAAGCTGCCATTCACCGTTCCTCGCCATGCGGGACAGGTGCCCATTCATCATGCGCAGAAGACCGGCAGTGGTCATAGGAGGACATCGGCTGACCAGTTCACTGCTTATGTCGATTTGGAGAACACCCCTCTCTATCCATTCGGCTACGGACTGAGCTACGCGACTTTTGAGGTCAGCGAACTCTCTGTCGATTCTTCGCTTGAAACCTCAGGCACAATCCAGGGATCAGTCCTGGTCCGGAACGTTGGGGATGTTCTCGGCACGGAAGTGGTGCAGATATACGCTTCCGCGCCGGCACGCCTCATCACTCGACCTGAGCGGCAGCTCATCGCGTTCGCTCGAGTGCCTCTCTTGCCGGGAGAGAGTCGACTAGTGGAGTTCGAGGTTGAGATGGCTCAGCTGGGTTACACCTGTGAAGACGGACGCTTCGTTGTGGACCCCGGTGTGTATGTACTGCGCGCAGGCACGTCTTCCGAAGACCTCTCGCTGCGTGCAGAGGCGAGCGTGGGCGGTGGGCGGCTTGAGGTCCTGGAGCCGCACGCGTCGCTTCCTAGGGTGACGATAAGGCCGGAGCATGCTGGCGTCGGGCTGCCCAACCCGAAGTAAGCGTCAGGCCCGCAAGATGGATTTTGTGCAACCGGTTGACAGATTGTGTGACCCAGGTAATATCGTCGAAAGGGAATGTGACATGAGTCATATGCGCCAGGCAGCAGTCGGTACATGAAATCGGTTGCGCAGAGTGAAGTCACTGAGAAGAAGAGGGACAACTGATGGATGCTGTTCGACGCAACACCGGCCGGGCCAAGGCGCCCGCCGTCACGGCTGCTCTGGCTGTCGCAGCACTGACCTTGAGCGCGTGCGGGGGGACCCCCGAGGCTGCCGAGAGCAATGAGAATCGTGAGTTCACCATTGCTACTCAATCGGGCCCCAACAGTCTGGACCCGGCCCAGCTCAATGACGGACAGGGCATGTTCGTGTGGTCCGGGCTTTTCGACACCCTGCTGACTCAGGATTCGGAGACTGGCGAATTAGTTCCTCACGCCGCAGAAAGCTGGGAGTACAACGAAGACGGAACCGTGCTCACCTTCGTCCTGCGTGAGGGCATGACCTACAGTGATGACTCGCCCGTTGACGCCGATTCAGTGGTGGCAGCGATGCAGCGCACCATGGAGACACCTGGTCCTCCTGCAGGCAAGTTCTCGCAGGTCTCCGAAATAGTGGCCGTCGATGATCTCACCTTCGAGGTGCATTTCGAGAGCTTCGATCCGGCGTTCATCTCCCAGATGTCGCTGTCTGCGGGCGTGATCGGTCACCCAGAGTCTCTAGAGGATGAGGGCACCGCGACGAACCCTATTGGCTCGGGTCCCTTTGAGCTCGACGTTCAGAGCACCGAATTCGGTGACAGCTACGTCATGCGGAAGCGAGAGGACCACTGGAACGCGGAGAACATTCCGGTCTCGACCTTCACCGTCAACGTCATGCCTGACTCCACCGCAAGATTCAACGCGCTCCAGGCCGGCCAGATCGACGCGACCAACGTGGAGAGTCGGCTGGTTCCCCAGCTGGATGAGGATACGTTCACCATCAGCAGTATCGAGGCGCACACTGTGTTCACCCTGAACTTCCTTGACAGGGCAGGTGAGGAGTACCCGGCCCTCGCCGACGAACGCGTCCGGCAAGCTGTCAACCACGCGATCGACCGGGAAGCTGTGGTGGATAATCTGCTCTTCGGCAGCGGAGTACCGAGCGCCCAGATCTTCAACCCCTCGGGCGAAGTCTACGATCCTGAGCTGGAGGACATCTACGATTACGATCCAGAACGTGGCCGGGAACTGGTGGAGGAATCCGGGTATGAAGGTGAGAGCTTTCCGATTCCCAGCACCTACCTGACCAGCACTTTCGAGTCCATGCTGTCCCAGGCTTTCCAGGATGTGGGACTGCAGCTCGAGTGGGTATCTGTTCCTCCGCAGCAGGTGCAATCAGCCCTGTCTTCGGGTCAGTATCCGCTGTACTTCCAGGTGGCAGGATTCGGTAGCGAGCCCTCGGATGCGCTGTCTCACTTTGCGCCCGGCGGTTTCTCGAACCCGCAGAATTACACCGACGACGTGCTTGACGAGCTGTTTGAGCAGGTTCACAGCACCGTCGAGTACGAGGACGCGGTGCCCTACTACCGTGATATCAACCGTCACGCAGTGGAGCAGGCCTTGGAAGCGCCAATTGCCTTCGGGTCTCAGACCTGGGCGTCTCGTGACGGCGTGACCCATACAGATATAGGTGGATACCCGTCCAGCATTCTGGCGTTCGACTTCGAAGACTGACCCTGCCCCTAGGGCTGATTCTCCAGATTCAGTACTCCACTCCAGAAAGCCGTGGACATGACTTCCTACATATTCAGGCGATTAGCCGCAGGCTTGGTGCTTGCGCTGACTATCTTGCTGATTGTCTTCATGCTAATAAGCAGCTCCTTCGAGGACACTGCACGTTCCATTCTTGGTCAGGGCGCCACAGCGGAGGCCACCGAGGCCCTTATGGAGGACCGAGGATGGGCCAGGCCGATCCTGGTGCAGTACGGCGAATGGATCATGCAAGCGGTCCAGGGCGACCTGGGCCAGTCGGTCTTCACCTCGCTGGCTGTCTTGCCGGAGGTCATGGCACGTCTGGCCGTGACCCTGTCGCTCATCGTCCCTGCGCTGCTTCTCACAGCCGTGCTATCCGTGTCGCTCGGAGTGTGGGCAGCGTCGCGAGGCGGAATTGTGGACAGGATCGCCCAGCTCATCTCTCTCGTGGGCCACGTGCTGCCCGGGCTGCTGATCGCCATTGCGTTGGTGGCGATATTCGGTGTGCAGCTGGGGTGGCTCCCCGCTACGGGCTATGTGCGGTTCGGAGACGATCCGGCCGGATGGGCTCGCAGTCTGATCATGCCTGTCATCGTCCTCGTCATCCCCGGAGTCGCGAACATGGCGGCACAGGTTCGCGGAAAGATGATCGATGAACTCAATAAGGACTATGTGCGGACTCTTCGGTCGCGTGGGCTGTCTCCTCGGAAGGTTGTGCTGAAACATGCTCTACGGAACGCAGGCAGCCCTGCCCTGACCGTGATGTCGCTCGAGTTCATTCAGATGTTCGGAGCCGCTCTGATCATTGAGAACGTTTTCGCTCTGCCAGGCTTCGGGAGTTATGCCTTCAACGCATCGCTGCAAGGCGATATCCCGGTGATCCTTGGGATCGCGGTCTTCGGCGTGGTGCTTGTGACAGTCGTCAATCTAGCCACTGACATTGTCAACGGCTGGCTCAATCCGAAAGCGAGAGTCCATTGAGCGAGAGCCCATTGAATCACCTGCCGACTCCCGGTGTTGATGATGCTGAGCACTCTCAGTCGGTGAGTTCTCAGCGCACGCCGATCTGGAAGAAGATCCTCCGGGACCCACAGGCCGCCATTGCCCTGGCTATCCTCGCCGTGATCTTCATCTTCGGTGCGCTGACGCCGCTCATCGCCCCGTACGGGCCTAATGAGTCTAACCTCAGCATGGTGAACGCACCGGTTGGCACTGAGGGTCACCTTCTGGGGGCCGACGAGTCAGGGCGAGACATATTTAGCCGGCTGCTGCACTCAATAAACACGGCGGCCATATCAGCGCTGATCGGTACAAGCGTCGCACTCGTGGTAGGAGTGGCCGCCGGTCTGATCGGTGGCTACTTCGGGCGCACCACCCAGACCGTCACAGAGTGGATATTCGCTCTCCTGATGACTCTGCCCGGTGTCCTTCTTCTGATCATCCTGATGCCGATCACCGGTGGTGACTACCGGTCCACCATGTTCATCTTCGGCTTCCTGCTGGCTCCGGGGATCTACCGCATCGTCCGTAACCTCGTGGTCGGAGTGAAGAACGAACTGTATGTGGACGCCGCCAGAGTCTCTGGTCTGGGGAACGTTCGCATCCTGGGGCGGCACGTTCTGTCGGTGGTTCGCGGCCCCATCATCATTGCCGCAGCATTCATGGCAGGTTCTGCTATCTCTGTGCAGTCAGGGCTCGCATTCCTCGGCGTCGGCTCCACAGAGATCCCCAGCTTCGGCGCGATGATCGCATCGGGCTTCCGTAACCTGTATATCGCTCCCACGCAGTTCCTGTGGCCCAGCTTGCTGCTGGGAGTCATTACGGCATCCCTGGTGCTGCTGGGCAACTCGCTGCGTGACACGCTTGAGGGATCCAAGCCGAAAGCCTCCAAAATCGGGTCGGCACCAGAAGTGGTGGAGAAGTCCACCGAGGTCGAACTGGAGGATCCTGAGGCGATTCTCTCTGTTCTCGATCTGGGCATCGCCTACCCAGGTGTGGATGATGAAGTCTCTGAAGTGGTCCGCGGGGTAAGCCTTTCGCTCAAGCCCCGCGAGATTCTGGGGCTCGTAGGCGAGTCCGGATCGGGTAAATCGCAAACCGCTTTTGCCACCTTGGGGCTCCTACCGCCTGAAGCAGTCATCACACGTGGGTCGATCCGGTTCGACGGGCAGGAGCTTCTCGGACTCGGAGACAAAGGTATGAGGACTCTGAGGGGGAGCGCGATCGGATACATCCCCCAGGAGCCCATGTCGAATCTGGATCCGTCCTTCAAGGTGGGTGCGCAGTTGGTGGAGGGACTACGTTCCTCTTCCGGTCTGTCGCGCAAAGAGGCTAAAGAACGAACGCTGGAGCTGCTGGAGCGATGCGGTATCGCTGATCCGGAGCGAACATTCAATGCTTACCCGCACGAGATCTCAGGTGGTATGGCTCAGCGAGTACTCATCGCCGGTGCCGTCGCTAGCCGTCCTAAGCTCTTGATCGCGGACGAGCCAACGACAGCCCTCGATGTGACGGTTCAGGCCGACATCCTGGATCTGCTTCGCGACCTCCAGGAGGAGTTCGGCATGGCGATCCTGATGGTGACCCACAACTTCGGCGTCGTCGCGGACATCTGCGACCAGGTCGCGGTGATGAAGAAGGGGGAGATCGTCGAGAGAGGAAAGACCGAGAGGATCTTCTCTGATCCCCAGGACCCCTACACACGGATGCTGCTCGACTCGATCCTGGACGAGGACTCCGTGCGCGAGGATGCTCCTGCTCAGCTAGTCGAAGGTGGAAGATCATGAGCCTGCTGGAAATCGAAGACCTCAGGGTGAGCTACCCGGTGAAAGGCTTTCGGGCCAAGCCGATTGAGATTCTCCACGGGGTCTCCATGGAAGTGGGCCACGGCGAGACTATGGGACTGGTGGGGGAGTCAGGTTCAGGAAAGACCACGATCGGCCGTGCGGTCCTGGGGTTGGTCAGACCCTCCGGCGGGTCCATCCGTTTCGCTGGACAGGAGATCAGCTCGCTGAAGGGAGCGGAGCGGCGCGGCTTGGCAAGTCATTTGCAGGTGGTCTTCCAGGATCCGTACACCTCGCTGAATCCCTCGATGACGATCGGGGATATCCTCTCAGAGCCTCTCATCGTCCACGGGGCGAGCAGCGGGCACGCGCGAGGAAGGGTGCGCACCCTTCTTGACCAGGTGGGTCTACCCAGCGACTCGATCGACAGGATGCCACGGGAGTTCTCTGGCGGACAGCGTCAGCGGGTGGCCATCGCCCGGGCCCTGGCACCGGGGCCAAAGCTCATCGTCTGCGATGAGCCGGTCTCCGCGCTGGACCTCTCCACGCAGGCTCGTGTTCTCGATCTGTTCCTCGACATCCAGCGCGAGACGGGTGTCTCATACCTCTTCATCTCCCATGACCTAGGAGTGATTCGCCACATCAGTCACCGTGTAGGAGTGCTCTATCGCGGTGATCTAGTCGAGACGGGACCGGCCCCCCAGGTGACCTCGACACCAGAGCACGACTACACGAAGCGGCTGCTGCTGGCCTCACCGGTGGCGGACCCTGTGAAGCAGAAGGAGAAACGTCAGAAGCGCCGTGAGCTGTTGGCGGCTAATGCTTGATGCGGCAGGACATACAGAACTTACTCTCCAGGAGAACAATGGAAGAACACGTGGGAACCGGAACAGTTCGGATTGACCCTGCCAACTCGGCTGCGAGTCCGGAGGCGAACCTGGTCTTGGTCAACTCGCTCGCCTGCACCAGTGACTTGTGGAACGACGTCGTCCGCCATCTGCCGGAGACCGTCCGAGTGATCCGGTTCGATCAGCGGGACAGGGGTGGCCCGGCCGGGCAGCGGCCGTTCAGCCTCAAATCACTGGCACATGATGTGTTCGAGGCCGCAGATATCGCCGGAGCAGGAGACATTCATGTTGCTGGAGTGTCTCTGGGCGGTCTTGTCTCGCTGCAAGCGGCGATTCAGGTCCCGGAACGGGTGCGGTCTGTGACGGCGATGTGCTGTGCAGCCCGCTTTGACGAGCAGTCGTGGATCGACCGCGGAGCCCAGGTTCGCGAACACGGTGCCGCCCCGCTGGTGGATGCCGTGATGAAACGATGGTTCACCGATGAGTTCGCCAGCAGCCATCCTGGCACTATTGATTTCTACCGCGAGATGTTTCTGTCCACCGATGACGCCGGCTACGCCAATGCGTGTGATGTGCTGGCCGCATCCGACCTACGTCCCTCACTGAGCGCGATCAGCTGTCCGACGCTGTTGATTAGCGGAGAACACGATCCGGCCAATCCGGTGAGAGAGCAGGAGCTCATCGCCTCAGCTATCGAGGGTTCGCGTCACGTAGTAGTCGAAGGCGCTGCACACCTGGCACCGGCCAGTCATTCTGCAGAGATCGCTGAATTGCTGGTTCAGCAGTGCCGTAAGGAGACATTTAGTCGATGACGAAACAAGCAGTCAATCCGTATCTGCCGAGCTGGGAGTACATCCCCGACGCAGAACCGCGCGTCTTCGGAGACCGAGTGTATGCCTTCGGCAGCCACGATAGATTCGGAGGCGACGTCTACTGCCTCAACGATTACGTGGCCTGGTCAGCACCAGTGAGCGATTTGGCTGACTGGCGCTATGAAGGAGTGATCTACCGGAAGATTCAGGATCCCCTGAACCCCGCTGGGGAGCAGCGCATGAACGCTCCGGACGTAGTGCAAGGAGCGGATGGCAGGTACTACCTCTTCTACGCGCTGCACAAAGAGTCCGTCATCTCGGTAGCGGTCTGCGACACTCCAGCGGGCGAGTATCAGTTCTATGGCCACGTCAGGACTCCGTCTGGGCAGTTGTATGGGAGGCAGCGGGGACAGGTGTACAACTTCGACCCGGGGGTACTGGTCGACGAAGGACATGTCTTCCTCTATTCGGGATTCGCGCCTGAGGGGAGGATGCTTGAGCTGCTCAGCAGCACTGGGAAGCGCGTCGACGCTGCCTACTGCATCAAGTTGGAGTCGGACATGCTCACGGTATCGGGAGAGCCCGTTGCAGTATTGCCCGGTCCGACCGCGGCCAAGGGCACGGGCTTCGAGGAGCATCCGTTCTTCGAGGCGAGCAGTCCTCGACGCATCGGCGATCGGTACTACCTGGTCTACTCCTCGAGTATGAGCCACGAGCTCTGCTATGCCGTCAGCGACAGGCCCGACGGCGGATTCACCTTCGGCGGGACGATCGTCAGCATCGGTGACATCGGGTTCGAAGGCAACCAGGAGGCGAGGAACACACTGGGCAACACCCACGGCGGTCTGGCTGAGATCGCTGGTCGCTGGTACGTGTTCTACCATCGGCACACCAACAGAACCCCTTACAGCAGGCAAGCTGCCGCTGAACGGATCGAAGTCCGTGAGGATGGAACGATCCCGCAGGTGGAAGTCACCAGCTGCGGGCTCAACGGGGGGCCGTTGGCCGGAACTGGCCGCTACGAGGCGCGGATAGCCAGCAATCTTTCCAACTCCGGAAAAGAGCTATCCCACTCGAAACAAGCCGAAGAGGATGAGCAGCACTATCCCTACTTCACTCAGAGTGGGGACGACCGTGAAGGTGACGGAGACCAGTACATCGCAAACCTGAGGGACGGCGCTTGGGTTGGCTTCAAACACTTCGACTTCCAGGGGGAGAGCCACATCGCCGTTACCGTTCGTGGAACGGGCGAAGGGACTCTGGAAGTCTCAGCAGACCAGGATGCACCAGCGATCGCGTCGATCCAGGTGAAGCCTTCGGAGGACTGGTACGAGGCATCTGCCGGCTTCGCTGCACCTAGCGGAGTGTCGGCCCTGTTCTTCACCTACCGGGGGTCCGGAGCAATTGACTTTCGAGCACTTGAGATGAGCTGACCCTGAAGCGTTGAAGCTGGTTGCGAGTTACCTCAGGCCCTACTCAGGACGTGTTGTCCTGCTGCTGGCCCTCCATGTGGTGGGGACTATGACCTCCTTGGTCCTGCCTGCGATCAACGCCGCCGTAGTGGATGAGGGGATCGCCGAAGGCCAACCTGATCTGATCATCCGGTTGGGCGGTGTAATGCTGCTCATCAGCGTCTTCCAGGTGGCCTGCTCCTTCACTGCCGTCTATCTCTCCTCTCGGGTGGCGACTGCCATGGCGCATGACCTGCGCCGTGACTTATTCGCCAGCACACAGAGCTTCTCAGCCGCGGAACTGACGCAGTTCGGAGCCCCTACGCTGATCACCCGCAGCACCAACGATGTGCAGCAGGTGCAGATGGTGACTCTCTCCGTCTTCAACATCATGGTGATGTCGCCGATCATGTTGGTCGGCGGCATCATCATGGCGGTGCGCGAAGACCTGCGCCTCTCTGGGCTCATGATTGTCACGGCCCCCATACTGGGCGTCTGCGTCGGCCTGATCCTCTGGAAGATGGTTCCGCACTTTAAACAGATGCAGCAGCGCCTCGACACTGTCAATACGGTGCTCCGCGAGCAGGTAGTTGGGCTGCGGGTGGTGCGAGCCTTCACCCAGGAGCGCAGGGAGGCAGAGCGGTTTGAGGAAGCGAATCAGAGGCTTTACGACACCTCGCTCAGTGCCGGAAAGCTGATGGCTCTGAACGCTCCCACAGTGCTGTTCATCATGAGCCTCTCCCAGGTGGCCATCGTCTGGTTCGGAGGACTCGCGGTCGACGCCGGGGACCTCCAAGTGGGCTCGCTGATCGCCTTCCTCAGCTACATCATGTTCATCCTCATGGCAGTCACCATGGCCACCGGTCTGTTCATGATGATACCGCGGGCCGCTGTGGCTGCCGGCAGGATCGATGAGGTGCTCCGCACCACCAGCTCCGTGAAGAACCCCTCCGCGCCTCATCCGACGTGGAACCGGCAGCCGCGCAGAGGGCGGCTGGAGTTCAGTGACGTTCAGCTGAGCCGCCCGGGGGCCGAATCTCCGGTGCTCTCGGGGATCACCTTCAGTGTTGAGCCTGGCACGACCACTGCCGTCATCGGATCCACCGGGGCTGGAAAGACCACGCTGCTCAGCCTCATTCCCAGGCTCTATGACGTGACAGCGGGCAGTATCACCTTCGACGGCGTGGACCTGCGGGACATTCCTGCTCAGGATCTTCGCAGTCACATCGGTCTGGTGCCGCAGAAGGCGTTTCTCTTCTCCGGCACTATCGCCTCCAACCTGCGTTACGGCAAGCCTGAGGCCACCGATGAGGAGCTCTGGTCCGCTCTGGAAGCGGCGCAGGCAGCAGACTTTGTCCGAAGTCTTTCCGGAGGGCTGAACGCGACGGTGGCCCAAGGCGGTGCCACGTTCTCCGGTGGCCAGCGCCAACGCCTGGCGATCGCCCGGGCACTGGTTCGCCAGCCGCTGGTGTACCTGTTCGACGACTCCTTCTCTGCGTTGGACGCCACAACTGATGCTCTGCTCCGCAGCGCTTTGAAGAGCTGGACGCGGCACTCCAGCGTTCTGCTGGTAGCCCAGCGCATCACAGCAGTGCGTGACTGTGACCAGATCGTGGTGCTGGACAATGGTGTCATCGCAGGGCGGGGCACGCATCAGGAGCTCTTGGAGACCAATCGGGTTTATCAGGAGATCGTCACATCTCAGGCGCCCGCAGAGGAGTCTCTGGGATGAAAGGTTTGAGACCTTCTGACAAGCCGATGCAGTTCAGCCGTTCGCTGAAGCGCTTCCTCTCCTCGATGCGCCCGGAACGAACACTTATCGGCCTGCTCTTGGTATGCGGTGTGTGCGCCGTCGCTATGACGGTGGTGGGCCCCAGGATTCTGGCCTGGGCAACGGATACCGTCTTCGAAGGAGCAATGGGCAGGCAGCTTGCTCGGGACCTCCCTGAGGGGCTCAGCGCTGAGGCGGCCGCTGAGGCGCTCCGCTCCGCCGGAGAGCACAGCCAGGCAGACATGGTTGCCGCGATGCCGGGCCTTCTGGTGGGACAAGGAGTGGATCACCAGAAGCTGGCTGGGATCCTTCTCGCCGCCGCGGCGGTCTACCTTGTTGCCTTTCTCCTCGGTGTCATTCAGGGGCGCCTGATGGCGGTTGTGGTCCAACGAAGCATGCGTCGTCTCCGCTCCAGCGTGGAGGAGAAGCTGCATCGGACGCCGCTGAGCCACCTGGACCAGCAGTCCCGGGGAGACATCCTCTCCCGGGTCACCAATGACATCGACAACATCGCCCAGACCACGAACCAGACCTTCACTCAGATCATCACCGCCGCACTGACTGTGGTCGGCGTGCTGGCGATGATGGTCAGCATGTCCTGGTCCCTGGCACTGGTTGTCCTGGCCACGGTTCCCCTCTCCGTGGTGGTGGCAGTGTTCATCGCCAAGAAGGCGCAGCCGCACTTCGTCTATCAGTGGCGCACCACCGGCGAGCTGAACGGCCAGGTGGAGGAGGTGCTGACTGGGCATGCCGTGGTCACCGCTTACGGGCGGCAGAAAGCAGAGGCTGAGCGTTTCGCGCTGAAGAACGCAGAGGTCAGGACCGCCACAGCCACATCCCAGTTCATCTCAGCCACGATGCATCCGAGCCTGAGCTTCCTCTCCAACCTCACCTTTGTGCTGGTGGCAGTGTTCGGGGCCCTCCATGTGATCGCCGGCGGGCTCAGCATCGGAGGGGTCCAAGCGTTCTTGCAGTACTCGCGCCAGTTCTCCCAGCCGCTCGCTCAGATCTCCTCCATGATGAATCTCCTGCAGTCCGGCGTCGCCTCAGTGGAGCGGGTGTACGAACTCCTTGATGGTCCGGAGGAGGAGCCGGATCAGCCGTCTCGTCCAGAGCTGGTGCCCGCGGGGTTGAAGGGGCGGGTGAGTTTCGAGGACGTGGAGTTTGACTACGATCCGGAGCAGCCGCTGATCAGGGACTTGAGCCTAGTGGCAGAGCCTGGGCAGACGGTGGCCATCGTCGGCCCCAGTGGAGCGGGGAAGACGACCCTGGTGAATCTGCTGATGCGCTTCTACGAGGTCACCGGTGGGCGCATCACAGTGGACGGGATCGATATCCGGCATCTCACACGCGAACAGCTGCGCTCCAGGATGGGCATGGTGCTGCAGGATACCTGTTTGTTCACTGGCACCATCGAGGAGAACATCCGCTACGGGCACCCAGAGGCCCCGGAAGAGGAGTTCCTGCAGGCCGCCGGCGCAGCGTATGTGGACCATTTCGTCCGTTCCCTCCCTGAGGGCTATGGCACATTGATCGACGACGACGCCTCGGCGCTTTCAGCCGGGGAGAAGCAACTGCTGACCATCGCCAGGGCCTTCCTCTCCGGGCCGGAGATCCTCATCCTGGATGAGGCCACCAGTTCAGTAGACACGCGTACGGAACTGCTCATCCAGCGAGCCATGGCCACCCTGCGTAGAGACCGGACGGCTTTCGTAATCGCCCACCGGCTCTCCACGATCCGGGATGCTGACCTGATTGTGGTCATGGACGCCGGTCGGGTCGTGGAGCAGGGGAGTCATCGTGAGCTGCTGGAGCGCGGAGGTGCATATGCTCGCTTATACGCGAGCCAGGATTCCGTGAATACGGATCAGAGCGAACCGTCATGAGCGATATTTAAGCAGGGAAGCACCCTGGGTTGGCAACCGATTGACATCCGGTCCTATTAATCTGTAGATTTACTGAGACAAGGTGTGATGCGGCACACAGGGCATTTGGTTTGAAGTGCTGTATCGCGTGTCGAAAGGTCTCCCGCTCTGGATGAGCAAACGGTTGCCTCGACTTCTGGCCATGATGTGAGAGCTTCAGCGGAGCATTAGACCTAGGCTGAGTCCGATCGACGCACCACTGGATTCCCGTCCATCCCTCTGCGACACAAGTAGGAGACCCCGACGTGCTGAAACCCAAAGTCACCGCCACCCGTGAGATGGTCAACCTCGACGGCCTCTGGCAGTTCGACACCGAGCCGAATCTCGGACGCGAACCCTGGGCGGGGCGGCTCAAGACATCGCGGGAGGCTGCCGTGCCGGCAAGCTTCAATGACCTCTTTACAGACGCAGAGATTCGAGATCACGTCGGCTGGGTGTACTACCAGCGCACTGTACGTGTGCCCAGAGGGTGGGCGGGCGAACGTATTATGATTCGCTTCGAATCAGTGCAGCACCAGGCCGCCGTCTACCTCAACGGCGATCTGGTGGGCGAGCACACTGGAGGGTACACGCCGTTCGACGTCGATATCACGGACCGAGTATCGGCCGGCGAAGAGTTCCGGCTGACGGTTGGGGCCAGTGCTGAGCTCACCAATGAGACCATCCCCCCGGGGGAGCTGACAGTCCACGAAGACGGGCGCAGGGAGCAGAAGTACTTCCACGACTTCTACAACTACGGCGGCATTGCACGCTCCGTGTGGATCTACTCCACGCCCCAGCAGCACATCAGCGACATCACGGTGACCACTGATCGTGCCGGCTCCGCCGGAATCGTCAACTACACGGTGGTACAGACCGGCGACGCCCCGGTGAAGGTGACTCTGCGGGACGAATCGGGCGCCGTGGTGGCCGAGGGAGAAGGCTCAGAGGGCAAGCTCACCGTCCAGGACGCCACCCTCTGGCAGCCCGGCGCGGCGTACCTGTACGAGCTCACCGCCGAGCTGGTGGACGGCGGCGTCCTCGACAGCTATTCGCTCAACGTGGGCATCCGGACCGTGGAGGTGCGTGGCCACGAGTTCCTCATCAACGGTGAGCCGTTCTACTTCACCGGCTTCGGCAAGCACGAAGACACCCCGGTGCGCGGCAAAGGGCACGACAGCGCCTACCTGGTACACGACTTCGAACTCATCAAGTGGATCGGAGCGAACTCCTTCCGCACCTCCCACTACCCTTACGCGGAAGAAGTGCTGGACTACGCAGACCGACAGGGCATCGTGGTGATCAACGAGACTGCCGCAGTGGGCCTGAACATGGGCGTGGTGGGCGGACTCACCGGCAAGCCGCCGTTCCCGACGTTCTCTGAGCATTACGCCAATGAGAACACCCAGGCTGCTCACGCCCAACACTTGAGGGAGCTGGTCGCCAGGGACAAGAACCATCCCTCGGTGGTCATGTGGTGCATTGCGAATGAGCCGGCCTCCAATGAGGACGGAGCGCATGAGTACTTCGAGCCACTTTTCGACATGGTCCGCGAACTGGACCCCACCCGCCCCCTGACCTATGCGGCAGTCATGTTCGCCACCCCGGATAGAGACCAGTGCAGCGACCTCGCCGACGTCATCTGCCTCAATCGATACTACGGCTGGTACATCTTCTCCGGCCAGCTCGACAAGGCCGAGCAGTACCTCCGAATGGAGATTGAAGGCTGGCTGAAGAAGACAGACAAGCCCATCATGATGACCGAGTACGGAGCAGACACTCAGCCCGGTCTGCATTCCGTCTGGGACTCGCCCTGGACCGAGGAGTACCAGACCAAGTACCTGGAGATGAACCATCGGGTCTTTGACAGCTTCCCGCAGTTCGTCGGTGAACAGGTGTGGAACTTCGCTGACTTCCAGACCGGGCCCGGGATCCACCGGGTGGGAGGGAACAAGAAGGGAATCTTCACCAGGGACCGGCAGCCCAAAGCGGCTGCGCACTATCTGCGTGAACGGTGGACCCGCGCAGGAAATGCCAAGCCCACCAGCACAGAACCGACCGACTAAGCACAGAAAGAACCTCCATTGAAGATCACCAATGCTGAAGTCATCGTCACCAGCCCGGACCGTAACTTTGTCACTCTGAAGCTCACCACGGACGAGGGAATCACCGGTCTCGGAGATGCCACTCTCAACGGTCGAGAACTCTCTGTGGTCGCCTACCTGAAGGACCACGTGGTCCCATTGCTGATCGGCAGGGACGCAGACAAGATCGAGGACACTTGGCAGTTCCTCTACCGCGGTGCCTACTGGCGGCGCGGCCCGGTCACCATGGCGGCAATCGCTTCAGTGGACATGGCGTTATGGGACATCAAGGGCAAAAAAGCGGACATGCCTGTCTACCAGCTGCTCGGCGGGGCGTCCCGGGACGGGCTGCTCGCCTACGGGCACGCATCCGGAAAGACCACCGAGGAGCTTTTTGAGAGCGTCCATAGGCACCTTGAGCTCGGCTACCGGGCCATCCGGATCCAGACCGGAGTGCCGGGCTTGAAGTCGATCTACGGCATCGCCTCGGTCACTGCCGATAAGCCTGAGGGCGTGCGCTACGATCATGAGCCGGCAGTGCGGGGAGACTTGCCCAATGAGGAGGACTGGGACACTCGGTCCTACCTGCGTCATGTGCCCGGGGTCTTCGAAGCTGTCCGCAACGAGTTTGGTCCTGAGCTGCCGCTGCTGCACGACGCCCATCACCGGCTGACACCGATGCAAGCCGCTAAGCTCGGCAAGTCGCTGGAGCCCTATGACCTGTTCTGGCTCGAGGATTGCACCCCGGCGGAGAATCAGGACGCGCTGCGCTGGGTGCGCCACCACACCACCACACCGTTGGCCATCGGCGAGATATTCAACACGGTCTGGGATTACAAACAGATCATCAGCGAGCAGTTGATTGACTATGTCCGCAGTGCCGTGACTCACACCGGGGGTATCACACACCTCAAGAAGGTACTTGACTACGCCTCCCTGTTCCAGATCAAGTCCGGGATGCATGGGCCGACCGATATCTCACCAGTGGGTATGGCCGCGGCGATGCACTTGGGGCTGGCGATCCATAACTTCGGGATCCAGGAGTACATGATGCACGGGGGGAGGACGAACCAGGTCTTCCAGCAGTCATTTACCTGGAACAACGGCTTGCTGCACCCCGGCGACAATCCTGGTCTGGGTGTGGAGCTGGAAACTGATGAAGCCGGTAAATATCCCTATGTGCGCGCGTATCTTCCGTATAACCGGCTTGCCGACGGCACCATTCATGATTGGTGAGTGCGGCGGTGTCTCTCAGAATGGGCGGGTTCATGCTTGAGACCAGTGCACCCGAAGAATCGCCCCCGGTGCAGATCGTGGTGATGGGCGTCTCTGCAGCAGGGAAGTCCACGGTAGGGTGCCAGTTGGCCGAGCGACTGAAGGTGCCCTTCTACGATGCTGATGACCTCCACCCCAAAGCCAACGTGGAGAAGATGCGTGCTGGAATGCCGCTGAACGACCAGGACCGTGCGCCTTGGCTGGAGCTTGTGGGCCGCACTCTTGCAGATTCCCACACAGGGGGCGTGATCGCATGCTCGGCGCTGAAGCGGCGTTATCGCGACGCCATCAGAGAGCAGGCCCCGGCGACGGTATTCCTTCATCTCCACGGCACAGATGAGCTGCTGCGGCACAGAGCAGAACACCGCGAAGGGCACTTCATGCCCCCGGGACTGCTCATTTCGCAGTTGGCAGACCTGGAGCCGCTTGAGAAGGATGAGCCGGGCGCGCGCGTGGACATCGCAGACCCGCCCGAGAAGATCGTGGCCGTCGCCCTGCAATCTCTCAGCCACATGGTCTGAGGGAACAAACGAATTGGCTAGAGTGTCGGATCTATGAATCAAGGAGCTCATCATGAGCGCTGATATTGGAGTTACCGGTCTTGCTGTCATGGGCGCGAACCTGGCCCGGAACCTGGCTCGAAACGGTTACACCGTAGCTTTGCATAATCGTTCTGTGGCACGTACGGACTCTCTGCTGAACAGCTATGGGCACGAGGGCAACTTTGTGCGCACTGAGTCCCTGGCCCAGTTGGTCCAGTCCTTGGAGCGTCCGCGCCGGGTGCTGATCATGGTCAAGGCCGGTGCCCCGGTGGATGCGGTGATTGATGAACTTCTCCCGCTGCTGGAAGAAGGCGACATCATCATTGATGCCGGTAACTCCTTCTATGAAGAGACCCGACGGCGCGAAGCGGCTCTGCGGGAGAAGGGGCTGCACTTCGTCGGTGTGGGTGTCTCCGGTGGTGAGGAGGGCGCACTCAACGGGCCTTCGATTATGCCCGGTGGATCTCGTGAGTCATACCAGGCGCTGGGCCCGATGCTGGAGAAGATCGCTGCCGAATACCACGGTGAGCCCTGCTGCGCGTGGGTGGGCACTGATGGTGCTGGGCACTACGTGAAGATGGTGCACAACGGCATTGAGTATGCCGATATGCAGGTCATCGGTGAGGCCTATGATCTGATGCG
>NZ_BAABLW010000006.1:0-25839 GCF_039544555.1 Nesterenkonia rhizosphaerae
CACTAATCCACTTCCTGCAAGCAGGAAGCTTCATCGTTCGACTTGCATGTGTTAAGCACGCCGCCAGCGTTCATCCTGAGCCAGGATCAAACTCTCCATCAAAAATTTAATAGAGATAAAAACAATGTGACTCACTAATATCCAACCCTGCCGGAAAAACAGAGCCTCACAGGATAAGAGCGATATTCACAAGGTTTTCGATAATCCATGGCTATGCTGCGATCTCCTGTCACGGGGGTGACAGTGTCGCAACTAACCAATTTAATAAATCGGTATCAAAAAACTTGGCACACTATTGAGTTCTCAAACAACAAGCGCTTTCGACACCATCAGTTCTTTTAGAACTGAATCGCTCCGAAGCAACTATTTAAGCTTACCTGGTCCGTTTCGCGTTGTCAACTCCGCCTTTCAGTGAAGTTCACGATACATTATCGGTTTAGCTATTCGTTTTCTGTGATTAAAGAATCACTTTGTTGCCCTAAGGCAGCTCGTCTAACTTACCCGATCGCTTTCCGCTTGTCAATCTCACCCTGAGGCGGCTGACTGGGCACGACGGAACCAGATGAAGTTTTAAAAGATCAAGCGCGGCGATCCGCCGCTGAAGTCCTCGAGGCTGAACGGTCCGCTTTTTGCTTTCCCGCTCTGCTGGCCTTTCGGCCTGCGCCCTGAGCACGAGAAAGAACTTTACACACGATTCCCGGGGCGTGCAAACCAGATCCGGGGTGACCTCCCTCACCCTTGCGATAGGGCTCCGGGAGACCGTATCTGCAGGTCAGACCTTCTTGATCACCGCAAGGTTCTTCTTACCGCGACGGACTACAAGGTACTGGTCATGGAGCCATGCTGAAGCTTCAACAACAGCGTCGCCGTCGTCAACTTTGGTGTTGTTGATGTAAGCCCCGCCCTGCTGAATGGCACGGCGGGCTTCTCCCTTAGAGGGAACCAACTCGGTGGCTGTTAGCACGTTGATTCCGGTGGCATCTTCGGCGGGCAGCTCAGCAACGGTGACTTCGGCAGCAATGCCGCGCAGTGTAGGTTCATCGATCTCGGTGATTTCACCTTTACCGAAGAGCGCATCGGAAGCTGCAATGGCTTTGCGAACTGCATCCTCCCCGTGCACCAGAGCGGTGACCTCCCACGCGAGGGTGCGCTGTGCCTCACGCTTGAAGGGCTCTTCTTCCACAGACTTCTGCAGCTGTTCGATGTCCTGGCGGGTGAGGAAGGTAAAGACCTTCAACCGGTCGATGACATCGCTGTCAGAGGTGTTGAGCCAGAACTGGTAGAAGGAGTACGGCGAGGTGAGCTCTGCATTGATCCAGATCGCATTGCCCTCGGACTTGCCGAACTTGGTGCCGTCAGAGTTGGTGATCAGCGGGGTTCCCAGTGCGTGGACATGTGCGTTCTCTGCTTTGCGGATCAGCTCGGTGCCTGAGGTGAGGTTGCCCCACTGATCAGATCCGCCGAACTGCAGTGTGCAGCCATACTCACGGTGCAGCTGCAGGAAGTCGTACCCCTGAAGCAGCTGGTAACTGAACTCGGTGTAGGAGATGCCTTCATCCGAGGCCAGTCGCTTTGCGACGATCTCCTTCTTGATCATGGTGCCTACTCGGAAGTACTTGCCGATATCGCGCAGCATCTCCAAAGCACCCACACCCTGCCACCAGTCCAGGTTATTGACCATGCGGGCAGCATTGTCTCCTTCGAAGGAGATGTAGTGCTTGACCTGATCCTGCAGTGCCTTGACCCAGCCGGCGACAACATCCGGGGTATTCAGAACGCGCTCCCCGGTCTGCCGGGGATCGCCGATGAGCCCCGTGGCACCTCCGACCAGACCCAGCGGCCGGTGTCCGGCCAGCTGGATGCGGCGCATGGTCAGCAACTGGACCAAATGTCCAAGATGCAGCGACGAGGCGGTCGGGTCGAATCCGCAGTAGTAGGTGATGGGCTCCCCCGCCAGGGCCTTCTCCAGCGCCTCCTCGTCAGTGGAGACGTGGACGAGACCGCGCCACTTCAGCTCCTGGAAGATGTTCTCGAAGCTGGGGTCATTGCTCTGCTTGTCCAGTGCGGGGTTGCTCTCAGTCACGAGTTGTACGTTAGCACCGCCGTCGTACTAAACGCTGAATCCTGCAGGCAGGTCGCGCGAAGCGAGAACACGCAGCGAATGTGTGGAGCGGGTCAGGGCCACATAGAGACTGCCGATCCGCCCGTGAGCCTCCTCAAGCAGTTCCGCCGGCTCAACCAATACCACTGCATCGAACTCCAGCCCTTTGGCCTCTTCTGCGGTCATTGCCACAATGTCCTGAGTCATCGAGCCCGCGCCGCGACCAACACGTTGCCCATAGGCGGTGATGAGCTCCTCACGAGTGGAATCCAGCAGACGTGCCGGGGCGATCACGGCCACCAGGCCCTCGCCGATCCGCTCATGCTCGGCGGCGACACCGGTGACTGCGGCGTGGATCAGCTCCTGTGCGTTAACCCGCTGAATGATGGGTTCGAAGTCGCCCTCGCGCACCGTTCGCAGTGACGTCACCTCCAACCCATTGGCTGCCGCGACGCGTTCGGCCAGTTCCACCATGATGCGCGGGGTGCGGTAGTTCACCGTCAGCTCTTCGATCCGGAGCCGATCGTCGATGAACGGTGCAAAGGCCTCGCGCCAGTCGGTGGACGCCGAGGGAGAAGACCCCTGCGCGATATCCCCCACCGCCGTCACAGACTTCAGCGGGACTCTCCGGAAGAGCACATGCCACTGCATTGGCGAGAGTTCCTGTGCCTCGTCCACCACAACGTGACCATAGGTCCAGGTGCGGTCCACCCCTGCGCGCTCGGCCGCCGACATGCTCGGACCGGAGTCAGCATTGAGCGCTGCGACATCTTCTGCACTGAGGAAACCTTCAATGCCCATCTCCGCCATCTGCGGAGTGACGTTCTCCACCGCTTTGCGTGCGTTCTCCAGGTCCTTCTCGCGCGCGGCCTTCTGCCGGGCTTCTTCGCGTCCGGCAGATTCATCCAGTTCACCGAGCAGTTCGGCTGCTTCATCCAGCAAAGGCGCGTCGGCCACGGTAAAGGCGGTCCCTGGGGAGCGCTGTAGCAGACGCTGTTCCTGGGCTGTGAGCTGCGTAGCCACCGCCGCCAGATACTTCGGCTTGGAGAACAGATCCTCTAACAGGTTCTGCGGGGTCCGCGGCAGCCAGCACAGGTTCAGCAGCACTCGTACCTCGCGCGAGCTGCGGACTTCCTCCACCAGGTAGCTGCGGTCGGCCCCGTTGCCAGCAGAGCGCTTCTCAAGAATCCGCTCAAGCTTCTCCGCGATCTCCTTGACCACCACTTTCACGAAGGTGGTCCGCGCTTCGTTATACGGCTTGCCGGTGGCACGCGCGCGCTCTAGCCCGCGGCGGATCATCTTGGGCGTCACAGTCACTTCAACGCCCTCTACCGTGACGATGCGCGGTTCCGGGATATTCCGCTGCCGAGCGCGCACCGCGGAGGCGATGATGTCTACCCAGTCGAGGCGGCCCTTGATCTGAGCCACCCGCGGATCGGTTTCCTCGACACCACGCACACCCGGGTAGAGATCTGCCAGCGAGGACATCACCACGCCGGTCTCGCCAAGTGAAGGCAGCACCCGTTCGATATAGGACATGAAGGTGGAGTTGGGGCCCACGATCAGCACCCCAGCAGATTTCAACCGGTCACGGTGAGCGTAGAGGAGGTAGGCGGCGCGGTGCAGGGCAACAGCGGTCTTTCCGGTGCCGGGGCCGCCCTGGACAACAAGCACGCCGGAGCGATCAGCACGGATGATCCGGTCCTGCTCGGCCTGAATGGTCGCGACAATATCGCCCATCTGTCCGGTGCGGCGGGCCTTCAAGGCCGCCAGCAGGGCGCCATCACCATGGTTCTCCGTGGACTCTTCGAGCACCGAGGTGTCCAGTACCTCATCCTCAAGACCCTGCACCTCACGGCGCTTGAGCAGCAGATGACGACGACGACGCACGCCCTGGCGATCAAAAGCGGTGGCCTGGTAGAAGACACCGGCCTCCGGGGCGCGCCAGTCGAGCATGAGCCGCTGCCGGCCTTCACTGGTCAGACCGATACGGCCGATATACCGGCATTCACCGGAGTCGAGATCAAGACGACCGAAGACTAGTCGGTCATCCACAGCATTGAGCTGCGCCAGCCTGTCTTCGTAGAGAGCGGCGAAGGCGTCGCGCTCAGACTGGTTCTGCATCGTGCCCACTGCACCGGTACGACGCACTTTAGCCAGCTGCGTCTGTTTCTCCTCGCGCAGCTGGTCCAGCCGCTGGTAGAGGTGCGCGACGAATTCTCGCTCCTCCTCCAGTCCGGCTTCCAAAGGCGGCATCCCCACAGCTGTTTCGGCACTATGGCCGTTGGCAGTGGCGGAGTCGGCAGTATTCTCCGTGCCCGGCGTCGTCGTTGTAACCGGGGTGTTGGTGTCACTCATCAAGCAAGGCAGCTCTCAGTCGCGAATCAGATGACCACCAATCTTACAGCGGCTGGAGTGAACGGCAGGTAACACGCCAGTAAGCACGCCGATCAGCGACTCAACCAGCCCCGGGGACGTTCTTTCCTGGCCGGTAGGCGGAGACCGAGGAATTCTGGGCGCACCAGAACCGCCACGGGAACGCCGAGCTTCCACCGATCCCGGACACTCCCACTCGAGGTCCGCTGACTATCGGTTCCTGCACTGCCTGCGGGTCCGGGGGTGTCAACCGGAAACTCACTTCGGTATTCGGTGGTGGCGGAAGGAAGTCGGGGTCGTAATCGGCAATCTGCAGCGCGGTGCCATCCATAGGCAGCGTGACCCCAAGTCCCTGCCCCAGCCGTCCCGGACCGGAGAGCAGCTTGCTGCCGGTGTCTTTGCCGCCCCGGCGCTCCACGGCAAGCTCACGCCCTGCCAGGATCTCCCCCGCCCGCAGCAGCACTCCTCCGGCGCCTTCGGCATTGGCGACCAGGTTCAAGCACATGTGGATGCCATAGGAGAGGTACACATAGGCGTGGCGGGGCGGACCAAAAAGCGACGCGTTGCGTGCAGTGCGCCCGGTGTAGCTATGTGCCCCGGGGTCCTCGCCTTGGTCTCCGTAGGCCTCTACCTCGGTCAGCCGCACAGTCACGGATCCACGCGCGGTGGTCACCGTCAGTTCGCAGCCCAGCAGTGCCGGGGCCAGGTCGGCGGCATGCGCATCGAATAGCGTCTTTAGTTCGGAGGCCGATATCACCGCTGACGGCTGCGTGCCGGGCTGGGGGTCGCTGCTGTTCACGGTGTCCCATGATGGCAGAGAATCCTCCGGCCGCGTTTAGCTCCACACAAAGTTCCACGAGCCGCTGAGCACAGCGGCTGTCACGGCCGTCATAGCGATCACGGCACTGACCAGCAGCACGGGCAGGTCCCGGCCGGATAGCCGGGCTGGCCGTGCCCAGCTGCGCGGACCCGCCCCGAAGCCACGGGACTCCATCGTGATGGCTACGCGGGTGGCTGTGCGGATGGCTTGGACCAGGAGGCCGAATGCCTGCGAACCAATGGTGCGCGCTCTAGCAGCTAAACCGCCGTGGGCGCCCAGCCCACGGGCCCGGCGTGCGTAGCCGAGCGTGGTCCAGTGCTCAGCCAGCAGCCCCAGCAGTCGCATGGCGGCCAGCGCTCCCAGGACGAACCGTGAGGGCAGCTTCAGCTGCTGCGCCAGCGAGTCCGCCAGGTCGGTGGGGTCAGTAGTGGAGAAGACAATGACCGAGGGCAGCACGATGGCGAATGCTCGGGTGCCCAGGGCGATGCCCAGTTCCAGAGACCCCTGGCTGATAGTGGTAAAACCTAGATCCAGCAGGATCCGCCCTGTTTCTTCGCCGGCGATTGCGGTCCCCCATGCTGCCACCACCGCGCCAAGCGCGAAGGGCCAGATCCGTGCCAGGAATCCCCTGATGCGGATACCAGCGACCGGCAGCAGCAGGAAGCTGGCGGCAATGACTACTGCAGAACTGACCCAGTCAATGCTCATCACCAGGGCGAGAGTGATCAGCACCAGGCCGATCAGCTTCGCCAGCGCGTTGCGCCGGCCCAGCCAGGAGGTATCCCGGGTGCTGCGCAGCATAGGCGCTCCGCCTGATTCGCCGTCTTCCGCAGCAGGAACATCCTGCCCGGGGGCGGCGGCGACGTCGTACCTGCGGGCGCCAATTGCGCGCAGGAATGCCTCATCATGAGTCACCGCGCACAGCGCACCTGAAGCATCGAGATGCTCGCGCAGCAGAATAATCAGCTCGGTGAAGGTCCGGGCGTCCTGGCCGAAAGTCGGTTCATCCAGAAGCAACAGGTCGGCACCGCCGGAGAGTGCGGTGCCAACAGAGAGTCGACGCTTCTCTCCCCCGGAGAGGGTGAAGGGGTTCGCCTGTGCGAGTTCGGTGAGGCTCAGCCGATCCAACAGCTGCTCCACGCGGAGCTGGATCTGTTCTTCGGTGAACAGCGGCTCGTCGGTATTCGAATCTCGCGCCTGGCGAGCGCCGAGGGCCAGTTCCTCAGCAACACTGCCGGTCACGAACTGATGCTCGGGCTCCTGGAAGACCATGCCGATGCGGGAGATCAGCTCGGCGGGGCGCCACTGGTGCGGGTCAGTGGGTTCTGGGCTGGCGTGAGCGTTGCTCTGCTGTGCAGCCGCTGGTCCTGCAGCTGTACTGAGCAGAGCCGGCTGAGCCTGCAGGGTTCCGCCGTGCAGCGGAAGCAGCCCGGCCAGACTCAGCAGGAGAGTGGACTTGCCGGCGCCGTTGGGACCGGTAATTCCTACCGCTTCCCCCTGGTTAATGGTGATATTTATATCCCGCAGTACCGGCTCCGGCTGGGGACCGCGGCGCCAGGATGGGCGCGGAGCGTGCCGAGACACCGCCATGGCTGTACCCCGCAGCAGCGGTTGAGCCCGCGCGCGGGGCCGATCCATCGGCACTCTGCCGTCCTTCGCTGCGCCGCCCGCAGCTGCGCCGAACACGCTCAGCGGGTCGATCCCAGGGACCCACAGGCCCATGTGCGCGAGCTCCTGGCGCAGCTGTTGGTCACCATAAATGTCCTGCGCAGGAACCCGCCTGGCCACTGCACCGCCGGGCTGGAGCACCAGCAGGGTGTCCATATGCTCAGCCCACACTTCCAGCCGGTGTTCCACCACGACGACGGTGGCGCCGGTCTGTTCAGCGGCTGCCAGCACCGTGTCGCGAATCTGGGTCACTCCGGCTGGATCCAGGTTGGCGGTGGGTTCATCAAGAAGCAGAAGCCCCGGTTGCATGGCCAGGATCCCGGCAAGCGCCAGGCGTTGCTTCTGCCCCCCGGAGAGCTGCGCAGTGGGGTGCTGCAGTCCGAAGCTGCCCAGTCCGACCGCCTCCAGGCAGCGGTGCACCCGCTCCCAGATCTCCTCCCGGGGCACAGCGAGGTTCTCAGCGGCGAAAGCGACGTCGTCGCCCAGCCGGCTCAGGATCACCTGGGATTCAGGATCCTGCTGCATCAGACCAGCAGCGCCCCGGGCCTGCGATGGGGGTAGCCCATCCAGCAGAAGGTGCCCTGCAGATGTGGCGTCCTCGCCGTGGAGCACGCCGGCGAGTCCGTGCAGCAGCGTGGATTTGCCCGCCCCAGTTGGTCCTGCCAGCAGCACCTTCTCCCCGGGGCGAATATGCAGGTCCACCCCTTGGACAGCCGGTGCCGACCGGTCCGCGTGCTGCCAGGTCCAAGATTCGGCACGTACTTCTACGCCACCTTCTGCGCCCCGTCTGCTCGCTTGTGCCCAGTGGGTGGACGTCGTCGTCGACTTCTTGCTCACCGGTTCCGGCCTCATCAGCGCTGGGTGGCCGCACCGGCACCAGTGCCGAAGGCCGGCTCCAGATGTGCCCGGCGTGAGGCAAGCGGGGAGAGCACAGAGGTGGCAGCCAGACCGCGAGTGGCCAGCCAGGGCAGCAGCCCGGCGATCACCGCCCCAGAGAGCGCGAAGCAGCCGATATGGATGGCCGTCTCCAGTGGCGCATAGGCATACATCGGCATGATCCAGTGGTAGTTGGCACCACCGGCAAATCCAGCACCAGCACCGGCCAACAGGGCCACATCAGCGCTGAAGCGCCTGTAGAGGAAGGCTAGGAAGATCAGTTCAGCGCCCACACCCTGCATGAACCCGGAGAACAGCACGGTCAGCCCCCACTGGGATCCCAGCAGGGCCGAGACTGTGGCTGCCACCACCTCGCAGTAGATCGCGGCACCGGGTTTGCGGATAATAAGTGCCCCCAGGGCCGCAGGGAAGAGCCACATGCCGTGTACCAGGGTCTCGACCGGCGGGTAGAAGGCGAAAAGGTTGCCCACAAAGTGGAAGCTGAGATTCCAGCCCCAGAAGATCACACCGGAGGCGACCGCCAAGGTGGAGGCCACCACAATGTCAGAGACGCTCCAGCGGAACGTGCGGGCACGCTGCGGGTAGCGTGCAGCAGCGGCAGGTGCGGAAACAGATGCGCCAGCAGGGCGCGCAGAATCATGAGTCATATGCTCGACTTCCTTCGCAGGTTCTAGCCTGGGCAGGTTCGAGGGTCAGGGCCTTCAGCCCACTCTCAGCGACTGCGGATCGGTGACCAGCACCGTCCAGGGTCGCTCCCCTGTCGTGAATTGTTCTTGCGCCACCGGGTAGGTGACTCACAGCACAGTAGCATAGGCGCGCTGACCTGCGGCGACGCAGGCCGAAACCGCCTGCATCTCAGTCGGACTCGGCAGTCAGCTCAGCATACTCAGCGGCGAAGCCAGCCACCTCATTCACATACTCAGCCGACTGGTTATAGGCCAGAACTGCCTGCACCCAGCCCTCATCACTGCGCAGATCTCCGCCGCGCTGACAGAGATAGGCTGCCGCGGTGAGAGCGGCGTCGTCGTACTGCTGCGGGTTGCGTTCGCCATCGCGGTTGCCGTCCTGGGCGTAGAGCCGCCAGGTGCTGGGGATGAACTGCATAGGCCCGACGGCCCGGTCGTACTCGGTGTCACCGTCAAGCTCACCGCCGTCAGTGTCCGGGATCTCCATCACCCCGGGGCTGCCGTCCAGGGCAATGCCGATGATGGCGGGTTCGACGACGCCGTTCGCACCAATCTCAGAGCCCCCATAACGGCCGTGGTGCGATTCCACCCGTCCGATGCCGGCCAGGGTGTTCCAGCCGATGCCGCAGCCGGGATGAGTCTCCTGCGCCCGCAGCGCCGCACCGGCATAGGCTTCCAGCGCGCGTTCGGGAATGCCGGTGGCCTCCGCTGCCTGAAGCACCCAGTCGGGGTCTGCCATGTCCGCAATCGACCCCGCTGCCACAGGCTCTCCCGGCGGCACCGCAGAGGTGTCCTGGTGCTCCGGGTTGCGCGGTGGCAGTGCTTGGCCAGGCTCGTCTGGATACTCCTGCTCGGCAGTCCTGTGCCCTGACTGATCAGGATTCTGGCCACCGGGCTGAACCAGGATGATGAGGACGACGACGGCGCTGAGCACCGCCACGATCAGCACCGGAGTCATCCGCCAGAGTCTGCGCAGCCTGGCCAGGGGTGTCAGCTGTGCCGGCGATGCTGTCCCGGTCTTCTTCCGGCGAGTTCTCTGCGCTGCTGCTGGCCGTGGGCCGGTTCGTCTGCTGGTGCTGATGCTCAGCCCTCGGTGGGCGCAGGTGCCAGGGTGGAGCCCATCTCTTCCAACGCTGCGCGGAAGTCGGCTGCTTTCTGCTGTGCTGCCTGCAGCTGTTCAGCCACCCGCACCGGGGCTGTCCCACCGACTGCATCGCGGGAGGCCAACGATCCTTCCACGGTCAGGACTTCCCTGACAGCCGGGGTCAGTGCGGGGTGGATCGCGGCGAGTTCCTGATCAGTGAGCTCATGAAGTTCCTTGACCGGGCTGTGCTGCTCGCAGGCTCTGACACATTCCCCGGCCACTTCGTGCGCCACCCGGAACGGCACTCCCTGCCGCACCAGCCATTCGGCGATATCGGTGGCCAGCGAGAATCCCTGCGGGGCCAGCTCGGCAAGGCGCTGCGGGTGGAAGGTGAGGGTGGAGATCATTCCGGAGACCGCAGGCAGCAGCAGCTGAAGGGTGTCTACGGCGTCGAAGACCGGTTCTTTGTCTTCCTGCAGGTCACGGTTATAAGCCAGCGGAAGGGCTTTCAGCGTAGCCAACAAGCCGGTGAGATCACCGATGAGACGTCCGGCTTTGCCGCGTGCAAGTTCAGCGATGTCCGGGTTCTTCTTCTGCGGCATGATCGAGCTGCCAGTGGAGTAGGCGTCATCGAGGGTGACAAAACCGAACTCCTTGGTGGCCCAGATGATGACCTCTTCGCTGATGCGGCTGAGGTTCACACCGATCATGGCCGTGACCCAGGAGAACTCCGCGACTAAGTCCCGGGACGCGGTGCCGTCGATGGAGTTCTCTACCGGGCCGTTGAAGCCAAGCTCGTGAGCCACCTGCGCGGGGTCCAGCCCGAGGGAGGAACCTGCCAGAGCGCCCGAGCCATATGCGGAGTAGGCCATCCTGCGGTCCAGATCCCGCAGCCGGTCCACATCGCGCAGCAGCGGCCAGGCGTGTGCCAGCAGATGGTGGGCCAGCAATACCGGCTGTGCATGCTGCAGATGGGTGCGTCCGGGCATAGGCGCTTCGGGGTGCTTCTGCGCCTGGGCAGTCAGTGCCTCGACCACATCCAGGACCCCGGCGGCGATCCGTCGGGACTCATCTCGCAGGTACATGCGCACCATCGTGGCGATCTGGTCATTGCGGGAACGCCCGGCTCGCAGCTTTCCACCGAGCTCGGTGCCGGCACGCTCCAGCAGTCCGCGCTCCAGGGCGCCATGGACATCCTCATCTGATTCAGCGGGCTGGAACCGGCCAGCGACGACGTCGGCCTCCAGCTCAGTCAGCGCTGAGAGCATTCCGTCCAGCTCATCCTGAGTCAGCAGACCTGCCCGGTGCAGGACCCGGGCATGTGCCTTGGATCCGGCGATGTCGTAGCGGGCGAGCTTCCAGTCGAAATGCGTGGACTTGCTCAGCGCCGCCATCACATCGGCCGGACCTGTTGCGAACCGTCCGCCCCATAGTGAGCCTTTATTGGTGCCGCTGCGCTTTTCGCTCATCATCCTGCTTCCCCTTGTCCGTGATTCCGCTTCGCCAGCATAGCTGTGGGGCAGGCTCTGCTGAGCCCACCCCACACCAGTTCGAGTCAGTCCTAGTTACTTCTGGACGCCTGCCCCGGAGAGGTCGGGTTTGCCATAGAGGCGCTCCTCGCGCTGCGAGGCCGTCTTGGCAGAGAGCCCGTAGATATCGATGAAGCCACGTGCGCTGGACTGGTCGAAGGTGTCACCAGTGTCATAGGTGGCGAGGTTGAAGTCATACAGCGACGTCTCTGAGCGACGTCCCAGGACAGTGGCCCGGCCGCCGTGCAGCTCCAGGCGAATATCGCCGGAGACGTACTTCTGAGTCTCGTCGATGAAGACATCGAGGTTCTTCTTCAGCGGAGAGAACCACTGGCCGTCGTAGACCAGCTCGGTCCAGCGCTGGTCCACAGTCTTCTTAAATCGGGCCTGCTCGCGCTCCAGGGTGATGTTCTCCAGCTCGCGGTGGGCAGCCATCAGCGCCATCGCGCCGGGAGCTTCGTAGACCTCGCGGGACTTGATGCCCACCAGGCGGTCCTCAACGATGTCGATCCGGCCCACACCCTGGGCACCGGCGCGGCGGTTGAGCTGCTCAATAACCTGCAGGGCAGTCAGGGTCTCACCATCCAGGGCTACGGGAACACCCTGGTCGAAGGTAATGGTCACCACGTCAGGCGCCGGTGGGAATGCCGGGTCTTCGGTGTAGTCGTAGACGTCCTTGGTGGGGCTGTTCCAGATGTCCTCTAGGAAGCCGGTCTCCACGGCACGGCCCCAGACGTTCTGGTCGATGCTGAAGGGGTTCTTCTTGGTGGTCTCGATCGGCAGATTGTGCTTTTCGGCGTATTCGATGGCCTTATCGCGGGTCAGTGCCAGGTCACGAACGGGTGCGATGCACTTCAGCTCCGGGCCCAGAGTCTGGATGGAGACTTCGAAGCGGACCTGGTCATTGCCCTTGCCGGTGCAGCCGTGAGCCACGGTCGTGGCGCCGAACTGCTGGGCTGCGGCCACCAGGTGCTTGGAGATCACTGGGCGAGAGATCGCCGAGACCAGCGGGTAGGAGTCCATGTAGAGACCGTTGGCCTTCAGCGTCGGCATGCAGTACTGCTCGGCAAATTCATCACGGGCATCAGCCACATAGGCTTCTACGGCACCGCAGTCCAGGGCGCGCTGGCGCACAGTCTCCAGGGACTCACCGCCCTGCCCGACGTCGACGGCAACGGCGATCACTTCGGCGCCGGTAGCCTCGGCGATCCAACCGATGGCTACTGAGGTGTCGAGGCCTCCGGAGTAGGCCAGAACAATGCGATCAGTCACGTGGGGCTCCTTGTTATGCGAGGTACAGGTCGGCTCACCGAGAAGTCTACATAAATATTCGCTGCATTGCATAATCACGCACTAGGCCCATTCCCGACCATGCATGCAAGGCCGATAAGCTTGCTCCATGGCAGATACCAACGACGCCGACCAGGTCCCCGAACTGACTGACGAGCAGCTGGAGTTCCTGAACTCCATGTTCGATCTTGCGCGCGCCGGCAAGACTGAAGAACTGCTGGGCCTCATTGACCAGGGGATCCCGGTGAATCTGACCAATTCCAAGGGCGATTCCCTGCTGATCCTGGCCGCGTATAACGATCATGCAGATCTAGTAGCGGGCCTGCTGGAGCGTGGCGCCGACGTCGATCGACTCAATGACCGCGGCCAAACCGCGGTCTCCTGCGCAGTGTTCCGGCAGAACGAAGAGATCGCCACAAGCCTGCTGGACGCTGGTGCTGATGTACATCTCGGCACCCAGAATCCCTATGCTGTGGCGGAGATGTTCGGCCTGGACAAGATGCGCCAGCTGCTGGATCAGCACACTCCTGGTGCAGATACCTCTACTAGCTGACACCACGGGCTCAGCGCGCCTATAGACAGCGGAGGCCGCGAACCCTAGAATCTGTGCTCACCATCCCTAATACCGATTGCGAAGAGGTGCCTCACCCTGGTGGACGCCATACGCCATGCGGTC
Source organism: Nesterenkonia rhizosphaerae (assembly GCF_039544555.1). Lineage (NCBI taxonomy): Bacteria > Bacillati > Actinomycetota > Actinomycetes > Micrococcales > Micrococcaceae > Nesterenkonia > Nesterenkonia rhizosphaerae. Next base: position 13,128 of record NZ_BAABLW010000006.1, read on the forward strand.
ATGCGACGTCGACGATGTTGCTCCGCATCCGTAGTGAACCTGTCTTATCCGTCTCTACACGATGACGCCGGCCGCTGGGGAGCTGTGACGCTTAAGTGATCACTGCTCTTCTTCTGCTACTGGGCTGTCTTCTTATCCTTCTCATCATCGCGGCGAACGGCTACTTTGTGGCCCAGGAATTCGCCTATATGTCGGTGGATCGAAACCGACTTCGCGCCATGGCTGACAGCGGCGATCACGCCGCGCAGCGCGCACTCGACGTCACTGGACGCACCTCCTTCATGCTCTCCGGCGCACAGCTGGGTATTACCGTCACCGGCCTGTTGGTGGGTTATGTGGCCGAACCCCTGGTGGGCGAGGGCCTGGGCACACTCTTGGGCGGCGTCGGCATTCCGGCGGCGGTCAGCGTGACCGTGGGCACGGTGCTGGCACTGACTGTCTCCACAGTGGTGCAGATGATCTTCGGTGAGCTTTTCCCGAAGAACTATGCGATCGCCAATCCGGTGCCGTTGGCACTTGGCCTGGCTCGCTCCACCAAGATCTACCTGCGCGCCTTCGGCTGGCTCATCACCATCTTCGACAAGGCCGCCAACGGCCTGTTGCGACTGCTACGGATCGAGCCTGTCCACGACGTGGAGTCCAGCGCCACGGTCAAGGATCTGGAACATATTGTCACCAGCTCCCATGACAGCGGGGACCTGCCGGACGAGCTGTTCCTGGCACTGGACCGGATCCTGGACTTCCCGGATCACGACGTCGAACACGCGATGGTCCCGCGCTCTCGCACCGGCTATGTGCAGCCCCGCACCACACTGGGCGAGGTTCGCGCCATGATGGCTGAAGAGCACACCCGCTACCCGGTGGTGGATGAGGAGGACGAGCCTATCGGCATCGTTCATCTCATCGACTTGCTGGGCACCGACCTCAAGGACGAGGCCGCGGTCACCGAGCTGATGCGCCAGCCGGTCATCGTTCCCACCCTGATGCCACTTCCTGAAGCGGTGCGGCTGCTGCGCGCTGAAGGAGCGCAGATGGCCTGCGTCATCGATGAGTACGGCGGCTTCACCGGCGTGGTCACCATGGAGGACCTCGCCGAGGAGGTCCTCGGTGAAATCACCGATGAACACGACACCGAAGACCCTGCAGGCATTGAAGCCCAAGGCGAGTTCCAGTGGCAGGTGGACGGTGATCTGCACCTCGATGAGGTGGAACGAGCGATCGGCCACAGCATCCCCGAGGGTGATTACGAAACCCTCTCGGGCCTGCTCATCGCCCACGAAGGCACGCTGCTGGAGGAGGGCCAGACCGTCCGGGTGGAGCTGCCTGCTGACCCGTCAGACTACGCGGAGGAAACTGTGCCCCAGCGCTGGCTAGAGATCACGGTGACCAGCGTGGACCGCCACGTACCGGAGTCGGTGCGCGTGGTGTTGCACGAGAAGGAGGGTGACCAGACATGAATGACTGGTTGATTCCCGCGCTGGCAACAGTGGCGATCATTGTTCTCTCGGCGTTCTTCGTGATCATCGAGTTCTCGCTTCTGGCAGCCCGTCGGCATCGGCTGGAAGAGTCTGCTGAGACCAGCCAGACCTCACGTGCAGCCCTGCGCAGCCTCAATGAACTGACCCTCATGCTCGCCGGTGCGCAGTTGGGCATCACCGCCTGCACCTTCGCGCTCGGTGCGGTGAGCAAACCCGCAGTGCACTATGCGCTGACCCCGGTCTTTATGTCATGGGCCATGCCGGGCTGGGCGGCCGATGCGTTGGCCTTTGCCCTGGCGCTGCTGGTCATGACCTTCCTGCACTTGGTGGTCGGAGAAATGGCACCGAAGTCTTGGGCGATCGCTCACCCTGAGTTCTCTGCGCGCGTGGTGGCACTGCCGTCGCGGGCGTTCATCAGGATCTTCCGCCCGCTGCTGAGGTGGATCAATGGCATCGCCAACCGGCTGGTCGCGGCCACAGGCGTGGAGCCGGTGGATCGCGCGGCGGCAGGCGGCTATGACTCAGAAACCATCCGGCATCTGGTGGAGCACTCCACACGGGCCGGAGTCCTAGATGAGGCTTCAGGGACGCAGATCTCCAGCATCATTGAGCTGGAGTCCCTGACAGTCCAGGACGTCATTGCCGAACAGCAGGGCGCTGTGGCCCCTACGGTCCCGGTGACCGCCACCGCACATGAGGTGCAACAAGCTGCTCACCGCAGTGGCGAGCTCCGCGTGCTGCTGACCCCCCTGCAGGATGCGCCCCTGATCGTGCACGTGCGGGACACACTCAGCGTGTCCGCCGATCACTCCGCACGCGAACTGGCCCGCCCTGCACTGGTGGTCTCTGCTGAGGCCTCCGTATATGAGGCCTTCCAGCAGATGCGCGCCGCGGGTGAACAGCTCGCAGTAGTCCGCTCCGGCAACGCCTTTGCTGGAGTCCTCACCTGGAATGACATCCTCAATCGGGTCTGGCCGAATATGGAGGAACAATGGGCCTAAGGCCGCAGCACGGAGGCTGAGCTCCGGTCAGAAGCATCACGACGAGGGCTGAAGGAGGTCACCGGTTCATCCGGGCCCCTTCAGCCCTCTTCTGTATGGAAGCGCACCCCGGCCTCATTGAAAATGCTCAAAATCTCGGTGTTCTCCGGTCCCACTGCGGACATCGCGTGCGGGGTGCGCGTGTCGAACTCGGCGGCCTCTCCGCGATGCAGGATGATCTCCCGGTCATCCAGTTGCAGGCGCAGTCGCCCAGAGAGCACATAGAGCCACTCGTGCCCGCCGTGAGTCCCTAAAGGCCCGTCGTGAGCCGGGCGGGGACGCAAGACGATCTTGTAGGTCTGAATATGCGAGGTCTCTGGTGAGAGCGGATGGAAAGTCGCCTCCTCACGCTCCCAGGGGTCACGCTTGACTCTGGGATCCTCCACCACTGGTGTCAGCAGCTCATCGATGCTGATGTCCAGCGCCTTGGTCAGCGGCAGCAGCAGTTCAAGATTCGCCTGCCGTTTTCCGGCCTCCAACCGCGAAAGCGTGCTGGCGGAGACGCCGGCTTTCTTCGCGAGACTCTCAAGGGTCCATCCCCGACCAGTGCGAGCGGCACGCAGCCGAAGTCCCAGATGCTCAAGCTCTTTCATGCCCCCAGCATCCCGAAAGTTTGCCGATTCCGCAATCTGTCATGACATATCAGCAGTCTCAGCCCACCATGGATTCATGACCACTACACAGATCACTGAAGAACATCTGCCTGAACTGCAGCTCTGGGACGCCATTGTCATCGGAGGCAGCGCCGCCGGCCTCAGTGCTGCACTGACCTTGGGACGCGCTCGCCGCAGTGTGCTGGTGATCGACCAGCAGCGCCCGCGCAACCGCTTTGCCGACCATATGCATGGAGTCCTCGGACTCGAGGGCGTTGACCCTGCAGAGCTAGTCCGGCGTGGCCGCGAGGAAGCCGCACTATACGGCGCCAAGTTCCTCTTTGCAGAGGTGACCGACGTAGCTGACAGCACCGCCGAAGAACAGCCAGGGTTGCGCATCACACTGGAGGACGGAAGAACGATTCTCGCTCGCACTGTGATCGCTGCCAGTGGCCTCACCGACCAGCTCCCCGCCGTGCCAGGACTCGCCGAGCGCTGGGGCAAGACCGTGCTGCACTGCCCCTACTGCCACGGCTGGGAAGTCCGCGACAGACCGCTGGGAGTCATCGCCAATGGACCGATGTCCAGCCATGTCGTTCAGATGATCCGCCAGTGGAGCGCGAATGTCACCTTCTTCAGCGCCGGCGCCGGAGAGCTGCCTCAGGACATGCTGCAGCGACTGCAAGCCCGCGACGTCGTCGTCGAGCCCTCCCCCGTTATCCAAGTCCACGGCGAGGGAGCCAGCATCACAGCGGTTGAGCTTCAGGATGGCCGCAGGATCCCGCTGGATGCGCTCTTCGCGGTAGCCACCATGACTCCTCACGATTCCTACCTCCAGCACCTGAGGTTAGAGCGCAATGAGACTCCGATGGGCAGCTTCCTCGCGGTGGATCAGATGTTCCGGACCAGCCATCCACGCATCTGGGCCGCTGGAAACGTGGCCAATCCTGGGGCGAATGTGCCGCTGTCCATCAGCAGCGGCAACTTTGCCGGGGCCGCGGTGAACGCTGCACTGACAGAAGAAGAGTTCGACCGCGCCGTGGCATCGTCACAGCAGCGCACATGATGCAGCTCACATGCTAGCGTGTGGGATGACCGAGGGGTGTCCTGCAAGGGACTGAGACGCCGCTGGTCTGCTTCACCGATGCAGACGGCGCGGCAACCCTTTGAACCTGATCCGGGTCATGCCGGCGAAGGGACGGGCCGTCAGCGCGGCTGGGCAGCACAGCTACCCAGGGCTTCGCGCAGTCACCACTACAGGTGAGCCGACGACGGCGCTTCTCTGACCCTCATGGACCGGACTCACCGACACCGTGATGATGAGGAGAGGCCTTATGACAACCTTGTTCGAACGCCTGAAGGAAGCCGCCGGTCAGGAGTGGCTCAACTACACCGATCATGTCTTCATCCAGCAGATGGAGGCCGGAACCCTGCCTCCGGAGGTCTTCAAGGAGTACCTCATCCAGGATTACCGGTTCCTGGTGCAGTTTGCCCGGGCTTATGCGCTGCAGGCCTATAAGAGCCGGACTATGGCGGATATCCAGATCGCGAGTAAGGGTCTCGCCGACGTTATCCACGAGACGGATCTGCACGTGAAGCGGCTTGAGACCGGCTGGGGCGTGAGCCGCCAGCAGATCGAATCAACTCCCGAGGCGTGGACCAATGTGGCCTACACCCGATTTGTGCTCGACGCCGGCAGCTCCGGCGACCTGTTGGACCTTGTGGTGGCCCAGGCACCATGTGCTATCGGCTATGCGGAAATCGGCGAACGGCTGAAGCCGGCTCTCGAGGCAAACCCTGAGCACCCTTACGCCGAGTGGATCGGTGAATACTCAGCTGACTGGTACCAGCAGGTCAAAGTGGAGACCATCAGCCATATCGATGCGCTGGCGGCACGCACTTTCACTGAGGAGCGCTTCAGCGAGCTGGCCGAGATCTTCACCACTGCCACCCGCATGGAGGCACAGTTCTGGCAGACCGCGTTCGATCTAGCGGCCGCCAACGCCTGAACCCACCCCTGTCGCTCAGCCCCGAGACTCAGCCATTGCGGTGAACCGGTCTGCCACTGCTGCACCGCCGGTCGGCTCGGTGGTGACCAGCATGATCGTGTCATCCCCTGCGATAGTGCCCAGCACTTCCTTCATCCCGGCATGGTCCACGGCGCTGGCGAGGAACTGTGCAGCACCGGGCGGGGTGCGCAGGATCACCAGATTGGCGCTGGCCTCCGCGGAGACCAGCAGGTCCCGGCACAGCGAGGCCAGCCGCGCCGTCGTCGTCGCCTCCGGCTGGTCACTGGTGAGTTCCCCGGCGTGCCCCTCCCCCGGTACTGCATAGACCAGCGTGCCATCAGCGCTGCGCACCCGGGCCGCTCCGATCTCCACCAGGTCACGAGATAGCGTGCCCTGGGTGACAGTGACGCCGTCATCGGCGAGCCGCTGAGCCAGTTCGGCCTGGGAACGGATGGAGGAGCGGCTGATCAGCTCGCGGATCTTGGCCTGGCGGGCGGTCTTGGTGGTGGGTGTCATCGCAGCGTGCCCTGTTCTGCCTCGCGCACCAGGGCCACAGTCTGCTCATCGGCCAGTCCAGACTCCACCAGCAGCCAGGCCATCAGTGCCTTCTGCGCATGCAGTCGGTTCTCGGCCTCATCCCAGATCACTGACTGCGGTCCGTCAATCACCTCCGCAGTGATCTCCGCACCGCGGTAGGCCGGCAAGCAGTGCAGGACGATCGCGCCGGGCGCCGCCAGCGCCAGGGCCGCAGAGTTGACCTGGTAGTCGCTGAAGAGCTCCATGCGCTGAGCCTTCTCATCCTCCTGCCCCATGGAGATCCAGGTATCTGTGGCTACCACGTCGGCATTCTTCAGTGCAGTCTGCGGATCAGTGGTGATGGTGACGCTTCCTCCGGTCAGTGCGGCCCGCTGCTGGGCCGCCTGCACGATCTCCTCGGCCGGCAGATATCCCTGCGGTCCGGCGATGCGCACATCCATGCCCGCATTCACCCCGGCCAGCAGATAGGAGTTGGCCATATTGTTGGCAGCGTCCCCCAGGTAGGCCAGCGACCGCCCTGTGAGCTCAGCGTTGCCCTGGGCAGCGAAATGCTCGCGGATGGTCTGCAGATCAGCCAGCAGCTGGCAGGGATGATAGTCATCGCTGAGCGCATTGATGACCGGCACCCGCGAGTACTGGGCCATCTCCTTAAGTCCGGCTTGGGCATAGGTGCGCCAGATGATCAGGCTGACCTGCTTCTCCAGCACCCGGGCGGTATCGGCCACCGACTCCTTATGCCCCAGCTGGGACTCCCCCGGATTGACGATGATCGGCTGGCCACCCAGCGCGGCGATACCAGCAGCAAACGAGAACCGGGTACGGGTGGAGGTCTTATCGAAGATCACCGCGGCGGTCTGCGGCCCCTGCAGTGCCTTGAGCGCGTACGGATTGACCTTGAGGTAATCAGCCAGGTTGAGAACCTTCAGCTGCTCCTCATTGGTGAGGTCCAGGTCGGTGAGGAAGTGGCGGGTGCTCATGAATGGTCCTTGGATTCGGTGGTCGAAGAGGCGGCCTGTGAGGCGGTGATATCAGTGATCGCGCTAGTCAATCGGCTGAGGAAGAGCTCAGCCTCCTCAGCCGTGAGGTTCAGTGGAGGTGCCAGCCGCAGGGTCTTCTCTCCTGTGGCGTTGATGATCAGCCCGTGACGTTCCCGTGCGGTGGTCACCAGGTCCGGCGCGGCAATATCAGCGAGGTCGACGCCGATATGCAGCCCGTACTGGCGAACTTCGGTGACCCGCGGCATGGCCTGCAACCCGGTGGCAATCTGCGCCCCGATCTGCTGCACATTCTGCAGCAGTCCGGCGGTCTCGATGGCGTGCAGGGTGGCCAGTGCCGCGGCAGTCGCCAGCGGGTTGCCTCCGAAGGTAGTACCGTGCTGTCCGGCGCTGAGCAGCGTGCTGGCCTGGGGCCCGAATCCGACCATCGCCCCCACCGGAAAGCCTGAGCCCAGGCCCTTGGCCAGCGTCATCAGATCTGGCTGGGCTGCGCCGTCGGCCACCGCTTGGAAACGGAACCAGTCTCCGGTACGCCCCACCCCGGTCTGCACCTCATCAAGGACCATCAATGCCCCGGTGGCGCGGGTGAGGTCCCGTACGCGCAGCAGATAGGCGTCATCGATGGGTTTGACCCCTGCTTCACCCTGGATCGGTTCCAGGATGACTCCGGCGACGTCGCCGTCAGCGAATGCGGCTTCAAGTGCTGAGATGTCATTGGGGGCGAGGAAATCGACGCCGCCGATCAGTTCTCCGAAAGGCTCCCGGTAGGCGGCTTTATGCGTCAGTGACAAGGCCCCCAGGGTGCGCCCGTGGAAGCTGCCCTCCAGCGCCAGAATGCGCCCCTTGCCGCTGCTCTGCCGGTGCCGCAGCACTGCCTTCAGTGCCGCTTCATTGGCCTCTGAACCGGAGTTGGCAAAGAACACTGCCGATCCTGCCGGGGCCTGCGCCAGCTGCAGCAGCTTTTCGGCACAGGCGATCTGCGTGGGGCTGGTGAACAAGTTGGAAATATGACCCAGGGTGGCCTGCTGAGAGGTCAGCACCGAGGTGATCAGCGGGTGCGCGTGGCCCAGCGCGTTGACGGCGATGCCGCCGAGCATGTCCAGGTATTCACGCCCATCGGCATCCCATACCCGCGCCCCGGAGCCGCGCACCAGCACCTGCTGCGGCGTCCCGAAGACTCCCATCAATGAGTCCTGGTAGCGCTGCAGCAACTGTGAGCTGGGCTGGGCTGGGGCCAGGTCCTGGGACGTCAGAACGGTGGTTTCCTGCTGTGAATCGGTCATGAGGTCTCCTCATCGGGGACCACCTGGGTGCCCACGCCTTCGGTGGTGACAATTTCTAGAAGCATGGAATGCGGCTGCCGGCCGTCCACAATATGAGCCCGGGCAACACCTGCCTCCACAGCAGCCAGAGCGGCGCTCATCTTCGGGATCATTCCGGCTTCCAGGGAGGGCAGCATGGCGCGCAGGTCAGCGGCGGAGAGTGAAGAGATCAGCGAGGATTTGTCCGGCCAGTTGGCATAGAGGCCCTCGACATCGGTGAGCATCACCAGCTTGGCTGCGCCCAGGGCTGCGGCAACTGCTCCGGCGGCGGTGTCAGCGTTGACGTTGAGCACCTCACCGGTGGGCTGGCCCGCAGCGTCGAATTCCGGCGCAATGGTGGAGATCACCGGGATGCGACCGGCGGCTAGCAGATCCTGCACGGCGGCGGGGTTGACTCCGGTCACTTCACCCACCAGCCCGAGGTCTACTTCTTGCCCATCGACGATGGCTTTTTTCCGGGTGGCGCGCAGCAGCGCGGCATCCTCACCGGAGAGCCCGACGGCGTAGGGCCCGTGCGAGTTGATCAAGCCGATGAGCTGGCGCCCGACTTGTCCGGTGAGCACCATGCGGACCACTTCAAGGGCTTCGGGGGTGGTGACCCGGTACCCGCCCCGGAACTCCGACTCAACGCCCACCGCTTCCAGCATGGCGTTGATCTGCGGACCACCACCATGGACGACGACGGGGTTGACCCCCACGTGACGCAGGAAGACCACGTCCTCTGCGAAGGCGCGCCGCAGATCATCGTTGATCATCGCATTGCCGCCGTATTTGATGACGATGGTCTCACCGGCGAACTTCTGGATCCAGGGCAGCGCCTCGATCAGTACAGCGGCCTTATCGGCAGCGGTGGCCAGTGTGCCCACATCTCGCGGGGTCAGGGAGGTCTTCTCAGTCATGATGGCTTTCAGCGTCGGGTTCGTTGCTACCGCAACGAACGGTGCGTGCTAGGAGGAGTACGCACTGTTTTCATGGACGTAGTCATGGGTGAGGTCATTGGTCAGAATCGTGGCCTCGGCCTCGCCTGCTTTCAGGTCAATGACCACCTCCACCAACCGGTCGGAGAGGTCTACCAGGCTGCGGTCTTCACCGATGCCGCCGGCACGGCAGATCCACACACCGTTGACGGCCACATCGATTGTCATCGGGTCGAAGGCCACGTCGGTGGTGCCCACTGCTGAGAGGATTCGGCCCCAGTTGGGATCGCGTCCGAATATGGCGGTTTTGAACAGATTGGAACGGGCCACCGCACGCCCGGCAGTCTCTGCTTCATCTTCAGTGGCGGCGTTGATGGTCCGGATAGCGATCTCGTGGTGAGCGCCTTCGGCGTCGGCGATCAGCGCAGCAGCAAGGGTCTGGCAGACCTCGGTGAGGGCGGTCTGGAACTCAGTGAGATCTACTCCTGCTGGGTCAGCATCGGGGTGAGCCCCGGATGCCATGGCGATGACCGTGTCATTGGTGGACATGCAGCCGTCGGAGTCTGCCCGGTTGAAGCTGACCCGAACCGCTTCGCGCAAAGCGGCGTCTAGCGCCTCGGCGGAGATGACGGCGTCAGTGGTGATCACCGAGAGCATGGTGGCCATTCCTGGTGCCAGCATTCCAGCACCTTTGGCCATGCCGCCTATGGTGAATCCGCTTCCGCTGGCGGTGGCGGTCTTGGTGACGGTATCGGTGGTGAGGATGGCTTCTGAGGCTGCGGCCCCGGCGTCGTCGTCCTCCCCCAGGGTGTTGACTGCGGACTCCACCCCGGAGAGCAGCGCGGGCATATCCAACCTCACACCGATGAGCCCGGTGGAGCAGACCAGCACATCGGTAGCTGAGACATCCTGCCCGGCACTACTGAGTTTCTCGGCAACCTGTTCGGCCGTGGTGTGAGTATCGGCGAAGCCCGGTGCCCCGGTGCACGCGTTGGCTCCACCGGAGTTCAGCACCACGGCGTCTGCCCGACCGTCAGAGATGACCTGGCGGGACCACAGAACTGGTGCCGCCGCTACCCGGTTGGTGGTGAAAACAGCAGCAGCATGCTTCAGCGGGCCGGTGTTGACTACCAGGGCGACATCGCGTTTCGCGGTGCCATCCTCGGCGGGACTCTTCAGCCCGGCAGCTACTCCGGCGGCGATGAAACCGTATGCAGCGGTGACGCTCATGGTGCAACTCCCAGCAGGTTCAGCCCGGTGGTCTCGGGCAGACCCAGGGCGAGATTCATGGACTGTACTGCGCCACCGGCAGTGCCTTTGGTGAGGTTGTCAGAGGCGGAGACGACGACGACGCGGCCGGCATGCTCATCGACTGCCAGCTGAACGGTGACGTGATTGGAACCGATGACCTGTTTGGTGGCTGGCCACTGACCTTCTGGCAGCAGGTGCACGAAGGGCTCGTTCTGGTACTGCGCAGTGTAGGTTTCGCGCAGCTGGGCTTCGGTGATACCGGGCTTCAGGCGGGCGGTGGAGGTAGCGAGGATGCCGCGGGTCATCGGCGCCAGAGTTGGCGTGAAGGAAACCTGGACCTCTTCTGCTGCCACCCAGCTCAGTCCCTGTTCGATCTCTGGTGTGTGGCGGTGCGATCCGCCGACTCCGTAAGGGCTCATGCCGCCCATGACTTCCGAGCCCAGCAGGTGCGGCTTCAGGGCCTTGCCGGCGCCGGAGGTTCCGGTGGCGGCTACGATGACAACATCAGTCGGTTCCACGAGCTTGCTGTGGAAGGCCGGCGCCAGCCCCAGCAGAATGGTGGTGGGATAGCAGCCCGGTACTGCGATGCGCGTAGCACCAGCCAGCTTGGAGCGCTGACCGGGCAGTTCAGGCAGACCGTAGGGCCAGGTCCCTTGGTGAGCGGAGCCGTAGAACTTCTCCCAGTCGGTACCGGATTCCAGGCGGTGATCGGCCGCGGCGTCGATCACGATGGTGTCGTCCCCCAGCTGTGCCGCGATCTCGGCAGAAGCCCCGTGAGGCAGGGCGAGAAAGACAACGTCGTGCCCGGCGAGGTTCTCTGCTGTGGTCTCGGCGAGGATTTTGTCCGCCAGCGGGTGCAGATGCGGCTGGATTTCTCCCAGTCGCTGTCCAGCACTGGAATGTGCGGTCACAGTACGGATCTCTGCCTGTGGGTGGTTGGCCAGCAGGCGCAGGATTTCTCCTCCGGCATAGCCGGAGGCTCCGGAGACAGCGACAGAGTAGGTCATACCGCCACTCTACGCGATTTTATGCATCAGCATCAATATTTATGCATAGGACGGCGTGGAGATGATTCCGCATGCAGCGGACGTTCGTGGAAGTGAAGGCATCCTTGGGTACCCTGTGTCACATGAGTGAGCCCACTGTGTACGAAGAAGATCTTCCTGATGTCATCACCGTTGTTCAGGCCCGCGAGGCTGGCGGGGTCGAGGTCTTCGAATCCGCCGAGGTTCCCGCCCCGCGCCCGGCCGAGGGCCAGCTGCTGGTCAAGACCGCTGCCGCGGGCGTGAACTTCATTGAGACCTATCAGCGCAGCGGCGTCTACGCCGTCGAGTACCCCTTTGTGCCTGGCAAAGAAGGCACCGGCACTGTTTTGGCTCTAGGCGATGGCGTAGAGAGTTTCTCTATTGGCCAGCGCGTGGCCACCACCGAGGCTGCTACCGGGACCTACGCAAGCCACTTCCTGGTTGATGCCGCTAAAGCTGTGGCGGTGCCAGATGAGATCACAGACGAACAAGCCGCCGCGCTACCCTTGCAGGGGGTGACTGCCCACTACCTGATCAACTCCACGTATAAGGTCGCCCCGGGTGAGACTGTGCTGACCCACGCTGGCGCCGGCGGTGTGGGTCAGATTCTGACGCAGCTGCTGAAGGCCCGTGGTGCACGCGTGATCACCACCACCTCCAGCGAGGAGAAGGCTGAGATCGCCCAGGCGGCCGGCGCTGACCATGTGCTCGGCTATGACGGCTTCGCGGAGAAGGTTCGCGAGATCACCAACGGCGACGGCGTCTCCGTGGTCTATGACGGCGTCGGCAAGGACACCTTCCAGGGGTCCCTGGAATCACTGGCGGTCCGCGGGATGCTGGTGCTCTTCGGCGGGGCCTCCGGGCAGGTGCCGCCCTTCGACCTCCAGGAGCTCAATGCCCGCGGTGGCCTCTTTGTCACCCGCCCCTCTGTCCAGTGGTATCTGCGCAACGCAGAAGAACGCAACTGGCGATTCACTGAGCTGTTCGCACATTTGAGCTCCGGTGATCTGAAGCTCAATATCGGTGGCACGTACCCGCTTGCCGAAGCAGGGCGCGCTCAGGATGATCTGGAGAACCGCCGCACCACCGGCAAACTGATCCTGGTGCCTTAACCCGGCAGGGGTGAGATCACCCCGAAGCGGTGGCCTCACCCTGCAAGACACCCAGTCAGGCTGATGCGTCCACCTCTTTCCGGTCTTCGCTCCAGCGAGTGTGGAAGGTACCTGGCTTATCAACCCGCTCATAGGTATGAGCCCCGAAGTAATCACGCAGCCCCTGCGTCAACGAGGCCGGCAGTCGATCACGACGCAGACTGTCGTAATAAGCCAATGATGAACTGAACACCGGCGCTGGCACACCATAGGTGGCCGCGGCAGCAACCACACGTCGCCATGCGGGCAAGCACTCATTGAGCGCCTCGGTAAAGGCCGGGGCCAGCAGCAGATTCTTAGGCCGCTCCTCCGGGACCTCGTAGGCCTTCATGATGGTATCCAGCAGATCCGCCCGGATAATGCAGCCCGCCCGCCACAACGAAGCAATGGTCCG
>NZ_BAABLW010000006.1:25849-26315 GCF_039544555.1 Nesterenkonia rhizosphaerae
ACTCCCAACCGAACTCAGATCCAGCGGCAGTGAGCATATCGAAGCCCTGCGCATAGGAGACCAACTTCGAGGCATAAAGCGCTTTACGCACATCCTCCACGAAGTCCTGCTGAGCATCCTGCTCTGCATAAAGCTCCTCAGCACTGACCACACCATTAATCCCAGCAGAGAAGACCCGGGACGTCTCCGCGCGCAACTCACGCTGTGAAGAGATCGAACGGGCGAACACCGACTCAGCAATCGTGGTCACCGGGGAACCAACCTCTAGACCCGAAATAGCAGTCCAGCGACCAGTGCCCTTCTGCCCAGCAGAATCAACAATGACATCCACCAACGGACGACCAGTGAGTTCATCCTCCTGCTCCAGTACCGCAGAAGTGATCTCAATCAGATACGACGCCAAATCAGTGGTGTTCCACTCCCGGAAAACCCCAGCCTGCTGAGCCGGCTCCAACCCAGCCAAAGA
>NZ_BAABLW010000007.1:0-1118547 GCF_039544555.1 Nesterenkonia rhizosphaerae
GAAACGCCCGGTCCCATCCCGAACCCGGAAGCTAAGGCCCACAGCGCCGATGGTACTGCACACGGGAGTGTGTGGGAGAGTAGGTCGCCGCCGGACACTCATTAAAGTGAAAGCCGAGAGCATTCATCAAAGACGATGAACGCTCTCGGCTTTTGCTGTATCTACCAGGAGTTCACTGGGCTGGATATCGTCAGCGCCGGGGTTTCAACTGGCAGTGGGGAGACAACCGGGGTAGTATTGTTCCTCGCGTGCGGAGACCTTCGGGTGCATCGTGCGCAGCCACGGGGTGTGGCGCAGCTTGGTAGCGCGCGTCGTTCGGGACGACGAGGTCGCAGGTTCAAATCCTGTCACCCCGACCACATTTATGGCACCGTCGAGTTCGCATCCAGCATGCGGATCCGGAGAGTGCATGAATTGAGGGAGTCACCTGTGTGGGTGGCTCCCTCTCTTTTTGTCCACTATCACAGCGTGAGGCAGTAGTCGTGGTCGCGGCAATGGAGTGTCCCCGCGTGCTAAGCGGGCTTCTTCAAGGCAGCACTCACGTTGGCCCTGTAATGTGTTGGCCGCACCAAAGGAGAGGACCACAGTGAGCGTTGACGGACCGTCGCCGCAGAGCCGCCGGCAGCAGCAAGTGAAGATCACCGCTGCTGCGGCAGCATTTATCGCCGGTTTCCTACTGTTGCTGCTGATGATGCTGCCCAACCCCTGGGCGCTCGCGGCAGGCACAGTGGTAGGCGGTGCCGCAGCCGCCGGTACCTACGGTATGGTGACCGGCCGGGAGATCTCCCTTCATCGACGCAGGGCTGAACTCACCACAGAGCAGACCTCACTGCGGGAGTCGCTCTCTGAGATCGAGTCCATGGTGCGCATGCGTTCTGCCCAGCTGCCCCCTTCGACGCACGGCCAGCTGCGGATGATTCTGGTCGGGCTTGGTGAGATCGTTGAGCGCTGGGAAACCCTGCGCCGGACCCCAGACCAGCAAGACGCAGTAGCGGCGACTATTCACCGACATCTGCCGCGAACCCTGGAACTGTTCCTCGAGCTTCCAGATACCGCCAAGCCTCAGCACGCCCAGGAGTTCCGTGACCAGATCAGTGTGCTGGCAGAAGCTGTGGCCCGGACGCGCGACACCGTAGTCTCCAAGGACCTTCAGGCGCTGAAGAATAACCGCTGGTTACTAGAAGAGTCGCTCACCGATCCCGATGAGCGACTCTTCCGAGAGAACAATCTCTAGGCCTGCCCTCTAGGCGAGCAGGTCATAGGCAGGAAGCGTGAGGAAGTCCTGATACTCGTCATCAAGGACTAGTTTCCGCACAATCTCCGCGGCCGGCTCAAAGTACTTCGTGAACGTCTGCTCGTCGCTGATATCAGCTCGCAGCTTCTCCAGCTCCTCCGCGAAGAACGCATCGACCAGTTCTTTGGTGACCTTGGTACCGGTGTCCGCAGTGATCGTCCCGTTATGGATCTGCTGCCAGAGTTGGGATCGTGAGATCTCCGCAGTGGCAGCATCCTCCATAAGGTTGTGGATCGCCACGGCACCATTGCCCGAGAGCCAGACCGCTGTGTAGTAGGTCGCCACATAGATATTGGCCCGTACTCCCGCCTCGGTCACATCGCCTTCTGCATCTGCAACGTTGAGCAGGTCCGTGGCGGAGACGCTCACGTCCTCGCGCTTGCGGTCGATCTGGTGGGGTCGATCGCCCAGCACGCCGGTGAACTCCTCAGCACAGATCTCCACCAGATCAGGGTGGGCCACCCAGGATCCGTCAAAGCCGTCGTTGGCCTCGCGGGACTTATCGTCTCGAACCTTGTCTATGGCTTGAGCTGTGACATCTGGTTCACGCCGGTTCGGAATGAACGCGGCCATCCCGCCCATGGCGAAGGCGTTGCGCTGATGGCAGGTCTTCACCAGCAGCTCGGTATAGGCGCGCATAAAGGGCTGAGTCATGCCCACCTGTGCCCGGTCGGGCAGCACAAAGCTGCTGCCGGAGGCTCGGAAGTACTTGATCATGGAGAACAGGTAATCCCAGCGGCCGGCATTGAGGCCTGAGGCATGCTCGCGCAGCTCATAGAGGATTTCGTCCATTTGGAAGGCCGCTGGAATGGTCTCGATCAGCACAGTGGCACGGACGATTCCGTGGGGCAATCCCAGACGCTCTTCAGCGAAGCTGAACACCTCATTCCACAGCCGGGCCTCCAGATAGTGCTCCAGCTTGGGCAGGTAGTAGAACGGGCCTTCGCCGTTGTCATGGAGGAGCTTGGCGTTGTGGAAGAAATGCAGACCGAAGTCCACCAGAGCGCCCACTGCCGGGACGCCGTCAATCTCCACATGTTTCTCCGGCAGGTGCCAGCCACGCGGACGCACCACAATCGTGGGCAGGGCGCCATCGGTCCTCAGCGCGTACTCCTTGCCCTCCGCAGAGGTGAAGCTCAGCGTGCGCCGGGCTGCCTGGTACAGGTTGTCCTGTGCTTCTATCAGGTTGCGCCAGCTAGGCGACAGCGCATCCTCCAGGCAGGCCAGCCACACTTTGGCACCAGAGTTCAGCGCATTGATGGCCATCTTGGCCGGTGCTGCCGGGCCGGTGATCTCTACCCGGCGGTCCTGCAGAGCCGCCGGCTGCTCAGCCACAGTCCACTGAGACTCCCGTACTTGACGGGTTTCCTCAGGAAAATCCAGTTTTCCAGTGTCAGCGG
Organism: Nesterenkonia rhizosphaerae; assembly: GCF_039544555.1. Classification (NCBI taxonomy): domain Bacteria; kingdom Bacillati; phylum Actinomycetota; class Actinomycetes; order Micrococcales; family Micrococcaceae; genus Nesterenkonia; species Nesterenkonia rhizosphaerae. Next base: position 2,695 of record NZ_BAABLW010000007.1, read on the forward strand.
CCGCCGCTTGCGCCTGTTTGCGCTGAGCCAACAGCTCGTTCCGTCTCCCGGCGAACCGGCTGTGCAGCTCCTCCACAAAGGCCAGCGCCTCCTCAGTGAGGATGGACTCAGCGCCGGGCACCTCGTGCGGCTCTTTCACCATGATCGTCATATCCTGCTCCCTTGCAGTCGACTCGTGTTCTAGGTCACCTCGAGGTCAGTCCCCACTTTAGCCGGGTGGACCTGATGTGTGTATGAGAGCCGCTGCTTCAGAAGCCAGGATCAGTCTGGATCAGCCGCCCATACCGAGGCGTCCTCGTCATACTCGAGGTCTTCTGGGCTGAGGCTGTTGCTCAGTTCCATCTGCCGGACCACATCCGTGGGCGGGTTAATCATCAAGGTGGCCTCGTCCCGAAGGGTGCTCAGCTCCTCCTCAATGAATGAAGGCAGTGCATCCTCCAACGAGACATCGCGGCCTTCGCGTTCGGAGAGCTTCCATCGGTGCTCCAGAAGCTGGTGCATAATCTCGGCCGGCTCAAGCTTATTGCGCAGTTCCCGGGGGATCTTGGCCAGGGTGGGCTGGAAGACTGTCTGGGTCCACATATGCGCCGCCACAGCCTCGTCCCCGTGCGGGTCGGTCTGGGCCCGATACGCATCGATGGCTCCCAGCAGTCGGCGCGCCTGGTTCTCCTGCACATCCAGGCCAGTGAGGTTCATCAGTCGCCGCTGGTGGTGACCGGGGTCCACCACTTTCGGGCGCAGCAGCAGCTTGCTGTCTTCTCGAGCAGAGCGGATGTCATACTCTTCGACGTCGAAGCCGAGCTCGTTCAGGCGCCGGATCCGCTCCTCAACCAGCCATTGCTGATCCGGGTTGAAGGCGGTGTCCCCGGTCAGCTCGTGCCACAGGCCACGGTAAGCGTCGATGAACTGATGGCTGGTGGCTACCGGATCGACGTCCTCGTCGACGAATCCGCCCTCCATCAGGTCCATCAGCTCACCAGCAATATTGACCTGGGCGACGTCGAGGTCGTATTCGCGCTGACCTGCAGAGAGATTCGCGTGCAGCTCACCGGTCTCAGCGTCCACCAGGTAGGCGGCGAACTTTCCGGCGTCCCGACGGAAAAGCGTATTGGACAGGGACACATCGCCCCAGTAGAAGCCCAGGAGGTGCAGTTCCACCATCAGCAGCGCCTGGGCGTCGATCATGCGCTGCAAAGTCTCCTTGCGCATCATCTGGTTAAACACCGCCCGGTAAGGCAGGGAGAACCGCAGATGCCGGGTCACCAGCGCCGGAGAGAGCGGCTGACCGTCCTCGGTGGACCGTCCGGTCACCTCCGCCACCGGCTTCACACAGGGAGCACCGAGTCTGCCCAGCCGACGCAGCATCTGGTACTCATGCCGAGCTGCGCGCTCTGACGTCTCCTTGATGGCAATCACGGATCCACCCAGATAGGCGAACCGGACCACGTGCCGGGAGATGCCGCGGGGCAGTGCGGCCAAGATGTCCTGGGGCCATTCCTGCAGCGGGAGGTGCCAGGGCAGATCCAGCAATTCCTGCGGAATGGTTCCGGACGCGGTCAGGCTCAGGCCTGGTGCGGGACGGGGGCTCATGGGAGCAGTCTAGTGTCTGGGCTGCGTTGATTCCCTAGGTTGGGCTGATTCCCTGGCCTCAGCCACAACATTGAGAACTTGGGCCAATGCGGCGGGCTCGGGAATTCGGAACTCAGCGGCAGTGTCACCTTCTCCGACCTTCACACCCAGATCACCATCACCCAGCACCGCGAAGCCATGCTCATCTGTGACGTCATCTCCGGCAAAAAACACCGCTGCGGGTTTCAGCAGCTCGCGCAGCTCCTGGATGGCTTCGCCCTTAGTAGCAAGGACGACGACGGCCTCCAGAATCTTCTTGCCCTCTTTCGCATGGGCGCCATCAATTACTGACAGCGCCGCGCGGGCCTCGTTGAGCACCTGCTCCGCGGCCTGGTCATCATCTATATGGCGCACATGAATAGCAGCACCGGCGGGCTTGTGCTCGACCCAGGCGCCGTCGTACTGCCCGGCAATCTGCTCCAGGACATCAACCACCTCTGTGCGGGCAGCCTCCTGTGCGGCGGTGAGCTCTAGACCCGGCGAGTCCGGCCCCAGATATTTCTCGGCCCCATGGGAGCCCACAAGCACAGTGCCCGCCGGCGGATCAGCCTGATTCTGCAGATCCACCAGCGGACGGCCTGAGACGTAGGCCAGGGTGACATCCTTCAGGGGCGCAAGGCGGCGGATAGCCTCAGCATTGACAGGTACCGGCCGGGCTGAATAAGCGTCCGCCACCAGCTCGGCGACACAGCCGTCGAAATCGAGGCAGATCAGCAGCGAATCTGCCGCAGCGAAACGTTCGGCGGCAGCACGCAGCTCAGGGGATAGGGCGTCAGCAGTCACAAAGATCTCCTCGGCGTGGAATGGCGTCGTCGTGGGAAACGGGTCAGAGCGTGGCCAGGCGGTCCAGGAAGTCACGTGCCCAGCGGTTGACGTTATGTGAGACTACCTGGCGGCGCAGACTCCGCATCCGGCGGGTCGCGTCCTGCGGATCGATATGGGCAGCCTTGACCATGGCGGCTTTGAGCTCATCGATGTCATGGGGATTAATCAGCAGCGCTTGCCGGAGCTGATCGGCCGCCCCGGTGAACTCACTGAGCACCAGCACCCCGGTGCCATCGGCACGGGCCGCTACATACTCCTTAGCCACCAAGTTCATGCCGTCACGCAGGGCTGTGACCAGCATGACGTCTGCGGCTAGATAGAGGGCCACCATCTCTTCCACCGGATAGGAATGGTGGAGATACCGGATGGCGGTATGAGCCATGCTGTCGAACTCACCGTTAATCCGTCCCACGGCCAGTTCGATCTCGTCACGCAGTTGCTGGTAGGACTCCACACCCTCTCGCGAGGGTGAGGCGATCTGCACCAAACACGCCTGACCCACCGTGAGCTCGCCGTCCTGGAGGAGCTCCTCGTAGGCCTTCATTCGGTGCCTGATTCCCTTGGTGTAGTCCAGCCGGTCGACGCCGAGGAACACTGTCTCAGGGTTGCCGAGATCCTCACGAATCTGCCGGGCACGTTCGATGATGTCCTCGCGGGCAGCCAGTTCTACGATCTTGTCCGTATCGATGGAGATAGGGAAGGCTTTGGCCTCTGCAATCCGGTAGGTACCCTCACCCGGTGCAGAAAGCTGCCGGGGAGCCGTGCCGCGGCTGGGATCCACATTGAAGCCCTTCATCTGCGAGCTGGCCTCGCTAGGCTCCTCCAGCGGCACATAGATTTTGTCCGAGCGTATGTAGTGCCCCAGCCTGTGCCGGACTGCACGCTGGAAGTTCCGGGCATCGGACTCACGCTGGAAGCCGATCAGATCCGCACCCAGCAGTCCGCGAAGCACCGAGTGCCTCCAGGGCAGCTGTGCAAAAAGACCCGGGGGCGGGAACGGGATGTGATTGAAGAATCCGATCTTGACGTCCGGGCGCAGATCTCTGAGCATCTGAGGGACCAGCTGCAGTTGGTAATCCTGTACCCAGACCGTGGCGCCCTGACCTGCCACTTTGGCTGCGGCTTCAGCGAAGCGCTGGTTGACGCGCCGATAGGCTTCGAACCAGTGGCGGTGAAAGTCTGGACGGGCGATGACATCGTGATAGAGCGGCCAGAGCGTCCCGTTGGAGAAGCCCTCGTAATAATCCTCAACCTCTTCGGATGACAGCGGCACAGGATGCAGGTGCATGCCTTCATGGTCAAAGGGTGTCAATGTTTCATCCGGAGCCCCGTGCCATCCCACCCAGGCGCCCTCTGAGGCGGCCATGATGGGAGCCAATGCGGTGACCAAACCGCCCGGGGAGCGCTGCCATCCAGTGCTGCCGTCACTGAGTGTGACGCGATTGACAGCCAGCCTGTTGGCCACCACCACAAAGTCGTATCCCGGGGGAGCTTGCTGCTCCTGCTGCTGTGTGTCGTTGCTCACTGCTTGCTCGCTCTGGCCCATGGAAGCACCCCTTGATCTCTCGTGTTTCCACCCTACGTGCCCCCTGACGCGGGCTCTTGTCACTCTGCGCGAGAAGGCTGGACGTTTGCTGGATGAAGGTTCGCCTCGTCGTCGTGCCTAACAGGTACTCTGGATGGAGTTGTCTGGAGTCCCTTGGGCTCTCATCCGTACACCTTCTTCTACCGCATTGTGGAGAGCACATGGCACGTAATACCACCAGCGCCGGCGCGCGCGAGCAGGCCCGCAAGCTTCAGCAGGAGCAAGAGCGCAAGCAGAAGCGCCAGTCGCTGCTGCTACGCATCGGCGTGGTCGGTATCGCGGTCATCGCCGTCGTCGCAATTGCTCTTGTGGTCCTGACCCGCGACGGCAACGGTGGCAACTACACCGAGGGCCCTGCCCCGGCTGCCGCCACCGATGAAGGCGGTTTTGTGCTGACCTCCGGCACGGAGCTTGCCGAGGGAGCGGATCTGGGGACTATCGACGCCGAGGACACCCCCTCAGGCGACGGCCCGGCAAGCGCCCAGCCGCGTGAAGAGGGCCAGCGGCCGCATCTGACCATCTTCACTGATGCTCACTGCGTCCACTGTGCGAACTTCGAAGGCGCCTACGAGGAGATTCTGCGCGGGCTTCTGGATGAGGAACTGATCACCCTGGAGTACCGCTCGGTCTCCTATCTGCAGTCGCGCAGCAATTACTCTGCACGTGCGGCCAACGCCTTCGCCTGCATGGCGGATGCTTCCCCGGAGAACTACAAGGGCTACCTCTCCAATGTGACTGCGAACTACCAGGGCCAGGAGATCAACAACGAGTCCCTGGCCGCGATTGCCCGGGACAGCTACGGCGTGGATATCGAATCCTGCATCAATGACGCCACCTACCGCGCCTTTGCCGCCTATGTGAGCAATACCGCCTGGGAGCAGGGAGTCAGCGGCACCCCCACTATTTACGTGGATGACTCCCAGTACGAGCCGAACACCTTCTTCGAACCGCTCATGACCGAGGTGAGCGAGTACGCCGAGGAGGCCGGTATTGAGTCCGACTTTGTCCAGCAGGCCGAGGAGCAGCTCGACGCCGAGGGCGAAGACATCGGGCAGAGTGAGCCGGAGGCCCCTGAGGATGCCGGTTCTACCGACGACGGCGAAGACGAGTAGCCCTTCCTCAGGCTGTTGAACACAGCCAATACGGTGACGGGTTGATCTGAGCCGCCGGCTGGGCATACTATGTCTAGCTGGTGACGGATCATCCCTCACCACGCCTCCTTAGCTCAGCTGGTAGAGCAACTGTCTTGTAAACAGTAGGTCCTCGGTTCGAACCCGGGAGGGGGCTCGAAGGCTTAAGAGCTGAGCCTTATTTTTGGCCGCCGTCGCGGCACTCTGCTTAGGAGAATCCTGGCGTGGAACCCACAACTGCCTCGGGCCCAGTCGTGCCCAAAAAATCCTCATCTAGCAAGGCGCAGGCGACAGGCCCTGCGGCACCGACCGATGACACCATGACCAGTGCAGAGAAGCTGACTATTGGCGCGCTGCTGGTCTCCACCTTCGTCATGATTCTCAACGAGACCATCATGAACGTGGCGCTGCCCAGGCTCATGGACGTCTTCGATGTCAGTGAACCCACTGTGCAGTGGATGACCACTGCCTTCATGCTCACCCTTGCCGTGGTCATCCCTACCACCGGTTACCTGATGCAGCGTCTGAGCCTGCGGACAGTTTTTAGCTTGGCCATGGCGCTGTTCATCACCGGTACAGCGCTGGCCGCGTTCGCGCCGACGTTCAGTTTCCTGCTCGTGGGGCGCGTCGTGCAGGCCGGGGGTACTGCGGTGATGCTTCCGCTGCTGATGACCACCGTGCTGACCCTGGTGCCGGTGCGCCGCCGCGGTGTGGTGATGGGCAATATCTCCATCGTGATCTCCGTGGCCCCGGCCGTAGGCCCCACGCTCTCAGGCTTCTTGCTGCACATCGCAGACTGGCGCTGGCTGTTCTTGGTGATCCTGCCGATCGCGATCATCGCACTGTTCCTGGGCCGCCCGCGACTGAACAATGATCCGGGCGTGAAGGGTCAGCGACTCTCTATCCCGTCAGTACTGCTGGCCGTTCCCGGATTCGGCGGCCTGGTCTATGGCATCAGCCAGATCGGCGGTGGCCACGGTGCCGCTGAAGTGGAAGCTGCCGACGGAGCCGGCGTGGATCCGGTGGCCATTGCTGTGCTGATCGTCGGCGTGGTGTGCCTGGCGGCATTCGCACTGCTGCAGATCCGTCTGCAGCGCACGGACTCTGCTCTGCTGAACCTCAAGCCCTTCAAGTACTCCATGTACACCCGGGCGCTGATCATGATGCTGCTGATGATGATCGCCCTCTTCGGTGCGCTGATCATGCTGCCGATGTTCCTGCAGACTGTCCGCGGACTCGACACCCTGCAGACCGGTCTGCTGATGCTGCCCGGTGGACTGTTGATGGCACTGATGGCGCCGTTCGTGGGGCGTTTCTATGACAAGATCGGTCCCCGGCCATTGGTCATTCCGGGTGCGATCATCCTGATCGGCGCGCTCTTCTGCTTTGGACTGCTGAACGCGACGACGCCTGTTCCGCTCATCCTCACCATCCACCTGGTGCTCTCCGGCGGTTTGGCATTGCTGTTCACCCCGGCCTTCACCACTGCGCTGAACCCGCTTCCGCGCGAACTGTACTCGCATGGTTCTGCGGTGCTGAACACCCTGCAGCAGCTCGCTGGAGCTATTGGCACTGCGGCTCTGGTGGCCGTGATGGGTATTGGTGCCGCAGCGGCTGCCGCCAACGGACTCGGCGCCGAAGAGTCTGCGGTGGAAGGGTTCCGCGCGGCCTTCCGGATGGCTGCTGGCTTGAGCGTGGTGGTTCTGATCATCGGTTCGACCCTGAAGCCCACCAAGGCAGAAGGCGCCTGACCGTCACAGCTAGGCAAAAAGGCCCGTCGGATGATGATCATCCGGCGGGCCTTGCTGTATCTGAGGGGGCTTTCCGGGCCGGAAAGCTTGCCACCGTCGCAGTGGGCTTCAGAAGGTGGTGGTTCTTGGGAAGCGGGGCCCGCCCGCACCGAGCGGGCCCCTGTCGCACCCAAGTGAGCAACACCTTACGGCACGCCGTCGGGATTACGCAACACTCATGTTGTGAAATGTCTGGGTGCCCGATCAGGCGGGGAATATAGCCTCGACTGAGCTGTTGAGGGCTGTAGGACGTGAAGCGAACCGAACGGAGCGAAATCATGGCTGAAGACACAACTCAGAAGCGGGTCGTCATCATCGGCGGTCACGGAAAAATCGCGTTGCTGGCGGCGCCGAAGCTGGTGGCTGCCGGCTGGCAGGTCACCTCGGTCGTGCGGAACCCCGGACACATATCCGAGGTGGAGCAGACGGGGGCAACGGCAGAGCTCCTTGATGTGGAAAAGGCAAGCACCGAGGAGATCGCTCAGATCTTTGCTGGCGCTGAGGCGGTTGTGTTCTCGGCAGGTGCTGGCGGTGGCAACCCCGCCAGGACCAAAGCTGTTGACTATGAGGCAGCAGTGCGCACCATGGACGCGGCCGAGTCGGCAGGCGTGAAGCGGTACGTCATGGTGTCCTATGTGCGCAGCCAGGTGGATGTCCACACTCTGGATCAGTCCAGCTCGTTCTACCCCTATGCAGAGGCTAAGCACCGCGCGGATCAGCACCTGCGCGGCACCAGCCTGGATTACACGATCCTGGGTCCGGGGAAGCTCACCCTGGAGCCAGCCAGCGGCAAAATCCTGGTCACCGATGCTGAGGCAGCGGCGGCAACCACCTCTCAGGGTGGCAATGAGGCGACTGAGACGTCGCGGGAGAATGTGGCAGAGGTGATCGCGCATGTGCTTAACACCGGCGCGGGTCACCGCGAGACGGTGAACTTCTTCGACGGAACCACCCCGATCGCTGAGGCCATCAGTTAGGCGCGTAGGTGCCGGTCTCTCCTCGGGAAGCTGTTCTGCCCGGCGCGCGGTGTGCTGGGCGGTGAGTTGCCTGCGGAAATCGGGTCAAGTTCGGCTGAAGAATGCAGGTGACTCGCCGCCTAGACGGCGCCGATAACTGACCTTTACGCAACGGTGGCCAGAAGTGAGTGGTCATTTCGTCCGTTATCGAGCGGGTTTTAGCGCCCCCTTAGCGGACAAACTGACCACTCAACTCCTCGTGCGGCGATCCCGCCCCCCGCGGAGCTCTTTAGGTGTGAAGGCCGCGGCCACTGCACGCGGCCGAGTGCGTGGCGGGGTCCCCCCCCCGCCCGCGGAACTAGCACTGAGTTGGGGATAGCGCGGTGGGGGTGCTAATCTTTTACGGCACTGATCCGCGCGCTGCGCAGATGGTGCTAGATGGATCTGTAGCTCAGTTGGTTAGAGCGTTCGCTTCACACGCGAGAGGTCGTTGGTTCGAGTCCAATCAGATCCACTGATGAGTTTCTCATCTCTCTTCGCCTGACTCACAGGCATTTTTCCTTAAGATTTCGCACTAGGCCTGCCACATGGTGGGCCTATTTGTGATGGACTTTGCTTGAGAGGAGGGGTTATGGCACAGCAGAACCCAGCCGGCCACCGTGAAAGTGGCCAGCAGCAGGCCCATTCCAACGAGGCTGCCACGAACACTGCTGCCCACCCCGACTCGGGCACCTATGAGACCACTCCGATCGATCCGGTCATCTCGGAGCCTTCTACGGATACCAGCCTGATTCCGCTGGTGCGCCCGTCATCCACCGAAGATGATGAGGACGAGGGCTTCGTCAAGAGTCTCACCGGCTCCATTGCCTCCTCCTGGCAGTCCGCCGCAGAGGAAGCCGCCCTTGAGTGGCAGGAGTACGACGCCGAAGCTGCAGCGCGCGCTGCGGAGGAGGCCGAAGCTGCAGAGGCGGAGGCGGCCAGGCACGAGTACACCGAGGACTTCAGCCTCGCTGATTCCGCCGAACCACTGACCGGAGCGATGCCGTCCCATGGCGGTCCGCATGACCCGCTGAACCAGACCGGCACCGCCGCCCTACCGGGATTGGGTCCGGTGACTGAGGCAATCCCGCTGCGTCGTCGTTCGGTTCTGCGCCCGTCTTGGCTCAAGCCCAACTTCGGCAGTCAGTTCAAGTCCGGGCAGATCCTTGACCGCGCGGTGTTCGATCGGCGGGTTAATCCGCAGCATGTTTTTCGGCGCATCATGCAGACCGATCGTCCGGAGACCGGCCAACAGTCGATCATCGACCGGCTGGCCGGCACCCCGTACGAGAATCCCTACCAGGCAGAGCAGCATGTGGAGGCCGATGAACTGGCCACTATCGCCTATGTGCTGGACCTGGGCGAGGCGCTGTTCCGGTACGGTGCCGGCGCCCTTGAGGTGGAGTCTTCGATCATTGCTGTGACCGCCGCGTTCGGTATGAAGAACACCGATGTGGATATCACCAACCAGTCGATCGTGCTGAACTGGGCACCTGAGGGCAAGATTCCTTATACCCGGGTGCGGGTGGTCCGCTCCTGGTCCAATAACTTTCAGGCCCTTGCATCCGTGCATGAGCTGGTCACGGACATCATCGCCGGCCGAACCACGCGCAGTGAAGCCGAACAGCAGCTTGAGGAGATCACTCGCGAGCCCAAGCCCTATCCGCGCTGGCTGGTCACCCTCGCTGGTGCGATCTTTGCCAGTGCCTTCGCTTCCTTCTTGGGGGCGCCCCTCTTGGACTCTGCTGTGGGGTTCGCGGCCACCATCGTGGTCCTGTGGATCACGCGGCAGCTGACTACCTGGCGGGTTCCGGAGTTCTTCACCCTGGCTGCAGGCGGTTTTGTGGTCACCGGCATCGCCATGACCGCCTTTATGCTCGACGCCGAAGTCACGCCGTCGATGGTGGTGGCCGGTGGGCTGATGATCCTGCTGCCCAGTATTCGGATCGTCTCGGCGATCCAGGATGCGATCAACGGATTCCCTATCACCTCAGCCGGGCGATTAGTGTCCACCATGATCGCCTTCGCCGGGATGACCAGCGGCATCATGACCGCTGTGGTCATTGCTGACCTGCTGGGGGCACCGCCCATTGAGGTGGCCGAGGGGTTGAGCCGGATCTACCATCCCACGGTGCTGGTGGCGCTGGTATTCCTGGCGGCCATCGCTGCTGCTGTGGTGGAGCAGGCCAGCTGGCGGATGCTGCTGCCCACCGGCGTTGTCTCCGCTCTGGGTTTCACGGCTTTCTACATCGGTGAAATCATCGGGCTCGGGGAGCGAGTGACTCCGGTGATCGGTGCCGTCGTCGTGGGTGCGCTGGGACGGATAGTGGCCTTGCGTTTAGGGGCACCGCAGCTGGTGGTTGCCGTTCCGGCCATGATGTTCATGCTGCCGGGTTTGATGATCTTCCGCGGTATGTACCAGATCGCCATCGAGAATTCGACGACGTTCATGATGGCCGGTCTCTTCCAGCTGTTCAATGCGCTGATCATCATCATGGCGATCGCCGCCGGCATCGTGCTCGGCGACGTCACGATGCGGCCCTTCACCTCAGGTCTGCAATCCAACGAACGGCTACGCGGCCGGCGTCGGTAACTGCCAGTCCACCGGCTCGGCGCCCAGCTGCTGCAGGGCCTGATTGGCCCGGGAGAAGGGTCGGGAGCCGAAGAACCCGCGCCGTGCCGACAGCGGCGAGGGGTGGGCGGAGACAATCACCTCAGTGTGTTCCCCGCTGCTCAGCAGCGGTTCAAGCTGCCTGGCCTGGGCGCCCCAGAGGATCGAGACCAGCGGGGTGCCGCGTGCGACCAGTGCCTTCACGGCAGCTTCGGTGATTGCTTCCCAGCCCAGGCCGCGGTGGGAGCCTGGCTCTCCAGCGGCTACCGTCAGCACGCGGTTGAGCATCAGGACTCCTTGCTGAGTCCAGGCCGTGAGGTCTCCGTGGGGGCTGGGCGGGATGCCGAGATCCGTTTCGCGCTCTTTGAAAATGTTCTGCAGACTGCGCGGCAGCGGCCGGACATCTGCAGCCACCGCAAAGGACATGCCGATCGGGTGCCCCGGCGTCGGATAGGGGTCCTGACCCAGAATCAAGACCCGGACCTCATCAAAGGGCTGACGGAATGCACGCAGCACATGGGCGGGTTCCGGAAGGATCTGCTCCCCGCTGCTGCGGCGTGCATCCAGCTGCTGGCGCAGGGCGGCGAAGTGGCTTTCGCACCCGGCCAGGGCCTGCTCCCAGCCCGATTCCAGAGGGGCGATGAATTCAGCTTTCTCCGTCACGCCCCCACTGTAAAGCACACGCCGAAGGGCACTGGAAATGCCCAATGCACTTGAGACAACTGCCTCGCCCGTAGAATGTGGCCCATGAGCCAGTACTCCCACGATGAGTTCGACGACGTCCCCCCGTACCAGTCGGACGAAGTCGGCAAGCACCGTGCTCCGGGTTCCGCCGTGGCATCGGGAGCTTCCGGCGGCGGCCTGAAATGGATCGGTCTGCTTGCCGCTTTTGCGCTGATCGTGGGACTTGTGGCCTATTTCGGCGGCTCGTGGCTGCGCGGAGAGGACGAGCCGGTGGCCGAGGAAGAGCAGACTCAGGACGAGCAGCCGGCTGATGAGGATGAGGCTGAGCCCGCCCCCGAAGGTGAAGAGGGCGAATCTCCTGAGGATGAGCAGCCTGAAGAGGGTGCCGAGACCGATCTGGACTTCCCCATCTATGTGTACAACTACGACGGCACACCCGGTGTGGCTGGCAGCGTGCGCACCCAGCTGGAAGGTGCTGGCTTCAACGTCACCGGCCAGGACAACTGGAGCGCTGGCTGGAACACCTGTGGGGAGACTGCGCCTGTCGTAGTGCATCCACCGGCGCAGGAGGCCGTGGCCGCAAGGATCGCCGAGGAGCTGGGTGCAGCTACCTGCGCCAGTGACGGTTGGACCGATGCCGGGGTGATTGCCGTGGCTGTCGGCGTGGAGAGCGCGCAGTAGCGAGCCAGCCGGTTCTTCAGCGAGCTAAGCGCCCGGTCCGAGCCTTCTCCTTCGCCCTGGGCGCAAGACTCAAAGTGCCTTGCACTCGGCGGGTGAGAGTGCTAAAAATTGACTTAGCACTCTCGTGTCGAGACTGCTAAGTAGAACCTGACAGGTGAGGCCGTAGAAGCCCTGGGTGACGCCGGGGCTAGGCCGTCCGTCGCGGGCATCTGACAAGGTTCGACCCAGCTGACGCGAAAACGTCTGAATTGTCACCCACTGGTTTTTAGACAAAGCCGAGTCCAGGAAGGACACGTGCCACTATGGCAAAGACTATTGCATTCGACGAAGAGGCCCGTCGCGGCCTTGAGCGGGGTCTGAACACCCTCGCCGACGCCGTCAAGGTCACCTTGGGCCCCCGCGGCCGCAATGTCGTTCTCGAGAAGTCTTGGGGCGCCCCCACCATCACCAACGATGGTGTCTCCATCGCCAAGGAAATTGAGCTGGAGGACCCCTACGAGAAGATCGGCGCTGAGCTGGTCAAAGAGGTCGCCAAGAAGACCGACGACGTCGCTGGCGACGGCACCACCACCGCCACCGTCCTCGCCCAGGCACTGGTCAAGGAAGGCCTGCGCAACGTGGCCGCCGGTGCCGACCCGGTGAGCCTGAAGCGCGGCATCGACAAGGCCGTGGAGGCCGTCACCGCCGAGCTGTTCAAGTCCGCTAAGGAAATCGAGACCACCGAGCAGATCGCTGCCACTGCCTCCATCTCCGCTGCAGACACCCAGATCGGTGAACTGATCGCCCAGGCCCTCGACAAGGTGGGCAAGGAAGGCGTCATCACCGTCGAGGAGTCCAACACCTTCGGCCTGGAGCTGGAGCTCACCGAGGGCATGCGCTTCGATAAGGGTTACCTCTCCGGCTACTTCGTCACTGACGCAGAGCGTCAGGAAGCAGTCCTGGAAGACCCCTACATCCTGATCGCTAACTCCAAGATCTCCTCCGTCAAGGACGTCATCGGCGTTCTGGAGCAGGTCATGCAGTCCGGTAAGCCCCTGCTGGTCATCGCCGAAGACGTTGAGGGTGAGGCCCTGGCCGCACTGGTGGTCAACAAGCTCAAGGGCACCTTCAAGTCCGTGGCCGTGAAGGCACCGGGCTTCGGCGACCGCCGCAAGGCCATGCTGGCTGATATCGCTATCCTCACCGGTGGTCAGGTCATCGCCGAAGAGGTCGGCCTGAAGCTGGAGAACGCCACCCTCGATCTGCTGGGCACCGCCCGCAAGGTGGTTGTCACCAAGGATGAGACCACCATCGTGGAGGGCGCCGGCGACGCCGACGAGATCGCCGGTCGCGTGAACCAGATCAAGGCTGAGATCGAGCACACCGACTCCGACTACGACCGTGAGAAGCTGCAGGAGCGCCTGGCCAAGCTGGCCGGCGGCGTGGCAGTCATCAAGGCCGGGGCCGCGACCGAGGTGGAGCTGAAGGAGCGCAAGCACCGCATCGAGGACGCTGTGCGCAACGCCAAGGCTGCCGTGGATGAGGGTATCGTCGCCGGCGGTGGCGTGGCCCTGATTCAGGCTGGCAAGCGTGCCTTCGAAAACCTCTCCCTGGAAGGCGATGAGGCCACCGGCGCCAATATCGTCAAGGTCGCCATCGAGGCTCCGCTGAAGCAGATCGCCATCAACGCTGGCCTGGAGGCTGGCGTGGTCGCTGAGAAGGTCAAGGGACTGCCCGACGGCACCGGCCTCAACGCTGCCACCGGCGAGTACGAGGACCTGCTGGAGGCCGGCGTCAACGACCCGGTGAAGGTGACCCGTTCTGCACTCCAGAATGCTGCATCCATCGCCTCCCTCTTCCTGACCACTGAGGCAGTAGTTGCCGATAAGCCGGAGAAGACCCCGGCCGGCGCTGGTGCTGACATGGATGGAATGGGCGGCATGGGCGGCATGATGTAATCACCGCTTCAACGCTGACAATGGCCCCGCAGGTACTTTCCTGCGGGGCCATTGTTGTTTCTTGCGGAGGGCCTCGGCTCAGCGTCCGAATATGCGAGTATTGGCGGTCTCGGTCTGTTCGTACTGCTGCGAGGCGGCTGCCATGGCTTGACGGACACTGGCCAGTGACTGTTCCACCTGCAGCTGGGTGCTGCGCCACTGGGTCAGGACATCCTGGAAGGCCACCGAGGCTGAGCCCCGCCACGTGTCCTGCAGTTGACGAAGCTGACCTTCCATCATGTTGACATCGGACTGGATACGGCTCAGGGTGCTTTCTACGGACTGGCTCTTGGCCAGAAGGTCGGCGGTATCAATCTGGAATACGGCCATGACTGCGGCTCCTAGGATCTGGGGTGAAGGGGCGGAGGCACTATCGACCTCCTGCTTCAGGAGCTTAGGAAGAGCGCTCAGACCTAAGGCCGGGGACGAACCTCAACTGTGAAGACACAGCACCTGCGAGCGCAGCGCAGTAGCCTGGGGAAAACTCTCGACGCGCCTCCCGTCTAAGAGCCGCGCAGCACACTCACTGCTCCCGGCTCTCCAAGGCCGCCAGCCGCAGGTGCTCGATCTCCTCTTCGTCCAGCTCAGCGTCATGTTCGTGATCGGTGTCAAGATCCTCACCCTTGGGCAAACGAAGAGTCATCGTGGCACCGCCGCCGGGGGTATCCGAGTGCCGAACACTCCCTCCGTGCTGAGCTGCAATCGCTGCACAGATGGCCAGCCCAAGTCCGGTTCCACCGGTTTCACGCTGACGAGAATTATCTGCGCGGTAGAAGCGTTGGAAGATCTTCTCCGCGTCCTCAGCTGAGATGCCATCGCCGTGGTCGCGAACTTCCAGAACAGACTCTTCGCTGCCGTCCTCGCCCTCCTGGGTGCCTACTGCAAGTTCGATGGGCGTGCCATCGGGGGTGTAGCGCAGTGAATTGGTCACCAGGTTGGTCACAATCTGCCGGATCCTGCCCTCATCGCCGAGGGCGGGTGCCGGTTTAGGGGCGCCGTCGTGAAGTCCGATGACTTTGACCTCGCGGTCTGGGGCATTGACCACCAGATCCATGACTGCCTCATGGGCGATGATATTGAGGTCCAGTGGCCGCATCTGCGGAGGACGCTGCTCATCCAGCCGGGCCAGGGTCAGCATGTCCTCGACCAGCTGGCCCATCCGGGTGGCTTCGGATTCAATGCGCCCCATGGCCATGCCCACCGCCTCTGGGTTATCGCTGATGCCGCCCTGCCGGTAGAGCTCGGAGAAGCCGCGGATCGTGACCAGTGGGGTGCGCAGCTCATGGGAAGCGTCCTGGATGAAGCGGCGCATCTTCTGCTCTGACGCCACCCTGGAGTCAAAAGCAGCTTCAATATGGGCCAGCATGATGTTCAGTGAGTTCGCCAGGCGGCCGATCTCAGTCTCTGCCGGTGCTGTGGTCTGCACGCGCTGGGAGAAGTCACCGCCTGCGATGGCTGCCGCCGTCTTCTCCACGCGCAGCAGCGGGCGGAACGCCCGGGTCACCAAGGAGTAAGCGATGATGGAGGCGCCCAGGGTGGCCAGCAGCCCGATCGTGGCCATCAGGAACGTGGCGCGCTCCACCGAGGTCTCCACCGAGTTCAGCGGCAGAGCGATCACCAGGATCTCGCGGTCTTCATTCGTGAAGGGGTGGACCTGCATGCGCCAGCCGCGGGAATTCTCCGTGGTCCCCGGAACATCAAAGGACTGCCCGGCCAGCTCCCTGGCCTGATCCGCATCAAGTTCCGGCAGCTGCGGGGAGTCGAAACCCTCCACCACTGGATGCGTGGAACGCCCTTCGATCGGTGTTCCCTCGGCATCCAGAATGCGTCCGTGGAAGCGAATAATGGAGGGCTGGAATCCGCCCTGATCCACCTGGAAGCCCAGGTACTGGGCAACATTCTGAGCGTTGTCCCGAAGCTCCTCGTCCAGGTTCCGCACCATCTCCTGCCGGAACAGCGACGCCGAGACGAAAGTGGTCACGAACAGCGTCAGCAGCAGCAACCCTGAGGTGATTGCCACCAGCTGTGTTCGCAGGGAAGCGCTGCGCCAGGCGCGGCTGAGCGAGGAGATGAAGCGCATAGCGAGAGTCTAGGTGCAGAACCTGCGGGGAGTCGGCAGTGATCTACAGGCCCTGGCTGCGCTGGCGGCGCTCCCAGGTCTGCAGCACATATCCCACGCCACGCTTGGTCTGGATGGCCGGGGCACCTTCGGCGCCGGAGTCGATCTTGCGGCGCAGATAGGAGATGTAGGACTCCACGATGGAGGCATCCCCATTGAAGTTGTACTCCCAGACATGATCCAGGATCTGCTGCTTGGACAGTACCCGGTTGGGGTTCATCATCAGGTAGCGCAGCAGTTTGAATTCGGTGGGGGAGAGCTCTACGACTTCACCGTCGCGGCGTACTTCATGAGCGTCGTCGTCGAGTTCAAGGTTGTCGATGGTGATCACGGCGTCCTCATCCTCAAAAGGTGCGGTACGGCGCAGCACGGCCTTGATTCGAGCGACCACTTCGTCCAGCGAGAACGGCTTGGTGACGTAGTCGTCGCCGCCCACTGTCAGGCCGGTGATTTTGTCCTCGGTGTCATCACGGGCGGTGAGGAACAGCACCGGGAAGTGCTTGCCGGCCGCGCGCAGTCGGCGGGTGACGGTGAAGCCGTCCATATCGGGCAGCATCACGTCCAGCACGGCGAGGTCAGGCTGGAACTCCTCAGCGGTGTCCAGTGCCTCGCGGCCATTGGCGGCCGCTGCTACCTCGAAACCTGCAAAACGCAGGGACGTTGCTAGCAGTTCACGGATATTGGGCTCATCGTCGACGACGAGCAGCTTGGCTTCCGGAGTCTTGTCAGTCACAGGCGTCAGTTTTCCCTCGGATCCTGGTGATTTGCTGTGAGGATCCTGACTGAGTGGTTAGTGCTGGGTTAGCCGCAACCGGCAACCGGTACTCAGGCCAGCTGACGACGACGCCGTCGCGCCACGGTGATGAGCATATAGGTGCACATCAGCGCGAATCCCGCCGGGAAACCCCACAGGGCGGTCCAGTACAGACTTGCGTGGGGTGTGATCTGCGCGAAGTAGAGGCCGAGGATCAGCAGCAGGGCAATAAAGGATGCTGCAGTGATCACCACACCCAGTATGAGAACAGCACGTGCCAGGGGGCTGGGGGCGGCAGAAAGCGTGGACATAGACCTGATTCTAAGTCAGGTGGCACGATCGGGAAGCTTCAGCGGTACCCTAGATGTTCTACAAGAACACTGACACAGATGAGGTTCCGTCCCGCAGTCCCCATTGAAGGGAGCCTCGGGGAGGGGACCTCATCCTTATGAGACACAGAAGGTGGAGCACGTGCCAACCGGAAAAGTGAAATGGTTCGACGCTGAGAAGGGCTTCGGATTCATCACCGGCGACGACGGCCAGGAGGTGTACCTGCACTCCTCGGCTCTGCCGTCCTCGGCAGCGGCAGTGAAGTCCGGAACCCGTCTGGAATACGGTATTGCCGACGGGCGGCGCGGTAAGCAGGCGCTGAGCGTGCGGATCCTCAGCGAGGCCCCCTCAGTGGTGCGCGCAACCCGCAAGCCTGCTGATGAAATGGCAGAAGTCATCCAGGATCTGGTGAACCTGCTGGATCACACCACCGGAGGGCTCCGTAAGGGGCACTACCCTAAGTCTGAGCAGTCCAAGAAGATTGCTGCGTTGCTGCGCCGCGTAGCTGACGACTTCGACGCCTAAGGAAAACCATGCCCAGCTATAAGAAGGATGCATTGCTCACAGAGGCGGTTGATACCGCCCGTGAGGCACTTGCCGAGATCACCCCGGTTGAACAGATCGGCGAGCATCTGAGCGCTGTGGCAGACGGCGAGCGGCTGATCACCCATCGATTCACAGCTCTGAAGCCTGGTTATACCGGCTGGGAGTGGTTTGTGACCCTTGCGCGCGCACCACGCAGTAAGAAGGTCACCATCTGTGAACTTGGTCTCCTGCCCGGGACCGGGGCGCTGCTAGCCCCGGAATGGGTGCCCTGGAGCGCGAGGGTCAGTGATTCGGAGAAAGTGCAGGACACAGCGGAGACCCCCGCCTAGGGCGAGAGCCTCCGCTGTGTCCTGCACTGGCCCAGTTCAGAGAGTGGGCCAGTTTCTAGGCTGAGCTGGTTTTTAGGCGGGGCCGACCTCTAGCTCAGCGTTCCAGAACAAAGTCGATGGCACGCAGCAGAGTGCTGATGTCCTCGGGCTCAATGGAGACGAAGGTGGCAATGCGCAGCTGATTGCGCCCGAGCTTGCGGTAGGGCTCCACGTCCACAATGCCGTTGGCCCGCAGCGTGGAAGCCAGTGATGCAGCGTCCACAGAATCGTCGAAATCCACTGTGACAATCACATTGGAGCGGTCCTCGGCGGAGGCGACGAAAGGCTGGGCCAGCTGATGTGCCTGCGCCCAGCTGTAGACGCGGGATGCTGAGTCAGCGGTGCGGGCTGCGGCGAAGTCCAGGCCTCCGGACTCGTTGATCCAGCGAATCTGATCCTCCAGGGTCACCAGCGTGGCAAGTGCAGGAGTGTTGTAGGTCTGGTTCTTGCGGGAGTTCTCGATCGCGGTGGTCAGATTCAGGAAGTCCGGGACCCAGCGCTGGGCGGCAATCCGCTCGGCACGCTCCAGGGCTGCCGGGGACATGATCGCCAGCCACAGCCCGCCATCGGAAGCGAAGTTCTTCTGCGGGGCAAAGTAGTACACGTCTGTTTCGCTGATATCCACCGCCAGGCCACCGGCTGCCGAAGTGGCGTCGATAACGACCAGGGCGCCGTCGTCGGCTCCTTCCACCCGCTTCACCGGGGCGGCCACACCAGTGGAGGTCTCATTCTGCGGCCAGGCGTAGACGTCAACTCCGCTTTCAGTAACAGGGGAGGGGCGGGTGCCGGGCTCGGCGGTGAGGATGCTGGAGTCCTGCAGGAAGGGCGCCTGGTGGGTGGCCTTGGCGAACTTGGAACCGAACTCGCCGAAGGACAGGTGCTGAGCCTTGTTCTCCACTAATCCGAAAGCGGCGATATCCCAGAAGGCTGTGGAGCCGCCCACTCCGAGCACTACCTCATAGCCCTCCGGCAGGGTGAAGAGCTCACCCAGACCCTCGCGGATGCTGCCCACCAGGTTCTTCACAGGTGCTTGGCGGTGGGAGGTGCCCAGCAGGCGCCTTCCGGCATCATGCAGGGCGCGGATCTGCTCGGGTCGGACCTTGGAAGGACCGGCACCGAACCGCCCGTCAGAAGGAATCAGTTCGTCGGGGATGGTCACGTGCTCAGCGGCCACAGGGTCTCCTGGAGTGAGATGATGTAATGAATCGATTGCCGCCCTCATACTAGTTTGATTCGGAGTGCTGACGTTGACCGACCTCATCGACACTACGGAGATGTATCTGCGGACAATCCTCGATCTTGAGGAGGAGGGCATTGTTCCTCTGCGGGCCCGTATCGCCGAGCGCCTGGAGCATTCAGGGCCCACTGTCTCCCAGACTGTGGCGCGGATGGAGCGAGATGGCCTGCTGGTGCTCAATGCCTCACGTCAGCTCGAACTCACCGAGAAGGGGCGCAATCTGGCGGTGCAGGTCATGCGCAAGCACCGCCTGGCAGAGCGATTGCTCTCTGATGTGATCGGCCTGGAGTGGCCCTATATCCACGAGGAAGCCTGCCGCTGGGAGCACGTGATGAGCGAGCGGGTGGAGCGTCGGCTGCTGGAGATCCTCGAGGATCCGGTGGTCTCCCCGTACGGCAATCCCATTCCCGGTCTGGAGAAGCTGGGAATGGATTACTCCTCGGCTGCTGCGTTGGCGCGTACTACCCTGCGTCAGGCGGCAGAACAGTACGACGCCGGGGCAGGGGTCTCCTCCTGGAAGGTGCAGCGTCTGGCGGAGTCCATTCAAGTCGAACCAGAGGTCCTGGAGCAGCTCCTGGAGGTCGGTCTGCGCCCCGGTGCCAGGGTCGAGGTCGGTGGGCTGAGTGCTGCATATGCGCTGCTGACTGTGCTCGATGACACCGAGGGAACCTTCGAAGTGGAACTGCCCCTGGAAGTCGCTCAGCACATCTTCGTGCAGGAAATCACCGCGTCCTGACCCTCCCGTCTCAGACGCTGGTGGCGCGTATCGGGGCGTGTCGCGGCGGGAAATGGGCTGATGAGGCCCTTTTGTGAATGTGACACATCTGTGACAAACTTGCTCGGTCTCGCGGCCATCTTGTGATAATCCGCGGAATTCCAGGCCAGAAGGCGAGGATTTCCGGGATAACCCAAGGGTTGCACCAGCCAAGGTCACGCTTACCGTGACCTGAGCGTGACATTTATATCAATCTGTTATAAAGTCATCGACGTGCCCGGGGCAGATGTCCGAAATGCCCCAGGCGCCTCGGATCGGCGAAATCCCTGCAGCCGATCAGAGAGAGTTCGCAAACTACCGCATGGCAGGGGGCGGGAACCGCGGTCGGTTAACGACCTGGAACCAGCAGCATCCCGGCTGCCCGTTCCACACCGGCGGACCCGCCGAACCAGGGAGAGGTTTCAGAAGAAGTGACAGAGAACAACACGATCGCCTCGCGCCGTGAGCGCCGCGCTCGCAACACCCTTGCCCGCGCCGTGGCCTCTAACGCAGGTACCGCAGGTCGCACCGCGGCTGTTGCCCTTGCTGCTTCCGGCCTGGTGATCACCTCCGGCGTGGCGGCAAATGCATCCGCTGAGGGCTCCAGCCAGGAAGGCCGCGAGGTCACCACCCTCCAGGTCAACGCTTCCGAGCTGGCTGTGGAGCGCACCAGCAACTCTGCACCGGTGGCCGTCACTGCCTCCCACGAAGTGGACCTGGCATTCGACCGCCCGGTGGTCTCCACCAGCCCCGCATCTGAGCCGGTACAGGCTCAGGCTCCTGTAGCCACTGAGGCAGCCGTGACCCCGGCAGCTCAGCAGGCACCCGCTCAGCAGAGCACCCAGACTTACAGCCAGACCGCAGAGCAGGCTCCCGCCCAGCAGCAGTCGCAGGCACCGGCCCAGCAGAGCCAGCAGGCACCTGCTCAGCAGTCCCAGTCCACCGGCGCAACCGCGGCTTCCAGCAGCGAAGCCACCTCCGCACCGGCAGAGGCTCCCTCCGGTGGCAGCAGCTCTGTGGCCAGCGCTGCCTACGCAGGTGTTGGCACTCCCTACGCCTACGGCGGTACCACCACCGCAGGCTTCGACTGCTCCGGCTTCGTCAACTGGGCTTACGCCCGTGCAGGTCAGGGCGGCATCCCCCGCACTACCCACGGCATGATGGCCAGCCTGCCCCGCGTCTCCACCCCGCAGCCCGGCGACATCGTCATCGCCAATGGCCAGGCACACGCCGGCATCTACGTCGGCAACGGTCAGGTCATCTCCGCCACTGTTTCCGGTGGCGTGCGTCTGCACGGCGCTCATGAGGGCTGGCACCAGGTGACCGCTTACCTGCGGCCCGGCGGCTGATCCTTAAGCCAACAAGATGTCCATAGCAGTGGGGCGTGATCCATCTGGGTCACGCCCCACTGCTATATCTGCACAACTCCCCGCGCTACCGTGGGGATATAGTGATCTCTGGTAGAGAAACGCAGTATGACCTTCTTCCCCGATACCGTCCGGGAGGACTGATATGCGGACGCTGGTGCTCAATGCAGGCTATGAGCCGCTGAGCGTAGTGACATCGCGGCGTGCCGCGGTGCTGGTGATGCGAGGTAAGGCCAGCATGCTCGCCGAGGATGGTCAGCCCATCCTCTCTCCTTCCACGTTGATGCCACGGCCAGCAGTGATCCTGCTCCACCAGTACGTGCGTGTTGCCCGACGTCGACCCAGCGCCCCCTCCAGGCGAGGAATTCTTCGCCGTGATGGGCGCCAGTGCGCATATTGCGGCAAGGCCGCCGCTACTGTGGACCATGTCATTCCCAAATCCCGCGGCGGGGATTCCGGCTGGGAGAACCTGGTGGCCTGTTGCGGTCCGTGTAACGTGCGGAAAGGGGATAAGACCCTGGAGCAGCTGGGCTGGCGGCTGAACATCACGCCGCAGGCGCCCCCGCACCACATGTGGTTGCCGCAGGAGCTTGATGCCCCGCACGAGGCATGGATGCCGTTCCTTGACCATGCGACGGCATAGCGTCCTCACATGAGAAGAGAAAGTGAACTAATGAGTGAACCGCAGCAGAACGAAGAACCGCAGAGCGCCCCGGAGACAGTTGATGAATCTCTCCAGCTGTGGATCCAAGAGCTGGCCCATCACCTGGAGATCGAAGACATCAGTATTGATGCGGCCGCTGTGACAACGCTGGCGGAACAGGCCCGCGATGCCGTCAACGGTGATGCCGGGGCCGTGACCACTTTCCTGGTGGGTTATGTCTCCGGACTTGCAGAAGCCTCTGGGCAGGCAGATTTTGAGACTGCTTCCCGCGCCGCTACTCGCGTGGCGGAACGGTTACTGCAGCGCCGAAGCAACGCAGTCGGATAAGAATCCTCAACACTATTGGCGTATGGGCCTTAGTAGCGTAGTCTGAGGAATGACACGTCATTGCTTCATCAGTCAGTGGCTATATAAAGATCTCCGTTTCCGCCTGGCCAGGGGGAAACGGGTGAGCATCGTGATTTATCGATGCGCTCAAAGAAACACAGTAAGGAAATATCATGGCCACTGGCACCGTCAAATGGTTCAACGCTGAGAAGGGCTACGGGTTCATTGCACCCGCAGACGGCTCAGACGACGTTTTCGTGCACTTCAGCGCGATCACTTCTTCCGGCTTCCGTTCCCTCGAGGAGAACCAGCAGGTTGAGTTCGAGACCGCCCGCGGCCCCAAGGGTCTGCAGGCTGAGAACGTCACCCCGCTGTAAACAGCTTGAGGGTTCGATGATCTGAACCCCTAAAAACCGGTCCTTCCCTCCAGATCTCTGGGGGAGGGGCCGGTTTTTTCATGCCCTCTGGGCCTGCTCAGCAGGTTCAGCAGTGGTGTGCATATGCTGGGGGCGGAACAGCAATAGCCGACAGCGAGAAGGGGCCACATATGAGAATCGATGAGGCGGGAGCTGAGGCTATCGAGCTGCGCAGCGGTAACCTGCTGATCCCTATTGTGGGAATGGTCATCGGTCTCGGCGGTGCCCTGTTTTGCGGGTTCGTGGCATTCGTCCTCGTCTCAGCGCAGTCCTCAAGGCCGGGAGAGTCCGGCGCGTGGTGGGCTGTGCTACTGCCCCTGGTGTTTCTGACCGTAGGCGTGTTCTTCGGTGCCTCATCGAAGCGCATCTATGTGACCTTGCGCCGCTACGGTCACAGCGAATGGCGGACTTCTCAGTTCTTCGGGCTGCGGCGCCATGAGGGAACCTTTGATGCCGCCGGCAGCCATCATGTGCTGCTTCATACCGATCTTCGGATTCGTAACCACGACAAAGGCACCACCCGGGAGCGGATTTCCACGATCCTGTTGAATACCCGCGCCGGTGAAGAGGTTGTACTGGCAAAGGAGAGCCGTTCGGGCTTCGGCGGACGGCAGCCGTTGCTGGCGGAAGCCGAACATATTGCGGGCTTCCTGCGCGTTCCGCTGCAGCGGTCTGGCTACGGTGCGCCCAAAGATTCGCCGTACAGCTGATGCGGTGGACCCCAGTCTGGACCTGTCACGCGGTCACGGGCCTGGCATCGGCGTGGCCGGTGGTGGGCACGTTCCCGCTGCTTAGTGATGTTCTCCGGTGCTGTAGGTGGGGTAGTCGGTGTACCCGCGCTCGCCGCCGATGTAGAACGTCGCTGGATCCGGCGCATTCTCCGGAAGCCCCTGCTGCCAGCGGCGCACGAGGTCAGGGTTGGCGATGACCGCCCGCCCCACCCCGACAGCCTCGGCAAGGTTCTGCTCAACCATGCTGAAAGCTTCTTCCCGACCGGTAGGCGCGGCGAAACCGGTATTAGCGATAAGAGGTGCGCCTGAGGCCTGCCGGATAGTCTGCACCAATGGGGCGGACGGCTCTGGATGAAGGACATCTACATGCGCCAGACGTAGTGGAGCCAATCCTTCTGCCAGCGCCTGGTAGGTGGCCAGGGCGTCGTCGTGATCCTCTTCCAAGGCGCCTTGGACATTGTGCTGCGGGGAGAGCCGGATCCCGGTGCGTTCTGAACCGATGGCTTCGGCGACCGCCGCAGCGATTTCCACGGCCAATCGGGCCCGGTTCTCTGCGGATCCGCCATAGCGGTCAGTGCGGGTGTTGCTGGCCGCAGCAGTGAATTGCTGAATGAGATAGCCGTTGGCCCCGTGAATCTGCACCCCGTCCATTCCTGCGGCTATGGCGTTCTGCGCGGCCTGGACAAACTGGTTGATCACCTCGCTGACCTCCTCGGTGCTCAGCGGATGCGGCACCGGAAGCGGCTGCTTGCCCTCGGGCGTGCGGATCTGGCCGGGAGCGGCAATCGCGCTGGGTGCTACTACTCGGCCAGTGAAGGAGATGGCCTCGTGCCCGATCCGGCCGCCGTGCATGATCTGCATGACGATCCTCCCGCCGCGCGCATGAACCGCCTCGGTGACCCGGCGCCAGCCGGCGACATGCTCAGCGGTTTCAATCCCGGGCTGGCCGATCCAGGTGCGGCCTTCTCCCACCGGCCAGGTGCCCTCGGTCACGATGAGCCCTACACCAGCCCGCTGCGCATAATGCTCCACCATCAGATCAGTGGGCACACCTTGCTCATCAGCCCGAATACGGGTCAGTGGGGCCATCACCAATCGATTGCGAAGCTCGATGGATCCCAAGCTGACCGGACTGAAGAACCTCTCGGAGGTGGGGTGGGGCATCAATCGTCCTTTCGCGCATATTCGCCAGCTAGTCCACCGGTGGCCAACCCCGGGCAGGCTTCGCGCATTCCTGCTGATCAATCCGACGTGTGGGCCGCGCTCCTCCAGAAATCTAAAATCTGGGTAAAAGCTGTCCTAAAACTTGGCAAAACCTGAAAAATCATCCTCTAGTCGTATGTTCTTCGCCTTCAGCCCCCGCTAGGTTGAACTCAGGGCTGCCAGAGAGGTGCGGCCGTGACTTGGAGAAGACGTCATGAAACACCGCCGTTTTTTGGCCGCGGGCGCCCCCGCTCTGCTGCTGATCGCCACCGCCTGCGGTGGGGCCGCATCCTCTGAGAGTGAGCTCACATGGGAGGACAGCCCCATGTCGGAGGTCTACGCCTCGCTCTTCGGCGATGACGACAGGACCCAGGAGGACTACGAGCGCGAAAGCGTCGACCAAGAGCGCCGCCTGGAGGAGCTCGTCGCCTCATGCATGGCAGATGAAGGCTTCGACTACACCCCGCGCCCGGTGGACAACGGGTCTTTCGCCGTCGTCGATGATGACTGGGGCAGCGAGGAATGGACCCAGCAGTACGGATACGGCATCACCACCCAGTACGGCATGGAGATCCCCGAAGAGGAAGCCGAGCAGTGGTCTGATCCCAACGAGGCCTATCTAGAAGCGATGTCCGACTCTGAGCGGATAGCGTATGAGGAGGCGATGTGGGGCCCTCCCATGGAGATCGATGAAGCCGACTGGGATGAAGAGGGCGATATGTCCTTCGACTACGACTGGGAGAGCGCCGGCTGCTACGGTGCCGCCCAGCATGAGGTCTACGAGTCCGGTTTCGAAGAAGATCAGGCCATGTGGGAGGACCCGGCCCTTGAGGAGTTCTTCGAAGCCTACGACCGGGCGTATCAGGAGGCGGAACGGGATCCACGCATTGTGGAACTCAATGGCGAGTGGTCCCAGTGCATGGAAGACGAGGGCTTCTCCGGACTGACGGACACCAGCTCCGCCTGGGATCTCATCCAGGACGAGTCCGACCGGATCTACACCGAGGCTGAGGAGCTCATCGACTGGGAATCCATCGACTGGGAAAACCTGCCTGATGGGACTGACCCCTATCAGGAGACCATGGAGGACCTGGGGCTCGCGGAGCTGCGTGAGCGTGAGATCAAGGTCGCTGTTGCCGACTACAGCTGCCAGCAGGAGCTGAACCTGGAATCCGAGCGGCTGAAGGTCATCTTTGAGTACGAAGAGACTTTCGTCGAAGATCACCAGTCTGAGATCGAGCAGCTGGTGGCCACGTTCGGGCAGGACGCATGAGCGGCGGCGAAAAGCCCGAGACACAGCGCGTGGGTTTCAGCGAGCTGATAAATCGCAGCCGCCGTGAGCGTAGGGGTCAGCACACTGATGAAGACACTACGCAGGAGTACGACCCGACAGCCATCCAAGCCGTCACCGAAGGACCGCAGCAGTATCCCGACGAGGAACTGCACGACGACGCCCCAGAAGGTATGGCTGATGTCAGTGTCCCCGAGCATGTGAAGCCCCCGCGGGCCAATCGGACGATCCTTTTGGTAGCAGTGGCGTCAGTTATCTCCCTGGTGGCTGGTTTCCTGCTGAGTCTGATGGTGGTCTCTCCCGCCCAGCGCGCAGCTGAGGCTGCACCTCCGCAGGCCGGCCCCATCACCGTTCCCGTGGAAGAGCGCCAGCTGGCCACAGATCTCACCCTGCGCGGTGACGCCCAGTACGATGACCCGGTATCCGTCAGCCTCGACGGCGGAGACGGGGGAGGCCCCGCAGTGGTGACTGGCCATGTCCCGGAAGTCGGCCAGGAGCTGAGCCCGGGGGACGTGCTGATCGAGATCACCGGCCGCCCCGTCATCGTGCTTCCTGGCGAGCTGCCGGCGTATCGTTCGCTGCGGATCGGCAGCGCTGGCCCCGATGTGGTCCAACTGCGCAGTGCCCTACTGGAACTGGGCTATGCCGCCGGGCACACCGCCTCAGATGTGTATGACTACGACCTCTCCCTGGCCGTCGAGGCCCTCTACTCCAACGCCGGCTACGCCCCACCGGAGCCTGAGGAAGGCGCCCGGGAGATGCTGAACGCCGCTCGTGAAGAGCTGCGATCCGCCCAGCAGACGCTGACCATCGCCCAGACCGACTACGAGCGGGCAGACAGCGATGACCGAACCATTGAACTAGCCGCCCGCGACGCCGCCGCGGCAGCCGCGCAGGATGCCAACGCGGCCGTGGACCGGGCCTGGCTGGAGACCCTCACCCCGCTTCCGCTGGATGAGCTGGTCTATGTGGATTCCCTGCCTCGCCGAGTAGATTCGGTCTCAGTTTCTCGCGGTGACACGGTCTCCGGCGATGCCATCACTATCTCCGGAGCGGAACTGCAGATCCTGGCCAGCGTCGCCGCTGCGGATGCTGCGCTGATTTCCGAGGACATGCAGGCCCTTCTGTCCGTGGGGGATCAGGAGATCTCCGCCTCGGTAGCCGAGGTGCGTCGTCGTACGTCAGGCTCTGATGACGGTGAAGGCGCCGGCACCGGGTCCTCCGGAGGCGATCGCATGGAAGTGGTGCTGGTCCCCGAAGAGCTCAGTGAAGAACAGCGCGCCCAGCTGGTGGGAACCAATGTCCGGGTCACTATCCCCATGGAATCCACCGGCGGGGAGGTCATGGTGGTGCCGGTCGCTGCGGTGACCGCCGGACCGGGCGGCGAAAGCCGAGTAGAGGTGCTGGGCGAAGGCGACGAGACTGACGTTGTCCGGGTCACCACCGGGCTCACCGCTGAAGGATACGTAGAGATCACCGCACAGGACCTGGCCCCCGGTGATCTTGTGGTGGTGGGACGGTGAACGCCACCCACCCGATTGACCTCGACGGGGCTGCCCCGACCTTCGTCGAGCCTGATGGCGATGAGCAGGCCGCATGGGAAGGTGCTGAATCGAACCCGCCTGTAGTAGACCCGCCTGTAGTGGATCTGGTGGAGGTCACCCGGTCGTTCCCCGGACCCCCGCCGGTCACCGCATTACACCCCACTTCGCTGCGGGTCCACCGCGGAGAGTACCTCTCCATTGTGGGCCCCTCGGGCTCGGGAAAATCCACTCTGCTGAACCTGCTGGGTCTCCTGGACCGCCCCAGCACCGGGGAGTACTGGCTGGACGGGCAGCCGGTGCACCGGACCACCGAGCGCGATCGGACCATGCTGCGCGGGGGACTCATTGGCTTCGTGTTTCAGTCTTTCCACCTGCTGCCGCACCGTACGGTCTTGGAGAACGTCCTGCTCTCCACAATGTATGCACCCGTGCCGCGGCGGGAACGACTGCGTCGGACCTATGACGCGCTGTGCCGAGTGGGCTTGGAGCACCGACTGGACTTCAAGCCCACCACGCTCTCCGGCGGTGAGCGCCAGCGTGTGGCTGTGGCCAGGGCGGTGGTGACCTCACCGCAGTTGCTGCTTGCCGATGAGCCCACCGGAAACCTGGACTCTGCCACCTCCGAAGAGGTGCTGAGCCTCTTTGATGAGCTGCACGCAGACGGGCTGACCCTGCTGGTGATCACCCACGACGACGAAGTCGCCCGGCGCGCGCAGCGCAGGGTGCGGATCACCGACGGTCGGCTCACGGAGCTGGAGCGGTGAGCCGGCGTTCCCGCAGAACTGCTGGGATGACTCCCGGCGCAGGATTCAGCATGGGGGATCTGCTACGCGAATCCGCTCACGGCATTGGTGCCCGGCCAGGGAAACTGGCGCTGACCATTCTGGGCACCGTGCTCGGTATTGCAGCGTTGGTGGTCACCATCGGCATGGCCCAGACCGGCGGCGGCCAGATTGCCCGCCAGTTCGACGCGGTGGCGGCTACTCAAGCGGTGGTGGAGCCCGGTACGGCCAACAGCCAGGGCGGCCAGACCCGACTGCGCTCTGCTCTGCCCTGGGATACCCCGGAGCGGCTGCAGCGGCTCAACGGCGTGGAGTCAGCGGTACTGATGGCCGAGGTGGATATTGATGACGCGATGATCACCTCTGTCCCGCTGATCGACCCCAGTGCTCCCGCGCAGGTCCAGCCGCCGGTACTGGCCAGTTCTCCGCAGCTGCTGGAGACCCTCCGCGGTCAGCTGCACACCGGCCGGATGTACGACGACGGCCATGATTCGCGTGCTGATCGGGTCGCGGTCCTGGGCTCGTTGGCCGCAGAGCGGCTAGGCATCAACCGGGTGGACACCCAGCCGGCCATCTTTATCGGAGAAGACGCCTACACGGTGATCGGCATCGTGGATGACGTGGCTCGTCGTCGTGATGTCCTCGATGCGGTATTGCTGCCGCTGGGGACCGCGCGTACCGAATTTGGGCTGGCTACCGCCAATCAGGCCCAGGTACGCATCGCCGTGGGCGCTGGGCCGCTGCTGGTGGAACAAGCACCCTTGGCGCTCTCCCCGAACTCACCGGAGAATATCAGCGTCCAGGCTCCGGTGCTGGGGTCCTCCCTGCGGGAGAACGTCCAGGGCGACATCAATGCGGTGTTCCTAGCCCTAGGTGCGGTGTCGCTGCTGGTGGGTGGGCTCGGGATCGCCAATGTGACACTGCTGGGAGTGATGGAGCGGGTCGGTGAGATTGGTCTTCGCAGAGCCCTGGGTGCCACACGCAGGCAGATCGCCGCACAGTTCATCGTGGAGTCAGTCACCATTGGTCTGCTCGGCGGGCTCATCGGTGCGGCTTTAGGGTCCTTCGCCGTGGTCGGCATCAGTGCAGCTCAGCAGTGGACTCCCATCTTGGATCTGGGCCTGGTTGCCGGCTCCGCAGCATTGGGGGGACTGATCGGGCTGGTGGCCGGAGCCTACCCCGCCTTGAAAGCGGCCTCGCTGGAGCCGGTGACGGCTCTGCGTGGTGGAATCTAGGCGCCATCGTCCGCATCCCGTCCTCGAAAACCCGGAGCAGGCTCCGTAGACTGGCCGCATCCGGGGGACGTCGATCACCGTGACGAGAGGAACGACCCGAGATGTTCGAACATCAAGAGGATGAGCCGATTCTGGTGCTGGATGAGGACCAGATCTGGAGCTTGCTAGAGGGTACCCAGCACGGACGGCTGGTGACAGTGGTCAACGGCAGGGCGGATATCTTCCCCATCAACTTCGCAGTACAGGACCGTACCCTGGTGTTCAGGACAGCCCCTGGAACCAAGCTGGCTGAAGTGGCAGTTGCCGAACAGGTGCTGATCGAGGCCGACGGGATTCTCTCTGACCAGGCGTGGTCGGTCATCGTGCGAGGCGAAGCTCACCGCTTGGAGACATCAGCGGAACTGGCCTCTGCTGAATCTCTTGGATTGGTCTCCTGGGTGCCCACGTATAAGGACCACTATGTCCGCATCACGCCCACCGAACTCAGCGGCCGGCATTTCCGTTTCGGTCCGCATCCTGAGCGCGAACTCGGTGAGGGCTCTGAGGGCGGGTGAAGCAGGCTTCGCTGCTTCGAGGCGGAGATGGACATGAAAGCCGCGGGGTGCGGGGGCGTCGTCGATCTGCGGTACCCATTTACGGGGCGCTGGCTGGTCCAGAACAGTCCCGCCAACCGAGTGCCCAGCCACGGGACAACGGTATTCGCCACCTCCTACGCGATCGACTTCGTACCGGTTGGTGATACCCACCGCACAGCCCCGGTGACCTTCGGGACACTTCTGCGTCCGGAACCGCCGGAGAAGTTCCCAGGATTCGGTCGCCCGGTCCTCGCTCCTGCCGACGGGGCCGTTGTCGCCGTTCATGACAGTGAACCCGACCATGCTGCCTACCGGGGCCTGCCTTCACTTCGCTACGCCTTGACCCAGTCGCGCCGAGCGGCCGCAGGTTGGACGGCCCTGGCCGGCAATTATGTGGTGCTGGAGAGCGGTGGTGCGTTCATTGTTCTCTGCCATCTTCAGCAGGGATCGGTGATGCCGAGTGCAGGGCAGAGGGTCCGGGCGGGTGAGCTGCTTGGTCGCTGCGGAAACTCAGGCAACAGCACAGAGCCGCATCTGCATATTCAAGCGATCAACACCCCTGATATCGAACGTGCCTCCGCGGTGCAGATGAGGTTCAAGGGGTCGTTGCCTCGCAACGGTCAGATCGTGGAGATCGGTGAGCAGGCGCGGGCCATCTGAGCAATGACCGCCATGATCGGGTATTCGTCGCGGGCGAGAGTCGGCAGGGCGGTGCCCCAGCGCAACAACGGATGGGGTCCGCCGAGACTCAACTCCGGTGATCCCATCCGTTGTTGCGCTGAAGGGCCGGAGAAGACCGATTTTTGCAACACGGGATGGGATTTCAGCTCAGAATCTTGGTGCCCCCGATTGGATTCGAACCAACGACCTACCCTTTAGGAGAGGGTTGCTCTATCCCCTGAGCTACGGAGGCGGGGGCGACGTCGCCGTCGCGGGTTCCATGGTAACGGTTAGGCCCGCCTAGCGGGACTTCTCGCGCCGCATCCGCACCGCATCGGCCAGCACCACCAGCACCACCGCCGCCCCCAGGACGATCAGCATGGCCCAGCTGATCTGGGTCAGCAGCGACGCGGTGCCCACCAAGCCCTCGGACGGCTCACTCTGCGCCAAAGCCTGGTCGATCAGAATGTTCTCAGTGATATCCACCACGGCGAAGACCGCAGCTGCCGCCACGGCTACCCAGCGGACGCGCCCTGGACCCAGCAGCAGACCCATGACCGCCCAGGTCGCCAAGAAGAAAGCCACCGGGAAGATCACTCCGGCGGTGATGTGCAGGAAGCTCAGCTGCCCGGCCGCGCTGTCCTCCATGACACTGCGCAGCTGCTGCAGATCCTCGGTGTCATAGCCGGTCAGCCGCGCATCAGGCATGGACAGGCCAGCGGCGAAATGACGCAGCTGAGGCATCGCGTAGAGGTGCAGGTAGCTGAACATGAACGCGGCAATCACCAGCAGCGCGTACACAAGAATCCGCGGCGAGGAGTACTCGCCTTCAGCGGCACGGTGGTTGGCTTCGGTGAGGAAACCATCCTTCATATCCTGCGGCCGGCGCTGCGGGGTCTGGGCTGCGCTCTGACCCTTGCGTTCAGCCTCACGAAAGGCCTTCAGGCCTCGGGCCGCGCGCTGATCTGGCTGCGGATTCATCCCCGAGGACGATTCCTGGCCGGAGGGATTGCCGCGGGTGCTCTTTCTGCGCTGGGACATAGCCCCATCTTCCCAGACCGCGCCCGCCGTCGTCGGCCTCACCTCCCAGCTGCACCTTATGCGCCTGACGCGAGAGCGGGTACCGATGACGTGCTGGGCACCGCAGCACTGTCAGGGGCGGCCCGTAGACTGGATGCACCATGGATTTTCTGTTCACCCCTCCCTCTGAACGAGCCGGCACCACGCCGCACAAAACCGCACAGCGCAGCGCCGGCACGTCTTCGTCAACCGGATGGGACGACGACGGCGCTGCGGTCCTGCAGAGCGCACCGGCGCGTCCCCAGCTGGATGCCACCGAGGGGTTGAACCCACAGCAGCAGCAGGCTGTCCTCCACCACGGCACCCCGCTGCTGATTGTGGCTGGGGCGGGCTCGGGGAAGACTCGGGTGCTGACCCGACGCATCGCTCACCTGCTTGCAACCGGCGCGGCCCGCCCGCATGAGATTCTCGCGATCACCTTTACCAATAAGGCCGCCCGGGAAATGAAGGACCGCATCGCAGATCTGGTAGGTCCTGCCGCCCAGCGCATGTGGATCTCCACTTTCCACTCCTCCTGCGTGCGCATCCTGCGCGCCGAGGCCGGCAATCTGGGTCGCAAGACCACCTTCACCATCTATGACGCAGCGGATTCTCTGCGGCTGATCACCAGCATTGCCAAAGCTCATGATCTGGACCCCAAGCGCTTCAACCCGCGCTCCATCAAGAACAAGATCTCCGCACTGAAGAACGAGCTCGTGGACGCCGAAGAGTTTCAGGCCAAGGCGCCCAACGAGCCCTTTAGCGAGGCCGTGGCGACCGTATTCCGGGAGTACACCCAGCGGCTGCGCGCAGCCAACGCCTATGACTTTGACGATCTGCTGGCAGAGACCGTCTACATGTTCGATGCCTTCCCCGCGATCCTGGACAACTACCGGCGCCGCTTCCGCCACGTGCTGGTGGATGAGTACCAGGACACCAACCACGCCCAGTACCGGCTGGTCCGCCAGCTCACCGCCCCCAACGATGAGGTGCAGACCCCACCGGCGGAACTGACCGTAGTGGGTGACTCGGATCAGTCCATCTACGCCTTCCGCGGCGCAGATATCCGCAACATTGTGGAGTTTGAGCGCGACTACCCTGAGGCCACCACGATCAAACTGGAGCAGAACTACCGTTCCACCCAGAACATCCTCGACGCTGCCAACGCGGTGATCTCCAAGAACCCCTCACGCACGGAGAAGAAGCTGTGGACCGAATCCGGAGAGGGCGCACCGGTCACGCTGCACGTGGCCGCCAGCGAGCACGATGAAGCCGAGTGGATCGCCCGCACCATCGACCGGCTCGGTGATGAACAAGGCATCCGTCCCGCTGACGTGGCCGTCTTCTACCGCACTAACGCCCAGTCCCGTTCCTTGGAAGAGCGGCTGATCACCCGCGGCATCCCCTACCGCGTTATCGGCGGCACCAGGTTCTACGACCGCAAGGAAATCAAGGACGCCCTGGGCTACCTGCACGTCATCAATAACCCCGACGACGACGTCAACCTGCGCCGCATCCTCAACGAGCCCAAACGCGGCATTGGTGAGCGCGCCGAGGGTGCAGTGGCAGCACTGGCCGCCCGGGAACGCACCACCTTCTTTGAGGCGCTGCGCCGAGCCGATGAGGCGCCGGCCATCGCCACCCGTTCGGTAAAAGCCATTGAGTCCTTTGTGCGGATGATGGACGACGTCGCCGCACTGGCTGCCGATCAGAAGCCCTCAGTGGTGCTGGAAGCGGTGCTGGAGCAATCAGGCATGATGCAGGCACTGCGTGAATCCAAAGACCTGCAGGATGAGTCCCGAGCAGATAACCTCGGCGAGCTTGTGGCGGTGATGAAGGAATACGAGTCCGGCACCGAAGCCCCCAGCCTGGCGGAGTTCTTGGAGCAGGTCTCGCTCATTGCTGATGCTGATGCCATCCCCTCCGCCGGGGACGCCGAATCCCAGCGCATCGCAGCCGAGCAGGGGCAGGTCACTTTGATGACGCTGCACACAGCTAAAGGACTGGAATTTCCTGTGGTCTTCCTCACAGGAATGGAGCACGGGGTCTTCCCGCACTCCCGTTCGATGGGGGACACCGAGCAGCTGGCCGAAGAGCGCCGGCTGGCCTACGTGGGACTCACCCGCGCGGAGAAGCAGCTGTTCCTCACCCGCGCTGAATCCCGGAGCCTCTGGGGTCAGCAGCAGTACAACCCGCCCAGCCAGTTCCTGGAGGAGATCCCGGCCCAGCTGCTGGAGCAGACCCCGGATTCTGCCAGCACATTCAGCCGCGGCCCCCGGTATCCAGACCGTGGATTCGGGTCCTCGCGCAGCACCGGCACCGGTAGCGGTTGGAGCTCAGAGCCATCTCTGATGTCAGATGTGTCCTTTACCCCGCCG
Organism: Nesterenkonia rhizosphaerae; assembly: GCF_039544555.1. Classification (NCBI taxonomy): domain Bacteria; kingdom Bacillati; phylum Actinomycetota; class Actinomycetes; order Micrococcales; family Micrococcaceae; genus Nesterenkonia; species Nesterenkonia rhizosphaerae. The sequence goes on from NZ_BAABLW010000007.1 coordinate 36,941, forward strand.
CCGCGCAGCCAGCAGCGGACCCAGGTCAACCCTGGTCGTGAGATACCCGCGCTGAACCCCGGTGACCAGGTACGTCACGCCTCATTCGGGGTCGGAGAGGTCATCGCACTGGAAGGCACCGGGGATAAAACTGTGGCGAAGGTCAGTTTCAGCGGAACTGAGAAGCGCCTGCTCCTGCGATATGCTCCAGTTGAGAAGGTTGGGTAAGGGCATCACTGTGCCCCCAGCACTCGTAAGTTAAAGATGACTTCGACGCAGAAGGACACCACCCGTGGACCTGTATGAGTACCAGGCGCGCGATCTGTTTGAGGCGCACGGAGTTCCCGTGCTCGCCGGCATCGTGGCGCAGACCCCGGAAGAAGCCAAAGCGGCAGCTGAGCAGATCGGCGGCGTCGTCGTCGTTAAGGCTCAGGTGAAGGTGGGCGGACGCGGTAAGGCTGGCGGTGTGAAGCTCGCCAAGACCCCCGACGAGGCCTACGAGCACGCCCAGGCCATCCTCGGCATGGACATCAAGGGTCACACCGTGCACCGCGTGATGATCGCCCAGGGCGCCGATATTGCAGAGGAGTACTACTTCTCCATCCTGCTGGATCGCGCCAACCGCAACTACCTCGCCATGGCCTCCAAGGAGGGCGGCGTGGAGATCGAGCAGCTCGCGGTGGAAGCACCCGAGAAGCTCGTGCGCTACAACTTCGATCCCAACACCGGCATCGACGCCGCTGCTGCTGCTCAGATTGCTGAGCAGGCAGGCTTCTCCGCTGAGGAGGCCCCGGCTGTGGCTGATGTCTTCCAGCAGCTGTGGACCGTCTTCAAGGAAGAGGACGCCACCCTGGTGGAGGTCAACCCGCTGGTGAAGACCGGCGAGGGCAAGATCATCGCCCTCGACGGCAAGGTCACCGTGGACGAGAACGCTGACTTCCGTCAGACCGGCCACGCCGAGCTGGTGGACCAGTCCGCTGAGGACCCGCTGGAGGCCAAGGCCAAGGCCAACGACCTCAACTACGTCAAGCTCGACGGTCAGGTCGGCATCATCGGTAACGGCGCAGGCCTGGTCATGTCCACCCTGGACGTCGTCGCCTACGCCGGTGAGGCCCACGGCGGTGTGAAGCCAGCCAACTTCCTGGACATCGGAGGCGGCGCCTCCGCTGAGGTCATGGCCAACGGCCTGGACGTCATCCTCGGCGATGACCAGGTCAAGTCCGTGTTCGTCAACGTCTTCGGCGGCATCACCTCCTGCGACGCCGTGGCCAACGGCATCGTGAAGGCCCTGGAGATCCTGGGCGACGCTGCAACTAAGCCGCTCGTGGTCCGCCTCGACGGCAACAATGTGGAGGAAGGCCGCCGCATCCTGGCAGAGGCCAACCACCCGCTGGTCACCACCGCCGACACCATGGACGCCGGTGCCGATAAGGCTGCCGAGCTGGCCAACAAGTAAGGATTTAGAGAACAGACATGTCGATCTACCTGAACAAGGACTCCAAGGTCATCGTCCAGGGCATCACCGGCGGCGAGGGCACCAAGCACACCGCACTGATGCTGAAGGCTGGCACCAACATTGTGGGTGGCGTCAACGCCCGCAAGGCCGGTACCACTGTGGCTCACAAGGACAAGGACGGCAACGACGTCGAGCTCCCGGTCTTCGGTTCCGTCACCGAGGCCATGGAGAAGACCGGCGCGGATGTCTCCGTGGCCTTCGTCCCCCCGAAGTTCGCCAAGGACGCAGCCGTTGAGGCTATCGAGGCCGGCATCGGCCTGCTGGTGGTCATCACCGAGGGCATCCCGGTGCAGGACTCCGCTGAGTTCTACAACCTCTCGCTGACCAAGACCGGCCCCGACGGCAAGCCCGTCACTCGGATCATCGGCCCCAACTGCCCCGGCATCATCACCCCCGGTGAGGCGCTGGCAGGCATCACCCCGGCCAACATCACCAACAAGGGTCCCATCGGCCTGGTCTCCAAGTCCGGCACCCTGACCTACCAGATGATGTATGAACTGCGTGACATTGGGTTCTCCACCTCCATCGGTATCGGTGGCGACCCGGTCATCGGCACCACCCACATCGATGCGCTTGAGGCTTTCGAGGGTGACCCCGAGACCAAGGCCATCGTGATGATCGGTGAGATCGGCGGCGACGCTGAGGAGCGCGCAGCTGAGTACATCAAGAACAACGTCACCAAGCCGGTTGTCGGCTACGTGGCAGGTTTCACCGCTCCTGAGGGCAAGACCATGGGCCACGCAGGCGCCATCGTCTCCGGATCCTCCGGCACCGCTGAGGCCAAGAAGGAAGCCCTCGAGGCAGCCGGCGTGAAGGTGGGCAAGACCCCATCTGAGACCGCCGCCCTGCTGCGCGAGGTCTTCCAGGGCTGAACCGCCTGAAGATCTAACTGAGTAAGGCCCGTCTCCTGCATAGGGAGGCGGGCCTTACTCGTGGGCGAGGCTTGCGGCACACCGCTGCTGTGGTCTTGCTCGCTGGAGCCTGGCCGCCAGAGTGGTCGATTTGCTGCGCTTGCGAGCCGCGCAATGGCAGCGCATTGACCACTGCAGCTTCGGGTGCAGCTGTCCTGGGCGTAGCAGCCCTATGTTCGGTGAGCCTTGGGTGCGCGGTCAGCGGAAGGCTGCGCGCTATGCACCGGTGGCAACATCTAGGCCACGGTGACGCCCAGCACGGAGCCCAGGGCGTAGGTGATGGCTGCCGCGCCTAGGCCAATGGCCAGCTGGCGAAGGCCGCGCTTGAGTGGGGAGGCACCCGAGAGCAGGCCGACGACGGCGCCAGTGGCCATCAGTGCCAGTCCAACCAGTACCGTGGAGATCACTACCGCGCTAAGCCCTTCGGCACCTAAGAGGTAGGGCAGCACCGGGATGATCGCACCTACCGCGAAGAAGCAGAAACTGGAACCGGCAGCCGTCCAGGCTGAGCCCACGGCCTCATATTCGTCGGCGGCTTCCTCCGGGTTATGTGACATCTCCGGCCGGCAGTTGCACTCGAAGATGCCTAGGCGTTCAAGAGCGCGATGCTCGGCATCCTCGGGGCTGAGCCCCCTGGCTCGGTAGACCAGCACCAGCTCGTTATGGTCTAGGTCCAGATCCGGAGCGGCACGCAGGGTGGCCTGAGTCGGTCGTGTGGCATCCAGCAGCTCTCGCTGGCTGCGCACTGAGATGAACTCACCAGCCGCCATTGACAGCGCACCGGCCAGCAATCCTGCCACCCCAGAGAGCAGCACTACTGTGGCGGAAACGCCGGTGCCGCCCATGCCCATGATCAGCGCGAAATTGGAGACCAGGCCGTCATTGGCACCAAAGACAGCCGCGCGGAATCCGCCGGAGAGCTTCTCCCGACCGCGGGCGGCCAGGGCGCGGATAACCTCCTCATGGATCTCCTCATCAGCGGCCATCCCGCGGGTGGCATCCTCATCCCGGCTGTAGGGGGAGTCTCCCTCTGCGCGCTGAGCCAGCGCCAGAATAAACACCGAACCGAATATGCGCGCCAGCTGTCCCAGTAGCACACGGTGCAGGGACGGGGCAGGAAGGCGCTCGGCATGAGGTCCCAGCAGGTCACGCCAGTGCTGCTGATGGCGCTGCTCCGCCGCAGCTAAGCCCAGTAGGATCTGGCGTTCCTCGCCGTCTTTGCGACGTGCCAGGTCCTCATAGAGCTTGGCTTCAGCGATCTCATCGGCCAGATACTTGCGCCAGCGACGGATCTGTGTGGGCGAGGGCGCAGCAGGCCCGGAGGATTCTTCGGTCACTGCTCCATTCTTGCGGCATGACTGCCGCTCCGTCGGGTGTGACGATTCTTCAGCACCCCTAAGCCTTTGGCAGACCTAAACGAGGCGCCCCCCTGGCAGGTTCAGCCGCGGTAGGCGAAGTCCGCGAAGACTCGTGCCGCCGTCGGCGCCTCAACACCGGGGGCCAGGCCCACATAGCCAGGGGCCAAGTGGGCATCCGGGGATTCTGCGCCCTCCCAGCTGCGGCCCCCGCGAGCGCCGAAGGGCAGGTATCGTCCGCCGGCCCGGCGCAGCACCAGCTGACCGGCCGCCACATCCCAGGGGTTGGTCTTGCCTCCGGCGGCAACATCGGCCCACCCGGCAGCGGCATGGCAGAGCTCCAGGGCACCGGAGATCACCCGGCGAACGCTGGAATAGGTGGTCACCAATTCCGCGAATCCTTCCAACGCCTCGGTCCCGCGGCGGGCCAGCATCTCCGCGCCCGGGAAGCTGGTCACCAGGTTCAGCTGGTTCTCACGGCGAGGATCGCCGTCGGCGGCCAGCTTCGGGGTCGGCTTAAGCGCCTGCTCGGGCTGTTCCCTGGTCTGAAGATAGGCGGCGTCGTCGTCGGCGGAGAAGGTCAGCTCATTGACCGGGTCATACACCACACCGGCGATCACCTGGTCATCTAAGGCTGCGGCAATGGAGACGCTGAACATGGCGAAACCGTGGGCGAAATTGCTGGTCCCATCGATGGGGTCGATGATCCACTCCACCCGTCCGGAACCCTGTGCGCCACCTTCCTCGCCGGTGAAGCGGGAATCCGGTATCGCCTGGCTCAACAGCTGCACCAGCTGCTGTTCGGTCTGCTTGTCATAGATGGTGACCAGGTCATGGGCGCTGGTCTTGATATCAATATCCATCTGCGCCCGGAATGCCAGTCTCAGCGCAGGGCCTACGGCCCATGCTGCCTCTTTGGCGATGCCGCGCAGCTGCTGAGCACTGGGTAATTCTCCAGCACTGGGCAGTTCTGCGGCGCTAGCAACGTCGTCGGAGCTGGGGGAGGGGGCAATGGGCTGGGCGGCCGAGGTGTTTGATTCGCTCACAGTCACCCAGCCTAGTGCTGGAACTGTTGAGTAATCGGCGCGTGACAGAACTGCTCGCCGCCTGCTCCTAAAGACTAGTGCTGAGGTGACGACGACGGCCCCGCAACCAGTGGCTTCCGGCATTGCCAAAGAGCAAGGGCGGGCCTAGCATAGTTCGCATATGCAACTAAAATCGCGGTCGGATAGGACCCCATCAGCGCTGCCTGACGGTATGACCCGCCGAGACCTCGGCTGGGCGATCAGCGGCATCCTAGGAGTCTTCTTCGCCGCGATGATCTCCATGAACGTGGTGGTCACTGCGCTGCCGGTGATCGTGTCAGAACTTCACGGCACGCAGATCCAGTACTCCTGGGTGGTCACCGCGACCTTGCTGGCCAACGCCTCATCCACCCCGGTCTGGGGCAAGCTGGCGGACATGATGAGCAAGAAGACGCTCTTCCAAGTGGCCAATGTCATCTTCTTCCTCTCCTCGCTCACCGCCGGTTTCGCCCCGAATATGGAGACCCTCATCGGCGCCCGGTTCGTCCAGGGCATTGGGCTGGGCGGACTGACGGCACTGGCCATGGCCATCCTGGCCAGCATCGTCTCCCCGCGCGAACGCGGCCGCTACGCCGGATACTTCGGAGCCTGCCTGGCCACCGCGACCGCGCTTGGCCCGCTGGTGGGCGGTATCACCGTAGACACCCTGGGATGGCGCTGGTGCTTCTTTGTCGGGGTGCCGCTCTCCCTGATGGCGCTGGTGCTGGTGGGCTTCACCCTGCGCGTGCCGGTCCTGGGAGTCCGCGGCCGCATTGATTACTTAGGCGCCGTGGTGCTGGTGCTGACCTCAGGTGCACTGCTGATCTGGCTCTCCTTCGCCGGTACACCTGAGTTCTTTGACTGGATCTCCTGGGAATCAGCGTTGCTGCTGGCCCTGGCCATGGTGCTCCTGGCGTCCTTCGTCATGATCGAGCGCCGAGTATCAAACCCCATCATTCAACTGCGCATGCTGGTCTCCCGCACCACCTTGCTCGCGGCGCTGTCCTCGGCCTCCATTGCCGTATGCCTCTTCGGGATGCCCGCATTCCTGGGTCAGTACTTCCAGATTGGCCGAGGCCTAAGCCCTACTGAATCCGGCATGATGATCCTGCCACTGGTGCTGGGCAATCTGATCGGCACCATGACCACCGGCAGGCTGATCACCCGATATGGGCGCTGGAAGCCCTATATTGTGGCCGGTTCGCTCATCCTCACCTCCGGCATGTTCGGCCTGGCCACAGTGGACTCCGGCACGCCGTTCTGGTTTGTCCTGACCGTGCTGGTGGTTGTGGGACTGGGCTTTGGGGCGCAGATGCAGAACCTCATGCTGGCGGTGCAGAACACTGTGCAGGTCACCCGGGTGGGTCAGGCTAGTGCGCTGATCGCTTTCTTCCGGGTCTTCGGTGGGGCATCGGGAACCGCCATCCTGGGTTCGGTGATGGCGATGCAGGTGGTGGGAGTCTCCGTGGCGGAGGTCAACGGAACGGCTCCCTCGGCCACCTATGCGGACGCTAGTGGCACCATGTTCCTAGTGGCAGCTTGTCTGACCCTGCCCGCCGTCGTGCTGAATCTGATGATCAAAGAAGTCCCGCTGCGCACCACCATCTGAGCCCGGGATCCGCTGGACACTTCCGGGACATGCAGCACCGCTACTATGGACCACGATGACGACGCCGGAGAGGGCTGTGCCCGCTGAATCAGAGAGCCCCGAAGACCAAGGGCCTACTGAAGTACATCAGGATCTGACCGCACTGCGGGAGCACTACACGAACCCCCGGCGCAATCGGGCGATGAAGATCGAAGACCGCTGGCACCAGCTGCGGCTGAACCTGGCGTGCCGGAAGCAGCAGCACGTGACCATGCTGTCGCTGACCGGCTACGGATCACCGCGCTGGGTTCGAGTTTTCTCCCGCGTGGTGATGGCACCGGATACAGATTTTGAGAACGGCCGCCGCGTGGCCAAGGTCATTGCCGATGGCGTACGCGGCTGGAGGAACTTCGTCTCGGCCCCGGTGCCCTTCGCCGAGGTCACCGTGACTATCGCCGGGCGAAGCTACGAGGTCTCGGCCGACCGCGGCGGAATCGTGGATGTACAGGTTGACCTGGGCGAAGACCTTCTGGAACCGGGGTGGCAGGAAGTCCGGCTCGAAGCCGCCGGGGCTGAGGCCACCACCGCTGAAGTGCAGATCATCGGAGACGATGTCACCAGCGGTGTGATCTGCGATATTGATGACACCGTGGTGGTGACCAAGCTTCCACGGCCTTTCCTGGCGGCCTGGAACTCCTTTGTCCTCGATGAGCACGCCCGTACGCCCACCCCCGGTATGGCGGTAATGATGGAGCGGCTGCTGGGGGCTTCACCTGGTGCCCCGGTCATTTATGTGTCTACCGGCGCCTGGAATGTGGCCCAGACCCTGACCCGTTTCTTAACCCGTAACCTCTACCCCTTTGGACCGCTGCTGCTGACCGACTGGGGTCCGACTGAGGACCGCTGGTTCCGCTCCGGACAGCAGCATAAGGACGAACAGCTGGAGCGTTTGCACCGGGACTATCCGCAGATCAAATGGGTGCTGATCGGCGACGACGGCCAGCATGACCCGGTGATCTACGCTGATTTCGCCAGACGGCACCCCCAGGCGGTACAAGCTGTCATCATCCGGGAACTGACCTATTCCGAGGCGGTGCTGGCTGGTGGCCGTGCTGAGGCACCTGATGGTGAGGACCTTCTGAAAGCCACCAACGGCGGCGAGAACCCCCAGCGCGTCCAAACCGTGGGGCAGTATCAGATCCCGTGGATCTATGGGCCTGACGGCAAGGCGATCTCCGAACAGCTCTCCGAGCAGGGTCTGCTCGGGCCCTCGCGGCACTGAACTGGGAGTGCCAGCATCGATAGGCCCGCGGAGCGACGTCGCTGATGCAGGGTTTGCGGTTTTACCCGGGCTTCGGGGTTTTACCCGGCCGTATACGGGTAGGTAAACCGCATAAGCCCGGGTAAAACGCTGCGAGCGGAGTCACCACCGGCACGGCACTGGCCGGCTGGACTGGTGCGGGTGGCGGCTCGTTCGCCCGGCTGGACTGGCGCGGGCGGGGGTTCGTTCGGCCGGCCCGTTCTAGCCTGGAGTGTCGTTTTACCATCCCGTATTCGCATTACCGGCCCGTATACGGGGTGGTAAAGCGAATACGGGATGGTAAAGCGGTGCGGGGCGCGGTCGCCTCGGGGCGGCGGGGAGTGGCAGTCTCGGCACGCACGACTCGGCCCGCACGTTTCGGCTCGCCCGCTTCAGCGCGCGGGCGCGGGCAGCAAGGCGTGAGCGTCGCTGGCGCAACCCGGAACAGCGGACGGCGCAGGGGTAGCGCACTCCGGTGACCTGCATGGGGGTCCGGCCTTGACCGTTCCAGGCCCGCCCGATTTAGAATCCCGAGAGGAAGCCGCCGGTCAGGCGGTTCTGCTCCTCGATATAGCGCTTAGCGCGAGCGGCCTGCAGCCGTGAATTGACCTCCACGGCACGGGAGTAATGCCCGATGAGCTGATTGCAGATGGCCTCCCAGGTGCGGCCCTGCACTTCCGCGTGGGCCGCAGCGGAGAAGGATGCGCGGGCGTCGTCGTCGCCCACCAGATGTTCCACCGCCGAGCGCAGCCCGGGCAGATCACCGGGCTCATAGAGCCAGCCGGTGCGCCCCCGGTCCACCAGATCCAAAGGTCCACCGCGCCCCACCGCCACCACCGGGACGGCGGCGGCCATCGCCTCCTGAATGGTCTGGCAGAACGTTTCGGCCTCTCCCGGATGCACGAAGACATCCAAACTGGCCACATGGGCGCCCAGGTCATCCCCGGACTGGAAACCGGCGAAATAGGCATTGGGCAGCCGCCGCCGCAGGGAGGATTCCATTGGGCCGTTGCCGATGATCACCAGTCGAGTCCCGGGCAGTGAGTCCAGCACAGCGAGGTCCTCGATCTGCTTCTCCGCCGCCAGTCGGCCCACGAAGCCGATGAGCTTCTCACCATGCGGAGCAATCTGAGCCCGCAGCGACTCATCCCGGCGACCGGGGTTGAAGCGCTGCAGGTCCACGCCGCGCCGCCACGTCTTCAGGCGCTTGATGCCGCGCTCGCGCAGCTGGTTCTTGCAGAAGGAGCTCGGCACCAGAGTCAGCGTGGAGGCCTGGTGCATGCGCTGAACATGCTGCCAGAGCAGTTCCTCGGCCCAGGGCAACCGGTAGCGGGCGGCATAGGTCGGCACTTCGGTCTGGTAGATGGAGACCGTGGGCAGTCCCAGCGCGTCTGCGGCCTGGATGGCTCGCCAGCCCAGCACAAAGGGGGAAGCCACGTGCACGACGTCGGGCCGGATGTCCTCCAGAATATGGCGGATGCGCATCACGAACCCGGCCGCGACCCGGACCTTGGGATAATCCGGCAGTGGCAGCGATGGCACGCGGATCACCGGGAAACCATGGCAAAGCTCTGGCTGATCAGGGATTTCTTCTGCCAGGGGATTGGAGTCGAATAGGGAATCACTGGGCGCAATGACAGTGACCTGATCCCCGCGTCGGCGCAGATGCGCAAGAACATGCAGAACGGAGTTGGTCACTCCGTTCATATGGGGCAAGAAAGACTCAGCAACCACCACGACTTTCACGGTTTAAGAATAAGAGCTTCCGCTGATGAACAGTCGTGTCTGAGGTTGATTTCAGGTGAACACATTGTGAATCCTTCCTCGGGCTCCCGCTGCCGTACCTGCACCATCAGACTGGATGGGTTTTCGCCCGCTGGGGGAGTCAATCCGGGGGGCGGGGTCCACCAGCTGGCACCATGGAACCAATGAGCACTGCTGAGTCCCCTTCTCGCTTCCGGCTGCCCGCCCTGCCGCTGTGGCTCTTCGGCGTCTTCGAGGCGGTTCAGGCGGTGCTGGCCCTTGCGCTTCTGGTGACCGTGCCGGTGCTTGCTATGGCATTGGGCAGTGCCGGTGGAGGGTTCGACGGCGGGGCGGTCACCTCCTTGTCCGCCCAGGTGTGGCTGGTGCTCAACGCCTCGCCCCTGCTGCTCACCGAGGAGGGCGGCTGGTTCCGCCTGGTGCCTCTCGGGCTCACCCTGATCCCGTTCTATCTGGCGTGGCGGGCTGGCCGGCGGCTGGCGCAGGGCTCCTATCCAGACCAGCTCTGGCAAGGGCTGACCGGCTTCATCCTGGTCTATGCCGCCGCGGCCGGCGGTATTGCCCAGCTGGCTCAAGGGAGCACCATCACAGCCGCTCCGCCTGCCAGTGTGGCAGCGGCCGCCGCAGTGGCGGCCTTGGGCTCACTGTCTGGCTGCTACGCCGAGGCCCGCAGTGCAACGCGGATGATCGGGGTTGATCTCGAGGCCAAAGTGGAGGAACTTTCCCAGCACCTGAAATGGGCCGGAGCGTATCTGTGGGCGGTGCTGCGGGCCGGTGCGGTTGCCGCGGTTGCCGCCGTCGGACTCTCCGCCCTGCTGCTGGGGGGCTGGATCGGTTTCCGCTGGATGGATGTCGCCAATGCCTACCAGGCCATCGGCCCGGGGATCTGGGGGGCGGCTGGACTGACCTTGCTGCAGCTGGGAGCAGCGCCGAATATGGTTCTGTGGGCCCTTTCCTACTCCACCGGCGCCGGATTCTCGGTGGGCTCGGGGACGCATCTGTCGCCGTTCGCCGCTGAACTCGGGGCCGTGCCGGATGTGCCGGTGCTCGCTGTGCTGCCCGCTGAGGTCTATGCATATTCCTGGACGGTGTTGGGCGTGCCGCTGCTGGCCGGAGTGCTGGCCGGCTGGTGGCTGATGCGCGAAGGCGAGAATCATCTGGATGACTGGTTCGTGCTGCGCATCCGGTTCCGTCCGGTATCCCTGACGCTGTCCACGCTGACGCTTGGACTGCTGACCGGTCTGGTCACCGCTTTGCTTGCGGTGCTGCCGCTCTGGCTCTCGCATATTTCACTAGGGCTTGGGCGGATGAGTGACATCGGCCCGCACGCCCTGCTCGCTGCGGTGATGCTGGGCGGGTGGGTCGCTGCAGGAACGGTGCTGGGCTATCTCATCGCCCCGGCCACCAGCCTGAAGCGTCGTCGTCGCCTGGTACCTGATGAGGCGGAGACCAGCGAGGATGAGCAGGGACCTCCCCGCCGGTTCAAGAAACTCAAAAACGACGGCGCGGGCCCGGATCACGCACGCACCGATGACGAGTCAGAGAGCTTCACGGCTTCGAAGTAGCGCTAGCCAGTTGCTTGCTCACCGCGGCAGGCCTCAGTTGCTGCCGGGCACACTGGAGAGCATGTTCTCCTGGTACTCGGAGAAACAGCGAGCCATTCCGCGTTCGGTCACTGCGGTCACCCGGCACTGGTCGAAGGTGACGCTGGCATCCCAGAACATCGCTTGCATAGCGCCCAGCAGCGCAAACATGCCGCAGCAGATGATGACCAGCACCGCGGAGATCCAGAACAGCGCCGGAGTCTTGTCCTTCACGCACCGCACGATCAGCGCGATCCCACCGGCGACCCCGGCCACACCGGCGGCAAGGGAGAGCAGCTTCCACGGCAGCGGCAACTGGAAGGCCCCGTAGGCCACAATGATGGCTAGGACCAGCCATCCCATGAGCCGGGCATGGCGGCGCAGCCCCTCAGGCTGCTCAGCAGGATCGGGCTTACCGGGTTTCAGCTGCGGGGTAGTGGGCTCTGGAGAAGGCGCGCTCATCACACCCAGCCTATAGGCTGGAGACTATGCGCATCGTGGTTCTGGTCTCCGGTTCTGGCACAAATCTGCAGGCAGTCATCGACGCCGCGGCCAGCGGTGAGTTGGCCGTGGATATCGCCTCTGTCGGCTCCGATGTGCCAGGCTGCGGGGGGCTGAAGCGCGCCGAAGCCGCCGGTATCACTACATTCGCCGTGCCACTGGAGAAAGGCGCCACCCCGAACCGTCGCGCCGCCTGGAACAGGGAGCTGTGCAAAACGATCAGCGCCTATGAGCCGCATCTGGTGGTCTCCAGCGGGTTCATGCGGATTCTCTCCGCTGAGTTCCTCGAGACCATCGGGGTCCCGGTGATCAACACCCACCCCGCCCTGCTGCCCAGCTTCCCCGGCGCCCACGGGGTCCGCGATGCACTCACCCACGGAGTCAAGATCACCGGCTGCACCGTGCACCAGGTCGACTCAGGTGTGGACACCGGCCCGATCCTGGCGCAGGCGGCAGTCAACGTGCTGGAGAACGACGACGAAGACTCCCTGCATGAGCGCATCAAAGCCGAAGAACGCCGTCTGCTGGTGCAGGTGCTAGCCGACATCGCCGACCGCAGAATTCAGCTCAGCTGAGTCAGGCACCGGCTGAGTCAGGCACTAGTAGTCAGGCACCGGGAAGCGCCAGCGCCTGCTTGGAGAGTTCCTTATTCGGCTCCTCGTAGCTGACCGATTCCACGCCACCAGGGCCAATATGCAGGCTGGTAATGGAGGTCAGCGTGCATTCGCGGCTGCGCGGATCGTGCCACAGCGGCCGGTTCTCGGCCCACAACCGGGTCACCCAAATAGGCAGCTGATGGGAGACCACCACCACCTCCGCGCCCTCGCCATGGTCAGCAATGGCCTGATCCGAGAGGTCTTTCACCGCAGCCAGCACGCGGGCAACCTGTTGCTTGTAGGGTTCGCCCCAGGACGGTCGGAAGGGATTGACCAACAGCGGCCAATACTTGGGCCGGCGCAGCTGCCGCTTCACCGAGGAAAGACCCTCGAAAGCGTTCTCCGCTTCCAGGACACGTTCCTCGATGGTCACCGGCAGACCCAGGCGGGCTGACAGCGGGGCGATGGTCTCCTGTGCTCGCTGCAGTGGAGAAGCCGCCAGCATATGAACGGGTCGGCCCTGCTCAGCACGCTGCACGAAGTGCTCGGCGATGCCCAGCGCCATCTCTTTACCCAGCTCGGAGAGGCCGAAACCATCAAGCCGGCCATAAAGCACCCTGTCCGGGTTATGCACTTCGCCGTGGCGCACCAAATGGACTGTAGCGGTATGTCCCATAGGGACTAGGCTAACGTCCATGAGCACCCCGTATGGTCAGAATCCCGACGACGACGCCTCCGCACCTGAACAGGACCCCCGTCCCGAACCCCGCTACGGACAGTATGCTCCGCGCAGCGAGGATGCTTCCAGCACTTCGGGCTCAACGGGTGAGCCGGATGGGTCCGACTCCGCTGACCAGGGCTCGCCTTACGGACAGCCCGCAAATCCCGGCGGCGACAGCGGCTACAGCGGGGGCCAGTACAACCCCTACGGGCAGCCCACCTGGGGTCAGCCGCAGCAGAGCCAGGGCTGGCAGAATCCACCGGCCGGCTCCTACCAGCCGCAGCCGGACTTCGCGCAGGCGCCCGGTGGTTATGCGCCCGGAGGCTATGCGCCCGCTGGCTATCCGTCCGCGGGTGCCCAGCCCTTCGGCAGTTCCGGCAAACCCAAGCGCGCCGGAACGCTGATGGCTGCGCTGTTCCTGCTGATCGGCGCTGCAGTGAGCGCACTGGCGTGGGGCATCTACACTTTCGCGGATCTGCCGATGCAGAATCCGGACCAGATCCTCTCTCCCAGCTACCAGCAGATGTTCATCGAGCAGATGCAGGCTGACCCACAGTTCCAGGGTGTAAGCGAGGCTGAGGTTCTGGAGCTGATGCTGCTGAGCCTGGGTCTGATGGCACTGGTCTGGGCTGTCGTTGTGGCGGTGATCTACGTGGCGATGGCCTTCGTGGGCACAATGACCGGAAACGTAGGCCGCATTCTGGCCACCATCTGGATCGCCGGCAGTCTGTTCCTGTTCTTCTTCGGGTACAACGGCGGCTCATACGGCCTGATCCTGACGACTGTTGTGCTGAGCTTCGCCGCCCTGGTGATGCTGTGGCTCCCAGCGTCGAATAAGTACATCCGGGACCGCAGGACCTATAAGGAGTTCCAGCGTTCTGGCGGCTACTCGGCACCGGGGTACGGATCCTACTCCCCACCGCAGCAGCCGGGGACTTATCAGGGCTGAGGGTCGGCCGCCCCAGAGGGGTCGTGATACCGAGGCCAAAGTCACTATTTTCTACGCGGCGTAGAAGAACGTAGAATAGATGACTGATGCCGACTGAATCCTCACGTCCACGCTCGCCGTTCCGTGCCCTGGCTGCGGCCGTGATGATCTCTGCCCTGGCGCTTACGGCCTGCGGATCCGAGAACGACGATCTCGCCCAGCGCGCCTCCAATGACGGCACCAACTACGTGGCCGGAGACGGCTCCGTGCAGGAGTACGCTCCCGAGAACCGCGGGGAGCCCGTCGAGTTCGAATCCACGCTCTTCGACGGCTCCGAAGTCAGCCCCGAGCGCTGGGCCGGTGAAGTCACCGTCATCAACTTCTGGTACGCCGCCTGTGCCCCCTGCCGAGTTGAAGCCCCAGACCTGCAGGCCATCCACGAAGAGTTCGACGACGAAGGCGTGCAGTTCTACGGCGTCAACACCCGAGACACGCAAGCCACAGCTGAAGCCTTCGAGCGCAACTTCGGCATCACCTACCCCTCAATGGAGGACCGCAGCGGACAGGTCATGATGGCCATGACCAGTTACGTCCCACCCTCAGCGGTGCCCACCACGCTGGTCCTTGACCGCGAAGGGCGCGTCTCAGCCCGCATCCTCGGCATCGCCGAACCCGGCACCCTCCGGGCGCTGATCACCACCGCCCTGGAGGAGGGGTGACCGGTAACAACCTCTTCGCCGAACTGGTTCTTGACGGTTCGCTGCTGATCTCCGCGCCGGTGGCTCTGCTGGCCGGCCTGGTGTCCTTCCTCTCACCCTGCGTGCTGCCCTTGGTTCCGGGATATCTCGGCTACGTCACCGGACTCTCCGGCGTCGAGCTTCACGAACGCTCCAAGTCCCGCATGGTCCTCGGCGCCAGCCTCTTCGTGCTGGGTTTTTCCGTGGTCTTCGTCCTCGTGGGCGTGGTGTTCAGCTGGGCCACCACCTGGTTGCGCGTCGAAGGTGGTTGGCTCACCCAGGCGCTGGGCGGCGTCGTCGTCCTCATGGGGCTGATCTTCATGGGAGCCTTCAGCTTCTTCCAGCGCGAAGCCAAAATTCACCGCCGTCCGCCGGACGGTCTGCTGGGCGCACCCCTGCTGGGGGCAACCTTCGGGCTCGGTTGGGCGCCCTGCATCGGCCCGACCCTGGCGGCAGTCCTGCTGCTGGCTACCCCCGCCGGCGGCGACCCGGCACGTGGAGCCCTGCTGGTCTTCATTTACTGCCTGGGCCTAGGCATCCCGTTCATCCTGATCAGCCTGGGGCTGGGTCGTGGCATGCGCACCCTGGACTTCTTCAAGCGCCATAAGCTCGCGGTGATGCGGGTAGGCGGCGGGCTGCTGATCCTGGTGGGCCTCCTGATGCTCTCCGGAATCTGGAACACCTGGGTCTGGGCGTTGCAGGACTGGTTCGCCAACGAGGTGAGGATGCCGATCTGATGGCCAAAGACATCCAACCCTCGGCCCACCGGGACAACGCCCGGGAAGACGCGGTCAACGCCGCCCAGGGCAATGAGTCGAAGAAAGACGTGGCGGCACCGGCGCTGGGCATCACCGGCATGCTGCGTTGGGCCTGGACTCAGCTGACCTCCATGCGCACGGCCCTGATGCTGCTTCTGCTTCTGGCCGTCGCCGCTGTGCCCGGCTCGATCTTCCCGCAGCGCGTCCAGGACGCCTTCGCCGTGCAGAGCTGGATTGATGACAATCCCGAAATCGGCCCGGTGCTGGACTTCTTCCAGTTCTTCGACGTCTACTCGTCGGTCTGGTTCTCTGCGATCTACCTGCTGCTGTTCATCTCACTGATCGGCTGCATCATCCCGCGAGCGCGGAAGCACTGGCAGCAGATGACCACGCCACCTCCGCGCACTCCCCGGCGGCTGCAGCGGCTGCCCGAATATGGCGCCCTGGAACTGGAGGATGGCGGCCCTACGCCTGAGCAGGCGCTGAAGGATGCTGCCGCGGTGCTCAAGCGCCGTCGCTACCGGGTTGATCTCCGCGAAACCTCGGTAGGTGCCGAAAAGGGGTACCTGAAGGAGATCGGCAATATCCTCTTCCACGTCTCCCTGGTGGGCGTGCTGGTTTTTGTGGCCGCCGGTTCCATGTTCAGCTACCGCGGACAGAAGGTGCTGATCGAGGACGAAGGCTTCGTCAACGCCCTGGTGGCCTATGACAAT
The DNA here is from genome assembly GCF_039544555.1 of Nesterenkonia rhizosphaerae. NCBI lineage: Bacteria > Bacillati > Actinomycetota > Actinomycetes > Micrococcales > Micrococcaceae > Nesterenkonia > Nesterenkonia rhizosphaerae. The sequence goes on from NZ_BAABLW010000007.1 coordinate 52,952, forward strand.
TTCTACCCCGGCACCTGGTTCGAGGAAGAGGATCTGGATCCCTTCAGCATCAGGCTCAACGGGTTCCAGCGAGAGTTCGACCGGCAGATGTTCGGCGATGAGCCCAACCCCAATTACGGCCAAGCCCTGGGCTTCACCGCGGACGTCACCATCCAGGACGGCGTGGACGCTGAGCCTGAAGACACCACGCTGCGGGTCAATCACCCACTGACCTTAGGCGGTGCCCAGCTCTACCTGGTGGGCAACGGCTACGCACCGGTGGTCACCGTGCGCGACGGCGAAGGAGAAATCGCCTTCTCCGGACCGGTCATCACCCGCCCAGATGACCCGGTCTACACCTCCATGATGGTGATCAAGGCCCCCGATGCCCAGCCCGAACAGCTGGGATTTGTGGGACTGTTCCTACCGAGTGCGCACGACACCGGTGACGGGCTGGCCGTCTCAGTGGACCCCGAGCTCTACAACCCGCAGCTGCACCTCAACGCCTATGCCGGTGACCTCGGACTCGATGAGGGGGTGCCGCAGAACGTCTACGTCCTCGATACTGAGGAACTTCAGGTGCTGAACTCCCGCGAGGTGGAGGCAGGCGGGATCGTGCTCTCACCGGGGGAGACCCACGAGCTGCCCGATGGCATGGGCACCCTGACCTTTGAAGAGGTCCAGGATTACATCGCCATCGATATCCACTACAACCCCGGCGAGACCGGTGTGCTGATCTTTGCGCTGACCGCAACCGGCGGGCTGATCATCAGCCTGTTCCTGCGTCGCCGTCGTGCCTGGGTCACGGTGGAGACCAACGACGCCGGGCGTACACTGGTTCGTTACGGCCTGCTCTCCCGCGGCGAGGATTTCCGCCTGCGCGAAGAGAACATCGCCTTGCGCGAACAGTTTGAGAAGACGTGGACGGTGCGTCCCCCGCAGCCTGATGAGGAGACCGCCACCGATGCTTAAGACCAATCCCGCTGACCCTGCCCGAGAGGTTGAGAGGTAGTCATGCCCACTATCAATGTGCAGCTGGCTGAGTACAGCGAACTGTTCATGCTGATCGCTGCATTCATCTACACCCTGGCGTTCATCCTGTTCTCCATCGATATCGCCCGCAGCTCGGCGACTATCCGCCGGGTAGAGGCAGAGCTTGCGCAGGAGACCGAGGCTGAGCGCGCGGCGCTGCGGGAGAAGAAGTTGGTGGCCGCGGGGTCCGCTGATTCCACTGCTGGTGAGCCCGCCGGGTCCGACGCCGCCTCCGCAGCTACTGCCTCGACAGGTGGCGTTGTCGGTGCCGGTGACTCCACCGGGGACAGTGACTCCGCCGGGGGCAGCGACTCCGACAGCGGCGCGGAGCTGGTGGATGAGGACATGGCCTATGTGGGCACCCGGCGCCCGATCGCCAATGTGGCCATCGCTTTCACCGCCGTCGCTGCCCTGGCCCATGCGTTCGCCGTGATCGCCCGTGGCCTGGCAGCCTCGCGCTGGCCGCTGGGCAATATGTTTGAGTTCCTCACAGGTGCCGCCCTGGTGGTGACGCTGGTGTACCTGGTGGTGCTGATCCGCCGCGATGTCCGCTTCCTCGGCGTGTTCGTGCTGGGCCTTGTGGTGACCATGATGGTGGCTGCCACCATCGGCTTCCCGACTCCGGTGGGGCATGTGCAGCCGGCTCTGCAGAGCCCCTGGATCGCCATCCACGTGACCCTTGCCGCAACGTCTATCGGTCTGTTCGTGCTGACCTTCGCGATGAGCCTGCTGCAGCTGGTCCAGGCTCGGCGTGAAGCAGCGCTGCTTGCCGGGGCCGAGACGAGGGCTCAGCGGGTGCTGGCCCGTGCCTCGTTCCTGCGCCTGGTGCCGAGTGCATTCGCTTTGGAGAACTGGTCCTACCGGATCAACGCCGTGGCCTTCGTGTTCTGGACCCTCGGCCCAATGGTCACCGGAGCTATCTGGGCCCGCGAATCCTGGGGCCGCTACTGGGGCTGGGATACCAAGGAAGTCTGGACCTTCGTGATCTGGGTCGTCTACGCCGGCTACCTGCACGCTCGCGCCACCCGCGGCTGGACAGGCAACCGTGCAGCCTGGCTGTCCATCATCGGCTTCGCCTGCATCATCTTCAACTACGCGGTGGTCAACGTGTACTTCCCTGGCCTGCACTCCTACGCAGGACTCCCGGAGTAGTCCGGCATGGCTATTCTGAAGTACTCGCTGCTGCGACTGGGCGTCTTCGTCGTCGTCTTCTACGCCTGCCTCTTCCTGGATCTGGGGCAGTTCACCATGGTCTTCGCGCTGATCTGCGGGCTGCTGATCTCCTGGGCCGTGGGGTACCTGTTCTTCAACAGGCTGCGCCTTGAAGCCGGTGAGCAGCTGGCGCGCCGGTTCGGCGGGGACCGAAAACAGGGCCATCACGAGGCCGATGACAATGCTGCCGAAGATGAGCTGGCTGAAGAGTTCCACCGCACTCAGGAAACCGGTCAGAACCCTGCTTCCGACGACGGCGCGACCGGGGGCTCCCAGCGTTGAGCCGAACTGGCGACAACGGCGCTGCCTTCGCCGCAGCGGCTGCTGCCTCCGCGTCTGACAGGGCTCTTCCCTGCGTAATGAGCCCGAATCGGCTCCATTCAGCAGGTTTCAGCCCGCTCAGCCGCGGTGTTCAGCTGCGTGAATTAGGCTTATTGACATGGTAAGACTCTTCATCGGGCTCGGGATTGTGGCACTTGGCCTGCTCATCTACTGCCTCATTGAGTGCATCCAGACCCCGCGCCATCGGGTGCGGGTGATGCCCAAGGCAGCGTGGCTGGCCATCATCCTGCTGGTTCCGCTGCTGGGCCCGGGCCTGTGGATGGCCTTCGGCCGGCGTAAGAGCACCGGCGGCAACGCCCCCCGGAAGGGCCCCACAGCTCCTGATGACGATCCCGAGTTCCTGCGCAACATCGAGTTCCAGCGCCGCCAGGCCGCCCGCCGCGAGGAGGAGGCCCGCAAGCGCGCCGAAGCTGAGCGCAAGAAGCGTCAGCAGAATCAGCAGAAGAACTCCGACGACGGCGCCCCCGGTGCTGAGGGCCCCGGTGAGACAGACGAGGGCGGCAGGCCCCAGCCCTGAACTGCTAGACCGTGACTGCCCAGTCCTGAACCGCCCAGCCCTGAACTGCTAGACGTTGGCCTGAAGCAGGAGCGCGGCGGTGTAGGTGGCTGCGAATACCAGTCCCACCACCGAGGTCTGCTGCAGCACCGGAATGAGTGCCGGCCCCTTGGGCAGAGTCTTGCGGTAGGGCCACATGATGCGCACCGGACGAAGCACCACCAGCCAGGACAGCATCACCACCAGGAACCACAGGCTGTCACCGGTCAGCGGGAAGGCCAGCGGGATCACCACGGCGATCACCAGCATCAGGCAATACCCCCAGCGAGCCGGACGCTGCCCAACCCGGGCCGCCAGCGTCAGCTTCCCGGCCTCACGATCAGTGGGGATGTCCCGGACGTTATTGGCCATCAGCAGTGCGCTGGCAATAAGCCCATGACTGACCGCCCCCACCAGTGCAGTAGTCAGTGGGAACTCCGCCTCCACCCCACGAGCAGCAGCGGTCTCAATCACGGCGTAGCTGGTGCCCAGGGTAGCCACCAGCCCGAAGAAGATGAACACCATGATTTCGCCCAGGCCCATGTAGCCGTAGGGCTTTGATCCGCCGGTGTACCACCAGGCGGCCAGGACGCAGATGACTCCGGCGATAATGAGCCACCACTGTCCGGTCAGCAGCACAATGCCGAGCCCGGCGAGCCCGGCCACTCCGAAGCTGCCGAAAGCTGCGGCCTTGACCTGGGCCGGCTTGGCCGCGCCGGAACCGGTGAGCCGCATGGGACCCACGCGGTCGTCGTCGGTGCCGCGGACGCCGTCGGAGTAATCATTGGCGTAGTTCACGCCCACCTGCAGGGCTAGCGAGACCACCAAGGCCAGCAGCGCGGCAATGAGCTGCGCGGTGACGGCTTCACTCGGAGGGCTGTAAGTCGTCTCAGCCAGCGGAGCATAGGCAAACCAGCCGAAATGTCTCGGCTGCGCGAATGCCGCTGCCGCGCCGATCAGCACCGGCGCGACCGCCATAGGGAGAGTGCGGGGCCGGGAACCGGCGATCCATTGAGCGGCAGTTGCCATAGTCATCCCTTTCTGGGGCCCGCGCTTCATTCGGTGGCGCAGTTTGTCGATAGTTCGGGCCGAAAACCTCACAAATTATGGTCATACTGCGCCACCGAACGTTAATCGGCGCGTGAGACCATCCTGATCATTGCCTGCCGGTCCGGTTTGCCGCTGCTCAGCCGCGGGAGATCTTTGACGTAGTTGATCGACTTGGGGACTGCCGCGGGGCCCAGCTGCTGCCGGATTTCCGCGGAAAGGTCCCTCCACCACTGGGCGGGCGGATACGACGGCGCCTCAGGGGCTCCGTCGGCCGGCAGCGGAGCGAAGTCTCCCTCTGGCCAGTCCTTCAGGGCGATCACTGCGGCCACCTGCTGCCCCCAGTCAGCGTCCTGGATGCCGGCTACGAAAGCTTCGTTGACTTTCGGATCTGCCTCCAGCACCTGCCGGATCTTCTCCGCGGAGACCTTCACGCCCCCGGTATTGATCACATCGTCGATCCGCCCGGTGATGGAGAGCACCCCATCGGTGAGGACACCGAGATCATCGGTGCGGAACCGGCGCTGGCCGGAAGCATCAGTATCGAACCGCTCCGCGCTCAGCTGTTCATCCAGATAGCCCAGCGCTACTTGGGGGCCGGAGAGAAGCACCCGGCCGTCGTCGTCGAGTTCTACTTCCGTACCAGGCAGTGGAATGCCGTCATACACGCAGCCGCCGCAGGTCTCGCTCATGCCGTAGGTGCGCACCACATGCAGGCCAGCGGATTCAGCCGCGCTGACCAGCTCAGTGCTGGATGCCCCGCCGCCGAGCAGGATCGCGTCAAAGCGCTGTAGGGCGGCTAGCAGGCGGGCGTCGTCGTTGCCTGCGGCATGATCCAGAAGTCGCTTCAGCTGCGTGGGAACCAACGAGACATAGCGATGCTCAGCGGTGAGCTGCTCGGCGGCAGCGGCGAACGTCTCAGGGTCTGTAGTGTTCTCCAGCAGTGGCACCGGCTGGGTCTGCGCCACGACGCTTCGGCTCAACACCGCCAGTCCGGCCACATAGGAGGGCTGCAGGGTCAGCAGCCATTGGCCGTGTCCGCCGAGACCGCGCCGGCTGAAGTACTCAGCGGTCATCTGGGCTGAGGCGCGCAGAGCCGCAGCTGACAGCAGCGTCTGCTTAGGAGTGCCGGTGGAACCGGAGGTACGTACGACGACGGCGGGGTGTTCTGCCGCGGCCGGGTTCGCCGCTTCTGAATCTGAGCGGTGTGACATCTGCGCTTGGGTGCCCGGATCCGCCTGCCGCTGCAGGGAACCCACCGCCTGATTGTGGGTGCGGAGGACATCTGGCCGCTGTATCCACCGTGGTTCACCGCCTGGTTCTGCAGGCAGGAACTCAACCGGCGGGACTTGGCCCGCCATGGCCTCGCGCAGAGTGTGGAGGGCGCGCTCGGTCCAGGTGCTCATGCGCCGTCGTCGGGTTTGTTCCGCTTTTCGAGCTCTTCGAGGCGGGTCTCCAGCATGTCGAGGCGCCAGCGATCCTCGGCTGCCATGTTCTCCTCTGCCTTGCTAGGGACGCGAGGCGGGTCAAGCTCTCCGGCGGAGTGGGCCTTTTCCAGCTTCTTGATGCGCTTGCGCAGCTCCTCGAGCTCCTCGGAGGTGCCCGATCCGCCGGGGAGGGGACGGCCGGTGACCATGCTGATCACCTGTGTCAGGCCGAAGACGATGATCCCCACGATGGCGACCCATGCGATCCAAGGCATGTGTCAGCTCCCCTGTCAGTAGTGGTCAGTGAGTAATGCGGTCCAGTGTCAGCTTAGCGAATGCACCTTCCGCGCCGGTGGAGTCTCCGGCCGTCTGGACACCAGGAGGTGGAGTCATGACTTTCGGCACTGTGCTGCCCGCCTGCGGTGCAGTGTACTGGTGATGCAAGGTACTGGTGATGCAATGTACCGGTGATGCGCTGGGCTGCTGGTGCATTGGCGGTAGTCGGATGGAGGAGGCGCTGTGACGTACTGGATAGGCGCGGTCTCCGCTGTGACCTTCATCGTGGTGTTTCTGCTCGACGGGTGGACTCGGCGGGCTTATTCGAGCATTCGGCATCCGGTCAGTGCGCTTGCCCTAGGTCAGCGCGGCTGGGTCCAAACGGCCAATTTCATCATCTGCGGCATTGGTATCGCTGTGGGGGCCGCAGGCATCCTGGTGAGCGGTGTGAGCTTTCTGCTTGGTGCAATCCTGGGGATCTTCGGACTCAGCCTCGTCCTTTCCGGGATCTTCCGGATGGACCCCATGCTCAGCTATCCGGAGGGTGCCCCTGCTGGTATCCCCCAAGAGCACAGCAGGCACCACGCGTTACACGATTCCGCCGGCGCTGGAGTGTTTCTCTCCCTGCCCGCTGCCGCGGTGGTGGCTGCTTTCATGCATCCGGATCTTGTGTGGCAGGTGCTCTCAGCCGTGATGGCGGTCTATCTGATCGTCTGCTTCATTCTGTTCGACAAGGCGTGGACGGGGGCTTCAGCGCGGCTTGGACTGGTGCAGCGCGCCTTCATCATCCCGGGGTGGATCTGGCTGGGCGCGTTGTTCCTAGCCTTGGCGCAGTTGACTTAGTAAAGAACGCTGATCATGGCAACGGCTCACCCTGTAGCGGGCAATGAACTGCTGAGGAAGGACGCGGCGGTGGAGCACCCCGCGACGTGCCGCAGACCCTCCGACGACGGGCAGGGGGGTGCCCCGTCGCCGGAGGGCGTCTATGGTGAGCAGGCCACTGCTGGCCCTGACGCCGGGGAAGTCGCCCCAGTGCGACCGCCGGCATGTCTGTGCTCATGCATCAACAGTCGATTGTGCTGACCTTTAGCGTCAACAGGGTCCGGCCGAGTTTTCGGTATACCGGCGATTTTTGGGGCATCACGGCGGGTTGCCGCAATCTCGGTGCGAAGGACCGCAAAGTCTGGGTTCATCGGGCTGAGGCGGGGATACCTTGGGCATGTGTATACGGTCGAGGTGATCTCGAAGGACGAATACTGGTGGTTCCTTCGCAAGCACCCAGAAGCGAGCTACCAGCAAACTCCAGAATGGGGCGACGCTCGGCGTGGCCAGTGGGAACCAGAACTCATCGGCTGGTTCGACCAGCAGTCCCGCGTGCACGCCGTCGCCGTTCTCCGCTACCGCCGCGTGCCCGGGACAAGCCGATCATTCGCCTTCATTCCGCAGGGTCCCCTGCTTGACTGGAATGATCCGCATGTGGCCGAGCAGCTGGCAGCACTGGGTCATTACCTGCGCTCACGCGGTGTCTTCGGGGTGCGGATCACCCCAGTGGTCAGTCTGCGAAAGTGGGACGCCGCCACGGTGAAGGCGGGGTTGGCCGATCCGGTGGTCAGCCGTATCTCTGACATGACCCCAACGGAGATCAACCCGATAGGAACTCGGCTGGTCAGCACTTTGCGCGCTGCCGGGTGGCGTGAGGCGCCGGAGGACGAGCAAAGTGATGCCAGCCATCCGCGCTTCAATTTTTGGCTGCACCTTCAAGGACGCAGCGAGGAGGCGGTCCTAGCCGGAATGACCAAAGCATGGCGCAAGAGTATTCGGCGTGCCGATCGACTTGGAGTCAAGCTGGTACCTGGCTCCGGTCAGGATCTCGACGACGTTTACCGGCTCTACACTGAGACGGCTCGCCGGAACGCGTTCGCAGCCCAGTCCTATAGTTACTTCGAAGCCATGTGGGACACCTTAGGCAATGGATTCCCTGGACGTTTTAACATGCACATAGCTCAGCATGAGGGATCGGCAGTGGCGGTCCTTGCTACGGCCCAGGTCGGAGGACGCGCCGAAGGGGTTCTCTCAGCCATGAGTATGGAGCGGCCTGACCTTAAACCTTCAAACGCCGCCTATTGGTCCATCATCCAGCAGGCTATAGGCGATAAAGCTGATCTCCTGGATCTCGGCGGGGTGGATGACACCGTCGACGATCAGGACCCCGCGGCCGGTCTTGTCAGGTTCAAGGCCGATATGGGGGCAGATGCGTACGAGTACATCGGCGCGTGGGATCTGCCACTGCAACCGTGGCTCTATGCAGCTTTCACCCGAGTGCTTCCCCTGTACGCCGCCCTCGGGACACAGCTGCGCCAGGATAAACACCCGGACCACAGTCTTGCGGCCAGGTAGAGCGAAGACCTCATAGTGACTCACAACGTGACCGGTCATCGCTTGGCGATCCTTGCGGTGAGTACGGGCAATATCGCCGGAGCAGCTGCTCAGTGGTATGTGGTCTGGCTCTTTGCCCGCTTTGCTGGTCCGGAGGCTGTTGGTGTCTATTCATCGTTTATCGCGGTAATGGCCCCGATATTCATCACAGCTCAGCTTGGACTGCGCAACCTCTACATCACCCTGCAGTCAGCGGTCAGCTGGAGAGCCTATCTGTGCCTGAGGTTAGGGGGGATCGCTGCCGCGGTGGTCCTGTCCTTCGGTGCGCTCCTCCTATTGGCTCCGACGCAGGAGTGGAGCGTGGCCGGTGCGATTCTGGTCATCAAGATCGCCAACTCAACCGCTGACCTGTACCTCGCACGCATTCAGCGCACCGAAAGGCTGGGCGCTTTCGGTGCGCTGCTTATGCTCGATGCGCTGGCCACCATGATGGCCACCACCGCGGTGATGCTCATCTCCGGCTCTGTGGTCACCGCACTGTGGGTGGGCGCCGCCGTCGCCATTCTTGGCGCCGCGGTGACCGTTTTCCTTGCCTCGGCAACACCCCCGGAAGGCCGGAGAGTCCGTCAGCCGCTCACCCAGGATATTCGCCTCCTCATCACCCACGGGATCCCGCTGGCCATGTCTCAGGGCATCCAGTCCGTGCTGACCTACCTGCCGCTGGTGATCGTGGGTTCCATTGGAACGACGGCGGATATCGGTGTCTTCGCCAGTGCAGCGTACCTGGTGACCTTCGCTCACCTGCTGGGCGCTTCGGTCCAGACAGCCATCCTGCCGGCCTATCGCCGCCACCTGGAGGGTCAGGGACCAGCGGCGCTGCGACAGATGAACCTCAGGAACGGCTATCTCACCATGGCGGTGCTCTCACCGATGGTCGTAGTGGCGGTAGTGGCCGGCCCCGCACTCCTGCAGCTGGTCTACAGTGCGGACTTCGAGATCCCTAGGCTGGCGGTGTTCCTCTTCGCACTTGCCGCGGTGATCTGCATTCCGACGTATCTGCTGTCATCCTTCCATCTGGTGCTCAACCGGTACTGGGTGATGACCGTCGTCGGGATGGTGTCAATTGCGGTTGTGGGAGTAAGCGGCATATCCAGCGGTGTAGCCGGGATGGGAGCCATCGAGGCCGGCAGCCTGGCGGTTCTGGTCGGCGTTCTGTGCCGGTATATCGGTGCAGACTTGTTGGCACGCTCGCAACAGGCCAGGGCGATGTCAACGGCTGATAGGGGAGGCGCGGGCTCATGACATCCAGAACACCGAAAGTGCAGTTGCTGGGCTACTTCGGGTGGGGAAATTTTGGCGACGATCTCTTCAGGGAGGTGTGCGAGGAAAACGCTGGCCTCCTGTGGCCCGGGGCCGAGGTGCGTGCTTTTGAACGGCCGCGGCAGAACTTCTCTCATCCGCGACCAGACGCGGCACTCCGGCGTCTGGTCAGTGCCGCGCGCGGGGCTGCTTGGGCCGACACCTTCGTATATGCCGGCGGATCAGTCTTCAGCGAGGTCGCCGGCCTTGCCAGGCTGCGCAGACATCTTCCGAACCGATCCTACGAGGCTCTGGGTGTCTCGGTCGGGCCCTTCGCGAACTCAGCGAACCACCGTGCTGTGGTTTCCGAGCTTCGAAGGTTCGACAGGGTGGTGGTACGTGATCAGGAGTCTTTCGACCGCATGGAGGGCTACGGTGTACTCGGCGGAGATTTGGCAGCCCTCAGCAGCCGCTTGGGGCCAGCACAGGGCCCGCGCAGTGGGCTGGTGATCTGTCCCTCCAGTGCCGCCGGGATGTCAGGGAATGAACTCGCCGATGCCGTCTCCAGCGCGCTTGGCTCAGCGGATCCCGAGATCACCCTGCTGGCACTGCATGCCCATCCGCGGCTGGGTGACCATGCCCTGGCAACCAGGATCGCCGGGCAATTGAGACGAGAAGGACGCTCAGTGCAGGTAGTCGACTACGGGGCAGTGGGCATTGCTGGTGTCGTCGGTATTCTCTCGCGCGCCAGCTTGGTGTGGTCCCAGCGTTTGCACGGCGCTATCGTCTCCTATTTGCTGGGGACCCCTGTAGCAATTGTTGATCACCACGAGAAATGCGCGGCCTTTGCCCGAGACATTGGCATCGCCCCACCTTTCGTGGCTCCGAGATTCAGCGAATTGAGCGGTACGCTCAGCGCTCTTGGCACCGGCTCAATGCACCATCAGCGCGTCAGGCACCCCTGGGGTCGGTCCGCGGAAGATTATCGTGCCCGAGCTTGGGCCGCCTACGCCGGAGTCAAGGCGTCAAAAGAGCCGAAGTAGATCGCCCATATGGCGAAAGCGGCCAGCAGACCTAGCCGCGCCGCCGTCTGCCCTCGGCCGTGATAGGACAGGACCGGGGTGCAGATAAGCAGCGGAATGAGAGACCATGAATAGGCTGCAAGACGGTCGCTGAAGTACACGAAGCCCATCAGCAGAAAGTAGCAGTTCAGCAGTACGTAAGCGGTGAACAGCTGGGGATACCAGCTGGGCAGGGCCTTCGCCGTACGGGTTGCTAGGTAGGAGATGCCCAGAGGGACAGCGCTTAAGACCCAGAAGATCGGTCGATTAGTCCCCCCTGCGTAATTGATGGCCAGATCTGGGTTGGAGTATGTCTCCACCTGTTCGATGCTTGACCCCAGGGGTTCTGCCAGGCGTGCATTTACTCCGGTGAAGTAGGTGGCGGTGACCAGGAGCCAAAGCACTAGCACCACCTCATTCCGCCAGCGCACCAGTTTGACCAGCAGGATGACCAGGGCGGCTGGCAATGCCGACCAGTGGAAGCACACTCCGATCGCCAGTACTGCGATTACTGGCAGAATTCGGGACTTGCGCAAGACCAAGGCCAGCCCGAGCATCAGAAATGAAATGGACAGTCCCTGCCTGAGCAAGAAGCTGGAGTAGTCGAGGAAGAAGCCGAAGCAGAAGGTCGTGAAGAGCACGACGGCGGTCTGCCAACCGGTTCCGAGTATTATCCAGAGCGCCAGGATCAGCAGAAGATTGCAGACTATGGCAGTAATCGTGAAGAAAACCATCATGTCCCGGGTCAACAGGCCGATGATCCAGTTGAACACCAGGAAAGCCGGTTCCCTGCCGTTAGTGACAAAATCCGTGAGTACTTCGCTGAATGGAGTGAAGCTCAACACCTCAAACTCGCGTCCATAGCGCATCTTGTCGACAACTTCGAAGTTCTCGCGAACAGCGATGATGGTGTTGAGGGCGACCAGCGCTGCCAGCGGGAAGAGGGTGTTCGTCCAGTGGCGCACGTAGCGTACCTGCCCCAAGAGGGTGAACGCCGCGATCCAGAGTGAGGCGAGTGAGAAAAGAAGCAGGGTCATGGTGCTACGACGCTTTCGAGGAGCATCCGCGTTCCCAGTCGATCAGCGCGTTGACCGCGGGAACTAGTTGGGCAGTCATGTCCTCATAGACTTTGCCTGAGCACCCGTAGGGGTCTATAACGTCGTCGAGTTCCGGGCTCTCGGGCGGGCGCCGGTGCCGTTGTGCCATCGCGACCAACGAGTGCCACCGCTGGGCCGGCTGAGCTGATGTCTCGGGTGGCACGTGGGGAAGAATACGGGCGAACTCCCGCAGGGTGAAGGTTCTTTTAAGCGCTGCCGGGACCAGTTGCACTATGCGACTGCGGTGGTCCCGCTCCATGGTGAGGATGAGGTGGGCCTGGAGGATGAGATCTGGAGTCAGCTCCCTTGCTGTGAAACCGCTCAGGGAGACTCCTTGCTCCGCAGCGATTTCGGCGATTTGCGGTTCCACACTTTGTCCTGTCAGCCCAAGTGTTCCCGCACTGGAGATACTGAACTGACCGGGAGCGACGTCATCGAGTGCATGCTGCAGCAGCCGCTCGGTCAACGGGGAGCGACACACATTGCCAGTGCACACGGCCAGTACCGTGAATCCTTGCTCCATGAGATCCCATTCGGCACTCATCGAGAACGAGCGAGCACTCGAGTCAGCTGGAAGACCGAACGGTACCCGAGCCGGTTGTAGAACTCTCCCAGTAGCCTTCTCTTGGGACCGACTCCGACAACACGTACTGAAGGGACCAGCGACTTATAGCGCTGTGCGACTGCAAGCCGCTGTTGGTAAGAGAGCTCGCAGTCGTGATGGTGAAGGTCTCGAATGCAGGAGACGACGTTCTTGGCCCGGATGTAGTCGGCGGCGCCGCGTACTTGTTCGACGTCGAACTGGTGAGCCCATCGATGGATGTAGTCGCACACCTCCATGAGGTCGTCGTACTTTCCGGGGAGATATCGGCTGGTCGCGGATTCGGTATTGGACCGCCGGTAGAAGTACCCGACCATTGGCAGCGAGAGCACCTTCGTGCCAACACGCGCGTAACTGAGGTTGAACATGAGGTCTTCCCCCATCCTGGTACCTAGACGAAAACGGCAAAGCCGTTCGGTGATGGTGTCGCGGCGATAGGCTTTGTCCCAGAGAGCGTTGAGAGTTTCGCCAGCGATCATCTCAGCCAGGGCATTGCCGTCGATGCTGTATTCCCGGGCGCGTTCTACGATGTCGCTCGGCTGCTCTGTGGTGGTGTCCGAGTCCATGTCATATGTGCTGCAGTCTTCGTCGCTGGAGGTCTCGAAGCAGATCAGGTCCGCATCACCCTCACCGGCAAGGACTACGGTCTGGACCAGATGCGGATCGCACATCTTGTCATCGGCGTCGACGAACATGACCCAGCAGCCACTGGCTACCTCCAGACCTGCATTTCTGGCAGAGGAGACACCGCCGTTGGTCTGGTGAGTGACGATGATACGGCGGTCCTGCTGCGCAAAGTCACGCAGAATGCTCTCGGTGTTATCGGTTGAACCGTCATTGATGACGATAATTTCAAGCTTCCGGTATGACTGGTGCCGAACTGAGTCCAGGCATTCCGCTAGATGCTTCTCGCCGTTGTATACGGGGATGATGACAGAGACGAGAGGCTGCTGGGTACTCATGTCGTCTCATAGGCGGTCTGGGACCTGGCAGGCTCAGTCTCTACAGGCGAGGGCATCCTGTGGACTTTGGCCGAGGCGCTGACCGTTTCTTCGAGGAAAACTCTGATTGCCTCGGCAGAGCGGAAGACGTCCAGGGTGGCAGGATCGAACGCGATCGGTTGCAGGAGGCGACCGGCTCTCCAGTCTGTCGCCAGTTGGCCCGCTAGTGCACGCGGTTCCCGCTCCGGGAAGAGGACAGCCTGGGGTATGTCTCGTACCCCCTTGACGTCGAATGCGTAGGTCCGCCGACCAACGGCCAGTGCTTCCATCATGACCCGCGGCAGACCTTCCCATGCGGATGTATGAATGAGCGCATGACTGTCAGCCAGTACCTGGGCTGTATTCCCGGTTCCCTCGGCCGCCACGTGCTTCTCGAGCCCGCGACGGCTGATAGCGGCATTGACTGAATCCAGCAGCGAACCCTCGCCGACCATCTGAAGTGTGAAGTCCACGCCTTCTTTGCGCAGGTAATCGGCGACGTCGAGGGCCAGATGAGGTCGCTTGCGGGTACTGAACTCTCCGATCCATGCAAGTCGCATGACGGTTCTTTCCGAACCGCCTTCTGCCGACGGGGGAGCGATGCGAGGGTATGACTCCGGCCGGAGGCCGACACCAGTAGGAAGGCGCAGGATCCGATCTTCCGGAATGCGTCCGCTGAACCACGCGTGATCGTCGGAGTTGATGGTGATGACCCCTGAGGTCTTCAGCAGAAGTACTCGTTCCGCCAGCTGCCAGATGCGGTCAGAAGCTCCTCGCCCTTCGTTCCAGTGCAGTCCGTGACAGAAATACACAACGGGAATGGTCAGACGTGCTGTGCGGGCTAAGGCAGAAGCGGTAGCTGTGTTCGTGAGGACTACGTCGAGTTTCTCCTCGTGCGCCCAGGAGCTAAGGCCTGACCACGCACGCACCGCGCCGGGGCCCGGTCGGCGTGTCAGTCCCTCGATCACATGCCCGGATCCGTCACTTGTGCCGGTACCTGCGGCGACCAGGACTTCGTGCCCGGCGTTTGTCCACGAGGCGATGATGTCGGAGAAGAACGAATCCACCATGTGGCCCACGCTGGCCAGCACCCCGATCCTCATGACTGACTCCTCAGCTTGCTGGTGCCTGGGCTCATATCTTCGGGGAATGCCGGGTGTACGTATTGTGCCGTCCAGATAGGTGGGGTGGGACCTATGCCGAGATTCCGTAGCGGATCGCTACTGCGTTCGGCTTCTGAGGTGCTGGTGCTGGCCGGCCGGCTGGGGTAGCGCGCGGAGTAGCCATAGTTGTCGCTGATGGACCGAGGCACTTTATTCAGCACAACGCCTGTGGGGATATGGAAGGCGCTGAGGCTGTTTACCGCCTCCATCAAATGATTGAGTCGCACCTCACCGACGCCGGCTACGAGAAGGACCTGACCGGCGTATTTGGTGAGGACCAGAGAGTCTGCCACGGGAAGCAGCGGGGGGCTGTCGAGAATGACGAGATCGAACTCAGCACTGAGTCGAGTCATCAGGGTGCTCATCGCTTTGGAGTCCAGCAGCTCCACCGGGTTTGGCGGCATCTCGCCGGCGGTGAGCACGTAGAGTTCGTCGGTTCCCCACGGCTGCAGCAGTTCGGAGACGTCGGCGGCACCCAGCAGTACGGTGGTGAGACCGGCCGCATTCTCCAAGCCCATTCTGGCTGCCACCGTGGGCTGTCTGAGGTCAACGTCGATCAGAGCCACCCGACTGCCCGCTTGTGCCGCAGTGATAGCCAGGTTGATGCTGGTGGAGGACTTTCCCTCTTTAGCCTGGGCTGAAGTGACCAGGACGACCGGGTTGGGGTCATCCACCTGGGCGAAGCGCAGGTTGGTGCGCAATCGACGGAAGGCTTCGGCGTGTGCATCGTCCACGCGCAGCTGTGAAACGAGCAACGGGCTCTTGGCGCGAGTGTCCTGAGGAATCGACCCGAGTACGGGTCCAGCATTGAGCCGTTCTATATCCTCTCGGCTGCGCAGTTTGTTATCCAACGCCGCCCTCAGCAGGGCAAGTCCCAGGCCTAATGCGAAACCTACGGGAAGACCTGCCGCAACGTAGAGCCACCCGGCGGGTCCGTCTGCGTGCTGCGGTGCCACGGCAGGATTGGAGACGGTCAGGCGAATCTGGTTCGCTGCTTCATTCTCTGGGTTCTCGATATCACCAATGACGGAGACGAGACTGTCGGCAACGGCAGCGGACAGTTGCTGGGCGGCTTCAGGGGAATCCTCGGTAGCCTCTACGGTGATCAGCACGGTTCGGGGGTCGGTATAAGCCTCGACCCGGGTGGCCAGCGCATCGGGAGTGGTGTGCAGGTCGAGTTCGTCTATGACGGGTTGGAGGACCGGGGCACTGTTGGTCATCCCCACATAGGTCTGTATGCGTTCGCGAATGAAACTCGACCCGATGTGCAGTTCGTAGGCGCCGCCGGATGTATCCACGGAGACGAAGAGCTCAGTCCTAGCGCTGTAGGTGGTAGGCATCAGCAGCCAGACTCCTGCACCAGCGAAGCCACCGAGAAGGGTGGCCACGATGAGCAGAGCACAGTAGCGTCGCAGGAGAGCGAGGTGCTCCTTGAGTTTCATGTCTGTCTCCGATCGAATCAGCAAAGACCCGTTGTGCTCTTCCGGTGCTGTTGTCACGACCGGTCCCTATCTGCCGATCAGCACTGTCTTGACCGTAGGTCCGCTGATGTGCTGCAGACCAGAGGTTGAATGGGCGCCTGCGGACCACCGCAGGAGGTCAGCGGTCACCCGCAGAGGAAACGGTCTATGGCATGGAGTATTCGATCAACCTGGTCATCGTTCATGGCCGAGCCGCTGGGAAGCGCTAGGCCTGTGTGGAAGAGCCGTTCCGCTGTTGCCCCGCCCAGGACAGGGCAGCTGGAGAAGGCCGGCTGCAGATGCATGGGCTTCCACAAGGGTCGAGTTTCGATACCGAAGCCGGCCAGCCACTTCGCCAATTCCTCAGACGTGAAACCTGCCTGGTGAGGGTCGATGATCACCGCGGTGAGCCAGCAGTTGTCGCGGTGGGGGTTCTCTGCTCCGAACAGTTCGACTCCAGGAACGTGCTGGAACTGGCTCGCGTAGCGGGATCTCACCACTCGGCGTCGGGAAATCATCGAGTCCAAGCGGATCAGCTGCGCCCGGCCCAGGGCGGCTAAGAGGTTGCTGAGCCGGTAGTTGAATCCGATCTCGGTGTGCTCGTAGTGGGCCACCGGCTGTCTGGCCTGAGACGAGAGGTATCTGGCATAGGTGGCCAGTTCGCCGTCGTTGGTCAGCAGTGCTCCGCCCCCGGAGGTGGTCATGATCTTGTTTCCGTTGAAGGAGACCACGCTCGCCTGTCCCAGGCTGCCGACCATACGCTCGCCGTAGCGTGAACCCAGGGATTCTGCAGCATCAACGACGACAGGGATGTTGAACTCTGCCGCAAGGGGAAGGATCCGGTCATAGTCGGCGGGCCGTCCCAGGATGTCCACCGGCACGATCGCCGCTGGAAGGCGCCCTAGTCTGCTTGCTTCATCAAGCTTCTCGCGCAGCAGGTTCGGGTCCATGTTGCCGTCGTCGAGGCAGTCGAGGAACTCCGGAGCAGCTGAACAGTAGGTGATGGCATTCGCTGTTGCCGCGAAGGTCATCGTGGAGGTCACCACAGAGTCTCCCGGACGGACTCCGACGCCTAGGAGCCCCAGGTGCAAAGCTGCTGTTCCTGATGAGACCGCGACGGCGTGTTCGACTCCGGTCTGCGCCGCGAGTTCCTCTTCGAATGCTGCAAGGTCCGGCCCCGCCGGCGCGATCCATCCGCTGCGGAACGCTCTCAGCAGGTAGTCCTCCTCCAGGGGGCCCACATCCGGTGAGGAGAGCAGGATCTGTTCTTCCGTGGCGACGTAGCCGGTGGCGGTCCTCTGTGCTCCAGAAGCGCTCATGATGCCAGTCTCATTTCAGTGATGTCGTTGTTTTCATCGTGCAGCACGTGGTACATGAAGGTCTCCCGGTCCGAGATGAGTTCTGCGATCGGCAGCACAGTGGGGACCAGGTCGGCAGTCAGACGATGAAAGCCTGCCCTGAGGTATAGCTGTTCAGTATCGGTGCCTACGGGAGAGGTTGAGCACACCGCGTAATCCGCGTCCGAACTGCGCACTCGGTTCAGCAGCAACGTGAGGATCTCGGGGTAGAGGGCTTGATGTTCCCGCTGGGTTTCTTCATCGACGGCGGGCTCCGGATGGAAGCCGATCATCTGTGAGCGTTCCCCGGTTTTCAGCATGGCGCATCTGCCGACCCTCTGCCCGGACTTCGTCTCTACGGTCCAGCTGACTTTGTCCCGGCTCGCAGCGTCCTGGCGGAACACCACACGATCAGATCTCAGCGACCCGCCATAGCTCGTTGCAGTGACCTCGTTCTCCGTGGTCACGCCGCGACGGCTGATGACAGCGGTGAAGGTTTTCAGCAAGATCTTCAGATCGAGAGTGAAACTCATGGTGTCGACGTATTGGATATCGAGGTCGAACTTCTCGTCCCAGGGAAGCTCATTGCGTCCGCTGACTTGGCACAGTCCGCTGAGGCCGCCGCGGACCTCGTGGCGCCGCGCCTGTTCGGGAGTGTAGAGCTGCAGGTAATCGGTGGTCAGTGGCCGGGGGCCGATCAGACTCATGTCGCCGATGAGAACATTCCAGAGGCTGGGCAGCTCATCCAGACTGGTTGATCGCAGCAGACGCCCGAACCCGGTCAGCCGGTCCTCGTCGGTGACCAGGCCGCGCTGTGGGTCCACTTGACGCATGGTGCGGAACTTGCGCAGGTGGAAGACCCTGGCATGCTGAGTCGCGCGTTCTTGAACGAAGATGACTGGCGCGCCATGGAATATCAGCACTAGCAGCGAGATGATGGCGATGAGCGGGCTGAGGATCACCAGCCCGAATAGGGCCCCCAGTATGTCGAGGAAGCGTTTTACGCGTACATAACTCATGAGGTGGCACCTCCGGCAGTCTGCAGCGCGGGCAGCCGCGCCGGCACCTGTCGGCGGTAGGGCGGAAAGAAGTCGTCGGACTCATCCCAGGCTGTGCCGCAGTCAGAAAAACTCTTCCGTGTTCGTTCCACCAGTCTTTCGTAGTGCTGCGGAGCCAGAACTCGTTCACCGGTGCTGAAGGAGACCGCGCCATGTGGGGCGAAACCGCGTTTATAGCGCTCCAGTCCGTCCTGGGGATGGACGCCGCCGCCGAGTACGTAGCGGCGTCGGCCAGTCGAGCGCAGCCAGTTCATCGCTTCTACTTTGACCAGATCGTTGGGACGGACGGAGAACGACGACGCCTCAGTTCCGCCGAGGAAGTAGTATCCCGTAGTGGTTCCCAGCAGCAGCAGATCGGCGGAGACGATCTCACCGTCGAGTTCGGCTAAGACATACGCGAACTGTCCTGGCAGGGCCAGATGGAGGCCCTCAAAAAAGGTGCGATCGAAGCGGTACCACTGTGCACTAGCACGGCGGTCCATGGTGCCCAGATATATACGCAGGAAGTCCTCAACTCTGGTTCCCTGGTCATCGATGATGATCCTGACCCCTTCGCGTCGGGCGCGTCGGGCGTTCCGCCTCACCTTCGACTCAACTCCATCCCAGAGCTCCTCATCCGGGACATCGAGGTCCCGAACGTAGTTGAGCTGACGGGCTCGAGTTGGTCCTGGATAGGGCAACAGCTCTTCGGGGAATAAGGAGAACCGGACGAACTCGCTGACAACCCCTTCAGCTGCAGCCCAGGCATCGAACTCAGTCCAGAATCTGGCGGCCGTGGCATTGGAGTTTTTCAATCCCCAGTGCAGCGGCCCGCCGTAGCCGTAGGGCGAGGTGATGTCCTTGCCGGCCACGGCTCCTGAATCGCTGCTGGGGGCCGTCGTCTCGGGGATCTCGCGCAGATAGAAGGGGTAAAGCACGTGGCCTGGGCCGTCGTTGAGCACGGCAGCCATGAGGCGTCCGTTCGCGGGCGCAAGGAGCTTGCATAGGTCGGGCTGCGCGAAGGGATGTTTCATGGGCGAGTCTGTCCAGAGCTGGCTCCAGCGTGCGCGCTCTTGTTCCACTTCGGCGTCCCAGATCTCCACTGAAGCATTCATGTTCGGACCTTTCTGTCCGCCGAGCAGAGACCCGTGCACGAGACTTGTGGTGCCCGATAGGAGGGAAAGAAGGTGGACTCCGGCCGGCACGCACTCAACTGTGTGTAACGGTCCAGGTCGATCACCTGGTGGCCCGTGTAATAGCTGCGACGGCCACTCTTGGCCATCGAGAACTTGTAGCGCAGCAGGCTGTCTTCTTCGGTATTGCTGATTCCGCCGGTGAGGACATAGTTCTGGACTCCGCGAGATTGCGCGTAGACGAACGCACTATGGGACAGAAAGATATTGGCTCCCGTCCTGAGGCTGGACTCCTCGGTGGCACCTAGGAAGGAGTAGGCGGTGTCTCCGCAGTAGAGGACCATTTCGGTGGAAACTGCAGCTCCCTCGTGGATGGCGAACAGATACGCGATCTGTCCTTCAAAGACCCGATGCACCATGTCGAAGAATTCTTCGTCATAGAAGAATCGGACGTCGGCGTTCCGGCGACGCATCGTCGCATAGTAGAGATCAATGAAGGTCTCGATATGGTGACCGGTCTCATCTACGAGAAGCTCCATCCCGGCCTCGCGTGTCCGCCGTAGCTTTCGCCGGAAGTCTTTGGACGTATCCAGCAGCAGCTCGTCTTCGGTTTTGCCAGCGATGCTCTTCACAACATGAGGAGCATGTTCGCGAAACGTTCCGGGGTAGCCGGGCAGAGTGCCGATGACCGGATTCACCCGGTGAAACTCGCTGACGATGCCCTCGGTGAGTGCCCAATCATGAAACGCTTCCCAGAAGTCAGTCATCACTGTGGGCGCATCTGCTCCTTCGGCCTGTGCCAGCAGTGGACCACCGTAGAGCAGCGGTGTGGTGATGTCGTAATACCCTTCCGGCACCGGGTGTCCGCACGCGTCCTGGGAGATGGGACGTTGCAAAAAGGAGTACAGCACCCGTGATCCACTGCAGTGCGAGAAGACCACGGCGCGGGGGCGCTCGCCTATTCCCGCGCGTTCCGCGAGGTATGCCGGGTGGGAGAACGTATCCCCTCCGGCGCATTCGTGCCAGGCACTCAGCCAGATCTGGAAGTCCTGTGGGTTGTCGGCGCACAGCACCTGCAGGCCGTGCTGATCAGGGTAGAGCACCGTTGCCCCGGGTGACATTGGCTCAGGCAGCATGCGGCTCTCCGATCGCTTCGACTCTGGTGAAGTCAACGAGTTGGGGTAGTGGACCAGTGCAAACATTGGTGTAGAAAAGCTCAATTTCTTGCCGTGAGGCATCAGTGGCAGGAAGTAACCGGGCTTCTAGATCGGGAGCTTCAACCCGGCTGATCTTGTCGTGAATCTTCATGACTGATCCCTCGTAGTTACCGAAGAGCTCCTCCTCGAGCTTTTCTCCGGCGCGTAGACCAGTGAAGACGATGTCGGTGGGGGTGTTAGACATAGCGATCAGATTGCGCGCGATGTCTACGATCTTCACTGGCTCGCCCATATCAAGGACCATGACGTAACCGTCCTGTCCGATTGTCGCCGCCTGCAGGACGAGTTGGCAGGCTTCGGGAATTGTCATGAAGTAACGGGTCACCTCTGGGTCGGTGACGGTCACCGGACCCCCCTGCCGAATCTGCTCTTGGAAGGAGAGCAGCACCGACCCGCGTGAACCCAGCACATTCCCGAAGCGCACAGACAAATATGTGCCGGTGGAGGTTCTCGTCATGCCGCTGACCAAGCGTTCAGCAACCCTCTTGCTTCGTCCGAGTTCGCTGGTCGGAGAGGCAGCCTTATCGGTTGAAATGTTGACGAAGGTCTCGACTCCAACTGATTCTGCCGCCCGGAGGACATTGAGTGTGCCGTGCACATTTGTTTTCCACGCTTCCTGGGGGAACCGTTCCAGCACCGGGAGGTGTTTCAGTGCGGCAGCATGGAAGACGATCTGCGGTCTGGCTTCAGCAAAAATGCGATCCAGCGCTTGCTGATCGCGAATGTCAGCAAGAACCGTGTTTGGGGAGGTCAGCAGGGCTGAACCGTAGAGGGCCAGCTCTACACCGTGCAGAGCAGTCTCGTCCCGGTCTAGCAAGACGAGGCTCTCCGGTTCCAAGTCCCAGAGCTGGCGGCACAGTTCGCTGCCGATGGATCCTCCGGCCCCGGTGACCAGCACGCGTTTGCCCTGAATTTTTGCCCGGATCTCTGTCATATCTGTGTGAATGGGACTGCGTCCAATGAGATCTTCGACCTTGAGATCGCGAATATCGCTGACGTCCACTCGCCGATTCACGAGGTCGGCAAGTGGGGGAATGGTCCGTAGCCAACACCCGGAGGATCGCAGCCGCTCGCGGCAGGCAGCGAGGAACTCAGGCTTGGAGTCGGCGATAGCGACGATGACGCCTGCAACGTCGAGGGCATCAACCAGGTCTGCGACGTCCTCGCTGTTTCCGCGGACGCGCACGCCCTGTATGCTCAGCTGCCGTTTGCGCGGATCATCGTCGATCAACCCCACGGGCAGATAGGGGCCAGCTGGATCTGAGAGCATCTGCCGAACCAGTGATTCTGTGGCGTCTCCCGCTCCGATGATCAACACGCGTTCGGCCGATCGAGGACGCGATGTCCGCTGGTGGATATATAGAAGAAGCCAGCGGGTTCCGGACATCAGGACCAGCGAGGCGGTGACCATCAGCACCGCGAGCGCGGTGTCAGCGGGGTGTACGAGTAAGAAGATACATCCGAGGAGCACTGTCAGCGCGACGAGTGCCCCGTACTCGGACAAACTGCCATATTGGAGTCGGCTGCCGTATAAGCGGAGCATCCCCGGGTGCAGGACGATGGCTATGAGCACAGCAAAGGTGAGACCTATGGTCCAGGGGTTCTCAGAAGCCAGCCCAACCAGCGTGGCCGCCAAGATCCAGGCGATTGCGTCCAGAAGAATCTGCAACCAGTTTTTGTGTTTCCGAAGACCGCGAGCGAGCTTGCCAGGCTTGCGATTGCCCGGTGCTGCAATCTCCGGTGCCGGATAGTGTGTCTCGATCATGTCCACTCCCGTGAAGCTGAGTCCGTATTTCTCGAAGCAGGTAGAGCTTTTGAGGACGTCCGAATTCCTGCGGTGACCTTCACGCTAGGTGTGGAAATTCGTCCGTTAAAGCCATTTCAGTGCTTCTTGCGGACCCCCGCGGGGGTGCTGCGGCAAGCCGCTATCCCGGTATGCGCGCTAGCTATTGGAGGGGTGCGGGCTCGGGCTCTTGACGTCCTCGCGCACTGGGGTGCCAGCTAGTCGTGCGACCAGTTCGGTGCGTGAGGAAACCCCGAGTTTCCGATAGACGCTGGTAAGACGCAGCTCGACCGTCCGCAACGAGACGTAGATTCGTGCTGCGATCTCGCGGTTCTTCAAGCCCGCCTTGACCAGTTCGGCGACCAGGCGTTCTTCATCGCTGAGATTGCTCAGTTCTGGAGGAAATGATCTGGACGCGCCCGACCCCGGACGCGACGGCGGTTCCGGGATAACAGGTTGTTTGGCGCCGATCTCCCTGAACAGGGAAGCCGCGATGAGCGTGTGATCGCGAGAACGTGAGGCTAGCCCCAATGTCGCCAGACGATCAGCCAGGGCGGTGTGGAGCAGCGCTTGGGTGTAGACGGAGCCCCGATGATCACGCAGTGCATCCTGAAGCAGCTCAACGGACTGCTGCCCAGTGGCAAGCAGAGCCTCGCAACGCTTGATCGCGCTCTGCGCCCAGTCAGAAGGGGCACGTGTAGCTCTAGTTCGCAGTCGTTGCAGGACCAGTGCGGCATGTTCGCGTCTATTGCATCGAATGAGCGCTTCTATTAGGTCCGGTTCATGCCGATACTGGTTGGGGTTCAGTTCGCCGGGGCAGCGCTCGTCACAGCGCTGTAGGTGCCGCGCTGCTTCGGCGTGAAGGCCCACACGCAGTAGATAACTGCCCTGTAAAGCGCTAAGCGCCGCCAACATTGCCCCGTTGCCGGTCTTATTGGCGTAGGCAGCCAGCTCCGCTTCTTTTTCTTCGGCGTCGCTGGCTCTTCCGCTCATCAGCAGCTGCCAGCACTGCATGAGCAGCAGCCTGTCCCTGCGCACCCCGTGTTCAGGGTGCAGACCATCGGTCAGCGAATCGAGGAGCACCATCGCGTGACCGATCTGCCCCACCCGGATCGCGATCTCTATCTTGAGGTACATAGCCTGGACTGCCCAGGTCGCGTTGTCGGAGCGTGTGTGCATCAGCACGTCCAAGCAGGCGCGGGCTGATTCGTAGTGCTCGGTCAGCATCAGCGCCGAGGCCATGTTCAGCAGATACTGCGGGCTGAGCTCATCGGACTCCAGAGCGCTGAGCTCATTGAACCGTGCCAGAGCGAGTTGGTCGTCTCCGCGAACGGCATCAATGGACATTCTGAGTCCGTCATGCAGTTGCTTCTCATCCAAGCTGAAGTGTTCCTTCAGCGCCTCTGCCTCTTTGAGCAACTGGCGCGCCTCGGCGACTTCGCGGCGGTCGCAGTGCAGATGGCCAAGTATCAGCTGAAGTCTGGCAACCTCCCGGGGAGCTGCGGAACGCTCGCCCCGGGTCCAGTTGTTGAGAAGCCGGTTAGGAAGTGTCTGGGATTGGAGGTACTCGAGCTGAATCTCGAGGCCGCGAGCCCGGACCGTGACAGGGCATTCGGTGGACTCGCGAGCGAATTGCAGGTACCGGGCAGCAAACACGAACTCGCCGCGATCGATAAGCGCTTCCGCTAAATCGGTCAGACGCTCTCCGAGCGCACTGGCCTCTGCGCACAGGCTGATCGACCGTTCGATGAGTTCGATGCCGGCATCGACTAGTCCGCCCCTGACCAAGCTCAGCGCGTTGGCCGCGAGAGCCGCTGCGGTCTGCTCGTCCAATTCCAAGAAGGAGCGATGCCAGTTTCCCATTTCCACATGGTGCTCGGAGCAGCTGTTAATGAGCTTCTGGTGCAGAGCGTTGCGCGTGCTGCCGCTCATGGACCAATGCATAGCGGAGCGCACCAGCTCATCTGTCATCATCAAGAGCGAGCCGCGACGTTCCACAACCCCTCGGGACTCGAGTTCTGCCACATGCAAAGCCGCATCGGGAATCTCGCGCTGCAACGCGCTGAAGCACGTCAATGGTGCCAGGGAGAGCATCTTGAGGATGTACTCAAGAGTGCCGTCGAGCTGCCCCACGATATCGTGGGCCAAGGACACAGCTTCGGGACCAAGGCGAAGAGGGACGGACATGGCGAAATTGCCTGCCTGCTGGCTTTCGGTCATGTCCTGAAGGATCAGACCAAGAGCATGAGGACGGCCCGCCGCGGCGCGGACAGCAAGTGCTGCGGCCGCAGGACAGATGCGTTTTGCCGTGGCGCGGTGAGCTAGATCGATCATTTCTTCACGTCTGAGCGTCCGCAGGTCCAGGTGGGGGATCCCCGCAAACGGGCTCTTATCGGTGATGCGCCGGGCGGAAATGACAATCCGCACTCGAGGATCACTCATACGGCGGAGCAGGTGGCCCAGTGCCGCTTGTGACGTGTCATCCATGTCGTCGCAGCCGGGGATGATGATCAGCGTATTATCGGGGATCTCCGCCGAGGGCAGAGCCTTCAGCACCGTCGATGCAAGATCGAAGGCCGGGATGTTCTGGCCTTCGACGTCGATGGAGAAGTTCTCCGCGTCCAGTGACCGCAGCCCCGCCAGGACTATGTCGAGACCGGAGCGCTGGATCGCGGCTTCAGCGCGGTGATAGGGGATCTGGACGGTTCGCCCTGCCCAACGCTTTTCCAGACTGCGCAACAAGAGGCTGGTCCCTGAGCCGATACGCCCGGTGAGAGCAGCGACATGATGATGAACGAGTAAAGTGTTCAGCCGTTCAAGGTCGGCGTGACGTGCGAGTTCTACCATTAGGAGCAGCTTCCGATGGGCCGGCCCGCAGGAGTGAGGTCCGCCATGGGGCAGCGTCCTCTGCCCCTATTCGTGAGGGGCTCATGTTCGCCGGAATCTATGGGTTGATTTATCACTAGGTCAGTTAGAAAAAACAAAAGTCCCCCTCAGCTATGGATTAACCGAGTGCGTCTAAAGCGCGCAATATCGACCTTAGTGAGGTGTGGCGAGCTAAATAATCCCTACTTGTACGCGATCGCGTCAGGTACTGCTAAGTACTTCCCGCCGCATGCGGGAAACCCCCTCACCGAAGTCCCGCAATTCAGTCACCAGGGGACTAGTCAGTTTCCGCAATCTGACTCGGGACAAGTAGGCACAAAGCGCAATGCGCTGCGAAGCTGCTGCTGGAGCTTACTAGTGGCAGTACGTCCAGCCCCGGGGCGAGGCAATGGTCAGTAGTAGTACGGGAAGTCGGACCAGTTGGGGTCGCGCTTCTGCAGGAAGGCATCGCGGCCCTCTACCGCTTCATCAGTCATATAGCCCATGCGGGTGGCCTCACCCGCGAAAACCTGCTGACCGGCCAGCCCGTCGTCGGCGGCGTTGAACGCGAACTTCAGCATGCGGATAGCCTGCGGTGACTGTCGCGCAATATCCGCTGCGTACTCCAAGGCCACTTCTTCCAGGCGCACATGGTCCACTGCTTCGTTGACCGCACCGGCGGCCACCATCTCCTCAGCCGAATGCTCCCGGGCAAGGAAGAAGATCTCCCGGGCCTTCTTCTGGCCCACCTGGCGGGCCAACAGCGCCGAACCGTAACCGGCGTCGAAGGACCCCACGGTGGCATCTGTCTGCTTAAACTTCCCGTGCTCACGGGAGGCAATAGTCAGATCAGCCACCACGTGCAGAGAATGCCCGCCGCCAGCAGCCCAGCCGTTGACCACAGCGATCACCACCTTCGGCATCGTGCGGATCAACCGCTGCACCTCCAGAATGTGCAGCCGACCCGCCCGTGCCGGATCCACCGTTTCGGCTGTCTCACCCTCGGCGTAGCGGTATCCATCACGGCCGCGGATGCGCTGATCTCCGCCAGAGCAGAAGGAGTGTCCACCGTCCTTGGGGGAGGGGCCGTTGCCGGTGAGCAGTACGGCTCCCACATCAGGGGTCATCCGCGCATGATCCAGCGCCCGGTATAGCTCATCGACGGTATGCGGGCGGAAAGCATTGCGCACCTCGGGACGGTCAAAAGCGATACGTACCGCCGGAAGATCGCGCACCACTGCGCCGTCGTCGTCGCGCTCCACCCGCCGGTGATAGGTGATGTCAGTGAACTCGAAGCCTTCCACGAGCCGCCACTGCTGAGGATCGAAGACGTCCGAGACCTGCGGCGGGAGGGAAGGGTGTGCGTCTTTGCGGGAGTCAGTGCCAGTCACAAGAGATGAGTCTACCGACGGTACTGGGAGCCGTCCTCAGCCCGGTGCAGGAGCCCAAAATCCACCAGGTAACGGCGGAGTGCCCGTGGCGGGGTGTGGGGTTCTGTTCAGCGTCACTCGCCGGCAAGGATGTGCCCCAAGTACTCCGCGACCTGTTCAGGTGAGCCCTCTTCCCACGCTTCTTCATCCAGTGAGTTCACCTCCAGCACGGCAAAAGCCTCCTGATCGGCGTCGTAGAACAAGGCCTCGTATAACCCATGCTCGGGCACCGGGTACCAACGGCTGAGCACCTGAAACTCCTCATCCCCGAGCTTCACCGTCTCCACGGAGTTCTCCTGCACCTCGGTGCTGGGCTGGTCCTGGAAGTTCTCAGCAATGGCCGCGGCATCCTCGCCTGAGCCCGCTACCAGCAACTGCAGTCGGCCGGAGTAGTGGCCACGGGACCAGAAGTTACACAGGTACCGGTAGGAATCCTGCGCTTGGGCATCAACCCCCAGGGGGCCAAACCCGGTGTCGGTAATAGTTGCGGTGCGGCCGAGTATCTCAGGCATCTGCTCCTGCAGCAGACATTCATCCTGGCGGTTCAGCACTGGCATGGATGCCCCATGGCCGGCCGATTCTGGCCAGGCTTCGCCCGTACTGATGAGCCATTCCTGCGGCACGGAGAGATCCTCCGGCAGCTGCGTCCCGACTGGCTCGTGGTCATTTCCCTCCGCTGCAGAGTCTGCGCCCGCTGCGGTCTCCGTGCCCGAGGGATCCTCGGAGGTCGCCTCGGGGGAGTGAACAGACTCCGCGGCCGGGGATTCCGGGGTGCTCTGCTCAGCTGCTGGGGTCTGAAGCTCGGGATTGAGCCCGGTACCGGCAGGTTCACTGTCGGTATCAAAGGGGTTCTCCGCGCAGGAGCTCAGCATTAGGCCCAGCAGCCCTGCGAGTGCCACAACCCCGGGGGCAGAGGTCCTGCGAGAGCTGCTGCTCGAACAGCCAGCAGGCGCAGCGCGATGTGTCCCAAACCTCAGACTCATACCCGGTACTTTCGCACAGGCTGCCGAAGCCCAGCTATTTGTGACAATCCCGCCGGAGAAGCCCACCACGATCTCCCCGGGCTGACTCCTGGGACAGTGACGTATCTTGGCGGTCACAGCTTTCCATGGCGTCCTCACCTGGCCTGGGGCGACGCCGGGGGTGACGCCTTTTCAGAGGTCGGGGTAGGTTGAGCGCATGCGCGAGATGCCTGCTGATGATGCCAGTTCGGAGCTCCGGGAGTATTACCGCCATTTCGCTCAGGTGGAAGCCGCTCCGGTGTCCCCGCTGTACCAGGACTGGGCCGAAGGGGTTGCTGCCGATGCCGAACTCCTGGAGAAGCTGTTGCAGCTTCCTGCCCCCAAGCGCCAGGCGAACCTATTATTCGCTGCGGCCAGGATCGCTCAGGTGCCGCTGCTGCCCTGGGCGCAGGTCCGTCAGGCAGTCCTGCAGCAGTGGGACCAGATCCGCCATCTCATGCTCACCCGGCGTACCCAGACCAATGAGGCAGGCCGACTAGCTGTGCTGAACCTGGCTTTCTCTCGCATCGCGGAGCAGACCCGGCGGCCACTGGCTCTGCTGGAAGTAGGCAGCAGCGCCGGACTCTGCCTCTACCCCGACGCCTGGCCGATCCACTACCGGTTCACCGATACCGCGGTCGATGCCAGCGGTGAGCCCGTCGATCTGGAGACGGGCAAGAGCACAGCGCACGACGGCGCCCGGCTGACTCCGCGGGGTGTGTTGAACTCCGCAGTAGAGCTGACCAGTGAACTCACCGGGATTCAGGCACCAGAGAAGCTGCCGGAGGTGGCGTGGCGCGGCGGGATCGACGTCAACCCCCTGGACCTGCGGAATCCTGAGGATCTGGACTGGCTTAAAGCCCTGGTGTGGCCTGGCATGGAGTATCGGCTCAAACGTCTGGAAGCCGGCGCCCAGCTAGTCAGCGAGCAGCCGCCGCGAATCTTCACCGGTGACCTCAACGAGCTGCTGCCGCAGGCGCTGGCTGAGGTACCCGAGGGCGCGGTGCCGGTGGTGTTCCACTCCGCGGTGCTTGTCTATCTCTCCGCTGAGGAGCGGGCGCATTTCGTTGAGCAAGTGCAGGCTTCCGGAGTGCGCTGGGTCAGCAATGAAGGGCTCGGGGTCTTCCCGCAGATCGCCGCGAAGCTGCCCCGAGAGGATCCCGACCGGTCCGGGTTCATCCTTGCCCTGGACGGCGAACCGCTGGCACGCACCGGTCCGCACGGACAGTATGCGAAGAGTTTGGAGTGAAAACCCGCCCCTTTTAGCGCGGTGGATGCTAGCGGCTGCTTTCCTTGGAAGCAGCGGGCTTGCGCGCCAGAATGATGATCTCCGGGGAGTCCTCGTCCAGCTCGGACCTGTCCCAGTCGCCCCACAGCTGCTCGAGTACAAAACCGGCCTGTTCCAGGGAGGCGCACAGCACGTGCAGCGGTCGGTAGCGCAGCGGTTCATCAGCGCTGAGTTTCCGCCCGTCAGGCATGATGCTGTGCGCCCGGCAGGTGATGAGGTCCCCGTCGTCGTCATCTGGCTCGATGCTCAGCACCTCCAGCCAGGAGGTGAACTCCCCGCCTCCAGGATGCGGTTGGGTCTCCCGGGTGCTCTCTTCATCCCAGGCATCTAGCTCCAGTGCCGCAGGATTGCGAGATTCAAACGCCAGCCACCCGCCGGGCCGCAGCGCCCGGAACGCTTCGGCGAGCACCTGGTCCCACTCAGAGCGGTGCAGGAAATACTGCGCCACATGACCCACCATCACCGCAGCATCAGCTGCGCCGGATTCCAGCTGGTCGGCATAACCATGAATCAGCGTGATGCGCTCAGCCAGCGCAGCCCCGGGGTGGTCGCTGCTAGTTGGCTCGGCGATGCGCTGTTCGATCCTCTGCCGAGCCACCTGGATCATCGCCCCCGCAGGCTCCACACCGGTGACCCGGATGCCGGCAGCGGCTAACTCAAGGGCCAGTCCGCCGGTGCCGCAGCCGATATCAGCCACCGTCTGCACACCAAGCTCATCCAGCAGGTCCCGATAGAAGTCGGTATCCCACATTCCGGCGTTCTCCACGTCGTAGAGGGTGACGAACTCGGGGTCTTCTGTCCACGGCCGGTGCTCGCCGGTGCCGGCTTCAGTCCCGGATGTGAGGGCAGAACTCTCCCCGGAGGGCTCAGCGCAGGGCTGGCCGGGGTGATCAGGGTGCTGGTCGGTAGTCATAGTCGCTTAAGCGTATCCGCCGTACCCGTTGACCAGCCGGTTCCGCTGGCTTGGTGCCGGCAGCGAAATGCCCGTATCCAGGGCCCGCCCCTTGTGGTGTGATGGGTCCATGACTTCTGCGCAGGAGATCACCGAGGCTCAGGCCGCTGAACTGCTCATCAACTGGGAGCTGGCCGCCAGCACAGCCGCGCGACTGGCACCCCCTGGCCCGCGGCTGACTCGGCGTGAGGCCGCCTCCGAGGTCCAGGCCCTGCGTAAAGCCGCCACTGAGGCTGTGGGGCATGTCCATCAGATCACCGGCCTCCATGCCGCCCGTGGCTTAGGGGAGGACACCTCCGATGTGTTGATCGTGGACCGTGCCGGATGGTCCGCCGCCAATGCGGAGAGCTTCCGGCAGATGCTGGCTCCGGCTCTGAAAGCTGCCGTGGAGAAGAAACCGGAGCTGGCCAAGGAGGGCAGCACTGGTCAAGTAGTGGGCTCTGCAGTCACCGGTGCCGAACTCGGGGCGGTACTGGCCTTCCTCTCGGCCAATGTGCTCGGTCAGTTCGAGCCATTCCACCAGCAGCGCCTGCTGCTAGTAGCCCCCAACGTGGTGGATATTGCTACCCAGTTGAATGTGGACCGCGCTGATTTCCGGTTGTGGGTATGCCTGCATGAGCAGACCCACCGGGTCCAGTTCGCTGCCGCCCCATGGCTGGCTGAACACCTCCAAGAGCAGATCACCCAGCTCTCCACCAACACCATGGGCCAGGCGGATTCTCTGCCGCAGAAGCTCGCCGAGGCCGCCAAGCAGCTCAAAGCCGAGCTGAAAGGCAGAAAGGACAACGGGCACGACGACGCCTCCGCGGACCCCTCGGCAGAAGGCGCTTCATCCACCCGTCCCCGCAACCGGCTCCTGGAAGCCATCCAGTCCCCGGAGGACCGGGCCGTGATGTCCCATCTGACTGCGGTGATGAGCCTGCTGGAGGGCCACGCAAACGTGGTGATGGATGCTGTCGATGCCTCGATTGTTCCCTCAGTGAAGACTATTCGACGCCGGTTCAACGATCGCGGGCGCCGTCGCAGCCCGCTGGAGCGTGCGGTGCGGAAGCTGCTGCAGCTGGATATGAAAGCCGCCCAGTACCGCGATGGACAGAAGTTCGTGAGTCACATTGTGGATGCGGTGGGCATGGAGGCTTTCAACACCATCTGGGAAGCCCCGCAGCACCTGCCCACCGAGGATGAACTGCACCAGCCAGATCTCTGGATCCAGCGGATGGGCCTGCAGGGCCAGCGGTCAGGTGGCTAAGGCGCCTGCGGCTCTGCACGCCGCCCGCAAAGCAGTGGGGGAGGCTCTGGACCCCGAGGGATTGACCCTGGTGGGCTGCTCCGGCGGCGCGGACTCGCTGGCGCTGGCAGCCGCCGCTGCCTGGCACCATCAGCGCACCAATGGTCCGCTGGCCGGTGCCCGGGTGGGCGCCGTGGTGGTGGACCATCACCTGCACCCCAACAGCGTGGAGATCTCCGGGCGCGCAGTCCGGCAGCTGAAAGGACTCGGGCTGGACCCGGTGCGGATCTTCCCCGCCCAGGTGGACCTGCACTCTGCAGACGGACCTGAGGCCGCCGCCCGGACCGCTCGGTACCGGGCGTTCCGCACCGCAAAGAAAGAACTCGGCGCCACTCGGATTCTGCTGGCCCATACCCGCGATGACCAGGCAGAGCAGGTGCTGCTGGGTCTGGCTCGCGGTTCCGGGACCCGGTCGCTGGCGGGTATTCCGCGGCAGCGCGGTCCCTTCCACCGGCCGCTGCTGGATCTCACCCGGGAGGACACCGAGGCGATCTGCGCCCACCACCACCTGGATCCCTGGCAGGATCCTGCCAACTCGGATCCGCGCTATCTGCGCTCACGCATCCGCACCCAGATCCTGCCCTTTCTCGAGGAGCAGCTCTCCGTGTCCATCCGGGAGTCGCTGGCACGTACTGCAGATATTGCCGCAGCTGACGCCGCCTATCTGGAACAGGACGCCAAAGAAGTCTTCGCCCAGCTGCTGGAAGACCCCGATCACACCGGCACCCTACGGCTGAAACTCAAGCCACTGCGCGAGGAACCACCGGCCATCCGTCGTCGTGTACTGGCGCTGGCCGCGGTCGCCGTCGGCGCCCCCAACCCCAGCTTTGAGCGACTCACGGCGGCGGAGAAACTGATCACCGGCAGCCGCTCTGCTGGGCCGGTCCAGCTGGAGGGGGAGGTCAGCGTTTACCGTGGCGCACGCGGAACCGCCGAATATGGGAAACTGGTGCTCGTTCCCCCGCCCAGATAACAGGAGCACGCACCTCATATGGACGCGATTGACGTCAAGGACGATCTCACCGAGGTTCTCTACACCGCTGAAGAGATCCAGGAACGCATCAACGAGCTGGCCGCCCAGATCGACCGCGACTACGCAGGCAAGGACGTGCTGCTGGTCGGCGTGCTCAAGGGTGCAGTCATGGTCATGGCGGATCTCTCCCGTGCCCTGAAATCACATGTGACCATGGACTGGATGGCGGTGTCCTCCTACGGCTCGGGCACCAAGTCCTCCGGTGTGGTGCGGATCCTGAAGGATCTCGACGCAGACCTGATGAACCGCCACGTGCTGATCGTCGAGGACATCATCGACTCCGGCCTGACACTGTCCTGGCTGAAGGCCAACCTTGAATCCCGCGGCCCGGCCTCGGTGGAGATCTGCACCCTGCTGCGTAAGCCGGAGGCCGTGAAGGTGGACATCGATGTGAAGTACGTCGGCATGGACATCCCCAATAAGTTTGTGGTCGGCTACGGCCTGGACTTCGCCGAGAAGTACCGCAACCTGGATGTCATCGGCATCCTTGCGCCCCACGTCTACGAGTGATCGCACCGGCGACGACGCCGCAGCCGGTGTGCGCTGCGTCACCTCGCCTGTAGAATCGGCTCCCACACCAAGAGAACAGCGTGAGGGAGTATCCGTGGCGCATTCGCCTGTCCAACCGGTGAGTAAGGCCGCCGCGGCCTATGCCTCACTGCGGCGCAGTATCCGCACCGGTGAGCTTTCTCCGGGTCAGCGGGTGACGCTGAAGGAACTCTCTGAGTTGCTCGAGATGAGCCTGACGCCGGTCCGGGAGGCGCTCAACCGGCTGGTCTCCGAGGGCTATGCGGTCCATGATGCTCACCGCGGAACTTTTATTGCTGATCAGAGCCGTGAGCGGGTAGAGCAGATCTACCGGCTGCGTGCTGTGCTGGAGCCGATGGCGGTGAAACTTGCTGCTGAGACGGTCGCCATGCGGGGCGCGGCTGGCGGTGATGTTCCGGGAGCTGAGGGCCTTGAACTGCTGCTGCAGCGGAGCGAAGAGCCCTCTGACCCCATCCGGCTGGCGGAGCTGAATGAAGAGCTGCATTTTGCGCTCTACCGGCTCAGCGGTGATGAGCAGCTGGTCAGTTTCATCGAGCAGCTCTGGGCGGGGATGCCCTACCCCTCGCAGCGGATTTACTTGGACGAATCCCGAGGGCAGGCATCATTGCGGGAGCACCGCCGCCTGGTGGAGGCTGTGCTGAGAGGCGACGCCGCGGCGGCTGTCGTAGAGGCGCAGGAGCATATTGAAGAAGGCCGCCGTGTGGCGCTGCAGCAGATCCAGTCCAGCTGAGAAAGACGTTCAAATTTTAAGGAATGGACGCGGCGGCGTCGTCGTTTCACCACAGTGAGAGCAGCTCTGGGTGATCTTGAAAGCACCTGGGGCTCACCTAACCCCCTAGGCACCGGAAGCGAGATCCCGTGAGCACCAGCCCAGAGCCCGTCACCCCAGAGCCCCGCAGCCCAGAGCTCAGCACTGAGCACTCCAGCACTGAGCACTCCAGCACTGAGTCCGCCCCCTCCTTAAGCACTGAGCGGCACAGCGAGCAGTTTGAATTTGGCCTGCATACCTTCGGTGATGTCACCAAGAGCGCTGATGGTTCTCGCGAGCTCTCCCACCCGGAAGTGCTGCGCAACGTGCTGGCCGAGGCGCAGATGGCTGATCGCTCCGGGGTGGATGTCTACGGTGTAGGCGAACACCACCGGCCGGACTACGCCATCTCGGCCCCGGATGTGGTGCTGGCGGCGATCGGTGCCTCCACCGAACGGATCAAGCTGATCTCAGCTGTCACGGTGCTTTCTTCGGATGATCCGGTGCGCGTCTATCAGCGTTTCGCGACGATCGATGGGTTGACCGGTGGGCGGGCTGAGGTCTCGCTGGGCCGCGGCAGCTTCATCGAGTCCTATCCGCTGTTCGGCTACGACCTCGGCGACTACGAAAAGCTCTTCGAAGAGAAGGTAGACCTTTTCGTGAAGCTGCGCAGTGAGGGCAAAGTCAGCTGGAACGGTGAAACCCGGGCCGCGCTGAAGGGCCAGGAGATCTTCCCCAAGACTGAGCATCAGAATGGCCTGCCCACCTGGATCGCCGTCGGCGGAACACCTGCCTCGGTGGTGCGCGCTGCACGCCACGGCGTAGGGCTCGAACTGGCGATCATCGGCGGTGCCCCCCACCGGTTTGCGCCGTTTGTGGACCTGTATAAGCGGGCACTGGTGGAGTTTGGCCACGCGACTAGCCCCGAGACTGCAGACTTCCGGGTCTCCAGCCACTCCCATGGATTTGTTGCCGACACCGACGAGCTGGCCAAGGACATCTTCTACCCCTCCTGGGCCGAGACTATGGCGCAGCTGGGTCGCGAGCGCGGCTGGGGCAACGGCTACCCGTCCCGAGATCAGTTCGAGCAGGAGATCACCCACGGCGCGCTGTATGTGGGTTCACCTGAGACTGTGGCGGAGAAGATCGTAAAGACCAAGCATCAGCTGGGGATCTCCCGCTTCGGCCTGAAATACGGCAACGGCTCCCTGGCTCACGAGCACATGATGAGGGCCATCGAGCTGTATGGGACCAAGGTCAAGCCCTTGGTGCTTGAGCGTCTTCAGGGGTGATGGCCCGGTGGGCCGAGAGCCGTGCGCGGCGTGTACGCGCCGGCGTGACTAGCAGGGTCAAGCCCTTGGTGCTTGAGCGTCTTCAGGCGTAATGGCCCTGCGGCTCCAGTAATTTGCGTAAAGAAACTGCCGGAACTGCCCCCGTTGAGGGGCTAGTTTCGGCAGTTTCTTTACGTTATTCGCCGGTGAGGAGGCAGTTGAAGGGGCGCCGCTAGAAGACCTGGCGGCATCCTGGGAGCGTCCAGCATCTGTCAAGGCCGTGGCGAGCGGCGGTGTTTAGCGTGTGCACCGTGAATCAGCATGCTCGACAGGAAGAGGCCGCGCAGTCGGAGTCCCAGCAGAATCAGGGGCAGACTGAGTACACACAGGGACGAGACGACGCCCAGGAATCGTCGGCAGCTAAAAGTGCTGCCGCGGAGCAGAGGAAGCCAGGTATCGACCGGCTCAACAAGACCTCCGGCGACGCCGAGAGTTTCACCATTGCTCTGTATTCGGATCCCGGCCGGACATCGCATCAGGTGCGCAAACTCCTGGAAGATGAGGGTGAGGGCTGGAGCCGTGGTGCCACCATTAAGCACAAGCAGCTGCTGATCCCGCTGCGTCAGGACGCCACCCTGGATCTGGAGCGGGTCCTGGAGTGGGCCCGCGAAGACGGTGCAGATGTCTCCATCGTCATTACGGAAGTCCCTCGCACCGCGGGCCGCAAGGTCAAGTCAGCGGAACTGCATTTTGTCGAGAAGCTCGGTGTGGTCTCCCTGCCGGCGATGGGCCCGGTGGCGGTGAAGTCCAGTCTGTCTAAAGAGCTGCGTCGCTGCGTGGATGCCTTGGTTTATGACTCAGTGGATGAGGCCCATGAGCAAGGCGGCCTGGTCACCCATGTGGAGCAGCAGCAGGGTCGGGAATCCTACTTCGTCACGCCTTCGGGTCTGTTCCCCGGACGGCTCTGGATGACTCTGGGTATGGTGGCCGCCAA
The DNA here is from genome assembly GCF_039544555.1 of Nesterenkonia rhizosphaerae. NCBI lineage: Bacteria > Bacillati > Actinomycetota > Actinomycetes > Micrococcales > Micrococcaceae > Nesterenkonia > Nesterenkonia rhizosphaerae. Next base: position 88,765 of record NZ_BAABLW010000007.1, read on the forward strand.
TAAGCCGCTCTTGTCATTGCCGAAACTCTCCGGTGTCTTCGCCGCCGCTGCCGCTACCGGTGCTTTCGGCATCTTCTTCAGCACCATCTGGGAGATGGCGAACTTCTTGCCGCCGTGGCGACTGGCAATGGTGTCAGTGCTGGTGGTGTTGATCGTGGTGCTGTGGCTGCTGCTCTCCAATAAACTCTGGGACCGCCCGGGTACCGTCGGGGGCACAAAAGAAGCGTTTATGTATAACGCCTCCACCGTGGCGACCCTTCTGGTCAGCGTCACCGCCCTGTACCTGATGCTCTTTGGAGGAATCCTGGTGATGGGGCTGCTGCTGATTGAGCCAGAATTTATGGCCAACAATATTGGGGTGGAGGAGGCCACGCTGGTGAACTACATCGACGTGGCCTGGCTCTCGGCCTCCATGGGAGTCGCAGCCGGCGCCATCGGTTCGAATTTTGATGACGACACTGACCTGAAGAATCTCACCCAGGGCTCACGCGAGGCCCAGCGCTACCCACCCGATGATGAGCAGCGCTAGCCCTCGGCAGCTTTTGGTGCGCCAGGATCAGCCGGCTAGGTAGAGGAACGCGAAGCCTAGGCCCACCGAGAGTAGACCCCACAGCACGATCGAGACTGCCATCCAGATCATCACCAGGTGGCGGTTTGCGCCGAAGGAGACCATCAGCGGTGCGGTGAACTGGCTGGGGAGTGCGAAGGGGCCCAGGATGGCCACACCGGGCACACCGAAGCGGTCAAAGTACTTTTTGATCTTTGCCCGTCGCGCGATCTGCTTCTCGGACAGCTCCTTGGGTTCGGCGTTCTTGGTGACCGCGGAGCGGATGCCGTGCGCCCCATAGATCAGAATCGCTACTGCTGCGGCGTTGCCCAGCACGCCGCAGATCAGCGCGACCCACCACGGCAGGCCGACGATCATGCCGATGAACGGTCCACTGTAGGACTCGATGAACGGCACCGCACCGATGGCCACTACGCCTAGCCACTGCAGGGCTTCGGGCAGTCCATCCACCCAGTTCTGCAGCTGACTGATCCAGGAGCCTTCCTGGACTAGGTTGAGGTCATCGGGTGTGCCAGCGGTCATGCTCAGCGAAAGTGCGTTGATCATAGGTCTCATCATTGCGGACTATGGCCACGACGTCGTCACCCCTGGGGCGTATCTCAAAGCAGGGCGATAGCTGCAGCGGCCCTCGAGCGTTTGCACCCAGCGCCATCTCCAGGTTGCGCTGAGCAGGGGGTATTAGTCTCTGGCGGGTCAGAGAGGAGGCGCATATGCCACGACTCAAACGCGTCCGCCCGTTCCAGGACCCCGGCTTCCAACGCCTCAGTGACGATTCCGGCTTTCGCTACGTTGATGATGACGGCCGGCCCGCCTCAGAGCAGGACTGTGTACGTATTGATGCACTGGCGATTCCGCCCGCCTGGAAAGAGGTATGGATCTGTGTGGACGCCCATGGCCATGTGCAGGCGGTGGGGACCGACGACGCCGGACGCAAACAGTACATCTATCACCAGCATTGGGCGAACCGGCGGGATCGCGGCAAATTCTCCCGTGCCCTCGATCTTGCTTCAAAGCTGCCTGCAGCGCGTGCCAGGGTCACCCAGGCGCTGAAAGAGGAGGGGATGGACAGGCAGAAAGTACTGGCTATCTCCTTCCGCATCCTCGACCGCTCCGCCATCCGAGCGGGTTCGCGCACCTATCTGCGGCAGAGCGGCAATCGGGGTCTGACCACACTGCAATGCCGGCATCTGGCGGTAGCCGGGGACACGTTGACCTTCTGTTTTCCGGCTAAGGGCGGCAAGGTCCAGGAGGTCAGCTTCTCGGATCCGGAGCTGGCACCGCAGCTTGAGGAACTGGTTCAAGGGCGGACCCGCTCGCTGTTGCTGTCCTGGCGAGAGGGACGACGACGAGCCGCGCTTCGGCCCCAGCAGCTCAACGCCTATATCCGCCAGGTCACCGGTGGTCGATTCACCGCGAAGGACTTCCGCACGCTGCGCGGCACGATCCTGGCGGCTGAGTCCCTGGCACGCACAGGGGCGAAGTCCACTGCGCGGGAGCGGGCTAAGGCTGAACGTGCGGCGATCGAGGCCTGCGCCGAAGGGCTCGGGAACACTCCCGCCGTGGCCAAGAGCTCCTATATCGACCCGAGGGTCTTTAAGCAGTACCGTCGCGGCAATCTTCTGGACACTTCGCGAACGCCTGAGTCCGCGATCCGTTCCTTGTTGCTGGGCTGAGCGGTCCATCACCTCGGGAAAAGTTGCACTTGTGCAAAAATGCGGAAGTGCATAAACTGCACTAGTGCAAGAAAAGCTGACGCGTCGTGAACAGAACCAGCGTGACACCTGGGATGCCATCCATCTGGCGGCCTACGAACTGGCCGAAGGTCAGGGGCTGTCCGCCGCCACTGTGGAGGAGATCGCATCGCGAGCGGGAGTTTCCCGGCGCACGTTCTTCAACTATTTCCCCACCAAAGAAGACGCCATCCTGGGAACCCGCCTGCCCCAGGTGCCCGAGGATGCTGCCCGTCGCTACGCAGAGTCGGAGCAGGACGAGCTGACCCGCGTGGCGCACCTGTTCGTCGCTATCCTGCGCACCGCTTTGCCTCAGCAGACTTCCCTGCGCCGTCGAGAGATCGTGGCGATCCACCCTGGGCTTCGCGGCCGGGTGATGCAGCTGGTCACTGATGTCGAGCATCTGGTGCGCGAGGCCGTGGAAGCCGCAACCGCCGCTCACGAGGTCGACGACGCGGCAGCGGACCTGCTCGATGTTCGACTCCTGCTCTCCGGGGCCATCACCAAGCACGCCTTCCTCCGCTACCAAAGGGCTGCGGCTGATGATCTCGAGCCCTTCATCAATGAATCCATCGCGCTATTCCGAAAGGTGGTCGGCGAGAACTGATGAGTACGCCTGATTCTCCACACTCGCCCTCGCCCGCGGCCGAAAATCCCGGCCCTAACGCCCATCTCGGGCTGATCTTCTCCGCGCTCATTCTGACCATGCTCATGGCCTCCCTGGGGCAGACGGTGCTCGCCACCGCCTTGCCGACAATCGTGGGCGAGCTCGACGGGGTCCAGCACATGGCCTGGGTCATCACGGCCTTCATCCTGGCCTCGACCATCATGATGCCGGTCTACGGCAAGCTCGGCGACATGTTCGGACGCAAGCCCCTGTTCCTGGTGGCGATCGTGCTTTTTGTCATTGGTTCCGGCGCCGGCGGAGCGGCCCAGAGCATGGGGGAGCTGGTGGCAGCTCGCGTCGTGCAGGGCTTAGGCGGCGGAGGGCTGATGATTCTCTCCCAGGCCACTATCGCTGATGTCGTTCCGGCACGTGAACGCGGCCGGTACATGGGTGTCATGGGTGGCGTCTTCGCCTTCTCCTCGGTGGCCGGGCCGTTGCTGGGCGGCTGGTTGACTGACGGTCCCGGCTGGCGCTGGACGCTGTGGATGAATGTGCCTCTGGGGCTGCTGTCCCTGGTGGGCGTCGCGGTACTGCTGAAGCTGCCGGCCCGGCAGAAGCAGGAACGCCGCCGCATCGATATTGCCGGCATGGCGCTGCTGGGCGTGGCCACCTCCGCGATCGTCCTGGTAGCCACCTGGGGCGGTGCGGAATACGAGTGGACTTCCCCGTTGATTCTGGGTCTGGCTGCGGCCGCCGTCGTCACCTCCCTGCTGTTCATCTGGGTGCAGTCCCGGGCGAAGGAGCCGGTGATGCCGCTGTTGCTCTTCCGCAACCGCAACTTTGTGCTGACCATGATTGCTGGTCTCATCACTGGCGTGGCCATGTTCGGTGCCATGGGCTACATGCCCACTTATCTGCAGATGGTCACCGGTTACAGCCCCGCCCAGGCCGGGCTGCTCATGATCCCGATGATGGGCACTCTGCTGGTGGCCTCGGTGATTGTGGGCCGACGAGTCAGTATCACCGGGCGCTACAAGGCGGTGATGGTCACCGGTACTGTCATCACCGCACTGGGGCTGGGACTGCTCTCCACGCTCAGCGCGGATTCTCCCATCGTTCTGGAATGCCTGTACCTGGCTGTGCTGGGACTTGGTCTGGGCTGCAGCATGCAGCTGCTGACCCTGGTGGCCCAGAACTCTTTCCCACTGCGGCTAGTGGGTACCGCTACGGCCGGGCAGAATTACTTCCGCCAAGTCGGAGCCACCCTGGGCTCAGCGGTGGTGGGCTCGCTCTTCGCCACCCGTCTCAGGGAGCTGCTGACCGAACGGATCCCAGAGGCCGCCGGGGATGTCGGGGCGAATTCACTGACCCCGCAGTTGGTCAACGCCCTGGACGAGCCGCTGCATTCAGTGGTGGTGGGCTCCTATAACGAGGCGCTGATTCCGCTGTTCCTCTGGATGGTGCCGCTGGCACTGCTGTCGACTGTGCTGCTGCTTTTTGTCGAGGAAAAACCGCTGGCCACAACGCTGGATGATTAAAACGTTAGTTTCCTCACACAAAGGTCCTTTGCTGGTATAAGCTTTGCTCAGCACGCCCCGGTGGCGAGCGTTTCACTCAGCGTTGGATCACCAGGGGTCTTCATGAAAACTGCCTCAGCACTGCGCGCCTTCGGTGCCGCAACCACCACCTTCGCCCTGACCGCCGGTCTGCTCTTTGGGGCCGGTGCGCCGGCATCGGCCGCTACTGAGCAGCCCACCGCGGTTGATGAGCTCCAGGTGGCCCAGGCGCCAGTGACCGAGCCGGCCTCTCCAAGCGCCAGCCCCACCGCCTCAACCAGTCCCAGTGGCTCAGCCAGTCCAGCGCCGTCGGCCACATCCTCATCTTCACCGAGTGTGACTCCGAGCCCGGCACCCACCGTGGCGCCTTCGGTGAGCCCACAGCCGTCACCCACCAGAACGACGGCGTCGCCGAAGGTCCTCACTGCCGGCACACCCACAGTGACCGGTGCCGCCGTCGTCGGGTCTACGCTCACTGCCCGTCCGGGGCGCTGGACCTCCGGTGCGAAACTCTCCTACCAGTGGCTCAGTGACGGCAAGGTCATTAAGAACGCCACGAAATCAACCTATAAAGTTCCCTCCGGTCAGGTGGGTAAGCGGATTTCGGTGCGCGTGAGCGGAGCTGCCACCGGCTATGCCAGCGCCCAGAAGACCTCCGCGGCCACCACGCGAGTGGCCCAGGCCGCTACCCCCACACTCTCGGGCAATGTGCGCACCGGCGGCACCATCACCGCCAAGCCCGGTAAATGGACCGCGGGCACAGCCTTCACCTACCAGTGGCGGGTCGAAGGCAAAGTGGTCAGCCGCACCAAGAGCACTCAGTACAAGATCCGCTCCGCCGATGCCGGCAAGCGGATCAGTGTCACCGTGGTGGGCACCAAATCCGGTCACACCACAGTGGAGCGCACTTCCAAGATGAGCTCTCGTCCGTTGAGCACCGGGTCCCCCAAGGTCTCGGGGAAGGCCATTGTGGGAAGCACGCTTACGGCTCAGCCAGGTAAGTGGAGCTCCGGAACGTCCTTGAGCTACCAGTGGTTTGCCGATGGCAAGCGCATCAAGGGTGCCACCAAGCGCACCTACAAGGTCAGCACTGGCCAGCAGGGTAAACAGATCGCTGTACGGGTCGCCGGCAAGAAGTCTGGCCACGCCTCGGCCCAGCGCAATTCATCGAAGACCGCCAAGGTCATGCGTGCTGGTACCCCCACTATCAGCGGCACCGCTCAGGTGGGCAAGACTCTGACCGCTAAGACCGGCACCTGGACGTCGAAGACCAGCTTCAGCTACCAGTGGTTCTCCAACGGCAAGCGCATCAAGGGAGCCACTAAGCGGACTTACAAGGTCAGCTCAGCTCAGCAGGGCAAGAAGATCACTGTGAAAGTCACCGGAAAGAAGTCCGGACACACCACGGTGACCAAGGCATCCAAGGCCACGGCTTCAGTCAAGCGCGCGCCTGCGGCGTCGTCCTCGCGCAGTACCTCCAAGAGCAGCAGCCCAGTCAGTCGCGCGCCTCGCTCCGGATCATGGGACTGCCCCGCTGGATACCCCATTAAGGGCAATCACAGCTCCAGCGGCGAGTGGATCTACCACGTGCCTCGAGGTCAGTTCTACAGCCGGACCAATCCGGAGGAGTGCTTCAAGACCGAATCTGCTGCTCGCAGCGCCGGATACCGCAAATCTAAGCGCTGAGTCAGAACCTGCCTGCTGAGTGCCGGGCAAGGTGTGCCCGCGCTCGTAGAGACCCGGTGTCAGACTAAGACCCATGACAAGCACTCCACTGGTACGCGGATTATGGCGATCCTCTCACCCCGGTCCCACCATGGTGGTGACGGCACTGGCAGGAGTTCTCGCGGTCAGCGCTGGGCTCGAGCTGTGGCGGATCCTGCTGCTGGTAGTAGCGGTATTTGCCGGCCAGTTGTCTATCGGCCTGTCCAACGATGCTATTGACGCCGAGCGGGACCGCGCCGTGGGGCGCACGGACAAGCCCATTGCTCGCGGCGATATCACCGTCCGAACAGCATGGACCGCCGCAATCCTCTGCGTGGTCGCAGCCCTCGGCCTCTCCGCCCCGCTTGGACTTCCGCTGCTGGGTGCTCATGCGGTGGCGCTCATCTCCGCCTGGTCCTATAACCTCGGTCTGAAGGCAACGCCGGTATCAGTGGTCCCTTATATGGTCACTTTTGGGATCTTCCCGTCGCTGGCAGTTCTTTCGGCTGACCAGCCGCAGTGGGCAGCAGCGTGGGCGTGGTGTGCTGGGGCTGCACTAGGTGTTGCGCTGCACCTGACCAACGTTCTCCCTGATCTGGACGACGACGCCCAGACCGGTATCCGAGGGCTTCCGCACCGTCTTGGCGGTGGCCCCTCTGCCCTGGTTGCCTCGGCAGCGCTGGTGGCAGGCGCATACGCCGCCACTGCAGGCCCCAGGGAATGGGACATTGCGGAGGTATCTGCGCTCTCCTGGGTCTTCTTTGGTCTGGTCCTTGTGGTCGCAGTCATCACGGTCTCACTAGGTCGGCGTGAGCGGATGGGGCGGATGCAGTTCCGCCTTGCCATGTTCGCTGCGCTGGTCCTGGCCGCCCAGCTTGTGGCCTCAGGCGGTTCCCTCACTACTTGATGGGCGTCCTGCCAATGCCGCCTACTGCGGGGCGTCTGCGGGGCGGTGCGGCATCCAGGTCGAAACCCATGCCGTAGGCCCGAGCGAAGATCCGTCCCGTGCCTGGGCCGAGCATGGCTCGCACCAGGTTCCGCCGCGCGGCATTCAGCGGTTCCTTCGCCGGACGTCCCAGTCGGGTGTTCAGACCGGCAAGTGCGGCTGCGCGTCGGGCCGAACGAAGCCGGGACTGTTCCCAGTGTTGGAGCTCAGTGTCAGCCACAGTGCCGGTACGTACCCAGGAAGCGATCAGCGGCGCCAGTGTGGCCGCGTCCAGAAGCCCCAGATTCATGCCCTGCCCGCCTATGGGACTGACCTCATGCGCGGCATCTCCGATGACGAACACTCGACCATTCCTCAGGCGTGGAGCAACAAACCTGCGCACTCCGAAGCCGCTGACCTCATCGACGTCGGCTTCTTCCCGCCCTTCCAGCGCTCTACTCAGCCGGGCTCGCATCTGCACAGGCTCACTGGAGGCGCCTGGGGCGTCCCAGGCGACAAATCTGCGCCGCTGTCCGGGTAGCGGGAAGGACTCCAGCACTCCGTCGGCGTCGAGGTGGACCACCGCGGTGGATTCGTCTGCGGAATTCGGGGTGTGGGCATCGGTCATCAGATAGCGATCGGGATACTCATATGCCTCTGGACGGGCGTAGACCAGGTGGCGGGAATGCGCGCCACCGGCAAGCACTGTCACCGCTGCGCGGCGCTCTCCAGCGTCGGTGTGGACCTGCACGTGATGGTCCCCGGACAGAATGCCGGTAACGCGGACTCCGCGCTCTGGTGAAGGTGCGCCCGCACCCAGAAGTCCTTCGGTCACAGCCTGTGGGAGCGTCGCGACGAAGGGGAACCGTGCCGAATTCAACCGTGCTGATATCTGGTCAAAACGCACGGCGCCCACTACCTGTCCCGCGGATCTGGCTTCACCGCGGGTCACGCGCACCGCACCCTCCAATAGTCTTTCCGTCAGCCCTGAGGCCTCCAGTGCTGCCAGCACCGGGGGATGAATGCCAATGGCCCGGCTGCCGGGACTGGCCTGCGGGCGTTGGTCCAGGAGCTCGACGTCTATGCCGCGGCGCCGCAACTCCCCGGCGAGCAGCAGGCCGACGGGTCCGGCACCGACCACCAGGACCTCAGGCACGGCCTGGTGCCTCGGCGAGCAGACGAAACGGCACTGGCGAGGAGACACTCCAGGGGGCACCCAGCGCGTGGGTCAATTCCTGCGGCCGGTAGCTGCGGCGAATGGAACGCAGACCGTCAGTGCGCAGGAACGTTCCTGGAGCCAAGGGGGTGATGCCAATGGCGAAGAGGCCGTAGGCCAGCCGTCCTCGAGCAATATCGCTGTGCAGGACTGCTGTGGAGGCAAGGTGCCGTGAGGCTGCGGTGAAATGCATGAGTTCGCTGGAACTCAGATGGTGCAGTACATGATTGGAGATCACGACGTCGAAGACCTCCCCGCCTGCTAAGAGAGCATCGGCATCAGCGCAGTGAAACGTGGCGCCGGGGATTTGCCGCGCCACCGCCGCCTCATATGCTCGTGGGTCGGGGTCGGCGCCGGTCCATTCGACGTGGAGCTTGTCCCTGGCGCTCAAGTGGGCCAGACGGTCGATGACATCGCCTCCGCCTGACCCCAGATCCAACACTCTGGCCGGTTGCGGGAGGCTTCGGAGGATCTGCCGAAGCCTGGTCCGGTAAACCGTGTCCCATCCGGAGATCATCCGGTTGACGATCCCGAAGCGTCGCAGGGTGGCCTGCAGCCGTTGCGGATCACAGTCAGCGTCGTCCATGAGTTCGCGCAGGTTCTCGTCTCGTACAGACAGGTCCATGACTGCTCCTACCTAGTTCTGGCCATCAGCCCGAGTCTTCTCCATCAGCGCAGACTCCACGGTGAGGCCCGGTCCGAACGCCAGCGTCGCGATGGGTCCGATGACTGTCGGATCATGGAGGAGCCGGCGCAGAATGAACAGGATGGTCGCACTGGACATATTGCCGTAGTCGCGCAGCACCGTTCGTGAGGCGTCCAGGGCATGGGGTTCGAGGCCCAGGCCTTTCTCCACCCGGTCTAGGACACTTCGTCCTCCCGGATGCACTGCCCATACCCGTGGCGGGTCATCCTGCTGCAGAAGGTGATCCACCGCGCTGCGAACTTCGCGCCCCACAATGCGCGGGACCTCCGCGGAGAGTCGCATGTGGAACCCTTCGTCCCCGATAGTCCAGGCCATGTCTGCCTCCCCTTCATCGGTCAGCGCAGTGGCGAAACGTGTCAGAGCGATGCCTCCTTTGGGCCCTACGGAACCGTCGGCGGTCACCAGCGCAGCGGCAGCACCATCAGCGAAGACTGAAGCCGCAACAATCTGCTCCGGGTCGGAGCTTTTGCGGATGTGCAGCGAGCACAGCTCAACACAGGCCACCAGGACGACGGCGTCTGGGCGGGCACTAGTGATCTGAGAGGCTAACCGCAGCGCCGGCAGCGCGGCGGCGCAGCCGATGAATCCCAGATTGGCGCGTTCGACGCTGGTGGGCAGGTCCAGGTCGCGGATCAGTCGATAGTCGATGCCCGGGGCGAAGAAGCCGGTGCAGGACACGGTGATCAGGTGAGTGACCTGCGCCGGACTCACCTCGCCTTCAGTCAGCGCCGCACGAACTGCTTCAGAGGCGAGCTCGGGGGCTGCCTGGCGGTAGAGGTTATTGCGCAGGCCTGTGCTGGGAGCCAGCAGCACGCCGTCGTTGGTGATGAAGTCCCCATCCGGTTCCCCGGCCAGTCCAGGGAGCACGGTGTGCCTGGTAGAGATGGCCGCGGCTTCGAAGACAGCACTGATCAAGCGCTTGGTGAGGCGGCTGGTGTCAGGCTGTTTAGCGAAGAAGGCGCTCAGCTCTTCCTGCCGCAGCCGAGTCTGCGGAACAGCGGTGCCTATGGATATGATGCGCGCTGGCATGGGGTTACTCAATCACGCCTAACCTAAGAGTCCGTCCAGGTCCCCAGCACATGGCAGCACATGGACTCAAACTACGTCCGCCGTGGACCCTGGATCAAGAGGCGGGCTCCGGCGTACAGTGCATCACGTGACGGAGCACGAGAGGACTGGTGACGACCGCTACATCATTGTTGAGGGCCGCAAATGGCGTGCCTCGGACCCTGCCATTCCTGAGAAGCTACGCTCCGAACTCGTCAAAGAGCTGATGACTGCGCGGCGCCTAGTCAAGAAACATGGGGATGCGGTGCGCTATCGCGTGCAGGACGCCAAGGTCGCGTTGGGGGAGCGGGGTGAGCCGTGGTGGGAACCTACTGAGGACGGGCGTCGAGAGCGTCTCGCCGCCACTATGCGCGCGCTGCTGCGGCACCGGGAAGGTGCCACCATCTGCCCAAGCGACGCCGCCCGCGTGGCAGCGGGAGAGGACTGGCGGGACGTCATGCCGCTAGCTCGGGAGACAGCCGGGCAGCTGGCCGAAGCGGGACAGGTAATGATCAGCCAGAAGAATCAGCCCGCCGATATCCATGCCCGCGGGCCGATCCGTATAGCCGCCGGGCCGGAGCTCGATTCCGACTTGGGAGCGGGGTAATCCAGACTCAGAGGCCAAGTCCGGTGTACGCCCAGGGCGGGTGCGCTATGTTGTGATCCAGGCAACACTGACTATTAGTTAATAAGGGGCATCATGCGCATTGCAGTGACAGGATCAACGGGGAAGCTCGGTTCAGTGGTGGTGCGCGAGCTGCGCGACGCTGGCTATGACGTCATCGGACTCGACGTCCAAGGCGTCAGGGACTCGGGGTTCGTGCAGGTGGACCTGACAGATTACGGCCAGGTTGTCGACGCGCTCGGCGCAGTCACCGACCGGCACAACGGCGTTGATGCCCTGGTGCACTTAGCGGCTATCCCGGCCCCGGGTATCCGCCCGGACGTGGCCACCTTCCATCACAACATCGCCGCGACCTTCAACGTTTTCTGGGCTGCGACGCGGCTGGGCATTGAGCGTATCGCCTATGCCTCCAGCGAGACCGTCCTGGGTCTGCCGTTCGATGTGCCGCCTCCCTACATCCCGGTGGATGAAGAGTATCCAGCGCGTCCGGAGTCCACCTATTCCCTGGTGAAGCACCTTGAGGAGCAGATGGCGGTGCAGCTGGTGCGCTGGAACCCCCAGTTATCCATCTCGGCGCTGCGCTTCTCCAATGTGATGAACCCAGAAGACTATGCCGCGTTTCCCGCCTTCGATGAGGACGCCTCGCTGCGGAAATGGAACCTCTGGGGCTATATCGATGCGCGCGACGGCGCGCAGGCCATTGAGCGCGCACTGACGGTGGGTAAACCGGGGTTTGAGCAGTACATCATCGCTGCGGCCGACACCGTGATGTCGCGGCCAAATGCGGAACTGGTCGCTGAAGTGTTCCCCGATGTGCCTCTGCGAGGCGACCTTGGGGTCAATGACACCCTGCTCTCCATTGAGAAGGCTCGTCGTGAACTCGGATACGACCCCCAGCACTCCTGGCGGCAGCACTGATACATATGTGACCGGCCCGGATCGGTGCTGGCGAGAACCGTACCCGGGGTGCCGTCAACGTGAGAGCCTCCGGACGCCGTCGAGAACTGCCTGGTGCACCAGTCGGTGACCGAGCGGAAGGAAATGCCCGCGAGTGTCCAGCTGCACGTTGTGGGCTCCTTCCAGGCGGCTGCCGCCAGGGATATGGGGATCGAAAAGCCCATAGATGGACACGATCTGGCTGTTCACCTGCCGGCTGGCGGCGAGCTCAGTCAGTTCCGGTGACCTTGGCAGAAAGACTCGAAGGGCCGGAAGTGGAAGAAGGCGAGCCAAGGGTGACCCTTGGAAGGGCGTGTTGATCGCCACGAGCCCGTGGAGCCTGGCGTCCTTGTTCTGCCGGGACAGCAGAGTCTTGCCGATGAGTCCTCCTTTACTGTGTGCGACCATCACGCAGCGCTGGATGCCGGCTAGGCGGATATAGCGCTCAACTACCTGAGCCATGTCTTCAACGGTGCCCCCGTTGTAGCCCAACTCCACAACGGCGTGCACGTCATAGCCGTCCTGATGCAGGATTTCTGCCACAGGGCGCATAAACGCCCAGGTTTCATAGATCCCTGGCAGCAGCACTACCGCGGGCTTATCCGAGGCGGGGAGGCGGTACGCCTGCGGATCAGGGCGCAGCACCAGACCGGCCGCCTGCCGCTGCAGGGCGTAGGTGTAGTCATGCGCCCAGGCACCGAGAGCCGTACTGACCTCGGCCACCGTTGACAGTGCGCGGCGCGGCCCAGCCAAGAAGGACCAGCCCGTGCGCCGTCGTGTCGAGGTCATGGCTTCGGTGTGGCCGACTGCGAGCCGGGACGCTGATCATTGACGGCGTTAAGGAACGGCAGGCAGGCAGCCGCGAGCTGTGCTGCTCTGTTGTGCTGGACGGCATGGGGGCCACCGGGGATCTCCACCAGAGCGCCATCTGGTGCCAGCTGCACCAGCTCTCGGACCCACTCAGATGATGCGATGGGATCCCGGGCCCCGCGAACCACCAGCCCCGGCACCTGGCACTGCGGTATGGCTTCTTCGGTGTGATCGGCAAGCATGTACTTAGCGGTGCGCAGATACCGTAGCGGACCCATCTGAAAGTAACTGCGGAGGACCACCGCGTTGCTGCTGGGCGGTTCGCGCAGCATGTCCCGCAGCAGCCGGAAGGCCTGGCCCGGCAGGCTGCGCGCTTCTGGATCTACTGTGGGGCCGATGAGGATGTAGCCGGCGCAGAGCCCCGGATGGCTGGCAACGAGGTTCGTCACGATCTGACAACCCATGGAATGGCCGACGACGACGGGTGCCTGCAGCTGAAGTGCGGCGATAACATCCGCCACAACCTCGCTGAGCTCAGGGACGGTCAGCGCCCGCGCTGGTTTCGGGGTCCTCCCGTAACCGGGCAGGTCCAGGGCGTAAACGTCATGAGTGGCTGACAGCGCGTGTGCGAAGGGCAGGAAGTACTCAGCCGACATTCCGATCCCGTGGACCAGGATGATCGGCGGACACTGCGGGGTAAATGTGCCATGGACGTCAACGGTATGACCACTGGCGATCAGACGCCGGGCGTGCGGTCCGGCGCCTGACGTCCTAGGGGATGCGGAGCTGATGTCAGTGCCTTTCGGGGTCGCTGGGGGTCACAGCGGTGTCGGTGGGCGCGGCTCGGTGGTCTATGCCGTGGACTATGTCGTCCACGCGGTCCAGAGCGGTGTTGAGTCGCGTCACGGTGTTCCACAGCCGGGGGTGGTCTTTTTCTATCTGTTGCAGCGTGTTTCCTGCAGACGTCAACGTATGGAGATCGAAGCTGACGTTTGTGCGGGCACCAACCATGGCGGCTCGCAACGCGCCGAGGGCGACCGCTACGTCTGCGATAAGTGCGGACTTGCCGTTGACGGCCAACCACTCCAGGTCATCAATAGCGGCGATGGCTTTGGTTCCCAAGGCCGCGGATGCTTCAGCGGCGAAGACCGAAGCCTCCTCGATCGCGCGCTGGCGCTCTGGACCGGCCTGCTTTCGGAAGGCGGCACCGAAAGCTTCAGAAGCGGCGGCGTCGTCATCGGCCAGCTGCAGGGCCTCCTCAGCGAGAGCCTGGGCTCGGGAACGGATATCGGCCAGGTCCTCGCGGTGGTGCTCTGCTGGCTCGGTATAACCGGCGACCATTGAAGTCAGCGATGCCGCGATGCTGAGCATCACACCCGCCGCTGCGCCACCGCCGGGGAAGCCTTTCGACTCCGCTAAGGCTTGAGTCCACTCATGAAGTGTGGAGCGCTGTGTCGTCACCGAGTCTGAAGCACCCATGAGACCAAGTGTGCCTCGAAATCGTGAGATAAGGGAGAACAATCCTTGTAGTGTTGAACCACTCACGAATTCGCGCAGGTAAGAGGCATGATGAAGCTGCGGAGCGTGACGTTTCCTTGATGAGTGCTCTTGGGAGCACATCCTCGGTTAATTGAACGACTTTGGAGGGGTATGAGCGTCGACGGTGCAGCAGCTTCCGCTTCGTTCGGTCGAATGGCGCGCCTACTGAGCGCAGCTCCCCTAACCAGCACAATCTCCGAGCTGGAACGTGAACTAAATGGCGCTGATAGGGATGAAGCGTGTCGAATCCTTGGCGACACCGAATTCAGCGCGGCACTCATTGAAGATGCCCTTACAGTTCGGGAGCGCGTCGGGGTGATAGACACATTGATCCACGCTGCCGCGATCGCTCAGGTTCTGCCCCGAGTGCTGGAACCGGGCGAAGTGGTGACCAAGCGGCCCTCGTTAGGTGCAGGCAACGATCCAGGTCGGGCCTATGACCTTGAAACATCTTTACGGGTCGCGGAGTTCAAGTTGGCGTCCTGGAAAGGCCGAGATTCCATGAGACAACGTGGACTTTTTGCTGATGTGGTTGGACTTTCGATGGATACTACTGGCCGACGTCGGCAAGTCTATGTCGTGGGGGAGCGTCCCGTTCGCTTCCTAGGTCATAGCCTGAGGAACGCAAAGAAGACCGTAGCAAAGGCCGCGTTGCGGGTGAGGGAGTGGCCTGGCCTTACTGAGAACATCACAGTCTCGGAATATACGCGGCAAGCGGGGGTAGAGGTCATAGATCTGAGGGATTTGCTCCCCGACCTGCGGTGATCCGGGCACCACAAAAATCGTGTTGGCGCGTGAGAACAGCAATCGTCACAGCATGGGGCGTAGAGGCTTAAGAGCCTGCTCGGTCAGCCGGGCCATGGGATGGCGCTGCCGCCATTCCGGGGCACTGACTTCCTCGCAGTGCTCACGGTCGCTTCGGAAGAGCTTTTCCATCTCTTGAGCGAATCCTGAGTCGATGATCTCGACATTGGCCTCATAGTTGAATGACAGGGACAGTCTGTCGATGTTGGCGGTGCCTATGGTTGACCATTGCCCATCGATTGTGGCGGTCTTCGAGTGCATCATGCTGCTGGTGTAGAGCAGTATGGTGATGCCGGCGTCGAGCATCTGTCCGAAGAACCCTCGGGATACCCAGTCGCTGATGACATGGTTGGACTCTTTGGGCACCATGACCTGGACATCCACGCCGCGTTCGGACGCCCGAATCAGCGCCTGGAGAATCTGCTGGTCGGGGACGAAGTATGGCGTAGAGATCCAAATACGGTCTTTGGCCCTGTCGATGGCGCTCAGGTACATGTTCCTGATGGGATAGACGAGCTCGACAGGAAGGTTCGCAACGACTCGAACTGAGGGATTCCATCCATCAGGGGCGATCCAGGGGATGTGATCTGCGGGGTCGCGATCCTCGTTCCAGAGTCGTGCCATGGTCCGGCGCAGCCCCCACACTGCCGGACCTACCTCGCGCAGGTGTGTGTCCCGCCATTTTGTGGCGTACATCGACCCGATGTTGTAGCCGCCGACAAATCCGACAGAGTCATCGACGACCAGAATCTTGGAGTGGTTGAAACCGGTGTAGCGCAGCGGGGCCTTCCAGAGATTCTTATCCAGCACTGGCAGGCGTGAGACGTTGATGTCCTCGGAGAGCTGGGCATAGAAAGACCGCGGCACCACGATGTTCGCGAATCCGTCGTAGATGATGAAGACCTTGACCCCGCGGCGAGCAGCGGCATTGAAGGCGTCGATGAAACGCTGGCCGACTTCATCGTCTTTCCAGATGAAGGTCTTCATCAGGATGGAATCCCGGGCGGACTCGATAGCGTCCAGCATGTCGGCATAGAGCGTCTCGCCGTCGGTGTAAATACTCAGGGGCGATTCCTCGACCTGCGCCTGGAATGAGCCTGGCCGGGGCGCGTCTCGGTTCTTGCGCTCACTTTGTTCGATGAGGTCCAGCACGACTACCGAAAGTGCTGCGGCCACCGGGACAGCGACCGCAGACCCAGCCAATGCCAGAGGCAGTTTCTTCAGCAGCGGCCATCTGCGGACCCGGTGTCGAGGAGTCTCTGGTCGGCTCATATAGTCACCCTAGTTGGTACTTCCGACCTGCGATGCATCTCAGCCTGTTTAAGGTTCGATGGATTAAGGTCGCTCTGGAATGAGCTTGAGGGCACGTTTTGACTAGGCGTGAGATGAGGATGTGGATGCGCAGCTGCTATACCGGCAGAACTCCGACCGTTCCTGTGTCGGAATGGGGTGATTCCCCATGTTGAGCCCACAAGGCAGAGGTGCCCTCAGCGATGCTGTTCTGGAGGGGATGCGTGCGGGTAGGACCTCTCAGCTGGCTCAGGCGCCGCAACCAGATAGTCCTGAGGACGCGCAGCTGACGCTGTGGGTCCTCTATGAGCTGCACTACCGGGGATTCGAGGATGTCGCCGACGAGCTGGAGTGGGATCCGCAGCTGATCAGTGTGCGCCGCGACTTAGAGGCTGATTTCGAGCAGACGCTGCGCTCCAGGGTGCCGGAGATTCCTGATCCTGCTGACTTTGCCGAGGATTTCTTTACTTTTGTTGCAAGCCATGACGGCCCGTCGATTGCGGCGTATGTGCAGCGGAAGGCCACTGACGACCAGGTGCGCCAGCTGCTGCGGCACCGTTCCATCTACCACCTGAAGGAAGCCGACCACACGACGTGGGTGATCCCCCGACTGTCCGACCGCGTCAAAGCAGCCGTGGTCGAGCTGCAGTTCGACGAGTACGGAGACGGTGATCCGAATCGTCTTCATGCCCACCTCTTCAGCCGCGGCCTTCAGGACAGCGGTCTGGACTCTCGTTACGGGGCCTACATCAATGAGGTACCCCTGGAGGTGCTCGAGGAGAACAACGCGATGTCGCTGTTCGGTCTCAACCGGCGGCTTCGCGGGGCCTCCCTGGGTTTCCTGGCAGCCTTTGAGGCCACCAGCTCCGGTCCGTCGCGACGAATGGCTCGAGGCCTGGAGCGACTGGGTTTCCCCGAGTCCATGATCGGGTATTACACCGAGCATGTTGAAGCCGACGCCGTACACGAGCAGCTTGCGGTGCGCACCATTTGCGGTGCCCTGCTCGAGGAGGAGCCTGATCTCTACGACGATGTGTACTTAGGTGCCTGGACTTCGATGGACCTGGAGGACCGTTACGCCGAGCGGATGCTGAAGCAGTGGGACGCATGAGCAGGGACTCGGAAGTGAACCATCCCGACGTGATCCTCTGCCCGGGCGGGCCCATGCTGCTGCGTGGTGATCACGTGGTGCAGGACGAGGACGGCAACGAATACCGGACAGAGCGACCAGTCAGCGCTGTCTGCAGGTGTGGCGGGTCCAAGATCAAGCCTTGGTGCGACGGCACGCATAAGCTGCTGCTTAAGCGTCCGCGGGACTGATCGCCCTGGGTTCAGCGATCGGGTTCTCACGCACCAGGTGCACCAGCACGCCGCGCTCGTAGACGCGCGTCTCGGCGACTTTGAGGTTCTCTGCTGCGTAGTCGGCAATGGTTTGTGCCTGGGCAGTGCTGCCCACCTGTAGCAGCCCGGATCCTCCCGTGGACAGATGGCGATCGATGAGGTCGACGCATGTCCGTGCCAGGTCGAGACCGTCATCGCCGCCGTCGATGGCGATAAGCGGGTCTTCAGGGAACATGGTGGTGTTGGCAGAGGGAACCCACGGTGGGTCCGCCACGATCAGGCCGAACCGTTCGTCTGTGCCAAGGGCAGCGTCGATTCGGTCCCGCCGGAACTCAACGCGGGAAGTCAGACCGTTGGCGGCCGCGTTGGCCAGTGCGAACCGTTCTGCGGCGGGGTTGATGTCCACCATGACGAGTTCTCGGTCCAGGTCTCGCACAGCGCCCAGACCAATGTGCCCTACCCCAGCGCAGAGCTCCAACACCGGACCTGCTGGAGCTGCCTTCAACAACTCAGCAGCCCACGCGGACTGCGCCTGGGTCCAAGGCCGGGGTTCGAGCACCTGGTTGTCGAAGGCGATGGACAGTCCGCGGAAGGTCAGCTGTTGCATGGATCCATTGTGCAGCGCGTGCCGTCTGCTGGTGGCATCGATACGCGTCGACGTCACATCGCGCAACACTTGGTGGCTCTTCCGCAGTGTGAATAGTGGTCCTGGGCGGCCAGCAAGGTCGTTCCTTGAATGCCCATGTGGCCCCGGTACGCTGGCGTGGGTAGAGATATTCAAGGAACCTCACGCGGTCCACTCAAGAGATGGAGAAGGCTATGAAACTCTCAACACTGGCCCTGCGCACCATACCGGGGGCATTCATCCTGAACTCCGGAATCGGCAAGCTGCGTTTGAACGCCGAGTCCGCTGCAGGTCTGCAGGACATGGCCGCAACCGGCATTCCCGCCGTGAAGAACCTGCCGCCGCAGAAGTTCGGCAAGGCCCTGGCGTGGGGAGAGATCGGCGTGGGCGCTGCCCTGCTGACACCGGTAGTCAGTAACCGCCTGGCTGGTCTGGCTCTGGGTGGGTTTTCGGCAGGACTGCTGAGCATGTACTTCCGCAATGATGCGATGACTGAGGCCGACGGCGTACGGCCCACTCAGGACGGCACCGCGCTGGCTAAAGACACCTGGTTGGCGGCAATCGCCGTGGCTCTGATCACCAGCAGAAAGAAGTAAGCACCCGCGGCAGTTCCATCCCCAGGACGGTGCCCAGCCGGAATCACGCCGGTTCTGGCAGGGTGCCGCCGTACCAGGCAGCGATCAGCGCGTAAGATACCGCCGAACGCGGAGGCAGCGTCACCGCGCCTGAGACCACCTCGTCACGAAGCTCCCGCCGGGTGAACCAGCGCACTTCACGGATCTCTTCGTCATCGGCACTGGCATTGGTATCAGAGGTATGGGCAAAGAACCCCACCATAAGCGACCTCGGGAATGGCCAGGGCTGCGAGCCGGCGTACTCGACCCTCTCTACTACGATTCCAGCCTCCTCCTGAACTTCTCGGACCACGGCGTCCTCCAGAGATTCTCCGGCCTCGACAAAGCCGGCGAAAGTCGAGAATCGCGAAGACTCCCACCGCTGCGCCGATCCCAACAGAAGCCGGTCTTCGGCGTCGATCACCGCGGTGATCACCGCGGGATCAGTGCGGGGGTAGTGAGAGGTGCCGCATTGAGTGCAGGTGCGTTCCCAGCCGGAGCTGGCGACCCTGGTTGTGCCGCCACAGCCGGAGCAGAAGGCCGAGGAGGCGTGCCATGTTGTGACAGCTGCGGCGTAGGTGAGCAGCTCTGCCTCAACGGCGGGCAGCACATGGCCGATAGCGCGCAAGTCCGCCGTCATCACATTCTCGGCGTTGGCGCTGCTGCCATGTGCTTCGGATAGGTCGGTCAGCGAAACCGCCACGACGTGCCCGATTGCGCTGGCGTCAGGACGTAGAGGTGAATGCTCAGCGGGCACTTCGCCGAGGTAGACCGCCTCCTCCGGAAGAGGCCCTTCGGCTGGCACGAGCTGAAGATGCGGAACGCCAGTCTCCCCGGAATCCCCAGCTTGCTCTCCTGTGCTGATCAACGCCCTGCCTCGCTCCACGTAAAGCACGTGAGTGTCTGACTGCTGCCAGATGCTTTCCAGCCAGTCCTCGTCACGGCGTTGCAGGCCGTGACGGTCAACGTGCGACGAGGTAAGGCGGCGAAGGTAAGGGTGAGAGTCCGGCAGCACTGACCCACCGTATCTCGGGTCCTGCACATACTGTGTCAGCCTGCGAACTCAAGTTCCTGCCGAATGACCCGCAAGCCGGGTAGAGGGATCCTCACCCTGCCGCATGATGGGGAGACGCTCTACCCGCGCGGCAGCGTGTCCCAAGGCGGTGCTGAGAGAGCGGATTGCCGAAGCCTTCTTAGTGCCGGGAGTTCGCAGGGCCCTATAGTCGAGTGCGTCTCGAGCTCTGTCGAGGATTGTCAGCGGCACAGCGGCAAGCACATTGCCCGGAGGCCGACGGGCAACCACCGGATGGGCTCGGGTAGGAGCGGTACGGCGGAGGACCTCCCACGCAAGGCCCAGGGCCTGTACCTGCCACATCGCAAGGGCCCGCTGCAGACGCGGAAACAGTTCGTCCTCCTCGTCCCGAACGTCTTCCCGGAGCACCTCGATCAGCCTCGCAAGGACGGGAGCCCGCTGCTCGTCGCTGTGCTCCATGCCTTCCAGCCGGCTGACCAGCTCGTTAACCTCCTGGTGCTCCTGCTCCACTTCGAGAGTCAGAGCCTGCCCGTCGTCCAAGACGCGGCGCATCACCGGCCATAAAACAGACTCTTCGGCGAAGGCGTGCGGGAAGACTAAGCGATAGATATCCAGCAGGACTTGATCCTGCTCCGGGCCATGGGTCTGATCCAGCTTATTCAGCAGCTTATCCAGCTCGATATGGTCATTTCGCTGTCTGGTGAGGACACTCAGGCGTCCGCCGAGTTCAGCCGTGCTCTGCTCAGCAATCGATGTGCTCATGCTGTTCTCCGCAACGTTGGCGTGGAAAAGTGCACTCATCCTAGCGCCCAGGGTTGTGGAATCCCAGAGTCAGTTTCCTTCTACGTGCGGGTCATGGGAACGTGGGGGATTTTCCCGTCCATATAGGACTCTCCACTGCGCCGGAATCCGAAACGCTCGTACCAGGTCTCAAGATGTTCCTGGGCATCCAGACGAATAGTCGTGGCGGATGCGCAGATTTCTATGCCTTTGGCCATCAGAGCTGCCGCGACGCCGCGTCCTCTGCATGCGGGAGCTGTGACGACTCGGCCGATGGCGGGATGAGCACTGTGGGCCCGCAGGATACGGATAGTGCCGAGCACCTCCCCGTCCTCAACAGCCCACAGGTGAATGGTGTCATCCAACAGATCCTGTCCATCAATATCTGCGTAGACACAGTCCTGCTCAACGATGAAGACCTCGCAGCGAAGCTTCAGTACGGCATGGATTTCCGCTGCTGTCAGATCGCGTGCAGATCGGGTTTCTATGTGCATGGCACCAGCGTAGGCCGTCAGGAGGGGTCTGTAGTCCGAGCGCTGGGCACATCCAGTTGAGGGTTGATGACCGTGATGCCCGCTACGGTGGCGGTGTTGAACCCAGGCAGAAGCTGGGCGGCCTCCTGTAGCCCAATAGTGCGTTCGATCAGGTGCTGGGGTGCCAGATCGCCTCGAGCAATGAGCTTGAGCATGGCGGGGTAGTCTGCGGCGGCCATTCCGTGGCTCCCCAGCACATCCAGCTCCCAGGCGATCGCGCGGTCCAGTGGGATCCGTGGGTGCCCGTCGGTAGGAGCTAGCAGTCCCACCTGAACATGACGACCGCGACGGCGCAGGCTCAGCAGCGCGTCGGCGCTGGTCTGGGTGCTTCCGACGGCGTCCACGGAGACGTGGCTGCCACCGTTTATTTGGGTCACCGCAGCCGGAATGTCGCGGCCGTCGGCGAGAAGAACGGACTCTGCTCCAAGTGCTGCCGCGGCATCGAGGGCTTCTTGGTGGCGGTCCACGGCGATGACGCGAGCGCCTAGTGCCCGCGCAATCATGACAGTGCTCAAGCCCACCCCACCTGCTCCGATGACGGTCACCCACTCACCGGGCTGGACACGAGCCCGGCCCACCAGTGCCCTGTAGGCGGTGGCGAAACGGCAGCCGAGCGCGGCCGCCGTGGTCATCTCCACCTGTTCGGGCACGGCAATGAGGTTGGTGTCAGCTGCGTGGAGTGCCACGTATTCGGCGAATGATCCCCAATGAGTGAAACCCGGCTGCTGCTGTTGGGGGCATACCTGGGCATCTCCCTGCAGACACCACGAGCATTTGCCGCAGCCACAGATGAAGGGCACGGTCACTCGATCTCCGGGCTGCCATTTGCGGACCTCTGGGGCTGCTTCCACCACAACGCCGGCGAGTTCGTGTCCTGGTACATGCGGAAACGGGACCCCGTCGTCGTGACCTGCCCATGCGTGCCAGTCGCTGCGGCACAGGCCGGTCGCCTCAACCCGCACCACCACCCCGCCTGGGGGAGCGGCGGGGATCGGCACCTCTCGCACTTCCGGAACCGCCTGAGGATGATCGAGAACTAGGGCACGCATGAGCCTTATTATGCGGCTCAGCCCGTGGGCGCGCACATCAAAGTCGGCAGGGCGTCCGGTTCTGTACCTCAGGACTCCACTTACAGCCCGAATAATTGAGCTGATTCGGTCAGGATCCGCTTCCAGTCTTGTGATGATGGGTGATGGCCCATCCCGTGAAGTTCCAGCAGTCTCGAAGTCGGAACTGCCTGAGCTAGCTGTCTGCCCTGCTCTGGCGGAGTCATCAGATCCTGTGTCCCGGTCACGATAAGGATGGGGTGAACCAGGTACTTGGCGTGGGTCAAAGGAGACGAATCTCGCCACTGGCTGGTCTGCAACGTGGCGTCTAGATATCGCCGCACGCCTTCATAGGCAGTATCGCGATAGAACGTGATGAGATCGCTGGGTGCACTGACGACTGTCAGGCCCGCAAGCTCGCCGCGTTCATGTTCCGCAGCCGCCAAAGCCGCCATGGTCCCACCCATCGAAAATCCCAATAAAGCGGTCGATGACACTCGAGGCTGTTGTCTGATCCAGTCAAGAACACGACCGATGTCGTGCGCTGCGCTGAGCCCGTAATCATCGACACCGCTTGACCTGGCCATCCACGCATCGAGATGCTTATTGCATGCCAGGAACGTGATCGAATGTGCTGAGCAACCGGCGCCATCGTCGACGCGTCTTCGCCCCAGCCGTGCAGTAACAGAATCGCCGGCGCGCTGCGTTCGTCCCACCACGCGTATCCGCCAAGCTCAACATCGCCGAAGTCCAGGGTGACCGGCTTCGCGGCAGCAATCTCGGATAGATGCGTCACCGGCACTATCGGATGCATCGCCACAGGGACCTCCGTTCCAGACGCGCGGGCTGAGTAAAGGTGCTCTTGTCTTTCACCGTAGCCGCCGTTGGTTTCTCGCGACAGGGTACAGCTCGCTGGCGCGGGTGCTTGTTTCGCTATTAACGCGATTCGTCGGGCGCTGAATTTTGCTGACAGGGCAGCGTGATCACTAACCGGATCTGGTGGGTGCTCTCGTCGTGTGTCAGGGGCCTGCTTCTGTGACCGGAACGTCCTCGAATCGCCATGGGTTGACCCCTATCTGCCGAAGCATCCAGTCGGTGCCTTCATGCTCGCCTGGCGACTCCAGGGTCAGCACATCCCCACCGATATCCGGGTAGACCAGGTAAGCGACCGCCGAATCGCCTTCGTTGTAGTCCCGGTAGGACCCGAAAAGTACGTCGGTAAGGCGGTGGAAGTCCCGGCCTGAAATGTCCGACTCTTCGGGGTTGTCCTCATCAACATCTACGTCGGTGACGAAATACCGTAGTGGTTCAACCCAATGGTCTCCTGCCACCAAGTAGGGCAGATCCACCGAGCCGACCTGGCTTACGCCAGCCCTGTGCACTCCTCCAGCACCGAGGGCAAAGGGCCAGTTAATGTTCGCATCCTCTTCAGTGGACTCGGCCCGGATGCCGGCCACGATGAGACCGTTATGCCGCTCAAGAGTTTCCACGCTGAGAATGACCTCTTCGTTGGCGTAGGGACCGTTGTCACCGGCGGTGACGGTGATTTTCTCGTCAGCCGATCCGACTGGGCCTTGGGGTTCGGGAAGTTCCCCTTCCACCACTCGCTCCTCAGGGGCGCTCACTGTGGTGAAGTGCAGCTCCACGCGCCTATTCATAGCCCGCCCCTCCTCGGAGGTGTTGTCAGCGATCGGCTGGCGGAAAGACTCGCCAGCGGTTGATACGTCATCGAACGCCTCGAGGTCGGCCAGGTCTTGCAGCCGTTGGTGCACGGCTTCAGCTCGCTCTTCGGACAGTGTCTGGTTATACGCTTCATCCAGCACATCGTCGGTATGGCCCACAATGCGTAGCTCTCCGCCTTCAGTGCCCGTCATTTCCTGTGCGGCGGCCCGCAGTGCCGCTTCAGCCTCAGAGGAGAGATCTGAGGAGTCGAC
Organism: Nesterenkonia rhizosphaerae; assembly: GCF_039544555.1. NCBI lineage: Bacteria > Bacillati > Actinomycetota > Actinomycetes > Micrococcales > Micrococcaceae > Nesterenkonia > Nesterenkonia rhizosphaerae. Next base: position 112,734 of record NZ_BAABLW010000007.1, read on the forward strand.
GTCGAAGAGCACGTCCGAGGGCAGGCTGACGGTAGTCTCATTTCCCTTGATCTCAATGGAGTATTCAGGGGTGTCGCGCCAGGCCACCAGTTTGTGACTCTTCCCGGCAACATCGGGATAGTCGAAACGCTCCTCAGTGGCATTGGGTTCGTCCAGGTCGCCGTCCACCACCGGTACGTTGGAGATCAGACCAAAGTGCGGAAGCAGAATGCTGACCGTATCGCTCTCGGGCGCGTCGAAGAGACCAAACCAGTGCAGGGTTTCACCGGGCTGAGCTCCGTTTCCGATACCGTCATCGGAGGAGCCCGACGCTACAGCCACCTTTCCTTCGCCGCCATTATTCCTGGCCAGCTCTGCCACAGTCATTGATTCAGGGTCTATCAGCCGCACTTGCCCTCCGGCTATGTTGCCTTCAGAAATTCCGGCGAGGCCGAAAAGGAAGTCCATAGTACTCAGCTCCCCCTCGCCCTCCAGGTAGTCAAACTCGAGGGGCAAGGACGCGAGGTCACCGTCACGGACAACCGGACCTATGGTGGCCTCTAATGTCACCTCGTCTGAGGGCCCTCTCGAACCGTAATGCGGCAGGAAGGTAGCTGTGGCAGTGACTCCCGCCGAGGCTGGCGCATCTGTCCCGAGGGGTTCGGTGTTCGGCTGCCGGTCCGGGCTTTCGGTATTTTCCGGCTCGGCAGTCTGCTGAGTCTCATCAGCAGTTTCAGGGCCAGCGGAGGGATCGACGTCCTCGAACTCTGCCTGCTCCTCTGATCCGCAGGCCACTAGGGCCAGAACAGCGGTCAGGGCGACAGCGCGGACGGTGATGGTCTGGGGGCTTAGTCTCATCGTTTCTCTTCCCATGGCTTGTTCCGTGGACGTCGCCACGGCGGTGCTGCCTATGAGTCGCCCGAAGCGACGAAGAAGTTGCAATCGATTTCTGATCAATATACCCGGCGACGTGAGGCAGCTTTACTCCGGCCTGACTGTGAGGCCAATGTGGCTCTCGACACATTGAGCGGACTAGGGTGAGGCCATGTCGGCACCGCAAACCGGTTCTTGGCATCGCCTGAGGGCGATGTCGGTCCATGCTTACACGGCCCTGGGTGTGGTCCTTGCGCTGCTCATGGTGCATATGTCTTATGCCGGGGAAGTCGAGATTGTGCTGTGGTTGTTCCTTGCCGCGATGATCATCGACGGCTCTGACGGTTTTCTGGCGCGCCGCTTCCGCGTCAAGGACCTGGTACCGGGTTTTGACGGTGCGCTGCTGGACAACATCGTCGACTACATCACTTATGTTTTTGCGCCGATGGTGCTCCTATGGAGCGGTGGCTATCTGCCGAGCGGTTGGCTCGGCGGTGTCTTGGCTTCAGTGCCCCTGCTCGCGTCCTGCTACCAGTTCTGCCGCACGGATGCGAAGACTGACGACCATTTCTTCGTCGGGTTCCCCAGCTACTGGAACATTGCGGCGTTTTACCTCATTGTGCTCGGCGCCAGCACCGCCGCGACCACCACCACGCTGCTTGTTCTGGCCGTGCTCGTGTTCATTCCAGTCAAGTACGTGTACCCGTCCCGCACCGAGGCTGCGTGGTGGTTGACCATGACGCTTACCGCGCTGTGGTTGGTCCTATACGCCGTGATTCTGATCCAGTACCCCTCACCGAACCTGTGGCTGATCGGCCTGTCCGGCGTTTACGTGCTCTACTACGCGGCCTTGAGCTTGCGCCTGACACTGAACCAGCGACGCCAGGATGACGAGCGACGTCCGACGTACGCCTGATAGAAAGCCACGACCGACTAAGAGGACATGTGCCAGGGGCTCTCTGTCTACCCGCTCTTGAACGTGTAGCAGATAGGGCACCTCTGCGGGCATTTTTATCGGGCGGGGTAAACGGGCATCCATGTGATGACAGGGGCGCAAGGTCTCGACTAAGCAGAGCGTGCACGATCGCCGACCGGCTTACGGGCGGTCGGCAGCCCTCCTCTCACCGGTGGACTTGTGAAGTGTGGGCACCGTAGACGACAGCCCAATGTGATCGCTAGCCCTCTGGTACTGGAAACGCATTCTCTGGACCGGCGACCTTCGTGCCCAATTCCGCCGAGCTTCCGGCACACGTTCGTCAAGGCGTCCTCTTACCATGGAGCTATGGCGAACATTCCCGCACCCCGGCCTTCCGTTAATAGCCAGCTGATCGATGAGTCAGAGGAGTTAGAGGAACGAATGTCGTTGCTCCAAGGGGATGAAGAGCTGGACCCAGCTGGCGTTGCGGATTTGCGCCGGGACTACCGCAGCTGGCATCAGCGCGCGCGTCAGGTTCTGCCAGCGGACGCTGTAAAGAAGTTCGATGAGCACCGGGATGGAAGCCTGTTCAAAACGGGAATCAGCCAGTTCCTCGGTGAGCCCCGCAAAGAGTCTGTTATTAGGGCGGAGGACGGCACGTTCCCTATGGGTCGATGGCAGCATCCATTTAACAACGTTCGGAGTCGGTTGGAGCAGCAGCGCAACCTCCTTTTGGAAGCTGCGCCGGAGGAATCTCCCTCCGAACGCGTAGCCGCAGATCTGGCTGCCGTGTTGCGCAGGCTGCCCGAGTTCCTTCGCGTTCTGCAACAACGAAGGCCAGATTGGTCTGTTGGAGAAGCTATAAGAGACGAAAGGGAATTGCAGGTGGTCGTCGAGGCGCTGCTGCGCACGCTCTTCGACGATGTTCGACCGGAGGACTACGTACCATCCAGAGGTGGCGCCAACTCACGCGTCGATTTCGTTCTCCCCGAGGTTGGTGTCGTTGTCGAGACCAAGATGACCCGAGCGAGCATGAGCGCGCAGAAACTTGGCGAAGAACTCTTCATCGACGCTGGTCGTTACCCCGCCCACCCTGACTGCGATGCCATTCTCGCCTATGTCTACGATCCGGACCGGCTCCTCAACAATCCGCGAGGAATTGAGCGTGACCTCACTATGAGGACCACATCCGGACTCACATTTCTTTGCGTCATCAGCTGAGTGGCGAACTAATACCTGTGATTCAAAGGATCCCAGGAAGCGTGTTGAGCTGGTTCTCAGTGCGTACAAATCCATCCTGAGTGGGACCCGCTGAGGGATCGGCTTACGTGCATCGGGTGGCATGCCGCTGCGCGGTTCTGCCGATCCCACAGGGTCGGGGCGTTCTTCGATGGCCAAGGCCAGGCGCCCGGCCGGTCCTGCAATCCTTGCCATGCCCTTGCTCGACAACGCAGTTCAAATGCAGGACCTGTACGGGTTCAAAACGGCGGGGAACAACAGTAGCGTCATACGCACTGGCGTCCATTGTCAGCCGAGATTCATGGCCATCACCCCCCGCGACGAGAGAAACACCATGTCTCACGTGAAGTCCATGCTTCAGGCACATCCCAAAGAAGAGCTCGGAATCGATCAGCAGAAGCTCGCTGAGTGTATTGCCGCTTGTTTGAATGTTCGCAGACCTGCACGGCGTGCGCTGATGCCTGTCTCAGCGAGCCGACGGCCGGAGAGTTGGTGGCGTGCATCAGCACAGACCAAGACTGTGCCGATATTTGCCTGACAACCGGGCGGATCCTCACGCGCCTCACCGGACAGAACAAGCACGTGGTGCGCGCGATGCTGCAGACCTGCCGTGAGGCATGTCGTGCCTGTGCCAATGAAGGATCCCTATACGGCTGCGGGACAGGATTATCTGTCAGAGTACGCAGCCGCAAACTCAGTGCTAGGTGGGATGGGCTGGATGATGTCGAGCAGAACGCCATCAGGAGCTTCAACGATGAAATGACGTTGACCGAACTCCTCGTCCCGAAGTGTCAAAACCGGTTCCATACCAGAATGTGCGGTCATCTCCTTGTAGACCCTGTCAACGTCATCGACTTCCAGGTTCAGGATCATTCCACTTGGGAGGCCTCGATACTTCTCTGGGACAGTGACGTGGTCATGGGCCAGGATCGCTAGTTCGAACTTCTTCAGTCGCAGACTGACGTACCAGTCTGAGACATACGTCGTTTCAAATCCGAGCTCGCTGCGGTAGAAGTTCGCGGCCGCCGCGACGTTTTTCGACATGAGGACCGGATAGAAGCTGGTGACAGGCATTGAAATCTCCTTTACGTACACTGAGGATGTATCAAGTTCGAGAATACATACACTGTGTACGTAAAGGAAGTGCTAATGCCTCGCGCCTCTGCGGCCTCCGCAGCTCAAACTGCACAGAACGTGCTCGGTGCAGCAACTGAGCTGTTCGCCTCTTTCGGCTTTAACGAAGTCTCGGTTGACGATGTCGCTGAGGCCTCGGGGGTGACCCGGGGCGCGGTCTACCACCACTTCCGGAGTAAGCAGGGGCTGTTTCGAGAGGTAGCCGCTCGACTCCAGTCCACGGTTGCGTCTGCGGTGGTCGAGTCCGCGGAGAAGGTGGAGGGGGACGCAAGTGATCAGTTCAGAGCCGGGGCCCATGCGTTTCTCGACGCGATTACTACTGGGGCGGCTGTGCGAATTCTCTTGGTGGACGCTCCCTCGGTGATCGGTTGGCAAGAGTGGCGACGCCTTGATGAAGCGAACTCCGTTACACATTTGCGTGAGTCTCTCGCGGAAGTAGGAGTTCCTGCCGAGTTGTTGGGCGCGGCGACCGCACAACTCTCAGGTGCGATGAATGAAGCCGCGTTATGGGTGGCTCAGCATGCCGACCCGGCCGGAGCTCGACGGCAAGCACATACAGTGCTCGACCGCCTCATTGCCAATGTCCTCCAATTGGGCCAGTCCGCAGAATTGTGATGGACAGCGGTCGATAGTGGCCAGTGCACACGGAGGGATCCGATCCGCGCGCTCCTGAAGGACGTGACGGGACGATTAGTCCTGGCCACGTGTGGAGGTGACCGGCCACGGCTCGTACTGGACATCAGCGAAAGCTCGTACCTCGTGTCGCAGTCGAGCCGCGATGGCTTCGCCGTCGGCGGTCCACTTCGCACGGTTGGCATCGTCATCCCACCCTTCGAAGGGGTCAAAGTGGTCTTCCCAAAGCTTGTTCCAGGAGGCGATCTCGACTTTAAGGGGTTCTGACAATCCGTACGTTTCCGGAGTTGTGGTGTATCCGACGTCCCACGTCGACGTCGTGTTCTCCCAGAGTGGCCAGTCTCGCCCATAGTCGGGAAAGAGCCTGATGGTGCGCCGTGCTGGAGGTGTCCCACCCATGACGACGACGTTACCCCACCACCAGTTGCAAAGGACTAGGGGAGTAAGGCTCCGCTCACAACATCGGCGAGGGCAACCCCAGCGAGCCCCAGGTATACCGCTGCGGCGATGTAGCTGAGCACCGCGCCTCCTCGTCCGGAGTTTTCGAAACGAGCGTTGAAAGTTCCGGCGAGAACGCCGATCGCCCCGTACAAGATGACTTCCATCAAGACGTTAACAGCGCCCAACATCGCTAGCTGGAGTGCTGTGTTCTGCGCATCTCCTATGAACTGCGGCAGTACTGCCACGAAGAAGAGGATGATCTTAGGGTTCGTGAGGCTGATCGCGAGGCCCCGCACATAGGGGCGAGTGGTCAGGTTGCTCTTGTGGGTCGTGGTTGTTCGACGGGCACTACGGATGGTCCCGATGGCTAACCATATGAGGTAACCGGCACCGAGAATCTTCACCAGGTCAAAGATCAGCGGGTGTTCCTCCGCGAGGCGTCCGATCCCCGCAACGGCACCGGCAGCGTAAAGACTCATTCCCGTACCAATGCCGAGGATCGCGGACACCGCTGCTCCGCTCCCTTTTTCAAGGCCCACGGCCACCATGAAGGCCATATCGGGGCCCGGGGGTATCAGAAACAGCAGAATCACTGCGATGAACGCAGGCAGTACCGCTACATCAACCACAGTGAATCGCTTACCTGAGGTCGGTGTTGTCGATGTGGATGGAGAGGCCAGTCTCGCCGGGGCTGATCTCTGGCACTAGTTCCCACTGATCGCTGTACTGACCAGTGAACTGAGGTCGATAAGGGATCGGCGTCTCGCTATGCAACTCGTCCAGTTTCGTCAGAAGGCTTTTACGCACCTTCTGGTAGTCCTCAGTGAAGTCAGCGCTAGGTAGCGCCCACGGTTTCAGGACACTCATTCCAGTGTAGGCGAAAGTTCCGTGCAGAATGCCGTGCAGCAACTCGGTGATCTCGCCGCTCTTGCCCCGTGGCCCAATCGACGCCGGGCGATCACCCAGCGTCGTGAGGACTAGCGCCCGCTTATCGGTAAAAGGCCCCTGCTCGTAGCGCAGTCGCTTTCCAGTCTCAGGGTCTGTGCCGAAGGCGAATCCGCTGACGAAAAGCCGGTCGAACCATCCTTTGAGAATGGCCGGCATCCCATACCACCACAGCGGAAACTGCACCAGGAGCACATCAGCGCGCAGGATCTTCTCGTGCTCTGCCTGGAGCTCAGCGGGCAGCGCGTTACTGAGGTAGGCCTGTCGAACATCGGCAGAGACTCTGAACCGCTCTCCCTCGGGTAGCTGACCGTCCGCAGGCCGAACGACGGGATCCCAGTTCATCGTGTAGAGATCAGACTCTAGGACCTCATAGCCCTGGCTGCGGAGGTGAGCGATGCCGTCGCGGCGGAGCTGATGTGTCAGCGACTTGGGTTCTGGGTGGGCGCTCACCCACAGAATGGTCTGCTGTTTGGTCATAGGCCAATCGTGCCTTTTCGGGTGATGATTGTGTAGTACGGACATTAATGTCGCTAGGAGGGGTAAATGCGTTTACCGGTGGAGCGGGCTATGCAGGTGTGTCCGGTTGAGGTGGCTGTATCAGTCCTAGGTGGGGCGTGGAAGCTGACGTTGGTGAAGTGCCTTTTGGAGCGGCCACATCGTTTTGGGGAGCTGGGGCGACGAGTGCCGCTGGCGAATACCAAGACGCTGACTCGTCAGCTGCGTGAACTGGAGCAGGACGGCATTGTGCTGCGCAAGGTGTTTGAGCAGGTGCCACCCAAAGTGGAGTATTCACTCACTGAGCGGGGGCGGTCGTTGGCACCTTTGGTCGCGTTGATGAATGAATGGGGTGCGGCGTTTGTGGAGACGGCACAGTGATCACCTCAACGAACCCCTACGTGCCGAACCCCAGACGGTCTCGGGCCCTGGTATGAGCCGTAGTGACGGGAACCGACGACGTCGCCCGTGAGGAATGAGCCCGCAGCTCGTCGTGACCAGCAGGATGACCAGCGCGAGTGCTGTTAGCCGGGCGTAGTTGAAGCTGCTCACACATCGTCCTGCGTCAGCGGCAGATTGATGCGCCCACCGGACCTGTCGGCGTCTCGGTGGACTACCAGTTCACCCATAAAGCTCACCTTGACCCAGTGACCCTCATCGTCGTGGACGTGCCCGACCTTGGCAGTAGTCGTGTAATCGTGGCGCCAGTCCCTGCTGAACTCCAGGTATTCGCGAATTCCATCATGCCTGCTCAAGTTCGGGAGCAGTTCCTCTTCACCGAGAAATTTCCAACCGTGAGCAGCGGGCCATGATTCTTCGATCGCTGACATCACCCGTTCAGCATGCTCAGCCGAGTCGACCTCCGCCAGGATGTCGGCGTTGAGCATGGTTCGGGCACCGACACTTTCACCAAAACCTTCCCGCCCACTCGGTGACTCGTCCAGCTGACCACTGCGGGACCGAAAGACGGCACCCTCTAAGTCAGCAAACATTGGGGGGAGACCAGTCTGAATGTCTTCAACGATCTCCTGGTAGGCCTCAGCGCTCATGCCGTGGGGCCTAGGCATCCCGCAGCTGGACGTTGTTATCAGCAAGATTCCCACCGTCAGTACTACTAGGACGTTGCTCACGAATCGGTTGATGCAGAAGCCTCCGCCAGGTTTAAAGCGAAGCGCTGAGCGGACCTTTGGGTATCCCGGTGTGCCCATGATTCTCCCCTTAACCTCCCTTTGACCCAGTGCCCGTCATCATCGTGGACATGAGTGACCTCGGCAGCACTCGTGTAGCCGTGACGCCAGTCATCACTGAACTTCAGGTAGTGAGAATGTCATCATGCCTTCTCACACTCGAGGAAAGGTCATAGCTCCACACTACTGACATTGCTCGCAAGGGGCGCAGTATTTCCTAGCGCGAGTGGTGCGTGTAATCACTCTGCACGCTCACGCGGCCGTCGGGATCACGTGCAGACCTTTCGCGGCGACGGGAGGTCAACCGAAGCTGCGCCGGTAAGCACGGCTGAAGGTGCCGACATCGTTGATTCCGCAGTAGTACGCCGACTCCGCCACGCCCTTGCCCTCAGGAGCAACTGGTGACCGCGAGCGAGCCGCGCCCTTCTGATCTCTCGCGCGGGGGAGGTCCCCTCCGCCGCGAACATGGCTTGCAGCGTGCGCAGTGACACCCCGGCGCGCAGTGCCACACCGTCCGGATTCAAACCTGAGTCTTCACAGTGGGACTCGATGTAGCTCATGATCTCTGTGTAGCTGGGACCGGCACTGGGGATGAGTCGCGACCCTTTAGTGCCCGGAGCGGTTCACGGCGCGAAGGTCAGCAACCTGTGGTTCGAGTCCTTGAGCTGCCGTAGCTTCCAACGAACCCGAGCAGGACGCCCACGGCGCGATCTTCATCTTGGCGCCGACGCGACCGGCGGCACTCGCATTGCTTTTCTGGCCGTGATCATGACTGCGGCCACACCCACGACGATGGCGAGGACCAGGGTGGTCGCGAAGAAAGCCGGTGGCAAGTTCAGGGCGAACCGCAGCCCTGCGAAGATTGTTTGCCAGGGAGTACGCACCAACGATAGCCACCGGTGAACCGAGCACGACTCTGATGACGCCGCCAAATATGGACAACATGACCGACTCGTAGGTTATTGCAGCTCGGACCTGAAACCGCGGAAGCCCGAGTGCTCTTTGCAGCCCGATCACTTGGTGTCGTTCGATCGCTGTCAGGCGCAACGTGTTTAATGTGCCGATTAGCGCAATGAGTACGCCGATCCCCAGGAGCAAGGCGGCCAACACGGTCAGAAGGTTGATAGTTGCCGAGTTCTATCACCTCCTCGGCTGTACTTTCCGCTTTGCAGGAGATCGGTTGGGCCTGATGCAGCATGAGCTGATGCAACAAGCGACGGAGGTGAGAAGCAACTTGCTCTCGAACAACTAGCAGCCTTCAGTTTGTTAGCTCGCTGGCTCGATCAGTCCGGAGTCGAGCGCGTGTGAAGAACCTATAACGCCAAACCGCGGTGCCGTGCACGTAGAAAGATCACCTAACGTGCATTGCTCCGACACTCAGAGGTTTAGCGCACGCTGCATAGCAGTGATGTACTCCCGTGCCTGTTCCCGATCACTTTCTTTCTCCTTTTCTGAGAGGTTTTTATAAGGCGTACTCATTTGTTTTGACCATTGAGCGACGAGGTGAGCCGGGATGACCAGGCTTCCATCTTCTAAGGAAGAACATTGGCCGTGCAGGTAGCGTTGCCAGTGCGACCACCGCTCGTGTTCAACTGCTGCAACGAGTTCCAAGGTCGCAGGTGCTTCGAAGAAATCGGAGAGGTCCTCTGGCATCAAATCAGCCCATCGTTGACGAGGTTCCAGTAGTGCTGTCCGAGCACAGTCAATACACACGCCTTACTTTCCATTGCCGCGTAGTACATGTGTGGGGAATCGACCGAACGTACGAGATTGACCTTCACGTAGTTCTGCAACACTTTAAAAGTGGCGGTGTTCAATGGATCCGGGTCTGGAATTTCTGGGTTGGCTGCCTCCTCAGCAGAGCGGGCCGGCTCGAAGGACGGGTCAAGCGATAACACCGTCGATGGTTCCGGAAAAATCTGAGTGAGCTGCTGGAGATCAGTCAAAGCGATGGGAGGTTCAGCAGTGCGGAGCGAGACGAATGTCTTCACGTTCGTTTTGAAAACCGGTCGCTGTTGCCAGGGGCCCAGCGACTGATCGACGTGAGCATAAACGCTACCTGGCGTGACGTCTCCGACGAGATTGGCTGCGGCTCCGTTGAGGGCATCGACGAACAAGTCTGTGAAAACCCCGGATCCACCCTGTTCCATGGCGTACTGATTCGCGGTTGACGCAGACAAGATGGTCACACCTTCACGGATGTCTGCCTGCACCGCCCCGACCGTTGTTGTGGCAGCTGCGCCACTGTGGCAACTATCCAAAATGATGACCTTGTTCTTAGCGGGCGATTCATTCGCCATCGTCATCACCTCGACCAAGGAGAGTCCATCATCGCCTGTGCTGACATCGCTGGAACACAAGAACCCTCCAGTGTCCTCCAAGTAACCGTGTCCAGAGAAGTAGAACAGGGCTATTTCTGCGTCGTCTTTAAACAACTCGCGGACTGCGTTCTTCAACGTCAACTTCTCTACGGCATGTCCGGGACCGGTGCTGATCAGCAATCTCGGGCTAGGGAAGTTTAGGGTCCCGTTGGAGTGGCGCTCTAGGGCCCCATACACGCTGTAGGCGTCATTGACGCATCCTCGCAGTGACCCTATGTTGTCGTAATGATCAATCCCGACTATCAGTGCTTTACGCATAGCGTTCAGAGGCTGTCGATGAAATTGCTGATGTTGGCATCGCTCCAGGTGTAGGTGTTCACCCCTGCGATCGAAGACCGGTCGTCGCTATACGCGTAGATTCCTCGAATCGACTTGCCCTCCTCTATCGCACATTGGATCTCCCACTTCTGCCCACTCGAGGTCGCCGAGTTCTTACTGACCAGAACGATCACTCCATCTGAACGCTTGATACGGGTGCGCACCTTGTTCTTCCACTCAGTGTCGTATGCCTCCTTGACCGACATATCGACGAACTCGTAGGGCGCTCTAGGCGAGAGTGACTGACCTTTCAGGAAGTCCCGCTGCCTTTCATCCTCGATTGCAAACGCTACAAATATTACTTTTTTATCTGCCACGAGAGTCCTCTCCTATCAGGAGCCGTCACCCGACGCTGATCGTCGGAGTTAAATGCAGGCTCACGTTAAATATGATTGATGATATGTGTTGTTTTAGAAATATGATAGATATCTGCACGATGTGTCTGCTTCAAATGACCTAAGTGTGATCTGAATCATTGGGGGGGGGTTGTCGTAGGCTTCCTGGCCACTAGTACGACGTTCGGGTCTTCGGTCATCCACCCCTCGATTCTGATGACTGTGCCGCACCACCAGGGACTCACATCGTGCCCGTTCACACTGCGTAGGTGAGATGCGACAGGTGTCTGAGAAATCTGACAAGTGGTGGGCACGAAAGTGAGAATTGATCAACTTGAACGAGAACCTACAGCTGGACAACTTCGCTGTCCCAGGCTGCTCCGGAATAGACCCGTCGAGAAATAAGTTGAGTATGGTTGACTCAAGTTTGTCGGCGTCCGTCACCCCTATCGCTGAATGGGCGTCACTGATTACTGTGTGAACCAGAAAGGGGGCGTGCTAAGCCCATGGATGTGAAGCTGACCACCAAGTCCCAAGAAGCCATCTCAGCAGCCTCAAACAACGCCAGCATCGCCGGTAACCCGCAGATCGAACCGGCCCATATCCTCAAAGCGCTGATGGACCAGCGCGGGTCAGACGGCGTCCGCCTGCTCAAGCAGGTTGGCGCTGATCCGGATCTGGTCTCTGAGCGCGCCTCCGCGGCTATCCAGCAGCTGCCCTCCACTTCCGGCTCCTCCGTAGCGCAGCCGCAGTTCTCCCCGGCTGGTCTCAACATTGTCCGTGCCGCTCAGGCCGAGGCGAGCAAGCTCGGGGACACCTTCATCAACACCGACACCCTGCTGATCGCCGTCGCCGAGGAGAATGGTCCCGCCGGCAAAGCGCTCCAAGAAGCCGGAGCCGACGCCAAAGCGCTGCGCAAGGCCCTGCCGGAAATCCGCAAAGGCCGCACCGTGGACACACCGGACCCGGAGACCACCTCCGAGGCGCTGCAGAAGTACGGCACTGACCTCACTGCCCTGGCCCGCGACGGCAAGCTGGATCCGGTGATCGGCCGTGACTCCGAAATCCGCCGCGTCATCCAGGTCCTCTCCCGGCGCACCAAGAACAACCCCGTCCTTATCGGCGAGCCCGGCGTCGGTAAAACCGCCGTCGTCGAAGGTCTGGCCCAGCGTATTGAGGCCGGTGACGTTCCGGACGCACTGCGGGGGAAGACCTTGATCTCCCTGGATCTGGGGGCCATGGTGGCCGGATCCAAATATCGCGGCGAATTCGAAGAGCGCCTGAAGGCCGTCCTGGACGAGATCAAAGCCGCCGAAGGCCAGATCATCAGCTTCATCGATGAGATCCATACCGTAGTCGGCGCCGGTGGCTCCTCTGACGGCTCCATGGACGCCGGCAATATGCTCAAGCCCATGCTCGCCCGCGGTGAGCTGCGCCTTATCGGTGCCACCACCCTTGATGAGTACCGCGAGAACATCGAGGCCGACGCCGCCCTGGAGCGCCGCTTCCAGCAGGTCTACGTGGGAGAGCCATCAGTGGAGGACACGGTGGCGATCCTGCGCGGGATCAAGGAGAAGTACGAGGCCCACCACGGTGTGGAGATCTCCGACGCCGCACTGGTCTCGGCAGCCACGCTCTCCGATCGCTACATCAGTGGTCGCCAGCTGCCGGATAAGGCCATCGACCTGGTGGACGAGGCTGCCTCCCGGCTGAAGATGGAGATCGACTCCGATCCGGTGGAGATCGACGCGCTGCGCCGTGAAGTGGACCGCCTCAAGGTTGAGGAGCAGTGGCTCACAGCCGAAAAGGACCCCGCCTCCCAGGAGCGCCTGGCCGCCCTGCAGGAAGAGCTGGCCAATAAGGAGGAGCAGCTGCGTGAGCTGCAGGCCCGCTGGCAGCAGGAACGCTCCGCCCACGTCAAGGCCGGCGAGCTGCGTGCCCGCAGGGATGAGCTGAAATCCGCCGCCGAACGCGCCCAGCGCGAAGGCGACCTGGGCGAGGCCTCACGCCTGCTCTACGGGGAACTCCCAGCCCTGGAGAAGGAGCTGATCGCCGCCGAAGAAGCCGAGGCCAACATGGAAACCGGAGACCGCATGGTCCCGGAGAAGGTCGACGCCGACGCCATCGCCGAAGTCATCTCCGCCTGGACCGGGATTCCCGCCGGCCGACTGCTGCAGGGCGAAACCGCCAAGCTGCTGCAGATGGAGGAGCTCATCGGAGCCCGGCTCATCGGCCAGGAGAAGGCCGTATCCGCCGTATCCGACGCCGTGCGCCGGGCACGCACCGGTGTGGCCGATCCCAACCGGCCCACCGGCAGCTTCCTCTTCCTCGGTCCCACCGGCGTGGGCAAGACCGAGCTGGCCAAGGCGCTGGCGGAGTTCCTCTTCGACGACGAGCGCTCCATGGTCCGCCTCGATATGTCCGAATACTCCGAGAAGCACTCGGTGGCCCGGCTGGTGGGCGCCCCTCCGGGGTACGTAGGCTTCGATGAGGGTGGCCAGCTGACCGAAGCCGTGCGCCGTCGCCCCTACTCGGTGATCCTGCTGGATGAGGTGGAGAAGGCCCACCCCGAGGTTTTCGACATCCTTCTGCAGGTCCTCGACGACGGGCGCCTCACCGACGGGCAGGGCCGCACCGTGGACTTCCGCAACGTGGTGCTGATCCTGACCTCCAACCTCGGCTCCCAGTTCATGGTGGACCAAACCCTGGAACAGGAGACGAAGAAGGAGCGGGTGATGAGCGTGGTCAACGCCAGCTTCAAGCCCGAATTCCTCAATCGCCTGGACGACATCGTGATGTTCGATCCGCTCTCTATGGAGCAGTTGACCTCAATTGTGGATCTGCAGATCGCCTCCCTGCAGGAGCGCATGAACTCCCGCAGGCTCACCTTGGAGGTCACCGAAGCTGCCAAGGAATGGTTGGGCTTCACCGGCTACGACCCGGCCTATGGCGCCCGGCCGCTGCGCCGTCTGGTGCAGCGGGAGATCGGTGATCAGCTGGCCCGCGCCCTGCTCGCAGGGGACATCGAGGACGGCGACACCGTAGAGGTGGACCGCGAGGATCTCTCCCTGGAGAGTACCGAGGTCCACGGGCTCACCGTGCGGAAGAAGCAGGTTTAGTCCGACTCCTCCGCAGGTTCTTCTTCACCCTCATCGGAGTCCTCAGTATCGCGAGGCTCCTCCACCACCTCGACGCCAGCCCCCTCATCATCAGGTGAGGGGGTCTCGTCGTCCTCAGGGTCGGGCAGGAAGCTGCCGGTGAGCTGTCCGCCGTCGGCACGGGTCAAGAAGCAGGAGACCATGCGGTCATAATCGCGGCGCCAGGTGGACTCGGTGGGATGCCACAACTGAATCTGCAGCTCGTAGTCGGCACTGTCCACCGCAGCAGAATCCAGCTCCAGCTCGTCATGGCACCACTGATGGGCGGTATCGATGACAGTCTCATCGCCGGGATAGGGGCCGTCACTGATATTGCGCCGCAACAGCACCTGCGCGTCATAGCCGCGGTCGCAGTCTGCAACATCGGCCGGAGTGGTCTCATCCTCGTAATCGCGCAGGCACCAGCCGGTCTCCCAGTCCTCGGAAGGGACTTGGTGGGCGTGCAGACCGTCAAGCCCTGGTTCATCGTTCCAGGCCCAGGGTTCTTCCTCCGCGGCGGGCTCTCTCATCAGGAACCACCACAGCAGCACAATCGTGAGAACCACCACAACTACAGCGGCAATCAGGAACGGAATCGCGTTCAAACGCTTGCCGGTATCCCCGCGTGCAGCCCGCCTCGCCCGGCGGGACAAGGGTTGTTCAGAAGAATCTCTCAGTTCAGATTCGCTCATTGACCGCCTCTGCCCCTCCCAGTCAGCGCGACGCAACAGTGGCTCTCATGTTAACCTAGAAGGCACGAACCACTTCATCCACATAGTCATGCCCGCGATGAGCCCGCCAGCCATCGCGAGAGCTGCACAGAGACGACGTTAAGGGGGTCCCGCTCATGGGGCGTGGCCGTCAGAAGGCGAAAGCGACTAAGCAGGCGCGGGAGATCAAGTACTTCACCCCGAACACCGACCTGACTGCACTGGAGAGGGAACTCGCCCAGGCTCGGGGAGACCGTTCGGATCGCGTTGAAAGCAGCAGCTTCGAGTCCGATGAAAAGTCGGACATCTATTACGAGTACGACGAGGATGATCGCTAGGCCCCACGTGGCCGAAGAAGCAGTCTTCACGGCGCAGGCTGAGAAAGCCCACCGCGCAGCATTGCGCTCAATCGCCAGAATCGTCGAAGACTCCGTGCCCCCGCAGCCCGAGCAGGCTGCGCACGCGGGCATCCTTGCCATGCTCAAAACCGGGGACGTGCTCTGCGTGACCGGAGCCGGTGTCTCCACCGACTCCGGCATCCCCGATTACCGCGGCCCCGAAGGCTCCCTGCACCGGCACCGGCCGATGACCTACCAGGAGTTCAAGTACGACGCCGCAGCCCGGCACCGCTACTGGGCGCGCAGCTTTGTGGGCTGGAGGCATATGGGGGCTGCCGTTCCCAATGCCTCTCACCATCTGCTGGCCAGCTGGCAGCAGCGCGGAATCCTCAGCGGACTCATCACCCAGAATGTGGACGGTCTGCACGCAGCCGCCGGAAGCGACCCGGTGGTTGCACTCCACGGCGACCTGGCCACCGTGCACTGCCTGACCTGCGGCAGCCGTGAAGACCGCAGGCATCTGGATCAGCGCTTTGAAGTTGCGAACCCCGGCTATGCCGAAGCGGCCATGGTGGCTGCGGAGAACGTCAACCCCGACGGTGATGTCAGCCTGGACCCCTCATGGGTGCAGCGCTTCCACATGGTGCGCTGCCTGGTCTGTGGGGCCGATACCCTCAAGCCCGACGTCGTCTACTTCGGTGAGACTGTTCCGCCTGAGCGCAAAGCGGCCGTTGATGAACTCATCCAGCACAGCGCGTCCTTATTGGTGGTGGGCAGTTCAATGGCGGTGATGAGCGGGTTCTCCATCGCGTTGCGCATGCACCGGGCAGGCAAACCGGTGGCAGTGCTCAATGGCGGGCCCTCACGGGCCGATGCCAAGGCTGACTGGCGCTGGCGCACCCGGATCGCACCCGCACTGAAGCAGCTGGATGAGGATCTCGGGTGATCAACACAACAGTCAAACTTTACCGTACGTACGGTACAGTTTTTAGGTGACCGCCTCCCTCAAAACCACCGCCCCGGACACCTCACTGTCTCGATGGCAGCGCTGGACAGTGCTCGGCATCGTCTCCACGGCGCTGCTGCTGATCGCCCTGGACAATACGATCCTCTACACCGCACTGCCCACCCTCAGCAGTGAACTGGAGGCGAGCTCATCCCAGCAGCTCTGGATCATCAACGCCTACCCGCTGATGATGGCAGGCCTGCTCCTAGGCTCAGGTTCCCTCGGCGACCGCTTCGGACATAAGCGGATCTTCCAGATCGGCCTGGTGATCTTCGGGTTGGCCTCCCTGACGGCGGCCTTCGCCCCGGTGGCCGAACAGCTCATCATCGCCCGGGCGTTTCTGGGAGTCGGCGCCGCCGCCATGATGCCAGCAACCCTGGCGCTGATCCGCATCAGCTTCGCGCTCGAGCGTGAACGCAATATCGCCATCGGCGTCTGGGCAGCCACCGCCACAGTGGGCATGGCTCTGGGGCCCATCGTCTCCGGGCTGCTGTTGGAGAAGTTCTGGTGGGGTTCGGTCTTCCTCATCAACGTCCCGCTCGTCATCGCCGCCAGCATCCTGATGATCCTGGTCGGCCCGCGCAACCTCACCAACCCCGCTCGCCGCTGGGATGTCCTCTCCTCAGGTCAGGCTCTGGTGGGCATGGCTGCGGCGGTGCTGGCGATTAAAACCTGGGCCGAAGCGCCTATCCACTACACCGTGGCGATCAGTGCGACCGCGGTGGCCGTCGTCGTGCTCACCATCTTCACCCGCCGCCAGCTGCGCCTTGCCCGATACACCGAGCCGCTGGTGGACTTCGCGATCTTCAAGAACCGCGGTTTCAGCGGCGGGGTGGTGGCCGCCGGAGCCAGCATCTTCGGCATTGTGGGCATCCAGCTGGTGGTCACCCAGCGGTATCAGCTGGTAGAAGGCTTCACCCCGCTGGAAGCAGGGCTGGTGGTCAGCGCATTGGCGGCAGCCTCACTGCCCTTTGCGCTCTTCGGTGGCGCGGTGCTGCACCGGGTGGGTCTGCTGGTGCTCATCGGCGGTGGCATCAGCGCCGCCGCCGTGGGCAGCCTCATCACTGTCGTTGCGGCCTGGCAGGATTCGTTGGCGCTGCTGGTGGCCGGGATCCTGGTGGTCGGTGCGGGTCTGGGTGCCTCGATGTCTGTGGCCTCCACCGCGATCATCGGCAACGTTCCGCCGCGGCGGGCCGGTATGGCGGCCTCCCTGGAGGAGGTCTCCTACGAGTTCGGCGGGCTGGTCGGTGTGGCCACCATGGGGTCGCTGCTGACCCTTGTGTACACGCGTACGCTCACGCTGCCTGCCGAATTCAGCGACTGGGCAGCTCAGCCACCGGCAGTAGCCCTGGACGCCCCAGATGCCGCAGTGGTTGCTGCGGCCGCGGAGTCCTTCGACACCGCTTTCCTCACCGTGCTGGCCGCCGTCGCCGCCGTCATGGTCCTGGGTGCCATCGCTGCAGCCCTGCTGCTGCGCCGCTACACTCCGGGCACCGAATCCCAGGCATACCCGAACAACCACTGACTCTGATGCGTAAGGTTGACTCCTGATGAGACAGTCCAAACGTGATCACATCCTCGAAGCCGCCAAGCGCATCGTCCAGCGCGAAGGCGTCACCGCCTTGACCTACGAGTCGGTGGCGGTGGAAGCCGGGCTGACCAAGGGCGGGCTGATCTACCACTTCCCCTCCCGTGAGGACCTGCTGCGCGGATTACATGAGCATGTGGCCGGGCAGTGGGAAGAACACCTGCATCAGGAAGCCGGCACCAGCGCCACAAAGAACCACGACGACGGCGAGGCGGCTGGGGTGCGCGGACTCGAGGATCGTCGGCTAGAGGATCTCAGCGCCGAGGAGCGACTGGCCGCCTACGTCAGGGCCTCGCAGAACCCCGACCGGGCCGAGCTGCTGCTGATGCTCGAGGCCGCCGAGGACCCGCAGGCCCAGGCCGCCTGGGACAGCGTGGAGTCACGCTGGGGCGTGCCGCAGCCTGGCGCCGATGCCTCCGAAGACCAGCTCAGGGCATTCATCGCACAACTGGCAGCTGACGGTCTCTGGTTCTGGGAGGCCAACAGCCCGCACACCCTGGACCCGGTGGCCCGGCAGCGCCTTGTCGAGCGGATCATTGAGCTGGGACGCGCAGGATCTGCTGACTGATCTGCGCTGCCCAGCGATGATCATGGGTGGTCACCAGCACAGCCCCGCCGCCGTCGGCAAAGCCCCTCAGCACCGCTGATAGCCGATCCATGGCCGGTTCATCCCGCCCCAGAGTCGGCTCATCCAATAACAGCACCCGAGGGCGCAGCAACAGGGCCGCGGCAAGCACCAGATCCTTACGCTGTGCCGCGCTGAGATCATAAGGGTGGGTTTCAGCGTGATCCGCCAGCCCCACCCGGTCTAGAAGGTCCGCAATGTCCTGCCTGGAGGCCCTCTTCGGGGTGGCGTAGCGCAGTTCGGCCTCAACAGTGGACGCCGAAAGCTGATCCCCGGGGTCCTGTCCTGTCCAGGCCAGATAGCCAGCCCGGCGATGCGCGCTAGCTGTACTGAGTTCCACCCCGGCGGGACCGATGATCCGGCCAGAGGATTCCTTAGGCAGCAGCCCGGCCAGGCCCAGCAGCAGACTGGACTTGCCAGCCCCATTGGGTCCAAGTACTGCGGTGATTTCGCCTGCGCGCAGATCCAGCCCGACGCCGTCGAGCACTGGCTTTCCGCCACGGCGCAGAGACAGAGCCTCTACCTGAAGCAATGTGTCTCCCGGGTGAGGCGAGGAGGTCTCTGAGCCTGCGCGTTCAGCCCCGGGGGCGTCGTCGGCGGTATCCCAGACCCCATGGAGACTCAGCTGTTCCCGGGAGGGCTGTCCATCCTGGACGCCGCTGAGGCGGCCCTCATCCAGAAAGACGGTGCGCTGGCAGAACCCGGAGAGCTCATCATGCTGATGCCCTGCCACCAGCACCGCACCACCTTCGGCACAGTGCTGGGCGAGCACCCGGCGCAGTGTGGATCGCGCAGCTGCATCCAGGGAAAGGCCGGGCTGGTCAAGGATCAGCAGCTTCCGACCCATGACCAGCAGCGAGGCTAAGGCGGTGAGCTGGCGCTGTCCTCCGGAGAGTTCGAATACCGGCCGGTGGGTGAGTTCGGTCAGGCCCAGCTGGTCCAGAAGCGCTAGTGCCTGATGTGCTGCCGCCTCAAGGCTGAATCCGGTCAGCCGGGCCGGGAGCAGCACCTCGTCCCAGACAGTAGAACCCATGCCGGTCAGCTGAGCCTCTGGATCATCGCCGAGCAGCCCGGCGGGGGATGCCCGAAGCTCGCCGCTGAACTGGCCGTGATCAGCCAGCATCCCCGCTGCCGCCCGACACAGCGTGGACGTCCCAGAGCCAAGCGGGCCCAGGACCGCCATGGACTCCCCAGGGGCGAGCCGGAGGTTGATGCCATCAAGCGCGGCGGCAGAGCTGGCCGAATAGCGGAAGGTCAGCCCGGCAGCGTCCAGCAGCGGCTCAGCCATAGAGGACCTCCAGAAAGTCACTGGCGGTGGGAAGCGGCAACAGATCAAGCAGCGCCAGGACCACCAGAGCGCTGCTGCCTAGGGCCGCTGACCAGCGCAGCACCTGCTGGCCGGTGCCTGAAGCGTAGAACCGGGCCGGTGCTGGCCGTGGGACCGCGCCGAAACCGCGCTGATTCAGTGCATCATGACGCTGGTCCAACTGCACCAGCAGCGCTGTCAGCAGGCCCGAGAGGATACCGGGCAGCAGGCGCAGCCGGACCCGCAGGGATGTGGTGTCCCAGCCTCGGGCGGCACGGGCCGCCATAGTCCGCGCGGTGCGTTCGCGTAGCAGCGGCAGCAGATTCATGGCCGCAGCACAGACATAGGCCACATTAAGCGGCAACCGCAGTCCGATCATCGCGTCAAAGACCCGCGCGGCGTCGGCGCCGAAGGCGAATAAGGCACAGAGACCGATCATGGCCGCCACCCGCAGCCACAGCTGCAGGGCAACAGCCAGGCCCTCCGCAGTGATCGCCGCCGGGCCGGCCGACCACAGGATATGTACGGCCTCGCCGGGGTAGAACAAGCCCTGGATGATGGTGACCATCACCAGCATGGGCCCTGCCAGCACCAGCAGTGTCAGCGCCCAGGATTTCAGCCGCAGATGCCGCGTCACTGCAGCGCCGACTGCCGCGCCGAGCAGCACGACTGCCGGCACCAGCGGCGAAGGGACCCCGTAGACCAGCAGCAGCCCGCACAGCAGCAGCACCAACTCCGTGGAGGGGTGCAGACGGCGGGCAGCAGCCGAAGGGGTCACTGAGCTGTTTCGGCCTGGCTGCGTGGGGCAGTCTGCGGCGCCGCCGGATGGGAGGCGCGAGGGGTGAAGGAATGTCCGGTGAAGGGGTAGCGCGAGCGCAGCCGGCGCGGCAGTGCCCAGATCACCACAAAGGCCAGCGCGAAGATGAGGGCTTTGTCTGCAATATCGCTGACCACACTCTGGGCGAAGGTGGCATGCAGCATCTCCAGCCCGGCTGCTTGCAAGGTCGCGACGACGCCTCCGGTGCCCACGCCGAGGCCGCCGCCGAAGAGGAAGGCCGCAACTGGGGCGCCCAGTGCACCAGTGGGGATACCGGCGACGGCACCTGCCAGTACTGCCCACCACAGTGCGCGGAAGGCTCCTAAGCGGGCGGCCCAGCCTGCTGCAGCACCGATGAAGGCGGCACCTGCGGTGAAAGCGATGACGGTGGGGTTGATGGTCACACCCCAGATGACGTTGCCGAGAATCCCGGTCAGCGCACCGGCGGCAGGTCCGGCCAAAACGCCGATCAGCACGGTACCCAAAGAGTCCAGATACAGCGGGATGGGGGTCATCGTGCCCACCACCTGCCCGGTGACGATATTCAGCGCAATGGCCACCGGCATCAGCGCGAAGATGCCGCGCGGGATCCGGGGCAGGGTGCCAGCGGCGATCAGCACCGCGCCGACCAGGTAGCCCAGCATGACCCCGAGTGTGGTGTGGCCGAGGTCCTGGCCGAGGGTGGCAGGCTGGCTGGTCAGCACCCACAGATAGGTGCCGAGGATGACCAGGGAGCCGGCGGCGATGGCAGCCAGAGTCCAGGCCGGTGCTGGAAGACGCGAGGATGAGAGTTCTCCGGGACCCGCGGCGGTGGCGGCGGATCCCTGCCCAGATGTTGGTTCAGCGGACATGATCAGGTGTTCCTTTCCTAGGGACCGGCAGCAGGGTTGTTGCCGATGGTGAGGTATGAGCGGAGCAGGCCGCAGGTGCAGTGCGCAGGTGCAGGCCGTATGCGCAGGGCGCAGCAGCAGTGCCTAAGGCGCGGCGTCGGGTATCCGGTCCGGCAGATCCGGGCTGGTAGATCCAGGCCCGGCAGGAGGGCCGACGTCGGTGAGGGGTGTGCTCAGTGGGAGCTGTAGCTGGGCTCGCGGCGCTTGAGCTGAGAGACCACGGTGTAGGTGACCGGCATCAGCACAAACTCCACCGCGCATTTATAGAGCACACCGAAGATGAAGTAGCTGGCGAACTGTCCCCAGCTCATCAGCGGGTCTAGGCCGAAGAGCGCAGTGAAGGCGATCAGGCCGAAGAGCGCGGTATCCAGGATTTGGCCGAAGATGGTGGAGCTGGCGATACGGGCCCACAGATTGGACTCACCGAATCGTCCTTTGACCCAGACGATGACGAAGGAGTTCATCAGCTGCCCGGCCAGGTAGGCCAGCAGTGAGGCGATCAGGATGCGCACATACATGCCGTCCCAGCCGAAGAGGACCTCGAAGGCCTCCTGGTTATAGGCATCGCTGACGGCCGGGGAGATGGTCACCAGGCCGAAGACCACGGCACCTATGAGCATCACGGAAAAGCCCACCAGGACGGCGCGGAAGGCGGCTTTGAATCCGTAGACCTCGGAGATGACGCCGCCGAGAAGGTAGGTCAGCGGGAAGAGGAAGACGCCGCCGTCGACCACCCAGCCGCCGAAGTCCATCTGTTTGGTGGCGGCGATATTGGAGATCAGGTAGAACGCGGCGAGCAGTGAGACCAGCACTGCGTAGAACTGGCTGCCGGTCTGAGCGAAGGCTGCGGGAGCCTTCCCGGCGCGGGCAGAAGCGCCGGACGTGTTGTGGGCGGGGGTGCTGTTTTGGGTTTCTCCGGGATCCGCCGCGGCTGCAGCGGACCCCTGCCCAGAGGTCGGGTCGGTACTCATTGGTCAGGTCCTCTCATCAGGGTCTCGGCCAGGTGCGTCAAGAATTGCGAGGCATCCAGGCTGCGAATCAGGGTGGCATTGGGCTGCCGGTTCCAGCGGCCGAGCCAATCGGCCACCGTTTCACCGCGGGTCAGGGTGCCGGTCAGTTCCACATCGACGGCGGCATCTGCGGTATGCGCCCACGGGATTATCTCCTGTTCAGCGCCCGGGAGCGAATCTGCCGCCTGTGACCGCGCCCAGCCGATGGCCGCGGCGGTCACATAGGGGTCATGGATCTGCGCCAGGTAGCCGTGGCCGTCCCATTCATGGAACTCGAAGTAGAAGCGCAGCGCCTCAGCCAGCTGCCCCAGATACTGCTGCCAGCCGGGTGCTGCTGAGGATGAGGAAGTGATCTTCTCCAGCAGCTGCGGGGTCATCACCACTGCCTCGGTGGCCTCGATGGGGCCGATGACCGGCAGCGGGGTCCCCGGGGTGCCAAAGGCCGCGAAAACCTCAGCGGCAGCCTCCGGATCCCAGGTGATGTTCCATTCGGTGGTCGGATGGGTGTTGCCGCGGTAGTTGAAGGCCCCGCCCATGATGAACAGCCGCTTCAGCAGGGTGGGGAGTTCCGGTTCCAGGCGTAGCGCCAGCGCCAGATTGGTGTGCGGACCCAGAACGACGCCGACCACTTCGCCCGGATGTGCTCGGGCGGCCTGCACCCAGGCTTCGGCGGCGGAGAGCTGATGCGCCGTCGTCGTCGGTTCATCGAGCACTGCGTGACCTGCACCCAGCGGACCGTGGGTGTCGTCGGCGAAGATCGGAGCCGGGTCGCCCGCGCGGTGCGCTACTGGGTTCTCGGCCCCGCGGTGCACGGGAATGTCGGTGCGGCCGGTGAGTTCCAGCCAGGCCAGCGCATTGCGGGTGACCGCATCCACCGGCACGTTACCGGCGCTGGCCGCGATGCCGGTGATCTCCACGTCCGACTGGCAGAGGGCATAGCCCAGGGCGATGGCGTCGTCGATGCCCGGGTCGCAGTCAATAAAAAGCCGAATCACAAGGCCTATTCTGCCGCGGAAGACGACCGCGTCCCATCCGTTGTGGCGCCGCGGGCCGGATTTCCGGCCAAAACCGCCACAAGAGGTGGGAGATTCGCGCGCGCGGCTGCTGCTGGTTCCCATCCGTTGTGGCGCTGGGTAGCTGGCGAGGGTCCGCTGGCGAGGGTCCGGTGGCGGGGGTAGTGGGTGGCGCGGGTAGTGGGTGGCGCGGCGCCGTCGCCACTCGGCTACGCCTGCTGGATACCCCCTTGTTGAGCGGCAAAGCCTGACCTGGCGTGGCAGGTAGGAGGTCCTTCATGTCTCGTGCAGATGAGCCCAGGCGAACACAGCGCACGGTCACGCCCGGCAACATCACTGTGGCTCAGCGCGAAGAACTGCTGCGGCAGCGCCAGCGTCAGACCGGCCGCCCGTGGCCCCAGCGGGCGAATCGGCTGTTCGGCGACCCCGGCCGCGGAAGCTGGCTGCTGATGGGTATCGCTGCGTTCGCGCTGATATTCAACGGGCTGATCTCTGTCGCTCGGTTGACGCCCCTGTTAGGTCAGCAGACAGACGCGCAGCTGATCTTCTCGATTCTGGGCACGGCTCTGCTGCCAGTCGGCATGCTATTCGCCTGGGCGGCAGCCCGCCTGCGGATCTTCCCAAGCAAGTGGACAGCGAGCTGGACGCTCAGCCGCGTTAGGCGCGCCCGCGTCGGACGGCCATGACAATGCCGACGCCGATGAGCACCAGTCCCAGCACTCCCAGGCCGATCATCAGCGGAGTGCCCCAGCCGCCCAGCGGGTCCTCCTGGCTGGCCGGTGCCGTCTCTGGAGAGTCAGTCTCCTGTGGTGTGGGAGATGCGCTGGTCTCCTCGGTGGGCTCGGGGCTCTCAGTAGTGGGGGAGGGCTCGGTAGTGGGAGATTCCGTCTCTGCGGAATCCTCAACCACGGTGAAGTGCTCGGCGAAGTGCGCCTCAGCCTCCTCCTCGCTGAGCATCGGATCCGAATAAGGAGGACCGACGGTGAAGGAACCGTCGTCGAGTTGAACCAGCTGGAAACGCAGCTGTTCGAAGGCGTAGTACTGCTGAGGATCAGCAAAGACACCGGCAACACCGAAGCCCAGCGTCAGGTTCATCTCCAGATAGTCTTCTGGTTCGTTTCCGGCCAGACCCATCTCCTCGACGTCGATGACTGCGCTGGTCTCAGTAATCTCGTCAGAGTCGAAGACGCCGTCAGTGCCCGCCACATTGAAGGTCCACTGATAGGCCTCGGCCTGGGGGATCTCCTCCCATTCGAAGGTGATCTCTGAACCTTCAACGGTGCCGTGGAGATCAAAGGGGATCTCTTCACCGGCCGCAGAGGCAGCCGTTGAACCGGCCAAGATCAGCCCGAAGGCGGTCAGCGCTGAGAGTATCGAAGTGCGGAGTCGGGCAGTCATGAGCGGCTTCCTTCTGTGCGACAGATGGTGTGCCACCAGCATGACCTACATTGCAGCGGCAAACAACAGGTTGCTATTGCAAATTAATAACGATCCGACCGAGAGTCGCAGTTCTCGGATCGGGGCGGAACAGAAAGCCGGAGCCTCAGTCGGCGTAGGAGCCGGTCAGCAGCACGCCGCCGCCGTCGACACCCTTGGCGCCCTGCACAAAGTCCTCGCCGGCTGCCGCGATACGGGAGTCAGCGGCGTCGTAGCGGTTGATCTCCCCCATCACCCAGGCGCGCTGACCCGCGGCGTTGAGCTGGGCGATAGCCGCATCAGCCTGCTCTGCGGCCACCACGGCCACCATGCCTACGCCAAGATTCCAGGTCCGCTCAGCATCGGCCTGCGGCACGCCGCCGAGCTCGCTGAGCACGCGGAACACCGGCTGCCACCCCCACGTGGAGCGGTCCACAGTGGCCAGCAGGCCGGTTGGAAGAACTCGTGCCAGGTTGGCAGCCAGACCGCCTCCGGTGACGTGGCTGAAGCCGCGCACGGGCGCCTCGGGAGAAATCTCGCCCTCAGCAGGATCACCGTTGAGCGCGGTGACCAGATCCAGGCAGGGCTGGGTGTAGAGACGCGTAGGCTCCAGAAGCTCCTCGCCCAAGCTGCGGCCGAACTCCGCGACGTCGCGGTCATAGGCCCAGCCAGCATCTGCGGCGATGCGGCGCACCAGCGAGTAGCCATTGGAGTGGATGCCGGAAGATGCCATGCCGATCACCACATCACCGGCGCGCACCCGATCGGGGCCCAGCACAGCGGAGGCGTCCACCACGCCGGTGGCCGCACCTGCGACGTCGTACTCATGCTCACCCAGCAGCCCCGGGTGTTCAGCGGTCTCCCCGCCCACCAGCGCGGTGCCGGCCTCAGCCGAAGCCTTCGCGATACCGGAGACAATGCTGGCAATCCGGGCCGGCTCCACCTTCCCGCAGGCGATGTAATCAGTCATGAACAGCGGCTTGGCACCCATGACCACAATGTCATCAACCACCATGCCCACCAGGTCGTAGCCGATGGTGTCGTGGATATTCATCGCCTGCGCGATTGCCACCTTGGTGCCCACCCCATCAGTGGAGGTGGCCAGCAGAGGCCGCGGCAGCCGCTTGAGTTCAGAAGCGTCATAGAGTCCAGCAAATGCACCGACGCCGCCCATCACCTGAGGCGTGTGGGTGGCCTCAATATGGGCCTTCATCAGTTCGACGGCGCGGTCACCGGCTTCCACATCCACGCCTGCCGAGGCATAGGTGGTGGGGGTGCGGCTGCTGGTCTCTGTCATCGGCTCGCTTTCGTGGTGAGGGACTCGGCAGTGTCCTGGGCAGAATCCTCCGGTGCGGATTCGCTCTGTGCTGACTCGCTCAGGCTGGTTTCGCTCGGCGCAGCTTCACCAAGCGCATCGCGCAGCGGCCGCTCGGTGTCATCAAGCTCAAACTCGCTGTCCGGACCCGGTTCGCAGCCGGTCTGCACCCGCTTGTACATCCCGGGGAATGCGGGCTGCTCCAGCAGCAGCTTGCCGCGCCGATCCTCCGGGGGCAGCTCAATGGGGTACTCGCCGGAGAAGCAGGCGGTGCACAGCGTAGAGCGCGGCTGACCGGTGGCGGCGATCATGCCATCTTCAGAGATATAGGCCAGGGAGTCTGCGCCCACGGCCGCGGTGATCTCCGCAATGGTCGCGCCGTTGGCGATCAGCTCCGCGCGGGTGGCGAAGTCGATGCCGTAGAAGCAGGGCCATTTGATCGGCGGTGAGGAGATCTTCACATGAACTTCGGCAGCACCGGCCTCTTTGAGCATCCGCACAATGGCACGCTGGGTGTTGCCGCGGACAATCGAATCGTCGACGACGACGACCCTCTTCCCGCGCACCACATGGGCCTGCACATTGAGCTTCAGCCGAATACCCAGCTGACGCAGGGTCTGCGAGGGTTGGATGAAGGTACGGCCCACATAGGCGTTCTTGATGAATCCCTGGGCGAAGGGCAGCCCGGATTCCTCGGCGTAGCCCACCGCGGCCGGGGTGCCTGATTCTGGCACGGGGATGACAATATCGGCGTCGTGGGTGTCCTCACGTGCCAGCTGACGTCCCATCTCCACACGGGATTCGTAGACGCTGCGGCCGTTGATATTCGCGTCCGGCCGGGCCAGGTAGACGTATTCGAAGACGCAGCGCGCCGGTTTGGCCTCGGCGAAGCGGTGGCTGCGGATGCCGTCGGCGTCAATGGCGATGAACTCGCCGGGCTCGATCTCGCGAATGATCGAGGCACCGACGGTGGCCAGTGCCGACTGCTCCGAGGCCACTACCCAGCCGCGGTCGAGCCGACCCAGCACCAGTGGGCGCACACCCTGCGGGTCACGGGCGGCGTAGAGCGTGTTCTCATCCATGAACACCAGACAGAACGCACCCTTAAGCGTGGGCAGCAGCGCCAGTGCCTGCTCCTCCAGGGAATCCCCGGGCTGGTCGCGCAGCAGTGCGGTCACCAGGGCGGTGTCTGTGGTGTTGCCCTGAGCCAGCTCGCCGAAGTCAGTGCGTCCGTGGCGTTCCACGATGCGGTCATAGAGGTCAGCGGAGTTGGTGAGGTTGCCGTTATGCCCCAGGGCTACCGTCCCGTGCGGGGTGGCGCCCAGAGTGGGCTGCCCGTTGGACCATTGATTGCCGCCGGTGGTGGAGTAGCGGCAGTGTCCCAGGGCGATATGACCGGTCAGGGCGCTCAGGGTGGATTCATCAAAAACCTGGGAGACCAGGCCGACATCCTTATACACCTTGATGTGCTTGCCGTCGCTGGTGGCGATTCCGGCAGATTCCTGACCGCGGTGCTGCAGGGCGTAGAGGCCGTAATAGGCCAGCTTGGAGACTTCCTCCCCAGGTGCCCAGACACCGATGACCCCGCATTCATCCTGTGGCAGGGGGTCCTCGTCAAGAAGGTTGTGGTTCAGGCGACCGTCGGGGCGGGCCATGCGGCTACTTCCTCTCCGCGGGGGTGATGTCGTAAGTGGACGCTCGACGCCGCAGGACCTTCTCCGTGGCCAACCACGCGGTTGCGCTGAGGGCCAGCGCCGGAAGGCAGTACACGAAAGTCATATATCCCAGGGATGCCGGGCGGCTGTAGTTCTCCGCTGGGGCTGTGGCGTAGACAGTAATCACGGCTGCGGTGAAGGCCACCGCCAGCCCAGCCACGAGAAACGGGACGAGCTTAGGGGTGGTACGAACTGTCACCTGACGGCGCTGCTCGTGAGAAGACATGTCCTCCAGTCTACCGCCCCAGGGCAGCGGCAATCGCATCGGCGTAGATATCGCCACCGGGGCCGATCGGGTGTACCTGATCAGCCTGCAGATGCTGGGTGCTGCCGCTGATCCGGCCGTGCCAGTCAGCAACCACCACGTGGCCGTAGTCGGCCGCCACGCGTTGCAGCATCGCGTTATGCGAGGCGGTGAAGCTCATCGGGCCATAGAGGTTGACCAGCACTACGGTGCGCTCGCCAGCGTTGGTGATGGCCCGGCGGAGATCCGACTCGCCGCCGACCCCGTTGATCCCTGCCCCGAGGATCACCGTGCTGGCCGCGGGCACCTGCGCCACCGCCTGTGCCACCAGCTCGGGTGTGTGAATGAGTTGTCGTGATTCGGCGGCGTCGATGACCACGTCAAAACGTCGACTCATCGCCTCGGAGGAAGCCAGCATCACCGAATCCCCGACCGCCACCATCTGTGCCGAACGGGCCGGAGGATCCGCTGCCTCGGGGGCCGGCGGCTGGGTCTGTGCCGGGGGCGTGTGCGGGGCAGTGGAAGGTTCCGGTTCAGCGGCCGACGACGATGGCGCTGAGTCGGCGTCGGCCGGGGTTGAATCCTGCGGGGGTGAGCCCTGCTCAGCGGAATCCTGTTCGGGGGCCTGCGGTGCGTCCTGCCCGTCAGCCTCTCGGTCGGGGGTTTCTGCTCCGTCTGCCTCAGCCTCATCCGACACCGCCTCATCCGATGCTGCGGTGTCGTTCTGCGGTGCAGCTGCGGGCTGTTCCTCCGTGGTGTCCAGCGGATCATCGCCGAAGGACTCGGTGTAGGCCTGCCCTTGGGAGAGCGTCTGTTCCAGGGTGGTCTGCTGGGGAGCTCGGGTGTGGGCCCACACTGCGGAGCTGACCAGCAGCGCCACCACCAGACCGGCAGCAGCTGCACGCAGTGGAACCTGAGCCAGGAAGCTGAAGCCGTTTCGGCGCACCGGCACCTCCACGGACCGGTAGCTTAAGTCGGCAGCCACCACGGAAACCAGGACGGCCAGGATCCGGGCCTGGGTGTGATCCAGTCCGGCCGGTGTGCCGAAGGTGGCCACCAGCTGATCGGTGAGCACTATCAGCGGAAAATGCCAGAGGTAGAGGCCGTAGGAGCGGGTGCCGATCCACCCGGCCACACCGGAGTCGAGCAGCCGTGCTCGGTGTGCCGGTGCCGCTAAGCAGGCTCCCACCAGCAGCAGCCCGGCTACCGTGCCGCCCAGGGTCAGCAGCGGCTCACGTCCGGGAACCTCACCGAGGGGGCTGAAAGCTAATACGCCGACGGCGGCCAGGCCGGTCAAGGCCAGGATCAGGCTCAGCCCTGCCCGGCCTGCGCTGTGCAGCATCCCGGAGAACGGGGAGGCAGTGGTGGAGGCCGCACTTGCCGGCGCAGATCCTGCCGACGATGCCGACGATGCACGTGCCGGCGGGGCCGGATCCGCTGAGGCTTCAGCGGCGGCGGCGTGCCCGGAGACCTCACCAGCTGCACCCGGGGGCACCGTCGTCGTCGGTGTCCCGGTGCTGATAGCCAGTGCGCGCTGACGGAACATACGCGGGCTCATCGCCAGAGCCGCGCCCAGCAGCAGCCCGTAGAGGTGGGTGAAGGTACCCAGATACGCCGCATTGGAGTAGCCGAACCAGACCAGCGCGCCCATCAGCAGCGCGGAAAGCAGCGCTACGGCGACCAGATGGGATCGCATCCGGGAGAACGCCTGCCGGGGCAACCGGGCGCGGACGAGGAAGGCGATCAGCACCACCGGCCACAGCAGATAGAACTGCTCCTCGATGCCCAGTGACCAGAAATTATCAAAGAGCCCGGCGGTGGAGGTCTTGAAGTAGTCGAAGCTGCCTGCCAGCTGTACCCAGTTGGCAGTGAATGTGGCGATTCCTGCCAGCTGAAGACCCAGCCCGGAGAGTACGTCCCCGCCAAGCGCCGCGGCCGCTGCTGTGCAGATGGCCACCACCAGAACCATGGCCGGCAATAGGCGCCTGGCCCGACGCAGGTAGAACTGACGCAGGTTAATGCGGCCGTGGTCGCGGTATTCGCGCAACAGCAGCGAGGTGATCAGGAAACCGCTGATCACAAAAAAGACATCGACGCCGATGAATCCGCCAGGAGCCCACGAAGGGCTGATGTGGTAGACGATCACCAGCATCACGGCAAGAGCACGCAGGGCGTCCAGGCCATGGATTCGGCCCTTCTCACGCTCGGCGGCAGCTCGCTGGATGGCATGGCGGGTGCGGAGACTTCCGCGTGGGGACGGCACAGGGCGCTTGGGCTCGACCGCAGGCACCTTCTCGGTGCGTGCGGAGGGCTGATGCGTCAGCACAGCGGGCTCCTTCTGGAGGCCTCTGGGGGAAGACAGCGGGGAAGGCGGGGGAAGCAGAGACCTCTGCCACACATAGTGACAGCACCGGGAGACCATAGCCGGTCATCCGGGCCGCGTGTTGCCCAAGCGCACACCTGCGGTGCGGCGCGGGCAGCTGCCTGGCTGTGGGGGCGGTGGCACATCACAGTCCAGTGACGATCCGCGCCCCACCCTTGAATCACGCGGGGGACTACTGCCTACGATGCCTGCAATGAAGACACAGAAACGAATGCTCCTCGCCCTCACCGGGCTCAGCGCCGCGATCCTGCTGGCCGGCTGCGGCGGGGAGGATTCCGCCAATAGCCAGGACTTCAGCTCCGCAGCTGCCGAACGCGGCTATCAGTGCGCGGAGACCATGCCCATGGCCACCGGAGTGGAGACCGAGATCTCCTGCATTCACACGGAGCTGGGTGAATTGGCGCTGAGCACTTTTGAATCCCCGGAAGCCCGGGATTCCCATGCCGGTGAGCTGGAGCTCGAACATGCGGTGCCAGTGGCCGATACTTCCGCTGTTTCCGGCGAAGACCGGGCCACGGTAGAGGAGATCGCCGACACCCTGCAGTAGCAGGATCTCAGAGCACAGGTTCGGTGCCGGTGAGGCGGCGGAAAGCATCCAGGTAGCGCTCCCGGGTGGCCTGCACAATATCGGCGGGCAGAGCTGGAGGGGCGAGGTCGCCGTCGCGCTCCCAGCCGGACTCCGAGCTGGTCAGCCAGTTGCGCACGAACTGCTTATCAAAGCTTGGCTGGGCGGTGCCCGCCTGAACGTGCTGCTCCCAGCCCGCTGCCGGCCAGAACCGGGAGGAGTCCGGAGTCAGGA
Organism: Nesterenkonia rhizosphaerae; assembly: GCF_039544555.1. Taxonomy (NCBI): domain Bacteria; kingdom Bacillati; phylum Actinomycetota; class Actinomycetes; order Micrococcales; family Micrococcaceae; genus Nesterenkonia; species Nesterenkonia rhizosphaerae. The sequence continues at coordinate 143,925 of NZ_BAABLW010000007.1, forward strand.
CCTCATCAGCCAGGATCAGCGCACCGTGCTCATCCAGCCCGAACTCAAACTTAGTGTCAGCCAGAATGATGCCTGCCGCCCGAGCGGTCTCCTCCGCCAGCGCATAGACCTTCAGTGCGGCATCGCGCAGCCGCTGCGCCAGTTCGCCGCCGATGACCTCTTCCAGCCGGGAAAAGCTGATGTTCTCATCATGATCGCCCTGCTCCGCCTTGGTGGAGGGGGTGAACAGCGGTTCGGGCAGCCGGGAACCATCGCTTAGGCCCTCGGGCAGCGCAATGCCGGTGACGGTTCCGCTGGCCCGATACTCTGACAGTCCGGAGCCGGTGAGATAGCCGCGCACAATCGCTTCGGCCTCTACCATCTTCAGCTTGCGCACGATCATGGACCGGCCAGCCACCGCTTCCGGAATCGCCCCTGGGCCAACCTCAGTGGAGACCACATGATTATTGATCCCAGCGGCGGCCAACTGCTCAAACCACCACAGACTCATCTGGGTGAGGATCTTGCCCTTATCCGGGATGCCGGGGGAGAGCACGTGGTCATAGGCGCTGATCCGGTCGGTGGCCACCATGAGCAGAACGTCCTGGCCCTCCCAGCTGGAGCCGGGCGCGGGTGTGTAGATCTCGCGGACTTTGCCGGAGGCCAGATGCTGCCAGCCCTCAAGGGATGCGGTCTCCACGCTCATGCCTGCCTTTCCGGTGAGCTGACACGGATGTGTCCGGCAAGTGCCTTGGCGGCAATATCGCTGCGGTGCTGGGCACCGTCCCAGCTGATCTTCTCCACACCGGCATAGGCGCGCTCCACCGCCTCAGCAAGAGTGCCACCGGTTCCCACCACGGCCAGCACGCGGCCACCCGCGGTGACCAGGGCGCCGTCGTCGTTAGTGGAAGTCCCGGCGTGCAGCACGGCTACGCCTTCGAGTGCCTCGGCTTCTTCCACCCCGGTGACTACATCACCCTTGCGCGGAGAGTCCGGGTAGTTCTGGGTGGCAAGGACGACGTCGACGGCGTAGCCATCGCGCCATGCCAACTGCCGGCTGGCGCCGAGCTCCCCGGTGGCTGCATCTAGCAGCAGCTGTCCCAGGGGGGTCTCCAGGCGCTCCAACACCGCCTGGGTTTCGGGGTCGCCGAAGCGGACATTGAACTCCACCACGCGGACTCCGCGGGAGGTGACGGCCAGCCCGCAGTAGAGCACCCCAATAAACGGTGTGCCGCGGCGAGCCATCTCCTCCACAGTCGGCCGGGCCACCTGGTCCATCACAATGCCGGTGAAATCACGGGTCACCCCGTCGTCGCCGGTCTCGGTGTAGCCCTGCAGCCAATCCAGCGGGGTGTAGGCACCCATGCCGCCGGTATTGGGGCCCTCATCATTGTCGAAGATGCGCTTGAAGTCCTGAGCCGGGCTCAGCGGCACAAGATTCTGGCCATCGCTGAGCACGAACAGAGAAACTTCGGGGCCGTCGAGGAACTCCTCGATCACCACTGTGCCGCCGGCGGAGAAGCAGGCCTGGGCATGAGCCAGAGCGGCGTCACGGTCTGAGGTGACCACCACTCCCTTGCCGGCGGCTAAGCCGTCGTCCTTCACCACATAGGGGGCGCCGAAGCGGTCCAGCGCCGCGGCGGCGGTCTCGGCATCAGCAGCGTGGACGGCCTGAGCGGTAGGCACACCTGCGGCGGCCATCACGTCTTTGGCGAACGCCTTGGAGGCCTCCAGCTGTGCGGCGTCCTTGGACGGGCCGAACACCGGGATACCGGCGGCACGCAGAGCATCTGAGACCCCTGCTGCCAGCGGAGCCTCCGGGCCCACCACCACCAGGTCATAGGACTCGCGTTGGGCCAGCTCGGTGACTGCGGCACCGTCGGAGGCATCCACCGCGTGACAGGTGACGTCCCGGGCGATGCCGGCGTTACCGGGTGCGGCATGCACCTGGGTCACGGAGGAATCGCGCAGAAGCGCCCGGACAATTGCGTGCTCTCGGCCGCCTGGGCCGACCACAAGTACCTTCACAAGGCTTAAGCCTATCGGGCGGCGGCTGGTCTGTGGGGACGCGTCATCGCACCCCGCTTCGCGCAAACACCCCCCAGCTGCGCAAGCCTGGATTTGCGGAACTATGGTGCGATGACGCGGGCGGCGGGGCGGGGGTGCCTTAGGGGGCTGAGGTGGCTGGGCCGGCGGCGGGGCTGACGGCGCGGCTCGGGTGGCAGGGGTAGGCGGACCGGCTAGGGCGGCGGCTGGTCGGCTGGGGGGGGCTCGGCGACGGGAGCCGACGTCGACTAGCACCGGTAGCGGGCGTGGATAAGCTGGAGCGCATGAGCTCCGTGCATACCGCCTCCGCCGCTGAGTCCGCTGAACTGGCCGTGGTGACCCGCGCCGACGTCGTTGAATCCCGCCATATCGGCTCGGCTGTGTTGGTCAGCCCCGAGGGTGAAGTCATCACCTCACTGGGGGCTCCGCAGAAGCCGGTGTTTCCGCGGTCCACGCTGAAGCCCCTGCAGGCGGTGGCAGCGCTGCGTGCCGGCGCGCTCATCAGCCCCGAGGCCGTAGCCCTGGCCTGCGGATCCCACGTGGGCTCCCGCCAGCACCAAGAGCTGGCCGCGCAGGTGCTGGCCAAGGAAGGCCTGGACGAGTCCTACCTGAAATGCCCCACCGCGCTGCCGGCACGCCCCCAGGACTTAAAGGTCCACTTTGAGGCCGGCAAGGACAAAACGGCCCTGGCCTTCAACTGTTCAGGCAAACACGCCGCATTCCTGGCTGCCTGCCGCACCAGCGGTTGGCGGCTGGCCACATATGCCGAGGTCGAGCATCCACTGCAGAAGACTGTGATGGAGGTCCTGGAGGAATACTGCGGGGAGAAACCGGCAGCAGTAGGTGTTGATGGGTGCGGCGCCCCCGCCCCTGCCATCTCACTGACGGGACTGGCCCGCGGCATCGGCAAAGTCGCGGCTGCGCTGGACTACCGCAACCCGCGGGGCCGAGAGGCGGAGGTTCACGCCTTCACCGTGGCGCAGGCCATGCTGGACTACCCCTGGGCCGTCCAAGGCCGCGGCGAGGCCAACACCGTGGTGATGGAAGAACTCGGCGTGCTGGCCAAATACGGGGCCGAAGGCGTCCTGGTGGTAGCTGCACCTGATGGCACCGCGGTGGCAGTGAAAACCCTGGACGGAAGCCACCGCGCAAACTCACTGGTGGGCTTGAGCCTGCTGGCAGCCCACGGGACCATCGACGTCGAGGCCCTGGGGCCGGTGCTGAAGAAGATCACTCCGGCTATCACCGGCGGTGTCACAGATGCTGTGGTGGGTAGCCTGCGGCTGTCGGACTCCGTCACGGCAGTCCTGTAGGACACCCCATGGCACGACGCCGCATTACCGCCGAGGCAGGCATGGCTGCCGTTCACTCCTGGAACGGGGGAGCCGCTGACCGGCGCACCCTGGCCACTGCTGTGCGGTTCCTGCTGGAAGAGCTGGCCGAACGGGCACCAGGGAATTCCGTGGAAGTCCGGGTGCCCCCGCTAGGGGTGACCCAGTGCATCGAAGGGCCCACCCATACCCGCGGCACCCCGCCGAATGTGGTGGAGTTCGACGCCGAGACCTGGCTTCAGCTTGCTACCGGTCAGCTGTCCTGGGCGGACGCATCGGGGCAGGGGCGAATCTCGGCCTCCGGGATTCGTGCGGATCTCTCGGCCGTGATTCCGCTGGTCAAGGTGTAGGCGCTTCAGTTGCCCATCGTGGCGGACCACGCCGAGTGCAGCTTGGAGAAGTATCCGCCAGCGGCGATGAGCTCCTCCGGTGAACCGTCCTCCACGATGTGTCTGGCATCAACCACCAGGACCCGGTCAGCAATCGCCACTGTGGAAAGCCGGTGGGCGATGATCAGCGCGGTCCTGTTGCCCAACAGGCGTTCCAGACCCTCCTGGACCAGCGCCTCAGAGGGCAGATCCAGGGATGAGGTGGCCTCATCCAGGATCAGCACTGCCGGATCGGCCAGGAAGGCACGGGCGAAGCTGACCAGCTGCCGCTGTCCTGCAGACAGCCTGCCACCGCGCTTATTCACGTCGGTGTCATAGCCCTCCGGCAGGGCGGTGATGAACTCGTGGACGCCTACGGCCTTGGCCGCGGCGACGATCTCCTCATCTGTGGCTGTGGGGCGACCCAGGGCGATGTTGTCCCGAATGGTGCCGGAGAACAGGAAAGCCTCCTGGGTTACCATCGCCACATGCCGGTGGTGATCGGCTGTGGCCAGCTGGCGCAGGTCCACACCGTCCAGGGTCACGGTCCCGGAGCTGACGTCATAAAAGCGCGCCAACAGCTTGGCCAATGTGGTCTTGCCGGCTCCGGTGCGGCCCACCACTGCCACCGTCTGTCCGGCGGGGATATGCAGGTCCAGTTTCTTCAGCACCAACGGGCCATCCTGGTTGTACCGGAATTCAGCGTCACGGAACTCCAGCTCACCGCGTGCTTCAGCCAGGTGTGCCGGGTGCTTGGCCTCGCGCACCTTGGGCCGTTCCTCCAACAGGCCCGAGACCTTCTCAAGGGCAGCAGTGGCTGACTGCAGGGAGTTGTAGAACATCGCGATCATGTCCAGGGGCTGGAAGACACGCTTGGTGGCCAGCACCACGCCGACCAGCGCACCAACGCCCAGGTCGCCGTCGAGCACCCGGAAGCCGCCCCAGAGCAGCACTGCGGTCACACTGAGGTTGCCCACCAGCATCAGCCCCGGCTGCAGCACACCGAAGAGTCCGATGGAGCGGACCATGTCATCGCGGTAGACCTTGGCGAGCTTCTTGTACTGCCGGGTGCGGGCGCTTTCCCGGCGGAAGGCCTGCACCGCTCGGATGCCAGTCATGCTCTCCACGAAGTGCACGATCATCCGCGCGGAGGAGATGCGGGTGCGCCGGTAGGCCACCTCTGAGTTCTTCTGGTACCAGCGGCCCAGGAACGCGATCGGCACCGCAGCCGCCAACAGCACCAGCCCGGAGCGCCAGTCCATGATCCAGATGGTCACAGTGGTGAAGAACATGAACATCAGGCCCTGGACCAGGGAGTTGACCCCGCCGTCGAGAAGTTCGCGAAGCGATTCCAGATCCGAGGTCTGCCGGGAGATGACCTTCCCGGAGGTGTAGTCCTCGTGGAAATCCAGGCTCAGCTCCTGGGTCTTGCGGAAGACCTCGTCGCGGAGGGTGAACAGCATCTGCTGGGAGGCCTCCGCTGTCATGCGGGTATAGAGGAACAGCATGATGCCGGCGGTCACCGCGCAGGTGACGTAGAGGCCGCCGGGGATCCACAGTCCCTGGGTTTCCCCATCGATGACCCGCGGCAGCCCCCAGTCAATCGCCAGACTGACAATCAGCGGAGTGGCGGCCTGACAGGCCTGGGCCAGGATCACCGCAAGGGCGGTCAGCAGCAGCTTCAGGCGCACGCCCTCGGAGGTGCGTACCAGCAGCTTCCAGGAACGACGGCGAATGAACTTCCGCTCGGCCTTATTGAGGCTGACCTGTTCTTCTCCGGCAGTACCGCGCAGATGTTCGAACGGGTCGGGCTCACCGGCGGTGGAGTGGTCGGTGGTTTTGGTGGGGCTGACCAGGCGGGTGGGCTCGGGGCTCTGCTGCTGGCTCATGGCCGCACCTCCTGGTAGCTCTCGCTGGTGGGGTTCGCCTCGGCGGGGTCCAGGGCGTCCATCAGGTCCTGACCACTAGGGGCCGGGGGCCTCATCACCCGGCGGTAGAGTTCGCTGCGCTGCAGCAGCTCGTGATGGGTGCCCACATCGATGATCTGGCCTTCATGCAGCAGTGCCACTCGGTCTGCCAGCGCCACGGTGGAAGGGCGGTGGGCCACAATGAGCGTGGTGGTACCAGTGAGCACCTCGCGCAGCCGGGCGGTGACGCGCTCCTCGGTGCGGACATCCAATGCCGACAGTGGATCATCCAACAGCAGTACTGAGGGCTTGGCGGCGATCGCGCGGGCCAGGGCCAGGCGCTGGCGTTGACCGCCCGAAAGGCTCAGACCTTCTTCGCCGATGCGGGTGTCCACGCCCTCCGGAAGGTTCTCCACGAATTCGGCGTCGGCGGTGTGGAGCGCCTCGGTCAGTACATCCTCCAGCTGCTCATCTGCTGGTGCGCCGGGTCGCTGCGGGTGCTGGGCGTCGTCGTCATCACGCTGGTGTCCGGTGCCCAGAAGGACGTTGGCGCGTACTGAGGCCGAGAAGAGGGTGGGCTCCTCAAAGGCCACGGCCACCCGGGAGCGAAGATCTGCCAGGCTCAGCTGGCGCACATCAGTTCCGTCAATGCGGATGGTGCCGCCGGTGACGTCATAGAGCCGAGGGATCAGATTCAGCAGCGTTGAGGTGCCACCGCCGGTGCCGGAGACCAGCGCCATGGTCTCACCGGGTTCGATGCGCAGGCTCACACCATTGAGCAGATCGCGCTCTTCAGGCTTCTGATCGGGGTAGCGGAAGTGCACGTCGTCGAGCTCCACCAGCCCCTGCTCGGCGGCAGTGACGGGTTCTGCCGGTTCGGTGATCTCAGGTTCCACGTCGATCACATCAACGTGACGGTCAATGGCGGTCTTGGCCATAAAGACCATGCCCAGCAGCATGCCCACACCTTCAATGGGGTTCTTCAGGATCACCGCGGTGGTGAAGAAGGCGCCGAGCGCGCCCACGCTCATGTCACCCTGCGCGGTCAGGTAGAGCCCGGCGATCAGGCACGCCCCCAGTACGCCCTCGGGCAGCAGAATCATCAGCATCTGGAACCGCGCCAGGGTGTAGGCCTTCGATACCTCCAGGCCGCGCAGCTCATCTGCCTCGTCCACGAAACCCTGCCGGGCGTAGTCACCGCGGCCGAAGGCCTTCAGTACGCGGATTCCGTGCACGGACTCCTCAACCCGAGTGGCGACGTCCCCGGCTTTGTCCTGTGAGGCGCGGGAGAAGTGCACAAACTTCTGGCGGAAGCGCGGGCCGATGAGGATGATCGGGATCGCGGCACAGAGGAAAAGGAAGCCCAGCAGCGCGGACTCACGGAACATCAGGCTGAAGCCGAAGATGATGATGACAGTTGAGGTCACCAGCATCAGTGAGCCGAAGGCGAAGAACCGACGCAGCAGATTCAGGTCGGCAATGGCACGTGATTGCAGCTGACCGGCGTCCCAGGCGGAGTGAAAAGCCGCCGACTGGTGGATCAGTTTGCCGAAGAGCGTGGTGCGCATGGAGGTCTCAGCGTCTGAGGCCGGCGGGATGACGAACAGCCGCCGCAGGTACACCAGCACCGCTTCGAGGATCCCCAGCCCCAGGGTGATTGCCACCGCGGTCCAGACTACGGCGGTAGTAGCAGTGGGGTCCCCGAGATGGTCAACGAGGGAGCCGAGCACCTGGGGGATAGTCAGCGCCACGACTCCGGCGCCGATGGCAGCGAACACGCCTAAGATCCACCGCAGCTTCAGGCCTTCGAGATAGGGACCCAGGCGCTTCATGGACTGCCAAAGGGTACGACGACGCCCGCTTTCGTACCGTTCCTGTGTCCCATCCGATCGTTGCATACTGCAACAACTTTACATGCTGCGCTTCGGCTAGGGGAAGGGTCCCAAGAGAATCTCGGAAGAGTTCCTGGTGGGCCGCACGGGGTTTCCTGGGAAGAATAAGTTGACGGCCTCGTTACCATAGATCTCATGGCGTCTCGCAAGTCTCCCCTTTTTGACACGGCTACCACCGTGGGCAAAATCATGTCCTTCCTGGGTGTGAGCGCCCTGTGCGGCCTGCTCGCCGCAGGGCTTGTCTTCCCCCTGGCTGCGACCGGAGGTGCTGCGGCCACCGCTGGCAGCGACCTGTTGGAAGAAATTCCGGCTGAACTCAGTGAGGAGCCGCTGTCCACCCCTACCCGGGTGTTCGCCAGCGACGGCGAGACGCTCATCGCGACCTTCTATGAGGAGAACCGTCAGCCCGTCGACTATGACGAGATCTCCCAGTACATGAAGGACGCCATTGTGGCGATCGAGGACGAGCGCTTCTACGAACATGGCGGAGTGGACGCCCGCGGCACAGCCCGCGCTCTGGTGCATAACCTCACCCGCTCCACCCAGCAGGGTGCTTCGACCCTCACCATGCAGTACGTGAACAACGTGCTGAACAATGCCGCGATCGTGCGCGGGGAAGGCCGGGTGCTCTTCTCCGGCATCAACGACAAGACTTATGCGGACAAGCTCCGTGAGATGAAGCTGGCCGTTGCTGTAGAGCAGGAAATGACGAAGGACGAGATTCTTGAGGGCTACCTCAACATCGTCCTGCTCGGTGGACAGACCTACGGTGTGGAAGCCGCAGCGCAGTACTACTGGGGCATTCCAGCCAGTGAGTTGAACTTGCAGCAGGCCGCGACCCTGGCCGGCATGGTGCAGTCGCCGAACTACTTCAATCCGGAATACAACCCGGAGAACTCCACATGGCGCCGCAATGTGGTGCTGGACAACATGCTCTCCCTGGGATACATCACCGAAGAGGAGCACCGGGAAGCACGCGAAGCTGAGCTGGGTGTGGATCCGCATCCGCAGCCGCACGGTTGTGCGCAGGCGTCCTTCGCCAACTACTTCTGCGACTTCGTTCAGCGCCAGGTTCTGTCGAACGAAGCATTCGGTGAGGATGAGGAAGCACGCAAGACGATGCTCTACCGCGGCGGTCTGGACATTGTCACCACCTTGGACGCTGACACCCAGCGGGCCGCCGAAGACGAAGTCATGGCAACGGTGCCCCCCGGGGACGACTCCGGTGCTGTGGCCTCCATCATCTCTGTCGAGCCCAATACCGGCAATATCGTCGCCATGGCCCAGTCCACTGAATACGATCCAGATCGGAGTTTTGCGGACGGGGCCACCACGCTGAATATGAATGTCGGACCTGAATTCGGCGGTGGACCCAACGCCCTTCCGGTGGGCTCTACGCTGAAGCCCTTCGTGGCAGCTGCCTGGGTGGAGCAGGGCGGTTCTATGAATGACATTGTTGATGCCACCGGTTCTGAATTCGAACAGGGCGACTGGGTGGATGCCTCCTGTCTACCTGGCGGTGGCTTCCGCCTCGGCGTTGAAGCCGACAGCGAAGAAGGCGACATGTGGAGCGTGGAGAACGTCGGCGAGAATATGAATCGCCGTATGTCCATTGACTACGGCCTGTACAACTCCGTGAACACTGCGACTCTTGCCACGGCCTTCGATATGGACATGTGCGATATCACCGATCTGACTGACCGCCTGGATATTGTGCGCGCCAGTGACGGTGAGGGCATGAACCCTTCTCAGCCCTCCTTTACCGTGGGCGGTACCGAACTCGCGCCACTGACCCTGGCCTCGGCCTACACCGTCTTCGCCAATGATGGAGTTCAGTGCGAGGAGCGCGTCTTCCTGGAAATCACTGACTGGCAGGGGAACTCCTACCCCGTCCCGGAAGAGGACTGCAGCGAAAAGCTCGATGCGGACGTAGTGGCTCAGGTCAATGACACCCTGGTTAATATTGCCGAGCGTTCCCCGACCAACAACAGCCCCTTCCCTGCGGGCAACCCGCCTTTCCCCATGCTGGGCAAGACCGGCACCAGCGGTGAGAACTCGCACACCTGGTTCGCCGGAAGCACTAAGGGTTTGACCTCCGTGGCCCAGATCGGCCGTCTGGAGGACATCCAGTCGCTGAACGAAAGAAGAATCGGCAATCAGGGCCCGTTCGAATGGTTCTACGGCTCTTCGATGGCGCAGCCCATGTGGTACGAGTACATCGAAAAAGTCGGACGGAACTACGACACCGGAGACTTCCGGGAGTCTCCCAACTCCGAGTTCGACAATCGGCGAGAGAGCTACCCGCGCTCCGGCGCTCTGCCCGGCGGTCGTAATGGTGGCAGCTCGAATAACAGCAACAACTCCGGTAACAACGACAGCTCGGACGAGGACGACAACAACGATGACGACGACTGATCGTCGTCGTGACGGTCGCTGGTCTTCGAGAGGGGTTACCGGATTGCGGGCTGCCGCCGCGGCTGCGGCAATCACTGCAGTCACTGGCCTTGGTGCTCTGACCTACGCCAACCAAGTGGGGCTGAAAAAGTTCACCCTGCGCAGGGTCAGTGTGCCAGTGGCTGGGGTGCCCACCTCCCTGCGGATTCTGCATATCTCGGATATTCACTACGTCCCGGGGCAGCAGCAGAAGTTCCGCTGGCTTCAGGAACTGGCTGAACTTCAGCCGGACCTGGTGATCAATACCGGTGACAACCTCTCGCACCACCAGGCTGTACCTGAAGTCCTCGAAGCACTGGCTCCGCTGCGTGAATTCCCAGGGGCATTTGTACCTGGTTCCAATGATTACTACGCACCGAAGCTGAAGAACCCACTGCGCTATCTGCTGGGACCTTCCACGTTGGATCCTGAGGCGCAGGTGCTTCCCACCGACGCGCTCTTTGGAGGTTTTGAGTCCTCGGGTTGGGCCAACTTGAGCAATGCGCACGCTGCGGTACGAATCAACGGTCTGAGCCTGCACTTGAGCGGCGTTGATGACCCGCATATTGGCCGGGACGAATTCACCGGCTGGCCCGAGACCGCCTACGGATCCCAGACGCCAGATCTACGAATCGCAGTGGCCCACGCGCCAGTGCTGCGTGTGCTGGAGACCTTCGCCGATGCCCGGGCGGATCTGGTACTGGCCGGTCACACCCACGGTGGACAGGTATGCCTGCCAGGAGAGCAAGCGATCGTGACCAACTGCGATCTGCCGAGGCGCTACGCCAAAGGACTGCATTACCGTCGGGGATCCCATGGCGGGGATGTCGCCGTGCATGTCTCTGCGGGGATCGGAACCTCTGCGAAGGCCCCGATCCGGTTGAACTGCCCGCCGGAGGCCACGCTGCTGGAGATCACCCCGGCCTAAGGTTGCACCGGGTCCCTGCTGCGGGTCAACGGGATTCTGCGGCAGCGGCGAAAGAGAAGCTCCAGGCCGCGCCGTCGGGCATGTCCTCCACTGTGACCTCCAGCCCGTCCCCGTAGGGCCACAGCTCTCCGGTCAGCGGCAGCGGTGCCTCATCCGCCGGGCACGGTGCTGATTGGTGCGAGGTGCTCTGCGCGGTGCTGACAGTTACCTGCCCTTCGCCCTCGGCACCGGCACAGGAGAAGTAGAGTGTGAGCCATTCCCGCTGATAATCGGCTGGAAACTCGAACGAGAAGGCCCCGTAATCACCTTGTCCGCTGCCGGAGAAGGGTACCGAGTATCCGGCGCCCTCAAGATCCTGCTTCTGTGTATGCGTCAATGATTCGAGACTGGGCACATCGGCGGCTCCCGCAACAGCTGCGGTATCAGACTCCGCCGGGCTGCACGCGGTCACCAGAAGCGCGCAGAGGCACAACGTCGCCCCGGCCGGTGGGGCTCCAGTCAGGAGATTGCGCACTGCAGCCTCTAACTGAGCTGCTCACGCCAGGTGGCGGTGGCGTACTTCCTGCGATACCGCGCTGCACGCACAGCCAGCCAGGCACGACGCAGCAGATGTTTGTCCCCGCGGTAGTAGAGCGGGTTGCGGACTTTCTTCTCGCGGATGAGCCGGGCGACGTCGTCGCGCACAGTCGGCTCGGTGACGTACTCACGCAGGATGTACTTAGGCACCACGCTGAAGAGAACTTCCTTCTCTACAAAAGTGCACTGGCTGCTGCGATTGTTCCGGATCAGATCTTCCACCAGATAGCCGGCCAGGTTATGTCCCTGGGCGGTGGCGTACCAGCTGGAGCGGCCCTGCCGAACGTTGACCTCCAACACCTTGAATTCGTCATCGCGGGCGTCGTACTTCAGATCGAAGTTCGCCAGGCCGGTATACCCGATGGCTTCGAGGAAGCCCTTCAACTGCTGCATGACCTCTTCGTTGAAGCGCGAGAGGATGGCTGTGTAGTTACCGATGGCGCTGGCTTCATGCTCCTGCAGCATGACCTGCCCGAAGTTCACGAACTCCGCCTGGCCTTCGGAGTTCAGGTACAGCACTGAATCCCAGATGTAGGTGTCATCACCGGGGATGAAGTCCTGGATGATCAGGGTATCTCGGTACCCGCTGGCCTCGATCTTCTCAATGACGGCCACCACTTCCTCCAGTGAGTAGAGGCGGTAGACCTTCTCCTGGCCATCGAACTTATTGCGGTAGTACTGCACACCGTTGCCGGGCTTCAGAATCACCGGGTAGCGCGAAATGTCTAAGTCCACCGGCTGCCCCACATGGTGGATATGAGTCTCCGGGATGGCCAGGCCGTGCTCCTGAGCCAGCGGGTAGAACGCGTCCTTGACCTGCAGCTGATTCAGCAGCTGCAGGCTGGGGTAGTTGAAGCGGTAGCGGGTCTCCAAGGTGGAGGCGTTCTCAATGATCAGCCGGACATAGTGATCATTGGTGCCCACCAGCAGCAGCGGACGGCCGTCGTCGTGTTTCTCTGCGAACAGCTGCAGCGCACGGACGAAGACCTCGGCGTCGTCGAGGTTCTCCACCAGGGTGGTGGAGGCGATGATGGAGCTGTAATGGGTGAAGCCCATGCGGATCTTGCCCAGCAGGTGCGGCTTCACCCCATAGGCCTCATGGAAGGAGGCCGCCATGTGATAGGCGTTGAGATCCGTGCCGATGATCACGGGCACAAAATCGGCAGCAGCAGCCGCCTTCTTCAGGGTCGACACGAGAGAACCAGTTCCTCAGCTGAAGTGGGCGATCAGATCAACTTCCACCGGAGTGTCCAGTGGCAGCACAGGTACGCCCACAGCACTGCGGGCGTGCTGTCCGGCCTCACCGAAGGCCTCGCCGAGCAGTTCGGAGGCACCGTTGATCACCTTGGGCTGGCCGGTGAAGTCCGGGGTGGAGGCGACGAAGCCGCCGACCTTGGCGATGCGGGTGATCCGATCCAGATCCCCGACGGCGTGCTTCAGCGCAGCGATGAGGTTCAGTCCGCAGATCCGCGCCAGGTCATATGCCTGCTCTGGAGAGACCTCGGCTCCGACTTTGCCGGTCAGCGCGAGTTCCCCGTTGACCAGCGGAAGCTGGCCGGAGACATAGATGACATTGTCCACGACGACGGCTGGCTGGTAGGCCGCCACCGGCGGGACCACCTCGGGCACGGTAAGGCCCAGATCAGCCAGGCGCTGCTCCACTGCAGACATCGGGGACTCAGACCTGCTTGGGGCGCTTGAGGTAGGCCACTGGGGCATTGCCGTCAGGTCCGGGGAGCACGGTGACAAGCTCCCAGCCGTCGTCACCCCACTGATCGAGGATGCCCTTGGTGTTGTGGATGATGAGCGGAATGGTGGCGTATTCCCACTGTGTCATGTCAGCCATGCCTTCAGCCTAACGTAGGTCAGCGGGAGCGCTGGCGGATGCGCTGGATGTCTAGGATGACGACGGCGCGTGCTTCCAGGCGCAGCCAGCCGCGCTGAACGAACTCCGCCAGGGCCTTGTTCACCGTCTCGCGGGAGGCACCCACCAGCTGAGCCAGTTCTTCCTGGGTGAGCTCGTGGGCGACCAGGATGCCATCCGGTGCCGGACGCCCGAAACGGTCGGCCAGGTCCAGCAGCGCCTTGGCCACACGGCCGGGAACATCGGAGAAGACGAGGTCCGCCAGGGACTCGTTGGTGCGGGTCAGGCGCTTAGCCAGCGCCTGCAGCAGCTGCACAGAGACCTCAGGAGTCGAGGTGATGACGTCCTTGAGGTTGTCGTGCTTCAGGCCCGCCAGGCGGGTCTCGGAGACCGCGGTGGCAGTTGCAGTGCGCGGTGCCGGGTTGAACAGGGCCATCTCGCCGAAGATCTCACCGGGGCCGAGCACGGCCAGCAGGTTCTCACGCCCGTCGGGAGTGGAGCGCCCCAGCTTAATCTTGCCGGAGATGATGAAGTACAGCTGGTCGCCCTGGTCACCCTCATGGAAGATGGAGGAGCCCCGGGAGAGCTCAACTTCGGTGAGCTCCTTGGTCAGCGCTGTGAAGACTTCATCGTCGAGCGTGGCAAACAGAGGTGCGCGGCGCAGCACATCGAGATCCATGGGCCTGTCCATTCTTCTTGGGTAAGGCGTGATAGCGGTTGATAAGAAGTTACCAGGTAGGACACTTCCTAAGGAAACGATTTGGCCGTGTTGTCTGCTCTGGGCGTGACCTGAATATGGGATTCTTGGGGACGGACTGGCCAGCCGCGGCGGTGAGGCTTGCATGAGGAAAGAAGGAAACGGCGGATGGGCGTGACCCTGCTCGATGTAATTCTGGTGCTGGTGCTGATCGGCTTCTTGGCCGCGGGACTGGCGCGCGGGGTCTGGGCCACCATTGGTGGTGCTGCCGGTTTCCTAGTGGGCGCTACCGCGGCGTTCTTCTCCATCCCGCTGGTTGCGGGGTGGGTCCCTGATCCGTTGTGGCGGATTGTGGCTGTCATCGGCGCCGCGATCGTACTGGTGGTGGCCGGTCATGCGCTGGGCACCACCGCAGGGGCTGAGGTGCAGCGGATGTTCCGGTCACCCACTATGCGCACCCTGGGCTCATTGGTGGGCGGCGTGGTGAACCTGGTGGTCGCCGTCGTGGTGATTGCTGCGCTGAGCTTCTCGGTGCAGGCCATGGGCTTCCCCGCGGTGAATCAGCATATGAGGCAGTCGGTGGTGCTGCAGACCATTGACCGTGCTCTACCGGCACAGGTGGAAGGCTGGTTTGCCCAGGTCCGCAGCACGGTCCTGGCTTCAGACATTCCGGAGCTGGCCCAGCTGCTGGTTCCGGAGTCCCCGGAGCCGCCGAGCAACGAGGACCTCACCGCCGCGGCAACCACGGCGGCAGCATCGGTGGGGCGGATCAGCGGTGTGGCCCAACAGTGCGGGCAGTCGCAGACCGGCAGCGGCTTCGCGGTGTCGCCCACCCGAGTGGTGACCAATGCGCATGTGATCGCCGGTGTGGCCGAACCCTCAGTGGAAATGCCAGACGGGCAGGTGGTCACTGGTCGTGCGGTGTACTTCGACCCCGGTAAAGACCTGGCGCTGCTGGCGGTGGAGCCGCTGACTGCAGCGCCGGTGCCCATCGGTGGTCCCTTGGATCCCGGTGCCCGGGCCTTCGTGATGGGTTATCCGGCAGGTGGGCCCTTCCAGGCGGGCAGCGCAGTGGTCCAGGCCCGGGAAGTCTCCAGCGTGAACAATATCTATGGCAGCTCACCGAGTGAGCTGGAGATCTACCAGGTCAACGCCGATGTCCGGCAGGGCAACTCGGGCGGACCGCTGATCAACTACGACGGTCAGGCAGTCGGGGTGGTGTTCGCCCGCGCCGTGGAAGGCACCGCAGTTGGTTTCGCCGTGACCGCCGAGGCGGCAGGCGAGGTGCTGAGCAGTCCCGAGAGCTACGTGGACACCGTCTCCACCGGCCAGTGCGTGGATCGCTGAGGCCGCCTTATGAGCCCGGCGTCGCACATCTTGCGCAATGGGTGAGCCTGACAGGGCTGAAACCTGCCGAATAGCGCCGTTTCCGCCCCATACCGCAGGTTTCAGTCCTACCAAACGCCGGCGGGCGACTGCGGCAGCCCGGTCTCGGGCCTCGCGCCGGTGGCGCTGAAGCGTTGGGCTAGTCCTGCTGCTCCAGCAGGGAGATCAGATGTTCGACGGCGAATCGGTAGCCGTTGGACCCGGCGCCTGCAATGACGGCGCTGGCCAGCGGGGAGACAAAGGAGTGCTGCCGGAAGGCCTCGCGGGCATGCACGTTGCTCAAATGCACCTCGATCACCGGCAGGTCCACTGCCTTGAGCGCATCGGCAATCGCCACTGAGGTGTGGGTGTAGGCGGCGGGGTTGATGACAATGCCCTCCTGCGCTCCGCGCGCAGCCTGAATGGCATCCACCAGTTCGCCTTCGTGATTGGACTGCACGGTGTCCACGGCGAAGCCACGCTCAGCGGCGGTGCTGCGGCACAGCTCGTTGATGTCCTCTAGGGTCTCGGCACCGTAGATCTCCGGTTCGCGGGTGCCCAGCAGGTTCAGATTCGGTCCATGAACAATGAGCAGACGTCCGTTATCAGCCATTTCCACAGCGTACATAACCACATGCCGAGTGGGGGCTCCTCATCGGCGCGAGTCCCGCAGGGACTTGCGTGTTATCGGTCCGGCATTCACCTACCTTGCCTGACTCGCCGACTGCTAGTTTGAAGAAATCCGCTGTGTGACGGGCATCACATATTGACGAGGTGCCGCGCATATGCGGACTCAAAGACGAGCCGCAGTCCGGTGGGACGAGATACTAGGAGGACTCCGTACGTATGAATGAGAATGATCCGCGCAACCGGCGCGGCACCGGCGAATGGCGCCTCTCGCGCCGCACGATGCTCGGCACCGCCGCAGGCCTTACCGCGGGGGTGTTCGCCGCCAGCATGCTTCCGATGAGTCCCGCTGCTGCGACATCGGCTGTGCGCCCTGCCAGCGGCCCCAGGGAACCTGTCGTATTCGTCGTCGGGGACTCCACGGCCTCGGTCTATGAGCACGCCGCCCGCCCCCGCACGGGCTGGGGCCAGGCACTGCCGCTGCTGATGGGCAAGGGGGTCCGCACGTTCGACTACGCCTGGTCGGGGGCGTCCTCCAAGAGCTTCTATGACAACGGCAAGCTCGATGTGGTGCTGGATCTGATGCAGCCGGGCGATGTGCTGCTGATCTCATTCGGTCACAATGACTCCAAGACTGACGACCCGGAGCGAGGCACTCTTCCTGACTCCACTTTTAAGCAGTACCTGACACGGTACGTCGATGGTGCGCGTGCCCAGGGTGCATCGCCGGTGCTTGTGACACCCGTCGAGCGCCGCCGGTTCGACTCCTCGGGTCAGGCCGGAAGCACTCACGGGGAGTACCCCCGAGCGATGGCGGAGCTCGCAGTGCAGCTGCAGGTCCCGTTGGTGGACCTGACCGAAAAGTCACGGGCTCTCTGGCAGCAGCTCGGTCCGGAGGCCACCAAACAGCACTTCATGCATCTGGCCCCGGGCCAGCACCCGCAGTATCCACAAGGGGCAGAGGACAACACGCACTTCCAGGCTGCAGGGGCCCTCGCGGTCGCGCGGCTCGTTGCAGACGCGCTCGTCGATCAAGGCATAGTGCGCGGGGCGTGGTTCTCCCAGCGCGGCGCCCTGATCGATCCCCTTCACGCGGTGCACTGGCCTGCCGAACGCACCATCGACGACGCGAACATTCTCACAGTGGGCCCGGGCCGGAGCTATGCCACCGTGCAGCAGGCCGTGGACGCCGTGGCCTCGAACTCAGACCGTCGCAGCATCATCGCCATCGCCCCAGGGGAGTACCGGCAGGTCATCCATGTCCCGCGCGACAAGCAGAGGGTGACGTTCCTCGGACTGGGCTCCCACGCGGAAGAAACCGTGCTGGTCTTCAACAACGCCAATGGGACGCCGCACCCCGGGGGAGGAACCTACGGCACCACCGGGAGCGCGTCGGTTCGCGTGGATGGGCCTTACTTTGAAGCAGAGAACCTCACCTTTGCCAATGACTTCGACCCTGCCTCTCACCCGGAGATCTCAGGCACTCAGGCGGTCGCCCTGCTGCTCGCCGGAGACTATGCGGTGCTGAGGAACGTGCGATGCGTGGGGCGGCAGGACACGTTGTACGCAAACTCCCCGAGCGCCGGTGTCCAGGCGCGTCAGTACGTCACCGGCAGCCATGTCCAGGGCGATGTGGACTTCATCTTTGGGCGCGGCACCGCCGTCTTCGACCGCTGCCGGATTGAGTCTCTGGATAGGGGAGAGTCGAACAACGGCTACGTCACCGCCAGCAGCCTCGATGGTTCCCTGCCATACGGGTTCCTCTTCGATGAGTGCGAGTTCGTCTCTGAGGCAGCTAGGCGCACGGTCCATCTGGGCCGGCCGTGGCATCCTGGCGGTGACCCGTCAGCGCGACCTCAGGTGCTGGTGCGTCGTTCGTGGCTGGGCGCCCACATACAGTCCGACCCATGGACTGATATGAGCGGATTCTCGTGGCGAGAAGCCCGATTCTTCGAGCATAAGAACCGCGGCCCAGGTTCCCAGCGCTCAGGTGAGCGTCCCCAGCTTCCTCGCGAGCTGGAGGATTCCCACACGGTGGCAGCGTATCTCTCTGGAGCTGACGGCTGGGCGCCGCAGCTCGCGGGCAGCCAGGCCGACGCCTCCGCGCTGCTGAGCCCGAGTGTTCGCGCCGGCCGGGGAGGCTGACGCACCACCGCAGACGACGACGGCGCCCTCCGGCTGTGTGCGGAGAGCGCCGTCGTGGTGTGGGCTTAAGAGATGAGCTGAGGCTCTCAGTCGTGCTTGGCGCGCATATCCTCAGCGATCTGAATCATGACACTCGGATCGGCCAGCGTGGAGGCGTCGCCGACCTCATTGCCATTGGCCACATCCTTCAGCAGACGGCGCATGATCTTGCCCGAACGGGTCTTCGGCAGCTCCGGGACCACCAGGACATTGCGCGGCTTGGCGATCGGCCCGATCTCCTTGCCCACATGTGCGCGCAGCTGAAGCTCCAGCGCGTCCTTGTCATCACCTTCGTGGTTGCCGCGCAGGATCACGAATGCCACCACCGCTTCACCGGTGGTCGCGTCCTTAGCGCCGACGACGGCGGCCTCGGCCACTGCCTCGTGCGCTACCAGGGCGGATTCGATCTCGGTGGTGGAGAGTCGGTGACCGGAGACGTTCATGACGTCATCCACACGGCCCATGAGCCAGATGTCGCCGTCGTCGTCATAGCGGGCGCCGTCGCCGGCGAAATACAGGTTCCCGAAGCGGGACCAGTAGGTCTCCTTATAGCGCTCGGGGTTGCCGTAGATGCCGCGCAGCATGGCGGGCCAGGGCTCCTTGATGACCAGCAGGCCGGCCTGGCCGTTGCCCAGCGGTTCGCCCAGTTCGTCCACCACGCCGACCTCGATGCCTGGCACAGGGGTCTGTGCTGCACCGGGCTTGGTGGCGGTGACACCGGGAAGCGGGGCGATCATATGCGCGCCGGTCTCGGTCTGCCACCAGGTGTCCACAATGGGTGCCGGGTGCTCCTTGGGAGCATTGTCTGGACCGTTATTGGCGCCGATGACATCGCGGAACCAGAGCCATGCTTCGGGGTTGATGGCTTCACCCACGGTGCCCAGCACACGCAGGCTGGAGAGATCGTACTGATCCGGGATCTCCCGGCCCCACTTCATGCAGGTGCGGATCAATGTGGGCGCGGTGTAGAACTGGGTGACCTTGTACTTCTGCACCAGCTCCCAGAGCCGTCCCTTATGCGGGCTGTCCGGGGTGCCTTCGTAGACCACCTGGGTCGCACCGTTGACCAGCGGACCGTAGACGATGTAGCTGTGGCCGGTGACCCATCCGACATCGGCGGTGCACCAGTAGATGTCCTGCTCAGGCTTTAGGTCAAAGGAGTGCCGGTGCGTCACCGCGGTCTGGGTCAGGTAGCCGCCGGTGGTGTGCAGGATGCCCTTGGGCTTACCTGTGGTCCCGGAAGTGTAGAGAATGAACAGCGGATGCTCGGAATCGTGGGGCACATAGGCGTGCTCGGTGGACTGCTCGGCGACCAGCTCGTGCCACCACAGGTCGCGTCCTTCTTCGATGTCCACGCTCTCACCATTGCGCTGGACGACGACGACGTGCTCCACTGTGTGCCCGGGCTTCGCCAGGGCGCTGTCCACATTGGGCTTCAGCGGTGAAGGCTTGCCGCGGCGGTAGGAGCCATCGGCGGTCACCACGAGTTTGGCCTCAGCATCATCGACGCGGGAGCGCAGGGCGTCGGAGGAGAATCCGCCGAAGACCACCGAGTGGATCGCACCGATGCGCGCACAGGCCAGCATGGTCACAATGGCTTCGGGAATCATCGGCATGTAGATGGCCACGCGGTCACCCTTGGTGACTCCCAGGGACTCAAACGCGTTAGCCGCGCGGGCGACGTCGTCCTTCAGGTCCGCGTAGGTGATGGTGCGGGTGTCCCCGGGCTCACCTTCGAAGTGGATGGCGACGCGGTCTCCATTGCCGGCCTCCACATGGCGGTCCACCGCGTTATAGGAGGCGTTGAGTTCTCCGCCGACGAACCACTTGGCGAAGGGTGCATCGGACCAGTCGAGAGTTTCGCTGAAGTCCTTGTCCCAGGAGAGCACGCTGCGAGCCTGCTCGGCCCAGTAGCCCAGCCGGTCGGCTGCGGCGGTCTCATATTTCTCCGCGGTTGCCACGGCGTCGGCAGCAAAATCCTCGCTGGGAGGGAAGGTCTGGACGCTCTCAGAAGCGGGAGTCGTGGTCATACGTATCCTCCTTGGGTGACGTGTGTGTCAGGCATCACAATAACGCGGTGAGGCGGTACAGGCGAGATCGCGAGAGTTCGGTGACATCTATTGCAGATAAGCGGTTGTTTTGCGGCGACGAACGGTTCACGTCTGCGATGCCCGGTGACCTCCTGCGGGTGCATAGGATGGAGGTGATGGACAAGACGCTGACGGGTAAGAAGCGCCGGGTGCGCCGGATCAACCGCATACTGGGCGAGGTCTATCCCTATGCCACAGCGGAGCTGGACTTTGAGAATCCCTTCGAGCTGCTGGTGGCCACTGTGCTCTCAGCACAGACCACCGATGTGCGCGTCAACTCCATTACTCCCGAACTGTTCCGCCGGTTCCCCGATGCTGCGGCCATGGCAGATGCCGATGAGCAGGAACTCAGCGACATCATCAAACCCACCGGTTTTTATAAGGCCAAGACCACCTCACTGCTGGGTCTTTCCGCGGCTCTGGTCCAGCGTCATGGAGGCCAGGTTCCGGACTCCTTGGACGAGCTGGTGAAGCTTCCCGGCGTGGGCCGGAAAACGGCGTTCGTGGTGCTCGGCAATGCCTTCGGTCGGCCGGGGATTACGGTGGACACCCATTTCGGGCGGCTGGCCAGGCGCCTGGGGATGACCCAGCAGCAGGATCCGGTGAAGGTCGAGCACGAGGTCGCGGCTCTTTTTGAGCCCAAGGATTGGACCGCACTGTCCAACCGGCTGGTCTTTCACGGGCGGCGCATCTGCCATTCCCGCCGTCCGGCATGCGGTGCGTGCCCGATTGCTCAGCTATGCCCCTCCTACGGTGAGGGTGAGACCAACCCAGAGCTTGCCAAGCAGCTGCTGAAGTATGAGCTGGCTCCGGGGCGGGAGGACCTGCTGGAGAAGATGCGGGCCGGGGCCAGCCGCCGTCAGCTTCGCGCTGAGGGCTATCCGCTCAGCGCCTGAGGCGCAGATGAAGGGGTTTCAACGACTATGACGGCACCGGATCAGGCAGACCCGCTGGACCCCGAGCCCGCTGCGGCGCGGGCAGCTGCCTCTCGCACGGAGCCGGCCGTACCGGTGCCCACAGACTACGACGGCGTGGCCTCGGCTCTGACCCGACTACTCGATTCCGCCCGGGGTTATCAGCAGGCGTTCCCTGAGGCCGCGGCAGCTGGCGGCTGGTGGAATCCGCTGCCCCTGGAGCAGCCGCCGACCACCCCGACGGTGGATCCGCTGAACGCACGCCAGGCAGGCGTACTGGTGCTGATGAGCTGCACCGGGTCCATCGAGGGCCCCCGAGTATTGCTCACCGAGCGGGCGACCGGGCTTCGCAAGCACCCCGGACAGATTTCTTTCCCCGGTGGCTCCGCCGATGACACTGATGCGGACATCGTGGCCACCGCCTTGCGGGAGAGCCAGGAGGAGACGGCACTGGATCCGAGCACCGTCGTCGTGCTGGGTACTTTGCCCCCGGCTCCGGTGCCTGTCAGCGGATTTATGGTGACCCCGGTGCTGGCGGTGACCAGGGACTGCGGTGTGCTCACTCCCTCGGAGGACGAGGTGGCGCGGGTGCTGCAGCTTCCGGTGAAGGAACTGGTCGCCGCTGAGAGCCGCTATTCGGCAGTGCTGATGCGTGACAACGTGAAACTGAGCTCACCGGCGTTCTGGACCCATGATTCCTTTGTCTGGGGGTTCACCGGGATTCTGCTGGACCGGATGCTGGATCGGCTGGGTTGGGCTGAGCCGTGGGATCCCGACCGGGAGCTGGACCCTCGGCAGTTCCGCCGGAGTTAGCTGGATCTGTCCGGGGCCGCCGGTGGCTGAGCGGACAGAGTTTCCCCCAGGCAGGGTTTTCCCCAGGCCGGCACAACGGCTCTGGCGCGCCGACAGGCTCCCCAGTCAGTAGCAGGAAGCCTGCGCGGTTCCTAGGTGAGGGATCAGTCTGGAAACATGACTCGCGCCCAACCGGCAGAACGGACTTCACCATCACCGGCAGATGAAGCCGCCGCCGGTGATGAACCACGGCTGCTGCTGGTCACCACTGATGATCAGCTGCGCGATGAGATTGCGCTGATCAGCGCGGTGATCGGTGCCCGCTTGGAATGCTCCAGCCAGTGGCCGGCACCGGGCGGTCCGCGACCAGAGGCGCCGCTGAAGGCCCGGGGCAGTCAGCCGGTCAGACCGGTGGCGGTGCTCTGTTCGCCGGAGGCTGCCGCAACGGCCCCCACTCATGAACCGGTCTTATTAGTGGGCCGTGCCGCGGGGAACCTCTGGGAGGCCGCCGCCGAGCATCCGCAGCTGACTCCTGTGCCGCTTCCGGCAGCTGAAGCGTGGCTCAGTGAGTATCTGAGCAGCCGTATCACCGAGCAGCACCGCGCCCCGGTCGTTGCGATGGCCGGGGTCTTCGGCGGGGTCGGCTGCACCACTATCGCCTACCTGTGTGCCGCCGAGCTGGCAGTGCGGGAGGTTGTACCGCTTTTGCTGGACGCCTGCAGCGGACCAGGCAGCGGAATCTTCGAACTGGTCCCGGAGAACTCAGGTATCCGGTCCCGGAGGCGGGCGGGTAACCGTCGTCGCAGCGGTAGCGCTGCAGACCCGGCAGCAGAACTGAGTGGTCAGCTGGACTGGCAGCTGCTCTCTCAGACAGAAGGCCGGCTCTCCCCGGCGCATCTGCGCACCGGGCTGCCGGTATGGGAAGGCATCGCGGTACTGACCGGGCGGACACCGGCTCCGGGCGCACAAGCTGTGCTGGCCGCAGCGGATGCCGGTAGGCGATCCTTCGACGCAGTACTCATAGATGCCGGCCACCGGCCCGAGACGATTCTTGGACTCACCGATTACCTTGACCACCTATTCCTGATCACACCACCGTGCCCACGGGGCGCGGCCTCCGCTCGGGAGCTGATATCCCAGCTGCACCGGCAGCCCGGCCGGCAGCCAGAGATCTCAGTGGTCACCAATGGCCGTGCTGCCACCGGCTGGGACAGTGCACAGATGCAGCAGGCCACCGGAGTGCCGGTGATTGCCGATGTGGCCGAACAGCGCTGGCTGCGTCGCAGCGATGACCTCAGCACTGCTTATGAAATGCTGCGCAGTTCCCGCGGAGCGGCCCTGATCGGGCGCCTCTTGGAGACATCGGGGGTGACCAGTGCGCACTGAGCAGCTCGAGGCGCTGCGGGACAAGCTGACCACCTCAGCTGAACCGGTGACAGCGGCCCGGATCGCCGAAGCCGTACGCTCCGAGGGCCTGGCGCTGGGCTCGGGGACCACACAGCAGCTGGTCAAGAAACTCCGCGATGAGTTAGTGGGCCTGGGTCCGCTGCAGCAATTTGCTGAACAGCCTGGCATCACGGATGTGGTCCTGGATGGCCACGGAGAGATCTGGACCGACGGCGACGGCGGGCTGCGCAGCACCGGAGTCAGACTCGAAAGTGAGGAACAATCCCGTGCCCTGGCTCGCCGGCTGATTTCGGTGGCTGGTGGCCGACTCGATGAGGGACATCCCTGCGCAGACGGGCGAATCGGGACCTACCGGGTGCATGCGGTGCTGCCCCCGGTCGCAGTGGAAGGAACCATGATCTCGGTACGTGTGGCCAGGGGGTCCTCAGCAACACTTGAACAGCTGGCCACCCAGTGGATCAGCCCGCAGGTCTGGTTGCCGGTACTGCGATATCTGATCCGGCAAAGGATGAACTATCTGATCTCCGGGGCCACTGGCTCAGGGAAAACATCGCTTCTGGCGGCCATGCTCACCGAGGTTCCCGCCACCGAACGGATCATCGTGGTGGAAGACACCGCCGAGCTCATGCCCGAGCACCCCCATGTGCTGCATCTGCAGGGCCGCCAGGGCAATATCGAAGGCACCGGCCAGGTCGGGATGGGTCAGCTGGTGCGAGAGACCCTGCGGATGCGGCCGGACCGGTTGATTGTGGGGGAGTGCCGGGGTGGGGAGCTGCGTGACTTCCTCACCGCGATGAACACCGGACATCACGGTGCCGGTGGCACGCTGCACGCCAACTCACCCCATGCCGTTCCAGCGCGGCTCATTGCCATGGGAGCCCTCGGCGGACTCAGCCCCGAGACAGTGGGCCTGCAAGCCGGTGCTGCCCTGGATGCAGTCATTCATGTGGAACGCCGGGGCAGTTCTCGGCTACCGGTGGCGCTTTCGGCACTGACCTATCAGGACGGGGCCATCCGGATGAGGCCGGTGCTCACCGTCACCCATGACGCAGCAGAACCACAGGAAGAATGGGACCGGTTCTTCGCTGACCTTCCCCATCCCCGGATGATGCTGCCACCCGGTGGCGCAGGTGGAGACTTCCCTGCAGCGGGGCCCCGGCATAGGGAAGAAGAATGACCGGGCTGTGGGCAACTGCGGCCGGGCTGCTGATCATCTCTTCGGTGCTGCTCCTGATTCGGCCTGCACCGGCCGGCTCAGGACCCGACGGTTCCGGAGGCACCGGCAGCCCGCGGAGGGGCCTGCACCAGTGGCCGGTCAGCAGCTGGCTGCGACGTCGGGGCGTTCATCAGTTGCAGCTGGGCAAGGAGGCAGCATCTTTACTGCGGCAGTTCGCCGCACTCCTGCAGTCCGGCCGCGGGGAGGCCCAGGCCTGGGCGGAGCTGCATCGGCACTGGAGTCACAGTGCAGCAGAGCACCCTTTCAGTGACATCACTCAGCAGGTCAGCGGCTCCTTACAAGCCGGAGTCGGCAGCGCTGAGGGCCTGCGGCGCTGTGCCGAACAAGCAACCGACCCGGAGATCCGCGGACTGCTGCAGCGCCTGATGACAGCAGCGACACTGTCCTCTCAGACCGGAGCTCCATTATCAAAACTGGTGGAACAGATGGCGCAGTCCCTCGAAGAAGCCGCCCAACTGCGGGCAGCTGTGGAGACCGCGACCGCCGGGCCGAAGCTCACTCAGCTGATCCTCACTCTGCTGCCAGCTGGAGGCATACTGCTGGGACATCTGATGGGAGCTGACCCGCTGCAGATTCTCTTTGGCGGCGGACTGGGGATGCTATGCCTGGTGATCGGAGCAGTATGCCTTCTTCTCGGGCGACTATGGAGCCACCGGCTGATCTCCTCCGTACTGCAGGAGATGCCATGAGAGCCCTGCTGGCCGGAGCGGTTGCGGCCCTGGCTATTGCGGCGGTGCTCCTTCTTGTGCCAGCACCGGCGCGAACCCCGAGGCGCCACGCTGCTGCGCTGCGAGTCTGGCGTGCGCGGACGAAGAAACCATCCGCCAATGATGGAGAAGTTGATGCCGCCACGCTGCTGGACCTCACAGCAGCATTGCTTCATGCCGGAACAGGAATCGAAGCGGCCCTGGACAGGCTTTCGCGCGCCGCCCCCGGGGCACAACCGCTAGCGCAGGTTTATCGCAGTCTCGCCGCTGGAGCCTCCTGGGACCACAGCGTGCACAGCTTGTCGCCCTACCCGCAGTTGGGCAGGTTCTGCTCGCACCTGCGGTTCGCCTATGCCACCGGGGCGCCCACCGCCAGCATGCTCGAAGCCGCCGCAGCCCAGGCGCGGGCAGAGCAGCGCCAGGCAGCCGAACGCCGGGCAGCTGAACTCGGAGTGAAGATGATGCTTCCCCTGGGAGCCTGTTTCCTGCCGGCATTCATCGTGCTCGGTGTGGTGCCGGTGGTCATCAGCATGATCCCTGACGCACTCGGCATCTAAAGCCGCAGTCGGGCTTTGCAGCCGCTAGCGTAGAACCATGCTCAATCGATGGCGACGCGACCGGAAGCTGAAGAAGGTGAAACCAGGGGACGGGCACCCCGTGAAGCCCTACCGCTGGTGGCAGCCGCTGACTCGGTCCATGTTCAGCCATGAACACCGCGCTCAAGACGGGGGAACAGAGACCTACACCGTCTCCGTGGACTACTTCGACTTCAGCAGCACCTCCGGGGCCTATCGCGCCGACCTCTACCGCAACGGCCGCCACCATGCCTCCGCTGACCTGCCGGCGCTGTTCAGCGTCCCAGGAGGGCATATCGAAGTGGCAGCCACCCTCACCGGGCTCAAACGCATCCACTTCATACCCCAGGGTGCCCACGCCAAAGAAGGCCGCCTCCTGACACCAGAGCCCCGCTCAGGCGAGGGGCTGCGTGCCGCCCTGGACCGCAGCCACCCCACGGTGAGTGCATGGATCGGCCGTGGCGCCGTCGTCGTACTGCTGATTGCGCTGATTCTGGGGATTCCGCAGACCATCGAAGCGATCACCCACGTTCCCTGGGTGGCCGAGAACATCGGGACCTTCACCTCACCTATTCAGCTGCCCGCATGGGCCAACACCGCACTGCTGATCGCCGGTGGCCTGGCAGCTCTGGAGCGCGCCCTGACCATCCGGTATCACTGGCTTCTGGATGGGGACTTCGGGGAATGGGACAGCTGAGCTGCGCTCATCGCTAGGCCGAGGCGGCAGCCTCTTCAGCGGATATAGCGGCTCAGATGCTGCGCGGTGAGCGTGTCAGCTTCCACCAGCTGAGCCGGCGTTCCGGTGAAGACCACCTCGCCGCCGTCGTGCCCTGCTCCCGGGCCAAGATCGATGATCCAATCGGCATGGGCCATCACTGCCTGGTGATGTTCGATGACGATCACCGTCTTCCCTGAATCCACCAGCCGGTCCAACAAGCCCAGCAGGTTCTCCACATCCGCAAGGTGCAGGCCAGTGGTGGGCTCATCAAGGATGTAGATGCCACCGTCATTGCCCATATGAACCGCCAGCTTCAGGCGTTGCCGTTCGCCGCCGGAAAGCGTGTTCAACGGCTGCCCCAGACGCACATACCCCAGCCCCACATCGGCCAGCCGGAGCAGGATCTTATGGGCCGCCGGCAGCTTGGCCTCTCCGGCAGCAAAGAACTCAGCGGCCTCAGTCACCGGCAGATCCAGCACCTCCGCGATGTTCTTACCACCGAGGGTGTATTCCAGAACCCCCGGACGGAAGCGCCGACCCTCGCACTCCTCACAGGGGGCCGAGGCCGAGGCCATCACTCCAAGATCGGTTTCGATCACCCCGGCACCGCCGCAGGCTGGGCAGGCGCCCTCCGAGTTCGCGGAGAACAAGGCGGGCTTGACGCCATTAGCCTTGGCGAAAGCCTTCCGGATGGGCTCCAGCAGGCCCGTATAGGTAGCCGGGTTGCTGCGCCGCGATCCCTTAATAGCGGACTGGTCAACGGCCACCACTCCGTCCTGGCCCGCCACGTGCCCATGGATCAGTGAGGACTTGCCGGATCCTGCCACGCCAGTGATCACGCTCAGCACGCCCAGCGGGATATCGGCATCGACGTTCTTCAAGTTATGTGTCCCAGCGCCGCGGATCTGCAGCTGCCCGGTTGGTGTGCGCACGCTGTCCTTCAGCTGGGCTCGGTAGGAGAGGTGCTGCCCGGTGAGGGTGCCAGAACTCTTCAAACCCTCCAGATCGCCGTCGTAAACCACCTGGCCGCCAGCGGAACCAGCACGCGGACCCATATCGATCACATGATCGGCAATAGCCATCACCTCGGGCTTATGCTCCACCACCAGCACTGTATTGCCCTTATCCCGCAGGCGCAGGAGCAACTTATTCATCCGCTGGATGTCATGGGGATGCAGCCCCGCGGTGGGTTCATCAAAGACGTAGGTGACATCGGTCAGCGCTGAGCCCAGGTGGCGGATCATCTTCACCCGCTGAGCCTCGCCGCCGGAGAGTGTGCTGGAAGCCCGGTCCAGGGACAGATAGCCCAAACCGATCTCCGTGAAGTGCCCCAGGGTCTTGCTCAGTGAATCCAGCAGGGGCTGCACCGAAGGTTCCTTTAGCCCGTCCACCCATTCGGCCAGGTCAGTGATCTGCATGGCGCAGGCTTCGGCGATATTGATGCCTGCGATCTTTGCGGACCTGGCCGAAGCGTTCAACCGGGTGCCTGCACAGTCGGGACAGCTGATATAGGTGACCGCGCGGTCCACGAACTCGCGGATATGGGACTGCATAGCCTCACGGTCCTTAGACAAGAAGGACTTCTGGATCTGCGGGACCAAACCCTGATAGGTCATATTCACCCCGCCGATCTTGACCTTGACCGGCTCACGATGCAGCAGATCATGCCATTCGGTCTCGGTGTACTGACCCACCGGCTTATCCGGATCGAAGAACCCGGACTCGGCATAGAACCGCACGGACCAGCCGCCAGGCTTATAACCGGGGATGGTGATGGCCCCGGCGTTCAAAGAGAGGGACTTATCCACCAGCTGGTTCAGATCCAGGTCGGTGACATGCCCGGTGCCTTCGCATCGTGGGCACATCCCGCCCAGCACGGTGAACTCCGCGCGTGCCGGTTTTTTGGTGGCGGAGGCCTTCTCCACAGTCAGCGAACCCTTGCCGGAGGCGGTTGCCACATTGAAGCTGAAGGCATTGGGCGAACCGATATGCGGCTGACCCAACCGGGAGAACAGAATCCGCAGCATGGCGTTGACATCGGTGAAGGTGCCCACGGTGGAGCGAATATTGGCCGCCAAGCGCTCTTGGTCCACCAGGATGGCGGTGGTCAGACCCTCCAGAACATCCACATCAGGACGTGCCAGGGTGGGCATGAAGCCCTGCAGAAACGCTGAATAGGTCTCATTGATCATCCGCTGGGATTCCGCGGCGATGGTCCCGAAGACCAATGACGATTTGCCCGAGCCGGAGACGCCGGTGAAAACCGTCAGACGCCGTTTAGGGATCTGCACCGACACGTTCTGGAGATTGTTTTGCCGAGCCCCCTGGACCCGGATGACGTCGTGGGAATCAGCAGCATGGATGCCATCGCTCATGACTGGGAGTCTAGTGCGCAGACAGCGCTGCTGAATGGTCTGCCGCCAGCGCTGAGCCGATAGGTTTGAGGCATGCAGATCAACGGGCTCAGCCTGGACCGGCCGGCACACGAGGACATCGACGCGGTCCACGCCATCTACAGCGACCCCCGGGTTTGGACCCATCTGCCCAGCGGGTGCCACCAGGAACGGACGACGACGGCGACGATGGTTGAGTACTGGATGGCCGGTTGGGAACGCGATGGGCTTTCGGTCTGGATCCTTAGAGACTCTGACGGCGTGGTGATCGGCAACGCCGGGTGCATGATCCGGGCCCGGACGTTCTGGAATCTGGGCTATCGGCTTGCCTGGGGAACCCACGGCAGGGGCTACGCCAGCGCCGTCTCCCAGGCCGCTGTGCAGGCAGCCACCCAGCATCGGCCAGACCTGCCGGTGGTGGCCTACATGCTGGAGCACAATCCGGCATCGGCCAGGGTTGCGGAGAAAGCGGGTCTGCGGCGGCAGTACCGCGGACCCGATGCCGGCAACCCGGATCCCCAGGCAGTACGGCTGGTCTATGCCGACCGGGAACTGACACCTGAAGTCCTTCAGGCTGTACTGAAATAGGAGGTCAGCCAGGGAGGAGCGGGCTCGGGATCAGTTCATGGGGAAGACGGCCACTGGCAGTGCGTGGCTGACCAGGGGGTCTGCGCTGCGCTGGGCGGCCGCTTCGGTCATGGACTCCAGCATCATCCGTGGATCAAAATCCCCACCCAGCTCAGCCAGGTACTGGGCGTGGGCTTCAAGTGAGGCGATGCCGCGCTGCAGCGGCTCACCGCTGACATCCACCAGGTGATCGGCGGATCCGCCGAAGACCAGCAGCCAGCTCACCGCCCAGGGTTCAAGGCCCTGCTGGGTCAGCTCCGGGAAGACCCAGGGATTATCAGCATCGCGGATGGCATCCACCGTGGCCAGTCCGGTGGCGCGGTGGTCGGCATGGTTGAGTCCCCAGCTGACTTCAAGGTCCCAAGTCTGGGTCAGGACGAGGTCCGGTTTCAGCCGCCGGATATGCCTGGCGATCGCCTGGCGAGTGGCGAGGTCGCTTTGGAGGGTGCCATCCGGGAAATCCAGGATCTTAAGATCCTCAACGCCGACGACGGCGCAGGCGTCCTGCTGCTCGCGTGCGCGCAGGGCCGCGGCCTCTTCCGGATGACGCGAGCGCATTCCGGCCTCACCGGCGGTCAGCAGCAGGTAGGAGACCTCGACGCCGCGGGCTGACCAGCGGGCGGCAGCGGCAGAACCCCCGTACTCCATGTCATCAGGATGGGCGGCCACACACAGCACCCGGGTGATCTCGGAGTCATCAAACAGCGGAAGGGACTCGGAACTCATGGGTTCATCCCACCACGCCGGAGGTGCTGAGGGAAGGGCAGTGCCTGCCAATCGACCCCTCACCCGCGCAGCTGCACGCGGTCCAGCAGCGTATGCTGCGGCCCACCAGATGTTCCGGCCCCGAGTTCCGAGAGCATCAGGTGGGCCTGGTCAGCCCGCCAGGAGGGCCCTTCATAGATCGAAAGGGCGGCCGCCCGGGCTTGGAGCTGTTCTGCAGCCCGGCGCCTGTCGCGGGCCCGGGCCAGAGTGACATGGGCCCGACGTCGTTCCCTTGCCGGTGCGCCGCTGGTGCTGTACTGGGATCCCGCTTGTTCGCATAGGCGCATCAGCGCAGTCAGCGGACTGGTGCCGCTGCTGTGGGAGGAGATGTGCTCCGTCTGCACTCCGGCCCACAGAACCTGCCCGGAGAACACTCCCGCGCCACGAAGTCGCAGAGACAGCGGCGCTACGGCGCCCAACTGCTGCTCAAGCGTTGTGCTCAGATCCTCGACGACGCCGTCTGGAACCTCGCCATAGAAGGCCAGTGTGATGTGTCGCTGCTCTTCAGGCACCCAGCGCAGTGCGGGCCGCCGATTGCCCGGAGTCTGCGGGGCTGCGGCCTCTACTGAGTGCACTGCCTCCTGAAGGTGTTCGGCTACATGGTTCGGCAGTGGCAGCGATAAAAAGAGCCTCACATGGGCATCAGCAGCTAAACGGTGTGGGACATTCCCGCCGTGGCTATGTGGGCTGGCGCAGGTTGCGGCGTTCCTTAGCTGTGACGCGTAGGCCAGAGGCGATCAGGATCCGCACCAGCTCGTGGCAACTCACCGGCACCGCTCCACGTGCAATCAGAGTCTCGTAGCGGAATGCCGGCACATCGTAGTGGTCTAAGTCGAAGGCTCGCGGGGAGAGTTCGGCACCAGCGGCGAAGGCATGGAGCTCTTCCAGCGAATGGTCGGAGATCAAGTGAGAGAACTCGGTGCCGTGTGCTGGCCACATCGGCGGGTCGATATAGATGGTCATGAGGGCAGGCAGTCTACTCCTGGAGTCTCTGAGGCGGTCTGCGCAGCTGGGTGATACCGACACCGGCTAGACAGATGGCACCACCGATGATCGCCAGCACCGGGGGAGTCTCGCCCAGCAGCATAGCTGAGGCCGCAACCACCAGTGCTGGGACGGCAAGGTTGCTGGAGGCCAGCTGTCCGGTGGAGAAATGGTTCATGGCGTAGCCCCAGAAGAGGTATCCCAGGGCGGTTGGTCCGGCCCCCAGGTACACCGCGCCGAGGATGGTGGAGAGCGGGGCCGCGGTTATGGCGGTCACCGCCTGTGGGGTGAAAGGCAGCAGCGCGGCGGTGGCGGCGAGGCATCCGATCCACATGGTGGCTAGCGGATCAATGCTGCGCAGAACGACCTTCTGGACCAGAACCCCAGCGCTGTAGAGCACTGCCGCCAGGAAGGACAGCACCAGCCCAACGATGGCCACATGTCCGAGGCTTCCTGCCACCGCGATGAGAATGATGCCCAGCAGTGCGGTGAGGATGCCGCTGAAGAGCCTGCGGGAGAAGGCCTCTCCCAGGAAGAACACCGCCCCGAGTCCGATCATCAGGGGTGAGAAGTTGATGATCAACGCTACCGTGCCGGCATCTAAGAAGTGTCCGGCCCAGTTGAAGACCAGTGTGTAGAGGGCGAAGCTGAGCACCCCGAATGTCAGGGTCAGCAGCAGGACACGCGGGGAAGGGCGGATCGGCCGCTGGCGCAGAACCAGCAGCAGAATGCTCAGCACTGCTGAGGCGGTGACCAGTCGAAGCAAAGCAAAGGGCCCGGGTGCAATATCCGGTGCGGCCCAGCGCATCACGATGAAGGCGGAAGCACTCATCAAGACAGTGCCGCATACGGCCAGAGCGGGCAGCAACGGTGTTGACCGACGGCGGGACGGAGCTGCGTTCGGCAGTGGGGGCTGGGCCAGTACGGGGGCATGAATCGTCATGGAGAAATCCTCGCGCCAGCAATTGTGAAGCACAAGCAAACATTTATGGATGTTTGATTAGCTGTGCTTTATGGTTGGCGCTATGGATCTCAACCGAGTGCGTACTTTCCTGGCTGTGGTGGTCGAGGGGACAGTGCATGGGGCTGCGGGCAATCTTGGCTACACACCATCGGCTGTGAGCCAGCAGCTGCATGCTCTCCAGCGCGAAGTAGGCCTGGAACTCCTGGAACGCCACGGGCGAGGGCTACGTCTGACTGCTGTGGGTCGTCGTTTTGCTGCTGAGGCTGAGGCGTTGCTGGACCAGGCGTCCCGGCTCAACAGTCTTGCCGCTGACCTTCGGCAGGGGAGGACCGGTTCGTTGACGATAATGCACCTGAACTCTGTGGGCGGTGCGTGGATACCTCAGATCGCCGCGCGGATGGCTGAGGAGTTTCCGGCTCTGCGGCTGGATTTCAGGCTGTGGGAGCACAGCCAGGGCCGTGGTGAAGATCCGGATGTGGAGATCAACTTAGCTGGAGCGTGGCCGCAGTCTGCGGCGGCCACAGAAACCTATGAGACCCGTGAGCTGCTGACTGAGCCCTATGTGGTGGTTCTGCCCGCTGGTCACCGTCTAGCCGGACGGCCTGAGGTGGAGCTGGAGGATCTGCGGCAGGAGAGTTGGATCGATAACACCGGAACCCAGGGCAGCTGCAGCAGGATCGTCCACGACGCTTGTGCAGCCCGCGGATTCAGCCCGCCATACCGCATGGAGACCCAGGGCGATGGCACCGCCGTCGCCTTTGTGGAGACCGGTGCTGGCATTACCTTGATGCCCCAGTTGAGCTTCGCCACCGCGCGGGCGGATCTAAGCAAAGTGGCCGTGGCCCGCGTGGTGAATCCCACCCCCACGCGCACGCTGTTGGTGCGCACTAAGCGGACCCTGCTGAATAACCCCGCTGTGCAGCGCATCCTGCAGCTGTTGCAGGAGCAGACAGCAGTCACCACTGAGCACGCGGAGGCGGTGCAGGAACAGCAAGCTGCCCTGGATTATCAGGGCGCTCATGATGAGCAGAAGACCATGGCGATTTCATAGCGGCCCCCTCAGCAGCTGGGCCTTACGGAAGAGCCTCGGGTGGGCCGGCCCGGGCCGAGCTGTGCACCCGCAGTCCCGGAAGGTTCAGTTGCTGAGCGAGTGAGCCGATACTCACTTCACGGCTGACGGTTACGGTGACTTCCGTAGGGAAGAGCCCGCCCACCTGGCATGCCTCCAGTACTGCGCCGTTGCGCGCCGTCACCTGCTCTGCCACAGTGCAGGGGTCCCCCTGGCGCAGCCCGCGTGCAGCATCTGCTGCGGCCAATGCGGCCAGATCCGCAGCTCTTGCCGACTGCACGGAGGCGGCGCT
Source organism: Nesterenkonia rhizosphaerae (assembly GCF_039544555.1). Lineage (NCBI taxonomy): Bacteria > Bacillati > Actinomycetota > Actinomycetes > Micrococcales > Micrococcaceae > Nesterenkonia > Nesterenkonia rhizosphaerae. Next base: position 177,656 of record NZ_BAABLW010000007.1, read on the forward strand.
GACGCTGCTGACCACGGCCACCAGCGATAAGCAGATCAACAGTGTGAAGATGATGGCCAGGGCCGCAACAGTGCCCGAACCGGTGTCCTCGCCGGGCCGGAAGCCGTGCCGTGGAGGACCGCAGGTCATCACGGGGCTCCGGGTAACTGTTCGATGCGGACATGGGCCTCAGCCTCATGGTCCACAGTCAGCTCTAGCAGTCCCAGGATCTGGACCGGGCGCCGAAGGGTCACGACGGCGTATTCGCCCTCATGACTGAGCTGGACGGAGCTGTCTTGCCCCGCGGCTTCGCGGGCAAGCCGGGAGGCCGTATCGGCAGACGTTCCGCGGGCCAGCTCCCGGGCGGCGGTCCGGGCACCTTCTTCCACACTCACTCGGGCGGCCCCGTGCACGCCCAAGCCGAGCACCAGCAGCAGGACAAGTACCACGGCCGGCAGCGCCAGCGCGAACTCGGCGGTGACTGAACCGCGTTCGGCAGGTTCTGCTGGCGCCGCCCGGCGTCGTCGTCCCTTCAGGTCTGGCATCGGAGTTAGTGGCTCAGTGCTCGCTGGACCACTGATTCCAGAAGGCCCTGCACGGTGTCAGAGGTCAGCACAGCTGTCAGCAGCCCCGCGAAAGCAACTGCGGCAAGCATGACGATCCCGTACTCTGCGGTGGCCAAACCGTCCTCGTCCTGCTCCAGGCGACGCAGCGCAGCGCGACCTTCTGCCGAATCCAAAGGCTTCGGCCAGGTGGTCTTGCTCATGGTTCTCTCCGTTCTCTCAGCGAAGGTGTCGTGTCCGTGGTGATGGGGACACCTTCACTCTGCGGCACCGCGAGGGTTCCGGCCCGAGAGAGGGAGGTGAATTGTGGAAAACTCGGCGCAAGCCAAGTGCTGCGCCCAGTAGGGGAAAACCCCGCCACACGCTGCCTATGGCAGGGCAGGCGCCAGTCTCCCAGTGGACTGGGATCCCGCCCCGCACAGTGCGTCTGACATCAAGGGGGGTGCAGCTGAGGTTGTCGAACCCGGTACGCGTGGGGCGATGTAAATGGCGATAGCCCCTGCCTTACGTGCGTCCTCCTGACGGACGAACGGTTCGACTGTCTGCACGATTTGCGCCCCTTCTCTCTCCCTCAGCGCGTCAGCCTTTGAGTTATACGGCTCTCAGACTCTGCTCATACTGTCTGCAATGCCAATGTAGATCTCTGTTCGGTCCGCGCTTTCGAAGATGTGGAGGTAAGTGGTCATGGATTCTCTCCTAGCCGCCTAGACAGCCACTGGTGCGCCGATAATAAGTCAGGCCTATCGGGTGCGTTCGTGCGGTGACCCCGGGCTAAGTAGTATCCGAGACATATGCACGCCTGCCGCTACCAGGGCGAGCCCACCAAGAGAAGGGGCAATGGCCCACAGCCATCCGCTTCCAAGACCGTCTTTCAGAGACATCAGCCACGCGGTGAGAACTCCGCCGCAAGCGGTTGCTATAAGCGCGACCGTCCATACAGCAATAAACGAGGCTGCGATACGGATCTGGATCCGCCCAGTGGACGAGAATAACGCAAGTACGCCACGTGTCTCTCGCATCGATGACAAAGCGAACCTCGTGCTAATCAATAAACAGATGACTAGAAGTATGCCTGCGCCCAGATTGACCGTGATGAGTAGCCTAGCTTCGTTCGCCCACGAATCGGGATCAATTTGAACCATCTCAGCTCCCGGTGCGATCCGCGATACGTAACTGCGAAACGCAGCCTGTTCAGGTCCCGAGAACGTGTAGAAATCTGTGAAAACCAGCTGCCGCAAGTCACTCACTTGTAAGTTCAGCTCGCCGATCAGTGCTGATTCTTCTCCAATGACTGCACCTGCTAGTGGCGGAACTAGCCCTTCATCCGGTACGACCTCGTCCACCTGTATTCGACGATCGGTATCGCTTTGGCCTGAGGGGAAAGTGACGATGAACGTTTCCTCGTCATCGACGAGATCCGGGGCTGCTCGGACCGTGTTTCCTCCATCCGGGGCTATTACGGCGTAGCTCAGTTTGGGTTCTAGGCCGCAGAGTTCGGTGACGAACCAGGGATCAGGTTCCTCGTGTTCATCCATGCACTGAACGACAGCCGGGGACGTCACTCGGAAGTCGGATACGTCTTCCAGCGGAAGAAGATACGCGGTTGGCTCGGTTCCGCCTGCTTCAAGGTAATATGCGCGCAACTCGGCTGCCTGCGCTGAGGGTATGGCATCTACTGCCAAACTGCCCGGTGCCATCGTGGGAGATGCGGCCGCTTCTGCAGAACGGTAGGCGTGCGTAGTGTACGCCGTGAACGTTACCGTGCTGACGACCAGCGCTGAAGTCACGATCGCAGTGGCAAGGACAATGAACCCTCCTTCCCTTGTCGCTCGTCGCAGCACAGGCGGGAGGAGAACTTTGCGAAGTACCGCCGAGTAAGCCCATGGAGCGATCACGAGGGTGATAAAGATTGCCAGCAGAGCCGGTTCGGGGGAAACCCATTGTTGCGATGCTCCCCAAACCAATAGTGCGGAAACGACACTGGCGGAGATCACTGTGATTACCGCGACTCGTGGGGTGTCTGCGTTGAACCGCAAAGGCCAGTGGCGACCACGAAAGGATTCCGATACTGAATGTGCTCTTAGTCCTATGACAATCCCTAGGGATCCGGCTGCAAGGGGTATAAGGAGGATTGGCGAGACCGGAGGCACAATGCTTAGCCAGTCTTGGGCGAAAAGCCCCGATATCGATTCACGTCCCCACCACGTGGCACCCAAAGCTAAAGCTATCCCGGCCAGTGCGGAGGGAACTATGACTGCGGCAAGCAACACGCTGAGTACTTTCAAGGTACGTCTGCGGGTAAAGCCGGCGGCGATAAGGCCTCGAAACGGCTGCACTAGAGAGCGGGCGAGGACCCATGCACTTATTCCGAGAAGTATCCCAAACGCTAACCAGAGTCCTTGTAGGACATTCAGGCCATGAGTGAAGTATGTCGCTGAGGCATCGGCTGCTGCGACGGCCTTCAAGGCTCCCAGGGAGTTGTAGGTGAACAACTTCTGCTCGAACAGAGACGTCTGTTCACTGTCCAAGAACGGGTCTTCAGTGGTTATGAAAGCGCTGACTGAGTCGTCGTCGACATCTGTCAACATATAGGCCTGTTGAGTATCGGTCGAGGCCGGGTCTTTAAAGATGCCCGTGACTGTGGAGTATGTCACGGCTCCGTCGGCGTGCTGTACTTCCACCTCGGAGCCAACTGACGCGCTAAGGTCCGTCGCTGTGGCCGCTGAGACAATGATGTCTGTACTGGCAGCTGGGCGCTCCCCAGTAACCAGTCGACCTAGGACCAAGGATGGGTCTTCATAGGAACGAAGGGGATTCTGAGTCAGCCGGTCACCGTGCCGTATGGCTGCGCTGGTGTCGGCTAAAGGAATCCAGGTGTCTACGTCCAAGCCCGTCGATGCAGCTTCCCCAGTCGTAGGCTGCATGATGTGTGCGTGTTCGGAGAAGTGATGGCCGACGCTGGTACTAGCAGCGTGCTCTAGGGAGTCCCGCACCGTTGACACGGCGGTGATTGCGCCCGAGAAGACCAAGACGCAAACGATTAGCGGGATGAGACTCTTCCAGTAGTAGCGGCTCGCGTACCCCGCTACTTGGAGTGCCGAGAAGCGAGTGCGTCTCATCGAGTACGCTTCACTTTCGCCGAGCGAAGTTCGAACACACTGTCAGCCTCAGCTATAAGAGCCGGATCGTGTGTGGCAGCGAAGACTACTTTTTTGTTCTTGTGTGCCACCTCGTGCAGCAAGTGCGCGATCTCGATACTGGTGGCTTCATCCAAAGAACCGGTGGGCTCGTCGGGGAGCAGAATGGGTGTGTTTACCGATAGGGCTCGCGCAAGAGCGAGTCGCTGCTGCTGCCCTCCTGAGAGTTCTTCGGGTTTCCGCTCTGCGAGTCCTTTCAATCCGACTGTCTGCAGCAGGGACTCGACATTGGGCTCAGGGCTACCGTGAACTTCAGCCGCGAGCCGAACATTGTCTGCCGCGGACAGGAAGGGGATTAGTTGAAAGTCCTGAGGGACGTACATCGCGCCGGCAATACCCCCGGGCAGGTCCGCGTTATCAATGAGGACTTCGCCACTGAGGGGTTGCTGTAGTCCCGCGATAATCCGTAGAAGACTAGATTTACCCGTGCCACTAGGCCCCACTATGACAGCTAGCCCGGGTGCCACCTTAAATGCAACTTCCTCAAGGACAGTAAGTGTGGAATCACCGTCCGGGTAGGTCAGTGAAACTCCATCAACAGAGAGCAAGCTGATTCCCTTCACACAAGGGTGGCCCGGCCAGCAGGCCGGGCCACCCTGCGAACGTTTTTTTAGACGTCACGCACCGAGTAGTATGCGCCGCGGGTAAGCGTTGAAGACTTTGTGCTGTAGGTGGTATTCGTGCGCGTAAAATACGATGTGTGGAAGTCCGGATTCCCGATACGATCTAGACTAATACGAGCCTTCTTGTTCCCTGCGATCTTACTGCAGCGACCTTGTGCTTTATAGCTTGCCGGCAGCCAGCCGCGATCGTCGACCAGGACGTGCGAGGCGCTACATGTGGTCGATGCATTCGCTGATGTTAGGCCAACGAATCCAGTGGCTACCAGGACAAGGACTGCACGCTGCACTTCACGCTAGTTCTGAGCCGGGAGGTATCGATCCTGCTCGATGTCCAAATAGCGATGCATCAGCGCTGCCGGAACATCCCCATCGGCAGCCTCAGCCTCCAGTCCCTTGGCCATGCCCGGCGCTTTGGAGAGGGCATATGGCACCGGAGGCAGCAGAGGAGTGTCCCGGTCAGTGTGAACATCAAGCACTACCGGGCGGTCCGCGGCAAATGCCTCGCGGTAGGCGTCTTCGAGTTCGTCCGTAGAAGAGATGGATATCCCGCGCAGCCCATTGAGCTCAGCGAACTTCGCATAGTTGAAGGACGGCAGGCTCTGGCTGGTGGGGAAACGCGGCTCGTTCTCCTTCTCCCGCTGCTCCCAGCTCACTTCTGCCAGATCATCGTTGTTGAGCACAACGATCACGAACCGGGGGTCACTCCACTGCCTCCAACGGTGGCTCAAAGTGATCAGCTCATTGATACCGAGCATCTGCATGGCCCCGTCACCGCTGAGCACTGCAACTGGCTGATCAGGTCGCGCTTCCTTTGCCGCCGTGCCATAGGGGATGGAGCAGCCCATGCTGGCCAAAGTGCTGGAGAGATGGGCAGCGCCCTGCGGCGGAACGGACATCTGTCGCACGTACCAATACACGCAGCTGCCTACATCCAGAGCAAGCAGAGTGTCATCAGGGAGATGGTCGTTGAGCGTCCGTGCAGCGGCTTCCGGGTTGATCCTCTCCATCTCTACCCGCGCGCGGCGGGCAGCGACGTCGTGCTCATCCTCCACCAGGCGGTGAACGGTCTCTCGCCACCGCGACGACGCCGGAGGATCCACCAGCGAGCTGAGAGCTCGTACCGCCTCGGCCGCGTCACCTACCACCCCGACGTCGATCGGATGGTGATTGCCTATTTTCGCGGGGTCGTTATCGATCTGCACCGTGGTGCATGAACCGGGTTCTGGGTAGTACTCCGTCCAGGGGTCATTCGAGCCAATAATGACCAGGGTGTCGCAGCTCAACAGCACCTGAGCACTGGCGGTAGTGCCCAGATGGCCCATGGTCCCGGCCACCAGGGGGTGCAGCTCATCGATGTGGGGCTTTCCAAGCAGGCTCGTGGTGACACCGGCCCCGAGGATTTCAGCGAGCTCCAGCACTTCGGGTCCGCAGTTGCGCGCGCCCTGACCCACCAGGAAAGCGACCTTGCTGCCGGCATTGATGACGGCGGCGGCCTCCTCCAGCGACGCATCTGCCGGTGTGACCTTCGCCGGCTGCCAGGCCGGGGCCGTCTGTACGTAGCCATGCTCATGCGGGATCTCCGGGGCAGGACCTGACTGAATATCCTGGGGGATGATGACCACCGCCGGCCCCGCTGAGCTCAGTGCCTGTCGGAATGCTTTGTCGATCGCCAGCGGAAGCTGTTCGGCAGTGGAAACCTGGAGCGTGAAGCCGGCAACGTCCTGGAACAGGGTGTGCAGATCCACTTCCTGCTGATCACCTGAGCCCAGGGTCGTCGTCGGCTGCTGTCCGATGATGGCCACCACCGGGACACTGTCGAGTTTTGCGTCGTATAGCCCGTTGAGCAGGTGCAGCGCACCGGGACCCTGGGTGGCGGTGACGACGCCGGGGCGACCCGAGTACTTGCTGTAGCCGACGGCCATAAAGGCTGCGGACTCTTCATGACGGGTTTGGATGAAATCCACGCCGGCGTTGTCATGCTGAGATCGCCTGATGGCACCCACTAGAGCATTGTTCCCGTCCCCGGGGTACCCGAAGACCCGCTCGACGCCCCACTGCTGAAGACGTGACACCACAAAGTCGGCACCGTTGGCCTGCTGGTTCTCAACCACAGCTCACTCCTCTCGATCCCTGTTGCACAGGATCTGGGTTCCCGGCGGATTCCTTGCTTGTAGCCGAGAGTACGGTGGGAGGACGGCAAGAACTAGGGAGTCAGGCGAGTTCCCAGAGGACTCGAAGGTTGTGTTCTGGAAGCGGAGCTAGCTACTGACATTTCACATTACACACTGATATGGTTCGCACGGGTAACCATTTCCGTATAAGAGTGCCGGTAGCCGTGCCGTGGCCCCTATGAAGGAGAAGTAATGTCCGAAAGCGCCGTTGACGAGAAGACCTCCCCGGAAGAACCGCAGCTGGCTCAGGATGACTTTGTCACCACCGAGCACGTCCTGTCCCTTCCTGACGGCGAGCTGTCATATCGCGCTACTGCCGGGCGGATGGTCATCGCAGAGGAGAAGCTCGACGACGGCGTGTTCAAGGGCGCTACCCCCAAAGCCCAGGTCTTCATCACCTCCTACGTCAAAACCGTAGACGGCGCTCCGGACCCCTCCCGGCCGGTGCTCTTTGCCTTCAACGGAGGTCCCGGCTCATCCTCGGTCTGGCTGCACATCGGCCTGTTCGGGCCGCGGCGGGTGGTAGCCAATGATGTTGACGAGCGAGCCAAGCCCCCATATGGCCTCACCGATAACACCGAAACGCTGCTCAAGGACGCCGATCTGGTGTTCATCGACCCCATGACCACCGGTTTCTCACGGGCTGCCGAAGGCGCTAAGCCAGCCGAGTACCACGGCTTCACCGGGGACAGGGATCTTGTGGGCGAGGCTATTCGCCTGTGGCTGTCTCGGAACCACCGCTGGCTTTCACCCAAACTGCTGGCGGGGGAATCCTACGGCACCACACGCGCTGCCGCGCTGGCGGGCTATCTGGCCCAGCGCCACGGCATCGCCATCAATGGAGTCATGCTTATCTCCGCTGTGCTGGACTTCGGCACGGTCTTCTTCTCGGAAGGAAATGACCAGCCCTTCATTCATTTCCTGCCGACCTACGCCGCCATTGCGCACTACCACGGCTTCCATCCGGGCAAAGACGTGGAGACCTTGGTGGAGGAGGCAGCAGAGTTCGCCTACGGGGAGTACACCCGAGCCCTGGCGAAGGGTGGTCGCCTCCCCACAGAGGAGTTCGACGCCGTCGCCGAACGGATGGCAGAACTGACGGGGTTGGGTCTGGAGTATGTGAAGCTCGCTGATCTGCGCGTTGATGCCCATGCCTTCTTCGGTGAGCTGCTGCGTACTCGGCGGCTTCGAGTCGGCCGCCTGGACTCCCGCTTCACCGGGCACGTCGGTGTTGCCACCGGCGACGGACTCGGCGATGACCCCTCGTATCCCATCATCCAGTACCCCTACACTGCGGCGATCAATCACCTTCTGGGCGCAGAGCTCGGATACTCCTCAGACCTGGTCTACGAGATCATTTCCCGCAGGGTGCATCCGTGGTCCTACAAGGAGTTTGAGAACCGTTCGGTCAATACGGCCGAGGACCTGGCCTTCGCCATGCGCGCCAACCCGGATCTCAAGGTCTACGTGGGCTTCGGCTACCACGATTCCGCCACGCCATTTGCGGCCTCCGAGCATGTTCTTGCGCATCTGCGAATCCCCCAGGAGGCTCACGCTGACATCGTGCGCCGGTACTACCCGGCCGGTCACATGATGTATGTGCACCAGCCCAGCCGGATCCAGCAGTGCCAGGATCTGGCCGAGTTCCTCGCCTGGAGTGTCGGCGCAGGCCAGAAGCCGGAGTCCAACGGGCCCGTTATCTGATTGCCGCAGCCATTATCCGCACCCGCACCACACCAGCAGATCTAGACCGCGATCATAAGATCTACCGAGGACTATCAACGCAGGGATGAGCCGGCTGAGTCGGTGAAGAAGGCCACCTACGAGCTGCCCGTAGCCTTCACCGAAATCTTCGCGTTTACGCCGTGCAGCAAGGAACACCCATGCGCGACTTAGTGCTTCCCGCAACTTGTCAGTCTCGGCGGACCAGCGCGCGGATGCCCACGGTGACTCCGAGGGCGCACCAGGCGAGAATGACGAGAAAGTCCTGCCAACTGGTGGTGTAGGTGTCCGCCAGCAGCCCTGCACGGAGGAGATCCGCCGCTGGCCTGAAAGGAAGCACGTCGTGGACGGTCTGGAACCAGGCCGGGAGTTGGCTTGCAGGGAAGGTGACCGGTGAGAAGAGCATCACGAAGAACACCAGGATCTGGGTGACGAGTTGCGTGATCAGCGGCGGCAGCATCACGGCGATCGCATATCCGACGGCGGCCGCGGTGACCGCAATGAGGATGGATGCGGTCAGGAGAACGGGCCAGTTGAAGGAATAGCCGAATCCGTACCGGAGCTGCGCCACGAGCACCGCGACGGCGACGCTCGGCAGGCAGACAGCGAGCCAGATCGTGAGCTCGGCCAGCAGCAGCAACGGCCGTGGTACGGGCAGTGTCCGCAAGTAGGTGAATGCTCCAGTGGTGCGCGCCTGCGCCACGCCATGCGGCACCATGACGAGTCCGATGACCATCAGGAGCACCGTGGGCGCTCCGGTGGAGAGGAACTGTGCCGATGAGGTGTCGATGTCAGGGATGATGAATCCGAATCCGATGATGATCGAGGCCGCGAGCAGAGCCTGGACCACGATGACAAATGGCAGCATGGCGCCGATTTGCGCCATAGTCCAGCGCAACAGGGTTCCGTAGCTCAACCAGGTGCTCGTGCGAGGAGGTGGCTCGGCAGGCCTCGGTGCCGGCGTTGCGAGAGCTGTTTGTTCAGACATCGGCAGCGCCTCCCGCAGTGTTGGTGCTGGCCACGCCCGTGGCGGCGAGGTATGCGTCCTCGAGGGTGGCCGGGGCCAGCGCGTAACCCTCGATCTGATCGGATGACCGGAGGGCCGTGGCCCAGGCCACGGCCGCTTCGGCATCGCGAGCAGCGAGAGTGAGCAGCATCCGGCGTCCGGAGCGAACACGCCGCGTGATTGCGATCGGCGCCTCGGGGAGCGACTCCGAAGGGTCGGCGTGGTCCGAATGGAGCGAGATCTCGAGCTGGAGGTCCTCGGCGCCCGATCCTCGGAGGTGGCTCGGCGAACCTGCGGCGACAACCCTCCCATGATCGAGGACGACGAGCGAGTCGACGACACGTTCTGCCTCTGCAACGTTGTGGGTGACGAGCAGCACGCCTGCTCCATCGTCGGCAAGGCGGCGCACGGTCCTCCACAGACGTCGACGCCGCCCGGCGTCGACGTCGTTGGTTGGTTCATCGAGAACGATCAGCGGCACCGGCGCGACGGCTGCCATGGCGAACGCGGTGAGACGGCGGACCCCGCCCGACAAGCCGCCGCCGGGAGTTGCTTGACGGTTGAACCACTCGCCGATGTCCAGTTCATCAGCCAGAGCGCGCGCAGCGCTGCGGGCGTCGGCACGCGACATGCCCCGGAGCCGACCGGCAATCTCGATTGCCGTCTTCGGCGTGAGGCCGTCCAGTGGCGCCTGCGACTGCGGCTGAAGCGCGACGCATCTGCGCGCGGTGGCCGGATCAGCCACCGCGTCTGCGCCTGCGACCGCGATCGAGCCGCCGTGGGGTCGCAGCAGTCCGACCACTTGCGAGACCAGTGTCGTCTTGCCCGCGCCGTTATGGCCCAGCAGCCCGACGACCTCCCCGGCATGCACTCGCAGCCCGATCCCATCGTTTGCGACGACCGCACCGAACTTCCGGGTTAGGCTCTCCACCTCCAAAACAGCACCACTCACGTCGCGCCTCCATTCATATACCGACGGTATTTATATACCCACGGTATATGAATGCGCGTAGTACGGCAACAACTAGGATGACGTCATGCCCGGTTCCAACCCAGCTCACCCTCTCCGGCAGCGACGCACGCACGCGCAACAGCGAAGAGAGACCCGCGAAGCGCTTGTGATCTCGGCGCTCAACGCATTCGCTCGTGACGGCTACCACGCCGCGAACCTGGAAGGTATTGCTGCGGAGGCCGGGTTCTCCAAAGGGGCGGTGTACTCGAACTTCGACGGCAAGTCGGGGTTGTTTCTTGCTGCAATGGACTACAACTTGGAGACGCTGCGCGGTGAGGACTGGAACCCCCTCCGCAAGGCCGACAGTGGTGCCGTTGACCCATCGGCGGCCCAGAACGCGGACGGTGTGGATGCCGCAGGACTGGTGCGAGGCTTCGGGCTCGCCACGCTGGAGTTCATCGCGACGGCAGCCAGGGACGGCGATCTCGTCGTCGCGCTCCAGCAGCGTATGCAGGTGATGATCGGGGCCTACGAGAGAATCGCTGCCCAGTCTCGACCAGCCAGTGAACGTCTGCCCGTCGAGGACGTTGCCCGGCTCATGGCCGCGCTCGACCAGGGCATGTCCGTGCTGGCGCTGAGCGGCATCACGAACATTGACGGCGCCTTGGCGCGCGCCGGTCTCAATAGACTGGTGGATCCATTTGAGGCTGCCGGCGAGTCTGCCCCCATACGGGACGGTCAGGCGGAGCCCCTCGCCGATGTCGCTCGCGTGCAGAGGCTGATCGGCGACGTCCTCGGGACGTGATTCAGGGCAGTCGCGGGACTGACCATTGACGAAGGGCGCGGCATGGCCGCGGCCCCTTCCGCGGCGGTCGCCATGATCGCATCCACTCCGTCGGGAGTTCCAGCTTTGAACGCGAGGTCACTTACACCCTCCAGGCGGGGTCGGCTCAGACCGGTTTCTTCGGTCGCGGCGTCGAGGATCTCGCTGGATCGAATGCGCGCATCGTACCGGCCTGTCCAGGGTGCTGAGTCCCGTTGATCAGTGAGTGAAAAACGCGGGAGGCAGAAACAGTCATAAAAAACCCTATCGCCTGTGACATTGCACATGTTACTGTGTGTGATCTGGTTCGCATCGACAACTATCGGCGCTTGAAGCTCTCAGGAGGAGTGCACATGAACGAGACCGCAGCAGATCGACTCAGCCGCCTCTACACGGACGAATGGAGCTGGCGCACGAGTGAACTGGGATCCATGACTGGCAAGGCTCAGGTTGATGGATTTCTGCCTGATGTCAGCGCAGAGGCCCAGCAGGCACGGTTGAGTCGATGGGAGCAGACGCTGCAGGAACTTCGGGAGATTCCGCGCGAGGAGCTTCCGCAAGCTCAGCAGGTGGACTATGACGTCTACGAGAGCCAGCTGCAGGTGCTCGTGGAGGCGCAGCAGCACCGTATGTATGAACGTCCCGCCACCGCCGATGACGCGTTCTGGCGCCGCATGGCCTTCTCCGCTATGCGTTTGGTGCTGGAGACTGAAGATCAAGCCCGTGCCTACATCGACCAACTGAGTCAGATTCCACGCTACTTCGACCAGCAGATCCAGAATATGCGGGCTGGTGTGGATCGCGGGTTCGGCCCGGCTCGGGTTTGCATGAACGGGCGGGAAGAGCCCGTGCGGGCCATTGCAGAAGCCACCGCAGCATCCGAGGTCTCGTTCTTCCGCCCCTTTGCGAGCCTGCCTTCCACTATGGACCAGTCCCTGCGCCGCAGTCTGCAGGAGCAGGCCGCGGCGGTGATCGGCGAGGCAGTGATTCCGGCATACGGTGATCTGCTGACGTTCCTGGAGCAGGAGTATCTGCCGAAGCTGCCGGAGTCGATCGCCGCACTTGATCAGCCCGGGGGAGAGGCCTTTTACCAGTCCCAACTGCGCGAGTACACCACCACTGATCTCTCCGCCCAGGAGATCTTCGATATCGGCAATGCCGAGGTCAAGAAGATCCGTGAAGAGATGGAGGGCATCGCCGCAGAGGTCGGTTTTGGAGGCGATCTACCCGGCCTCTTCAACTTCATGCGCACCGATCCGCAGTTCTACGCCAAGACACCCAGGGACCTCGTCGCTCAAGCGGCATACACCTGCAAGGCCTTCGACGGCTTGATCCACCAGTATTTCGGCAAACTGCCGCAGCAGCGGTTCTCCATCATGGAAACACCGGCAGAGATCGCGGCCTTCGACACCTTCGGCCGCGGAGCGCCGGATCGTTACATTCTGAACACCTATAACCTGCCAGCGCGGCCGCTGTACTCCCTTCCGGCTCTGACACTCCATGAATCCGCACCGGGGCACTCCTTCCAGCTTTCCCTCGCACTGGAGTTGGATTTGCCGGATTTCCGTCGCCTCTACATTTCGGCTTTCGGTGAGGGATGGGGACTCTACTGCGAGCGGCTCGGTGAAGAAATGGGGATGTATGAGACCCCTTACGAGCGATTGGGCATGCTGTCTTTCCAGATGTGGCGGGCAGTCCGCCTCGTGGTCGATCCAGGGATGCACGCTCTGGTTTGGAGCCGCGAGCAGGCCCAGGACTTCCTGCGTGAGAACACCGCTATTGCCGAGCATGAAATCGTGACCGAGATCGATCGTTACATCTCCTGGCCCGGCCAAGCTGCTGCCTATTACCTGGGCCAGTTGAAGATCCAGGAGCTCAGGGCCAAGGCGGAGCAGGAGCTGGGCCAGGACTTCGTGCTGCGTGAGTTCCACGACGCCGTGTTGAGCCTGGGTAGCGTCCCGCTTCGCGTCCTCGAATCTGAGCTCAACCGGTGGATAGTTTCTGGCGGGCGTTCTTCCGTGTGACCTGGCTGATCTGGCCCATGCCGGGCACGCCTCGTGCACAATCCAGAGACACTGTTGCCTAGTACAATAGTACGTGACACAGCTCACATCATAGGATAGTGTCATGTCACATAGTCGTTACATGGTGAAACTCGAACGACATAAGTCCCACCTAGTCTAAAAACTGTGCAATGTCACATCGTCCAATGATGAGAGGGAATGAGGGCCTGCTATGAATAAAGCAACACGCCTCACCACGTCAGTTCTCAGTGTCGCCGCGCTGGGATTTGTTGCCGCTTGCGGAAACGGAGGCGAATCCGGGCCGCAGGGCAACGGTGGCGCTTCCGGGGGCCCGGATTCATCCGAGGTCATCCTCGATGACAACGGATTCGCCCTCTACACCGGAGACCCGCAGCAAGGCGGCACGGTGACGGTACTCGGCGGGGTCGATTTCCGCAGCCTCGATCCAGCAGTAGGAAACGACGGCAACGTCAACAACCTCTACCAGCTCATCTACCGGTACTTGACGCAGTACACCTACAACCCAGAGACCGAAGAGATGGAACTCGTCGGTGACCTCGCTGAGGACTGGGAGTCCAACGACGAAGCTACGGAGTGGACGTTCACCCTGAAGGAGGGCATCCACTTCGAGGACGGCTCGCCCATCACTGCTGAAGACGTCAAGTTCGGCATTGAGCGCGCCTTCGATCCTTCTCTGGCTATCGGCTCGGACTATCTGAAGACCTACATCGACGGCGCTCGTGAGTACAACGGAATCTTCGAAGAGCCGGAGGGGCTGGACTCCATCATCGTGGAGGACGAGCGCACCATCACCTTCCGCTTGGATCAGCCGGTCGCCTCCTTCCCCGCCATCGTGGCGACACCCCCGGGTGCTCCCTTCCCCGCGGACCAGGTTGACTCACCGGCGCAGATCGCTGATGCCCCCATCGCTTCCGGGCCCTATAAGGTGGCCAGCTACCGTGAAGGCGATGTCCTGGAGCTTGAGCGCAACGAGCACTGGGACCCGGAGACTGACCCGATTCGTCCCGGGCATGCCGATGCCTACGAGTTCCTGCTCAGCCTCGACAGCAGCACCATCGACCAGCGCATGATGGCTCAGCAGGGTAGTGACGTGAATGCGATCTCGTCATCAACGAACCCCTTGCAGGCAGCCAACCTCGCACAGGTGCAGCAGAACCCCGAGCTCGCAGAGCGGACCGTTCGTGGTCTGCCCACCTGCACCACCTACCTCGGGTTCAACATGACCAAGGAACCCCTGGACAATCTTGAAGTGCGTCAGGCGCTGACCTACGCGGTGGATAAGCAGAGCGTCGTCAACGCCTCCGGAGGACCGCTGCTGGCAGAAGTCGCCCACGAGATGCTGCTGCCGGCGGTGCCAGGTCGCGAGGAGTTCAACCTCTACGAGTCTGAAGAGGACCGCGGGGATAAGGAACGCGCACAGCAGATGCTGGAGGACGCCGGCTACGCAGACGGTCTGAGCTTCACCATGGACGTCCGCAACCTCCCTGTCTGGCAGGCCCAGGCAGAGTCGGTCCAGCAGGCATTCTCGGAGATCGGCGTGGATGTGACGCTCAACGTCATCGACGCCGCCAACTACTACGAAACCATCCAGAACCCCAGCCAGCAGAACGACCTGGCGATTACCGGCTGGTGCACCAGCGGATGGTACTCCGGGCAGCCGCTGCTGGAACCGCTGTTCCACGGCGAACGCATCTCCGACAGCGGTAATAACAACCTGGCTCAGCTCGACGACGAGGACATCAACGCCGCCTTTGATGAGGCCGGTGTCATGACCGATCTCGACGAGCAGAACGCGGCCTACTCCGATATCAACCGCATGATCATGGAACAGGCGCCGGTAGTGCCGCTGGTCCGCCAGACGAATCTGCAGATGGTGGGCGAGAACATCGGAGGGGCCTACGCTCACCCCTCCAGGACCGGCTACATCGATTACAACGGTTTGGGACTGCTGGAACCAGGCGAGCAGTAAATCAGCCCGCAGATGTCCATGGGTGGAGCCGGGCAAAGTCGGTCCGGCTCCACCCCGACTGATTCGAAGGACTCAAAGATATGGCAGTACCGGCCTCAACACCGATTGAGGAGGTCAAAGAAGATCTGGTCCCTTCAGGGGACAGCAAACCCCCTGGAGCAGGGGCACTGCGCAGGATTCTGCGCAAACCCTCGGTGATCTTCTCCCTGGCATTCCTCCTCATCGTCACCATCATGGCGATCTTCGCCCCGCTGATCACCCAGATCAGCGGATGGACTCCGTATCAGTTCGACGAAAGCGCCGTGGACCCCGCCACCGGAGGACTGCCGCTGGGCGGACTCGGCGGGATCAGCGCGGACCACTGGCTCGGAGTCGAACCGCAGAACGGGCGGGATATCTTCGCCCGAATCGTCTACGGTGCCCGAGTCTCGATGCTGATCGCCATCTGTGCGACAGCCCTGACCATGATCATCGGCATCACCCTGGGCATGCTGGCCGGGTTCGTGGGCGGATGGACCGATACCGTCATCTCGCGTCTGATGGACTTCCTGATGGCCTTCCCCGCATTGATTTTTATGATTGCGGTGCTCTCCGCAGTTCCGCACGGTAATAGGCCGCTGCTGCTGGTCCTGGTGCTCAGTCTCTTCAGTTGGCCGCAGACCGCACGTGTGGTGCGCGGACAGACGATGACCCTGGTGAACCGGGAGTTCGTCGAGGCCGCTCGCGCCTCCGGTGCCGGAAAGATGACACTGATCTTCAAAGAAGTGCTGCCGAACCTCTCCGGCACAGTGGTGGTGATGGCCACTCTGGCAGTGCCCAACTTCATCGCCACCGAAGCCGGGCTTTCCTTCCTCGGCGTGGGTGTCACGCCCCCGACGCCGTCGTGGGGACAGATGATCGCTCAGGCCGTCCCCTGGTACAGCAGCCACCCGCTGTTCTTCGCCATCCCTGGCATCTTCCTGTTCCTGACCGTCTTCTCCTTCACCATCCTGGGAGACAACCTCCAGAAAATCTGGGCGAGTGGGGGCCGGTCATGATCACCTACCTGACTAAACGAGTGCTGGGCGCAGGACTGACGCTCTTCGCCGTCGTCTTCTTCACCTTCGTGATCTTCTTCTACCTCACACCGGATCCAGCCTCGAGCATCTGTGGTGAGTACTGCACGCCTGATGCCATCGAGAACATCCGACGACAGCTCGGTATCGATCAGCCGTTCCTGACGCAGTTCTGGGTCTTCTTTGCCGGCATCTTCGTCGGACGCACCTACGGGGCCGGAACAGCCGCGGAGATCTACTGCTCCGCGCCGTGCATCGGCTATTCGTTCCAGACCCGCAGCGATGTCATGGACGCGATCATCGACCGGCTGCCAGTCACCTTGACGATTGCCGTGGGTGCCGCGGTGCTCTGGGTTCTCTCCGGAGTGGTCGCCGGTGTGGTCAGTGCCGTCAAGCAGGGAAGCATCTGGGATCAGGGCGCCATGATGTTCGCCCTGGCCGGGGTGTCTCTTCCCAACTACTTTGTGGCGCTGATCCTGCAGTATCTGCTGGTGGTGCAGCTGCAGTGGCTGCCGTTCCCCACGGTGACAGCGTTCTCTGATGACCCCACCCGGTGGTTCCAGACGTATCTGATGCCGTGGATGGTCCTGGCGCTGATGTATGCCTCGATGTACGCCCGTCTCACGCGCACGAACATGATTGACACTCTCAATGAGAACTTCATGCGTACCGCCCGGGCTAAGGGGCTCAAACCTGGCCCCATCATGGTGCGCCACGGTCTGCGCCCCTCCCTGACACCAGTGGTCACCCTGCTGGGCATGGACTTTGCCACGCTGCTGGGCGGCGCGCTGATCACCGAGACGGTCTTCGGACTCAACGGCGTGGGCCGCTACGCCTATCAGGCCATTCAGACCAATGACCAGCCGGTCATCATGGGCGTCACCTTGCTGGCGGCTTTTGCCGTGGTGGTGGCCAACATCGTGGTGGACCTGACATACACGGTCCTTGACCCGAGAGTGAGGGTGAGCCGCTCATGAGCCTCAGCACAGAACCACTGCTGAATGTCCAGGAGCTATCGATCAGCTTCCCTGCCGCCACCGTGGTGGACAAGGTGTCCTTTGAGATCCCGGCCGGCGGGACCATGGGGCTCGTCGGGGAGTCCGGTTCGGGCAAGTCGATGACCTCTCTAGCCGTGATGGGTCTGCTGCCCCGAGACGCCACTACTACCGGCTCGGTCCGCTTCGGCGGCGAAGAGCTGCTGGGACGGTCCGATCGGTGGATGCGGCGCCTTCGCGGAAACCGCATGGCCATGATCTTCCAGGATCCGCTGTCCTCACTAAATCCCTACTACACCGTGGGCTTCCAGATCGCGGAGGCCTATCGGGCACACCGCGGGGGATCCCGGAAGGCGGCCATGGCCAAGGCGGCCGCGGCCATGGAACGGGTGAAGATCACCGACGCCGAGACCCGGGTCAACCACTACCCGCATCAGTTCTCCGGTGGAATGCGGCAGCGCATCATGATCGCGATGGCGCTGGTCTGCGAACCGGATCTGATTATCGCCGATGAGCCCACCACGGCACTTGACGTCACCGTGCAGTCACAGATCCTTAAGCTGCTGGCCGAGGTGCAGGAGTCCACCGGTGCAGGAATGCTGTTCATCACCCATGACCTGGCGGTGGTGAGCCAGGTGTCGGATCAGATCACGGTGATGCGTTACGGCAAGACTGTGGAACAAGGAACCGCGGAGCAGATCTTCTCCCGGCCAAGCAACGACTACACACGTCAGCTGCTGGCCGCCACTCCGCGCCTGGACGACGACGTCGACCTTCCCGAGCCGATCTATGAGGTGTCATGACTGAGGATTCTCGTACCCAGGCGACCCCACTGCTGCGAGTCACCGATGTGGTCAAAGAGTTCCGCACCGGTCCGCGGACCGTCTTCACTGCCGTCAAAGGCGTCTCCTTCAGCGTGGGTCGCCGAGAGACCCTCGGCATAGTGGGGGAGTCTGGCTCCGGCAAGTCCACCACGGCCAGGATCGCCGCCCGGCTCACAGACCCCACCTCCGGCAGCATCGAATTTGATGGTGCTGATGTCACCAGCAAGAAGGGCGCGGATCTGCGCGCCTTCCGCGGCGGTGTACAAGTGGTCTTTCAAGACCCGTACTCCTCCCTGAACCCGCGCCACACAGTGGAGCAGGTCATCTCTGCGCCGCTGCGGTATCAGGGCCGCAAAGTTCCCGGCGGCTATCGGAGACTGGTGAAAGAGGCGATGGACCGGGTGGGCCTGAACCCGGACCATTCGGGTCGGTACCCTGCCCAGTTCTCCGGCGGACAGGCCCAGCGCATCGGCATCGCCCGAGCACTTGTGGTGGAGCCGCAGCTGGTCATCTGCGACGAAGCGGTCTCCGCCCTGGACGTCTCGGTCCAGGCCCAGGTTCTGGACCTGCTGCGAGACCTTCAGCGCGAACGCAATTTCTCCTATATCTTCATCGCCCATGATCTGGCTGTCGTGCGGCAGATCGCCCATAGGGTAGCGGTCATGCGCAGCGGCGAGATTGTGGAACAGGGCGCGCGCGATGCGATATTTGATGCACCGCAGCATCCCTACACGCAGGCGCTATTAGAAGCTGTGCCCCGGGTGAACCCGGAGTGGGAGACGGCTCGGCGATCCTGAATGAGCAATCCAGAAGAGGAGTGAGCCGGATATGACTGACGCTGGTACTGACCAAATCGCCGCGCCGGATAGAACGTGCGGGGAAGGTCCTCATGACAGGCTGGTGCTGCGCAATGTGACCGTCATCGACGGCACGGGCGCGGCCCCCTATGGTCCGGCCGACATCCTGATTGAAGGCAACCGGATCACCGGGATCTGGGAGACCAGCAGCTCCGCCAGTCTCACTGAACGGCCCGCGGCCGAGGGCGCCGTCGAGATGGATCTGTCCGGGCACTACGTGCTGCCGGGGATCGTCGATTCCCATGGGCATATCGGAAACACTCAGCAGGCCCCGAACAGTGAGTATGTCTACAAGCTCTGGCTAGGGCATGGTGTGACCTCCGTGCGGGAAGTGGGGGCCTTCAACGGCCTGGATTGGACCGTGCGCGAAGCGCAGCGCTCTGATCGCGGTGAGATCGCGGCACCACGTATCCATGTCTATCCCGCGTTCCGCCCCGGCCCGGCTGGTTCGGCACCCATCCTCACCGCCCAGGACGCCGTGGTCTGGGTCAATGACGTGGCCGAACGCGGGGCCAAGGGTGTGAAGTTCTTCGCCGCCTCCCCGGTGACCTTCTCAGCCGCCCTGGAGGAACTCGCTCGGCTCGGCCTGGGCAGCGCCTGTCATCACGATCAGCGCCGGGCCTCCCAAGTCAACGCCCTGACCTCGGCTCGCTGGGGACTGGGCAGTATTGAACACTGGTACGGCATGCCCGAGGCGATGTTCCGTGACCGCACTGTTCAGCACGTGCCCGCCGGGTACAACCACAACTACGAGCCCGACAGGTTCGCCCAGGGTGCGCATCTGTGGCTGCAGACAGCCGAGCGCGGCAGCAAAGCCTGGGAGCAGACACTGGAGGAGTTCCTTCAGCTGGGGACAACGCTGAGCCCGACCTTCAATATCTACATCGGATCCCGGGATGCAGCCCGAGTGCGGTCCTCTGAATGGCATGAGGACTTCACTGCTCCGGTGCTGTGGGACTTCTTCCAGCCCTCGGAAGAGAACCACGGTTCCTATATGGGGGACTGGGGGACCGAGCAGGAAGTCGCATGGCGCCACGCGTATGCCAAGTGGATGTCCTTCGTCAACGACTACAAGAACCTCGGCGGCCGGGTCACTGCCGGGTCGGACTCCGGATTCATCTATAAGACCTTCGGGTTCGGCATCATCGAGGAACTGGAGCTGTTGCGCGAAGCCGGCTTCCAGCCGCTTGAGGTCATCCGGGCTGCCACGCTGCACGGGGCTGAACTGATGGGAATCGCTGAGGAGACCGGGTCGGTGGAGCCTGGGAAACTAGCGGACCTGATGATCGTGGATGAGGATCCGTTGGCCAATCTCAAAGTGCTCTACGGCCATGGGCACCTGCGGCTGACTGATGATGGTCTGCATCGCGTCGGCGGGGTGAAGTACACCCTGCGTGACGGCATCGTCTATGACGCTCATGCCCTTCGAGAAGACGTCAAACATCTGGTCCGCTCGCTGAAGGAAGCCAAAGAAGAAGGCATACCTCTGCACTCCCATCCTGAGTGACAGGTCCTCTCGTCTAAGGCATATGTAAATAGGGCCGGTTGGCCCGATGATGACGCCTAGCTGTACTTGTGCAATGTCACAGTTGACATTCGCTACTGGTGGACGAAGAATGAATGAGATGCACGTCACATCTTCCCTTCCCTCTCCCTCAACCCGGAGGAGCCGTTCTTTATGGAACTCATCGGTGCTGTCAATGACTGGATCTGGAATCCCATGGCCTATTTCGCCCTGGCGGTGGGGCTCTTCTTCACCGTCCTCACCGGAGCCGTGCAGTTCCGGCGCCTGCCGGACATGATTCGGCAGATCACAGAGAAGAAAAACAACGACGACGGGATCTCCTCGTTCCAGGCGCTATTGCTGACTCTCTCGAGCCGCATCGGTGTGGGAAACATCGCCGGCGTCGCCACCGCGCTACTGGCCGGAGGGCCCGGCGCGCTGTTCTGGATGGTGGTCGCAGCGCTGGTCGGGGCAGCCAGCTCATTCGCCGAGACGGTCCTGGCGCAGGTTTACAAACGCAAGATCGACGGCGAGCACCGAGGTGGCGCACCGTTCTATGTGGAGTTCGGACTCAAACTCCGCTGGCTCGCCGTCGTGCTCTCCACGCTCTATCTGCTGGGTTATGGATTCGTCTTCCCGGGCGTGCAGTCCAACAACATCGCCTCCAGCATTGAAGTGGCCTTTAATGTGCCGGTCTGGCTGACTGCTATTGGCCTCACCGCACTGCTTGCGTTCACCATCCTTGGCGGAACCCGCCGCATTGTGAAGACCGCGCAGATCATGGTCCCGGTGATGGCTGTCGGGTACATCGTTTTCGCGATCCTGATCATCGGAGCCAATCTCGGCCAGGTGGTCCCCACTCTGCAGATGATTCTGGGAGCGGCCTTCGGAATGGACCAGATCCTGGGCGGTATGGCCGGTGCCGCGATTGCGTGGGGCGTGCGCCGCGCGGTCTTCTCCAATGTGGCAGGAGTCGGAGAAGGCACCTTCGGAGCGGCGGCTGCCGCAGTTTCCCACCCTGCCAAGCAGGGGTTGGTCCAAGCATTCTCGATCTTCATCGACACCGTTCTTGTCTGCACCGCTACCGGAGTCATGATCCTGATCACCGACTCCTTCAATGTGGAGCACAACGGTGAAACCGTCATCGAACATGTGCCAGGGGTGCAGGCAGGCGTGGCCTACACCCAGGAGGCCGTCAACACCTTGTTCTCCGGGTTCGGGCCAGCCTTTGTTGCCCTAGCGCTGTTCTTCTTCGCCTTCACTGCGTTGATCGCGTTCTACTACATCGCGGACACCAACCTGGCCTACATTCGACGCCGCAGCGGCGGTACTGCTGAATGGGTGCTCAAAATCGGGTTCCTCGCGATCACCTTCTTCGGTTCCGTGGCGTCTGCGGACCTGATGTGGGGACTTGGAGACATCGGCTACGGACTCCTGGGATGGGTCAACATGCTGGTGATCCTTGCGATGGCGCCTGTAGTGCGCAAAGTCATCAAGGACTACGACGAGCAAAGGCGGGCCGGGGTCAATCCAGTGTTTGACCCGCAGAAGCTGGGAATCTCGGGCGCACAGCATTGGGAGGAGGAAGCTGCTTACAGAAGCTCTCACCTCCCAGCAGAACCGCCCAGTCACCACGGACAAGGCGCGTAGTTTCCCGCAGTAATCACCAGTCAGTAACTGGTACAATGTTACAGTTCACATAATGTTGAGTCCCCAGGCGGACAGCCCATTCAAAAATAAGGAGACGCTTTCATGACCGAGCGCAAACCCTGGCACGGCGTCATCGTTGCCACTGCACTGCCCTTCCGTGATGACTACTCAGTGGATTACGACGCTTATGCCGAGCATGTGAAGTGGCTGGCAGAAAGTGGCTGCGACGGGGTGGCTCCCAACGGATCCTTGGGCGAGTACCAGACCCTGACTGATGAAGAGCGTGCTCGCGTCATCACCACCGCTGTGGAGGCCGCCCCCGAAGGCTTCAGCGTGATGGCCGGTGTGGGTGCCTACTCCAGCCTGCAGAGCGAGCGGTGGGCCCACCAGGCGGCAGAAGCCGGCGCAGACTGCGTCATGCTCCTGCCCCCGAACTCCTACCGGGCTAACAACGACGAAGTCGTCGAGCACTATCGACGTGTAGGCAAAGCCGGCCTGCCGATCGTGGGATACAACAACCCGATTGACACCAAAGTCGACCTGACCCCGGAACTGATCGCCCGCATTCACGGCGAAGGCAATATGGTGGCAGTCAAGGAGTTCACCGGCGATGTCCGCCGTGCCTACGAAATCAAGGAGCTTGCTCCTGAGATGGATCTGGTCATCGGCACCGACGACACTGTGCTAGAGATGGGCTTAGCCGGAGCAGTCGGCTGGGTCTCCGGATACCCCAATGCCATTCCGGAGTCCACCATTGAGCTCTACCGCCTCTCCACCAGCGGCAAGGTGGAGGACCTGGTACGAGCCAAGGAGATCTACACGGACCTGCATTCGCTGCTGCGCTGGGACTCCAAGACTGAGTTTGTGCAGGCCATCAAGCTGTCCATGGACATCGCAGGTCGCAAGGGTGGTCACTGCCGGCCACCGCGCGGTCCGCTCTCAGCATCCATGGCAGAAGCGATTACCGCCGATACCAAAAAGGCCCTGGCCAACGGATACAAATAGACTGAACATAAACAGATAAGGATCGCTGGCATGAGGACGTCCCACATCTACCACGCGGTGGACTCACACACCGAAGGTATGCCCACGCGCGTGATCACCGGCGGCGTCGCGCCCATTCCGGGTAAGACCATGGCTGAACGCCGCCTGTGGTTCATGGAGCACCGGGACGGCCTGCGTCGTTTGCTGATGCGGGAACCGCGCGGGCACAGCGCCATGAGCGGAGCGATCCTGCAACCCCCAACACGCGACGACGCCGACTGGGGCGTGCTGTTTATTGAAGTCTCCGGTCTGCTGCCCATGTGCGGTCACGGCACCATCGGTGTCTGTACCGTCCTGGTGGAGACCGGCATGGTGGAGGTCACCGAACCGGTCACACAAGTCCGGCTGGACACCCCAGCCGGACTTGTGGTGGCCGACGTCGCGGTCTCAGACGGCCGCGCCGAATCAGTGACCATCCGCAATGTGCCCTCATTCTTGCTGCGCCAAGAGGCGACGGTGGAGGTCCCCGGACTGGGCGAGGTCACCTACGACCTGGCCTTCGGTGGGAACTTCTATGCCGTGGTGGAGCTGGAGAAACTGGGGCTGCCCTTTGACCGCAAGGCTAAGGATCAGCTGTTAGCGGCGGGGCTGTCCATCATGGAAGCCATCAACGCCGCAGATATGCCGGTGCATCCCGAACGCGAGGACATCCGCGGATGTCATCACGTCTACCTGCAGGCACCGGGGTCTACCGCCGAACATTCACGCCACGCCATGGCCATCCACCCGGGCTGGTTTGACCGCTCTCCCTGTGGGACCGGCACCAGCGCCCGCATGGCCCAGCTGCACGCCAAGGGCGAGCTGCCGCTGGACACTGACTTCCTCAACGAGTCCTTCATCGGCTCCAGGTTCATCGGCAGGCTGGTGGAAGAAACCACGGTAGGGGGACTTCCCGCCGTCGTACCCACGGTGACCGGGCGCGCCTGGCTCACCGGCACGGCACAATACTTCCTAGACCCCACTGACCCCTACCCGGAGGGATTCGAACTCTGATGCCTGCCCACAACATTCCACTGGATACCATCCAGCAGTACCGGAGCCTGCGCAGCACGGTGACGGAGGCTCTACGGACCGCCATCATCGTCGGCGACCTCGAAGAGGGCGAACTCTACTCCGCCCCGGCCCTGGCTGAGCCGTTAGGGGTCTCTGCCACCCCGGTGCGCGAGGCCATGATGGATCTGACCAATGATGGCCTGGTGGTCCCGGTCAAGAACAAGGGCTTCCGGGTCACCGAGATGACTCCTGAAGACCTGCGGGAAACCACCGCGGTCCGCCAGCTGCTGGAGGCCCCGGCGGTGCGTGCCCTGACCGGCCGACTCCCGGAGGCGGCGTTCCCGGAGCTGCGAGCCAAGGCCGAAGAGATCAGCGCGGCTGCTGCGGAGGGAGACCTGCGCACCTATCTGGCAGAGGACCGGGCGTTCCACGCCGCGATCCTGCAGTACACCGGCAATACCCGCCTGGTGGATCTCTGCACCCGACTGCGCGGGCAGACCCGACTGAAGGCGCTGCGCAGCCTGGTGGATGAGGGCCGCCTGGTGGAGTCTGCTCACGAGCACATCACGCTGCTGGATCGTATGCAGGCAGGGGATGCTGAGGGTGCCTATGAGGTCATCATGCACCACCTGGGTCATGCCTCCCAGCTGTGGGCACAGGGTACTGAAGGCACTGAGGCCTCCGACGCCGTGGAGGTGACACCTCTTCTGGTGCGTGACTTGCCGAATCGGGCCGAGGATACCGAATGAGTGCTGTCCCCCGGACTGGCGCTGATGTGCTGGTGATCGGTGCAGGTGCGGTGGGATCCGCCGTCGCGTTCTACTGCGCGCGGGCCGGCATGTCAGTGACGGTGCTGGATAAGGGCAAACCCGGGGGCGCAACCTCGTCCAGCTGCGAGGGCAACCTGCTGGTCTCTGACAAAGAGCACGGCCCGGAACTGGACTTGGCCAATTACTCGCTGGATCTGTGGCGCGGGGAGCTGGAGGAGTTCGGCCACCTCTGGGAGTTCGAAAACAAGGGCGGGATCATTGTGGCCTCCCGCGAGTCCTCTATGACGTCCCTGCAGCGTGCCCTGCGGACCCAGCGCGAGCACGGCATCCGGGTGGAGGAGATCGACGTACCCCAGCTGCGCGAGCTTGAGCCCAACATTAGCGACGACGCCGTCGGTGCCGCTTTCTACCCCGATGATGCGCAGCTGATGCCCATGCTGCTGACCGCGCATATGCTGCGCCTGGCGCGCTCTCATGGGGCGCAGGTGCACCCCGACACTGAAGTCACCGGATTCCTTTCCCAGGGAGAGCGGATCACCGGGGTGACCACCAACCGCGGGGAGTTCCAGGCGGATGTGGTGATCAATGCTGCTGGGCCGTGGTCTGGTCAGCTGGCCTCGCTGGCAGGGGTTACTGTGCCGGTGGAGCCGCGCCGCGGCTACGTGCTGGTGACCGAACCGCTGCCGCCGAAGGTCTTCCACAAGGTCTATGCCGCTGAGTACATCGACAATGTCGGTTCTTCTGATGACGGCCTGCAGACCTCCCCGGTGGTGGAGGGCACACCTGCGGGCAGCATCCTCATCGGCTCCTCCCGCGAGCGGGTGGGTTTCGACCCCACCTTCAGCCCGACGGCGGTCCGGGACATCGCCCGCAACGCTGTTGAGCTCTTTCCTTTCTTAAGTGACGTGAGAATCCTGCGGCACTATTTCGGGTTCCGGCCCTACAGTCCGGACCATGTGCCGGTGATCGGTCCGGACCCGCGTGCTCCTGGGCTGTGGCATGCCTGCGGCCATGAAGGTGCCGGCATCGGTCTGGCATCAGGCACGGGCAAGCTGATTGCCCAGGCTGTGGCGGGGGAGCCGACGGACCTGGACTTGGCGGCTTTCGCGCCAGACCGGTTCGGCGCAGCAGATTCTGAAGCAGCACAGTCTGTGGCAGCGAAGGAGGCAGCGGCATGACAGCTAAGCCTGTGACCATCACCGTGGATGGTGAATCAGTGCGCACCGAACCCGGCCGCAGCGTGGCCGCCGCCCTGACCCTTGAACAGCAGCGCACCGCATGGCGCAACACCCGGTTCAATCAGGAGCCGCGCGGACTATTCTGCGGCATCGGGGCCTGCTTTGACTGCCTGATCACGGTGGATGGCACTCCTGGGCTGCGCGGCTGCATGGTGCAGGTGGAAGACGGCATGAGCGTGGAGACCGATAAGTCATGACCAGCGGAGTCCAGGAAGCCGAAGCAGCGCCTGCAGAAGCGTTAGACGTCGCGGTGGTGGGTGCCGGGCCGGCAGGTTTGGCAGCTGCCGGGGAAGCCGCAGCCGCTGGCTGCTCGGTGCTGCTGGTGGATGCTGGCACCCAGTTCGGCGGCCAGTACTGGCGCCATGCCGCCCCCGAGGCTGGGGACACGGATCCCGGACGTTGGCACCATAGCTGGAGCATCTACCAGCGGTTGGCGCAGCGGGCTCGGGATTCCGTGGATACAGGGAGGATCCGGCATCTGGCATCAACGCATGTGGTCTCAGTGCGCCGAGAGCAAGCCGGTGGAGACGGTGCCGAGGGTTTCCTCCTGCAGGCTTCACTGCTTCCTGAGGCGCAGAAACCTGGTTCGTATCAGGCCCCGCAGCTGCTGCAGGCGCGTGCGCTGATCCTGTGCCCAGGCACCTATGACCGGCAGCTGCCGGTGCCGGGCTGGACTCTGCCCGGTGTCATGGCAGCCGGGGGAGTGCAGGCCTTTATCAAGACCCAGGGCGTGGCCCCGGGCCGCCGGGTGGTGCTGGCAGGGACCGGACCATTCCTGCTTTCGGCTGCTGCATCGGTGATTCACGCCGGTGCTGAGGTGGCGGCAATCTGTGAGAGCAACAGTCTGGCCGGGTGGTTCCCCGGCGGCGCGGCGGCGGCACTGGTGCCATCCAAAGCTGCTGAGGGTGCCGAGTATGTGGCGCTGTTGGCCAAGCATCGAGTGCCCTATTACCGGAGCACTGCGGTGACTGCCATCCATGGGGACGGGGCCGTTCGTTCGGTGACTGTGTCTGCGTTGGATGCCTCGGGGACTCCGGTGCCGGGTTCTGCTCGGGAAGTTAACGACGTCGACGTCGTGGGTCTGGGTTGGGGCTTTGTGCCGCAGCCGGAGCTGCTGTTGCAGCTTGGCGCGCAGACCACGCTGGGCGAGGAAGGCTCCCTGGTGGGTGTTGCTGATGCGGATCAGCGCAGCAGCATCCCTGGGCTGTACCTGGCTGGGGAGATTACCGGTGTCGCCGGGGCCGCTGCGGCGGTGGCTGAGGGTCGGATTGCCGGGCGTGCGGCGTCGTCGTCGGTGGGTCAGGCTGTGCGGGCCGGCGTTGCTGACGTTCGGGACCGCGCTACCCGTGCTGCGCACCGGCGCTTTGCTTCGGTGATGCATAAGGCGCACCCCGTGCCGGAGGGCTGGACCCAGTGGCTGGAGGATGAGACGCTCATCTGCCGCTGCGAGGAAG
This sequence comes from Nesterenkonia rhizosphaerae, assembly GCF_039544555.1. Classification (NCBI taxonomy): domain Bacteria; kingdom Bacillati; phylum Actinomycetota; class Actinomycetes; order Micrococcales; family Micrococcaceae; genus Nesterenkonia; species Nesterenkonia rhizosphaerae. Next base: position 205,090 of record NZ_BAABLW010000007.1, read on the forward strand.
TGCCGTGGGAGACGGCCCGTGCCGCGGCTGAGGAGCTTTCTGCGGAAGAGCCGCGCGGGCTCAAGGGCAGCACCCGGATAGGTATGGGCTGGTGTCAGGGCCGGATGTGCGGATTCGCCGCGCAGTGCTTGAGCAAGAAGGCTCATCTTCGCGAAGGTGAAGCATCATCTGGGCGCGAGGCTGAACATTCGGCTGCGCTCAGTGCTGCTAAGCGGCCGCTGGCGGTGCCGATGCGGTTAGGAGATCTGGCAGAGGAGCCGGAGCTGACTCAGGAATGACCCGCCCGATGACCCCCGCAATGGACCCGTCGCAGGTTCGGTGGGCGATCGCGGGGATCCTGGCGGTGTTCTTCACCGCCGGGCTTTCAATGAACATTGTGCTCACCGCGCTGCCGGTGATTGTCAGTGATCTAGATGGCAACCAGATCCACTACTCCTGGGTGGTCATCATCAACCTGCTGGCCAATGCTGCCTCCACACCTATCTGGGGGAAGCTGGCGGATATGGTCTCAAAGAAGAGGCTGTTTCAGTGTGCTGCGGTGATTTTCATTGTGGCTTGCCTGCTTGCCGGGTTCGCTCCGAATATGGAGGTGCTGCTGGCGGGGCGGCTCCTGCAAGGTACTGCGATGGGTGGCGTGACCACACTGACTATGGCGATCATCGCCACCGTGGTGCCGCCCCGGGAGCGCGGTAAGTATGCCGGCTGGCTGGGTCTGTGCATGACCACCTCTACCCTGGGCGGACCACTGTTGGGTGGGTTCATTGTGGATGTCTCCAGCTGGCGCTGGTGCTTTTTGATCGGTGTCCCGCTGACGGTGATCTCTGGGGTGCTGCTGACCAAGGTGCTGCAGGTGGTGGAAGAGAAGCGGCCGGTCAAGGTGGATTACCTGGGGTCGGTGCTGTTGGTGGCGTCCTCTTCGGCGCTGCTGATCTGGCTGTCTTTCGCCGGGGTGGAGGAGTACTTCGCGTGGGTGTCTTGGCAGTCGGGTGCGATTCTCTTTGGCGCTGTACTGCTGTTGGCGCTGTTTGCTCTGGTGGAGCGCGCCAGCAGCGAGCCAGTGGTGGCGCTGCGAATGATCACCAATCGGACCACGTTCTTAGCCCTGGTGTCCTCGGTGTGCATTGCAGTGTCTCTGGGTGCGCTTCCGCCGTATCTGATGCAGTACTTCCAGTTGGGCAGAGGATTGGGGCCTACTGAGGCGGGGCTGATGCTGGTGCCCATGATTTTTGGGAACCTCGTGGCCACTACGGTGACTGGCCGGTGGGTGACCCGCTCGGGGCGTTGGAAGAGATATTTAGTGGTGGGCGCGGTGGTTCTCACTGCCGGGCTGTTGGGTCTGGCCGCTGCGGCTGGAAGTGCGCCGGTGTGGCTGACCGGCGTGGTGCTGTTCGTGGTGGGGCTGGGCTTCGGTGCGCAGATGCAGAACCTGATGATCGCGGTGCAGAACACTGTGCCGGTCACACGCGTGGGTCAGGCAAGCTCGCTGATTGCGTTCTTCCGGACTTACGGCGGCGCGGCCTGGAACTCGGTGCTGGCCACCGTAATGGCGGTGCAGGTAGGGACACTTGCGGTTGCCACCCCGACAGTGGGGCACGGCGACCCGACGTATGCCAATGCCGGGGCGGTGGCATTTCTAGTGGCGGCATGTATCAGCTTGCCCGCCATCATCAGCAACGCACTGATGCGCGAAGAACCTCTGCGCACGACGATCTGAGCCGGTGGCTCCAAAAGAGCCGCCCAAGCTCGCGTCATGAGGTGCAGGTTTCTACCAGCAGCGCATAGTCCCATCCTGGTGCAGACGGGCACCCTGCCAGGGCGTTGGGGAACTTAAACCCCTGCTGGGATTGCCTTTTGAGTTTTTCCACTGTGGAAACGTTCAGTTTGCCCTCAGCGAGCCTCAATACTCCAATCCGGAGTATTGTCGAGCGCGTCGCGTAGTACGAGGTAGCGCTTGCGTTTCCGGATCGGGAACTCGTCGTCTCCCCAGTAAACGTCAGTCATCTGAAGAAGGCCGAAGAGCTCGAGCTCTTGGGTTGCTCGGGTCCAAGTGTCGTCTGAGAGTCCGTATTGCTTTTTCCGGTACCCATCCATCAACTCACCCTGGGGATGGGTGGAACCACCGTTGAGTTCCAGAAGAGCCATTAAAACTACGATTGCTATCCCGCTGAGCCGCAGGATCCACATATTGCTCCATAACGTAAAGGGCACCCCGACCCAGCGTCGGCCTCGTCCCTCCCATTCGATTCCAGAGCCATCAGGGTGCAATAAGAGCACGCCGGGCCTGCCATCGGGCAGTTGCACGGGAGTTACAAGCTGTATCTCGTTAAGCCACTTCAGTGCGGTATTGACGCGGCTAGGTCCTGTTTTCGGGTCCAGGTTCAGCGACTGTGCCAGGTACCGCGTTTGGCGCTTGGGAAGCGTATAGGGAGCCTTCGTGGCTTGCATAACCAAGGTCATATGCAGCTTCAAACGAATCTCGTGGGATTTCACGAGACGCGCGGCAGTTGGGATCGAAGCGCCGGCTCTCCTTACATATTCGATAGGGAAATGCACGCTACTAGTGCGCTTTGACCGAATGATGGCACGATTCATCGCTTCGATGGCGTCAGAAGGAACGTCCAAGCGCTTGTTTCCTCAATATTTTCGGCCTCTTCAGCGGAGACACAAGGGGTTCGGGGGTACACGGGATACTTGGGCTACAGAGATCCTTCTTTAACATACCGCTCCGAGGCAGACGCGTCTACGCTCAGTCCCATGATCGCAGGTGCTGAAACGTAGAAAAAGCACCGCCCAGGAACGCTTCTCAGTCCGCTGAAACGCCTTCACTTGAAGCTTGTGCGCATGATTCCGAGAAGTCAGTATTAAGACACAAGATGCCTCCTTGTCCGCCAAGACCAGAGGGGGCATCACGAAGAGAGAGGAGGACCCGATGAGAACAGGTTTCCGCATCACTGTCACGAAGACTGTATCCGGAATTACCATCACTATCGAGCCCTGGTAGCTTCAGAGGGGCGGCGCGCGCGTCGCCCCTCTGAAGCCCGGCGAGCATATGGAACGGCTATGTACCACGCGTCCGTGGGCGCCCAGCTATCTCGGCGCCCACGGACGTAATGCCGAGGCAGGCTTCGCAGTCGATTCAAAGATGGCGGCCAGTAGATGTCTCTAAGCACGTACTGGGGCGCCGCAACCATGCGGCAAGGTGACCTCTCGGCAGCCTCTTAGCTCGTCTGCGGAGCCGTCTCGTTTTTTGGATCAGCCAAGGCAGCCCCACTCGGGCGGCCGAGACTCACGCTTACCTTTTCGACCGAGACTTGTTCAACACACTGAGCTTGAGCGATCGACGGGTCGAATAAGGCTAGGTTGATGCCGTCGTCACTAGTAACTGAGCTGCGGTAGATCACACCATCGAAGCCTCGCGTTTTGATGTACTCGCACAGATACTGCGTGGGAATGTACTCGTAAGGGGCACCGCGGGGCTGCACAGGGCGAGTTAGCTCTTCGCCCAATCGCTCCAACAGTGGGAGGTCTGCTCGAAGCTTTAGGATCTCGGACTCATCGCCGAGCAGCGGCGATAGGAGCTGCCGAGGATTCCTGAGGTCCGCGAAGTTCAGGTCTGGAATGGTGAACTCGGCGACACAAGCATTTTCTCCCGTGTGGGGACGAAGCTCTGCGACAGCGGTAGCTTGAGTAGATCCCAGATAAAGGTAAGGAATCCCCGCCGGGTTTGCCCGTCCGTGCCCGGCCTTGTGACGGGGCGGCGCTCCCATTTGACTAAGTTCGTAGGGCTTGTCATTGCTCATCAAACGGGCGCGATACCACGTCACACCGTTTAGGGAGACTGAGGGTGCTATAAGTCGGGAAAGTAGGCCCTCCATGCGCTCCGCATTCATTGGCTTATCAAGGAACCACCTATTCCGGTGCATCATTTCATCTCGCAGATCATCCCAATCCTGCAAGTTGCTGTCCTTGGGATTCTCAATCGGACGAAATAGTTTCCGGACGATTTCCCCGTCGTCGAGGACATCAGCAAGTAGCTCTTTCCTCTCGGCTTCATTCATGCCTGAGCCACGGAACAAGTCCCACTCCTTCGCCAGCAGGCGAACGATCGGCTCTCCGTCGTCAGCAACTTCGTATGTTGACATCAAAGGCTCAAACCACTGGGCGAGATCCTTGGCATCTACGCAGTCGATGTTCTCCGTTTTGCAGTAGCCGCAGGTTCCTACGCTCGGATTGCACATGCTAATCAAGTTGTCTCGGACGCGGTAGCCCCCAAAGCAAGTCGCGCAGCACCGACGGTCACTCATTGGCGTGGAACTCCGCAAGAGTTTCTAGGTGATGCTTGATCGATAGTTTTTTCACATAACCGAGGCCGGGGTAGTGACCGCGCGAGTGTAACTCGCGGAACTCTGCAAGCGCTGACGTTTGTGCAAAGTGCGAGTCATCATTGTTGGCGACCGCCACGAGTTTGCTCAGAGCTTCTTGGAACTTCCCTGCTGGGTCGACTGGTGTGTCGTTGGAATCCGACACGAAATGATGGACGTACATAGCTTCATCTTTGTGCGGGTCGATGAACGTCAGGTGGATCGCCACTGCATAAGCGGGACCGCCGCCCTCCGCGTAGTAGTCACCTATAGTCAAGAAATCTCCATACCCGTCCGCGCTTTGGTCCACGTGGGTTATGTGTAGCTCTGAAAAGAGTTCGACTTCAGTTCGAGCGTAGTCCGAGTTTTTCTTTCGTTGGAAACCGTCCAGCACCAGCACTCTCGTACCGCCTCTGAAATGGCGACGATAGAGGGAGTTCCTGGTGTCTAAGAAGACATGCGTGAGTTCCGTACGATCTAGGCCAGCAGCAAGTCCCGCCCCGTCTTGGAAGCCCGCATGAACCAACATGAGAGGGCGGTCGCGGTAGTACGCAATCCTGTTCAGCGCTTCCTCGGTGGCCATCGAACTGGTGAGGAGTATTGCCGGCACTATTCGCCGGCCAATCTGGTGTAGCTCATCTATGTAAGAGACCAACCCTTGGCCGTCGTACTTGTGGTCGCCGTGATGCGGGTTCACGATAACGGCGGCCTGGGCACCGTAAGTATCTAGTTCATCGAGCGCACGCTTGAGGCCTGTGAATGTCTCACGTACTGGTTCAATGATTGGAACAAAACCTGCCTCAGAAATCACTTCGGCAGATTCACGGATTGCCAGGAGTTCATACTGCTTACCTCTAAAGAACGGGTGATACACGTTGCTCCTCACTCCAGGAAAGAACGGCTTCCAAAGGTTGCGAAACGGCCTTCACTACGTTTTGCTGCGCCTTTAGAGGAAGTTTGGCTGCTAGAACAGAAGCTCGCAAGGTAGCAGGTAGCTGCTGTAAAACGGACGCCATATGCGTTTGGGATCGGCTGACTTTCAAAACCTGCACGGACGCTTTGTGGACACTAGCAGGGTCAAGGTTGATGAAGATCTCCTGGAGTGTCGACCAGCGCTGAGTGTTTGGTACGGACTCGAACTCGACCTCAAGTAGTTCTAACACCTGAAGTGCCTCATCCACGCGAAGCGTAGAAAGAAGTTGCAACGGTTGAATCCGGTCCGGGCTGTCGATGGCTTCCCGCAGGATCTGAAGCCTGAAGCGGGAGGAGAGGACTAGTACACCTACGTCCTCCGGGACCAGGCTAAGGACCTGGTCCGCCTGCATAGGGCTGGTCACTACACATGTGCTTGCAAAAACTGACCGATAGTCAGCAAGTTGGCCTTCAAGACGGGACAGCGAGTCGCGTTCTGACTTAATTTCGTAGGCTGTAGCGGTGCCGTTGAGGATTACGAGGTCTGCCTTCGATTTCCCAGCACGGAGTTCGTTGAGGACAGTAGCGGTTCGAAGACTATGACGGCCGAGCGCGATTTTTTGAGTGAGAGCTGCGCGATAAACATAATCATCTCGGTTACCAACACCTTTTAGCGATGTAAAAGCTAGGTCGAAGGCGTCACCTAGGGTGTTCGTCGAAGACAATCGGTGGGAGATTCCTGAAAGCACTAAGAGCCGGGATACTTGCGCAGACCTGCCGGAAGCCCCCAGCTGACGCAACACACCAGGGGAAAACAGCTTCGATAGAGCTGCGAGTTCATGCTTCGAGGAATGGGGCACAGCTCCTCCAAGTCGTCGGCGTCAGGACCAGTCTACGGTCGATCACAGTACCAACAGAGCAGCGATTTCCTGGTGTCAGCCGTCCCTAGTCTCGACAGTCCAGCAAGCACAGAGAGGATGCGAGCGCGACGGCTTCTCTATTCTTGCCCACGCGAGGCGACCTATAAGCATACGCACAGTCTCGGTGCTCTCATCGCGACGGAACCTCAAGTGCCCTGAGATCCAGCGAATGCTGACCTACTTGCAGACGCACCAGGTTGACTCGCTTGTCGTCCATAAGTTTGATCGCCTTTCACGCTCGCGCTGACGATGTCGTGACCACCAGAGACCCTGTAAGAATCCGGTGCCCGCCTGGACTCAGGTACCAGCGGCATCGATGTCTCGCCGAGTTCGGTCTTGCCGCAGGGGCTCACGGCATCCACTCGGAGGGTGTCATAAAGGCCGCGGACAACCACTCCGTCGGTAGCAATCGACTTAATGACCTCTGCCAGCTCTCGGCCGGACGACTCATCGTGGACCGGGCGCTCCGATGCTACGGCGAAAAGTCCCACAACGGATAGAACCGGTCGACGTCGTCCACGCGACGCCTGTTGCCTCCATGGATTTATGTCCCCCTACTGGCGGTGTAGCCGTTCCCGGAGGCTTGCGACGTTCAGTAGTATGTGAAATTACATAGGAAGGAGGGAGGTGAGCGTGCCGATAAATGCAGAGCCTCGGGGTGTCAGTGTGCCGTCTGCAGCTGCCACCAATACCCTTCCAGTTGAAGCGGGCCTCGCTTCCCTGGATGACACTGGCATCTTTGCACCGCCTCGCGACAAGATGCTGCACTTGGCGCGGATCTATCCCACCGACCGAATTCTCGCCGTGTTCCGGGCCAACGCCGGACTGGACACCCGCGGCGCTGAACCGCCAGGCGGCTGGGAAGACTGGGGTCATTCAAACGAGCAAGCCTGGGGCGAACGCGACTACCCCGGCCAAGGCAAAGCCCAAACCGCCAACCTGCTGCGCGGCCACTACGCCGGGCACTTCCTCTCCATGCTTGCTCTCGCCTACGCGGGCACCCAGGACCAACACTTGAAAACCAAAGTCGACGACGTCGTCGATGGCCTTGCCCAATGTCAGCAGGCTCTTGCGGCTACCGGCCGCTACAGCCACCCCGGTTTCCTGGCCGCCTATGGTGAATGGCAGTTCGCTCGCCTGGAACACCTCGCTCCCTATGGAGAGATCTGGGCGCCCTATTACACCGCCCACAAGATCATGGCCGGGCTGCTGGATGCCTACGAACTCGCCGGAAACCAGCAGGCACTCAGCGTTCTGACCGGCATGGCCGACTGGGTTCACCACCGCCTCCACAACCTCACGCCCGAGCGCAGACAACAGATGTGGTCCCTCTACATCGCCGGAGAATTCGGCGGCATGAACGAGACCCTCGCCCGGCTAGCCAAGATCACCGCGCGCCCCGAGCACCTAGCCGCAGCCCAATTCTTCGACCAGACTGAACTGCTCGAAGCCTGCGCCCGCGGTGAAGACATCCTGGACGGCAAACACGCCAACCAGCACATCCCGCAGTTCATCGGCTACCTCCACGAATACGACCTCACCGGGGACCAGCGATACTTCGACGCCGCCGTCGGACTGTTCAACATGGTGGTTCCCGGGCGCACCTACGCCCACGGCGGCTCAGGGGAATCCGAGCTATGGGGCCGGCCCAACACCCAGGCCGGTGACATCGGCCGCCGAAACGCTGAAACCTGCGTGGCCTACAACATGATCAAACTGGCCCGCGAGCTGTTCATGCGCACCGCTGATCCGATCTACACCGACTACATCGAACAAGCGCTGACCAATCAGATCCTCGGCTCCCGCAAAAACGCTGACTCGGCCAGCACCCGCTCAGACACCAGCCCCGAAGTCACCTACATGTTCCCGGTTCACCCGGGTGCCCGCCGAGAGTACGGCAACACCGGCACCTGCTGCGGCGGCACCGGCCTGGAAAACCACGTCAAATACCAGGACAGCATCTTCTTCACCGCACCGAACCAGACCTGGATCAGCCTGTACTCACCAGCCCAGCTCTCCGCGGAGGCCAACGGTATAGGCCTCCGCATTGAAGGGGACTACCCCTACTCAACCCAGGTGCGCGTCGTGGTTGACGCTGTCCATGAGCGCACCCCCGAACACACACTGCACCTACGCATCCCCGGATGGCTGGCACCCGCATCATCAGCACAGGAAAGCCCGGTGGTGAAAGTCAACGGTCAGCGATCCGACCTCACCCCTGAGCCCGGCACTTACCTCTCCCTCACCCGGCACTGGCAGCCCGGCGACGTCGTCGATCTGCAACTGCCCATGCGCCTGCGCGCCCTCCCCACCATTGACGACGCCTCCGTGCAGCACCTGCAGATCGGGCCGGTCGTGCTCGCCGCGATCAGCGACCAGCAGAGCTCACTGCAACTTCCGCTACTGGGCTTACGTGCCTTGGACGGCAGCCTCGTCCCGGATACGCGAACCGGCGGGGGAGAGGACCCGACCGCGAACACCGAGGAACTGCTGCGACAGCTGCGCCGGACCGGCAGCCTGGACTTCGCAGGACTGCAATGGGAGCCCGTCCACTCCGGCAGCGACACCAGCTATCACATGTACGTCACCGCAGCAGATGACACCATCGCCTTCGCCGGGGAAGACTCAGGCGTGCCCAACCGGCTGCGCCCCAACGGGCAAACCGTCCTGGAGAGCCTATGGGCCGACGGCGGGTTCCCCACTCGCCGCGCGTTCCTGGCACGCACAGCAGATGTAGTCAGCGCCGCGAGAGAAGAGGGCGTGCTCTCCGCGGCGGAAGCCGAAAAGGTGTTGATCACTGCTGCCACCGCGCCCCTCAACGCGGCGCCCCTCAGTTCCCCGGGCCATGGTGATGCGCCCGCCCGGAACAGCAGTACGGTGCAGGGCACGGGCCAGCGGGTCAGGTTCCAAGACAGTGCCGAATGCGAGTCCGTTGAACACGTCACCTGGCATCTCCCGGTCCACTGGCACCAGATCACCGCGCCGCCGCTGGTCTCCATCAGCATCACCGGTCAGGTCTCGCCCACCGGCTGGCACACCGAACACCCGCAGATCACGCTCACCGCCGAGCAACTCTCCAACAGCACTGACCAAGACCTGCAGTTGGAGTATCAAGTGGACGACGGCGCCTGGAACACCTACCGCTCGCTCTTCACCCTGGACGTAGAGGGTGTCCACCGGCTGCGCGCCCGAGTCACCACCGCCGAGGGCACTGCGAATTTCGCCGAGGCCCGTTTGCAGATCGATTCCACCCCGCCGGTCACCGCCCACCAGGTGCTCATCAACGGCTCCGGTGCTGAAATCCGCCTCCGCGCTGAAGACTCAGTATCCGGGGTGGAACGGGTGCAGTGGGAAGGCCCGGGAACGTTCTGGGCCACCTACCAGGGCCCCTTTGTGCGAGCCTTGACTGAGACCGAACAGATCATCGAATTCGCGGCCACTGATGTGGCTGGCAATGAAGAACCGCGTCGGCAGATCGTCCTGCCGGCCCGTCAACCCGAAGGAGATCACCGATGACCACACTCGCGCTGCGCCGCGGACGCTTTCTGAACCCAGCAGATGGGGAGATCACAGAAGGTGACATGCTCATCGAAGACGGCGTCATCGCCCAGGTGGGCACCATCAGCGGTGCCTTCGATGAAGAAGTCGATCTGGGCGGGCGCATTGTCATCCCCGGGCTGATCGACGCGCACTTCCACGCCTACGCCCACGCCACCAGCGGCCCTGAACTAGAAACCCGGCACTTAAGCTACGTGGCCATCAACGGGCTGCGCCGCTGCTCGGCCGCCCTGCGCCGCGGGTTCACCACTATCCGCGACGTCGCCGGCGGTGACCTCGGATTCGCTCAGGCCCTGGAAGCAGATGACCAGCCCAACCCCCGCTACCTCTACACCGGCCCGGGGCTGAGCCAGACCGGCGGTCACGGTGACGCCCGCCCCGCCGAATACGACCTCTGCCTCAACCACGGACGCCACGGGCACATCGGTGAGGTGGTCGACGGTGCCGATGACATGCGCCGTGCTGTGCGCGAACGCTTCCGCACCGGCGCCCACGCGATCAAGATCATGGCCTCTGGCGGCGTCGCCTCACCCACCGATCCGCTGCGCATCCCCCAGTACTCCTCGGATGAGATCAAGGTTGCAGTAGAGGAAGCTACTCGCCGCGGCAGCTACGTGGCCGCACACGCCTACACCGCCGACGCCGTCATCCACGCCGTCTCCAACGGGGTGCGCACCGTGGAGCACGGCAACCTCATCGACCAGGGCGCCGCCGAGCTGATGGCCGAGCGTGGAGCCTACCTGGTCCCCACCCTGGTGGCTTATGACGCCATGAACCGCCGCGGCCCCGAGGCCGGACTGCCGGCGGTGAGCCAGCAGAAGAACCTTGAGGTGCTCCATGCCGGCAAGGACGCGGTGCGCATCGCCGCCGACGCCGGAGTGAAGGTCGGGTGGGGCAGTGACCTGATGGGTGACCTCGAAGACGATCAGCTCATCGGCATCTCCCTGCAGGCCGAAGCCCAGAGCCCGGCTGAGCTGCTTCGCTCCCTGACCGTGGTCAACGCCGAGATCATCGGCATGCCAGAACTGGCCACCTTCGAGGAAGGCACCCCGGCAGACCTGCTGGTGCTCCAGGAGAACCCGTTGCAGGACGCCTCGGTGCTGTGGGATGAGTCCCGAGAGCGGACCGTGATCCGCGCCGGCGTCGTCGTCAGCTAACCCCCATCCAAGCAGCAAGACGAAGGGCCTGCCACCCCGGAATGCGGGAGGCAGGCCCTTCGCGTGTCTCGGTGTTGTCAGACGCCGGGTCAGACGCCGAGGTCAGGCGTTCTGCTCAACCTGCTCTTCAGGAAGAGCAGTGGTCTTTGGTTTGGTGACCAGGCTGACCAGAAGCAGCGTCACCACAGCCACCGGCAGGGAGACGACGACGGCGTTGAGGTCGCTATTGGCAGCCTGCTCCCAGACGATGGTGACCACCACGCCCAGTCCCATGGAGGCCAGCACGCCCGCCGTCGTGGCTCGACGCCAGAAGAACGCGGCCATCAGCGCCGGCACCAGTGCCACACCATAGACGGTGTAGGAGTACATCTGCAGCTGAAGGACCGTGGGGAAGAAGGTGCCCAGCACGTACGCCAGAACGGCGATGACCAGGATGGTGATGCGGTGGATGAGCAGCCGCTTCCGGTCGCTAAGCGGCTTGTCGGTGAAGCGGGCAAAACCGTCATAGACGATATTGCCGCCCACAGACAGCAGGAACGATGATCCGGTGGTGATGATGAACGCCAGAGCACTGGCCAGGATCAGAGCACCCAGCAGCACGGGCAGGGTTCCGTCTCCTGCCAGGCCCAGGACGGCGTCGTCGGGGTTGCCGTCGGGCATCAGCGTCACGGCTGCGGTGGCCAGAATGGTCACCGGGGCGTAGATCAGGAAGGAGGCGAAGAACATTCCGGCCATGGACCGCCGGGCGGCTGCAGGGTCACGGGAAGCACCCAGCCGCTGGTACATGTTCTGATCCGAGATGATCAGCAGGAATGTGGGCAGGAAGTAGCCCAGCAGAGCCAGTGCGCTTAAGCCCCCGGAGAAGTTCTGATGAGTGTCAGGCAGGTTCTCCCACCAACCGGTGAATCCATCGGTCTGTCCCAGCACCACCGGAACGGCAATGATCAGGCCCACCACAATGATGACCGCGGAGAAGAAGTCAGACCATGCCACTGATTTCAGGCCGCCGCCCAGGGCCAGGAACGTGATGATCGCGGTGGCGATGATGGCGCCCTGGCCGGGAGTCAGGCCGGTGACGATGGAGATGATGTTGCCGCCGCCGGTGAATTGGTAGGCCACGATGCCCACATAGGCCAGCACGGTGATGATGGCAGCGAGCATGCGCACTGAAATACCGAAGCGCAGCTCCAGGATCTGCGGCACCGTGTAGGACTCAGAGACGCGAATGCGCTGGGCCAAGAAGTACAGGACCAACATGCCCACCGGGCCGCTTCCGAAGAAGATGATGGCCGCCAGCGGGCCATAGCTGTAGACGAAGCTGGCGCCACCGATGATGGTGCCTGAGCCCACCCAAGTGGCGATCAGCGTTCCGACCATCACGATGGTGGGCAGCTGCCGGCCGGCGAAGATGAAGTCGTCTCCGGTGGAGACTTTCTTGGTGCGGCTGAACCACAGCCCGGTGGCGACAAGTCCTGCCAAATACAGGACGAGTACGACGACGTGGGTAGTTTCCATTAGGCCCCTCCAGCGGGTGCGAAGCGCAGTATGTGCGCTGAATCATAGTGCTGGAACCAACCTACCTTGTGCAATGTTACAGGCGCTAAACGTGTCCCCGAGGGGGTGCTGCTGAAATGAGCCCTTGCCTGCCGCGCAGACCTCGCATAGGTTAAATCGTGTCAATGTGACATGGATCACTACCTGGGGGAGCGAATGACTACACAACCGACACGCCAAAAACCACGCCGGACTCTCGGGTTCGCCCTTGCGTTCACGCTGGCAGTTCCATTGGGGCTTGCCCCGGCCACAGCCCAGTCGCAGCCGTTAGAGCCGCAGCTGCCTGATGTAGATTTAAGCGCCGGTGACGTTCTGTCCTTTGACTTCGGCTGCAGCGGCGGCCCCGTATCCGCCGGCTACACCGAAGTCACCGAATCCACGCTTTATGATCCCAGCACCGGCTACGGACTCAGTGCGCCGGTGGCCTGCCGAGACCGCGGATCCTTAGATGACATGCGCCGGGACTTCGTCCTTGCCGGCGGAGAGGAGTTCCGCGTGGACCTCCCGGACGGTGACTACCACGTCACTGTGATCTCCGGGGATGCCATCGCCTCGAACAACACCCTGCTCACCGTCCAGGGTGAAGACCAAGGAAGCCTGCAACCCCGCGGGACAGGTGAGTTTGCCGAGCACAGCCTTTACACCACCGTCGACGACGGCACTCTGACCCTCCAGCTGTTCAACGACGGGCGCATCAACGGGCTCCACATCTCGCAGGTCGCCCCGCCTAGTGAAGTCAGCCTGGGCGAGATCACTACGGTCCCGCCCAGTGTGACCCTGGACTGGGAGGAACTCGAAGGTGCAGCCAATTACACCGTATACAGGTCCCCGGCAGACCGGGCCGAGTACGAGGCCCTGGGATCCGTGGAGACCAACACCTTCACCGACGAGTCAGTGGAGCTGGGATACAGCTACGACTACGTCCTGACCCAGACGAGTGCAGCAGGTGTGGAATCCGGCTACAGCGTCCCGGTACGCGCCGACGTCGTCGATCCCACCGTGGTTGCACCAGCGGCACCAGAGTCGCTCAGCCTGGGCAAAGCCAACCGGAAAGGCACCACCATCACCTGGAACGGTGGTGATGACGTGCTGGAGTACCACGTCTACCGCTCGCTGAGTCCGGACCGGGGATTCGAACGGGTCGCCACAACCGAGCAGACCCAGTACTTCGCCGAAGGAGCAAGCGAGGTCAACTATTACTACACCGTGCTGGCCGTCAACGCCGGCGGGGTCTCCGCTCAGCCGGAACCGCTGTTGACCCCTGTGACCGACCGCGGCAATAACTCCAATCCGTTTGCACAATGCTCACCGGACGGGGCCGATGCGAAGGTTCAGCGCACTGGCGACACCTGGCGCGCTACCAACGGAAACCAGACGGTCCTGGAGACCTACTCCATGGTTGAGGCCATGCAAGCCGCCGTGGATAGCCTGACTCCGGGGCGCACTGAGCAGGAAAGCGTGGTGGTCCGCGGATCCGGCACCATGCCAGCCGACGCCAGTGTGGACCTGCCCAGCCACACGTCCTTCTCCGTCTGCGGCACGATCCATGTGGCCGGTAACGAGGGCCCCTTCAGCTACGAGGACCACACCGGCGTCGTGCGCATCCGTCACGTTGAGAACGTCTCCGTGCCGTTCCTTTCGGTGACTGGTAACCCCAACTTCGGTGTCTACCTGCGTACCTCCTCAGACGTCCACTTCGGCCAGATGGACCTGCGGCTCAGCGGCGGCCACGGCATGCGCATCGATAGCCGTGATGATGACTCCGTCCGCGAGGCGCGCAACATCACCATCGACGACGTCTACGTCTCCGGCACCGAAACCCACGGGGTGGAGACCTACGGCGTGGACGGACTGCGCATCGGCACCGTCACGGCTGTGAACACCGGTCACGCGGGCCTGCTCCTCAATGACACCGTCAACGCTGATATCGACAAGGTCGTAGGTGACAACGCCGCGGCCGGCACCGGCTACGCTGCCTTCCGCATGGCCAACCGCAACGGTCAGATCGACGGCGCCTGGCCCACCAACATCCGGGTGGGAGAGCTGATTGCCCACGGCGGGGGCCGCGGGTTCTTCTGCGTCTCCGAATCCGGCGGACTGGAGATTGAGAAGCTGGAGATCTCCGGCAGCGGAAGCAACGCGATGCTGATCGAGAACTGTCACAACATCACTTTGGCCACCGACTCCGGAGTGGTGGAAGGACCAGGAGATATCCGCATCTCGGCACGCAGCGAGTTTGCCAACACTTCTGACATCACCTTCAACAATCTGGTGCTGCGGGACACTGCCCTGAATGAGAATCCCTGTGGGGAGAACATCCAGGTCAACAATCTGGTGCTGGAGAACTCAGAGATCAACACCTGCCAGTAATGACAGTCCCAGTACGTCGGAACTGAAACCAGGCTGTGCGTGGCCGGTCGGCAATTAGCTGCCCGGCCACGCACAGGAGTACTTCACCCGCTACGGGTATCCGCAGACTCCTTAGCCTCCCCGGCCGCGCGCAGCAGATTCAGGGCCCCGCGTTTGCTCAGTGGGTTGTTCTTATTGCCGCATTTAGGGGACTGCACACAGCTGGGGCAGCCATCAGCGCAGTCACAACGGTCGATGGCCGCCGCCGTCGCCCGCACCCATTCGGCTGCCAGCTCATACCCGCGTGCGGCGAAGCCGGCCCCGCCGGGATGCCCGTCATAGACAAAAATGGTGGGCAGCTCAGTATCCCCGTGCAGCGCGGTGGACACCCCACCGATATCCCAGCGATCCGAGCTGGTCAGCAGCGGCAGCAACCCAATCATCGCGTGTTCCGCGGCATGCAAAGCACCCGGAATATGCTCCACTGTCACCCCCGCGGCAGTCAGCGTGGTCTCCGGAACAGTCAGCCACACCGCCTGAGTCCGCAGCTGTGAAGGCGGAAGATCCAGCGGCTCATCCGAGAGCACCTCTGAGGTCCCCAGTGCTTTGCGCTGGAAGCCGACGACGGCGGAGGTCACCTCCACGGTTCCAAAACACAGCGTGAACGCGCCCCAGGGCTCCTGCCGCCGGGTCTGAAGCACCTCAATGGAGGTGGTCTCGCGAGCCTGGGTGTAATACGGCGGCAGAGCAGGACTGACCAGCACTGTGTTCTGCTGCAGATCCAGCTCTTCCACGATGAAGGTGCGCCCTTGGTGCACATACACCGCCTGCGGATGGGCCTGCGGCTGCACCTGTGCGGCACCCATGTCTCCCACCACGGTGCCGTCCTTGGCGTTGACGATCGTGTAAGGCCCAGCGCCATCGGAACGCAGCTTCACCCAGGAAGCCGCGGAGGCGTCGTCGTGTCCAAAGAACCAACCCCGCGGACGACGGCGCAGATGCCCTTGTTCAGTCAGTGAATCCACCAGCCAACGCAGACCAGCAAAAAGCCCGCCAGCTTCGGTGTCCTCCGTGGTCAGCGGCAGCTCTTGGGCGGCAGCCAACAGATGCGGGGCTGCCACATGCGGGTTCTGCGGATCCGTGACGGCGTCCTCCACCCCGGCGTCGAAAATCGTCTCAGGGTGAGCCAGCAGATAGGAATCCAGCGGATCATCACCAGCCACAAAGAACGCCGCCCCGCGCTGACCAGAACGCCCCGCCCGGCCCAGCTGCTGAAAAAACGAGGCGCGGGTCCCGGGCCAACCGGCAATCACCACGGCGTCGAGTCCGGAAATATCAATGCCCAGCTCAAGGGCCGGGGTGGAGGCGACACCCAGCAGTTCTCCGCTGCGCAGGGCATCCTCGAGTTCCCGCCGCTCTTCCTTCAGATACCCGGAGCGGTAGGCCGAGACCCGGCCGGTCAGGGAGGGGTCCACCTCCATCAGGTTCTCCGCGGCGATCCGGGCGATGGTCTCGGCTCCGCGGCGGGACTTGATAAACGCCAGGCTGCGCCGCCCGGAGACCACCAGATCGGTGAGGATATCGGCGGCTTCCACCGTCAGGCTGCGTTTCAGCGGCGCATCGTTATCCCCGGTCTGCTCCGAGTCCGCTGATTCCCACAGGTACACATCTACCGCACCATGCGGGGAGCCGTCCTCGGTGATGGCGACGACGTCGGGCGGGGTTTCACCGATCAGTCGGGCAAAGGAGACGGCCGGGTCCCCCGAGGTGGCTGAGGCGCCGGCGAAGATCGGGTCCGCCCCGTAGGAGCGGGCCATCCGGCGCAGTCGCCGAAGCAGCAACGCAATATGAGAGCCGAAGATACCGCGAGCAGTATGAGCCTCATCCACCATCACATACCGCAGCCGGGAGAAGAACCTCGCCCAGCCCCGGTGATTGGGCAGAATTCCGGCGTTGAGCATATCCGGGTTGGTCAGCACCACATTGGCGTGCTGGCGGACCCATTGACGGGTCTGCGGATCAGTGTCCCCGTCATAGGAGGCCGGCCGGATCCCGCCGGCTGGCCCCACCGTACCCACTGTGGCAGCCAACTCCTCCAGGGCATCCAGCTGATCAGCCGCCAGGGCTTTGGTGGGGGAGAGGTAGAGCATGGTGGCTTCACCAGTGGGATGAGCGGTCACCCCCGGCGACGCCGGGGCCCCGCAGATTGCTGCCAGACCGGCCAACTGAGTACCCAGCGATTTACCGGAGGCAGTGCCGGTGGCCAGGATCGTATGCCGTCCCGCATGCAGCGCCTGTGCCGCCTGGACCTGGTGCGTGTAGAGCTCTCCGGCTCCACGCTGGCGGAAGGCGGCCCGCAGCTCAGCGGGCACCCAGTCCGGCCAGGCAGCGGTCCGGGCGCTGCGTGCAGGCAGCGTGCGCACCGCTCGCAGCGGGCCGTCCTCGCTGATTTGGGCAGGCAGGCGTGCCTGGCGCAGCAGGGTGAAAGCATCCTCGGACATGGCCTCCCCAGCGTACTGCGCCCTGACCGCTCTCGGCGCCCAGCCCCTGGGAGTTCGCTGAGAGTCCGGCAGAATCCCTTGAGAGTCCTCGTGGACGGCACCTAGAGTCGGGGCCATGAGCACTGAATCGACCTCATCCGCATTCCCCGAACTTCACGAACTGGAAGGGACGCAGCTGGCGTTCGATGACCCCACCACGCGGCACCCTAGGATCTCGCCTCCAGAACAGCATCAGGAGGAACCGGGTCTTGAAACCGAGGCTGATCCGGTCCCGGACATCGGCCTTGAGTCATACCGCGGACTCGGCCGTCTCCAGGGCCGCAAGGCGCTGGTGACCGGTGGCGATTCCGGCATCGGGGCGGCAGTTGCCGTGGCGTTTGCTCGAGAAGGAGCGGACGTGGCCATCGCCTATCTGCCTGCCGAGAACAAGGATGCTGAACGAGTCATCAAAGCCATTGAAGATGCCGGGCGAACCGCCGTCGCGCTCCCGGGTGATCTGATGGATAAGGGCTACCGCGAGGACCTGGTCGATTCGGCTGTGCAGCAGTTGGGCGGACTCGACATCCTCATCAACAACGCTGGCAAGCAGATCGTCAACGACTCTCTGGACGAGCTGACTGATGAGCAGGTAGACGAAGCTTTCCAGATCAACATCAAAGCGATGTATACGCTTAGCCGTGCCGCGCTGAAGCATATGGGCCCTGGTTCCACCATCATCAACACCACATCGATCCAGGCTTACCAGCCCAGTCCTGTCCTGCTGGATTATGCCGCCACAAAGTCAGCGATCAACAACTTCACCAAGGGCCTGGCCCAGCAGGTGGCCCCACGCGGCATTCGAGTCAACGCCGTCGCTCCGGGACCTGTGTGGACCGTTATCCAGCCCACTGATGGTCAGCCCAAGGAGGCGCTGCCGGAGTTCGGTCATGACACGCCGCTGGGTCGCGCCGGTCAGCCGGTGGAGATGGCACCTGCATTCGTGTTCCTGGCCTCGCCGGAATCCAGCTATGTCATCGGTGAGACTCTCCACGCCAACGGCGGTACTCCTACCCCGTAGCCAGGTGCTCGGTGAGCAGTCACTACTGACCACATAGACCGAGGCCCCTTTTCCGCGTGGTGCTTGTTGCATCCACTGCAGGAAAGGGGCCTCGGGCTGTGTTCAGGGGGTGTTCAGCGAGGTGTCCGGCGCCGGGCGCTACAGCAGAGCGCCCAGCCCACATGAAGGCAACGCGATCCAACCCTCGCGTTCAGCGCGGAGCCGATGTTCAACTGGGGGAGGTATGCACAACCCTCTTGCGGCTGCGCGTGCGGTAAAGGCAGCCAGTACGGCGTCGAAAGCATCGCCAGAGGTGACCATGAGCTCCGCGTGCGATCCGAAGTCAATCCACGGAGCCTCGCGTTCCATCTGCTGGATCAGGGTACGACGCACGGCGGGGTTCACCCGGTAGTCGGTAAGGTCCCATTCCCAGCACCGAAGAGTGGCACCTGGATAAACTTCAACGACGACGCCGCGGCTACCTGACCGGTCTACTATGAGCCCGCTGGACGCGAGTCGGCCGAGCAAACCCGCGCACCGCATAGCCGTAAGCCCCAACCTGTCGGTAGAGACACTGAGCGGCCATCGGCCCGTCTGCAGCCGCACGTGCCGGTCTGTTTCGCGGTAGGCGAGCGTCCTTCGCCATTCCATGCCTCCATCAACCGGTTCTGCGTGTGTGAGCTTCGCGTGGGCGGAGACAAATGAAACGAACTCATCTGGCCAACCAAGCGCGCAATCGATACCTACCTTCGCGACCTGCTGCGCAACACGCACGATCTCGGCGTCGTCAACGTTCAGAGTGAGCTGCTCGACGCGCGCGCCTTGCGGATTCCACTCGATCACGGCAAGCGCCGTTCTCTTGTTTCCCGCGGCAAGATCGACTCCCGCGGTGCGCATTACCGGTTCCCTCATATGCGCGACCGTAGCGAACTCGTCGCACCTGGAGTGCGCAGCGCCAGACTACTCACGCAGTCCAGAGGCGGCCTGAGCCCTAGCCAAGCTCAGTTCATGTCCTCATCAACCTGAGAGTGGCTGGGTCGACGGCGATCCGCAGCACCGGGTGTGCCCAGCACGTGCACATCGCCGAGGTGGGTCCAGCCCAGGTACTCATAGAGCTCCTGACCATCGTGAGTGGCCACCAGCAGGCCCTCGTCGACGTCGTGCTCATGGGCGATGGCCAGCAGGGCGCGGGTCACGAAAGTGCCCAGCCCCTGACGGCGATAATCCGGGGCGGTATAGATACGGTCCAGGATGCAGAAGTCATCAGCCACCGCCATGCGTCCGCGGGCGGCCACATTCTCTCCCTGCAGAACAGTCAGCAGGGTCCAGCCGTCAAAGTCCTCGCGCTGGGTGGTGAAGGTCTCTGGAGTGATGGGATCCTCCACGTCCTGACTGTCCATATCCACCACCATGAGCTTTTCCTCATCGCTGATCAGCTCCAGGCCATCAACGCTGGAGACATCCAGCACATCGGCACCGGGTTCGGCGATCACCGTGAGCAGCCGCTGGGGGCTCTTGGAGACTGCTGAGGCCACTTTGCGCAGGTCAGTCTCAGATGGCGCGTAAAGCACGTACTCCCATTCGGCGCGGTCAGTTCCGGGAAGGCCAACCGAGTGGACCTTGCCTTCGTGCTGCACCTCATAGCCGTGGGTCCGGGCCCAACCGGTGACCCAGGTGCTGACAAGTGCGTCGCTGAGTTCTGCTGTCATGATTCGACCATATAAGCAAAGTCACACATCAAGGTAGGCCTTTCAGACAACTGTCAGATAACAATCGAGGCGTTGCGGCCAACGCGCGTACCGGTCCTGACCCCGCGTACCCTGGTAGGTGTGAGCATGTCCCGAATTGTCCTCTACTATCACTTCACCCCGCTGGCTGACCCTGAGGCTGTCAGACTCTGGCAACAGGCCCTGTGCCGCGATCTGGGCCTCAAAGGGCGCATCATCGTCTCTGAGCACGGCATCAACGGCACCGTGGGCGGTGAACTGAAGGCCGTCAAGCAATATGTGAAGCAGACGCGCAGCTATGAGCCCTTCCGGGAGATGGAATTCAAATGGTCCGACGGCGGCGCTGAGGACTTCCCACGGCTTTCTGTGAAGGTCAAACCCGAGCTGGTGGCTTTCGGCGTACCGGGCGAAGTCAAGGTGGACCAGAACGGCGTCGTCGGCGGTGGTCAGCACCTGAAGCCCCAGGAAGTCCATGAGCTGATCGAAGAGAAGAAGAAACAGGGCGTGGAAGTGGCCTTCTTTGATGGTCGCAACGCCATGGAAGCCCAGATCGGTAAGTTCAAGGACGCGATCGTCCCGGACACCGAGACCACCCGTGACTTCATCACCGAACTGGACTCCGGAAAATACGACCACCTCAAGGACAAGCCGGTGATCACCTACTGCACCGGAGGAATTCGCTGCGAAGTGCTCTCCGCGCTGATGAAGAACCGCGGATTCGAAGAGGTCTACCAGATCGACGGCGGCATTGTGCGCTACGGGGAGACCTACCAGGACTCCGGCTACTGGGAAGGTGAGCTCTACGTCTTCGACGGGCGGATGAACACCCGGTTCAGCGAGGACGCCAAGACCATCGGCGAGTGCGTGAAATGCTCCGGACCCACCTCCACCTTCTATAACTGTGTGGATCGTGGGTGCTCCACCTTGGCCCTGTACTGCGAGAACTGCAAGCACATCCCCGAGACCACCCGTTGCGCTACCTGTGAGGCACGGCTGGCCCAGAACCCTACTGACCCGAACTCGGGTCCGCTGGAGAAAACCCGGCGCCCGGCCAGCGCTGCGCAGCACACGGGCACCCCGCAGCCTGAACCACAGGCAGCTGAGGCATGAGCCCCGACGACGCCGAAGTGCTTTCCTACCCGGGGACGCTTCCACCTGCTAGCCACGACCTTCAGCTGATCACCGCACTGCGTGAGGACCTGGCGGAGGCAGGGTTCAGCAATGAGGGCGTGGCCGAAGTCCTCGGTGCAGAGCCAGTGGCAGCCCTGGATCGGGATCAGCTGGTGGCTGGTCAGCTGCGCATCCAGCAGCTGCTGGACGAAGACTCACTGCCCCGGCAGCAATACGCCTGCGCAGTGCTCACCGGGCTGTGGCTGGTCTCAGCCGATGTCACCGGCGATCAGCTGACCCGGGCCCTGCCACGCACTGGGGCCCACGGCCTGCAGCAGCTGAACCTTGCTGATGTCCTGGCCACCGGAACCGACGACGGCGGGCGGGTGATCCCGCGGGCTGACTTGCGTCCCTACCAGGTAGAGACCCGCTCCGGGGAAGCGGATCTGTGGATCAGCAGTGATCTCGCCGCGCATCAGCTGGCCGGGGCGCTGCCGCATGATCATGTCCTGGGTGTGGGTGGGGCCAGTCTGACCCTGGCTAGCGCCACTCACCGCCGCACCGTGAAGACGGCCCTGGACCTGGGCACCGGCTGCGGCATCCAACTGGTCCATCTGCTGGATCATGCAGAGCATGTGGTGGGTACCGACATCTCCGAGCGCGCCCTGGAATTTGCGCGCTTCAACTTATTGCTCAATGCACCGGCCCTGCGGTTAGATCCGGAGGCCCTGGAAGAGCGCGTGGAACTGCTCCACGGCAGCCTGCTGGAGCCGGTGGCCGGGCGTCGCTTCGACCTGGTGGTCTCCAACCCGCCCTTTGTCATCACCCCGCGCAGCGCTGAGGATGAGGATCAGCGCTATATCTACCGCGACGGCGGACGAGAAGGCGACTCCCTGATGGCCGAGCTGATCGCGGGGCTGCCCGAGGTGCTCAACCCGGGCGGGACGGCGCAGATGCTGGGCAACTGGGAGATCAAGGTGAACGACTCGGCCGCTTCCGGAGGAGAGCAGCCCAGCACCGATCAGTCCGGCGCAGACCAGCCCACCGCAGACCAGGCTGACGCCTGGGAGAACCGTCCCCGCAGCTGGGTGCAGCAGGCTGGACTCCATGCCTGGGTCATCCAGCGTGACCGGCAGAGCCCTGCGCAGTATGCGGAGATCTGGCTGCGCGATGCCGCTGAAGAACGTGACCAGCAGCAGTACCAGCAGCGCTATGCCGACTACCTGCGGGACTTCGCCTCCCGCCAGGTGGGCGGTGTGGGCTTCGGTCTGCTGTGGCTGCAGAAGCCGGAAACCCCGGATGCCGCACTGTGGCTGCGCTTCGAAGAGATCACCGGAGACGTTCAGCAGCCGCTGGGGCCAGCGATCGGACGCACCGTAGAACGCGCCCTTGCTGCCCAGCACAGCTCCGAGCAGATCCTGGAGCAGTCGCTGACGGTCGCCGAAGATGTCACCGAGGAGCGTTACCAGCGCTTCGGTGCCGAACACCCCGAAGTCATCATTGCCCGGCAGGGCTCGGGATTGCGCCGGGCGCGGCCGGTCAGTTCGGCAGCGGCCGGCTTCCTCGGTGCCGCCGATGGCGAATTCAGCGCCGCACAGCTGATCCCCGCAGTCTGCTCTCTCACCGGTACCGAAGAGGATGCTCTGGCCGCCGAGGTGCTTGACCTCTATATAGATGGGTTCCTCAGCGCCTAGATGAACGCCTCAACGGCGCGTATCTAGGCACTGTTATAGTGAGCATCCGACGGCCGGTCGGCCGTGCTGAAACCCCGTAAGCCTCCAAGGAGATCAGTGCCAGCAGGCAAAAAGCTCGTCATCGTCGAGTCCCCCGCGAAGTCCCGGTCCATCGCCAAGTACCTTGGTGATGACTTCATTGTGGACGCCTCCGCCGGGCATATCCGTGACCTGCCACAGCCCTCTGATTTGCCCCAGGACATGAAGAAGGGGCCCTTCGGCAAATTCGCCGTGGACCCCGAGAACGGCTTTGAGCCCTACTACGTCATCTCCGACTCCAAGAAGTCCAAGGTGCGGGAACTGAAGCAGCAGCTGAAGCAGGCCGATGAACTCTATCTGGCCACTGACGCCGACCGAGAAGGTGAAGCTATCGCCTGGCACCTCTACGAGGTGCTCAAGCCCAAAGTGCCCACTTACCGGCTGACCTTTACCGAGATCACCAAAGAAGGCATCAGCCGGGCAATGGAGAACCTTCGGGAGATCAACACGCACGTGGTGGACGCCCAGGAGACACGGCGCATCCTGGACCGACTCTTCGGCTACGAGATCTCCCCAGTGCTCTGGCGCAAGGTCGGCAAGGGCCTATCCGCCGGACGTGTGCAGTCAGTGGCCACCCGTATGGTGGTCGAGCGCGAGCGTGAGCGCATGGCGTTCATCACAGCTTCCTACTGGGATCTCTCCGGCACCTTCTCCACCGACGGCGGTGAGACCTTCGCCGCCAAGCTCAACGCCGTAGACGGGGCACGCATCGCCACCGGCAGTGACTTTAATGACCGCGGCGAGCTGAAGAAGAGCCGCAAGGACGTCGTCGTGCTCTCCGAAGACGACGCCAAGAGCCTGGCCGAAAGCCTCACCGGGACCCGCTTCGGCGTGGACTCGGTGGAGGAGAAGCCCTACTCACGCCGGCCGCAGCCGCCCTTCACCACCTCCACCCTGCAGCAGGATGCGGCCCGGCGCCTGCGGTTCTCCTCCCGGGTGACCATGCAGGTGGCGCAGCGGCTGTATGAAAACGGCTACATCACCTATATGCGTACTGATTCGACCACGCTGTCGAATGAGGCCATCAACGCCGCCCGCAAACAGGCCACCGAACTCTACGGCGGCGAGTCCGTGCCCGCCTCCCCGCGCGTCTACGGCAAGCGCAACCAGACCGCACAGGAGGCGCACGAGGCCGTCCGCCCCGCCGGTGACTCCTTCCGCACTCCGCGGCAGGTCAAGAACGAACTCTCCGCTGATGAGTTCCGGCTCTATGAGCTGATCTGGAAGCGCACTGTGGCCTCCCAGATGGAGGACGCGAAGGGCTTCACCGCCTCGGTGCGTCTCACCGGGACTGCCGCAGACAGCCACGGCTCGAAGTACCGCGAGGCCACCTTCGGCGCCTCCGGCACGGTCATCACCTTCCCCGGGTTCCTGCAGGCCTATGAAGAGGTCGCAGATGATGCGGAGAAGAAGAGCGACGACGCCGACTCCCGCGGCGGCAACAAGCGCCTGCCCAAACTGGAGGAGGGTGAGAACCTCACCAGCGAGGATATTGAGGCCAAGGGGCACGAGACCTCACCGCCGCCGCGCTTCACCGAAGCATCCATTGTGGCGGAGCTGGAAAAGCGTGAGATCGGCCGCCCCTCCACCTACGCTCCCACCATCTCCACCATCATGGACCGCGGCTATGTCACCAAGCGCGGCACCGCCCTGGTGCCCTCCTGGACTGCCTTCAGCGTGATCCGCCTGCTGGAGGAACACTTCGGCCAGTACGTCGACTATGACTTCACTGCCCGCCTAGAAGGTGACTTAGACCAGATCGCCCGCGGCGAGGTCGAGCGCGAAGCCTGGCTGCAGGGCTTCTACTTCGGTGCCTCCACCGGCGAAGAGGGCCTGAAGGCCGTGGTGGACAACCTCGGAGAAATTGACGCCCGCGCGATCAACTCCATCGAGATCGCCCCCGGGGTCAACCTGCGGGTAGGCCGCTATGGGCCTTACCTGGAACGACCCAACGCAGACGGTGAAGCCGATGAGAACGGCGAGCTGAAGATGGAGCGCGCCAACCTCCCGGAGGACCTGGCCCCCGATGAGCTGACCGCAGCCAAAGCTGAGGAGCTCTTCGAACAGGCTCAGCACTCCGGCCGGGTTCTGGGTACGGACCCGGAGACCGGCCGGGAGATCGTGGCCAAGGACGGACGCTTCGGCCCCTACGTCACCGAAGTCATCGAGGAGATGACCGAGGAAGAGATCCAGGCCTACCTGGACGCTCAGCCCACCGAGTACTACAAGAACGGCAACCCCAAGCCCAAGAAGAAGCCGAAGCAGCCTAAGCCGCGCACCGGTTCGCTGCTGAAGTCCATGTCCCTGGAAACGGTGACGCTTCAGGAGGCTCTGCAGCTGTTGTCCCTGCCGCGTGTGGTGGGAACCGACGACGACGGCGAAGAGATCACCGCCCAGAACGGACGCTTCGGTCCCTATCTGAAGAAGGGCAGCGACTCCCGGTCCTTGGAGTCCGAGGAGCAGCTGTTCACCATCACACTCGATGAGGCGAAGAAGATCTACGCCCAGCCGAAGCAGCGCGGCCGTGCTGCCGCCAAGCCGCCGCTGGCCGAGTTCGGCACAGACCCGACCACAGAAAAACCAGTGGTGGTCAAGGACGGTCGCTTCGGCCCCTACATCACCGACGGCGAGACCAATGTGACGGTCCCGCGCAGTATGACCCTTGAGGCGCTGACCCCCGAGCAGGCCTTCTCCCTGCTGGCTGAGAAGCGCGCCAAGGGCCCGGTGAAGAAAACCGCAGCGAAGTCCACTGCTCGGAAGACGCCGGCGAAGAAAACTGCCGGCGGGGCCAAGAAAGCAGCCTCCAAGGCTTAACGGGGAGAGACAACACTTATGCGTCTAGGTGTGCTCGACATCGGGTCGAACACCGTGCATCTGCTTCTGGTGGACGCCCATATCGGTGCCAAGCCGGAGGCCTTCGCCTCACATAAGCGGCCGCTGTCGCTGGTGAAGTACCTCGACGACGACGGCGCCATCACCGCCGAGGGCCAGCAGGAGCTTCTGGGCTTCATCTCCGAGGCGGTGCGCTTCGCCGCCCGGCACCGGGCCGAGGACATGCTCAGCTTCTGCACCTCAGCTGTCCGGGAGGCGGCCAACGGCGCTGAGGTGCTGGCTCTGGTGGAGAACGAAACCGGAGTGGAACTCACCGAGCTCACCGGAGCGCAGGAATCGGCGATGACCTTTTTCGCGGTCCGGCGCTGGCGCGGCTGGAGTGCCGGACACATCCTGAACTTCGATATCGGCGGCGGCAGCTTTGAATTGGCCTATGGCCAGGACGAGCTGCCCTCCACGGCGCTCTCAGTGCCCTTAGGGGCTGGCCGATTGACCAGGGAGTGGCTGCCTGAGTCCTATGCCGACGGCGCAGCGCCGTCGAAGGCTCAGATCAAGGCACTGCGCAGCTACGCCCGGGAAGAGTTTGAAGCCGCGCGCCGGGAGTTCCCCTCGCTGAACCGGCACACCGAGATCACCGCAACATCCAAGACTTTCCGCTCCCTGGCGCGGATGACCGGTGCCGCTCCCTCCGCTGAGGGTCCCTATGTGCCGCGGACGCTGGCCTACCGGGACCTCAAGCCGCTGGTGAAGCAGCTTGGGGAGATGACCGCCGCTGAGCGGGCCAAGCTGCCGGGTGTATCAGCCATGCGATCCGCGCAGGTCTATGCCGGTGCCGTCGCTGCGGAGGCGGCAATGCGTGCCTTTGAGGTGGAAGAGCTGAGGATCTGCCCTTGGGCGCTGCGCGAAGGACTGATTCTGCGCCGGCTGGACGCACTGTCGCGGGAGGCCGGAGTAGAGATCCCGCACGCACCCGCCGTCGGACACGTGGATTTGGCCAGGGAATTGCGCCGACCCACTCATAAGGACGTCAAAGCACTCGCCGTGGAGCATGCCCGTGCCTGAGAAGCAGACCCCCCAAATTCCGGTGGCACTGTCCACCTCCTCGGTGTACCCCATGGGGGTGGCCGAGGGGTTCTCCATCGCCGAGGACCTCGGTTACGACGGCATGGAGGTGATGGTCACCCATCGTGCCGAGACGCAGTCAGCCGAGAAGCTCAACGAGTATTCACAGCGCTTCGGGCTGCCGATCTACTCCATCCACGCTCCGACTCTGCTGCTGACTCAGCAGGTCTGGGGATCCGCCTGGGACAAACTGCACCGCTCGGCTGCTCTGGCCAAGGCTGTGGGCGCTGAGGTCGTCGTCGCCCATCCGCCCTTCCGCTGGCAGGGCAACTACGCGTTGGGCTTCGCCGACGGCATCGCGGAGATCGAGGAGGACACCGGGGTGCTGATCGCGGTGGAGAATATGTACCCCTGGCGGGCCGGTGGCCGGGAGGCCACCATGTACTTGCCGCATTGGGACCCGGTGCCTGAGCCGTACCCCCATGTGACCTGGGATTTCTCCCACGCAGCCACGGCAGAGGCGGATTCCTATGAGGCGGTGCGCGAACTCGGTGGGCGGCTGCGCCACGTGCACCTGACCGACGGCTGGTCCAACGGGTTCAAAGATGATCACCTCGTGCCCGGCCACGGCGAGCAGCGGGTGGCCGAGACCATTGAGCTGCTCCCGCAGCTGGGCTTCGACGGCGTGGTGGCCGTGGAGGTCGCCACCCGCGGAGCCAAACAGGTGGGGGAGCGCGAGCGCATGCTCGCTGAATCGCTGGCCTTCGCCCGCAAACACCTTGGCCAGGAGTAGGTGCTTACGAGGGTAACGGAACCTCAGCCCCTGCAGCCCTGCCCCTAGAGTGGAGACATGACTGCACCGAAAATCGCGATGCTGGGGCTGGGTTCGATGAACGGAGCCATCCTGGCTGGACTGCTGGGTGCTGGAGTGCCCGCTGAGAACATCACCGCCACCACCCGAACTGCAGCCTCAGCTCAGGCCAAAGCAGACCAGTACGGAGTCCAAGTCCTGGCTGAAGAGTCCACAGCTGAGGCCAACCAGCGCGCCGCTGCATCCGCAGACGTCGTCTTCCTCGGCGTGAAGCCGCCGCAGATCACCGGGCTCTGCGCCGAGATCAAGGATGCGCTGAAGCCCGGGGCCGTCGTCGCCTCCGTGGCTGCCGCCGTCACTGTGGCAATGATGGAACAGGCGTTGAATCCCGGACAGCCGGTCATCCGCACTATGCCCAACACCCCGCTCTCAGTCGGCCTGGGCGTCGTCGGGCTCACCCCCGGGCGCAGCACCGACCAGCAGCACACCGAGCAGGTAGCACAGCTGCTGGGAGCCTCTGGGCGCGTCCACGTGCTGCCCGAGGAGCAGATCGACGCGCTCACCGGTGTAGCGGGCTCAGGGCCCGCCTACGCCTTCTACCTGGCCGAGCATATGGCCGCTGCCGGCGTGGAGATGGGACTGGATCCGCAGCTGGCCGCAGATCTGGCCGCACAGACCATCTACGGTGCCGGAAAAATGCTGGTGGAGAACCTGGGCACCCACGACGCCGCCCAGCTGCGCCGCAACGTCACCAGCCCCAACGGCACCACCCAGAAAGCCATCGAGACCTTCGACGCCGCGGATATGGGCTCCGCGATCCGGTCTGGAGCACAAGCCTCATCCACCCGGGCGGCGGAGATCACCGAGGAGCTCTCGGCACCGCAATAAGGGACCTCTGCAGGTGCTGACATTTGGCGGCTCAACTATTCCCTGAAGCTGCGAAATCACCTCTGGGCGGAATTCGTCGTAGAGTAGGCGCGTGCCGCAAGGGGACGCAGCCACATCAACCGCGTGGGAGACGATCAAACGAGCAGTCGGCCGACTGACTCGATCCTCACCCCCGCGCATGGCGTTGCTGATTTTCGCCGCGGTGATCGCTCTGTTCACCTCACTGCTGATGATGCCCTGGTCCACAGCAACAGGTGAGTCCCCTGAGTTCCATGACGCCCTGTTTGTGGCCACCTCTGCGGTCTCAGTGACCGGGTTGTCCCCGGTCAACACCGCTGAGCACTGGTCGCTGGCCGGGCAGATCGTCATCCTCACCGGCATCCAAGTAGGCGGCCTGGGCATCCTGACGCTGGCCTCACTAGTGGCAGCCTCAGTGACGCATCACCTGGGTCTTCGCACCCGTCTGGTGGCTCAGGAAGGCATCTCCACCGGAAAACTCGGCGAAGTCGGCTCACTGATCAAGACCGTGGTGATCTGCAGCGTCGTCGCCGAGGCCGTCCTCGCGCTGGTGCTGATACCCCGGCTGATCATCATTGAAGGCGACATCCTGCGCGGATTCTGGCACGGGATCTTCTACGCCATCAGCGCCTTCAACAATGCAGGCTTCGTCATTCACGCCGACGGCCTCGCCGGGGTCAACCACGACCCCATTGTGCTGTGGACGCTTATGGTCGGCGTATTTGTCGGAAGCCTCGGATTCCCGGTGCTCCTGCTGCTGTGGCGATACCGCTGGCATATCAAGAGCTGGAGCCTGCACACCAAGCTCACCATGGAGATCACCACGCTGTTCCTGGTGGTGGGCGCAGTGCTTTACGCCATCCTTGAATGGAACCACCTCGACACCATCGGCACCATGACCACCGGGGAGAAGATCCAGAACTCGATCTTCGCCTCGGTCATGATGCGCTCAGGCGGTTTCTCCGTGGTGGAGAACGTCATGGAGCACTCAGAGACCATGCTGATCACCAACGCCCTGATGTTCGTGGGCGGCGGATCGGCCTCCACCGCCGGTGGCATCAAAGTCACCACCTTTGCGGTGATCTTCCTGGCCTTCCTCGCCGAGGCCCGCGGCCACGAGGACTCTTCTGCCCATGGCCGGACTATCCCCGCTCAGGCTGTGCGCGTGGGTGTCTCCGTGGTGGCCATGGGCGCCACCTTCGTCCTGCTCTCCACTCTGGCGTTGATCATCATCACCGGGGAAGACTTAGAGCGCCCCCTGTTTGAATCCATCTCCGCCTTCGCCACCTGCGGGCTGACCTCAGGGCTGACCGAAGAGCTCCCGCCGTCGGGCCTCTACGTCCTTTCAGCTTTGATGTTCGCCGGTCGCGTGGGCATCATGACCTTCGCTGCGGCATTGACCATTCGCCAAAGCCGCATCCGCTACCGCTATCCCGAGGGAAGGCCGATCATTGGCTAAAAGGAACGAGAAGACCAATAAGCCCGTCCTGGTAGTGGGCATGGGGCGTTTCGGCATCGCCCTGGCTCAGCAACTGGTCAGCCAGAACAAAGAGGTGCTGGCCGTGGACCGGCACCGCGGACTGGTGCAGAAGTACGCTGACTCGCTGACCCACACCGTCGAAGCCGACGCCACAGACATCGAAGCGCTCCGCCAGCTTGGTGCCGAGGAGTTCGATTCCGCCGTGGTGGGCGTGGGTACTTCCATCGAGTCCAGTGTGCTGATCGCCGCGAACCTGGTGGACCTCGGCGTCACCCAGGTGTGGGCCAAGGCCATCAACCCCACCCATGGCAAGATCCTCACCCGCATCGGCTGCCACCATGTGATCTACCCAGAGCACGACGCCGGGGTCCGTGCCGCCCACCTGGTCTCGGGACAGATGATGGACTTCATCAAGTTCGACGACGATTTCGCGATCGTGAAGATGCGTCCGCCCAAGGCGTTGCAGTCGAAGACCATTGATGAATCCCAGCCGCGCAAGCGTCACGGAATCAACATTGTGGGTGTGAAGTCCCCCGGCAAGGAGTTCGTCTACGCCCAGCCGGATACGCTGATCTCTCCTGGTGACACCATCGTGGTCTCCGGCGACGTCCATAAGCTGGAGTACTTCGCAGATCACGCCTAGCCAGCGCGCTTACCTCCTGCTTCACAACGGGAGAATAGACCCTCCTGGGCGGTACCCTGGGGCTGTGACCCAGCGCTCATCAGGCTCCGCTCTTCCCACATCCGTGGTGTGGGATCCCGCCCTGCTGAACTACAAGTTCAATGCCACCCACCCGATGGACCCGGTGCGGTTGGAGCTGACCGAAAGGCTGTGCCGAGAGCTCGGTGTCTTTGGTGCCCCGAACCTCAGCATGCTGGTACCGGGCCTGGCCAGTGACGAGCAGTTGCTGAGCGTCCATGACCGTGAGTACATCGAGGCGGTCAAGCGTGCTGCTGAGAGCGGTGAGCCCAATGGCGGATGTGGATTGGGTACCGAGGACACCCCGGTGTTCGCTGACATGCACGAGGGCGCCGCCCGCATCGCCTCCGGAACCCTGATGCTCGCCGAGCAGCTGCACACCGGCACCGCAGTGCACGGAGTGAACTTCGCCGGAGGGATGCACCATGCCTCCCGCGCTAAGGCCGGAGGATTCTGCATCTACAACGACGCTGCCCTGGCCATTCAGCGGCTGTTGGATCTGGGCGCCTGCCGTGCGGTCTACATCGATGTGGATGCCCACCACGGGGATGGCACCCAGGAGATCTTCTACAACGACCCCCGAGTCATGACCATCTCTCTGCACCAGAGCGGAGTCTCGCTCTTCCCCGGCACCGGGTTCCCTAATGAAACTGGCGGCCCGGGGGCTGAGGGAACCAGCGTCAATATCGCGATCCCTGAAGGCACTGGTGACGCCGGCTGGCTGCGAGCCTTCCACGCTGTCGTGCCTGCGCTTGTCGCGGCCTTCGAACCCGAGGTCATCGTCTCTCAGCACGGCTGTGACTCCCACTCCGCAGACACCATGAGCGATCTTCACCTCAGCGTGGATGCGCAGCGGCAGATGGCCTTTGATATCGGCCACATGGCCGAAGAGCACTGCGAGTCCCGCTGGATCGCCACCGGCGGAGGAGGCTACTCAGTATTTGATGTGGTGCCGCGGGCTTGGACGCATCTGACCGCCATCGCCGCCGGAAACCCGGTTCCGCTGGCCGCAACCACGCCGCAGGCCTGGCGGGAACACATCAAGACCACCTACAGCGTGCAAGCACCGGAGAAGATGACCGACGACGCCGAACTGTGGTGGCGGACCTGGGAACTCGGCTACGACCCCGAGGACAGTGTGGACCGCGCGGTGATCCAGACGCGTAAGGAGATCTTCCCGCTGCACGGTCTGGACCCCTGGTTCGACTGAGTTGGTTCCGCGGGCGGGGAAACCCCGCCACGCTCTCGGCGGGCAAAGCCTTGCCCGCCATCACGCCTAAAGGGTTCCGCGGCCGGACTGCTCACGGCCGTTGAGGGGCCCGCGGGCGGCGTCGTGGGGTCTCAGTTCGCCGTGTTCGCGCGGAATCGTTACACTACCTTGAGACCTTTTTGGCCTAGGGGCACCGCGTGCCCCGCCCCCCGACAGACAAAGGACGTATTCCCCTATGGGTTCAGTCATCAAGAAGCGCCGCAAGCGCATGGCGAAGAAGAAGCACCGCAAGCGTCTGCGGAAGACCCGCCACCAGCGGCGCAATAAGAAGTAGTAGCTTCTTCTCAGTACAGTGGGCCCCGGCTAATGCAGCCGGGGTCTTTCTGTATCCTTAGTCCGCACCGCAGCAAAGGAGTCCAGATGACACAGCAGGTTTCGGTGGAAGTTCTGACTAAACAGGGCTGCCACCTGTGCGAGGAGGCCCTGGCCGTCACCGCGGCAGCCTGTGCCGAGTTCGGGCTGAGCTACACCGAACTGGATATCAGCGACGACGACGCCTTGCGCGCTCAGTACGCAGAGGAGATTCCGGTGCTGCGCATCAACGGGACCGTCCGCGACTTCTGGAAGTTTGATCCTGCGCGCCTGCGCCGGATGCTGTCCGAGGCCACGGCCTAGCCCTAGTCCTGTTCCTCGCCACACCGTTTTCATAGCCACATCGTTCGGTCACGCGATATGACGGTACTTTCCTCTGATTCAACAGCCCAGAGCGCAAGAATATGGTCACAATGCGTGACCGAATGACGCGGTGAGGGGCTGGCGGCACTACTGAGGGGTCCTGCGTAGCGGCGTTACACAGGACCCCTCAGTAGTGCTAGGTAAGGGCGCTATTAGTCCTCTTCGACGATCAGCGGGTAGACGCCGTCTTCATCGTGGACCTCGCGGCCGGTGACCGGCGGGTTGAAGACGCAGACCATCCGCATCTCCTCTTCTACGTCCACCTGGTGCTTCTCGTGGCCGTCCAGGAGGTAGAGGAAACCGTCGGTGATCTGGTGCTTCTCACCGGTCTCCAGATTGGTGAGAGTGCCCTTGCCGGCCACGCAGTACACCGCCTCGATGTGGTTGGCGTACCAGAACTCGTTGTGGGTGCCGGGGCGCAAAGTGGTCTCGTGCAGGGAGAAGCCGACCTTCTCCTTAGCGAGCACCATGCGGCGAGAACGCCAGTTGGGGGTATCGATATCGCGGTCGGTGCCGTTGAGATCGTTGATGTTCAGGGTGTACATACTCACTCCTTAAGTACGTGGTGAGGGACGACGGTGCCGTACCTGTATTTCATACTGCAACCAGAGATTGCGCCCGGGTTACTAAAGCCCGCTGCAGCTGCGGGACCCGTGCCCGCCGCCGGGACTAACGCTGTCAGTGCGGGGGACGCAGGCGGGAGGGCTCGCCGTGCTGTCCAGTGGCCGCCAGGACGGCTTCCTCCAGGATGGACAGGCCCTTCTGCAGATCCTCGGAGCTGATGTTCAGCGGCGGCATCAGCTTGATGACCTCATCCTCGGGTCCGGAGGTTTCCAGCAGCAGGTTGCGCTTATAAGCCTCGGCTGCCACCTTGCCGGCGGTATCGGGGTTGGGGAACCAGATGCCGGTGAGGAAACCGCGGCCACGCACGGTTGAGTCCTTCACATGTGCAGAGACCTTCTCCAGACCTTCGCGCAGCTGCTGGATCTTCTCACCGAGCTCCTGCTGGAAGGAGTCGTCTGACCAGAAGAGTTCCAATGCGCGGGCTGCGGTGACGAACGCGAGGTTGTTACCGCGGAAGGTGCCGTTGTGCTCACCGGGCTCCCAGACATCAAGCTCAGGCTTGAACAGGGTCAGAGCCATAGCCAGGCCGTAGCCGGAGATGGATTTGGAGACACAGACGATATCCGGGTAGATGCCGGCCTCTTCGAAGGAGAAGAACTTGCCGGTACGTCCACAGCCGGCCTGCACGTCGTCGACGATCAGCAGGATGTTGTGCCGCTTGAGCAGGTCAGCCAGAGCCTTGAGCCAATCCATGCGTGCGGCGTTGAGGCCGCCTTCGCCCTGAACGGTTTCCACAATGACCGCCGCAGGCTTATCCACGCCCGAGCCGGAGTCCTCCAGAACCTTTTCCAGCCAGATGAAGTCTGGGATATCGCCGTCGAAGTAGTCGTCGTAGGGGATCTTCGAGGAGTTCGTCAGCGGAATGCCGGCGCCACGGCGCTTCATGGAGTTACCGGTCACCGACAGCGCACCCAGGGTCATTCCGTGGAAGGCGTTGGTGAAGGAGAGGATGTGCTGGCGGCCGGTGACCTTGCGGGCCAGCTTCAGGGCCGCCTCAACAGTGTTGGTTCCGGTCGGGCCGGGGAACATCACTTTGTAGTCCAGGTTCCGAGGCTTCAGGATGAGCTGCTCGAGGGTTTCCAGGAATCGGCGCTTTGCCGGGGTCTTCATGTCCATGGAGTGGGTGACTCCATCATTGGCCACATACTCCACCAGCAGGTCGCGCAGCTCAGGATGGTTGTGGCCGTAGTTCAGAGCGCCGGCCCCGGAGAAGAAGTCGAGATAGCGAGTGCCGTCCTCGGTGTACTGGTAGCAGCCGGAAGCCTTCTCAAACACCGCTGGCCAGTTCATGCAGTAGCTGCGTACCTGGGATTCGCGGGTCTCGAAGATGTCAGTAGCCATAATGTGAGTCCTTGTATACCTAGTTCGAATGTGTGGATATGGGGTTTAGGGGGTCAGTCAGCTCTGCTGCAGGGGTTCTACCGTGTAGAGATCTTCGGCGGCATGGTCTTCGCCAGTCTCATCAGGGGAGGGGAAGTAATCCTCGGTGAACAGCGGTTTGCGCTGCAGCTCGGTGCCGTGTTCCCGGGCGAGCGCGGTGAACAGGGCAATCGAGGCCTGGTTGTCTGCGGTGATGGTCGTCTCCAGCCGACTGGCGCCGGAGCGTGAGACCAGCTCAAAGAGCATCTTCTTGGCCAGACCGCGGCCGCGGAACTCTGAATCCACGGCCACCTGCCAGATAAAGAGCGTCTGGGGGTCTGAGGGCTTGTGGTAGCCGGAGATGAAGCCTGCGGGTTCTCCGCCGATTTCAGCGATCACGCTGGTCTCTGCGAAGTCGCGTGTCCACAGGATGTAGGCGTAGGGAGTGTTGGTATCCAGGACTCCAGTGCCTTTAGCCAGACGCCAGAGGTCAGCGCCGTCGGCCACTGTAGGAGCCCGCAGGATGATCGGCTCTGCGTCGGGTTCTGGGCTGTTTTGGGCAGGAGAAGTTTCGGCGCTACTCATCACGGCCCAACCCTAGTGAGGCTTTCCTGGGAATCAACCGGAGAAGCCATGAAAAACACCAAAAAAGCGACAGCGAAGGTCCGCCTGGTCAATTCTTGCCAGAAAAGCCGTGAGGTCACAGGCTTGTCATGCCGCGGGATGCACTGGGTGGAGCCTTCATTGTTCTGAGAATAGATGAGAGAGTTATTGATTCGTGATTAACTTTTGTGCCTCGAGGCGCTTTTGAAGTCTGGATAGTGACTGGGAGATTGCACTGAATCCACTTGAGCGGCTTCACACTGCTGTACGCGACTTGTAGCGTGAGGGTTGAAACGTCCGCGACAGAGAGGAGTCACCATATGGGACTCGATGACAAGTTTGATGCAAAGTCCGATAAGGCCTCTGGTTCAGCTAAAGAAGGCGTCGGAAAGCTCACTGGGGACAAAGAAACTGAGCGTGAAGGTCAGGGTCAGAACCTCAAGGGCAAACTGAAGGACGCCGGAGAGAACGTCAAGGACGCAGCCTCTAAGGCCAAGGACTCGGTCACCGGCGACAACAACCGGACCTGAGGCTTTACACACTCACACAACGTGCCGGGCAGGAGCTGAACTTCCTGCCCGGCACGTCTGTGTCTGCGGCCAACTGCCCGATAGAGTAGTGGTCCGTGAATAATCAGATCTTTCCCGGCTTTGGCTGGAGTCTTCACGGAGACGGCAAGACCATCCGCCCAGGCGCTGTCGTCACACCTGACGAGCGGCTGAACTGGTTCCAGACCCTCGGCATCGGGGCCCAGCATGTCGTCGCCATGTTTGGTGCCACGTTCTTAGTACCCCTCATTACTGGCTTCCCGCCTTCCACCACGCTTCTCTTCTCAGGTATCGGGACCATCCTGTTCCTGATCATCACCGCGGGCCGCGTGCCTAGCTACTTGGGCTCATCCTTCGCCTTTATCGCCCCAGTTGCCGCGGCGATGGGAAGTTATGGAATGGGCGGTGCTCTTGGCGGCATCCTTGCCACCGGTGCGCTGCTGGTTCTCATCGGAGTTGTGGTTCACTTCGCCGGAGCCCGGTGGATCCAGGTGCTGATGCCCCCTGTGGTGACCGGGGCCATCGTCGCACTGATCGGCTTGAACCTCGCGCCAGCAGCCTGGGGCAATGTCCAAGGTGCACCGATCACCGCCACAGTGACGATCGTGTCCATGCTGGTGGCCGGCGTGCTGTTTCGGGGACTGCTAGGACGGCTTTCAATCCTGCTCGGTGTAGTGGTCGGTTACTTCGTCGCGTTGTTCCGCGGAGAAGTCGACTTTTCAAATATGGATCCTGCGCTGCATCGAGTCTTCGACGGCGACCTCTCGGCTCTGCTGCAGGTGAAGTGGTTCGGGTGGCCGCAGTTCACTGCGCCGGAGTTCCACATCGGCGTACTGGGTCTGTTTCTTCCGGTGGTGCTGGTTCTGGTGGCCGAGAATGTCGGCCATGTGAAGTCCGTGGCGCTGATGACCAATAGCGACCTGGATCCGGTTACCGGCCGTGCTCTGATGGCAGATGGACTTGCCACCATGCTGGCAGGCAGCGGTGGCGGCTCGGGTACCACGACCTACGCAGAGAACATCGGTGTGATGGCCTCCTCCCGTGTCTACTCCACTGCTGCGTACTGGGTGGCAGGTGCGTTCGCGATCCTGCTGGCCCTGATCTCTCCGGTGGGTCAGCTCATCGCTACTGTCCCAAATGGTGTACTGGGAGGTGCTGGCACGGTGCTCTACGGCATGATCGGTATCCTCGGCGTGCGTATCTGGGTGCAGAACAAGGTGGACTTCTCCAACCCGATCAACCTCGCCGCTGCCGGGGTGCCGCTGATCATCGCCATTGCCAACTTCACAATGATTTTCGGCGAGATTGAACTGGAGGGCATCGCTATCGGCTCGATCGCTGCTCTGCTGATTTACCACGTCCTCAGTGCGATCGCTCGCTGGCGCGGCACGGATGTCGGCGTCGAAGAGGGCGACGACGCGGCTCTGGCGACGCCGGTCAACCGTGATGACTTGGAAAAGATGCACAACGACGACGCCCGGTAGCTGCAGCCTCGTCTAACGAACTCTGAAGGCCCTCGCCGGATCGACATGATCTGGTGAGGGCCTTCTTCTTGAGTGTCTGAGGCGACGTCAATACGTAATCCCAGGAGATCCTTTGCTTATAGTGATCTATATCTCAATGGGGCATTGGAGGGGAAGCAGTGATTCCGAAGACTTGGCACGAAGCACGTTTGATCCCTACATCTGGGATTGGCAGTGCGCAGGAGCAGGAGCGGCGCGCGACGTCAGCGTTATTGGCAGTACTGGGGGCGGTCGGTGATTTTGGCCGTGCAATTCTCAAGTCGTGCGGGGCACCGGCGGGCAAAATTGAGACGTACATCGAAGTGCCTTTTGAGTTGGACAAGAGACAGGTTCGGCCAGATGGACTTATACGCGTAAGTCGTGGCAAGCGCCAGTGGACAGCTTTGGTCGAAGTAAAGACGGGGAAGAACGACCTGGCCGTAGAGCAGGTCGAAGCGTACCTGGACGTCGCCAAGGAGCAGAAGTTCGACGCGGTCATCACGATTTCCAATGAGATTCCTCCGGTCCTTGGGGCGCACCCCCTGCAGTTGGATAAGAGAAAACTGAAGACTGTTGATGTATTCCACTTCTCGTGGGTTCGGATCATGTCTATGGCAGTGATGGAGAAAGAAGTTCATGGCATCGACGACCCTGAACAGGCATGGATACTTGGTGAGCTCATCCGTTATTTGGAGCATGAGAACTCCGGGGCACTCGATTTCAGCGATATGGGAGCCTCGTGGATAAGAGTTCGAGACGCTGCTCGGAAGGGGGTCATTCGAAAAGGCGATCCTGAGGTGGAGGAGATCGCGGTCAGGTTCGACGCACTCATCCGATTTGCCTGTTTGAGGCTGGGGCAGAGGTTAGGTACAGAGGTCCTTCCTCAGCTGCCTCGTCGCCATATCCAGAATCCATCTGAGCGGACTGCGGAGCTTGTTGAGCACCTCAATCGGGATAGCTGTCTAGCTGCGAGAATCCGGATCCCCGACACCGTGGCAGACATCGAGATCAGCTGTGACCTGCGGGGCCAGCAGATTCATGTATCCGCTACAGTCCCGGCTTCCGGCCATGCACGTAGTGACACCCGTGTGCGTTGGCTGCTTCGTCAGTTGGGGGAGGACCAGGCGGATCTCGTCATCGAAGCTATCTATC
Source organism: Nesterenkonia rhizosphaerae (assembly GCF_039544555.1). NCBI lineage: Bacteria > Bacillati > Actinomycetota > Actinomycetes > Micrococcales > Micrococcaceae > Nesterenkonia > Nesterenkonia rhizosphaerae. The sequence goes on from NZ_BAABLW010000007.1 coordinate 243,571, forward strand.
GAGGTCGTGGTGTTGCGGCAGACATCAACGAGATACGGGCAGACGAGAAAGTGATCATCCCTGATGCAAGCAAGGAGATCACACGGTTCCGGGTCACAAAGATCTACCCGATGGGTGTCGCACGCTCGACGCGCAGCAGCAGTTCTTTTATTAGTTCAGTGACTTCATCAGTCGACCACTTCTATGCCGAGATCCTCCAGAAGCTCAAGCCCTGGACTCCTCCCGCGCCGAGATTCAGAGATAAGCCTGCCGAGCGAATTGCAGGGGATGAGCTGGCCTCAGCGGATCTGTCCTCAGTCGATGAGCCTGAACCGGTGAGCTTGGGCGAGCCCAGAGACTAGTGACTTGGAGTTCTTGCTTGGTAAAGAGTCTCGACCATTCTGCATGCCCTCAGGAAATCGGTCCAAACAATGCCAGCCAGCTGCGCAGAAACTTGTTCGTAATAATTTCGTCGAAAAGATTCCGCGACCGGTATTTACGTGCTATCTTCATAAACGTCACTAATCGGATCTAGCCTTTGAGAGGAGGGGCACATGAATATCACCAGGATGAATGCTTCAACAGCAACGGTGAACCGTCTGGGAGGTTTCCCAGATGTGTTTGGGCCCCGCGAACTCGGCAGATCCGTCTCTGCCGCCTGCTGAATCCCCTATGATTCGCGGGGCCCGGCGTCGGGACTCTCGCTGCTGCCGTAGATCTATATGAACTGATCTGCGTACCACTGCGTCCGCTTCAATGAAGCACATCACCGCACTTGTTTTTAGAGCGCCCTCACTTCTTCATCTAAATCGGCGCCAGAAGCAGTGCGTATCTCAAGTTTGACTCTTGATTTGTTGGTCATTTGTCACGCTCATTTTTTGTGCCCAAAAATTCCCAGGCAGGACTATGTCTTCTGCCATGAAACAGGATCATCATGTCTACCGTTTACCGTTACTCGATACCTCAACGAATAAGTATTCATATAGGTCAGCAGCTGGTTCGCTGGGCTCAGCAATCCGCAGCAGCCAGCCACGAGCGCCGGACCCAGCGCGCAGAAAAGCAGTGGTCACGTCTGCAATCGCAACTAGCCGCCGAGAAGAGCCGTGAGGATGCCATCCGCGCCTATCATCTGCTGCCGCGGCAGTACTGATGCTGCGCCCGAGGTTACCGGCGCATGATCACCGCAGCAAGGGCCAGGAGAAGTTCCTCTGAGCCGTGCTTGCCCATAAGCTGCACCGACCAGCTCAGGCCCCGGCTGTCAGTATGCACAGGCACACTGACAGCCGGGAGTCCGAGGACGTTGACTACTGAGCTGTACGGAGTGAAGCGACACTGCTCCACGTAGTTCTGTTCCGGGCTAAAGGCTGAGAACCAGCCGATCTCTGGCGGTGCCGAAGCCAGCAGCGGCGTCAGAATCACGTCCCAGGGCCCGAAGATGTCCTCAGCGCCGGCGCTGAAGTCCCCAAGTGCTGTCAGTGATTTCTGCACATCGGCTGCTGAGCGCGAGGCCGCTACCTCCAGGTAGTGCTGAGTTAGAGGCTCCAGTTCGGCGAAGACCTCAGTAGGGAAGTCTGCACCGGCTAGCCGGGAAGTCCACAGGGACGTGAAGTTCTCGAAGTAGTCCGCGGGCCAGAATCGGTCTGCACCGGTGCAGCGATCTGTCCCCTGAATCATGTGCCCGGCATCCTGGAGTCGAGAAATGCCCTCCTGCACGGCGACCACGGCATCATCTGCCAGCACGATCTCCAGCTCCGGAGAGAAAGGTGACTCCATGGTGACGCCCACCCGCACCGGCTCCAGTCCCTGACTCAGAGCGTGCTGCACCCTGCGCTGAGCCGGCCCCGTGGCCGGCCCGAGTGTGCGGCTACCGGTGGGCGACGCAAAACGATGCCCGGCCATCACATCAAAAAGTAACGCCGCATCCTCCGCAGAGGACGCCAGCGGCCCGGAAACAGGCAGGTTCTGCACGCCTGGGTCCTGATCATCATCAGGGAGCCTGCCGCGTCCTGGCTTGAGCCCCACCAGTCCGCAGGCAGCCGCAGGTATCCGCACCGACCCGCCTCCATCGCTGCCCGGTGCAAATGGCAGGATTCCGGCAGAGACAGCGGCGGCCGACCCTCCGCTAGACCCACCAGCTGTCCTGGACAGATCCAGCGGATTCCTGGCAGCAGCGGCAATCTGGTTCTCCGAATAGCAGTGCAGTCCCAGCTCGGGCACCTGAGTTTTACCGATGCTCACAGCTCCCGCACGGTGAAGCCTCCGCGCCAAAGGTGCATCCACCGCTGGGATCTGCACCGGCAGCGCCCGCGTACCCAAAGTGAGCGGCATGCCCGCCACCGGCACGAGATCCTTGAACGCCATAGGCAGCCCCAATAGCGGCGCCCGAGCAGAAAGCTCCGCGGCCGCCGTCGTCGTTCCCTGAATCCGACGCAGTTGAGCAATGGTCCGATCCAGCTGCTCGGCCCGGCTAAGAGCGTAGTCCGGGTCCAGATGAACGAATGCGCCGAGCCCGCTCCTGGTGGCCGCAGCAGTCAGTGCAGCGGAGGCAAGCTCCACCACTGAGACCTCGCCATCGAGAACTGCCTGACGCCATTGCCAGGCGGCGGCAGCGCGAAAATCAGTCATGGAGCGGTCGGTGATGTGGTCGGCAGAGGGGGCAGGTGCTGCTGGCAGATGCTCCATGTCACCACACTATGTGGACCAACGTGTCCCGCCAAGACCCTGGTGGTACAGGACGGGATACCCTGGAGCGGCAAGTCCTCGCAAGACGGGAAGGAGCGCCAGAATGGACTTTGAGACTGTTCCAGCTGCGCAGGTTCCAGCAGATGCATACCTGCTGGATGTGCGGGAGACCTATGAGTTCGACGCCGGGCACGCCCCAGGCGCCCTGCATATCCCAGTCGATGAGATTCCCACCCGCTTTGAGCAAGAGCTGGACCCGGACGAGGACTACTACGTCATCTGCCGAACCGGCGGACGCAGCGTGCAGATCACCCAATGGCTGACCACCCAGGGCTACTCCGTGTTCTTCGTCGCCGGCGGATATGACGCCTGGATCCAGGACGGGCGCCCCCTTGAATCTGCAGAAGGAGAACCGCGAGTTCTATGACAGCTGCCACTCTCACCTATTCATTCCTGGGGCCCCACGGCACCTTCACCGAGGCCGCCCTGCAGAAGATGCCCGGAGGTGCCTCCTGCCAGCGGGTACCCACCGCCAGCGTCCTCTCGGCCCTGACCATGGTGGATACCGGGGAGGCCGACGGCGCCGTAGTGCCGATCGAGAACTCAGTGGAAGGCGGAGTGACCGCCACGCTGGATGCTGTCTCAGTGGCCCATGACCTCCACATTGTCGCTGAGGCGCTGGTGCCCATCAGCTTCGTGCTGGTCTCAAAAGAGCCGCTAGCGCTCAGTGCGATCCGCTCAGTAGCTACCCATTCCCACGCTTGGGCGCAGGTCCGGCGTTGGGCCGAGGCTACTGTGCCCACCGCCGAATATGTCCCGGCGTCATCCACGGCCGCGGCAGCCCACGGTCTCCTGGCAGAACGTCCCATTGCCGATGCCGCCATCTGTGCTCCGCTTGTGGCACAGCAGCTGGGGCTGCACATCATCGCCACTGGCATCGAGGATGTCTCCGGTGCCGTGACGAGGTTCGTGCTCACCGCCAAGCCGGGACCGATCCCTGCGATGACCGGGGCGGATAAAACCACCATCATGATTCCACTGCCGGAAGACCGGCCGGGTGCGCTGATGGAGATCCTGGAGCATTTCTCCACCCGAGGGGTCAACCTGTGCCGGATCGAGTCCCGGCCCACCGGTAACGGACTGGGCAGCTACTTCTTCTCCATTGACCTGGAGGGCCACATACAGGAGGACCGGGTGGCTGACGCCTTGGCCGGCATCCACCGGATCTCCCCGAAACTGCGTTTCCTGGGTTCCTACCCGCGGGCGGATGAGAAGCCCCAGCAGGTGCTGCCGGAGGTCTCCGAAGCCGCTTTCAGCGCCGCCAAGACGTGGATCGCTTCCCTGCAGAACCGGTGAGGCCCTGCTGGGCAGTCCCGTTCTTCCCCTAGGGGGTCGGGGTCAGTCGTCGGGTTTATCCAGCGTGGCGCGCTGGACACCATTAACGATCAACGACAGCGGCGCCACTTCAGCTTTGACGCTGATGACCTCACCCACAGCATCGCCGTCGATCTGGAAAGGCAGGGGTTCTTCCATGCGGATGCGTCCACGAACGGCCTGACGCACTGTCATCATCGGGATTTCCGAAGAGAACCGCATAGTGGTCTTCGCCAGGATGCGCGCCCAGTCCCAGGCATGCCGGGGAGTCAGCAGCACCGCATCCATATGGCCATCGTCGAAGAGCGCCGTGGGAACCAGCTCGATGCCAGCCTGCAGCGAACCGCAGTTGGCCAGCAGGACAGAGCGCACTCGCACAGTGGAGGGGTCGCCGTCGTCGAGCTGGATAGTGATGGTCTTGCGGGACCCCATGATATGACGCAGTCCGGCCTCACCATAGGCCAGCCATCCCGCGCGCTGCTTCAGCACATCGCGGGTGTCCTCCATGACCTCTGCATCGAGTCCGCCGCCGGCGATGACCAGGGAAACTTCGTGGTCTTTACGGCCGCCGGGCCGCTCAAGGCTCAGCTGCAGAGTATCTACCTTGTGCGGCTGGCCATGCAGCGCCTCATCAACACAGGCTGCGATGTCCTGGTAGGGAAGCCCGATATTCCGCGCGAAGAGATTGCCCGTGCCCAATGGAAGAACTCCGAGGGCCACATCGGTGCCGGCAAGTTCACTGGCCACCGCTCGAATAGTCCCATCACCGCCAGCAGCGATGACCACATCACAGCCGGCTTCAAGAGCGCGCCGGGTCATCAGATAACCAGGATCTTCCACACTGGAGGCCATGATCAGCGGCTCAGGCATCCCCGCCGCCGAGCAGCCGGCTTCAACCAGCCGGACCACTTCATCGGCATCTTCCTTGCTGACATTGATCACCACACCCACCAGGCGCTCATGCGGTTTCTTGGGGTGGGCGGCCACTGCAGAGCTGACCTCGATGTTGTGCTCGAGCTCTGTGGCGCGCTCTTTCCACTTCTTCAGGCGGCTGCTCAGCTGCGCGATGATGATCAGCAGCACGAACACCACTACCAGAGCAGCTGGCAGGATCCAGACGGCGGCGTCATTCATGGGCCCAAGTCTAACTGCGGGCTCCGGCGGCGCAGCCGGTGGACTAGGCTGTAGCCCGTGATCGACATCAAGGACCTCATCGAAAACCCCGAGAAGTACAAGGCCAGCCAGCGAGCGCGGCAGGCGGATGAATCTGCGGTGGATGCCCTCATCGCTGCCTCGGAGGCCCGATCTGCGGCGATCACACGTTTTGAGACTCTGCGGGCGCAGCAGAAGGCTTTTGGCAAGACCGTGGCCAAGGCTCAGGGCGAGGAGAAGCAGCGGCTGCTGGCCGAGGTCAAGCAGCTTGCTGAAGACGTCAAGGCCGCAGAGTCCGAGTCCAATGATGCACAGGCCGCCCTGCTGAAGCTGCAGCGTTCCTTCCCGAACCTCATCCATGACGGTGTGCCCGCCGGAGGCGAAGAGGACTTCGTGACCCTGCGCACTGAGGGGACCCCGCGCGACTTCGCCGCCGAGGGCTTCGAGCCCAAGGACCACCTGGAGCTGGCTGAGCGGTTGGGCGCGTTGGACATGGAGCGCGGGGCGAAGGTATCCGGTGCTCGTTTCTACTTCCTCAAAGGCATCGGTGCCCGCCTCGAGCTGGCCATGATGCAGATGGGTCTGGACCAGGCCGTCAAGGCTGGATTCACCCCGATGATCACCCCCACCCTGGTGCGCCCGGACACTATGGCCGGTACCGGCTTCGATGTGGAGCACGACGACGAGATCTACCGTCTGGAACGTGACGACCTCTACCTGGTGGGTACCTCCGAAGTCGCCATCGCCGGCTACCACGCAGATGAGATCCTGGACCTAGGCCGCGGGCCGGAGCGGATTGCCGGCTGGTCTACCTGTTATCGCCGCGAGGCGGGATCCCACGGCAAGGACACCCGCGGAATTCTGCGCGTGCATCAGTTCAACAAGCTGGAGATGTTCATCTACTGCTCTGCGGAGGACTCCGCTGCTGAGCATGCCAAGCTGCTGGCCTGGGAAGAAGAGATGCTGCAGAAGATGGAGCTGCCCTACCGGGTGGTGGACATCGCGGCAGGAGACCTCGGGCTCTCCGCGGCACGCAAATTCGACTGCGAAGGCTGGGTCCCCTCCCAGAACACCTATCGGGAGCTGACCTCCACCTCGGACTGCACTACCTTCCAGGCCCGCCGACTCAATATTCGTGAACGTACTCAGAGCGACGACGGCGGCAGGGCTGCCACCCGCCCGGTGGCTACCCTCAATGGCACCCTGGCCACCACGCGGTGGTTGGTGGCCATCCTGGAGAACCACCAGCAGGCCGACGGGTCCGTGCGCGTGCCCGAAGCGCTCCGCCCCTACCTGGGAGGTCTCGAGGTCATCGAGCCGGTTTAATCTCACGAAAACGGCTATGAGCTGACGACGGCGCCTGTGCCTATAACGTGGGGCACAGGCGCCGTCGTCGTTCTGCGGCTTCGCCCAGCATCCAGAAACCACACAGGTTTCACTCACCTTGGCTCGATAGGCAAGAGTCATGAGCTTTTCGGGCCTGCAGGTGAGGGGAGCCTGTGCTTCCTGGCGCTGCTGGGCCTGAGGTTCCTACGATTGAGGCACCGCCGACAAAAAGCCGGCGTCGCCGACACCACCTAAGGAGTGTTGAGATGACCCAGAAGTCTGCTGACTACACCGTCCCCGGCCTCGGCAAGGACAACGGCAGCGAGATCGCCGGCCTGCTGCAGGACCGCCTTCACGCCCTGAACGACCTGCATCTGGTGCTCAAGCACGTGCATTGGAATGTGGTGGGCCCGAACTTCATCGCAGTCCACGAGATGCTTGATCCCCAGACCGAGGTTGTCCGTGGGTTTGCTGACGAGGTTGCCGAGCGCATTGCGACCTTGGGCCAGGCTCCCTCCGGGCTCAGCGGTGAGCTTGTCAGCGACCGCTCCTGGAGCGACTACCCGCTCTTCAAGGCAGACGCGGAAAGCCACCTGACGGAGCTGGACAAGGTGTACACCGGCGTTATCGGGGATCATCGCCAGGTGCTCAGCAAGGTCGGCGATATTGACCCCATCACGGAGGATCTGCTGATCGGCCAGGCCAAGGAGCTTGAGCTGTTCCAGTGGTTCATCCGCAGCCATCTGGAGAAGGTCAGCGCCTGACCTTCTAGCAATTCGCAGTAGTGCCCGGTGCCTGAGAGGCGCCGGGCACTACTGCGTTGAGGCGCCTCGGTGAGCTTAAGCCAGGGGGAAGTCCTCGCGACTGTCCTCTCACGGTGACGGGCGAGGGTCTGATGGCCGCGACAGTGGAACGCTCGGAGAACGTGCTGAACACTTGTCCAGCACGTTTGTGCGATGCCGAGTATGATGGAAAGGGCACTGCGACCTACCTTTTAGGAGGGCATGATGACCCCCAAGCTTCGCCTAGTGGTCGGCTCCGATGACGCTGGCTACGACTACAAGGAAGCGCTTAAGGCTGATCTGGAGGCCCATGAGCGCGTCACCTCAGTTCAAGACGTGGGCGTCTCCGGCGAGGATGCTACCGCGTACCCGAATATCGCCGTTGCGGCTGCCGAGCTCGTGGCAGCCGGCAAGGCTGACCGTGCACTGCTGATCTGTGGCACCGGCCTGGGTGTGGCGATATCGGCAAATAAAGTTGCAGGTATTCGTGCCGTCACTGCCCACGACTCGTACTCGGTGGAGCGTGCAGTGCTTTCCAACAACGCTCAAGTGTTGTGCATGGGACAGCGCGTCATCGGCAAAGAGCTGGCCCGCAAGCTCGCCCAAGAGTGGCTCAGCCACGAGTTCGACACCTCAAGCGCCTCTGCGCAGAAGGTGCAGGCCATCAGCAACTATGAGCAGACTGGAAGCTGTGACTGATCCATCTCTGGGCCGACGCGGACTGGGCCTACAGGGCCCGGGAGATCGCCCGGGCGGTCTCCTCGTCGGTCACTAGGACGTTGAACCACCCGGCCTTAGCCGCGGTAAGAATGCTGGTGGCTTTATGCGAGCCCACAGCAACGGCGATCCGTGTGGGGACCTCCCGCAGTGTGGGCCCCGGGATGCGCACCATCCGCTCATTTCCCGGAAAGCCGACTTCGCGTCCATCGGCATCAAAGAAGGCCAAGCAGACGTCACCCACCGACTTCATCAGGGTAGGGTCATGACGCGGCACCGAACGGGCGATGGATTTGCGGGTCCGCGGTGCGGCTCCCACGCCCACCAGTGCGACCTTGGCCGAAGTCCAGTCATCGACGATCTGCCGGTAACCCGGGTCGTCCTGCAGTGCCGCCAATAAGGCCTCCGACGGCATCGAGGGTGCAAACAAGTAGTGGGGGTAGCCGCCGGAGGTGGCTGTGAATGCCCTGACCACTTCATTGGTCTGGTGCCATGGATCCGGTTCGGCCTGGCCTCCCACGGTCGGGGCGATGACTACCCCGGAGAAGTCTCCCAGCGTGTGCTGCGCCAGAGCATAGGTCGTCTCCCCGGAGGCGATGAGCATGACGTCCCCTGCCCTGAGATCAGTCAGGCTGAGCGCCTGGCGCGTGGCCGGTGCCAGGCCAGGCCCCATGCGGCGCGACTGGTCTCCGGGTGCCAGATGCACCGCCTGCAGTCCCAGGCCGCGCTGCAGGTCCTCCCGCAGTTGCCCCATGTCTGATGTGGACGGGCGGTGCACGCGGATCTCGACGATGCCCTGAGCTCGGGCTTCGGAGAGCATCCGACTGATCGAGGGGCGGGAGACCTGCAGCTGTTCGGCGATCTCCGCCTGCGTGGCGCCCTGTTCGTAATACAGCTGGGCCACGCGGTAAAGACGCTCCTGCTCTGTGGACAGGTCACGGGTGCGTACCTGCGGTGTTCGGGACGAGTCTGAAGTCCCCTCGGTCACGGCTCTTGCCTCCATCGGCTCATCGTACAGCGGGCAATAGCTCAGTTTTCCACTTTCTGGGGATCGCTGTGATTTTCTCGACGGCCGAGTCACGAGGTGGCACACATCACAGAATGTGCCCTATGGTGTCTCTAGCACAATCGTCAAAGAACATCTGTGCCGCTGGCGCTTTGCGAATCCCCGCGGTGCGGTACGACCTCGAGGATCGATCGATGACTCATTTGCTCAACACTGCGTCCGGCTTCCCCGCTGAGGCTGTTCGAGGCTTCGCCGCCGCTCATCCGCAGTACGTCACCGCCGTCCACGGCGGCGTCGTCCGATCGACTGAAACACCCCAAGGGCAGCCTGCGCTGGTGATCGGCGGAGGGTCAGGGCATTACCCGGCCTTCGCCGGATGGGTAGGACCGGGCATGGGCCATGGCGCCCCGTGCGGCAACATCTTCGCTTCGCCATCGGCCTCACAGGTCTATTCCGTGGCCCGCAATGCTGAGAACAGCGGCGGCGTCATCATGGGCTTCGGCAACTACGCCGGCGATGTCCTGCATTTTGGTGCCGCCGCGGAGAAGCTGCGCGCTGAAGGCGTCGATGTGCGCATCATCAAGGTCAGTGATGACATCGCCTCCAACAGTGCAGAGAACCACCGAGATCGGCGCGGTATCGCGGGGGACCTGCCGGTGTTCAAGATCGCCGGAGCCGCCATTGAAGCCGGCGCCGATATCGACGAGGCCGAGCGCATCGCATGGAAGGCCAATGACGCCACCCGCTCCTATGGGGTCGCCTTCGACGGCTGCACCCTGCCCGGAGCCCAGGAGCCGCTGTTCCATGTCGAGGACGGCAAAATGGCTGTCGGCCTGGGCATCCACGGCGAGCCCGGGATCAAGGATCTGCCGATGGGCACGGCCTCGGAGGTTGCCGACCTGCTGCTCGACGGCATCCTTGACGATGCCCCGAGTGAGCACAGCGGACGGGTCGCAGTGCTGCTCAACGGCCTGGGCACGGTGAAGTACGAGGAGCTCTTCGTGGTCTACGCCCGGTTGGCAGAGCGGTTCGAGCAGGCCGGTCTGGTACCGGTCCTCCCGGAGGTCGGCGAATTCGTCACCAGCCTGGACATGGCCGGGCTCTCCCTGACCTTGGTATTCCTCGACGAGGAGCTCGAAACCTACTGGAACGCCCCAGTGGATACTCCGGCCTACCGCCGTGGCACCTTCTCCGGGCTCGCAGAAAGCTCTGAGCGCACCCCGCGTACCGAGATCTACAGCCCGGGGGAGGAACCAGTGCCGGATGCCACCGAGGACTCCCGTCAGCTGGGCGTCGGGATCCAGCACATCCTTGAGTTATTCGAGCAGAATCTGCGCGCTCATGAAGAGGAACTCGGCCACATCGATGCGATCGCCGGAGACGGTGACCATGGTCAAGGCATGGTGCTTGGCTCCTCGGGTGCGGTCCACGCCGGAAGGAAGGCGCTGGAGCGCGGTGCCGGGGCCCGTACCCTCTTAGTCCATGCCGGAACCGCCTGGGCCGAATCCGCTGGCGGCACCTCTGGTGCGCTGTGGGGCGCCGCCCTCACCGCCGCCGGTGGAGTCCTCAGTGACGAGGCCGACGCCGATCCTGCCACCAAGACCCGGGCGCTATTGGCAGCCGTGGACGCGCTGCAGCGCCTCGGTGGAGCCCAGCCGGGAGATAAGACGATGATCGACGCCGCAGCACCCTTCGCTCAGACCTTGGAGAAGGAGTTCAACCGCTGCGGAGATCTCTTCACCTCCCTCTCGGCCGCTGCGGTCACGGCCAAGGCCGCCGCCGAGAGGACCGCCGAGCTTACCGCCCGGCTCGGGCGCGCTCGGGTGCTGGGAGAGAAGTCACTGGGCACTCCCGACCCGGGGGCGATCTCCTTCGCCATGCTCATGGAGGCTCTTGCCAACCATCTCGGCCAGAAGCAGCAGTAGTCGACTACACGTGCCAGAAGCCTCGTAAGGAGCTACGTATGAAACAGCGTTGGATGGGCACCAGTTGGAAGATGAACAAGACGCTAGCTGAGGCTCGGCACTACGCTCAGGCCCTGGGGCAGGCGCTGGCCGAGGACCCTGCCCTCACCGCTGGAGTGCGTCCGTTCATCATCCCTTCGCATACTGCGATCGCCGCAGTCGCCGAGACCCTCGGAGACCTGACCCGCGCTCCGGACGGGGTGCTCATCGGTGCTCAGAACGCCCATTGGGAACCCGCTGGAGCCTGGACCGGGGAGATCTCGGTTCCCCAGGCCGCCGATGCCGGGGCCCAGATGATCGAGATCGGCCACTCCGAACGCCGTGAGCATTTCAACGAGACTATCGAGACCACGAGGCTGAAGGTCGCAGCGACCCTGAACCATGGCCTGATCCCGCTGCTGTGCATCGGAGAACCGACTGCCGTGCGCCGGGCCGGGAACTCCACCACGTACATCCTCGAACAAGCCGCCGGTGCCCTCGACTCCTTGTCCGAGAGCGAACTGTCCCGGGTGCTGATTGCCTACGAACCCATCTGGGCCATTGGTGAGCAGGGCCGACCAGCCCGTCCCGAGGAGCTCGTAGAGACCTTCGACGCGCTCCAAGTCCGCTACGGCGGACGAACCGCGGGCATCCTCTATGGCGGTTCGGTGAACCTTGAGAACGCCTCCGATCTGCTGTCCATTCACACCATCGACGGGCTCTTCATCGGCCGCGCCGCCTGGGACGTCACCGGCTACCTGAAGCTGTTGGCTCTCGCGGCTTCCACTGACTGAGACTCCCACCGCGAAAGGACCTCATCATGCACACCGCAGAATCCTGGCCGATTGCCGGCAACATGCTCGCGTTCGGCTCCACCGCCCCAGACGGCACCCCCACCTGGGATGCACCGGCCTCCTACTGGGCGGATTGTCTGCGCCAGATGCGCGAGCTCGGCTTTGACCACATCGACCCCACAGATGCCTGGTTACCGCTGCAGAAGCTCTCCGAGGATCGGCTGCGCGAGTTCGAGCAGGTCCTCGACGGCGAGGGTCTGAAGATCTCATCGATCTCCATGACGCGAAACTCGGTGGTCGACGCGAAGTACGGAGAGCGTAATCTCGCCGATGCGCACCGCCTCATCGACATCGCGCCGCAGTTCGGGGCCACGATTGTCAACACCGGGTTCATGCAGGCACTGACACCGGCCCAGGAGGACGCCCTGTGGTTCTGGCTCGCCGAGGGCCACCATGACGACCCCGCCCTGCGGCCTTTGGCAATCGAGCGGGTCAGGGAGCTCGGCGACCATGCCCGGGCCAACGGCATCGAGCTGAGCCTGGAGATGTACGAAGACACCTTCCTCGGTACACCTGAGGAAGCGGTGGCTTTTATCACCGAGGTCGACCATCCTGCTGTGGGCCTGAACCCCGACTTGGGGAACCTCGTCCGCCTCCACCGTCCCATGCCGAAAGGGGAGGAGATGTACGAGAAGGTCCTGCCGTACTCCAACTTCTGGCACATCAAGTCCTATCTCCGCGACGAGGACCCCGCCACTGGCAGCTACTTTTCGGCGCCGGCGCCGCTGAAGTACGGGGTCATCAACTACCGAAAGGTCATCCGACGCGCGCTTGCACTGGGCTTCACCGGGCCGTTCTGCTGCGAGCACTACGGCTCCGACTCCATTGGTGTCTGCGCAGAAAACCGTGACTACATCCGCCAGGTGCTCGCCTCCGCATTGATCAGTGCAGAAGCAGAAATTCTCTGAGCCGCTCGACCGGCGTCCGAACCACCAGGAAAGAAGGAACCATGAGCAGAACTATCAACACCGCCACCGTCGTCGGAGCAGGTTACATGGGAGGCGGCATTGCCCAGAGTCTGGCATTGGCCGGTTTCACCGTGGAGATCGTCGACGTCGACGTGGACACCTCGCTGCGCGGGCTTGAGCGTCTGCTGGCCGAAGCCCAGGACTTCGAGGACCAAGGACTCTACCCGGACGGATCCACCGCGACCATCCGCAGTAACCTCTCCGCAGGCCGCACTCTGGCGGAGGCGGTCGCCGAAGCTGATTTCATCGAGGAGGCGGTCTTCGAGTCCCCCGAGGTCAAGCGCGAGGTCCTGGGGTTCATCTCCGAGCACGCCCGGCCGGATGCGATCATCGGCACCAACACCTCCACCATACCCGTGCACGTGCTGGCCCCTGCGGTGAAGAACCCCGAGCGCTTTCTGACCGTTCACTTCTCCAACCCCGCCCCGTTCATTCCCGGTGTGGAGCTGGTCTCAGGGGAGGCGACCTCTCCGGATGTCGTCGCCGCGGTCAAGGGCCTGTTGGTCCGCTGCGGTCGAGAGGGCGCCGAGGTTGCCGACACCCCCGGGATGGTGCTGAACCGCCTGCAGTACGCCCTTCTCAAGGAAGCCACCGCCGTTGTCGAAGAGGGCGTAGCCACCCAGGAGGATGTTGACACCATCGTGCGCACTACCTTCGGATACCGCCTGGGATTCTTCGGGCCCTTCGCCATCGCTGACCAGGCTGGACTGGACGTCTACGTCAACGGGTTCAGGACGCTTGCGGAAGCCTACGGCGAGCGGCTATCGGTCCCGACTCTCCTGAGCGAGAACGTCGACGCCGGACGGCACGGCGTCAAGAACGGGAAGGGGTGGACCGGCGATTTTGACGAAGAGACCAAAGCCGCCCTGATCGCCTACCGCAACAAGGCCTATGCGCGCATGGGTGAGCTGCTCCAAGAACTCGGCCCGGCGCCCAAGGGTCGACAAGCGGATCAGCAGAGTTGAAGGGGGCTTCTCCATGACCGCAGCAGATCTGCTCCCTGTGCTCATGTCTGAGGGAACGACGCTCAATTATGAGCTCGGCGCTGGAGCTCTGATCGCTATCGCGCTGGTGGCTATTGCCGTGCTGCTGGTGCTCATCGCCAAGCTCAAGATGCATGCGTTCTTCGCACTGGTACTGGTGGCCTTGGGCACAGCTCTGGTTGCCGGCATCGCCGTCGACGAGGTGCTCGATGTGGTCCTGGCCGGTTTTGGCAACACCCTGGCCAATGTGGCCCTGCTCATCGGCTTCGGCGCGGTGCTGGGTCGACTGGTGGAGATATCCGGCGGTGCCCAGGTGATGGCAGACCGGCTCCTGCGGCTCTTCGGGGAGAAACGAGCCCCCTTGGCGCTGTCGGTTGCTTCGCTGCTGTACGCCTTCCCCATCTTTCTGGATGCCGGTTTCATTGTGATGTTGCCGATCATCTACGCTGTGGCTCGGCGCCTGGGCGGCAGTTTCATGACCTATGTGCTGCCCTCTATCGGCGCTTTCCTGATGATGCATGCTCTCACCCCGCCGCATCCAGGCCCCACCGCCGCGGCGACCATCATGGGGGCCGATGTCGGCACGGTGCTGCTGGTAGCGCTGCTGGTGGGACTGCCGACCTGGTACTTCGCTGGATACCGGTTGGCTCTGTGGCTGGCCAAAGGCTATCCAAACTTTCCGGTGCCCTCGCTCTTCGGTGAACCCGATGTGAAAGACGAGTCGGAGCTGCCGTCTTTCTGGACAGTCATCTTCTGCCTGCTCTTCCCATTGGTGCTGATCTTCTACAACACCTTGTTCAACACTCTTGAAGCCACAGGAGCGGTCTCTGCGGATAACCCTGCCTATGTGCTCTCCCGGCTGATCGGACCGACGCCGATCGCGCTGCTCATCGCCACACTGACGGCGATGGTGCTGCTCTACCTGCTGCCTCGTCGCGGCACGCGGGGGATGGGCGAAGCGATCTCTCGCTTGGTCGACGACGCGCTCGCCCCGGTGTGTTCGATCATCCTGATCACCGGCGCCGGAGGAGCATTCGGCGCGGTGCTCACCGCCACCGGCATCGGCGGATCCGTGGCCGAGGGCCTGGATGCGATGGGATTGCCGGTGGTGCTGGCTGGTTTCCTGGTGGCAGTGGCCATACGGGTGGCTCAGGGATCAGCGACGGTAGCGGCGACGACGGCGGGCTCGATCATGGCTCCTTCTGTGGCCACCCTCGGACTCGATGGCTTTGCCTTGGCGGCGGTGGTGGTTGCCATCGTGGCAGGTGCCATCACCTTCTCCCACTTCAATGATTCGGGCTTCTGGTTAGTGGGGCGTTTCTGTGGATTCGACACGGTGACCACCCTGAAAACCTGGTCTGTGATCGCCACAGCAATCGGGGCGATGGCCTTCCTTCTGGCCTGGGGCCTATACCTCGTCGTGGCCTGATTCTCGGTTGCGGTCATTTCCTGAACAAATGTTCCCGGAGTGTTGACATATGTTCCAGCAGCTAATAGTTTCGCCGTAGCTCACAAGGCTGTGAGGAAAATCACTCTCCAGGAAAGGAATGGCGATGACGAATCGTCTGACACGAGGCACCGGCCCCCTGGCTGCTGTGGGTCTACTGGCGTTGACTGCCTGCGACGGAGGCGATGACAACAGCCCTAATGCCTGGGTGCTCAACGGGGGCGTGTGGCCCGTGGTCGAAGAGGACTTCGACGCCTGGGGTGAAGAGAACCCCGACCAGGCCTTTTCGGTGGATAGTTTCGCCAATGATGTCTACAAAGAGCGCATCCGCACTGCCGTCGGATCCGGAGAGGCCCCCACGCTGATCGTCGGCTGGACCGGAGGCACTCTGCTGGAGTACATAGACGGTGATTATGTCCTCGACATCACTGACGCCGTCTCGGGGCTGCAGGAGCGGCTTATCCCTTCAGTGGCAGACAACGGGATCATCGACGGGGCCACTTATGCGGTCCCGATGAATAACGTCCAGCCGGTGATCCTGTACTTCAATCAGGAGCTCTTCGATGAGGTGGGTGCGGAAGTCCCCTCTGACTGGGATGAGCTGCTGGAGGTGGTGGAGGTCTTCAACGACGCCGACATCTATCCATTCGCGCTCGCTGGAGGGTCAGTCTGGCCAATGCTGATGTGGTCGGCCTATCTCACCGACAGGATCGGAGGGCCGGAGGCTTTTGAGGCTGTGGTTGCGGGGGAACCCGACGCGTGGTCTCACCCGGCCATCATCGAAGCGATGGAGCGGATCCAGCAGTTGGTAGAAATGGAAGCCTTCGACCCGAACTTCGCTGCCGTCGTCGCTGACCAGAATGAGGATGCCCACATGGTCGCCGACGGCCACGCGGCGATGGTTCTTCAGGGATCCTGGGTCTACTCCCGTCTATTGGAGGAACAGCCGGACTTTGTAGCCTCGGGCAATCTGGGCTTCGCGCCATTCCCCGAAATCCCTGGAGGGCAAGGCGACCCGGCCAGTGTGGTGGGCAATCCCGCCAATTTCTGGTCCGTCTCCGCCGACGCTTCAGAAGAAGAGCAGGACGCGGCACTCGGATACCTCTCCGAGCACCTGTTTAACGATGAGTTCGTTGGCCGGATGATCGAGACGGGCAACATCCCGCCGTTGGAGGGGATGGATGATCAAATTGCGGAGTCTGAGGACAGTGAGTTCCTCGGCTATGTCTATGACTCGGTGCGTGAGGCGCCGAACTTCCAGCTCTCCTGGGACCAAGCAGTGGACCCGAGTCAGGAGCAGGCGCTGCTGGAGAACCTCGACCTTGTCTTCCAGGGCAATATCTCGCCGGAGGAGTTCGCCGAGCGGATGAACGAGACGCAGTCGGGAGCCTGAGTCGGGGTCTGGCTCGGCTGATCCGGCCAGCGGGCAGAAGTGATGCTGGCCGGATCAGGGCCTCCAGGTCCGCAGTGGCGCAAGACACATGTGTTGTTTGACACAGTCTTGGCTTCTATTTAGTCTTACGGAAAGACCAAATGTGGACCGCACCACACTCTCCCCATCGGCAGAAAGCTGCCGGAGGGTTTCTCTCCCTTGATGAAAGGACCGCGCAATGAAGCGTAAGAACTCCCTGAAGATGGGGACCGCGGGTGTTGCCGCGGCTTCCCTGTTCGCTCTTTCCGCCTGCGGCGGTGGCAGCGGCGACGGCGCTGAGGCATGGATCCTCACCGGCGGCGGCTGGCCGGCCATTCAGGAGGACTTCGATCGCTGGAACGAAGAGCACGAGGACCAGCAGATCTCTGTGGAGGCCATTGAGAACGACGCCTACAAACAGCAGATCCGCACCTCGGTCGGTTCCGGTGACGCCCCCACCATGATCATGTCCTGGACCGGTGGTGCGCTGCTCGAATACGTCCAGGAGGAACGGGTGGTTCCACTTGATGACCACGTCGTCGACCTGGAACAGCGCGTCCATGACGCGGTGTGGCAGAACGGTCTCGTCGATGGTTCCGTCTATGCCGTCCCACTCAACGATGTGCAGCCCGTGGTGCTCTACTACAACCAGGCAGTCCTCGACGAACACGGCCTCGAGCTCCCCGAGACCTGGTCTGACGTCGAGGAGATCATCGACGCGCTCGATGACGTCGATGACGTCGCCGCATTCTCCCTCGCCGGCGGATCCGTGTGGCCCGCCTACATGTGGCTCGCCTATCTGACCGACCGTCACGGCGGTGAGGGCGCGTTCCAGGCCGTGGTCGAAGGCGAAGAAGGAGCATGGGACAACGAGTCCATCCTCTTCGCCTTGGAGACCATGCAGGAGCTCGGCGAGAACGGCTTCATCGACACCTACAACTCGGTGACCGCTGACCAGAACGAGGACGCGCAGCTGCTGGCTGACGGCCGCGCGGCCTTCCTGCTGCAGGGCTCCTGGGTCTACGCCACCATCAACCAGGACTTCCCCGAATTCGCAGAGTCCGGCGACTTCGGATTCACCTCCTTCCCTGTCCTCGAGGATGGCGCCGGAGACCCCAGCAACATTGTGGGCAACCCCGCCAACTTCTGGTCCGTCTCCGCTGACGCCTCCGAAGAGGAGCAGGAAGTCGCCTTCTCCTACATCAGCGATCACCTCTACAACGATGAGACCGTCGATGAGATGCTCAACAACGGCTCGCTGCCGCCGCTGAACGACATCGAGGACCGGTTCGCCGGCACCGAGGCGGAGGACTTCCTGACCTTCGCCAATGACCTGGTAGCCAATGCCAACCACTTCCAGCTCTCCTGGGATCAGGCCATCAGCCCGGCAGAAGAGCAGTCGTTCGGAGATTCGCTTGCCCAGATCCTCTCTGGCGAGATCACCCCAGAGGAGTTCGTCGACCGGATGAACAACGCCTGAGACTTCTGACGCACGAGCACTGCCCCCAACAACCGAGACCAACGAGAAAAGTTGACTCTGCCTTATGACCACTGCTGCTGACAGCAGGGCCGACGGGAAGCGCCGTCAGGGACCCACGTTCCTGATGGCGCTTCCTGCGGTCCTCTTCTTTGCCATCTTCGCCCTCGTTCCCCTGGGCGGCGTCATCGTCTTGTCCTTCATGGAATGGAACCTGCTGGGCAGCCCAAGCTTCACCGGGACTGAGAATTGGGAGACCGTGCTCACTGAGCGGGACGCCACCTGGCGCTCCCTGCGGCTGACTGTGCTCTTCGTGATCGGCTCCTATCTGTTCCAAGCGCCGATCTCTCTGCTGCTGGGAGTTTTCATGGCCGGAGCACAGAAGTACCGGGCTCTGCTCTCAGTGTTGTACTTCCTGCCGCTGCTGTTCAGCTCAGTAGCAGTGGGTCTGACATTCCGGTCGCTATTCAGCCCCAACTACGGGCTCTCCGCAGCCCTTCCGTTCGAGTGGCTGCCCAACGATTGGCTGACCAACCCCGACATCGTCATGTTCGTGATGATCCTGGTGGTGGGTTGGTGCTTCATCCCGTTCCACGCACTGCTCTACCAGGCAGGCACCCGTCAGATCCCCACGGATATGTATGAGGCGGCTACCATCGACGGCGCCGGCCGTTTCAGAAAGTTCTTCTCCATTACGTTGCCTCAGCTGCGTTACACGATCATCACCTCCTCTACTCTGATGCTGGTGGGGTCACTGACGTACTTCGATCTGATCTTCGTGCTCACCGGAGGCCGCCCTGAATCAGCGGTGCGCATCCTGCCCCTAGACATGTACATCACTGGCTTCAGCTCCCATAACCTCGGCGATGCCTCGGTCATCGCGGTCATCCTGGTGGCAATCGGTCTGACGATGTCGCTGCTGCTGAACAAGATCTCCGGCTCCGCCAAGATGGAATCCGATAAGGCAGGTGCCTAACCCATGAGCCATACCGCTTCCACACACTCCCAGATGCCCGACGCCGGTCAGGCCCTGAACCCCGCTGAGCCCGACGGGGGAGTCAAAGGTGCGCCCCCGGTTCGGCGGAGCAAACCTGTTAAACCCAATGAGTCCCCGAACGTCATCGGCGGGGTGCTCGGCTGGATATGGCTGGCCATCATCATCCTGCCGATTTACTACATCGTCATCACGGCCTTCCGTACCAGCCAGGATCTGCGTTCGAACAACCAGCTTCTGCCCTCCACATCGCCCACCATTGCGCCCTTCCAGCGGGTTATCGAGAACGACTTCTTCCACTTCTTCTTCAACTCGGTGATTGTGACGGCAGCGACTGTGAGCGTTGTGCTCGCTGTTTCACTGATGGCTGCTTACTACATCACCCGATCGACCTCCTGGGGCGGCACCCGGCTGTTCCAACTGATCCTGCTGGGCATCGCTATCCCTGTGCAGGCCACCATCATCCCGGTCTACTACCTCATCCGGGAGCTGGGCCTATACGACACCCTCTGGGCGCTGATCCTGCCGCAGATCGCCTTCGCGATTCCGCTGAGCGTACTGATCATCGTGAACTTCGTCCGGGACATCCCGAATGAGCTCTTTGAGTCGATGCGCGTCGACGGTGCCGGAGAGTGGAAGATCCTGTGGTCATTGGTGCTGCCCATGTCAAAGCCCGCTCTGATGACGGTGGGGATCTACCAGGCCCTGCAGGTCTGGAATGGCTTCCTCTTCCCGCTGGTCCTGACCCAGTCCCGCGATGTGCGTGTGCTGCCGCTGTCCCTGTGGGAGTATCAGGGCCAGTTCGGCATCGACGTGCCCGCTACCCTTGCCGCCGTGGTTCTCTCGGCGGTGCCTCTGCTGGTGGCTTACATGCTCGGTCGTCGGTACATCGTTGCGGGTCTCACCGCAGGATTCTCCAAGTAGTTCCGAACATCCCGCTGATCCAACCGGCTGTGGCGGGCAGGTCTGCGCAGAGATGCGCGGCGTGTACATGTGCTGAAAGGAAAGAAATGGCTGATCGTGTAACCGGACCGTGGAACGACGCCGCCCTCCCGGTGGAGGAACGGGTGGAGGCCCTGCTGACGCAGATGACGCTGGAGGAGAAGGTCTCCCAGCTGGGCTCTCACTGGGAGATGCGCGAGGATAACGAAGCTCAGGGTGAAGTGGCTCCCATGGAGGATGCCATGTCCTCCGGGAAGCTCCCCTTCGACCGTGAGATCGTCGACGGGGAGGGCCACCTGACACGCACCTACGGCACAGTGGCCCTCACGGTGCCCGAGGGCGCCGCGCTGCTGCGCGAGAGACAAGCCGCGATCATCAACGCCAACCGCTTCGGCATCCCCGCCATCGCCCACGAGGAGTGTCTCACCGGCTACACCGCCTATCAGGCCACCGTCTACCCCACCTCACTGGCCTGGGGGGCGACCTTCAACCCGGAGCTGATCGAGGAGATGGCCGCTGCCATCGGTCGCGATATGGCCGCCACCGGAGTCCACCAGGGTCTGTCCCCGGTGCTCGATGTGGTCCGCGACGCCCGTTGGGGGCGCGTCGAGGAGACGATCGGCGAGGACCCCTATGTCATCGGCACTCTGGCCACCGCCTACGTCAAGGGCCTGCAGAAATCAGGGATCATCGCAACGCTGAAGCACTTCGCTGGTTACGCGGCATCCCGAGCCGCACGCAATCACGCCCCGGTGCACATGGGGCGGCGGGAGCTGATGGACCTCATCCTGTTCCCCTTCGAGATGGCAGTCTGCGAAGGCAACGTCGGTTCGGTGATGAATTCCTATGCCGACATCGACGGCGAGCCCCCGGCTGCATCCCACTGGCTGCTCACCGAGGTGCTGCGCGAGCAATGGGGCTTCGAAGGCACAGTGGTGGCCGACTATTGGGCTGTCGCCTTCCTGGAGAAGATGCATCGCGTCGCCGCCGACCAAGCAGAGGCAGCCCGCCTGGCAATCACCGCCGGCTTGGACATCGAACTGCCGCACACCGGCGGCTACCGCACACTGGCCCAGCAGGTCCGCGACGGCCTGGTCGAGGAATCCATCATCGACCGTTCGGTTCGCCGGGTGCTGCGCCAGAAGGTCGAGCTGGGCCTGCTCGATGAGGACTGGGAGCCTCAGATCGACGAGTCGGTCGAACTGGACTCCGAGGACAACCGCGCACTGGCCCGTCGGGTTGCCCAGCAGTCCCTGGTGCTGCTGAAGAACGACGGCGTGCTGCCCGCGCCCGCCCAGACACTGAGCGGCAAGCGGATCGCCGTCGTCGGACCCTCCGCGGATGAGCCACGAACCATGATGGGCTGCTACTCCTTCCCCAACCATGTGCTGGCCAAGTACCCGGCAGGAACCTTCCCGCACAAGGGGATTGGGGTTCCTATGCCTTCCATCCTTGAATCTCTGGAGAAGGCCTACGACGGCGCCGAAGTCACTCATGCCTTCGGTGCGCCGATCACAGAGTACGACGAGAGTCGCATCGGTGAGGCAGCTGAGGTCGCTGCGGCAGCGGACCTCGCAGTGGTGACTGTTGGAGATGTGGCAGGCATGTTCGGTGCCGGCACTTCCGGCGAGGGCTGCGATGTGGAGGACCTCAAGCTTCCCGGTGCCCAGCAGGAGCTGGTGGAGGCCGTTTTTGCAACCGGCACGCCTGTGGTGCTCGTGGTGATCTCAGGGCGTCCCTATGCGCTGGGCGGTATCGCTGAGCGCTGCGCCGCCGTCGTTCAGGGTTTCTTCCCTGGAGAAGAGGGCGGGCCCGCCCTGGCTGACCTGCTCACTGGCGCTATCGAACCCAGCGGACGGCTGCCTATCGGGATTCCGGTGCATCCGGGCGGCCAGCCAGCAGGCTATATTGCTACACCGTTGGGCCAGAACAGCTCTGGAGTCTCCAACCTTGACCCGACTCCGCTTTTCCCCTTCGGCCACGGGCTCAGCTACAGCAGTGTTGAGTACCGGGAGTTGTCGCTCGCCGCGGAGGAGATCGCGGTCGACGGGACTGTGGAGGTCACCGCTACGGTGGCCAACACCGGACAGCGGCCCGTGAACGAGCTGGTTCAGCTGTATTTCGGGGATCGTCACGCCTCCGTGGCACGTCCGGTCCGGCAGCTGCTGGGCTATGCGCGGGTGGAGCTGCAACCGGGGGAGAGCCGCAGCGTGCGCTTCAGTGTCCATGCTGACCGGTTCTCCTTCACGGGAGTGGACTACCGGCGGATCGTGGAGCCGGGCGTCATTGACTTGTGGGTCGGCCCCAGCGCAGGGGAGCTGCCGCTTGCCGCAGAGCTTGAGCTCACCGGTGCGGTGCGTGAGATCACCGGTGAACGGGCGCTGACGACTTCGGCGGAGCTCGTCTGAGCTGACGCCTGACAGCTTAGAAAGGTGTGGCCCGGACCATCAGGTCCGGGCCACACCCGTCTGCGTATGAACTACTGGCGGCATACTCACTTTTGTGAGTGGTTAGGAGAGGGAGGCCGTCCTCTGGGAGCCGTCCTTTGTCACGAGTCCCTGCTGAATCTGCACCATCATCGGCAGAGCGGTGCGACCCAGCAGCAGTAGCAAGAGCGAGGCCATCAGCACCGCGACCCAGTCTGAGAAGACTACGACGATGGCGCCTGCCAGGATGCACAGCGAGATGATCCCCAGGGCAGCAACCGGTGCGGAGGCCGTTCCGTACATGGCCACGGTGAACAGGTCCCGGGTCCGGAAACTGAAATGACCGATGATCACCAGCAGTGCGATAGCCAGAATTCCTCCGGCAGCTGCGACGACCGCACCGCCCAGGATGAAGCCGAACTCCACCTGAGCAAAAGCAGCATTAAATGCTGCCAATGCGGCAAGCACCACGGCTGGAGTCCACACTGTCAGGGACTGGCCGAGGCTGTCGGCCCATCCCTTCCAGAAACGCAGCCATGGCACAAGGTCATGGTCAGCGCGCCAGGCGTACACACCGGCGGTGATCGCCGGTCCGAAGAACAGCGCGAAGAAGGCATAGAGCGGAATATTGCTGGGGTCCTGTTCGAGAAAGAAGATCCCCAGCAGCGCTGGCAGTACAGCAAGTACAAATGCTGCCTCGATCACCAACAGCCGGTAGACGAAGTTGGTGAGCTTTGTCAGCGGGCCTTCACGTTCGGGATTCATGAGTCCTTTCGTACCATGATCTGCGCTGCAACGGGAGGAGATCTCGCTGCAGCGTGCAGTGGAGGGGCCCCCGGCCCGACCGGAATGTCAACCCGTCGGACCAGGGGCCCCGATCAGCATCAGTTCAAGGAGAGATCAGTCGTCGATATCTTCCTCGACACCGATACCGGCCTCCTTATGGCGCTGGTAGGCCTCATTGTGCAGTTCGACGAACTGTGCCAAGCCAGCACCTTCGAGTTCGGCGACAAAGTCGTCCCACTGGTCCATAGAACGGTTACCGACAATGAACTCGGCAACACGGGTGTTGGTAGTGTCACGCAGCGAGTTCTCGGTCAGCGAGGCCTGCTCAAGCTCCAGTTCGTTGAGCGGGCGAGGCGGTGCCACCGGCTGGACCTCCTTAGCTGACATCTTCTCGCGGAACTCCACCACTTCTTCGCGGGCCATGGAGTCCATCAGGTCGATAGAGGAGCCGTGTGTCAGCATCCAGACGCCGTTGTGGAAACCGTAGTCCACGTTCAGCGCCTCAGGCGCGCCAGGGTTGAGGTTGTTGATATCAATGTTCTCGTTGAGAACACGCTGTTCTCCTTCGCGTTCAAAGGTCTCACCTTCGATTCCCCACTTGGCGTATTCCAGTCCTTCATCGGAGTAGTAAAGCCAGTCGAGGAACTGCAGCAGCGCAATGAAATTGTCCTGTTCTGCAACGTCCGATGAGAGCACTAGGCCACCCCAGAGCTGGCCGCCAGCTACGTTATTGCCAGCAGGACCAGCAGGAACGGGAAGAAGACGCACCTCCCAGTCGTCATCGCCGACTTCTTCGATGGAATCCCGGTAGGTCAGAATCTCTTGGTCATTGGCGAAAACGGCCGCTGACTGGCCGGAGGCGAACTTCTGGATGGCCTGATCATCATCCTGGATCAATGATTCGGAGTCCAGCAGACCCTCCTCCACCAGCGAAGCGAAGTAGGCGACCATATCGCGGAATCCCTCGGTTGCCGGGGCGTAGACGAACTCATCAGCATCGGCGTCGTAGTACATGCCGTCACTGAAACCCCATCCAGCCTGGGTGCCGAAGTTGGCTGCCGCTTGGTTCAGGGTCGCATTCATCTCCCAGCGGTCGGAGTAGGGGATCATATCCGGGTACGCTTCCTGGACTCCGCGCAGCTGCTCGGCGAACTCATCCCAGGTTTCGGGGTCGTCATAGCCCAGCTCATCCCAGATATCTCCGCGCACAGCGATGCCGTACTCGTACAGCGGCTGCTCCTGGATGCCGGGCAGAATATAGAACTTGCCGTCTTCCTGGTAGAGACCGTCAAAGTCGCCCTGCAGATTCCAGGCATCGATCTTTTCGGTGAGGTTCGGCATGTACTGCAGGTAATCACTGACCGGCAACAGGGCGCCTCCGGCCACGAACTGGGTCTCATCCCCGGGCATGAAGATCGGGATGAAGTCGGGAGCGTTTCCGGCGCCGATGACTAGCGAACGGCGATCCTCCCAATCAGACAGCGGAGCGTTCTGCGTGGTGAGTGTGACATTGTGCTCCTCTTCCAGATAGGTCAGGAAACGCCAATCCGACTGGATCGGATAGTTGGGGTGATCGCGATAAAGAAGCGAGAACTCCACCGGCTCGGTCGCCACGAAACTGTCCCCGGCACCGAAATCCTCCATCGCTCCCACGCCGACAGCGTCCTCATCCACGGGTTCAGGCTCATCTGATCCGTTATCGCCTCCTCCACCCCCACAAGCGGAGAGGGTCAAGGCCGCAATCGTGAGAACCGCTGGCAGAGCATATCGACGTCGGCGCGGCGTCTTTGCCGCTGTAACCGCATCTCCGGGGCTGGCACCGGACTTGGTGTTCATGGTGTGTCCTTTCATAGGTGAGTGAGTGAAATGTTGGTCTGGTGGTGTCTCATTGTTTGACCGAACCGAGCATGATGCCGCGCACGAAGTAACGCTGCAGGAACGGGTAGAGACAGATGATCGGCAGAGTGGTCAGCAGCATGGTGACTGCCCGGACATTTGCGGCGATCTGTGTTGATTCACCAGGATCTCCGCCGAGGTCCTGGGTGCCGGTGGCACCAGCGAGTAGATTCCGCAGATACACGGTGACCGGATAAAGCTCGCGCTGATCCATATAGAGGAAAGCCTGGAACCACGAGTTCCAGAACTGCACTGCGTAGAAGAGGACCATGGTGGCGATCACCGCTTTGGATAGCGGTATGACAACCCGCCACAGAATGCCATAGGTGGTCAGTCCATCTATGGCGGCTGCCTCCTCCAGTTCGGTAGAGAAGTTCTCAAAGAAGGCCTTCATCACCAGCAGGTTGAAGATGCTGATGGCGTTCGGCAATACGATCGCCCAGATGGTGTTGGTCATACCCAGTGAATTGATCAGCACATAGTTAGGGATCAGGCCACCATTGAAGAACATCGTGAAGACAGCGACGCCGATGAAAAAGCTGCGGCCTTTGATGTGTCGCTTACTTAGTGCATAGGCGAAGGTGGTGGTGAGTATCATCGCGATCACTGTGGCCAGCACCGTGTAAACCACAGTATTGGCGTAGTTGCGCCAGAACATGGGGTCGCCCATCACTACTTCGAAAGTGGTGACGTTGAATCCACGCGGGATGATGTTGACCTGGCCGGAGTTGATGTAGCCCTCGGAGGAGAAGGACTGCGCCACGATGTTGAGGAACGGATAGAGAGTCACCGCGCAGATCAGGACGATCGCTATGCCATTGACGACTCGGAAGACCGTGTAGGACTTCGAATCTTTGATCTTGGTGGACTGGGTGGGGGTTCCCCGGCCCAGCCGTCGCTTGGAGTCCGGCTGGCCGGCCTCCGGCTCCAAACCTGCGGCTTCAGCAGTGGGCGCAGCCGGAACGTTCGGCGGTCCGGGCGTAAATCCGTGAGTGGTCACCATAGTGAGGTCCCCGTCATTCTGCGTGCGGTGTAGTTGGCGGAGAGGATCAGAATCAGGCCGATAATTGCCTCGAAAAGACCGATCGCCGTGCCGTAGGAGAAATTGCCGTTGCTGATGCCTAGTCGGTAGACGTAGGTAGCGATGACATCACCGGTTTGGTAGATCAGCGGGTTCTGCAGCAGCAGGACCTTTTCGAATCCGACGGCCATAAACGTGCCGATATTGAGAACAAGCAGCACCACCATGGTGGGCATCAGACCCGGGATAGTGACATGCCACATCTGTTGCCAGCGATTGGCGCCGTCGATCCGGGCGGCCTCATAGAGCTGTGTATCGATGGTGGTCAGTGCTGCCAGGTACAGGATGGTTCCCCAACCGACTGTCTGCCACACTTCGGAGGAGATATAGATCGTGCGGAACCACTCAGGCAGGGCCATGAACTGGATCGCCTCGCCGCCAAACGACCCGATGACCTGATTGATGGTGCCGTTGATGGAGGTTAGCTGCATCACGATGCCTGCCACGATCACGATTGACATGAAGTGCGGCAAATAACTGATGGACTGAGCGATGCGCTTGAACTTATGACTGCGCACTTCATTGAACATCAGCGCCAGGATGATCGGCAGCGGGAAGCAGACCAGAAGTGTCAGCCCGCCCAGGATCACCGTGTTCCAGAAGACTTCCCAGAACTTAGGGTCGTTGATGAACATCTGGATGTAGTGGAAACCTACCCATTCGTCACCGAAGATATTGGACCCCGGTCGGTAGCGGCGGAAGGCGATGACGTTGCCAGCCATGGGCAGGTACCGGAAGATCAGCAGGAACACCAGGGGGAGCAACAGCAGGCTATACAGTCTCCAGTCCTTGCGGAGGTGGTGACGCCAGGTGTCGGTGCGAATGATTCTGCTGGGCGGCGGTGCCGCGGGCGCCGGCGGCTGGGTGCTGGCAGGCGTACTACTCGTAGTTGTCATGGACCAATCCCTCGTTTGTGAGCTGAATCACAGCAAGCGCTTACCTGGACTGTAGAGGGGGCAAACTGGCTGGTCAAGAGATTCTGATGATTTAAGTCACATCGTGACGCAAAAGTGATAACGTGATCCCAGTCACACCACAAGGGGGTCTAATGTCGCGCGTCAGAATGGGTCTTATAGGTGCCGGAGGCATCGCTACCATCGCGCATCTTCCAACATGCCAAGCCCCAGCCAGCTACTTGCGATTCGACTTCCAGGACGCCACTGTGGAGGTGGAACACCACTACGGATACGACAACAGCTTCTGGCGCTGGACCCCGGCACCCCACCTCTACGGAAGGCAGAACGGATGAGCGCAGCATTCCAGGTACACCAGCAGGGAGACGAGACGGCCGTCGTCGTCGGCTCCACAGAGATCCTGCGGTACAACACCAACCCTGACTCACCCCAGGAAGAGGCCCCTAAGCCGTATTTGTTCCCGCTGCGCTTCACCGATGGTGGTGAAGCCTCCATCCGCCGTCCCTGGGATCATCGCTGGCACACCGGACTGCAGTTCACCTGGTCACACGTAGAGGATCAGAACTTCTGGGGAGGTGCTTCCTTCGACACTGAGGCCCAGTGGTATGTCATGAAAGACAACCTTGGAACCATGAAGCACCTGAACTTTCATCAGGAACCCACAGGTGGGGACGAGGTGGTCTTTGACGAACAGCTTGATTGGATCACTGCTGCAGGGCAGCGCTGGATGGATGAGCATCGCGTCCAGCGCGTGCACTCAGTTCACCCCGGCGATGAAGCAGGACGCGGCGGTGTCTGGGCGGTTGACCTGAATACCACGCTAACAAATGTTCGTGGCTCAACCATCCGTCTGGGAAGCCCGACGACGGCCGGGCGACCCGCTGCCGGGTATACCGGTTGGTTCTGGCGCGGCCCGCGCGCGTGGACCGGATGCAGTGTGACCTCATCCACCGGTCTTAGCGACGAGGCCGAGATCATGGGCACCGAGGCGGAGTGGGTGGCGTTCAGCTCGCAGCACGATGATCTCGACGGCGGCGGCACGGTGCTGGTCTACTCCGGTACCAGCCGCAGCGAGCACACCGACGTCCCTCCGGTGAAGTGGTTCACCCGCACCGGCACGTTCGCTGTGGCCAGTCCCTCCCCGGCATTCGACCAGGAAATCCATCTTCCTGCTGACGGTGTTCTGCAGTTGAACCATCGCTTCGTGTTCATTGCCGAGACGCTCGAAGGTCAGGAGCTGCAGCGTCGGGCCGAGGAGTTTCAGCTGTGAACCACCAACCAGTGACCGATTCACGATCGGGTCAGGACTCACGCTCCCTGCCGGACTTCCCTGGCGGCACCGCTGTCAGTCACCTCTGCGTCTACGACTGGGAGACTGCCGACGGCCTGCACGGCGGTTCACCCCATCTGCACACTGTCTCCACCGAGGCCTACGTGGTCACTGCCGGTCGCGGCGAGGTGCACACAATCAGTGCGGAAGGACCGGCGCGCGATGCGCTGGCACCTGGTGCGCTGCTGTGGTTCACCCCCGGGACCATTCACCGGCTGGTGAATATAGAAGGACTCGAGCTGGCAGTGGTGATGTCCAACGCCGGGCTTCCCGAGGCGGGGGATGCGGTGTTGACCTTTCCGGAGGAGATCGTGGCTGACCCGGAGGCCTACCGGGCGGCCGTGGCACTGCCAGCCGAAGGCAGCGAAACTGAACGCGCCGACGCTGCGCGGGCGCGCCGTGACCTGGCACTTGAGGGCTACCGGCAGCTGCTGGAGACCATCGAAGCGGAGGGCTCTGGGGCTTTTGACCGGTTCCGGCACCATGCGGTCAATTTGGTGCGGCCGCGGATTGCCGAGTGGACTGAAATTTTCGAGGCCAATGTGGGCGCAGAGACCGAGCGGGTGCGTTCTACTCTCGCTGCCCTGGCTCTGGGGGACGGCAGCCATCTTGACCAGGCGAGAGTCATCCGAGGCCAGCCCCGCCCGCAGCCGCGGGTATTCGGCATGTGCGGTCGGCTACAGACGTGGACCGCTTGACACCGGAAGGGCTGCTGAGGAGCACCTTCGTCTCGAAATCGTCACAATCATCAGCGGCTACTTCACAATGCCTGCCCCGCCTGACACGGTAGGGCTGTGAATCCGAGCAGACTGTCCTCCGTCCTCCTCAGCGCAGCTGTCGTGCTGCTGCTGGCCTCCTGCGGGAACGCCGGTGACGCCAGCGCAGACGACAGCCCGGGCACCGATGCCCCGGGCGACGGCATCGATGCCCATGTGCCCACTACTTCACCGGCGGAGCCGGATGTGACGGAACTCCCCGGCAGCGAGGACGTGCCGAGCATCCCCTTCCCCGAGCAGGATGCGGAACTGGTCGAAGAGATGACCAGTGAAGTCTCCGGGGCTTGGATGGAATACGAGGTGCTCTCCGAGACGCAGCTGCGTTTTCTCTCCTGGTCTGGCAATCAGGCATGTTACGGCCAACGCTATGAGCTTCAGGAGACCGCGGAAGAGGTTGCCGTGGCCATCATCACCGGCTGGCGATCCGACGCCGCAGATGTCTGCACGGAGGAAGCCCTGGCCATTGCCATCACAGTTGACCTTGAAGAACCGCTAGGGGACCGTGAGGTTGTGGAACTTGAGGACCCTGAGCTGAACACTCAGCAGCCTTGAGCCGGATCAGGACAGCTCCGCCACAGGCCTGGTTCGGTACAGGTCTGATCCGGTACCGGCCTGGTTCGGTACCGGTCGGCGCGTCGTCTCAGCGTCAGCTGCGCTCTGCGAACAGATGGCGGCGTGCGGCATAGGCTTCCCGCACATGCCGGGCTGGTTCGGCAGTGAAGGTCTGCACCGCTGAGGTTGTCCACTGCGGGGCAGTATCAGAACCGGAGAGCACCCAGGCAGCCTGACGCGCGGCGCCGTCGGCCACGTACTCTCCGGGCTCGGGAACCTGAATCTCGCGTTCGAAAATAGCCGGCGCGATCTGTTGGACAGCCGCTGAACGGGCTGCACCACCGATGAGCTGGATGGAGTTCACCGGCACACCCAATGTGGTCATTGCCTGCAGCCCATCAGCCAGTCCACACAACAGCCCCTCCACGGCGGCGCGAGCCACGTCCTGAGGGTTCATGGAGGCTAGCGAGAGGCCGATGAAGCTGCCTGTGGCGTGTGGCAGGTTCGGGGTCCGTTCACCTTCCAGGTAGGGGATCAGGCTCAGTCCGTGAGCTCCAGGCTCAGCAGCCAGGGCGAGGTCCGCCAGGCCAGTATGGTCGACCCCCAGCATTCGTGCTGCGCCGTCGAGCACCCGCGAACCATTGAGGGTCACTGCAAGTGGAAGGAACTCGCCGGTGGCATCTGCGAAGCCGTTGATCACCCCGGCCGGGTCCTGGATGGGCTTCGGTGAAACGGCAGACACGACGCCCGAGGTGCCGATGGAGATGGCCACATCTCCGGTGCTCATGCCCAGGCCCAGGGCTGCTGCGGCATTGTCACCAGCGCCGGGGCCCAGCACCAGGTGGCCCCAACCGCGGGCCGCGTCACCTGTTCCGGCCTGCTCAGCAGGACCCAGTACGCGCGGCAGGATGATGCTCCGGGCCTGATCCTCGCTGATGCGGAGCGCGCGGGCCAGCAGGTCGTAGCGGTACTGTCCCTGGGCGGTGTCGTAGTAGCCGGTGCCGGAGACTTCAGAGCGGTCAGTGGTGAGGTCCTGCAGGGCCGCGGCACCGGAGAGCTTCCAGGTCAGCCAGTCATGCGGAAGTGCGACCGCAGCCACGCGCTGTGCGTTCTGCGGCTCGGAGTCGGCCAGCCAGCGCAACTTGGTAACCGTCAGCGATGCCACCGGAACAGAGCCGGTCATCTGGGTCCAGGCGGCAGCACCACTGTTGACAGCCTCTGGGCCGGTTCCGGCGCTGTACTCGGCAATCAGCGCCTCTGCCGCATCAGCAGAGCGGGTGTCATTCCACAGCAGCGCATCCCGGATGACCTCGCCGTCGGCGTCCAGCGCCACCAGCCCGTGCTGCTGACCCCCGATGGCTGCTGCGGCGACGTCGTGGAGTCCTCCGGCCTGCTCAATGGCGAGCAGCAGCGCATCCCACCACGCCTGCGGGCTGACTTCGGTGCCCTCAGGGTGTTTGGCAGATCCCTGCCGCACCAAGGCTCCTGTCTCCGCCTCGCGGATGACCACTTTGCAGGACTGGGTGGAGGAGTCGATGCCGGCTACGAGGGTCGTCATGGTGGATCCTTTCAAGACGCAGAAGCTCGGGTGGACAATTTGCTGCGCGATGAGCGCCGAAGAACGTGCAAATTGTCCACCCGAGCCAGGGGGATGCGAAATTAGCCGATGAGGTGCTTCATCGCCAGCTGGTTCAGCTTCACGAAGCCGAAGTTCCGCTGAGCTGCCTTCTCGGCGTCGAACTCCTCGTAGGCGGACTTGTCCGCCAGGAAGTCGGCGAAGGATTCGCCCTGGCCCAGAGTGGACTCGCCGAGCTCGAAGACACCGGATTCCTTGAACGCAGCCTGCACCTCGGGATCCTGGCGGTAGGTCTTGGCCTTCTCAGCCAGCAGGGTCACCATCTCCACGTTGGCCTTCGCGGAGTCCCAGATGCCGTCGACGTAGTCGGTGCGGGAGGGCTTGTAGTCAAAGTGCAGCCAGCCGTCGTACTTCGGTCCGCCGCCGGGGAAGCCGTTGACCAGCAGGTCCACGGTGAAGAATGCGGAGGTCAGGTCGCCGTGACCGAAGACCAGGTCCTGGTCGTACTTGATGGAGCGCTGGCCGTTGAGGTCAATGTGGAACAGCTTGCCGGCCCACAGCGCCTGGGCGATGCCGTGGGTGAAGTTCAGGCCTGCCATCTGCTCGTGGCCGGTCTCCGGGTTCAGGCCGACGATGTCGCCGTTGTCCAGCTTGGCGATCAGCCCCAGCGCGTGGCCGATAGTGGGCAGGAAGATATCACCGCGGGGTTCGTTGGGCTTGGGCTCCAGTGCGACCCGGAGGTTGTAGCCCTTCTCCTTGATGTAGGCGGCCACAGTGTCGATGCCCTCGGCGTAGCGTTCATGAGCTGCGTAGAGATCCTTGGCACCGTCGTACTCGGAGCCTTCACGGCCGCCCCACATCACGAAGGTTTCGGCGCCGAACTCAGCGGCGCGGTCCACATTGCGCAGCAGTTTGCGGAGGCCGAAGCGGCGGATGGAGCGGTCATTGGAAGTTAGGCCGCCGTCCTTGAACACCGGGTGGGAGAAGGTGTTGGTGGTGATCATCTCCACCTTCAGGCCCACCTGGTCAGCAACGTCCTTGAACTTGGTGAAGTACTTCTCCCGCTCGGTCTCATCGGTGCCGAAGGGGGCGACGTCGTCGTCGTGGAAGGTCACGCCTGAAGCGCCGGCTTCCTTGAGCTTGGGCAGGTACTCCCACGGGTCGAAGGCCGGGCGGGACGCCTCGCCGAACTGGTCACGCGCGGTCCATCCAACGGTCCACAGGCCGAACGAGAATTTGTATTCAGATGATGACGTCGCTGCCATAGTGGTCTCCTGAAGAGTCGAGGTCAGGGCCGCCCGCTGATGTGACGCGGCCCTCAATTTGTTTCTAGATGAAACCTAAATGCTTTGGGGGATAAGATCAAGTTCGTGACGTACGCCACTTTTGACCAACCTGCTGCTGAGAATTGTGTGCCCAAGAAGAACGACGACGACGCCGCGCCCTTGACTGGGCCGGTCCCTGGACCGGTACCGGGCCCGGGGTCAATGGCACGGCTAGGACGGCGCTCACTGACGCGTGGTCTCAGCGCCGTCAACGGCAGCGTCAACGGTCACAGTGACGCCGCTCGGCACGACTTCCAGCGTCCGCAGCGACGGGACCGCCCGGCGCACCAGGAAGCGCTGCGTCCCGGAGCCCGCCAGGAGACTCTGCGGGAAGCGAATCTGATGCTCATCACCGAGGAGATCTTCGCCTCGTCCGAGCCGCTTTCCCGCGCGGACCTGTCTATTCGGACAGGGATGACCCGCTCCACGGTGTCTCGGCTGGTTGATGATCTGCTCAGCGCGGGGATCGTGCGCGAGGGATCGCCGGTGGCGGTGCATACGCGCGGACGTCCGGCGGTGCCGCTGACCCCAGCACGCAAGACCCTGGCCGGACTGGGCGTGGAGGTCAATGTGGATTTCACCGCCGCCCGGGCACTTGATCTCACTGGCGAGGTGCTGGCCGAGGAGATCATCGAAAGCGATCAGCGCGATTCTGACCCCGCCGAGGTACTGCCGGCTGTGGGGAGCATGGCTCTGCGGGTTGCCGCTGAGGCTGAGGCCCAGGGCGCCCGAATCATCGGGACAGTGCTGGCGATTCCCGGTCTGGTCAGCCATGACGAGCGCACCCTGATGCGCGCACCGAACCTCGGCTGGCACGGCTTGGACCTGGTGGAGCTGCTGAGCCAGTCCCAGCAGGAGGGCGCGCCCGGGACCTTCGGCGGTTTCGTCTCGGCCGGCAATGAGGCGAAACTCGCTGCCCTGGCAGTTGCTCAGGAGCTGACCGCCGCCGAGGGGGAGGAGCAGACCTTCATCTATGTCTCGGCGCAGATGGGCGTGGGTTCGGCGGTGGTCATCGACGGCGTGGTGGAAGCCGGGCCGCATGGTTGGGCCGGGGAGATCGGGCATGTTGCGGTGGAGCCCTCAGGGCCGCAGTGCGGCTGCGGGGCCAGCGGCTGTCTGGAGGTCTATGCGGGCAAGCGGGCCCTGCTGCAGGCAGCGGGGCTTGACCCGCGGGCCAGTGCAGAGGATCTCGTCGGCGTCATCGAGTGGGAGGATGAGGCCGGTCAGCGCGCGCGTGCTGCTATTGAACGTGCCGGTACGGCGCTGGGAGTGGCGCTCTCGGGCGCGATGAACCTGGTGGACGTCCATGAGGTAGTGCTCGGCGGGGAGTTCGGGCCGCTCACGGACCTCCTCCGGCCCCATATTGAACACCAGCTGAAGCAGCGCGTGCTGGCGGCTGAGTGGGCCAGTGTGCGGGTGCGCGAATCAGGCACCGGAATCGCCCCGGCGGTCAGCGGCGGAGCACTGCGCGCCCTGCGCGGCGTCGTGGACGCCCCGCAGCACTGGATCCCCTAGAGCGTTCGGTCAGGGCGCTGCTGCCTCGCTGGCGCTCCCAAGGGGTTCACGCGCCCTTGGCCGCCACTGCTGGTTTTACCCGGCCCTAGGAGAAATACCCACCCATATATAGGCGGGTAAAACCCCGAAGCCCGGGTAAAACGCAGGGGCGCGGACTCGGCGCGAGACGCTTACAGGCGAATCGCTTCGATGCTGAGGCCCACTCGGAACCACTCGCCAGCTGCGAGTTCCAGGAGGTCTTCACCGGAGTTGAAGGCATTCGGCGGGCAGGTCATCGGCTCAACTGCTACACCTGCACGGTCGATTCGTTCTCCGGTGTACACCTGCGCCCAGGGAGTATCTGCGATCATCCGCACCAACAGCCCGGAGGGGCCGTGCAGGAGCTCGGCGAACCAAGCGCCGTCGGGAAGTCCGGTGAAGGCATGGTCGATCTGACGGCTGACCAGCAGCGGACCGTTGGTCAGGTCCAGGTCACCGGCAACTGGCCCGCGGTCCACGACCTTGCCGCTGGGTTTGGTCTTGGCCACCGTGGTGGCGGGCAGGCGCAGTCGGCAGTCCTTCAGGGGTGCATCGCCTGCGGTGAGGTAAGGGTGGAAGCCCGCGCCGAAGGGTGCTGAGCCGGCGGCGTCGTCGTCCTGGGGTGCATAACGGACCATCAGGCTCACTGAGAGGCCAAGGTCCGCTGCCACACGGTAGACCAGCACAGTCTCCAGCCGGAACGGGTAGCCCTCGGTGGCTTCGATCACTCCAGTCAAGCGCACCTCGGAGGAGCGCTGGGCGTCTACCGAGAGTTCCACGTCATAGAGCAGTCCGTGCAGCGCTGCACCGGTCTCCTCCTCGTTGACGGGTAGGGAGTATTCGGTGTCCTCGAAGACATAGGCGGCCTTCGCCACTCGGTTGGGCCAGGGGGCCAGCACGGCACCGGCAAAGCCACCAGGGGCTGCCGTGGCAGGGACCACCAGATTCTGGGCGCTGCCAGTGGTGGGATCCTGGCTGGTCAGCCTCAGCAACTGACCGCCGCGCAGGGCGATCTCAGCGGTGTAGCCGCCTGCGGCGATGGTGACCGATGAGCTGCTCATGGGATGTCTCCTTATATCTTTGGGGGCGGCGCTGCTGATTCCGGCCAGAAACCCGAGACCTGAACGCAGCTAACACCTGCCTCAACACTAGCTAAACGCCTGGTCAGATGCCCACTCTGCAGACAATGACACACCCGTAGACTGAAGACACCATGAATTCACCCATTGAGACTTCGAAGCAGACCCAGCAGCCAGAGTTCTCCCGGCCCGCAGCCGGCGACG
Source organism: Nesterenkonia rhizosphaerae (assembly GCF_039544555.1). NCBI lineage: Bacteria > Bacillati > Actinomycetota > Actinomycetes > Micrococcales > Micrococcaceae > Nesterenkonia > Nesterenkonia rhizosphaerae. Next base: position 279,086 of record NZ_BAABLW010000007.1, read on the forward strand.
GCGGCAGCTTCATCCACCAGCAGGGCAAGATGATGTTCTGCCTGGATATTGACGGCACCATCGTCAACCACGATGGGCTCATGTCAGAAGCCGTGAAACAGGCTGGCCGCGCTGTGGTGGCAGACGGGCACACTGTGGTGATCGCCACCGGACGCTCGCTTCCTGCGGCCCTTCCAATTGTGGAGACGTTTGGCATCACCCATGGGTATGCGGTCTGCTCCAACGGTGGAGTGACGGTCCGTATTGATACCTCCCTGGAGGACGGCTACGAGATTCTGGATCGGCGCGTCTTTGATCCAGCCCCGGCCCTGGAGGCACTGGGTGAACGGCTGCCCACGGCGCGATACGCCATTGAGACCTCAGCTGGTCAGTTCATCGCTACTGAACGTTTTGATGACATGAGCTTCGGTCTGCACGCTGAGCCCGTCAGCTTCAAGGAAATGAAGCAGGCAGAAGCTGTTCGCCTGGTGGTCAACTCCGATGACTCCACCGCGCAGGACTTTGCCGAGGCCGTAGAGGAGATCGGACTGCATGGAGTCACCTATGCAGTGGGCTGGTCCGCGTGGCTGGACGTGGCGGCTGCCGGCGTCACCAAGGCGTCCTCTCTGGAGGCTCTGCGGCAGCGTGTTGATGCCCCGCACGAGTCCACGCTGGCTTGTGGTGACGGGCGCAATGACATCGAGATGCTGCAGTGGGCACACCGCGGTGTGGCTATGGGCCAGGCAGTCCCGGAAGTGGTGGAAGTAGCCGATGAGACCACCGGCACCGTGGATGAGGACGGGCTGGTGTCAGTGCTTTATTCGGTGCTCGAGGCAGGCTGAGCTCACAGCAGGTGGATCTTTGAGGCGAGCCGACGACGCCGCTAGCCCAGCTGCTGCGCCAGCTTCTCCAAGGCCTGAACTCCCACCAGATCACCCGGGAGCATCGGCAGAGTATCCACCTGCGCCTGAGGCAGCAGTCTGCGAAGCTCGTCTAGATGCTTCTGTTCCTGCTCGGCTCGAGCGGCCAGGAATTCACCGGCACCAGCGGGGGATAGCCGGTTCACCACCAGCCCGCCCACGTGTACCCCGAGCTTGGCCAGCTGCTCATAGAGCTCCACTGATTCCAATACCGGCAGCCGCTCCGCGGTGAGAACGACGACGAAGCTGCAGCGCTTAGCGTCGGTGACCAGTTCCCGCAGTCGCCCAAACCGGGCCCGCCGTTGAGTCAGCACCTGCCGGATCCGCCGGTCCCGGTTCGCGCCGGTGCTGGAGGCCGGGTCGTCGTCGCCGTCTAATGCCCGGATGGCGGCACCGAACTTCTCCGCCTTGGACCGCCGCTGCAGCAGTCCTTCGGTCCAAGCGGACATGATCTCCGGCAGTGCCAGCAGCCGGGCAGTATGCCCTGAGGGGGCGGTATCAAAGATGATCAGGTCGACGTCATCGGAGTTCTCCACCAGCTCCGCAATCCGCTCCAGGATGGCCGACTCATGTGTTCCAGGGGACTGCCGTGCCAATTGCAGATGGGCCTCCACCTGCCGGTGCAGATGCTCGGGCATAAAATCCCGCAGCGTAGCGCCTACTTCCTGCAGATGAGCATCCAGGGTGGCACCGGGATCGATCTCCACGCCCAGAAGCAGGCCGGCCCCGGCGTCGTCGAGGAGCACCGGGTGATCACCTACAGGGCGCTCCCACAGATGGCCCAGATTATGAGCCGGGTCGGTGGAGACCAGAAGAACGCGACGGCCAGCTCGGGCCTGCTGCAGGGCTAGGGCGGAGGCAGTAGAGGTCTTGCCCACCCCGCCTTTGCCGCCGATGAACAGCACTTTTCGGCTGCGCGCTAACGCAGGCAGGTTCTGTGCGCTCAGCAGCATGCCAGCCCATCGATGGGGGAGGAATCCAGGCCCTGTCGGGTATGCCAGTCATGCATGCGCTCCAGCATCTCAGGCAGCAGCTCCAACGTGGCACCGGAGGCCGGGTTGGGGACCCCGAGTGCCTCCGAAAGCACCAGCATCATGAACAGATCCTCTTCATCACGCTTGGCCCGAGCGAAAACGCGCCGATAGGGGGCCACGTAGAAATCACGCAGCCCCCTTTCGACACGTCTGAGAAAACCCACGCTGATCTCAGCCGGTGGTCAGCTTCTGATCCGGGGTCAGAGCCTCATCCTCGGGCTCGGGATCCTGCTTGCGGGTGGCAAGCATGGCGACCACGGACTCCACCAGCACCCAGGTGCCGGCCACCAGGATGATGACGTTGAGCGTGAACAGCAGCCAGTTCTCCGCCTGGAAGAAGTTGCCGATCTGCACAAGTGCGGCGTAGAGGCTCATGACCAGCACGAACACCATGGGGATCAGCACCGGCAGGAACGGACGGCGCTTGCGCAGCAGCATCACGGTGATGATGCCCATAGTCAGCGCAGCCAGCAGCTGGTTGGTAGTGCCGAACAGCGGCCAGATGAGCATGCCGCCAGAACCATCGGCGCCCTGGGAGAAGGTCAGCGCACCAGCCACCAGCACCGCCACTGCTGTGCCGGCGTAGATGTTGATCCGGACCTTGGCGATCTCGCCGATTTCCTGGACCACAAAGCGCATCAGGCGCACACCGGTGTCCATAGTGGTGGCGGCGAAGAGCACTGCCATGGTGGCCAGGATGGTGGCCGACAGGCTCACCGGGATGCCCAGGCCACTGTTGACGATGGCGCCGCCGCCCTCCACGAAGACCGGCACGCCACCGGCGCTGAAGGAGCTGTAGACCTCTTCCCACTGGGCAACGGTCTGGAAACCAGCGGTGCAGGCGATGATCGCGCCCAGTGCCAGCAGGCCCTCACCGACAGCACCGAAGTAACCGACGAACTTCGCATCGGTTTCACGGTCCAGCTGCTTAGAGGTGGTGCCAGTGGCCACTGTGCCGTGGAAGCCGGAGATGGCCCCGCAAGCGATGGTCACAAACAACAGCGGCACAATCGACGGCGCATCCTCGGGCAGGTTGTTGTTGATAGCCGGTGCAACCACGGTGGGAGTGGCGATCAAGGTGGCGCCGTAGAGGATGCCCAGACCGATGAACAGCTGCACACCATTGATGTAGTCACGCGGCTGCAGCAGCACCCACACCGGAAGCAGCGAGGCCACTGCGGCATAGATGAACAGCAGCACAATCCACTGGCCATTGGGGTTCAGGCCCAGGAACTCATCCGGCAGCGTCACCGGGAAGCTGTCACCGAGGACGATGAGTGCATACAGGGCAACAACGCCCACAGCAGTCACCAGCAGCAGGTTCATCCGGAACCGGTAGATCGCCTGGCCCACCAGCAGGGCCACGATCAGTGCACCCCAGGTGGGAATGACCGCGCCGGGCTGGGCCACCAGCAGGTTGGAGATGACGACGGCGAAGGCGCACACCACCATCAGCAGCAGCAGGAAGACGACCACCAGGAAGAGGTTGCGACCGCGCGGACCGATGTAACGGCCCGAGAGGGTGCCGATGGACTGCCCCTTATTGCGCTGGGAGGCCCACAGCGCGCCCATGTCATGCATGCCGGCGATGAAGACGGTGCCGATGGTCACCCACAGGAAGGCAGGCAGCCAGCCCCAGATCACCGCGACGGCGGGACCCACAATGGGAGCCGCTCCGGCCACGGAGGTGAAGTGGTGACCCCAGAGGACGTAACGGTTGGTGGGCACGTAGTCCACGCCGTCGTTGAATTCATGTGAAGGCGTCTTGAACTCAGCGTTGAGCTTATAGACCTTCTTTGCCAAAAATTTCGAATAGAGGAAATACCCGGTGAGCATCATCGCAACACCGATGACTGCTAGCACCAAGGAATTGGGTGCATCCATAGTGGGCCTCCAGAGAACGACTGAGTGATTCAGCTCATAATAATCCAGGGTGAGACTTGTGTAACACCCTCAGCCTGTGGCGCTGAGCAGGTCGTCGGCGATTGTCACAGCGACTGTCCAGGTCAGTTTGGTTCTGTGGGCATAGCGCGCGCCGAATGGTACGGCCCCAGATGCGCGGACCCATGAGTACGCACTGCGAAGAGAGCTGGACCCATGAGCCCTGAACACAACCGACCCACCACCGGAAGTATGCGCCCTGTGGAGGCGGCCCATTCCGCCCCCGCCACCGCAGTTCACAATCCGCTGCCTCACGCGAATCCACTGGAAACTCTGGCCATCCTGAGCGAAGTTGAATTGCCGACGATTGCTAAGGGGCCCATCATCAGGCGCCCGAAGGTAGTGGGCGTCGTCGAGCGTCTAGGCCTGGAGGCCCGCGCGGTCAAGCGCATGCAGAAGATGAGCGAGAAATACGGCAAGGGCCCGCTGATGCTCTCGATACCGGGGATGAACATGGCCACGGTGCTGGATCCTGAGCATGTCCACCGCATTCTTGAGGAGTCTCCGGAACCCTTTGCGCCTGCGGAGATGCTGAAACGCAACGCACTGAAACACTTCGAGCCGAAGTCCTCGCTGATCTCCCACGGGGGCGAACGCACCCAGCGCCGGAAACTGAATGAGCAGGCGCTAGATCATGGGCATCCCATCCATCGAATGGCCGAGAGTTTCATGCCGGTGGTAGAGCAGGAAGCTGCCGAGCTGCTGAAAACAGTTGATGCTCAGGGCGGAGTGCTGGCCTACCCGGATTTCCTAGACGCCTGGTTCAAAGTAGTGCGCAGGGTGGTACTTGGTGAGTCCTACAGAGATGACAAGCAGCTGACGGAGCTGACCGAGAAGCTGCGTGCAGATGGAAACTGGGCGTTCTTCAAGCCGGTGGACAAGACCGGCCGCGAATCACTTCTGCAGCAGATCAAGGCTGCCCTGGACAAGGGTGAGCCCGGCAGTATCGCTGCCTTTATGAGCAGCCTGGAGATGGGCAGTGAGTCTTCGCCGGAGAACCAGATTCCCCAGTGGCTCTTCGCCTTCGACCCTGCAGGTATGGCCAGCTTCCGGACGCTGGCGCTGCTGGCCAGCCATCCTGACCGGCTCGATGCAGCCCGGCTGCAGATCGCCCAGGGGCAGGAGGAGAAGGCGCCGATGCTGCCGCTGCTGCGCGCCTCGGTACTGGAGTCGCTGCGGCTGTGGGCCACCACACCGATGATTCTGCGCGAGACCACCCGGGACGTGGAGTTCGAGCACGGGGTGATGCCTGCTGGCACGACGGTGCTGATCTTCGCGCCCTTCTTCCACCGCGATGAGCGCAATCTGGATTTCGCCCACCGGTTCGCACCCGAGGTATGGGATAAGCCGCGCACCCGGGCTGACTGGCCGTTGGTGCCGTTCTCCGGCGGCACCGCCATCTGCCCCGGACGGCATCTGGTCCTGCTGCTGACCTCCAATTTCTTAGCGCAGATTCTGGGCCAACGAGACGTTGAGCTGACCAGCCACACACTGGAACCGGGGAACCTGCCGGCTCTGCTGAATAACTTCACCCTGGAGTTCGAGCTCTCCGCACTATGAGCTGGTTCTTCCAAAGTTCCGGTACGAGCTCTCGGCTCGGCGTAGGGTTGCTTCATGGAAGAGTTCCGCCTTAACGCTGATGATCCGGGCCATTCGCTGGAGGACATCTGGCCGCCCTTTGGTCTGCGCATCGAGTCCCCGCGTCTTGTGCTGCGCCAAATCCGGGAAACCGACTTTCCGCAGTACCTGGCGGCAGCGACCTCGGGAATCAAGAACACTGACCGCAGTCCCTTCATCTCTCCCTGGGATGAGAATCCGCCCGAGGATATGGCGAAGAACTCGCTGACCTGGCTGTGGTCCAAACGTTCGAGCATTGGGCCAGATTCTTGGTACCTGATGCTGGCGGTGTTCAAGCGCAACGACGACGGCTCAGAGGGTCCGCTCATTGGGATGCAGGATGCCTTCGCGGAGAACTGGCGCGTGCTGCGCACTATCGGTTCAGCCAGCTGGCTGCGCAGCGACGAGCAGGGCAAGGGATACGGCAAAGAGCAGCGCGCGGCGCTGCTGATGTGGGCTTTTGACCACTTCGGCGCTGAGTACGCCGAATCTGGCGCCTATGACTGGAACGAGGCCTCCAAACGGGTGTCCGTCTCACTGGGGTACTTCACCAGCGGGACCCGCCGCGTGGCCGATGCCTACGGCAAGCAGGCTGAATGGGAGCTGCAGTTCCGGATGGCCAAGAACGATTTTCTGCGGCCTGCGTGGAACGTCACTGTCAGCGGCAATGAGCGTCTGAAGGACTTCATGTTGCTCAGCGACCGGCATCTCAGGGACAAGACCGGCGAATCAGCCGCTGAATAGTCCAAGCGGCAGCTGATTGTTCGCCACGCATCTGGTGTGTCAGCGGCGCGTGGAAGGATGAGCCCATGCCAGTGAAGCCTGTGACTGTTTCTGCGCAGTGGGTGCGTGCCGCCGTCGTCGCCGCTCAGCACATCCCTGATCCGGCGGGTCCGGGGGAGTACCAGGATGCTGCGGAGGTCCTGCGCGGTATCGGGCTGATACAGCTGGATCCGCTCACCAGGGTCTCCACCGCCCAGCGGTTGACCAGTCTGACCCGGCTGCCCCGGAAATATCGGGCGGAGTCAGTAGATGCTGCCCTGTGGCCTGCAGAAGCACCTGTTTCTTTCGAATCCTTCACCAAAGTGGCCTGTGTCTTCCCGCTGCAGGATTGGCCGCTGCTGCATCTGCGCCGGCAAAAGTTCCGGGAGAGATATGCGCCAACTCTGGGGGAGTCCATCCGCGCTCAGATTATTGAGGTCGTGGGCTCACAGCCACGTGGTGTTCAGATCGGCACTATCGAAACGGCTCTGGGCTCAGCGCGCACCACCGGGTGGAACTGGTCTGAGATCAAGCAGGCAGCAGAACTCATGGTGCGCATGGGTGACCTGGTGATCACCTCCAGGCAGGGCGTGGTGCGGCTCTTTGATCTGCCTGAGCGCGCTCTGCCGCAGCAGCTGCGGGAGGCTGATCAGCTACCCCCGGATGAGTTGCGCGCTGGTCTGGCGCGCCGTGCGGCAGGAAGTCTGGCGGTGATGACCGTGGCTGATTTCGCCCACCACTACCACCTGAGCAAGACAGATGCGGCACATGGCATCGATTTGGCTGGTCTTGTTCCGGTTGCCGTAGAGGGCTGGAGGGAGACCGCCTACTGTCTGCCGCAGCTGCTGGAGGAGGACTACGACGACGCCGGACTGGGGGAGGTCAGGCAAGCTCGCCTCATCGGCCCCTTCGACCCGCTGCTTCGTGACCGTGGGCGAGCACGTCGGATCTTCGATTTTGACTACACCTTCGAGGCCTATGTGCCCCGAGATAAGCGTCTATACGGACACTACGTGATGGCCGTTCTCTCAGGTGCAGAGCTGATCGGGCGTACCGACTTACAACGCATGGGGGATGTGCTGCAGCTCAATGCCGTCTTCCCTGAGTCGGGGCGGCCGGCGCGCAGCGTCACCGCGCGGACTAAAGCAGCAGCCTCTACTCTGGCCCGGCAGCTAGGTACAGCCGTTCAGCTGCCTGGTGAGTCGGGTCAGAGCGTGAGGGTGAACAGCTCACAGACGGTGTCGTAATAGCGCTGTGTCAGACCTGCTGAGGTCATCCCAATGCGGCGGGCCACCGCCTGAGAGGGGTGATTATCCGGATGCGTCACCGCCACCAGATCTTGATGGCCGCAATGGCGAGCATGGGCAATGAGTTCGGTGGCGGCTTCAGCCGCGTAGCCCCGACCCCAGGCATCCGGATGCAGATGCCAACCAATTTCCACATCTGGGGCGGCGCTGGGGTCTGCCTCGCTGATGTCAGCTGAGAAGGGGATGTGCTTCAACAGCGCGAAGCCCAGCGGAGCTCCATCGGTGATGCCCTCCAGCAGCCAGGCACCGGTCCCCGGACCGAATAGTCGGCGGTATCGCTGTATCCGATCCAGAGCTTGATCCCTAGTCGGTTGGATCTGACCTGTGCCGATGAAGCGCATCACGGCAGCGCGAGAGTACATGTCCTGGACGAAGTCTGAGTCAGTTGTCACAGGTGGGCGCAGTCGCAGCCGTGGGGTGGTGAAGTTCGGACCCGGTTCAGCTGCCACGCCTGCCTACTTTCCCGCTAACAATCTGAGCTTCACCCCACTCTAGGTGGTGGCGTCCCCAGTAGGCTGAAGCGATGCAGAATGACTTGGAGTTCGCCGCCACTGAAGTGCTCAGCAATCAGTATGTCCGCTTGGAACCGTTGGGCCACCAGCACCTTGATGACCTTATTGCGGCGGTCTCCGAGGGAGACCTCTGGCGCACCTGGTACGCCCGGGTGCCCGCACCGGAGTCCATGGCCGCAGAGATTGATCGCCGCCTGGACCTGCAGCGTCAAGGGACGATGGCTCCATGGTCGGTGATCAACCCGCAGACAAACAAGGCAGTGGGCATGACCACCTTCATGAATATCAGTGCACCCAACCGCGGACTGGAAATCGGCTCAACCTGGCTGGGACGCAGCGTCCAGGGGACCGCGGTGAATCCTGCAGCCAAGCTGCTGTTGCTCCAGCGTGCGTTCGAGGACCTGGACTGTCTGCGGGTGGAGTTCCGCACCCACTGGTTCAACCACCAGTCCCGGGCCGCTATCGCCAAACTGGGCGCCAAACAGGAAGCCGTGCTGCGCAACCATCAGGTCCTCCCCAACGGCACAGTCCGGGACACTGTCATCTTCTCCCTGATCAACAGTGATTGGCCCGCGGCCAAGGTCAACCTGGAGTACCGGCTCGGCCTGTGCACCTGACTCGTTGACGCAGCCGAAAAGGTAATCAAGCACAGCCGGCAGCGTGCCTTCACCGAAGACCGCGGAAGTTCCATAGCCCACCAGGAAAATAACCGGGATGGTGAGCAGCACCAGCCAATCTGCACAGGTCCATATGCGACGTGTGGCTGCCCGTGTGGTCGGAAGCGAATGGCGTACCGCCTGTGCACGGCGCTCTGCGGCACCCCGGGCCTCATCCGTACGGCAATGCTAGGGCTGGTCTGCGCTGAATAGAGGTGTTCTACCTGCGGACGCTCTGGAAGGAGCGCACGCCCCTCCCAGGACCGTTTTACTCGTGGCTGTTTACTTTGCAGGCCTGGATTCGTGCGAGTAATGCGAACAGCCACGAGTAAAACGAGAGACGGCGGGACGACGCCGGCAGGCCCGTCACTTAAGAGACAGCCCGGCCCGGAGCAGACGGCGTCGCAGGCGCTCCGGTTCCCGCAACTCCGCTTTGCCCCATCGCACCACCCTCCAGCCCAGTTCCTCTATTGCCTCGCGCCGGAGTTTTTCCTGGAAATGCACCTCTTCGGCGCTGCGGCCCAGACGCAGGGCCTCGTCGGCATATTTGACACGCCCGTCCACCTCACCCGCGATGCGCGCCCCAGGCCAGCACATGTCCAGACGGAACGTGCCCAGATGGGTCAGCACTTCGGTCTGCAGATCAGGAGCAGGAAAGCCGAGACTGTGAAGCACAGCCCGAGACTCAGACTCCAACACGGACTCCGAACGAGCATCGGCGAAGTCCCAGACCCGATCCCAAAACGCACTGCGCCGGGCTGACCGCAAGTACGCCCGCCAAGGCTGAATGTTCACCTTCCCCTGCCGTTTCACCGCATCAAGTACCACCACCGCATCAGGGAACGGCATACGACTCACCGTGTCCACCAGCACAAGCTCCATCGGCTCGACGCGGTAGATTTCCGGTCCTTCCACGCTACTAAGTGCGCTGGCGGGGAGTGTCATCCAGGGTGGTTCGGTGCTGCCGTCGGCTATTTCGGCTCGCATCTGGGGGCGAGTCTTGCCCGAGGGCAGCGCAGCTTCCACCAGTTTTGTGGGGATATTCGGCCAGGTGTCAGTCAGAGCTGGGACCCGACGCGTACCGTCTGTCCACGGGCCGGAAGACCGGACCAGCACCGCCGGCGGAAGATTCAGCAGCGGTAGCCCGTGCAGCATCAGGGCTGTCTCGTGGCAGAAGACCGGTGGACTTGGCGCCAGTGCTGTTGCGGCGGTGGCCATACGGTACCGGGTCCAGGGCGGAGCCTCCTGCCATCGCCTCCTGCTGATGTAGACACCGCGCCGTAGCCGAAGAGCCCGTCCCGATTGAGCGTAGTCGCTGAGCTGGCGGCTGGTATGGACGCCGTCGTCGCGCAGCGTTGCGAGGATGAGGCGCGCCGGGCCATCGTTAGCCTGTGCCGGCGGCCGGTTCTGGAGTGAACTCATGGTTTGAAGTATTCGCCGTTTACCGCTTCAGCGGGACGGGATCATCAAATCTGTGGATAACCCGACTCTGGTCACCGCTTTGTTCGTGACTGTTCACTTTGCAGGTCCGGATTCGCCCGAGTAAAGCGAATAACCCCGAGCAAAACGCAGTAACCGGCAGGCGGCGTGAGAGCGGCAACAAGCGCACTTAGGCCCAGGCGTTATACGCTGAGCGGTGAGTCATTGACCACTAGATCAAGGAGGAAGCGTGGCAATTGTCCGCGATGTGACCATCGAGATCCCCGCCGGATCCCGCGTGAAGTACGAGATCGACCACGAGACGCACCGCCTGCGTCTGGACCGCGTGCTCTTCACTCCCATGCAGTACCCCACCCACTACGGCTACTTTGATGACACCCTCGGTGAGGACGGCGACCCGCTGGACGCCCTGGTGTACATCCCGGATGTGGATCTCTTCCCCGGCGTTGTGGTGGAGGCCCGCCCCATCGGTGTGCTGAACATGACCGACGACGGCGGCGGAGACGCCAAGCTTGTCTGCGTCCCCGACGACAAGCGTTTCGAGGACATCCAGGACATCTCCGATCTCAACGACTTCCTGGTGCAGGAGATCGAGCACTTCTTCACCCGTTACAAGGATCTGGAGCCCGGTAAGTGGGTCAAGATCGAGGGTTGGGCCGGCCGCGAAGAGGCTGAGGCCGAGCTGCAGCGCTCCATCGAGCGCTTCAAGGGCTGAGCTACCCCTTCCACGCTCACAACTTGTGGCCCCTCGCCGGATGATGTCCGGGTGAGGGGCCACAAGTCTTTCTAGGGGCTAGAACCTGCGCTCAGTGGCTCCTAGCCAGTGGGCTGCAAAAGCGTAGTCCCACGCACGGTCCTTCCACTGCTCATAACGACCCGAGGCTCCGCCGTGGCCACCGTCCATCTCAATCTTCAGCACAATGGGCTCCTGAGCCTGCTGGTGCTCACGCAGCTTCTGCACCCACTTCGCCGGCTCCACATACAGCACGCGGGTGTCATGCAGTGAGGTGACCGCCGCAATGGCCGGGTACTCGGTATCCCGGACATTCTCATACGGCGAGTAGGACTTCATGTACTGGTAGACCTCGGGGTCGGTGATCGGGTTACCCCACTCCTCCCATTCCAGAGCCGACAGCGGCAGGTCGGGGTCCAGGATCGAGGTCAGGTTGTCCACAAACGGCACCTGCGCCAGGATCGCCACGTACTTCTCCGGGGCCATATTGGCCACCGCGCCCATTAGCAGGCCACCGGCAGATCCACCCAGGGCAGCCACCCGGGCCGGGTCTGCCCATCCGGTGTCCACCAGGTAGTCCGTAGCGGCAATGAAATCGGTGAAGGTGTTGATCTTCTTCAGCTTCTTACCGTCGTCGTACCATTTACGGCCCAGTTCACCGCCACCGCGGATATGCGCCACCGCGAACACGACGCCACGGTCCAGCAGGCTCAGGCGGGCAATTCCGAACTGCGGGTCCATGCTGATCTCATACGAGCCATAGCCGTAGACCAGCGTCGGGTGACCACCCTCGCCGGGGGCGACGTCGCGGTGGTGCAGCACGGTCACCGGCACGTGTTCCCCGTCCGGAGCTGGGGCCCACACCCGGGTGGCCCGGTATGCATCTAAGTCCACATCATTGACCGGAGTCTCCCGGCGCAGCAACGGCTCCACTCCGGAACCGCCGGCGGGTTCATGCGGGATGTCGTACACCCGAGGAGGCGTCAGCCAGGAGGTATAGGAGACCCGGAACAGTGGAGCGTCGTATTCGGCCTGAGAGACAGAACAGGTGAACAGTTCCTCATCAAACTGCGGACCGGCCAGCGAGGAGGTCTTCACTGCAGCGCCGCCATCGCGGACCTGACGGACCGTGTCCAACGGCAGCAGGTACACCGACTGGATGGTGTTCACCCGCGCTGCCACCAGAATCTGGGCGGCGGTGATCGTCACCGAATCATCCAGCTTGACGGTGTCCTCGTGCTCCAGCACTGTGCGTCCCAGGTCCAGCGATTCGCTATCGGCCTGATCCAGCAGCGCGCCAGCCGTGGTCAGTGAGACGGATTTATTCGGCCCGTGCTGGTTATGAGTAATGAGCAGCAGCCGCTCGCCGTCGAGTTCAAATGGCTCAATATTGTGCTCCAGGCCGCGGTCCTTGCCGATCAGCAGCACCGGCTGGGCGCCTGGCTCGGAGAGGTCCAGAATGCGGGTCTCGTTGTACTCGGAGTTGCCCGAGTAGATGATCAGCTCGCGCTTGTCGGCCGCTAGCCATATGGCGCTCCAGAGCTGTTCATCCTCCACCTCCAGCAGCAGCCGATCCTCCTGCGCGGAGGTCCCCACGATGTGCTCGTAGAGCCGGTACGGACGCCAGGACGCATCTGCCACCAAGTAGTAGGCGCGCTCACCGGTGGGATCCAATGTGGGCCCGCCGTGAACGTTCTCCACCACTTCAGCGAGATTCTCCCCGCTCTCTAAGTCCCGGAACCGCAGCGTGTAGTGCTCATCCCCGCTGGTGTCCTCCGAATAGGCCAGCAGAGTCCCGGCATCGTTGATGCTCATCCCACCCAGGGAGTAGAACGGGTGCTGGGAGGCTTCAGCATTGGTATCGAAGTAGGTCTGCTCTCCCTCCAGCGGGACACCCGGCTCCACCTGCGGGGGAGTCCAGGCGGACAACTCGGAGGGGACAATCTCCTCAGCACCGAGTCCACCAGCACCGTGCCCACCAGCTCCTAGTCCACCCGCGCCAGTATCCAGGCCAGCCACGGCTTCCTGGACCGGCACCCGGCAGAACACCGGATGCTGCTCACCCTCAATAGTCCGGGCGAAATACCACCACTGCCCGCGGCGCTCCGGCACGGAAAGATCGGTCTCGACCGTGCGGTGCTTGATCTCAGCGAAGATCGCCTCACGCAGCGGCTGCTGCTCGGCAGTGACCGTCTCGGTATAGGAATTCTCGGACTCCAGGTGACTGATCACCTCAGGCGATTCCTTCTCCCGCAGCCACTCATAGGGGTCGATGAAAGTCTCACCGTGGTGAGTCCGTTCAGTGGGGACCTGCTTGGCGCGAGGCGCCTGTGGGGTCTGCGCGGTGCTGGAGTCCGGCGTCGTCGTCATCTTCGCTTCCCGTCGTCGTCAGATGGGCTGTGGGTGCCGTGCTGTCAAGCACAGTTGCTCTCATTCAATCACTGACCACTTCACGACGTCGCGGGCTTAGCGCTATTCCCCGGCGCGCACCACACCGGACTCATAGGCGGCGACGACGATCTGGGTCCGGTCGCGCAGATCAAGTTTGGCCAGAATGCGCGAGACATGGGTCTTCACCGTCTGCTCTGCCAGGAACAGATCTGCAGCGATCTCTGCATTGGAGAGCCCCCGGGCTACCAGGCGTACCACGTCCATCTCGCGCTCAGTAAGCCCGGACAGCAGGTTGCGGCTGGCCGCCGGTGCTGCGGGTCGGGCCGCGTAATCGGCGATAAGCGTCCGGGTCACCTTCGGTGACAGCAGCGCCTCCCCGCGGGCGACCACCCGAACTGCGTGGATCAGTTCCTCCGGGGCGGCATCCTTCAGCAGGAAACCGCTGGCACCGGCGCGCAGGGCGGAGAAGACGTACTCGTCGGCGTCGAAGGTAGTGAGCATCAAGATCCGAGGCGGTTCACCAGGCATACTGAGCACAGACCGAGCGGCGTCCAGTCCGTTGACCCGCGGCATACGGATGTCCATCAGCACCACATCTGGGCGGGTGCGCCGGACGATGTCGGTGATCCCGGCCCCGTCCTCCGCGGTACCCACCACCTGGATCCCTGGCTGGGCATCCAGCAGCGCTGCGAAACCAGCGCGGATCATGGACTGGTCATCCACAATCAGGACCCGCACTGCGGGGGAGGAGGCAGAACCGGTGGGGGAGACTGAATCGGTGATGGACACGGTTCAAAGCTACCCCAGTGCGCTGGTGGCACCGTCCTCTGCGCCCGCGCCGGACCGCAGGTTCACCCGGAAGTACTATCGGCCGAGACCGGGGTTGGCTCTGCGGTGTGACGTGCGCGAAGAACTGGGCTGCCTAGTCTGGGCGTTATGACCGCTTCCGTTCTACTGACACGTGTGGGCGATAGCTGGCGCCGGGTGGGCCGCGACACCGCGTATGTGCTGCCGGGCCTTCCGATAGCTATCTTCAGTTTCAGCCTGTTGCTGGTGCTGCTCTCTACGTCACTGGCCACCGTAGTGGTCTGGCTGGGTGCTCTGCTGCTGCCGCTGACCTTGGTCATCGCCTCGGCATTCGCCGCGCTTTCACGCAGCCGACTGCGGCATTGGGGCACGGAGCCCGGCGTCGTCACCTACCGGACCGCAGGACCCGGGCTGATGGGCAAGCTTCGGTTGGTGGCAGATCCGCGGCGCTGGCTTGATCTGGTGTTTGAGATGCTGATCGCCTTCCCCTTGAGGCTGATCACCTTCGTGGTGGCGGTGGTCTGGCTAGCGGCAGCACCTGCCGGCCTGACCTATTTCTTCTGGTCCCTCTTCCTGCCCGATGAGCGTTCCCTCCTGCAGCTGCTGGAGCTCATCGACGCCGACCTGGTTCCGGACAGCGCCTCCGGGCAATACCTGCTCGACGCCGGTGCACACTTTGCCGTGGGCCTGATCTTCTTCATCACCATTCCGCCGGTGATGCGCGCACTGGCGATCCTGGATGCCACACTGACCACCGCCCTGCTCGGCACCGGCATCATTGCAGCAGAGTCATCCTCCCGTCCACGTGCCGCAAGGGCAGGCGACGGCGCGGCCTCCCCTGAGGTGGTCTCCTTCAGTGCCGCCGCCTGGTCCTGGATCGGGGCAAGTTTCGCCGCCGTCGTGCTGCTGGCGGTGGGCTGGCCGGTGACCTCCGCGGTGTATTCGGTGAACGCCGCGGTGGCCATGGCCCTGGTGGGACTGCACTGTGCGTCCGTGGTTCTGACGTTGCGCTGGGTCTGGCCGGGCCTGGGGGTCTCCCTGGCTGCGTCTGCCGGACTGATGATGGTCACAGCCGGGGCAGAAGTTGCCGTATGGCCCTGGCCGGTGACCGTGATGATCACCCAATGCGCGGTACTGGCCGTGGCTGCCCTGGCCGCACCCTGGTACTGCGCGGCTTCCGGCTGGTGCGCCGGGGCGCTGGTGACCCTGGGCGCGCTGCTGCTGTCCTCTACGGAGATCCCGCCGGGAGCCTTGAGCACCGGCATCGTTTTTGTCTCCGTGAGTGCCGGAGTGGTCCTGCTGGGGGTGCTGGCTCGTCTGTGGATCCTCAACGCCGGGCGCCTGGAAGCTGCCCAGCGCAGCAGTGCCGAGCAGGATCGCCGTCGTAAGGAGCTGGAAGAGCGCAACCGGATCGCCCGGGAGCTCCATGATGTGGTGGCCCACAGCATGTCTGTCATCAGCGTGCAGGCCGCCACCGCGCAGTATCGAAACCCGGATATCAACGACGCCGCGCGTCAGGAGTTCCGCGAAATCGCCAGCTCATCCCGGCAGGCCTTGGCTGAGATGCGGATGCTGCTGAGCATTCTGCGCGGTGACGATGACGTTCCCACCGCACCGGAGCCTGGCCTGGAGGACCTTGACTCGCTCATTGAGGCCACCCGGGCCTCAGGAACCACTATTCGCTACCGGGGACTGGGCGACTCTGGGGAGAATCAAGTCCCGCGCGCCAGCTCTGCCGTGGGGCTTGCCGCATACCGGATCATCCAAGAGGCGCTGAGCAACGCGCTGCGTCATTCTCCTGGCGCGGTGGTGGAGGTGGAGCTTGAGATTCTGCACAGCACTGCGGGGCCGCAGCTGATGATCACGGTCAGCAACAGTGCCCCTCCGGAGTCCAATGCCATCCCGGCACCGGGAGCGGGTCTGGGGCTTGAAGGAATCCGCGAACGGGCCTCAGCGGTGGGCGGACATGCCGCGACCGGACCCGTTGAGGGCGGCGGATTCAGCGTGCGCGCCAGCCTTCCTCTGGACCCCCTACTGGAGTAGGGGGCAAGGTTGGCTCCGCCGGGGGACGCGGCGGGGCTGACTTGGTCCTTAGCGTGAAGCCATGACGATGACACAGCGCACCGAATCGACTACGGGTGCCCCGTCCAGCTCAGCGGCTTCCGCAGCGCCGGCCAGGGCACGCAACCGGCAGACTAACGAGTTCTTTGAACTTTCCCAGCAAGCTAAGGAAGCGGGCCTCATGGACGCCCGTCCGGGCGTTTACATCGGCCGCTGTATTGTCCTGGTGGCTGCCTTCGCTCTGGCAGGAACCCTGCTGGCCACTCTGGGCCAGAGCTGGTGGCAGCTGGCCGTGGCAGCGCTCTTCGGGGTTCTCTTCACCCAGGCCGCGTTTCTCTCTCACGACGGCGCCCATCAGCAGGTCTTCGCCTCGGGCCGTCACAACGAGTGGTTCGCCCGGATCACCGGAAACCTCATCGTCGGGCTTTCCTACGGCTGGTGGACAAAAAAGCACGGCAAACACCACGCGCATCCGAACACCATCGGCAAGGATGGAGACATCGCTCCCGGTGCGCTGGTGTTCGTCCCCGAAGACGCCGCAGAGCGTACGGGATTCATGCGCTGGCTGGCCAAACGTCAGGGCTGGCTCTTCTTCCCACTGCTGACACTGTTCGCACTGGTACTGCACTACAGTGCGGCTGAGACCATCATCAGGGCAAAGAAGCTCAAGCACCGTAAGGCCGAAGCGGCGATGCTGATCGTGCGAGTCATCGGCTTCCCGCTGCTGGTCATCCTGCTGCTGGGTCCCGGGCTCGGGGCAGCATTCCTAGCCGTTCAGCTGGTGGTTTTCGGTGTCTACATGGGGGCCAGCTTCGCCCCCAACCACAAAGGCATGCCGGTGATCCCCAAGGACGCCGAAGTGGACTTCCTGCGTCGCCAGGTGCTGACCTCCCGCAATATCCGGGGCGGACGGCTGATGGACTGGGCTATGGGCGGGCTGAACTATCAGATTGAACACCATGTGTTCCCGCGCATGGCCAGCCCGAATCTGCACAAGGTCCAGCCCATGGTGAAGCAGTTCTGCGCTGAGCGCGGCATCCCTTATACCGAGGCTGGCTTGGTGGAGTCCTACGGAATCGTCATCCGTTACCTCAACGAGGTGGGGCTGGGTCACGCTGACCCCATGGAGTGCCCGCTCACCGCCCAGTACCGCGCGCGCTGACCCCGTGGCCGTCCGGCAACGCTGGGCATGGTCCAACTCATACACTTAAACCCAGCGGAGCAGAAGTGCTCGTGCTGAGCGAAGTGTATGGGGGATGCAGGATGCAAAGACCGGGAACGGCTGCTGAACAAGCGGCAATGGACCGCGATTTCCGTGAGTCGGCACCACCGCCACCCCGAGGTCATCTCAGCACATGGAAAGTGGTCGTCCTGTGGGCCGCTGCAGCGTTTGGCATGATCTTCACTATGGCTTCGGCGGGTGTCTTCCTGGAGTCCATTCTGAAGGACGATATCGGGCAGGCCGTCACCGGTATGGGTTTTGTTGTGGTGATGATGGTGGTGACGATGGTGCTCTTCGCCTGGCTGATGAGGGTGCACCGTCGGCGTCGTCGATACAACGAAATTCTCGATGCCCACTACGCCAGCCGCTATGGTCACGACCCCAGCTTCTGAGGAACCTCCGGCGTTGGTCTGCCCGGAGTTGCGTCGCGGCAATAGCAGCCCCACGTCATAGGCTTGAACTATGAACCAGCGCCGTCGACCGTCTCCTGCCGTCTATCGCAGACGTCAGCTGGTAGCGGCACTAGTGGCGGTTTTCCTGCTCGCCCTGATCATCTGGGGTGTCACCGGGCTGGTGGGACTTTTCGCCCAGGAGGAGGATCCCTCCCAGCACCAGCAAGGGACCTCCCAGACGCAGGACGACGACGCCGTGGCCGCGCCTTCCCCACAAGGTGAAGCGGAGCCGGAAACCGAGGCGGAGGAAGTGCCGGAGGGCCAATGCGCGCCTGCCGATATTGAGGTGGTCGCCTCCACCGATAAAGAGGCCTATTCCACGGATGAGGCACCACTGCTGGTCATGCAGATCACGCATACCGGAAACGAAGCCTGCACCCTTGACGTGGGGACAACGCAGCAGGCGTTCCGGGTCTCCCGGGAGGGTCGCGAGATCTTCACCACTACCCAGTGCGAGCTGCGCGGTAGTTCTTTGGAGATGGAATTTGCACCCGGGCAGATCGAACGTGCCCAGATGGTGTGGCCGCGCTCAGATTCCGCGGTGGACTGCGCTAAGCCTGCTGAACTCACCGGCGGGGAGTACCAGCTGCGGGTCTCAGTCTCTGGCATCAGCTCAGAACCACATGCCTTTGAGCTAGCAGGGGTGACCCCGTGACCGCACAAGAGCATCCAGCCGACACCCGCCCATTCACCGTGCGCCCGGCGCGCACCCGTGATGTCAGGCCCATTATGGAGATGGCCTCACCGCTGGTGGACAAGCGCGTGCTGGTCGCCAAGGAGGCGGTGGCCTACTACGAATCCATCCAGGAATTCCTCATTGCGCAGGATCACGACGGACAGCTGCTGGGTTTCGGGGCACTGCACGTGATGTGGGAGGACCTGGCTGAAGTGCGCACCCTGGCATCTGATGCCAGCCACCGTGGACGCGGTATCGGTTCGGCGCTGCTGGAGGGGCTGCTGCAGCGGGCCCGGTTCTTGGGTGTGCAACGAGTCTTCTGTCTGACCTTCGAGGTGGAGTTCTTCCGCCGTCACGGTTTTGCAGTGATGGAGGACCAACGTCCGGTCGATCCAGATGTTTACGCTGAGCTGCTGCGCTCTCCCGATGAGGGTGTGGCCGAGTTCCTTGATCTGGCTCGGGTGAAGCCCAACACCCTGGGCAACACCCGGATGATTCTGCACCTCGATAGCTAAACTGTTTAGCCCCTATCTGTTCACTTTGCGTTTACCTCCACGGTGACTTTCTGTCACTTGATGTGCCTAGCGTGGCATCCGGTTCGCTCAGCGCTGCAGTGTGCACATCTTGCACATCACGGCTCCGGCTTCTATCGGGCGCGAACCAATTGCAAGCACCATAGGCATCGGGCGAAAAATCAACGCCCAGGTCAAACCTCAGAGAGGGACATTGTGAAGGTAGCAAGCTTCGGTCGCGCAGCGGCCATTCTGTCCGTGGCATCGCTGGCACTGGTGGCATGCGGCGGTGACAACGGCAACGACGGTGAGGACACCACCACCGACGAGGCCACCACCGAGGCCACCGACAACGGCACCGAAGGCGGTGCGGAGGAAGAAGCTTCCGGCGATCTTCCCTCTGCCGCTGACATTTCCGGCAACTTCTACGGCGGCGGCGCATCCTCCCACGAGACTGCAATGCTCGAGTGGATCTCCGAGTTCGAGGGCCAGTCCGGCGGCGCAGCTGTTGAGTACGCCTCCGTGGGATCCGGCAACGGTCGCTCCGGCTTCCTCTCCGGCGAGTACCAGTTCGCTGGCTCCGACGCTGCAATGGACGAGGGCGAGTACGAGGACTCCACTAACCAGTGCGGTCCCGACGGCGCGTTCCACCTGCCCACTTACATCGCACCCATCGGCGTAGCCATCAACCTCGAAGGCGTTGACGAGAACGTCAACCTCGACGCCGACACCCTGGGCTCCATCTTCTCCGGTGAGATCACCAGCTGGGATGATGAGGCCATCGCCGAGCACAACCCGGATCTGGACCTGCCTTCCACGAACATCACCGTGGTGCACCGCCAGGACACTTCCGGCACCACCGAGAACTTCACCGAGTACCTCGCTGCGGCATCCTCCACCTGGGAGTGGGACGCAGACGGCGAGTGGCCATCTGAGGCCACTGCTGAGTCCGCTGAGGGCACCGGTGGCGTGATCGGTCTGGCATCTGAGATCGACGGAGCCATCACCTACGCTGACGCTGGCCGTATCGACGACAACTTCGTCACCGTCAACGTTGAGGTCGGCGGCGATTACACCGAGATCTCCTCCGAGGCTGCAGCGGCAGTGGTGAGCGCCTCCGAGCCTGCTGGCGGTGGCGCACCCAACGACATGGCCTTCGAGATCGCCCGCGATACCGAAGAGGCCGGCACCTACCCGATCATCCAGATCGCCTACACCATCTGGTGCAACGAGTACCCCAGCCAGGACGATGCTGACTTCGCTCAGGCCTTCGCTGCCTACATCGTCTCCGAGGAAGCTCAGCAGCTTGCAGCTGATGTCGCCGGCTCTGCCCCGATCTCGGAGGAACTGCGCGAGGAAGCCCTCGAGGCAATCGGTCAGATCTCCGCTGGCTGATTCAACGGGACTTATCTAAGTCCCCCGATTAAGCTGGCTTGATTCGTCAAGCCATCCTCAAATGGTGCGAGTGAAGCGGACGCCGGGGTCAGTGCTTCCGGGCTAATCCCGGAAGGCATGACCCCGGCGTCCGTGCCCTGCTCAGGGGAATCACTGGGCACCAGAATATTCTTTGAACCCATTGCATCTTCGTAAGGGAGAGCACGTGAGCTCGGACGAGTCACAGTCATCAGGACAGACGCTCCAGACCCGTAGCGGCCGTCGTACCCGAAGCAGCGAAGCGACCGGGAACTCGCTGGCCAGCGGTGACCGGGCTGGTGCCGGCCTGGATCGAGGCTTTGCTGGGCTGGCGAGATTCGCCGGTATCGGTATTCTCATCATCCTCGCCTTCGTAGCGTTCTTCCTGGTCTACAACTCCTGGGGCGCGGTCTACCACGATCAGGACGGCCAGGCGGATAGCGCAAGCTTCCATATCGGCGAATTCATCAGCCACGCCTGGCCACTGGTCATCGGTACGCTCATTGTTTCGGTGATCGCGCTCCTGATTGCGGCTCCGGTAGCCATCGGCGTCGCCCTTTACATCTCCCACTACGCACCGCCACGTGCTTCACGGAGCATCGGCTACGTCATCGATCTGCTGGCTGCCATCCCCTCTGTGGTCTACGGCGCCTGGGGCATGACATTCCTGGCCCCGCAGTTGGTGCCCCTGTACAACTGGCTCAACGAGTATCTGGGATGGATCCCGATCTTCGGCGGATCCCCCTCACCCACCGGACGCACCATCATCACCGCTGGAGTGGTGCTCTCGGTGATGGTCCTGCCCATCATTACCTCCGTCTGCCGCGAGATCTTCATCCAGACTCCGAAGCTGCACGAAGAAGCGGCCCTGGCACTAGGTGCCACCCGGTGGGAAATGATCACTATGACGGTTCTGCCGTTCGCTCGAGGCGGCATCATCTCGGGCATCATGCTGGGTCTGGGCCGCGCACTGGGCGAGACCATGGCAGTGGTGCTGGTGCTCTCCTCCGGCCCCATCGCCTGGTCCATCATCCAATCCGGCCGCCATGACACGATCCCCTCAAATATCGCCTCGAACTTCCCGGAGTCGCGCGAAGGCTCCGTGCACTGGCATGAACTCATCGCCATCGGCCTGGTGCTCTTCGTCATCACCCTGCTGGTGAACATGCTTGCGCGCTGGATCGTCTCCCGCCATAAGGAATTCTCAGGAGCCAACTGATGACCGAGAGCACACAGACGAAGAATCCCACCCCGGCATCAGTCCAGGGACCGGCCGGCGGGCACGAGCCGCCCCACGAGCCGGCCGCTATGCTGCGGCCCAACAGCCTCACCGGAAATATCCAGCCCCGCTGGTTCCTGCCCGCCTGCGCTGCAGTGAGCCTTCTCCTCAGCTTTGCCTTGGTAGTGCTGTTAGGCGACGCCGAAGAGTTCAGTATCAACTGGGCACTCTGGTTCGTCTTCGCAGCAGTCATCCACCTGGTCCTGGCCTATGTGATCACGCTAGTGCGCATCAACCGGCGCAAAGCCAAGGACATGTTCTGGCGAAACCTGATCTATGTAGCCTTTACCCTGGCCCTTCTGCCGCTGGTCTCGGTGATCATGTCGGTCGCCATCGTGGGCTTCCAAGGTCTGACCAACGCTGGATTCCTGACCTCGGATATGCAGGGCATCAACGCCAGCACAGATGCCGGCACCCAGGAGGGTGAGCACGGAGTCCTTGGCGGTATCCGGCATGCCATCATCGGCTCACTGGTCATCACCCTCATGGCCACCCTGGTGTCGGTGCCTATTGGTCTGCTGACCTCCATCTACCTCGTGGAGTACTCCCAGGGCGGGCCGCTCTCCCGTGCCATTACGTTCTTCGTGGATGTGATGACCGGTATTCCCTCCATCGTGGCCGGCCTCTTCGGCGCTGCTGCGATGGCGAGCTTCCTCTCCTTCGCCGACTCACTGGGGATCCCGGTCCCGGGCCGCTCCACCATGGGTGTCACTGCCGCCATTGCGCTGAGCGTGCTGATGATCCCCGTCGTCGTACGCACAACCGAGGAGATGCTGCGGGTGGTGCCCAACGAGCTGCGCGAAGCCTCCTACGCGCTGGGCGTGCGTAAGTGGCGGACCATCCTGAAAGTTGTCATTCCGACGGCGATCTCCGGTATTGCTGCGGGCGTGACGCTGTCGATTGCACGCGTGATCGGTGAAACCGCACCGATCCTGCTCACCGCCGGCTTCGCTACCCGCGTGAACTGGAACCCCTTCGAGGGATGGATGACCACCCTTCCGGTGTTCATCTATCAGCAGTTCACCCGACCGATGCATCCGACCTTCCACGATCCGTCCTTCCAGCGTGCCTGGGCGGCGGCACTGATCCTGATCCTGATCGTGATGGGCTTGAACCTTATTGCCCGCATCATCGCCACGATCTTCGCGCCGAAGAAAACCGGCCGCTAGAGCCCGCCGAAGCAGCTGAAGAAAGAGTGAGATAACAGACATGTCCAAGAGCATTACCGCTAAGAATCTCAACGTCTACTACGGCGACTTCCTGGCCGTGGAAGGCGTTAACATCGAGATCGCGGCTAAGTCGGTCACCGCCTTCATCGGGCCCTCCGGCTGCGGCAAGACCACCTTCCTGCGCACCCTGAACCGGATGCACGAGGTGCTGCCCGGCGCTCGCGTAGAAGGCGAGCTGCTGCTCGATGATGACAACATCTATGGATCCGGTGTGGATCCGGTGACAGTACGCACCATGGTGGGCATGGTCTTCCAGCGCCCCAACCCGTTCCCCACCATGAGCATCCGCGAGAACGTGCTGGCGGGCTACAAGCTCAACGGCGCGCGCATGAGTCGTTCCAAGGCTGATGAGATCGTGGAGACCGCGCTGCGTGGTGCCAACCTCTGGAACGAGGTCAAGGATCGCTTGGATAAGCCCGGATCAGGCCTCTCCGGTGGTCAGCAGCAGCGCCTGTGCATCGCACGCACCGTTGCGGTGAAGCCCGATGTGATCCTGATGGATGAGCCCTGCTCGGCACTTGACCCCATCTCCACTCTGGCGATCGAGGATCTGATCTCCGAGCTGAAGAAGGAGTACACGATCGTGATCGTGACCCACAATATGCAGCAGGCAGCCCGCGTTTCCGAGAAGACTGCCTTCTTCAACATCGCCGGCACCGGCAAGCCCGGCAAGATGATCGAGTACGCCGATACCACCACCATCTTCAACAACCCCTCCAACGAGCAGACCGAGCGCTACGTCTCGGGCAAGTTCGGATAAACCGGAGGAACCACTAACGACGACGCCCCGTTGCGGCACCTTCGCCAGTGCTGCGGCGGGGCGTTTCGTCTTGCGTGCAGAGCGTCGGGCGCTGGCGTTAAAGCACCAGCGGTGCCATCACTAGAGTCAGCACTGCAGTGCTGAGACCGGATGCCAGCGGGGTGGCCGTCCAGAAGATGATGATGCGTCGGAACTGCCGCCAGTTGATGGTGGCGAAGCGCTGATTCGAACCTGCGCCGATAATGGCACTGGCCGAGGTCAGCGAGGTGGACAGCGGCAGAGCAAGTCCTAAGGAGCCGGCAAAGAGCAGCCCGGAAGTGGCGGTGGTGGCCACCATGCCGCGCAGCGGATCGATAGCCACCAAGCGGTGTCCGAGCACGTGGCCGATACGCCATCCGCCATGCAGACACCCCGCACCGATCAGCAGAGCGAAAAGCACATACGACCAGGCGATCCACGTCTCTGGATCGGTGGCCCCGGCGGCGGCCAGGGCGAGCATCAGAACAAAGGCGAAGCGCTGACCTTGCTGCAGCCCGGTCCCCATACTGGTTAAGCCCACGCTGACCGACTGAACTCCGCGAGAGATTCGATTCACCTCATTGGGGTCCTCACCGCGGGCTAATCGCACGGCGAGGAACACCAGGAGATACGCTGCACCAAAGGCCACCAGTGGGGAAAGCAGAAGAGTAAACAACGGGGTCAGCCAGGGCAGAGCAAGTACTTCTTCAGTGGCAATATCAGCCACCTGCACCGCCGCAAGGGAACCGCCCAGCAGCGCTGCCAGCAGCGCGTGGGTCGTCGATGTGGGTACGCCTTGGAAATACGTGAAGAGGTTCCAACCCAGCAGACTGATCAGCGCACTGAGGATCACCGCGAGGGTCAGCCCCGGGTCCATAGCAGGAAAATCGAACCACGAGTACATGTACAGGCCCAGCGGCAGCGCCAGGAGCACACCCAGGGTGTTGAACAGGGCAGCTACTCGGGTCGCCAGCTTAGGCGTCAGCGCTCGGGTGCGCACAGGGATGGCAATGGAGTTGGGCACATCATGGAGCCCCGCCACATAAAGCGTCGGCATCATCACGACGCCGACGAGAATCATAAGAAGCAGTTCCACCGGGTTCTACGACTCCCGGACAATGATGGAACCGCAGATCACGGCGACGGCCCGTTGGGCATGCACCGCGGCGAGGATCTCTTTGGCCAGGTCAGACTGTTGCAAGGCGATATTGGGCTGGAAAGCTGAGTCAGTAGAAGTCACCCATTCCCGATGGGTGCGATTGGCCTGCTTGGACAGGCGCTGCATCTGCGCCCAGTAGTCCTCCAAATGATCGAAGTCCTCCAGGCGGCTCATAGCTGTGGTCGTCAAGTCCACCTGCCGCGACAGCGTCTCCAGCTGGGCGTGGCTCTGTGGAGGAAGCTGCAGATGATGCCGGGTCAGGATGAAGTCACCGGCGGCGGTGACATGTTCCATGGTGCGGTTCAGCTGCTGGGAGAGGTTATAGATGTCCTCCCTCGGCAGCGGAGTCAGGAACACGCTGCGGATATGAGTCATCAGGGCGAAGTGGAGGTCCATAGTCCGGCCCTCCAGGCTCAGCAGCTCCTCTCGGTGAGCTGCACGTTCGCCGCCGGGTGTGCCCAGCAGCTGTGCGAGCAGGCCTGCACCCGCGCGGACCTGCTGTGCGATCTCAGTGAGCAGGTCCGTCGATTGGGTGTGACGCTGACGGTGAAGCGCGATCATGCAGTACTGATTCCCTTAAGCGGTGCGGCGAAGGTGAACAGAAAGTGACGTACAGATGCAGAGTCTATAGCCACTAAGTGAACAGTTCGCCGCATGTGAAAACCCCAGGTGAGGGGCGCGGGATCAGGAAAGAAGGTGGTGCCGGGCTGGGAACGCCTCACGGCGCGTGGCCGCTCGTAGCGGCTGAAGGTTGGAGCCCGGGGGTTACCTGCAGCCCGGCACCTGCATTCCAGTGTGGGGCCTGAGACCCGTCGCGGTCAAAGGGATGACTGCGTGAGATATCTCAACACCGCTAACGGGAATACCGGCTCAATCCAGAGTCCGCCCCTCTCGGTGGCGGAGCACCTGGGAAAGCACCGCCAGCACCGGGAGCTCCACCAGAGGGCCCAGCACCAGGGCGAGGGCGATGAGCGGACGATCCGGAAACGCCACGACGGCGATGCCCAGAGCAATCGGAGAATTGCGGGCCACCGTCACCATGGTCAGTGTCACCCGCTGTGGCCCGGGCAGCTTCAAGGCCCGAGCGCTGAGGGTGGCTAAGACCGGTAAGACGAGGAAAAACACCCCCAGCGGCAGCAGAAGATACAGCAGCTCGGCGGTGTGACCAAGCACTGTGGGAGCCTGCCACAGGAACATCGCGAATACCGCCACGCACAGCATGGGAATGACGACGGCGGATGCCCAGCGGTCCAATCTGGCGCTGTCCAGCGCAGGCAGATCAGCTCTGCGGCTGACCCAGCGCAGCGTCGTCGCCAGCGTCAGCGGGATGAGCAGCACGACGACGATCGCCTCCACCAGAGAGTCCAAGGACACACTGGCGGCGTTTCCACCGAGCAGCAAGACATAGACCGGGAGAAGCATCAGCTGGAGAATCAGGTTAACCGGCAGCAGGGCGGTGGCAATTCCGGTATGCCCCCGTGCAAGGGCGATGAATACCAAGTACCAGTCGGTGCAGGGGGTCACCAGCAGCAGAAGCAGCCCGATGCGCAAATCCGGTTGATCAGCCAGCAGACCTGCACCGAGTCCCCATGCCAGCAAGGGGGTGACCAGGTAGTTCAGCACCAGGCTGCATATCACCAGGGAACCTGCTCCACGTACTTGCCGTACCTGTGTGAGGTTCAGCTGCACAAAGACGGCGGTGATCATCATCAGCAGAGCGGGCAAGACCACTGGCTCGGCGAAGCGGCCGAAATCCCCGGCGGCACCGGCGGCGAGTCCGGCCAGAGCTGCTAGGGCAACCAGCACAGTCTGTAAGCGTTCAGCCCAGGACATTCGCGCTGCCCCATGGTGGTTCGCCGCATACTGAAGATGTTCGACAACTGCGCATGGAACTAGCCTATGCGGGACGGGTCGCGGTGCTATCGGTGATGCTGCCCAAGCTCCCGTCGTACCAGCGGTGGCGAGTCAACGGACAGTTGCAACGCCTCTGTACCGGCCCCCAGCTGCGACTGATCCGCAGGGATGGGAGCGTGCCGATGCCGGGAGAGCAGTACGACGCCGTAGACGGCGCAAGCTCCCGAGGTGAGGAAGACACCTGATGCCCACAGCGGAAGGCCACTGCCTTCACCTAAGAGATACAGGCCGATGGCAACAGCCACGGCTGGGTCAATGACAGTCAGGCCCGCCACGACGACATGAGGGCGTCCCACGGCGTAGGCGGCCTGGACGAAGTAGCCGCCGGTGATCGTTCCTGCCAGCAGCACTGCCAGATGAAGCGCTGTGCTGCCGTCGACTGACCCATTCTGGAAGGTGCTGATGATCGACTTCGCCAGCGTGACGACGATTCCATAGATCACACCCGCAGCGGCGATGAAGTACAGCACGCTCGGTTTGCCAGCTTTCCGGCGCAGCAGTCGCGAGGTCAACAATGCAAGAGTGAGCACCGTTGCCAGCATGGCGGATAGCGCAAGCGAATGCTGTCCAGCAGCAGGTTTGGTCGACGCGAAAGCCGCTGCCACGGTGACAAAAACCCCGACACCGGCAACGCATAGCGTAAGGGCACCGAGGGTGGTCCCGGAGATCCGGACACGGTGCGCATGTGAGTGAAGCAATGTCGAGATCACGAGTGCCAGCACGCCTAGTGGCTGGACCACGGCGATCGGGGCCAGCGCAATGGCAGCAATCTGGGCGATCACTGCGCAGCCCAAAAGCGCGGTGCCGATGCACCACACTTGGCTTTGGAGGAGTTTTCGGAATGACAGTCCGGACAGTGAGTCGCTGTGAACGTGGGCACCACTAGCGGTGGCGAAGACCACGCCTCTGTGCTGGTAATGCGCTCCGAAGGACATGAGGGCAGCACCTGCAATCGCAAGTGCGATCCCGCCCATGAGGGACAGGTCCTGAACAGTGCTGAGGTCTAGCAGAGATGACATCAGTGCTCAGTGCTCCCATTCTTCAGCACTGCGTGGTTCAGATGAGGTTGGCGGCATGGTCGTAGAGGTCCTCGTACCTGGCCACGACATGATGTGAGTCGTGTTGTGCTGCGCGGCCCAGGGCGGCACGCATGTGCTGTTGATACTCAGCCGCTGACGCCTCAAGGATGCGAGAGATTCCTACCGTGAAGCTCGTGGGGTTCTCCACCTCAGCCCGATATCCCTCGAGGCCATCGCTGACCAGATGGGGGAGGGCCATGGCATTGGCTACAACTGCTGGTGTTGCCGATGCCAGCGCCTCAAGGGTGGCCAGGCTCTGCAGTTCGGCAGCCGAGGGCATGACGAACACCGTGGCTTCATGGTGAAGTCGTACGAGGTCTTCATCCGAGACCAAACCATGAAAAGTGACGTCAGCGGCGATGCCCAGTTGTTGTGCACGGTGCTCCAGAGCCTCACGCTCTGAACCGTGTCCCACGATATTCAGCGTTGCGGCGTGTCCATTGCGGAGCTGAGCGAAGGAATTCAGAAGAGTGTGGAGGTTCTTCTCGCGGTCCAGGCGACCCACGTAAAGCACGCTGTTGCGAGCGGGCTTGGCACTCTTGGGGAGGAAGCGTTGGGTGTCGATGCCACAGGAGATCGGTTCAACACGGTCAAGTCCGGTGTGCTGCTGCAGATAGCTTGCCGCGATAGGAGTGGGACTGGTGACTGCTCCGACCCTCGCGTAGGTCGACTTCGCAAGATTCCATCCGTACCGGACCAGCGCGGGCTGAACAGCCTTTGGCAACCCGCTGTAATCCAGGACGTTTTCGGGCATGATGTGATTGGTCGCCACAGTAGGTATCCCGCGGCTGTGGCTTTCGATCGCCAACGCTCGGCCGATGCCCAAGAAGGACTGAGTATGCACGACGTCGGGTTCAGCGATGTTCAGTACCTTTCGTACCAGAGAGCGCGCTTCCCAGGGCGGTACGAAGCGCAGCCAGTCATGTAGCGGCCATCTCAGGCTCGGAAGCCGGTGGACGAACAGCGTTACGTCGTCGAAGTGTTCGTATCCCGAGGAGGCTCGCGTTGAACTCGCAGGGGCCACCACGTGCACGGTGTGCCCGCGTCGGGCCAGACGAACAGCATGGTCTCGGGCGAACCGGGCCGCACCGTTGATATTCGGAGGGAACGTGTCGGCGCCGATGAGGATTCGCCTGCCGCTACCGGGTTCGTGTGGGTCTGCGGTCCTGTCTGAAGGAGAGAGCGTGTGCACGTGGGTCCTTTCTGCTTGCTCTCAGCCTGACAGTCAGGACCTATAGTCCACATCGCCCTCAAGGAGTCTTTTGGTACTCCCTCTGGGGTATCACTATGCGAACAACTGGGTGTCAAAAGGTGTCGAAACAGCCCCTGGCCGGACCCCTGGGGAGTAGCCCGCGGGGCCAGGACTCATACCCCAGGATGAGTTCCGGGGAATGCCTCGGCATCGATGAGGCGCTATGGTGAGTCCCTTTCACCGCCGCTGCTGCCCGAGCCAGGGGGACTGACCCCTCCCCAGGACTGCGGTGGGGTCATAGGCTGAAACGGGAGACTCGACAGTGAGCCCACCGGTACCGGAGAGCTCAACCCGGTAGCTTCAACACCCCTGCTGGTACCGCCGCTTGTTCCGTGCAGTGCCGCAGCAGGGAGAAAGAGACCTGCGATGCGCGCGACTGAATCTGAATCCATACTGACGCAGATAGCTGACTGGGCTGTTTCGCTGATGGACCTTATCGGGGCACCCGGTGCCGGGCTCGCAGTAGCGTTGGAAAACCTGTTTCCGCCGATTCCCAGCGAAGTCATCCTGCCCCTTGCTGGGCTTGCCGCCAGCCGGGGCAGCTTCACCCTTGCTGAGGCCCTGCTGTGGACCACCGTGGGCTCGGTGGTGGGTGCTTATCTGCTCTATGCGCTGGGAGCGCTACTGGGGGCTGGCCGGCTTAGACGTATCGCCGAGCGTGTGCCGCTGCTCCACGCAGCCGATGTGGACCGCACCGTGGCATGGTTTCACCGCCATGGACGGTTGGCGGTCTTCTTCGGGCGGATGCTCCCGGTCTTCCGCAGCCTGATTTCTATTCCCGCCGGGGTTTCGCGGATGCCGCTGTGGCAATTCGGACTGATGACCATGGCCGGGAGCTTTTTATGGAACACCATCTTCATCCTGGCCGGATACTTCCTGGGGGAGAATTGGCACGTCGTCGAACGCTATGCGAGCATCCTGCAATACGTGGTGCTGGTGGCTCTTGCCCTCGGGATCCTCTGGTTCATCCTGAGGCGGGTGCAGACGTCCCGGCGGCAGGAATAGACTCTGGTGCCATGACTGAGCTCGCAGACCAGACCATCAAGATGTTCGGCGCCGACTGGTGCCGAGACTGCCGCCGCACCAAGGCACAGCTGGATGAACTGGGCGTTGCCTACACCTATATTGACCTGGTGGCAGAGCCCGACGCCGCCGATGTGGCCCGGGATATCTCCGGCCGGACCAACATCCCCGTGGTGCTCTACCCGGATGCCACACACCAGGTGGAGCCCAGCAATGCCGACGTCGAGACTAAGCTGCGCGAGCTGAAGGTGATCTAACCGGTATCGGTGTGGCCATACACGGCCGCTGTGTGTGGGTTTGGGCTCGTGGGATGATGACGCCATGGACTGGATGCCGAGGCTATCGCTGGTGGGAGTACGCAGACTGGTCCCGGCTGCACTCGTGGTGTGGCTGCTCTGCCTAGGAGCCCTGCTGTTCCTCCCGGTGCTGGTTTCCTCAGATCCTGTCGCGCCCATTCTTTGGCCCTCAACGTGGTCACCTCACTGGTGGGTTGCCCTGGCGGTAATCACGGCTCAAGCAGCGACGGTTCTCCTGGTGAGCCGGGCTCCGGCGGTGGCGATCATACTCGTAGCCCTCCTGGCGCTGCCATTGGCGATCGCTGGTTCTTGGGATTCTTACAGCCTCACAGCTGTGCCCATCCTCGTCACGGTCTATGCCGCGGTGTCAGCTGCCGGCTTCTTCCATGCGCGTCTGGCGCTGGCCTGCTGCGCGGCCGCTGTGGTGACTGGTTATGCGGTGGCGGGCTATTCAGACGATCCGGGCGCTCTGGGTCTTGTGCTGGGTCAGGCGTTGGGTCAGGCTGTGGGGCTCGTTGCGGCACCGGCGGGTATCGCTTCGATGGTGCGTTCCAGGCGTGAGGTCCACAGCGCCCGCAAGAATGAGCAGGACGCGCTCATCCGCGAACAGGAGGCGCGAGTGGAATCGGCGCTGGCTCGGGAGCGGACCGCACTGGCTCGCGAACTTCATGACATTGCCGCCCACCATATGTCGGGGATGGCGGTGATGGCTTCTGCCATCGAACTACACGTGGACACCGCGCCTGATCAGGCCAAAGAAGGGGCCCGCGCGATCCGCGATCAGAGCCGGCTGGTACTCGATGATCTACGCCGCCTCGTGAGTCTGCTGCGCGAAAGCAGCGGTGCTGAACGATCGGTCCACACTGTGTCTTCCATCAAAGAGCTGGTCGCCGAAAGTCCTGCTGATGATGTCGAGCTGCTCGTGCATTCCGACGGGGTGGCGGAACTCGGTCATGGCATTGGCCCGTTAGGGCAGCTGGTGGCGTACCGCATGGTTCAGGAGGCCCTGAGTAACGCGGCCCAGCATGCTGCTGGAGCATCCTGCGTGGTCGCAGTGGATGACCGAGCCTCCGAGGCACTCGTGCTGCGAGTCAAGAATGCCCCGGCCCCTACCTCAGGACATCGCACAGCCCCCGGGTTGGGACTGACCGGAATGCAGGAGCGCGCTGAACTGGTCGGCGCCACCCTGATCTACGGCGCCACCGTTGAAGGTGGTTGGGAAGTAGAGCTCCGCATTCCGCGTGAACCAGGCGTGACGCTTCACAATAGACCGCAGGAGGCAGAAATAGCATGATCAGGGTGCTCATCGCAGATGACCAATACTTGGTGCGGGCGGGCCTGGCGGCGTTACTAGGTGCAGAGGATGACATTGATGTCGTCGGAGTTGCTTCTGACGGGCAAGAAGCCATTGCGCTGTCCAACGAATTGCAACCTGATGTGGCATGCGTGGATATCCGGATGCCAGAACGTGACGGGATCAGCGTGACGCGCGAACTCTGCGGCACACATCGGGAGTCCCCAGTGACTGTGCTGATTCTGACGACCTTTGATCTCGACGACTACGTGTTCGGTGCGCTGGAAGCCGGTGCTTCAGGGTTCCTCTTGAAAGATTCACCGCCTGGGCAGATCATCCACGCAATTCGAAGGCTCGCCTCGGGAGAGGGGACCCTTGACACGAGCCTGACCCGCCGAGTGATCCGTGAGTTCGTAAACCGCCGGAAGTTGCAACCGGTCACCGGAGACCGAGGCGCCGATCTGCTGACCGGTCGTGAGCGTGACATCCTGCTGTTGTTGGCAGAGGGGATGTCCAATGAAGAAATCGCCGCCGAACTCATCGTCGAGGTCTCAACCGTGAAATCCCATCTCGCACGGATGCTTCCGAAGCTGGGCGTTCGCTCACGTCTGCAGGCGGTTGTCTGGGCCTACCAGAACCGGATCGTGACAGTCCCCCAAGCTCCGTGATTCGCTCAACGCAATATCTACATTCGCAGGTCCGCCGCCGCAGGTTCTGCATCGAAAGTTGCAACCCGGCAGGTTCCTCCTCAGGCATCTAGAGACGCAGCGTTGCCTCTCCGTAGCGTTGGAAACAGCGGATTCCCGCCCACATCCAGCCTGAGGAGACCCTATGCATTCCGCCCCAGCTGTGGCCCATGCACCGGCCACAGCCGTACATCTGAGCGAAGTGACGAAGA
Source organism: Nesterenkonia rhizosphaerae (assembly GCF_039544555.1). Lineage (NCBI taxonomy): Bacteria > Bacillati > Actinomycetota > Actinomycetes > Micrococcales > Micrococcaceae > Nesterenkonia > Nesterenkonia rhizosphaerae. The sequence continues at coordinate 311,722 of NZ_BAABLW010000007.1, forward strand.
CCTACCCTGATGGTCCCGTGACAGTTCGTGCACTGAATCAGGTCTCCCTGGGGCTGCGATCCGGATCCTTCACCGCGGTGATGGGTCCTTCTGGATCGGGAAAGTCAACCCTGCTCAACTGCATCGCAGGCCTAGAGACTCCGGATTCGGGCAGGATCCTCATTGGTGACGTGGAGGTAACTCGGTTATCAGGGGACGCACTGACCCGGTTCCGCAGAGATCACGTAGGTTTCATCTTCCAGTCCTATAACCTCATTGATCACCTGACGGTGGTCGAGAACATACGCCTTCCGCTCATGCTCGCTGGAAGAAAAGCAGATCCCGAATGGGAAAAGGCACTGATCCACGCAGTCCACTTGAATGGTAAAGAGCATCGGTTACCCAGTGGACTCTCCGGTGGTCAGGCTCAACGAGTCGCTATTGCCAGGGCCATGATCACCCGCCCCAGCGTGATTTTCGCTGACGAACCAACCGGTGCGCTTGATTCTCACACCGGCCAAGAGATCCTGGAGCTACTCCGCAAGACGGCGGCATCGGTGGGTCAGACTGTAGTGCTAGTCACCCACGATGCCCGCATCGCCAGCGCTGCAGAACAGGTACTTTTCCTGGCCGACGGATCATGGGCCGGGCATCTGGTGGCGCCCACGCCGGAGGAGATCACCTCTTACGTGATGGAGCTGGGGACATGACAGGTACCTTTGCTTACGCCCGGTCCTCCGTACGGACCCATCGTGCCGCACTCGCCGGAGGGTTCGCCATCATCCTGCTCTCGACTCTGCTCATCACGGTGACGGGAACATGGCTGCAGGCTGGCGTGGAACTCAGCGGCGCTGGAAACTCCCACCAGAGTGGCGAGCTGCTGGCACTAGCCAGTTCTTTCGCGGGTACCACGGTGGTCATCACACTGTTCATCGTGGCATCGGTCTTTACGCAGGCCCTGCGCCCGCGTGCTCAGCAACTGGCACTGCTGAGAACTATAGGGGGTACTGCGGGACAGATCCGCCGGCTCGTCGCTGCGGAAATGTTCCTGCTCTTTGCGCTGTCATCTCCGCTGGGAATTCTGGCCGGCTCTTTAGTAGCTCCAGTGCTCAGCGGAACGCTTTCGGCCGCAGGAGCAGTGCCGGTAGGGTTCACCCCCGCAGTGTCTCCGTCAGCCATTTTTGGCACGGTCCTGCTGATCGGCCCAACGGTTCTTTTCTCCGCTTTCCTCGCAGTTCGCTCGGTGACGCGATCAAGCGCCATGCAGGCTACGCGGGAGAACGTGGTGGACGCTCCCTCGCTGGGGAGAGGCCGGGCTATTACTCCCATCACGCTGACGGTGCTGGGGGTGGGGAGTGCCTGCGTTCCTTTCGTCGTGAGCGGGTTCGTAGGGACGGCCAGCGCAGCAAGCTCGGCGATCCTGCTGGTGATCGCAGCAGCGGTGGGAGGGTCTGTCGTGATCAGTACCTGTGCGCGGTGGCTTGAACGCGTTGTGCTTGGACGCATGAATGTGTCACTGGATTTGGCGGTCAGGGCGGCACGTGGCTACTCCCGACGGTTGACGGGCGTCATCATTCCGCTTGCGCTGCTGGTGGCGCTGGGACTGGTTCAGACCGGTTCAGGAGGCCTCGCAGCTCAGGCTGGAGAAAAGCAGTTGGAGACCGCAATGCGGGCGGACCTTGTGGTGGAGGAGGCTGACCTGGAGACCTTGGAGCTGGTCAAGGGGGCCTCTGGGGTGGAGTCGGTGGGAGCTAACACATCCATTCCGGCATCGGTCCGGACCGACCGGGACGAGCCCACCGGTATCGGTTTCCTGGATGCCCTGTCCTGGGAGGCCTCGGCTCTCACGGTGTTCCCGGGTGAGGAGTTCGTGGCTCCTGAGGTGACGCGGGGTTCCCTGGATGACCTTGCCGATAGGCACGCGGTGGCCATGAGCACAGACATGGCAACGATGCTGTTCGCTCCGGTTGGCGGCACCATCGAGATGGAGCTCGCTGGCGGTGAGTCGATCGACGCCAGGATCGTGGCGGTGTACGACGGCAGCTTCGCGTTCGGGGACTACCTGGTCGGCCCGAGTTTTCCTGGGGCAGACTCACCCGAGGTCAGGGACTTGTTCATCCTCACCGACGATGGTGTGACCTTCGAGGTGCAAAATCGGCTTCGTTCACTTGGAGTCGAGACCATGAGCGGCCAGGCCTATATTCAGCACACGGTGGAGGCAGCCGCCGGCGAGCAGCTCCTGTCAACGGGCGCCACCCTCATACTTCTTGTGTTCATCGGTCTTGCCGCTGCTAACACGCTGGTCATGGTGACCGCGTCACGTCGCGGAGAGTTTCGGCTCTTGCGCCGTCTGGGGACGACGTCGGGCCAGTTGTTGACCATGTCCATGGCGGAGTCCCTGTTCGTAGGTGCCACCGCGATTATCCTCGGCACCGCTTGCGCACTGCCTGCACTCCTGGGAATCTCGTGGGGACTATTGGGAAGCGTAGCCGTGGGGTTCAGTCTTCTCACCTTTGGCCTTCTGGCCATGACGGTGCTGGTGGTTGCGGTCTGTTCCATGGTCCCGGCCACAGTGTGGCAGCGCCTCGGATAGTCTGAGTGATATGACAGAGCAGCAGGTGGTGACCGCCAGCGGTGTGATCGAGGCGCCGGCAGATGTGATCTTCGAACTCATCGCAGATCCGGCCCGACAGCCCGAATGGGACGGCAACGACAATCTCACTAGCGCCAACCCGGGACAACGTGTGGGAGCCGTGGGGGAGAAGTTCCTTATGACGCTGACCAGCGGCAAGACCCGCGAGAACCATGTGGTCGAGTTCGCAGAGGGCCAGCTCATCGCCTGGAAGCCGTCGCCCATCGGCAAGCCTCAACCGGGGCATCTGTGGCGCTGGGAGCTCAAGGCCCTGGATGCGAACCGTACAGAGGTGGTCCACACCTACGATTGGACCCAGCTCGACGATCCCGATCGACTGGAGCGGGCGCGGAACACCACCTCGGAGAAGCTTGAAGCGTCCATCCTGCGATTGAAGAAGGTGGCGGAGGCGGTCTAGCTCATCCCGCAGTGGGGTTGCTGTCGATTCTTGTGTCGCTCGCCTGCCGGATGCCCCACAGGGCACAGGCCGCCCCGAGCATGATGCCGTGCGTGATGCGGAGGTTTTCCGGGGCGAAGAACTGTGGCAGATAGAGGGCGATGAGTACCGCCAGTGGCAGGCCGGTCCAGCGGATAGACGCTGATGCCCAGGTATCACGAGCCAGGAGGATCGTTGCTACAGCAGCGACGAGCAACCCGGTGCCGAAAAGCGCTAATGCGGTGGGCTCCGCCCGGAGAGATCCTTCCAGGGTGACCAGGGTGAGGTCATCGCGTTCTTGTGCTGCTGCCCCCAGAATGTGGAGGCCGAAAGTCTCTGCACCGTAGAAGGGCAGTAGCGCGGCAATCCCCAGGGTGAATAGCAGCTTGGTCGACAGGTGCACGGTATGTGCTGCGATCACTGCTGCGGCAAGCAGTGCCCAGCCTGCCATTCCGCTGACATGCGAGATGACCCAGAGGGGGTCGGCGAAGGCTTCGGCCATGGCCTCGGTATTAACGGTGCCGTCGCCGTCGGCCTCTTTATCGCCCCAGGGGCGCAGGAGCGGGAAGGCCGCGAAGGCCAGACCCGCAAGAATTGCGAAACTGGCCGCGAGCCGACCGTCCTGGCTCGAAGGGCCCGCAGTGTGTGGGCGCATGTCGACTCCTATCTCAGTGAACACTGATCACTCAATGAGAGTAGCACGCTGGTGAACAGCGTTCACTGAATTAAGATGGGCAGATGGCAACCCGCAGTGAATCCAAAGAGAACACCCGACAGTTGCTGCTGCAAGCGGCGAGGGAAGCTGTAGCTGGTCAGGGCTCGGCGGCATTGTCGCTGCGAGATGTTGCCCGGCGAGCCGGCGTGGTGCCCTCGGCGATTTACCGGCATTTTGAGTCCCGTGACGCTTTGTTGACTCAGTTGATCCTGGACGCCTACACGGGGTTGGCGGAGTCTGTGGAGGAGGCTGCGTCCGGTAGTAGGAGTCCGGCTTCCTGGCGTAGTGCGGCACAGGCCTTGCGCACCTGGGCGTTGCGAAACCAGCATGAGTTCCTGCTGATCTACGGCACCCCGGTTCCCGGGTATCGCGCACCGGACGTGACGACTGCCGCAGCGGCCCGGGTGGCAGCTGTGTTCATTTCCAGCACCCCGGACTCCTTGGAGCTGCCTATCGACTCAGCACTGCGCGAACAATTGGCAGCTCCGGCAGCGGAGTTCGGGGTTTCGGCGGAGCGTTTGGCCCATGCCTTGGCTGATGTCTCCCAGCTGGTGGGCGCACTCATTCTGGAACTTGGGGGTCATTTCGTCGGCACCGCGGACCCCGCCGATCACCTCTGGGACCACATTCTCACCGCGCAGTCTCGGCGCCTGGCTGGCTAGCACGTAGGCGACAGCGATGCGACGACCTGTACCGGCGACTGTGCAGCCAAGCGTCATCGCCGTCGGTCGGGCATTTGCGGATTCCCCTGGCAGTAGCATGAGCCCATGGTTCCTCGCCGCACCCGCGCAACTGTGTGGTTCTGGATTGCGGCCGCCTTCGGTATAGCTCACGCAATCCCCAGCTTCTATTGGGCGTTCGGCGGCACGCTGCTGCTGGAGACAGTCGGTCAGTGGGCGGTTTCTGCGAGCCGAGACCAGCCCGAATTGGTCACCTTCGGACTGCTCGTGGTGGGTGGAGTGAAGCTCGCAGCTGCGCTTATTCCCTTGCTGGCGGATCAACAGCTCCTCCCGCTGGAAGGTTTGTGGCGCGGCATTTCCTGGGTCGGTGGGCCGATATTGGTGCTCTACGCCGCGTTGAATATGATCGGCGCCGTCATCAGTCTCGCAGGATGGGTTGACGTCGCCGGTGCTGACCACACGGCCCTATGGAGCCGTCTCCTGCTTTGGGAGCCGCTATTCTTCGCCTGGGGTGCGGCGCTGACCTGGGCTCTCATATGCAGCAGTCGCTCTCGTGAACCTCTGAAGTGATGTCGGGAGTTGCCCCTGAACCGTTGGGAACCTGAGTGGAGGCAGAGGATGCAGCGCAGAGGGCCAGCCTCAACTCACAATTTCGCAGGGTCTCCGGCTGAAGTGAAGAGTCGGTCGAGGTAGGTGTCGATGGACTTCAGTGCGGCATCTGCGTCGATGACGCCAAGTTCCAGCAGCGGTGTGAAGCCCGTGAGGGCGAGGAGTAGATCGGTCTCCACCACCGGGTCGCGGTCGTCGTCAATGTGCCCATCGGTGATTGCCTGTCGGATGAGGCGCTCGACCATGGCGCGGCCGGCCTGCATTCCGATCCGGGCCTGTGCCCTGAGCTCCTCGTCGTGCAGAGCTTCGAGGACATAGGCGGCGCTCATGCGGCTGGTCACTCGGCTGTCGGAGTGCAGCGGGAGCATCTCGGTGAGGACAATGCGCAGGACTTCCCTGGGGTGTCCTGCCGGGTCGAGGTCCTGCAGTCGATCGCTGATGCGCGAGGACGTCTGGGCTGAGGCGTGGTCCATGGCAAAAGTCAGCATCGCCGTGCGGGAGGAGAAGTAGTGCTGCACCTGTCCGAGTGAGACCCCGGCCTCGCGGGCCACCTCGCGCATTGTTGCCTTGGCCCAGCCATGCTTGTCGACGACGTGCCAGAGAGCGCGTGAGATGTGTTCCTGTCGGTCCCGGTGGTCTACCTGCTTGGGCATTCTGTCCTCCTCTGTTTTTCATACGCATGACATAATACAGTTGACTTGAAAAGGGAGGAGGAACCATGCAGCAGTGGGATTCATCCGCACGCTTCTGTGACCCAGCAGCTTTCGTCGTCGACATCGAGGTGACTATTGCACTCATGGCCGACTATCAGATCCGCAAGGCCACTGAGCGCGGCGAGTTCGACGATCTTCCAGGCAGCGGCGAACCGCTTGAGCTTTCAGATCACTATGATCCTGACTGGTGGTTCAAGAGCTTGGTCAAGCGTGAGAAGCTCGCGCTCCTCCCGCTTTCGGTGGAGCTCCGCAGAGAAGACGCCCAGCTGGAAGTTGCACTTGACCGGCTGCTGGATGAACAGGCCGTGCGGCACGAGGTGGAGGGCTTCAATCAGCGTGTGATCCGCGCTCGTTATGAGCCGCCGGAGGGGCCGCCGCTGCTCACCATGCCGCGAGATGTTGATGCGACCGTAGCGGCATGGGCCTCCCGGAGGGCGGAGCGGATCCAGAAAGCCAAATCTGAGGCGCGCGAGCGGGCTGAACAGGCGCAGAGGGAAGTGCGGCCTTCATGGTTTCGGCGGTGGTTCACGCGCGGTTGATCAGGGGTAATCCCAGTGCTGCTCACGCGGGACGCCTGCCACCTTGTAGAGGTGGTCGCGGAACTTTGTGCCGGAGGGGCTGTCGGTCCTCGCGAATCGGGCAGGATCAACAAATGTTGCAAGAGGTCCTTGCAAAATTGCCGTGGTGCCACCACGGCATCAGGCCTACGACCTTGAACACGTCTGTAGGCCTTCGGGGTCGACGAGGTGAACCTCGCGTGCAAGCTTGCGGAACTCCACCGTCCCGAACACTGGAGGAACTTTTGCTCCACGTTTGGAGCCAGTCATACCCTCTTACTCGCCAGAGGCCCGTCGCCCTCATGCAGAGGATGTAGTGCTGAACCTGCAGAGAATGTAGCGTAAATGATGCAGGGAATGTAGCGTAGGGACATGTCCTACTCGCCTCGCAGTGTTGACACTCTCCTGGATGATCTGCTGCAAGAAGCCCCCGCTGTCGCACTCGATGGGCCTAAGGGTGTCGGGAAGACTGCGACCGCGTCCCGTCGCGCTCAGCATGTCTGGAACATGGAGATCCCTGAGCACCGGGAGCACATTATGGCCGATCGAACACTGGAGAACCTTCCACCGGGGACCTTGTTCATCGATGAGTGGCAGAACTATCCCGATTCCTGGAATGCTGTGCGCCGGGCCGTGGACAACGGCGCCGAGCCCGGACGCTTCGTTCTGGCCGGAAGTGCCACACCTCGACCGGGCAGTGGAACCCACAGTGGCGCTGGCCGGATCCTTTCGGTCCGGATGCGCCCCATGGGCCTGCATGAGCGAGGACTCGTAACCCCCAGCGTGAGCTTGGGGCAGATGCTCTCTGGGGCAACCCCTGAAATCGCGGGCTCGACCGACTTTTCTATTAGTGACTATTACGACGCGATCGTGGCCAGCGGTTTCCCTGCGATCCACAACAAATCTCCTCGGATGCAGAAGAGCTACCTCGACTCGTATCTGCAGAGAGTCATCGACCGAGACCTTCCGGAACAGGGCCACGCTGTCCGCCGTCCCGGTACTTTGATGCGGTGGTTGAAGGCGTATGCTGCCGCATCTTCCACCACCTCCGCCCAGCAGAAGATTCTCGATGTGGCCGGCGAAGACGGTGAGCGACCGGCCCGGACCACAGCCAATACTTACCGGGAGTTCCTGACCAAGCTGTGGCTGCTTGATCCCATTGAGGCGTGGAGCAACGAATCCAATCCCTTCAAGCAGCTTCAGACGGTGCAGAAGCACCAGCTTGCCGACCCCGCTTTGGCGGCACGGTTGATGGGTCTGACCTCTCGTCGTCTTGCAACTCCTGCCGCCGCAGACAAGGCCGGGAAACTCTTTGAATCCCTTGCTGCACTGACCGTGAGGGTGATTGCGGAGACCGACGGCGCCTCAGTGGGCCATCTTCGCTCCTATGACAATCGGGAGGAGGTTGACCTCATCGTCGAAGGCGATGAGGGCCAGCTCATAGGCATTGAAGTCAAGCTCTCGCCTGATTTCCGAGACCACGACCTCAGGCACCTGAAGTGGCTTCGTGAACGCATGCCTGATGACGTAGTCGACCTCATGGTCATATCAACAGGCGAAAGAGCCTACCGGCGCGCTGACGGCATCGCCGTCGTGCCTCTGGCCCTCCTCGGGCCTTGAGTAAATGCACACGGATACGCTCCCGGGCACAGTTCTGGCCTAGAATCTTCTAGGTGCGGCACCCTTCAATAACCGTCCGAGTTATTGACGAATCCCAGGTCGTAGGCACGCGCCAGAACATCGTTGTAGTCACCTTCAGGATCTACCTTCTGGGCAACTTCGCAGATGGCCATCGACTGTTGTCCGCTGATCGGACTTCGCGACTGCCTTGTAGGCAACGGAGATTGCATTCCAGCTGCTGTACTGCTCATTACTCATGCGAAATGCCTGCCACTTCGTAGAGATGGTTGCGGAGCTTTGGGCCGGAGGGCTGTTGATTCCGCCGAGCTAGAGGTTCGAGGTACTGGGCCAGCTTCGTGGGCGAGGCGATCAGTCCAGCCCTGTGTGCATCGCTGAGCACATCCCCTACAAGTGAGAGATCCTGGTTAGCCTCCACTAGATCAGCGATCATGCGCTCAGCTCTCATGACCGGCAGGCCATCGACCCTGCTTATGTCCTCGCGAGATAGTGACCTTGTGCGCAGACGTAGGTCACGGAGTCGGGTGCCCCGTCGTGGCATGAGGGAAGCGCGTGGCATCGATGCTCGACTTAGCGCCGCGATATAGGAGCTGCAACATCACCGCAGAGTGCTGAGGATGTAAGCGTAGCGCCGTTGATCTAAGGCATCCCGCGCCGCTGCTGTGGTGCAGGAAGCGCCACCAAAACTGCCACCAGGGGCAGGCGGAAACCGCAGGCTAGAGGCCGCGGAACGTCCCTGACCGGGATCTAATGGTGGGCCCTGCGGGGCTCGAACCCGCGACCAGCGGATTAAAAGTCCGATGCTCTACCAACTGAGCTAAAGGCCCTGGTCTTAAGGAATGTGGCCAAAAAGGCCAGACTCCATCGTAGCGCACCGGCTCAGCCGCAGACTATTCGTCCTCGTCATCGGTGATCTGAGTGCTCAGCAGCAGCGCCAGGGCAGCGGAGGAGGCGAAGACTGGAGCCAGCAGGTGTGAGGTATCTGCCGCCGTCGTCGTCGTTTCCGTCATGTTCCGTCCTTGCGCTCTATTTGCTGCTCAGGCTGATGTGTCGGCAAACACTCTAAAAACGCTCAGCTGGATACTTCCTGCAGAGTTCCTGGAGGAATACGACGACAGCGGCAAGCCTGGCACCTCAGCGTCGACCCCGGCATAATGGGCTGCCCGAAAGGAGGCCTGAACTTATGAGCGCCAGATCTGCAGGATCCCCTCGCTACCGCCGTCCGGCCTACAGCGATCCAGCTACCTTCGACCGTCGTGAAGGCGGAGCCGACCCGGCCGATATCTCGCAGGCCGCCCATGACACCGCCCACGCGCTGGTGACCCGCGGCCGCAATGCCGCAGACCCGGAGGCAACCGCGCGGTTCGTCCGGCTGGCTGAGACTGAGGGCCTGGAAGCCATCGCTGAACTGTGGTCCCATTCACCACCCCGCTCACTGGCCGGCTCGCTCTGGCGGATCTACGCGCTGCGCTCAGCGGTGCAGAAGAACCCGCAGCGCATGAGCGATTACTACCGGCTGGGTCGCTCCCACTCAGCCCCGGCGGCCATCGCCGGTGTACCCGAGCCCCCTACTGCGGAGGAAATGACCCGCCTGGCAGACCAGGTGCTGGCCGGGATGTACTCCGGTGAGGTGGATGTGGCCTTTGACCGGGCAAGCGCCTTCTGCCGCGTCATCGCCCGCGGTCAGGCGCTGTGGGCGGATAGGCACGCAGATGTCAGCCCCCAGGACGCGCGTCGGCTGACTGCCCGGGCCTCGCAACTGGTCACCACCGCAGAGGAACTGGAGTCCAGTGCGCGGGCCTACCGGGCCGGCACTCTGGACTGATGCGTATGTCGCGCATCACAGGGTGCACTGCCAGCAGCGACTAGACTCGCCACCTGTGAGCCATTTCTCATCCTCCACTCAGGCGCCCTCAGTTGAGCCCAGTGCCACCACGCCTCGCCGGATCCGGCGTTGGCTGCTGGCGGCAGTAGCGGTCATCATCGTGCTGATGTATCTGGTGCCCTACACCCTGCTCAGCGATATCAACGCCTGGTACGGCAGCTTCCTTTTCTGGACGCTGACCACCCTGGCAGTGCTGATCATCAACGCCGTGTTGGCCTTCGGCTGGGAGGACTGAGATGGACGCCTCCTGGATCTGGCTCGGCGTGGCCATTTACGTGGTCATCGCACTGGCAGCCGCAGTACTCTCCCGCCGCGGTACCTCCCGCACGATGTCCGACTACTTCTTGGGCAGCCGGCGGATGGGCGGCTTCGTCTCCGCCATGAGCTACTCGGCCACCACCTATTCGGCCTTCATGATGATCGGCCTGGCCGGGCTGACCTACGCCGGGGGAGTAGGGGCACTGGGCTTTGAGCTGCTGTATCTATGCGGTGTCACGCTGATGCTCATCTTTGGTCCGCGTTTCTGGCGGGTGGGCCAGGCCTATGGCTACGTCACCCCCACTGAGATGATCGGGCATCGCTACCGCAGCAAAGCCGCAGGTGCGACGACGGCGCTTGCCTCCTGCCTCTTCCTGATTCCCTATGCCGCCGTTCAGCTGGCCGGTGTCGGCTACTTGCTCTCGGGCATGTCCGGCGGTGCCATCACTTTCACCCAGGGCACCACTGTGGCCACAGTGCTGGCCATCATCTTCGCCATGGTCGCCGGGCTTCGCTCTGTGGCCTGGACCGACTCCCTGCAGGCGGTCGTGATGATCGTCAGCGCTTCCCTTGTGGTGATCTTGGTGATCAGGCAGCTCGGCGGGCTCGGGACCTTCTTTGACCGCCTCGCCGCTGATCCCGGCGCGCTCAGCGTCCCGGGCACCGGGTACTTCACCTTCAGCACGTTCCTGGCCTTGACCTTGCCGTGGATCTTCTTCATGATCTCCAACCCGCAGGTCAGCCAGCGGCTCTATACCCCCGGTTCCCTGCGCGATCTGCGCCGGATGATGCTGGGCTTTATGGCCTTCGGCTTCATTTACACCATGATCACCGTGGTCTGGGGGCTCACCGCTCGGCTCGAGTTCCAGGACCTTGCCTCCGGCGATCAGGCCACCCCCACGCTGCTGGCCTCAGGGCTGGTTCCGCTTCCGTTGGGCATCATTGTGATGGTGGGCATCATGGCTGCAGCCATCTCCACCATCGACTCGATCATGCTCACGCTGTCCTCCATGGTCAGCCGCGATGTCTACGCCCCGGCCGCCCGTCGCCTCGGCAGTGACGAACACACCTCAGCCGAACACACCTCAGCGGGACACTCCGCCGAGGGACGCCAACTGCTGGTGGGCAAACTTGTCATCCCGGTCATCGCCGTCCTGGCCTACGGTTTCGCGCATCTGCAGCTAGACCTGATCGCAGTGCTCTCAGTCTCTGCGTCGGCAGGCCTGCTGGTGATGGTCCCGCCCATCATCGGTGCGTTCTTCTGGAAGCGCGGCACAGCAGCAGGTGTGATCACCTCCGTGCTGGTCGCCGGCGCCATCGTGCTCTACCTCGAAGCCACCAGCACCCGGTTCCTGGGCCAGGGCAGCGGCGTCTGGGGAATCCTGGCGGCCACCAGCGTCTTCATCCTGGTCAGCCTGGCCACCCGAGCACCGGCTGAACACGCTGAAGACTTCATCAAGACCTCACGACGACGCCGCAAGGCCGGGTCTGCAGAGCCGACTCCCGCCGCCCCGGCCATCGCCACGGGGTCACAACGGTGACCAACCCGTCACTTCCGCAGAGCACCCGGCTGAGCTTCTCCGGGAAAACCGCCGAACTGACCCGGGACACCTTGACCGATTCCGGTGTGGTCTTAAGCATCGGCGGTGCCGAACAGTCCCATGTGGAGGTCGCTGATCCCAGCTTCCTGCTCCATGACTACATCCGCCGCATGCGCGCAGTGCTGAGCAACACGCTGACCGCCGCCCCAGCCACCGCCCTGCACTTGGGAGCAGGGGCTATGACCCTGCCGCGCTGGCTGCAGCAGCGCTGGCCGGAGATCGCTCAGACGGTGCTGGACATCGAGCCGGAACTGGTGGACTTCGTCCTTGAGCACCTACCCCTGGAGCCCAGGCCGGAGAACATTGTGGCCGATGCTGCAGCGGCCACCGCCCCTGATGGAGTACTTAGTGGACGCCGCTTCGACGTCGTCGTCGTTGACCTGTTCAATTCCGCTCAGGCGCCGGAGCCCATCACCTCCGCGGAGTTCTTTGCGCAGGTGATGCAGCTGCTGACCCCTGCTGGAAAGATGCTGATGAACTTCGGCGATGAAGCAGATATGAGCTTTGTCCGCGGGCTGGTGGGCAGACTTATGCAGGCGGTTGAGATGGGCGGATTCTCCTCTGAGCAGGCGCTGCTGAACGCGCCCGATGCCGTGCTGGGTGCCGCTGAAGAAGGCAATCTGGTCTTCGCCGTGGCCGCCGAGCGCGCATTCACCGATGCTGAGCTCTCGCGCATCTGGGCAGCCGGGCCGCATCCGGGTGAGGTGCTCACCGGCTCGGAACTGCAGCAGTGGTGCCGGTAGCTTTTCCTGCGCGAGGCGGGCATGATGTGGTCTCCACTACACTCATCAATGCTGAACGGCAAAGAAGCCGTGAAACACCGGCGCAATATTGATGCAGGAAACTGGCGTAATATTCCGTCATCACCTCACTCACTCGCACACCTGAGGAGCACCCCATGAAGAGGTCTTTCAAGACCAGTGGCGCGCTTGCCGCCACCGCAGCCGCCGCGCTGATCCTTTCCGCCTGCGGAGAGGCCCCAGATGAGGCCCCCGAGACAGACGAGTCCGCACCGGCAGCTGAAGAAGTTGATTTCAAGGCCTGCCTGGTCTCTGACGAAGGCGGTTGGGACGACCGTTCCTTCAACCAGTCCGCACACGAAGGGCTTGAGGACGCCATCGCTGATCTGGGCATCGATCACGCTGAGGCGCAGTCCACCGCCGAGTCTGACTACGCGCCCAACGTGGACACCATGGTCCAGCAGGGCTGTGACCTGGTCTTCGGCGTGGGTTTCATGCTGGAGGAAGGCCTGACGCTGGCCGCCCAGGACAACCCTGATACCACCTTCGCGCTGATTGACTCCTACTTCCAGGAGGAGCTGGAGAACGGCAAGCCGCTGGTCTTCAACACCGGTGAAGCTGCCTACTTGGCCGGCTACGTGGCTGCAGCCGTGTCCGAGACGGGCGTGGTGGGCACCTGGGGCGGCATCCAGATCCCCTCGGTGACTGTCTTCATGGATGGCTTCGCTGATGGTGTGGAGCGCTACAACACTGACAACGACGCCGATGTCCGCGTGGTCGGCTGGGACAAGGACTCCCAGCAGGGCTCCTTCTCCGGAGACTTCTCCAACCAGACTCAGGGCCGTGCTGTGACTGAGCAGCTGCTGAGCCAGGACGCTGACATCATCATGCCCGTGGCCGGCAATGCCGGTGTGGGCGCAGGCCCGGCCATCGAAGAGGCTGAAGCCAAGATGATCTGGGTGGACTCTGATGGCTTCGAGTCCACTGACTACGGCAACGTCATCCTGACCTCCGTGCTCAAGGAGATCAGTGCCGCCGTCTACGCCACCATCGAAGAGGGCGTCAACGGCGAGTTCACCACCGAGCCCTACATCGGTACCCTCGAGAACGAGGGCGTGGGCCTGGCCCCCTTCCACGACTTCGACTCTGAAGTCCCCGATGACGTGAAGGAAGCCGTAGAGCAGATCCGCCAGGAAATCATCGACGGCGAGACCGTTGTTGAGTCCGAGAACGCACCTTCCTGATCCGCACACCCCCACCACTGAATGCCGAAGCCTGATTGATGAAGCTTGAGCTGAGGGGAGTCACCAAACGGTTCGGCTCCTTCACCGCCAATGACCGGATCAGCCTGACCGTCGAGCCCGGGGAGATTCATGCCCTGCTCGGCGAGAACGGTGCCGGCAAGTCCACGCTGATGAACACCATCTACGGGCTCTACAGCCCGGACGAGGGTGAGATTCTGCTCGATGAGCAGCCGGTCAGCTTCAACGGTCCAGGCGACGCCGTGGCCGCCGGGATCGGCATGGTGCACCAGCACTTCATGCTGATCCCGGTGTTCACCGTCACCGAATCAGTGGCCCTGGGCTATGAGCCCACTAAAACCGCCGGAATCCTCGACTTCGCTCAGGCCCGACAGAAGGTCCTGGAGATCTCCGCGCGCTTCGGTTTCGATGTGGACCCTGATGCCCGCATTGAAGATCTTCCCGTGGGCGCTCAGCAGCGGGTGGAGATCATCAAGGCACTCTCACGCGATGCCAAGATCCTCATTCTCGACGAGCCCACGGCAGTGCTCACCCCACAGGAGACCGATGAGCTGATCGCGATCATGCGTCAGCTCAAAGAAGCCGGCACCAGCATCGTCTTCATCACCCACAAACTGCGTGAAGTCCGCGCCATCGCGGACCGAATCACCGTCATCCGGCGCGGCAAAGTGGTCGGAGACGCCAAGCCGGAATCCACCGAAACAGAGCTGGCCAGCCTCATGGTGGGCCGTGAGGTCAGCCTCACCACCGAAAAAGCTCCCGCGGATCCAGGGGAAATCAGCTTCAGCGTGAAAGATCTCACCGTCCTCGACGCCGCTGACAAAGTGGTCCTCGACGACGTCAGCATCGATGTCCACCGCGGGGAGATCCTGGCCATCGCCGGTGTGGACGGCAACGGCCAATCCGAGCTGGCAGAGGCCATCCTCGGCACCCGCACTCCGGTCACCGGAACCATCACCCTGGATGGTCAAGATCTGGCAGCCCTGAACGTGAAGCAGCGCCTGCGCGCAGGTCTCGGCTTCGTTCCCGAAGACCGCTCCACCGACGGCGTCATCGCAGGCTTCTCCATCACGGAGAACTACGTCCTGGACATGTATGACCAGACTCCCTACGCCGCAGGACCCGGCAATATCGCCCTGAAGCCCGCCGCGATGCGCGAGGCCGCCCAGACTCAGGCCGAACGTTTTGACGTGCGCATGGGCACCGTAGACGACCCCATCTCCAGCCTCTCCGGAGGTAACCAGCAGAAAGTGGTGCTGGCCCGTGAGATGAGCCGTGACCTGCGGCTCTTCGTGGCCAGCCAGCCCACGCGCGGTCTCGATGTCGGATCGATCGAATTCGTCCACCGCACCATCATTGAAGAGCGCGATAAGGGCACGCCCTGTGTCATTGTCTCCACTGAACTTGATGAGGTGCTCAACCTCGCTGACCGGATCGCGGTGATGTACCGCGGGCGGATCGTCGGTATCGTGCCCGCCGGTACCAGCCGGGATGTCCTGGGTCTGATGATGGCTGGGGTTCCCGCGGAAGAGGCTGAGAAGCAGGCAGCAGAACACCACACCGTGCTCGCCGAGGCCGATGACATCGCCGAGGCAGAGGAGGAACAGCAGTGAGCGAGCAGAAAACGCCCTTCGCTGACGCCGAAGGACGGCTCTCCCGGGCTCTGCGGGAGATGACCCAGAGCTCCTGGCTGGTGACGCTGCTGGCCGTCGTCGTCGCCCTGGTAGTCGGTGGCGTACTAATCCTGGCCGCTGACCGCGACGTCCAAGCCACCTTGAGCTATTTCTTCTCCCGCCCCGGTGACTTCTTCGAGATAGCGTTCAACACGCTGCGGGATGCCTATTCCGCGCTGTTCCGCGGTGCGGTCTTTGACTGGCAGGCTCCCAGCGCTCAGCGCTCCTTCCGTCCGATCACTGAGACCATGGTCTACTCGGTGCCGCTGATCCTGGCCGGACTCGGCATCGCCATCGGATTCCGCTCGGGCATGCTGAATATCGGTGGCCAGGGCCAGATCATCCTCGGTGCTACCTCCGCAGGATTCCTGGGCTACGCCGTCTCGCTGCCCACCGGTCTGCACCTGCTGCTGGCCGTAGCCGGCGGCGTACTCGGCGGAGCCATCTGGGGCGGCATCGCCGGTGTGCTCAAGGCCCGTACCGGCGCTAATGAGGTGATCGTGACGATCATGCTCAACCACATCGCCATCTACCTGCTGGCCTGGCTGCTGAAGCAGCAGTGGTTCATCCAGACAGGCTCCAACCAGCCGCTGTCGACAGCAGTAGATAACTCCGCCCGTCTGGCCGGACTCCTGGGTCCTGGTTTCCGCCTGCACGCCGGCTTCCTGGTGGCCATCCTGGCAACCTTCGCCGTGTGGTGGCTGCTCGAACGCTCCACCCTGGGTTATGAGTTCCGTGCCATCGGGGAGAACCCCGACGCCGCGCGCACTGCCGGCATCAACGTGCCCAAAGCCACCGCACTGGTGCTGGTCATCGCCGGTGGCCTGGCCGGACTCGGCGGTGCGATGCATGTGCTGGGCACCGAATACCGGATCGGCTCCGGTGTGGCCGGAACCCTGGGCTTCGATGCCATTACTGTGGCATTGCTGGGTCGCTCCAAACCCTTGGGAACATTCCTCGCAGGCCTGCTGCTGGGCGGTCTGCGTGCCGGCGGCGTGCTCATGCAAGCCCAGACCGGAACCCCCATCGATATTGTGCTGGTGCTGCAGGCGGTGATCGTGCTGATGATCGCCGCACCCCCATTAGTGCGCACCATCTTCCTGCTGCCCACTGACGGCAAGCCCGCCCGCCGCACTAAGAAGAAGACCACCACCACACAGGAGGTGACCGTATGAGCGCCCCCGCTGTCCAGGCTGAACCGCTTCAGGAGGCCGAGGCGCACACTCGGCCCATCGCGTGGAAGTACCCGGTCACCTATGTGATCCTCGCGGGGCTTTCGGTCATCTTCGCCATCGCAACACCGGCCGGAGCCCGCACCAACTTCCGGCTCTCCTCCGGTGGGGACTTCTTCGAGATTCCGCTGGTGGAGCTGCCGTCCCGGCCGGCCGGCTGGGTCTTCGCCCTGCTGATTGCCGCTCTTGCTGCCTTGGCTGTCCACCAGGCTGTTCAGCGGATCCGCACCGGCATGTGGCTGCCCATCCTGGTCGGGGTGTTCTTTGTCCTGGCGTTCCTCGTATGGGCCGGTGCTGATCGTGGTGCGGTGATCCCGCTGGTCACCATGCTCACCGGTGCCTTGGCGCTCTCAGTGCCGCTGATCTTCGGTGCCATGTGCGGCCTGGTGGGCGAGCGCTCCGGCGTGATCAATATCGCCATCGAAGCTCAGCTGCTGGCTGGCGCCTTCCTGGCCGCCGTCGCCGCCTCTTTCTTCACAAGCGCCTACCTGGGCCTGCTCTTCGCGCCGATTGCCGGTGCTTTGGTGGGTGCCCTGCTGGTCTTCTTCGCCGTGAAGTACCAGGTCAATCAGATCATCGTGGGTGTGGTGCTCAATGTGCTGGTCCTCGGTCTGACCGGGTTCCTGTTCTCCACCGTGCTGACCCAGAACCCCGAGCTGTGGAACGCACGCCAACAGCTGCCGCGACTGCCCATCCCAGTGCTCTCGCAGATCCCGGTCATCGGCCCGGTGTTGTTCAACCAGACCATCCTGGTCTACCTGATGTATGCCATCGTCGCTGTCCTCAACGTGTTCCTCTTCCGTTCCCGCTGGGGTCTGCGCACCCGCGCAGTCGGTGAGCACCCCAAGGCCGCAGATACCGTGGGTATCAAGGTCAACCGCACTCGAGTGATCAACGTCATCCTGGCCGGCGCTATCGCCGGGCTCGGTGGGGCCTTCTTCACCATTGGCCAGGGACTGGCCTTCGGCAAGGAAATGTCCGCCGGGCAGGGCTTCATCGCGTTGGCTGCCATGATCCTGGGGCGCTGGCACCCCACAGGTGCCATGCTGGCCGCACTGCTTTTCGGCTTCTCCACCAGCTTGGGCAATACGCTGTCCACCATGGGAACCCCGGTGCCTTCCGAAGCACTACTGATGCTGCCCTATGTCATCACGATCTTCGCGGTGGCTGGTTTTGTGGGCCGAGTGCGGCCCCCCGCAGCCAACGGTGAACCCTACGTCAAGTAGGTATCTAGACAGGAAGGGCCGTGCAGCAGACACCCGCACCAGGAGAATCATCCAGGATTGGTGCCAGTGACGCAGCAGATTCGGCTGCGGCACTCGCCGTCATCGTGCAGACCACGGTGGGCTCCGAAACCGAGGCCAGGGAGCTGGCCGGTCGCGCTCTAGAGGCCCGACTAGCAGCCTGCGCCCAGGTCAGCCAGATCCGCAGCCTGTACCGCTGGGCGGGTGAGATTCAAGATGAGGCAGAACAACTGGTGAGCTTCAAGACCACCAGGGACGCCGCCGTCGAGCTCTGTTCTCTGCTGCAGCGCGAGCACAGCTACGAGGAGCCCGAAGTGGTGGTGCTGCCTATCATCGACGGCAGCGACGGCTACTTGCGGTGGCTTGAGGAAAGTACCCGGCCAGGCACTGCCTGAGCCGCACTCCCGCGTCCTGACCTGCGCCGATACGCAGGTGGCCCCGCTCCGGAACTGGAGCAGGGCCACCGTTGAAGGTAGATCGAATAAGGGAAGCTAGACGCCGGTCGTGACCTTGCGGGTCTGCGGGTAGCGAATCTCTTCCACCATCTCCTGGACCTCCGCACTGGGCGGACGGGTCAGGCTGGAGACGATCATGGTCACCGCGAAGTTCACCATTGCACCGATAGTGCCGATGCCCTCCGGGGAGACATTGAAGATGTGCTCATTGGCGCTGGTGCCGAAGATCTCCAGGGTGTAGATCATGTAGCTTGCGCTGAAGATCAGACCCGTGAGCATACCCGCCGCGGCGCCCTTGGCATTGGCTTTCTTCCAGAAGATGCCCAGTATCAGGATCGGGAAGAAGGTCGACGCCGCCAGGCCGAAGGCGAAGGCCACCACCTGGGCCACGAAGGCCGGTGGGTTCAGCCCGGCGAAGATCGCCACGATCACCGCACCGGTCATCGCCAGGCGGCCCACCAGCATCTGGGTCTTCTCCGAAGCCTTCTCCTTGGAGATCATCCGGTAGTAGATGTCGTGGGAAGCAGCCGAGGAGATCACCAGCAGCAGACCAGCGGCCGTGGACAGTGCCGCCGCCATACCGCCTGCGGCCATCAGACCCACAATAGGTGCGGGCAGTCCGCTGATCTCCGGGGAGGCCAGCACCAGAATGTCGTTGGAGACAATCAGGTCAGCTCCGGAGGCCGCGCTGTTGGACACCGTCTGAATCACACCGTCAGTGGAGTTCAAGGTGACATAGCCGGCGTCGGCCCATGGTTGGATCCAGCCCGGAAGGTCATCAGCAGTGGCGTTCTGGGCGGTGCGCAGCAGGTTCAGGTTGGTGAAAGCGCCCACTGCCGGAGCTGTGAGGTAGAGCAGCGAGATAAAGAACAGCGCCCAGAAGGCGGAGAACCGCGCGCCGCGCACCGTCTTGGTGGTGTAGAACCTGATGATCACGTGCGGAAGGCCTGCTGTACCCAGCATCAGCGAGGCAGTCACCAGGAACACATCCAGCTGCCCACCGGGACGTCCGGCGAAAGCGTCGGTGAACTCATGGAGACCGAACTGCACGCGCAGGGCATCCAGTTCAGCCAGGATAGTGCCGTAGGTGACCTGCGGGACCGGGAAGCCGCCGATGGCCTGTGAGACCGCCACCGCGGGGATCAGGTAGGCGATGATCAGCACAATGTACTGAGCCACCTGGGTGTAGGTGATGCCCTTCATGCCACCGAGCACCGCGTAGAAGAAGATCACTGCGGCTGCCACGACGACGGCCCACTCGGCAGAGAGCCCGAGGAAGCGTGCGAAGACCACACCGCCACCGGTCATCTGGCCCACCACATAGGTGAAGGAGATGACGATGGCGCAGATCGCGGCCACTACGCGCACCGTATCGCTGTAGCGGTCACCGACGAACTCCGGAACGGTGAACTTGCCCCATTTGCGCAGGTAGGGAGCCAGCAGCAGAGCCAGCAGGACGTAGCCGCCTGTCCAGCCCATCAGGTAGACCGAACCATCGGAGCCGAGGAAGGCGATCATGCCGGCCATACCGATGAAGGAGGCCGCACTCATCCAGTCCGCGGCCACCGCCATGCCGTTATAGAGCGTGGGGACGCCCTGGGAGGCGACGTAGAACTCTTTGGTCTCCTTCACCCGGGATCGCCAGGCGATGAAGATGTAGATCCCGAAGGTCAGGATCAGGAAGAAGAATGTCCAAAACTGCATATCGCTCACAGTCGCTTCCCTTCCTCATTGCGCTCGGAGACCCCGAACTCATCATCGATACGGTCCATCCACAGCGCGTAGACCAGGATCAGGATCACGAAGGTGTAGATCGATCCCTGCTGGGCGAACCATAGGCCCAAGGGGAATCCGAGAATCTCGATGGTGTTCAGCGGTTCGATGAAGATCACGCTGAGGCCCAGCGAGACGAAGGCCCAGATGGCCAGCAGCACCACCAGGACGCGGACGTTTTTCTTCCAGTAGCGCTGGCGCCAGCTTGAATCCTCCGCTGGCGGGCCGGAAGTGCTCTCTTGCGTCACATCGGACACGGGAGGCTCCCTTCATGTGCTTCAGTGCGAATGGCCCGCATCAGGGGCAGGCCGCACCCGGTTGGATGCTTGCCACTACCACACTCTAGTGTGAGGTGGATCACAAGGACTTATATATCGGACGGCCGGTCTGTGTTTCCGGACGGCCTTTCTGCGGCCGCGAGCGGGCGGCGAGGGGCCAGGTGCCGCTCATCGAGAGAAAACCGCCGTTTATAGGTCAGGTGGCACCTCTGGGCAGGTCGACACCTTCGAGGCGATGATTGTGACCTGAATCACCCCTAGGATGCTGCTATGACCGCTACCGCGCAGAAGAAGCCAGCACGCTCCACGGCGGGTGTGGAAGACCGCGGACTCGCAGGGGTCTTTGCCCGTCTGAAGGAAGGCCGCAAACACGGATACGGTGTCTTCCATCTGGGAAGTTGGCCCATGCTGATCGGCGGAATGATGATGATCATCTCCGCGTTCCTGCCCTGGGTCTACGTTTCCCTCACTCAGGGACTCATCGGCGAATCATTCGTCCTGCGAGGCACCGATGGCCCCGGGGTGCTGACCCTTTCCGTGGGGTGCCTGGCATTCGCCGGAGGTTTTGTGCCGCGGCGTCGGCTGGCTATTGCTCACGCCGCCATTCCGGGACTGGTGGTTGCCGCGATCGCCCTCCTGCAGGGGTGGAACCTGATCGTCGCCAATGCCTCCACCCAGTGGGGCTCCTTTATGCCCGGCATGGGGCTTGTGCTTGCCGGCGGTGGCGCAGTGCTGCTGATCCGTGCCGCGTGGAGTATGTGGAAGCGCTGGCCCGCCGCCTAAGGCTGGTGGCTCTAGACTCACTTCATGAGGTACGACGACGTCCCCTCGGCTGAGAGTCCGGTACAGGATGAAGTCCGGGACACCCCGGCTGAAGCTGATGCGGCCTTCCGCACGCTGCGTCGAATCGCCATCACCTACTTCACGGTATTCCTGGTGATCGTGGCAGCCTTCCCGGTGCTCACCATGACCCTGCCCTGGTGGACTGAATCCCGCGTCATGGGCAACCTCAGTCCCGGTTTTCTCTTTGCCGGTGTGGGCCTCTACCTGGTTTTTGCGGTGCTGGGTATTGCCGCAGCTACCCTGAGCTCGTCTGTGGAATCACGCATGCTGGGGCATCAAAGTCCGGGGCCCCAGAGTTTCAGCGCAGAGTTTGACCTCCCCGAATATGGGGTGGCTGACGAGGCAGAACGATGACGACGACGGCGGTCATCACCCTGGCCGCAGTATTAGTGATTGTGCTCGGCGTCAGTGTGCTGACCCGACCACGGCATTCATCCACCGTCGACTTCTACCTGGCCGGTCAGCGCGTGGGCGTCATCACCAACTCCTGGGCAATCAGCGGCGACTACCTCTCCGCAGCGTCCTTTCTGGGGGTCGCTGCTGCGGTCTATGTCTCCGGTCTCGACGGCGCCTGGTATGCGGTGGGCTTCGCGGCCGGTTTTGTGCCGGTGCTGCTGCTGGTGGCCGCTCCGCTGCGGCGCTACGGAGAATTCTCCCTGGCTGATTTCCTCGGCCGCCGACTGGGCTCTGACGCCGTACGGATCTCCTCGGTGGGAGTGGTTCAGCTGGTGATCCTCTGCTATCTGGTGCCGCAGTCAGTGGGCGGCGGCATCACCTGGGAGCTGCTGGTCGGGCACGGGATATTCGGCCTGAGCCCCTACTCCACCGGGGTGCTGCTGTCCACGGCGGTGATCGCGGTGGTGGTGGCCTTCGGCGGTATGCGCGGGACCACCTGGAACCAGGCTGTGCAGTTTCTGCTCCTTTTCAGCGCCCTGATCTGGCTCGCCGTGGTCCTGACTGCTGACGGGTTTCGCTACGGGGACGCTGTGGAGCAGCTGAGCCAGCAGCCGCTGACCAACCCTGAACTGGTGGACTCGGGGGACCAGCAGTCCTGGCAGCTGGTGGAGGAGACAAACTTCATCCAGCCCGAAGAACCTGCGGTATTCGGTGAGCCCGGGGCCCGCTACGGTCACCTGGGTCAGGTGGCTCTAGTGGTGACGCTCGGGCTTGGCACAGCTGGGCTGCCGCATGTGATGAACCGCTACTTCACCTCGCCCACCGGCCGTGCCGCCCGTTCCACTACCGTCTGGGTACTGGTCCTGATCGGCGCCTTCTACGCCCTAGCAGTCATGATGGGCACTGCGGCCAGGGACATCATTCCCGCCGCTGCCCAAGAACACCCGTGGCTGCGTGAACTCACCGTGGACGGGGTCCTGCGCGTGCCCGAACATGCCTTACCAGTGCTGGGCCGGATCTATGGGGATGAGGCAGGGTTGGGGCTGGTGGCCGCAGCCGCCCTGATCGCGGCGATGTCCACAGTGGCCGGTCTGCTGCTGGCCTCTGCCGCCACCTGGGGCCACGATGTGTATGAGCGCCACATCAATCCGCGCGCCACCCAACGCCAGGCGGTATGGGCCGGGCGGCTTACCACGCTGGTTGCCGCTGCACTGGCGGCAGGTCTGGCCATTGCCCTGCGTCCAGATGCTTATACCCCCGCGATGCCGTCACTAGTGGCCACCATGGTCACCTGGGCTTTCGCCGTGGCCGGCTCGGCGCTGACCCCGGTGATCGTACTGGCGATCTGGTGGAGAGGCACGACGGCGCCCGGCGCGCTTGCCGGCATGCTCACCGGGGCGTGTCTGGCTGTGACGATGTTCCTCACGGCCGGGATGATGCAGCCCTCGGCGCTGCGTGAACTCATGGCGGCCCCGACCCTGTTGGCAGCACCTGCGGCGGTTCTGGTGACGGTGCTGATCTCCAGAAAGACCCGGCCACCCGCCTCGGTGGATGCGGCGTGGGTCATCATGCACGGCAC
Source organism: Nesterenkonia rhizosphaerae (assembly GCF_039544555.1). NCBI lineage: Bacteria > Bacillati > Actinomycetota > Actinomycetes > Micrococcales > Micrococcaceae > Nesterenkonia > Nesterenkonia rhizosphaerae. Next base: position 334,900 of record NZ_BAABLW010000007.1, read on the forward strand.
CGCGGCAGACCGTCAGGCGGAACGGCTGGCGACTCTGACAGTGGAGGAAAGGAGGCGCCGTCGTGCGCGGTAGCGTGATTCTTGCCGTTGCTGTGGTGGTGATCTGGTCGGTGGTCTACGCCATCACGCAGCTGATGGTGGTTCCGGCATTGCCGGTACTGCCCACCGTGGGAATCGGTCTGGCGCTGACGCTGGCGGTGGTGCTGGGTTATCCCTCGGTGCTGCGCGGCCCACGTGGCAGCCGGGGCCTTTTCGGCAGCCGCGCGGCTGCCCCACTGCGTGCAGAGAAGCCCCGCGGGGTCAGTGACCTGGCGGGCCGTTCGGTGCCGCTGCGCAAAGGCCTGACACCAGATGCCGCCCGGCGTACCTGTGAGCTGCTGCGGCCCATGCTCTCTGGTGACGCGGTGTGCATTACCGATACTGAAGACATCCTGGCTTATATCGGTCCCGGTGCGGATCATCACGTGCCCGGCGGGCAGATGCAGACGACGGCGGCCCCGCGCACCGTCAAAAAGGGCCGTACTTCGGTAGTGCACACCCCCGATGGGCTTGGTTGCCGGCACCCGGAATGCCAGCTGCAGTCTGCGGTGATCGCTCCGCTGCGGATCGGCTCGCGCACCGTGGGCACCCTGGGTGTGTACCAAGCCACCACCAAAACCCCGCCGAAGCAGCTGGTGGAGGATATGGCCAATATGCTCTCGCTGCACTTGGAGTTAGCTGAACTCGACCGCGAGAAGCAGCTGGCCACTCACGCCCGGCTGGACGCGCTGCGCGCGCAGATCAATCCGCACTTCCTGTTCAATGTGCTCAACACCATCGCTTCGAAGGCCCGGACCCGCCCGGAGGAGGCTCGGGAGCTTCTGCTGCGGCTCTCCGAGTTCTTCCGCTACGCCGTCCGCCAGGAGGGACACTTTGCGGAGTTCGCCCAGGAGTACTTCTTTGTGCGCACCTACCTGTCCCTGGAACAGGCCAGGTTCGGGGAGCGGTTGCAGATCCGCTATGACATCGACCCGCAGGTGCTGACGTCCCGGGTGCCGGTGCTGACCATCCAGCCACTGGTGGAGAACGCGGTCAAACACGGGATTGCCGGGAAGAAGGAAGGCGGTACCGTGCGGCTTCGGGCTCGGGTGGATCCGCTGACCCGCACCACTTCTATTCGGGTCTCCGATGATGGTGTAGGTATGGACCCGCAGGTGCTGGCTCGGCTGACGGCCCGGCAGACTGAGGTGGCCACGGGCCAGGATTCAGTGCTGACCGGACCGGATCACGCCGGGGTCGGGCTGCAGAATATCTCCGAGCGGCTGGACTCGCTCTTCGGGGATCGTTACGACCTCTCCATCTCCACGCCGCGTTCCGGCGGCACGGTAGTGGATCTGACCATTCCACTGAGATGAGACTGGCGCATGTGAGCTGGCGCACTTTCCACTTATACTTGCGGCATGCAGCCGCGCGCCCTGATCGTCGATGACGAAGCCCCCGCCAGGGAGGAGCTGCGCTATCTGCTGGAGGAGGCCGCCGGCACAGAAGCCTCAGGTGCCGGACGAGTCCAGGTGGTGGGGGAGGCCACTAACGGCGAAGAAGCCCTTCTGCTGCTGAACTCGCTGAACTACGACTTGGTCTTCCTGGACATTAGGATGCCGGGTCTGACCGGTCTTGAGGTCGCACAGCGCCTGCGGGAGAACCCGCGCGGACCGCGGGTCATCTTCACCACCGCCTACCCGGATCACGCAGTGGAGGCGTTTGACCTCTCGGCTGCGGATTACCTGGTCAAGCCTTTTGATGCCGAGCGGCTCAGGCGTGCGGTGGAGCGGGCCCTGAACCTCGGCAAGGAGCCAGGGGCCAGGGACGACGGCGCGGCGCAGCCGGTCACCGAGGGTGGCGCAACTGGCGCAGCTGCCCCGCAGGGACAGGACATTCACAGTTCAGCTGCTGCCAACGGGACCGGCAAGGGACAGGCACATGGGCATGGAGCTCAGGGGCCGTCGTCGTCGGCTGTTCTTGATCCGCTGGTGCGCATTCCGGTGCAGAAGGATGGCCGTACGGTCCTGGTGGACGGCGAGGCGATCGTCTACGCAGCTGCCGCACGCGGGTATTCCTCACTGAAGCTGGCAGATGACAAGCTGCTGGTGTCTTTCTCCCTGAACGAGCTGGAGCGCCGACTTCAGGGGTATTTCTTCCGTGTTCACCGTTCCTACCTGGTCAACCTGCGCTATGTGCGTGAGCTGGTACCTGACTTCCGCGGAACCCTGGTCCTGGTGATGAATGACCGCCAGCGTTCCCGGGTGGAAGTCTCGCGCCGGCATGCTCGCGAACTGCGCAAGAGGTTGGGCGTATAACCAAGGTGTCAGAACTTAGGCTGATCAGGTGGGAATGACCTGGTGAGCGCGGAGGTTCGTGTCAGTGGGACGGTCCGTTTCGGGCCGCCCATCAGTCAGAACTTCAGTGAAAGGTCACCATGACTGCAGTACCCACTATTAAGCTCAACGACGGCTATGAGATCCCGCAGTTCGGCTTCGGCGTGTGGCAGGTTCCTGCCGATATCGCCGAGGAGGTTGTGTCGAAGGCCCTCGAGGTCGGATACCGGCATATCGACACCGCTGCTGTCTACGGCAACGAAGAAGGCGTCGGAGCGGCAATTGCCAAGTCCGGGATCCCGCGCGAGGAGCTTTTCGTCACCACCAAGCTGTGGGTGGGGGACTTCAAAGACGGTAATACCAAGCAGGCGCTGCGGACCTCCTTGCAGAAGCTCGGCCTGGAGTACGTGGACCTGTACCTGATCCACTGGCCCTCCCCGAATGATGAGAAGTACCTTGAGGCGTGGAAGGCCCTGGAGGAGCTGCAGTCTGAGGGTCTGACCCGCAGTATCGGCGTCTCCAACTTCCTGCCCGAGCACCTGGACAAGGTGGCCGAGATCGGATCGGTGACCCCTGCGGTCAACCAGGTGGAAATCCACCCCGCTCTGCAGCAGCGCGATATTCAGGCCGCCAATGAGAAGTACGGCATCGCCACCCAGGCCTGGAGTCCGCTGGCTCAGGGCCAGGTCTTCGACGAGGAGCCGGTGAAGGCTGCCGCTGAGGCGCACGGGGTGAGCCCCGCCCAGGTGGTCATCCGCTGGCACCTGCAGCAGGGTCGCATCCTCTTCCCGAAGTCAGTGACTCCTGAGCGGATTGCCTCCAACTTCGATGTCTTCGGCTTTGAACTCACCGATGAGGAACTTGCTGCCATCGACGGGCTGGAACGCGATGGTCGCCTCGGCAAGCATCCCGCGGAGTTCTTCCCCGCCGGCTGATGCTGCTCCAGGCTGATGCCTGGTACTGATGACACAGGGCCCGATCACCAGGAACTGGTGGCCGGGCCCTGTCTCTGTTTCCTGGCCCCTCGGGTGAGCCCGGGGAAACTCCCTTTGCCCTGCTGGAGTGGACGATTTGCTGCTGTTTCGGCGCCGGTAGCCCAGCAAATCGTCCACTGGACGTGACCAGGGCATGCGTTTGGCGGATAAAAGTGCCCCCGGTGCGCAGACCACGTGGATCTGGCACCGGGGGCACTTTAGCGAGGTGACTTTAGCCGATCAGGCGTCGTCGTCCTTCAGCTCCGGTGCCACCACGGGGATGGTTCCGGTGGCCAGGGTCTCGTCGAAGAACTCTTCCGAGGAGTGTTCCCAACCAACATATGACTCCGAATACTCGGGGGTCTCAAAGACCTCATCGGTGATCGGGTCGCTGTATCCCTTGGAGCGATCCCAGCCCAGCACGCCTGTCTGCGGATCCACAGTGGTGGCGTGGGCGGGCACATCCTCGATGGCTATGACCAGATCATCGCTGGCCTTGCCTTCGGCGAGTTTGCGCGCCTCGCTGCTTGCCGGTAGGCCAGACAGAGTAGCGGAGGTGCCGCCGAACATGGCCCGCAGGGAGCGGGTCTGGCGGTTCAGCAGCTCCAGGACCTTCTTCTGCACCGCTGGGCCCGCGTCCTTGCCGACTTCCTCGCGCGCGGTCTCCACCAGGGCAGCCTTGGTGGCGTGACGACGCACGCGGACATAGCGGTTCATAGTGCGTCCCTCATAAATGAATACCCGCACCTGGGCGATGACAGCCAGTGCCATCACAATCGAGAACGGCGCCGCTGAAGCGATTGCCGCTACCTGCAGCACGCGCAGTGAGGAACTCGGATCATCACCGGCTGCCAGCAGCACGATGGCGGACACGGCGATCAGGGCAGTCCAGAACACACGAGTCAGCTTGGGGGTGGTGGTGCGCCCGCCATAGGCGAGCACATCGGTGACCAGGGAACCTGAATCGCCAGAAGTGATGAAGAAGATGGTGATCACAAGGATCGCAAGCACTGCGGTGATCGAGGCCAGCGGCAGGTGATCCAGCAGCTGGAAGAACGAAGCCTCCGTGCCCACCGTCTGGCCGCCTTCGCCGTCATCGATGAGCATGGTTCCTTCGGTCAGCTGGTAGTAAATGCCAGAGGAGCCGAAGATGGAGAACCAAAGAATGCCCACTGCGGTTGGTGCCAGCAGCACGCCCAGGACGAACTCGCGAATGGTGCGGCCGCGCGAGATGCGGGCGATGAACATGCCCACGAAGGGGGCCCAGCTCATCCACCAGCCCCAGTAATAGATTGTCCAGTCGGCTGACCAGCCATTGCCCAGCAGGCCGCCTTGTTCATTACCGGCACCGGCGGCGTATTCCGCATTGGTTTCAAACATCAAGTTCGGGAAGGCCAGTGCGTACTCGCCGATATTGGAAACGATCGACTGCAGCAGGAACATCGTCGGCCCGGCGAAGAGCACGAACAGAGCGAGCGCGGCCGCAGCGAGAAGATTGATGTTGGACAGCCACTTCAGGCCCTTATGCACACCACTGATCACCGAAAGCGTTGCGACAATCATGATCACGGCCACCAAGCCCGTGAGCAACGGCTGTGAGGTGGGATCTTCTACCCAGCCCATGAAGCCCATACCCGCTGCGATCTGCTGGGCGCCGATGCCCAAGGAGGTCACGACACCGAAGACAGTGCCGACAATGGCGACGACGTCAATGATGTGTCCGACCCAGGATTCAATGAGCTTGCGGCCGAAGATCGGCTCCAGCAGCCAACGGATGGCCAGCGGGCGACCACGACGGAAGGTCATGTAGGCCAGCCCGAGCCCGATCACTACATAGATCGCCCAGGCGTGCAGACCCCAGTGGAAAAGCGCCTGACCCATAGCGGTACCGGCTGCAGATGACTCAGTGGCTGCGATGATGTTGCCGTTCGCGTCCACGCCGGCCTCTCCGGTGATCTCCGGAGGGGCGATCATGTGCCATAGCGGCTCTGCGACTCCCCAGAAGACCAGCCCGATGCCCATGCCGGCGGCGAAAAGCATGCAGAACCACGAGCCTAAGGAGAACTCCGGCTTCTCATCGTCGCGACCAAGCCGAATGTTGCCGGCCTTGGACAGCCCTGCCCAGAGCGCGAAGATGACGAAGCCGGTGCACAGAAGGATGTACCACCAGCCCACGCTATTCACGATGGCGGAGTTGAGATCCTCGAACGCCTGGGCGCCGCGGGTATTTCCCCACCAGGCCGCGAAAAAGAGGGCGCTGACAATAATGATCACTGCGGGGATAAAAACCCACAGCTGCAGCCCGCGCCAGGCATCTGACAAGGACCAATCTTTCAATTCTGCTTCTGGCTGAGACGCCACGAAGTCCTCCTGTAGTCACTCTGTTACGTAGTTAGTTCGTCAGTTCTGCGTCGACTCTCGTCATGCAAGCTGAGTCGGAGAATCCCGCGCGGAATTCTCGGTATCCGACATTCACCATATACCCAGGTAAATGTGAAAGGTCCAAGAAAGCACGGATGCGGAGACTGATGTCACTGTCAGGTCACAGTACGGGGGCTAGGGACTGAAGGTTGATTACACCTTCGTAAAGTTTGCTGGAAATGTGTACTAGGGCTTGGCGTGAGCCGGAGTGGCCGCTACCGTAGTGGTCATGCCAGCAGGCCCGAATGAGCCTGCGCGCCGGTTGAGGGGAACGATGAGGGGCGGCAGTGCCGTACTTCTTGCCCTGGGTCTGATGGTGACCACAGCAGCCGGGGCGCAGTCGTCCCAGCCAGATGATGAGATCGCAGCTTCTGCGAACTCATCGGCGGTGACCCCAATTGCAGGATCCCAGCGCTATTACCCCGCGCCCGGACAGCCGTTCCAGCTCAGCTCGCCGGCAGATCCTTCCACTTCCACGCTGACGAAGGCCGAAGGCGACTTGCGCGTGGCCACCCTGCATGCCGAACTCACTGGCGATGGCAGCAGCGAACGTCCCATCCAGCAACTCATCGCCTCCTTGAGCGGTGGTCAGCACGCGCAAGCTCGCGCTATTGCCCAGACTGCGCAGATCAACGACCCTGATGTCCTGGTTCTCACCGGTGTCACCTACGACGACGACGGCCAGATTCCCGAACTGCTGCGCACCCAATATCTGGCCAGCGGTCAGCGCGGCGAAAGCGCCATCGACTATCCCTATGTTTATGCCGCCCCCACGAACTCTGGGTTGGAATCCGGTGCGGATCTCGACGGCGATGGCACAATCGGCGGAGCCGGGGACGCTATCGGCTATGGAGAGTTCGCCGGCCAGCACAGCACAGTAGTGTTCTCCAAGCACCCGATCCTCACCGATCAGGTACGCACGTTCCAGAACTTCCTCTGGCGCGACCTTCCTGAGAACTCGCTTCCGGAGTCACGGTTCTCGGACCTGGAGCAGTCCATTATCCGGCTCTATCAGAGCAGCCTCTGGGACATCCCGGTTCAGGTCGATGAAGATCGCGCACCGGTTCACATCATCGGCAGCGCTATTCCACTGCCGGAGGATCCCACCGGTATTGATCTTGTCCGTGCCGATGACCAGCGTCGGGTCCTTGCCGAGTATGCGGCCGGAAACGCCTGGTACCTCACCGACGACGACGGCGCGCACGGCGGCCTGCCTGCTGGTCATCCTTTTGTGGTGGCCGGCCAGCATTCTGCTCCGCAGCCACTGGCCGCTGAGAGCGAAGACTTGGACATCCTGCTGGAGAATGCTGCTCTGCAGGATCCCCGTCCACGCGCAGTGACCGAACAGCCGCTGACCGGGCGCTCAGGAACCCCCTGGCACACAGACCACACTGCAACTCGCGCCGTTCCCGGCGAACGAGATGTACGGGCCTCATACGTCCTGCCTTCTGCAGCTTTAGGAGTCAGCCAGTCCGGCGTTTTCTGGCCGGCCGAGGGTGAGTACGGCTACGAAGTGGTGGACCCGCAGTCCCGCTTCGGTCTGCAGAATCGACTGGTCTGGGTCGATCTGCAGGATCTGGGCTGACGAGCACCAGGGATAACGCCTAGACTCTCTGTCATGGCTTCTCAGCACGTGGTGCCCTTCTCCGCTGGCCGGAATGATGATGCCAGTCGCACATCGAAGTCTTCTGCGCGCGCTACGCGTAAGCCGCGGAAGAAGTCCCTTGTCCGCACTGCTGCCACCGGGTATGTGGCCAGCCGCTCCATGAACCTTGTGGCAAAGCAGGCGTTCAACGACGACGGCTCGTTGACTCCCGGAGCTGAAACTTGGCTGACTCGTGCGGTGACCGTGCAGCGCCCCTTGGTGCTGGCGAATCTGCGCCGACTGCGCAAAGCGCACCCGACACTGACCAACCGGCAGCTGGCTGCTGAGCTCGATAAGGAGTTCAAGCGTTCCATGACTGGCGGTGGTGCGCTCATCGGCGCCACCGCAGCCGTGCCAGCAGTCGGCACGGTGGCTTCACTGAGCCTCTCAGCTGTCTCCACTGGCGGTTTCCTGGAAATGTGCGCCCTCTACGCCCAATCGATGGCTGAACTCTCCGGTATTACCACCGAGGACCCACAGAAAGCCAAACTCCTGGTGATGGGCATCATGCTGGGGGAGGAGGGGCGGCGATTGCTTGGTGAACTCTCTGACCAAGCAGGTGGTCGCGGTTCCGGGCCCATTGGCAGCATTGTCCCGCTCTCCAGCCTCGCCAGCGGAAGTGCTGGATCCTCGACTATGGCCGGACTCGTGGCCAATCAGATCAAGAAGCAGTTTCTGCGCAGGTTCTTCGTTCGTCAGGGCACCACCATGCTTGGCCGGGCCATCCCCTTCGGCATCGGTGCAGTGGTGGGCGGCGTCGGAAACCGTGCCCTAGCCGGCCAGATCATCCGCACCGCACATAAGACCTTCGGCGAGCTGCCGGAGCAGACTCCTGCAGCTCTGGTGGAAGACTTCAAGCGCGGGCTCGAGCGCGAGCAGCTGCGTGCAGACCGCAAGGAGCGCCGAGCGAAGAAGAAGCAGATCAAGACCTCAGTCAAGGCTCAGCGCAAGGAGAAAAAGGCACTGAAAAGCGGGAAGAGTGCAGATTCTCAGCCTGAACTACCGGCAGCAGAGCGCCCGGAGCAGTCCAGCTCGAGCGTGCGAACTGACCAGCCTATTGTCGGCGAACTCGCAGAAGAGAACTAACCAGCCGAGACTGCCGGGCGTTCACCAGGAATTCACCCGATGTTCTGCCCTCATTTTGCCTGCTCTTTGCCTGTCGTTGACTTCTCGCTCGTAGCCTGAGGGCGTGACGATCACCTCGCCCGTCCACGCGGCAGATATGGCTCCCGCCCGCCCGCTCAGCCGGGTCCCGGCTGCAGCGCTGCACACCATCCCCGAGGACCTGGAACTCTCCGCGGATTCGGCGTCAGCGGCACCGGCCCGCCGCGCCCGTATCTTCGCCCACCGCGGTGCCTCAGGCCTCTTCCCCGAACACACCCGCGCCGCCTATATGCGCGCAATTGAGGAAGGCGCCGACGGGCTGGAGATCGACGTGCACCTCACCCGCGATGGCGAGGTGGTGTGTTTCCACGACCCGACTCTGGACCGCACCAGCAATGGTTCTGGCGCGGTGGCAGAGACGACTCTGGAACAGATGCGCCAGCTCGATGTCTCCAGCTGGAAGACCCCGGTGCTGCCCTCGCGCTACGGCACACGCGAGCAGCAGCTGATGACTCTGCAGGATGTGCTGGAGCTGCTGATCAGCGCCGGTCGGGACATTGCCCTAGCAGTGGAGCTTAAGCACCCTTCGCCGTTTGGTCATGCGCTGGAAGACCGTGTGCTGAAGGTTCTACTGACCTACGGTTGGGATCCGGAAACTTCGCGTATCGCCTGCGGTGAGCACAGCGTGGAGATCACGTTCATGAGCTTTGCCCCCGGCTCGCTGCTGCATCTGGCCGATATGGCTCCTGCGGAGAAACTGTGCGCGCTCTTCACGGACATCACCGAGGAAGACGTGGACGTTCAGCTGGCCCATGTGCGTTTCTCCGCGGCGCTGAGGCCGGTGGTGGCCGCTGTGATGCGCGGTACCGTCAGGGACTCTGAAGCACTGGTATGGAACCAGCGTGTGGGGATGGCCGGACCTGGCATAGATTACGTGCGAGATCATAAAGCAGAGGTCAAGGCCTGGATCGCGCGTGGAACCACTATGCGAGTGTGGACCGTAGACCGCGTCGCTGACGCCGAGCTGCTCCTCGAACTCGGTGTCCAAGAGATCACCACCAACTACCCGGCGCGCATACTTCAGCACGTCAGCTAAACAGCCGAAGGGGCACTCCGCAACGGTTTGGTGAAGACTCTCGCTCCAGCGGGTATTGCTCGGTACCATGTGGGCACACTACCTACGGGAGGTCCACAATGACGGATGCATACCGCCAACAGCAGACAGAATCGGAGCAGGCAGCCGCCCAGCAGAACTCCACGCGAGGGGTGGTGGTCGGCGTCGACGGCTCCGAGCAGTCACTGCGCGCTGCACATTGGGCCGCCGCAGAAGCCCACCGGCGAAGCCTCCCCCTGACAGTGGTCACTGCCTATTCCATTCCTGCTTTCGCGGCCTCATCTATGGACGGCGGCTACGCCATGATGGATGACTCCAGTCTGCGTGCCGGAGCCGAGAAGGTGCTGGATGAAGCCAGACAGTTCTTGCGTGACTATCCCGGAGAGGTGAACTACCTGACTGAGTCAGGGGATCCCGCCTCCGTGCTGCTGGAGCATTCGCGGCATGCAGAGGTCCTTGTGGTGGGCACCCGTGGCCGGGGAGGCTTCTTGGGACGATTGCTGGGGTCAGTGTCATCGGCCCTGCCAGCACATGCCAAATGCCCCACTGTGCTGGTTCCCCTAAAATTCTCTTCCAAGCAAGAGAACGCGCTCACGACCGCGACCGGGGCCATCCCGATCGTGGCAACTGCTGAGCAGCCTGGAGCAGGAGCGCCGGAATCGTTGCTGCAAGAGGGGGCCCATCCGATCAGCCCCAAGGACAAGCGTCCGGTGGCAGCCGGTGTGGACGGATCCGACTATGGCCGCGTGGCTGCCTTGATGGCCGCACAGCAGGCCGCCGAGCGGCAGACCACTCTGCGCCTGGTATGCGCGCTGCCGCCTCTTGGTGCCACGCTGGTGTGGATCCCCACCCATATTGACGACTCCGAGGCACTGCAGGATCTGCAGGAGAAGCTTGAAGCCGGTAAGCGGTGGCTGAACAGCCACTACCCACAGCTGCCCATTGAAGCCGAGGTCATCGACGGTGCTGCTGTCGATGTCCTGGTGGAAGAAACCCGACATGCGCAACTGACGGTGCTGGGAACCCGCGGGCGTGGGGGCTTCGCCGGAATGTTGCTGGGCTCCACCTCTCAGGGCGTCCTCCAGCACGCTGAAGGTCCTTTGATGGTGGTGCCGGAGAACGAGGACGAGCGTATTGAGAATCGGCCCGAATTTGGACCCGTGCTCTAGGCCAGGCCTGACTTCTTGCTGATCTTCTAGGGTCAACCGTGCGCATATAGGTGATGCCCCGCAGCAGTTGCTGCGGGGCATCACCTATATGCCGTGGCCGTCTGTGTTGGACCTGGGTTTAGAAGACCCGGCGGACGGTGGCATTGGGGCTGCCGAAGATCGAGCGGACGCTGATCCCGCTGCTGGGGGAGCCGGCGTCGACGATCCGTCCATTGCCCAGGTAGATCGCCACATGGTAGTCACCCCAGAAGATCAGGTCACCTGGCTGCTTCTGGCTGTATGGAACGGCCCGGCCGGCATTGATCTGCCCATAGGTGGTGCGTGGCAGGTTGATACCTGCAGTGGCGAAGGCCGCCTGCACAAAGCTGGAGCAGTCCCAGCCGTCAGGCCCATTACCGCCCAGCTGGTAGTAGGTCCCGGAGCGGCCGGCAACGTTCATCGCCCAGTTGATGGCCATCTGCGCAGAACCGGTATTACCGGCTGGCACTGCAGCAGGTGCCTGAGACTGAGTGGCTGTCGGGGCCGGAGCTTGAGTCCGGGTGGGTGCCGGTGCCGCCGGGGCCTGCGACTGGGTGCGAGTCGGTGCCGGAGCTGGCTGATGCTGCTGCTCCAGGTAGTTCACATGCCAGGTCAGCTTCTGCAGGGAGGCAGTCCCGTCACCGTTACGCAGCGCCGGGTTGTTCAGAACCGCACGGTAGTAGTCCTGGGCGCCGCCGCTGAAGCCGGGCTCCAGTTCAGCGCCCTTGCGCAGCAGATCCTTCAGCGAGCTTGACAGAGCATCGTAGCCCGGGATCGACGGTGTGGGCGCCGGTGCCTGAGTCCGGGTGGGGCTCGGCGTCGGTGTTGCCGTGCGGGTAGGTGTTGGAGTTGCCGAGGCCGAAGGCGAAGGTGCTGCAGTCGCCGATGGGCTCGGTGTCGGCGTGGCCGAAGGGGTAGGGGTCGCCGAAGGGGCAGGGGTGGACTCGGCTTCCAGGTACCGCACATGGGCACTGACGGCATCCCAGTCTGCTCCACCGCCAGAGGTGGTCAGCGCTGAGTTGGTCAGCACTAGTGCGTAATAGTCCCGGGCGCCGCCGCTGAAGCCGGACTCCAGCTCCGCTCCCTTGGACAGCAACTGCTGCCGCTCGCTGCTCAGCGAATCGAAGCTGGCAACGGTTGCGGAGGGAGTGGGTGTGGGGGTAGGCGTAGCACTGGGGGTGGGGGTCGCTGAAGGCGTAGGTTCAGCTGAGGCAGTGGGCTCCGGTGCCTCCGGCTCCTCGGACGGTGCGGCTTCCCCTTCCGCACCCTCCGAGGAGCTTTCGGCAGTCTCGGGTTCTGCCTCGGCCGGGGACTGCTCAGCGTCCTCCTCGGCCACAGCAGCCTGCTCGGCTTCGGCGCGCAGCTGCTGGACTCGGTAGACCAGCTGCTGGTAGTCGACGTCGCCGTCTTCAGTGAAGTAAGCGCTGGAACCGCTTCGAGCCTCGCCCAGCATCATCTCGAAGAACTCCTGGAGGCTTCCGTCAAAGCCTTCGAGTTCCTTCAAGGCAGCAAGCTGCTCGTAGATGTTCTGGCCGAGCTCTTCAACGTTCTCGATGGTCTGGTCGGTGCTCTGCTCTACGGAGGCTACGGCCTGCTGCGCAGATTCGGCCTCGCGCTGGGCCTGTGCGGCGAGCTCTTCTGCTTCGCGCTCAGCCTGCTCGGCAGCAACAGCGTCCTGCTCAGCCTGCTCCTGCAGCTGCTGATCAGTGGCGTCCTCGGCCAGCACATCACCGTCGGAGAGCAGTACATCGGCAGCCGAGGTGTCCTGCTGCTGATAGTCCTCCGAAGCTGCGGCAGCCTGGATGCTGCGGGCTTCCTCGGCGGCAGCAGCAGCTTCCTCGGCCTCCTGTAAGCGGGCAACCGCCTGCGCCTGCTGGCGCTGAAGGTCGGCTTCGAGCTCATTGGCCCGCTGGCTGGCCTGGTCAATGCGGCCTGCGATGTCAACGATCATCTGCTCGCGGGCCTGCTGGGACTCCTTGGCCGCGGAGATCTCCTGCGCGGAAGGAGTCTCGGGCAGCTCAGTGATCACAACAGAGTCGGAGAGGTTCTGGTCAGTGTCGCGGTGCTCTACGGCTTCGGTGGCGCGATCAGCGACCAGGTCGGGCAGAGTGGTCCCGACAAGCGCTGTAGTCACGACGGCGGCCGTAATGGCCGCCACCGCGAGATTGCGGCGGTATTTCACGGTAGTTCCTCACTTTTCCTCACTGGTGCGGCACTGCGAGGAACTCCTCATCGGCACTAAGGAGCTCCTGGGTTCACCCGGTCAGCGGACGATCTGGGCGGGCCATAAGCGATGGGAAGCCTGGCCTGCGCAAATCGACGAAGATGTGAAACGCTGATCCGAGTGATCCTTCGCGGTGCTACGTGGCTCACGATAATTGCGAAAAGGTCACGCTGGCAATAGGCCGTGTCGTTTCTGTGATGAACCTGTGAGGCGAAAAACCGCGAGTTTCCGGGCATCCAGGGTTACAAAATGGTATAGCGGAACCTTCAAGCTACTTGAAGGTTGAGGTTCCGTGACTTCCTTCTGGGGCTGTGCTAATGACGCCTCATAGTTGCGAGTCAGCCCCAGCCGAGACGGTGAAGCGTGGCATCGTCGATGCCGAAGAAGTGCGCTACTTCGTGGACCACGGTAATGGCGATCTGGTCGATGACCTCTTCGCGAGTCGCGCAGATCTCTAGGATTGCGTCCTTATATAGAGTGATGCGATCCGGCATGGCCCAGGGTTCACCGCCGCGTTCGGTCAGCGGGATGCCCTCGTAAAGGCCAAGCAGCGTGGTCTCGGGGTCTTCCCAGGCCTGGGGCTGGTAATGATCCTCCACGAAGACGGCCACATTTTCGATCCTGGCGGCTAGACGAGGTGGAATGAGTTCAAGGGCAACGGCCGCGGCGGCGTCGAACTCCTCATCGCTCATCATGTAGGCCATGGGGACAAATACTACGGGCGAACCTCTCGATTTGCCGCGACAGCGTCTCTGGCCCTAAACTCTTACAGGTTCCCCTCGGAGCAGCGATGTTCCAAGGGTTCGGGCCCCCATCGTCTAGCGGCCTAGGACACCGCCCTTTCACGGCGGCGGCACGGGTTCGAATCCCGTTGGGGGTACTTGGTCAGATTGGCAGGAGCTGATTGGACCAAGGGGAAGAAAGTCTGATAGAGTTTCTCCTCGTGCTGATGAGGCACAAAGCCAAATAAGGCCCTGTAGCGCAGTTGGTTAGCGCGCCGCCCTGTCACGGCGGAGGTCGCGGGTTCAAGTCCCGTCAGGGTCGCAAGACGCCGGTTTTTAGTCCAGGCTCTGTAGCTCAGTTGGTAGAGCGTTCGACTGAAAATCGAAAGGTCACCGGATCGACGCCGGTCGGAGCCACGAAACCGGTGTCAGAACGAAAGCCCCCGAAGAAATTCGGGGGTTTTCGTGTTTCTGGAGTGTTGTGTATCTTGCGGCTTTGAAAGTCGATGCCCTCGATCAGGTCCTATGTGTCATCGCCAGTGACCATGTCTCTCAGTGCTCAGTGGGTCGGCCCACCGAACGTGCTCGCCGCTTGGCTAGCTGTGCTGAGATAGGAGCGCGGAGCAGCCTAGTCCACAGGGATCGAGAAGTTGGGCTTCCCTCGGCGCTGCCGCAGTCCCGCTCTGCGAGATCCAGGCAGTCCTCGATGAGTGCGTTGTGCAGGGGCCGGTAGAAAAGTGGCCATGTGAATCGTGCAGTTCCGTGAGTAGACATCAGAATCTCGTGCCGAAGCAGGGTCGTGTCTGCTTCATGTGGGATTGCGGTGAAGCTATGCCGTCCGTTGAAGCCTTCCGGACGCGTGAATTCGAATTCTATGTAGCGTCCTGGAACGTACTCGGATACGAAGTAGCGAACGGGCCCGTGTCCTCCTGCTACGCCCACGCCGAGGGGTCCGTTGAGGCGCATAGCCGGCCACTTGTCGCGTGGCCAGAGTCGGTCATCGGTGCTCGCAAGCGAATCGATGAGCAGCCCCACCTCACGCACGGGCGCAACTATCTCGCGCTCGTGCAGGTTACGGATCATGCTCCAACAGTACAGGTGTGCTATGGCCCGGAACGGTACTGCCGGAACGGTTCTGTCGGAACGTCAGGAAAGGTCGACGATGACCGGGGCGTGGTCAGAGGCTCCCTTGCCCTTGCGCTCTTCGCGGTCGATGAAGGCGTGTTCCACCCGCTCGGCCAGCTTCGGAGAAGCCAGCACAAAATCAATGCGCATGCCCTCTTTCTTCGGAAAACGAAGCTGCGTGTAGTCCCAGTAGGTGTAGACACCGGGCCCTGGGGCGTGCGGGCGCACCACATCTGCGTAGCCGGCGTCGAGGAACTCCTGGAAAGCTGCTCGCTCAGGCTCGGTCACGTGGGTCATCTGATGGCGCTCGAAGAAGTCGATGTCCCAGACATCATCATCCTTCGGGGCGATGTTCCAGTCCCCGGTCAAAGCGATCTGCGCCTGCGGATTCTCCTGCAGCCAGGCTGAAGCGTGCTCGCGCAGCTGACGCAGCCACGCGAGCTTATAGACCATGTGCTCATCCTCGCGGGTACGGCCGTTAGGCACGTAGAGGCTCCAGATGCGGACCCCGTCACAGGTGGCACCAATAGCGCGTGCTTCCTGGACCGGGTTCTTGCCGCCCTTGCCGAAGGGAGGCTGGTTGGGGAATGTGCGTTCCACATCCTTCATCCCAACCCGGGAGGCAATCGCCACTCCATTCCACTGGTTGAAGCCGAAGTGGGCGACGTCGTATCCGTTGTTCTCGAAAACCTCCCAGGGGAAGTTCTCATCCTTGCATTTGGTCTCCTGAATGGTCAGGACATCAATGTCCTGGCGCTCCAGAAACTCCTCCACCCGGTCGGCCCGGGCCCGCATTGAATTCACATTCCAGGTCGCGATTCTCACGCCGACCACCGTATCAGCGTGAGCACCTTGAAGGGGTCGGTAGCCCGCTTAAGATGCACCGCTCAGGAACGCCACCACTGATCAGCGATACTCACCGGGACCGTGCGCTTGTGGCGAGTGGCCAAGTATCGCTTCTCCAGCTTCTCTGCCTCAGCCTCAGGAATCTCGCGGCCCTCGAGGTAATCATCGATGTGATCGTAGGTGATGCCCAGCTCAGTCTCATCCAGCTGACCTGGGGTCTCATCCAGAAGATCCGCGGTGGGAGCCTTCATCCAAAGCCGCTCATCAGCTCCCAGATGCTTCAGCAGAACGCGGACCTGCCGCTTATTGAGCGTGAACAGCGGCAGAACATCAGCGCCACCGTCGCCGTACTTGGTGAAGAAGCCCGTAGTGGACTCCGCGGCATGGTCGGTGCCCACCACCAGGGCCTGCTGTTCGCCGGCCACAGCGTACTGGGCGATCATCCGCAGGCGCGCCTTCACATTGCCGCGGTGGTAATCCAGCAGATTGCGGCCGAAACTCTCGTTGAATGCCACATCCACACCCGTGACAGCCTTCTCGATATTAAAGGTGTGGGTCTGATCAGGGGCGATGAACTCGACGGCGCGCTTGGCGTCATCCTCATCATGCTGGATCCCGTGGGGAAGCCGCATGGCGTGGAATGTCGCGTCCAGACCTTCGGCGCGCAGCTGTTCCACCGCCAGCTGGCACAACTTACCCGCCAAAGAAGAATCCACACCCCCGGAGATGCCCAGGACCAATCCCTTGGCCCCGGTGGCCTTGAGGTAATCAGCGAGGAAGTCCACGCGACGTGTGACCTCCTGCTCCGGATCGATCTCAGGCTTGACGCCCATCTCTTCGACAATGGCTTTCTGGAGTTCACGCATGAACCAGAGTCTAGTCAGCGCAGTGTTTCCGAAAGGTGAAAGTTCCCTGGACCTCGGCTGGAGGGCACGCGATTGGCTCTAGGATGGTGCCCATGATGACTGCCTCCGCCACAGACCCATCCGTTGACCGCAGCCGGCTCCAGGAGCTCATCGACCAGCTTGCGGTGGTCCGCGGCCGCGTGACTCTCTCCAGCGGCAAGGAGGCTGATTACTACATTGATCTGCGCCGTATCACGCTCCACCATGAGGCCGCCCCGCTGGTAGGTCGGGTCATGCTGCAGATGCTCGACGACGCCGAGCTGGACTTCGTCTCAGCCGGTGGGCTGACCATGGGTGCAGACCCGGTGGGCACGGCTCTGCTGCATGCTGCTGCCCAGCAGGGACGCAGCATTGATTCCTTTGTGGTCCGTAAGGCTGCCAAGACCTACGGCATGGGCCGTCAGGTGGAGGGTCCCAGTGTGGAAGGCCGCAAAGTGGTGATTCTGGAGGACACCTCAACCACCGGAGGGTCAGCACTGACCGCAGTGGAGGCTGTCCGCGCCGCCGGAGGGGACATTCAGGCGGTGGCCGTGATCGTGGACCGAGACACCGGTGCCCGTGAACGCATTGAGCAGGAAGCAGGGGTTCCGTACCTCTACGCCTACTCCAAGTCAGACCTGGGTCTGGACTGACGGACTGAGGCTTGACCATGAGGCTGCAGGCGCGGGAGCTGCTCTGGTTGGCGCTGCTTGCCACAGTGCTGGTGCACAACACTGAGGAGCTGATCGGTGACCTGCCGGGCTGGAATCAGCAGCATCAGCTGATCCCCGGGCCGCTGCTCAATGATCCAGCTCTTTTTGGCGCCGCCGTCGTGGCGCTCAGCGTTCTCGGCGTTCTCGTCACCTGGATAGCAGTGCGTCAGCGCCCGGAGTGGAGCACCCCGGCGCTAGCTACTGTGGCAGTGGTGATGCTGCTCAATGCGCTGAGCCATCTGGCCTTCAGCATGGTCAGCGCCAGCTATACGCCCGGGATGCTCACCGCCGCGGCCCTGGTGCTGCCGGTGTCGGTGCTGACTGTGGGCTGGCTGTACCGCGGCAGGAGTCGGGGTCGGCACAGCGCTGGCAGCCCGCAGGGAAATACGGCGCCTTCTCCGTGTTAAGAGACCGCTCCGGTGCGAAGGATCAGTAGGCTGTCTGGGTGAACGATGAACGCCCGGCGCCACTGACGGCCCTACCGATGGTGCTCACCGGGCTGTGCATCACCCAGATTCTTGCCTGGGGCATTCTCTACTACGCCTTTCCGGTGCTTTCGGCACCGATATCCACTGATACCGGATGGAGCCCGACCTCCGTCACAGTGGCCTATTCGGCGGGGCTTGTGGTGTCGGCGCTGCTAGGAATCCCACTGGGGAAAGTGCTGGACTACCGCGGTCCGCGCCTGGTGATGACTGCAGGCTCAGTGCTGGGGGTGATCGCACTGCTGCTGATCGCCTGGGCGCCGACCTTCTGGCTTTTCCTCTGCGGCTGGCTGCTGGCCGGTGTATCCATGGCGGGGACGCTGTATCCGCCAGCCTTCGCCGCGGTGACCCGGTGGTACGGCCACCGGAGGGTTTTCGCACTCACCGTCATCACCCTCATCGGAGGGCTGGCCTCCACAGTTTTTGCCCCGCTGACCGATGCCCTGGCCTCCGCGCTGAGCTGGCGGGAGGTCTACACGGTGCTGGCTGTGGTGATCGGTGTGCTGGCGATCCCCATCCACGCGGTGGTGCTGCGCCGGCCCTGGCCCAGCAATGACTATGAGACTCCGCTTCCGGCTGATGGGGACGACGTCGCGGGCCTGGCTGATGGGGGCGTCGTCGTCGATTCTGAGCGTGAGTACGCCCGAGGCGTGATGCGCACCCCCGCATATCTGCTGATGACCGTAGGACTGACGCTGGGTGGACTGGCGATGTTCGCGGCAATGATCAATCTGGTGCCGATGCTCATTGACCGCGGGGTGTCTCCGACGCTGGCCGCCTGGGTCCTGGGGCTCGGGGGACTGGGGCAGGTCGTGGGCAGGCTCTTCTACTGGGCGATGGAACGCGGGATGAGCGTGCGGTCCCGGACCCTGTGGATCTACCTGCTGGTGGCGGTGAGCACTGCGGCGCTAGCGCTGAACTGGACCAATGCGGTGTGGCTCATCGCGATTTCCATGGTCGCCGGTGTGGCGCGCGGAATCTCCACGCTGCTGAAGGCCACCGCGGTGACTGACCGGTGGGGCCCACGGGCCTATGGGCGACTATCGGGGGTCTTCAATGCCCCGGTGATGCTGGCCATTGCCGTGGCACCGGCGGTGGGTGCGGCTCTGGCGGAGCTGATGGGCAGCTATGAGGCGATGTACCTGCTGCTGGCCGGAGTCGCTGTGCTGGCGGTAGCGGCACTGGCCTTCAGCGTCCCGAAGCTTGAACGCGCCTAATCAACCGAGCTGCTAGACCAGCAGGGCTACGCCAGACCGGCTTCCCGTGCGAGGATCGCCGCCTGCATCCGCGAGGTCAGGTGCTGCTTAGCCAGAATGCTGGAGACGTGTGTCTTCACCGTCGCCATGCTGACATGCAACTCGGCGGCGATCTGCGCATTCGTCAGTCCGCGGCCCAGGGTGGCTAGGACATCCAGTTCCCGGGGTGTGAGGTATGGGGAGAGCTTCCTGGGCGCAGCGTCCTCCGAGGATGTCGGTGCCGCAGTGTTCGACGGCGATGCGCCGTCTGCTTCCGGTGCGGCGGCGAATTCGCGCAGCAGCTTCCTGGTCACTTCAGGTGCCACCACCCCGTCGCCGGCAGCCACCCTGCGGATCGCATCGATCAGCTGCGCCGGTTCAGCGGACTTCAGCAGGAACCCGGAGGCGCCGGCACGCAGCGCGCCGAAGACCACCTCGTCCAAGTCGAAGGTGGTGAGCATAAGGACTTCTGCCTGCTGTTCGCGGGTGATCTGTCGGGTCGCTTCGATTCCATCCATCCCGGGCATCCGGGCGTCCATCAGCACCACATCAGGGCACAGCCTGCGGGTCTGCTGCACCGCTGTGGCGCCATCGGCAGCCTCACCGACCACCTCCACTCCCTCTGCAGTCTCCAGCAGCAGGCGCAGACCGGCCCTCACACTGGGGTGGTCATCGGCGATCAGCACCGTGACGGGTCGCTCATTCATCATTCTGCTCCTTCAGCGGCAACTCTGCGCGCAGCAGCCATGTTTTCTCATCACCCCGGCTGGGACCGGCGCGCAGGGTGCCTCCCAGCATCTCTGCCCGTTCCCGCATGGCGGTCAGTCCGGTCCCGGAACCGACGGCGACGACGTCGCCCTCCTCCTGCCGAAGTCCCGAGCTCACCTGAAGCAGCAGTCGACGTCGGCGGGTCCGCACGCCTATGCTCGCGCTGCCGTCGCCGTGCTTCAGCGCGTTGGTGAGTGCTTCCTGCAGGATGCGCAGCAGCACATGCCGCACCGCCGGTGACAGGCCATCCGGAGGCTGTCCATCTATGGCGACCTGCAGTCCGTGCTGGCGGGCTCGGGCTATCACTTGATCCCAGGTGGCGGCCTCCAGCGCGGTACCCGAGGCCGGATCAACGGTCTCACCGCGGAGCAGCTGCACCATTTCGCGCAGCTGCTCCAGGGCCTCGACGCTGGTGATGCGAATGGTGCGCAGCGCCTCCCGGTCCCTGGCAGACTCGGCCGGGGCATTGAGTACGGCACCGGAACTCAGAGCAATTGCTGAGACCTGTGAGGAGACCACATCATGGAGTTCCCGTGCCATGCTTCGACGTTCCTCCTCCACCGCTTCGTGGCGTTTGCGAGCCTGGGCGCGCAGCACGTTCGCGTGACGCTCGGCCTCCAGCTGACCCCGGGCATCTGCCTCCTGCCACAGCGGATAACCGCGCCGCACCTCCCAAGACCACCACAGCGGCATCAGCAGCACGGCCATACCGCCCAGTGACAGGCTCACTGCCGCGCGCCACTCTACACCGGCGAGGAAGCTGCCTGCCCCAATACCGATGGTGATGAGTCCCAGCACGCCGCCGGTGATGCTCACAGCCCGCCGGCCGCCCCGAATTCCCAGACTGTAAACCAGATCCGAGAGGCACAGCAGGATACCCACATTGACGCCGATGCTCAGATCCACGAGGACGATGAGACCGCCGAGCAGCAGGGCCAGGACTGGGCGTCGGATGCGCAGCAGCAGCGCTGCTGCCATCAGGATCAACGGGATCACATGCCACCACAGCTGAGGCTCCACACCGAGGGCTGCCCACCAGGGAAATTCAGCCACACCAGCCCATCCCACGAGGAGCACCAATGCGGCCACGCTCAATGTCAGCGCTGACTGCAGGTGGGCTCGCAGTGCTGGTCTCATGCTGGTATTTGACCATAGGGCCACTTGTGTCCACCTCATCCAGAGGAATGAGGGGGTGGCTGCGAGTTTTCGATCCTTTGGCCGAGGCGCCGACGGGCACCCAACATCATGCTGGGCCTATGACTGCTGATGTACTGATGCTCTCCCCCGGGGTTGTGCCTGGGCTGATTCATGAGGCGGTGCCCTCTGTGTGGGGGACTACAGGCCTGTCCCAGATCACTGATGAGCTCATTCCTGAGGGGGTCAGCCCGCTGTGGGCGCTTCTGGGAGCCCTGACTGTCCTGGCGCTGCTGGACTCCACCAGCTTCGGTACCCTGCTGATCCCGGTATGGCTGCTGATGGCTCCCGGACGGCTCCGGGCGGGGCGGGTGCTGGTATATCTGGGCGTCGTCGCAGGGGCATATGCGCTGATCGGTCTGGTTCTGCTCACCAGCCTGCTGCTGGTGGGGGACCAACTGCTGGAAGGCCTCAGCATGGCACAGCAGACCCCGGTGTTTCTCTGGGCGCAGGCGGGGTTGGCGGCTCTGCTGATCCTGTATAGCTTTCGCCTGGACCCCATGACCAAAGAGGGCAAGGAGAAGAAACGACGCCGGGAGGAGGCCCGCGGCAGCGCCGGGCGCGTCCAACAGTTCCGCGAGCGTGCCGTGGGCGAGGGGTCGCGAGGAGGAACCCTGGCGCTGCTGGGATTGGGACTGGCGGCAGTGGGATTGGAGATTGCTACCCTGCTGCCCTACCTGGCCGGTATCGGACTGGTGGCCGCAGAGGATCCGGGACCGGCGCCCGCAGCCGGGCTCATTCTCTATTACTGTGCGGTGATGATCACCCCCGCGCTGGTGCTGCTGACCGGCCGGGTGCTGGCCGGGCGTCTGCTGCAGGGGCCGCTGCAGAAGCTGGAGCAGTTCCTGAGTCGGCACGCCAGCGGAACGGTGGCCCTCATCCTCTTCCTGGTGGGTCTCTTCCTGGGCCTCAACGCACTAGAGGGTCTGAGCTAAGTGCCATTGCTGGGGTACGGCGTAGGCGCCGGTGGCATAATGACGCCATGGCCACAGTCTTCGTCCTGATCAAAACAGACCCGCACGGAATCCCCGAGGCAGCCCAAGAAATCGCCAATATCCCTGAGGTCGAGGCTGTCTACTCAGTCACCGGCAAATGGGATCTGGTGGCCATGGTCAAAGCAGCTGACTTCGAGGATTTGGCTGACCTGATCCCGGGCAAGATCGCCAAAGTCGCCACCATCCACGACACCGAGACGATGGCGGCCTTCCGCACCTACTCCAGTGTTGACCTGGAAGCCGGATTCTCCCTCGGCCTCGATGACTGACCCTGCCGACCGCAGCGCGTCGGCTGACCACACTGCGCCTGCTGACCACACTGCGCCTGCTGACCACACTGGGGTGAACGAGCAGCGCGAAGTCGGCGTCGGCCCCTGGGAGGGCCCCTGGCCGGAGGGAGATCACTGGGACCCGGAGCTGCTGCGTGAAGGCGACCGCCGCAATGTAGTGGATGAATACCGGTACTGGCGGCACGAGGCGATTGTTGCCCACCTTGATGCTAAACGGCATGAATTCCACGTGGCCATCGAGAACTGGCAGCACGACTTCAATATCGGAACTGTGGTGCGCAACGCCAACGCGTTCCTGGCCAAAGAAGTGCACATCATCGGCAAGAAGCGCTGGAACCGTCGGGGAGCCATGGTCACCGACCGCTACCAGCATGTGCGGCATCACGGGTCAGTGCAGGAGTTCGTCGCCTGGGCCGACGACGCCGGGGTGCCGATCCTGGGTGTGGACCTCTTCCCGGACTCAGTGCCGATCGAGACCTATGACCTGCCGCGCCGCTGCGTGCTGGTTTTCGGCCAGGAAGGACCGGGGCTCAGCGAGGAGGTGCGGCAGGCAGCCGTGGACACCCTCTCCATTGCACAGTTCGGTTCCACCCGGTCGATCAACGCGGGCGTGGCCGCAGGTATTGCCATGCACGCCTGGATTCGCCAGCATGCCACCATCGCGCACTGAGCCTGCGGCGAACTATTGCGGGTCCTGCCAGCGGTAGCGCGCCAGGCTGATGCGGACGCCGTCGGCCAGTACTCCTTCAGCCCTCAGCCGTTCCAGCTGCTCGGTGCGCAGATGGGGTGCGGGGATGCCGGTGGCGGGAACTATCCGGTGCCAGGGCAGGTCATGGCCGTCCTCTTTCAGTACTCGCCCCACCAGTCGGGGCGTAGACAGCCCCGCCAGGGCGGCGATATCACCATAGGTGGCGACCCATCCGGCAGGTACTGAGGCCACCAGGTCGCGAACCCGCTCGTGGGCCATCTCGTCCATCTCGGGCCTTCCTCCTCTGCCGAATCACTCCAGACCAGCCGATACAGGAGCTCGAGGTCCATTATTGCTGCCCCGGTACATTAGCCGCCGGCGCTGGCTGCCTATGGGCGTTCCCAGTCGGCCACCGGCCCTGGAACCACTCGGAAGAGGGGATGCACAGGCACTGGATCCGGCACCGGGCCAGTGCGGTGCCGCTCAGGGCTGCGCAGAGCGAGCTTGCTTTGGAGATGCTCCCACTCGAACTGAAGCTGGCCGGTGGTGACGGTCAGTGCTCGGTTCCCGGCGGTGCCTGTGGTGGTGTCCTGCACGGAGATCCTGGAGGCATCAAAACGGTATCCCCGCACCACAGCCTCCTCATACAGCCCATGGAGATAGTCCGCGACGGCGCCCGCCGGGTCCGCGGACTCCCTGAACCGCTGCAGCTGCGGGTGCCGGGTGTAACCACGGGTGCGGCCCTTGAGCACTGCTTGGGCGAGCAGCGCTTCACGCCAACCGGCCACCAATCCCTGCCGGTCCAGCAGCGAAGGGTGCAAGGACCACAGTCTCATCTGCCAGGCCTCATCCGATGACTCCGATGCCCCAGATCAGCAGCATGGTCAGTGCTGCGCCGGCGGCATAGTTCAGCCACAGGAAGTGCCGCCAGCCGCCGTGGGCGCGGCCGGATGCGGCGTCGTCGAGATCTTGATACGGGGCAGCTGCCGCAAGATAGGGCAGCGCCAGCAAGCCCGCCAGGGCCCAGGGCCAGCCGGTGCCGAGCATCATCAGACCTGAAGCCGACCACAGCGCCAGAGTCAGCCGTACTGTGGCGCGAGCTCCCAGCGCGGTGGCCACAGAGCTGATAGCCGCTTCCCGGTCCGGGATGATGTCCTGTACCGCCCCAAAAGCATGGCTGGCCATGCCCCAGAGCAGGAACGCGGCCAGAGCGCAGACCACGGTGGCGCTTAAAGGTGTACCGACTAAGGCCAGCGCATACGCTGCCGGGGTGACAAAGTGCAGGCTCGAGGTCAGCGAGTCCAGCACCGGGACCTCTTTGAAGCGCAGCGGAGGCGCAGAGTAGGCCACCAGCGCGAAGATGCTCACGGCCAGCACTGCTAAGGACAACCCGGTACCCTGCATAGCCAGAAAAACTATGAAGGGCAGGCAGATCAGCGCCGAGAGCATGAGCATGGGCGTATGCAGCCTCGGGGCCAGCAACGCCCCTTCGGCGCCTCCCTTGCGCGGATTCGCGACATCGGAGGCATAGTCGAAAACATCGTTGATCCCGTAGAGCGCCAGGTTGTATGGAACCAGGAAGAACAGCGTGCCCACAATGAGGACGACGTCGATGGTGCCGCCACCCAGCAGATACGCGGCGGCAAAGGGATAAGCCGTGTTGATCCAGCTCAGCGGCCGGGATGAGCGGAGCAGCTCAGTGATCATCCTGCCTCCTTCCTCCACCGACTCGGGACAAGAGTATCCACAGGGCTGGCAGCAGGATGATCGCCGCCAGTGGATAGCTGAAGTCCTCCAGCGGCGCCAGACCCAATCGAATGCCGGAGATCTGCTCCTGGGCATAGCTGAACAGACCAACCGCAATCATCAGATTGTCGAAGATCGCCGTCAGGATCAGCAGCAGCACCCCCGCGGCTGTCAGCGCCAGCCAGCTGAAGGGGGCGGGCCTGCCGGAACGATGCAGCAGCACCGCCGCACACAGCGCGACGACCACGGCGGCACCGAGGAACACGGCGGAGAGAACAAGGTATGTCATCGCTGCTGCCTGCTTTCCAGAAGCCGCTGGGCTCCCAACACCAACACCATGGTCAGGTGGCACAGGAACAGCAGGAAGAACAGCTCCTCAAGAGGCAACTCGGGCCCGAGCATGATGCCGGTCATATAGGGGCCGGGCCCATGCAGGAAAATGCCCAGCGCAATTCCTGCCACATCCCACAGCAGGAAGAACGCGGTCCCTAGGGCCAGCACCAGCAGGGCCCGTAGTGGTTGCCGGAACAGGAAGAGTCGGTACCGCCAGTCCAGCAGCAGCATGCACCCACTGGATCCCAGAAGCGCAGCCAAGTAGAAGAAGTCCGTCAGCTCAGCGGGCAATGGGGGCCTCCAGCGGGCCGGCAGTGGAGTCCGAGCGCAGCGACTTCAGCACCAGCTCGGCGCTGATCAGGCACATAGGCACCCCGATTCCCGGCATCGTGGTGGCACCAGCGTAGAACAGCCCGGCCAGCTTCGATGAGCTGATCGGTCCACGCATAAACGCGCTTTGGCGCAGAGTATGCGCCGGCCCCAGGGCGCCCCCTTTGAATGCCCCGAAGTCCTGCGCAAAATCTGCAGGGCCGATGCTGCGCCGCACGGTGACCCGCTGAGCCAGATCCGGTATCCCCGCCCACTGGGAAATCTGCTCGATGGCCTCATCAAGCACCAGCTCCACACCGGGGTCTCCATTGCCCTCAGTTCCCCCATGGCCAAGGGCAGGGTCAGCTCGCACCGGTATGAGGACAAAGAGGTTCTCGCTGCCTTCCGGGGCCACCGCGTCAGTGGCGCTGGGGCGGCAGACATACACTGAGCGCGGCGCCCCGCCGTCGGGCCGTTTGCCGCTGATCTCATCAAATCCACGCTGCCAGTCCCGGGTGAACAGCAGCGAATGGTGAGCCAACTGCGGAAGCTCACCGGAGACCCCCAGCAGCCCCAGCACCGCACTGGGGCCAGGGTCCCGGCGACCCCAGAGGCGAGGTTTCAGGCTGCGGTGATCCGGGGCGAGTAACTGGGTCTCTGTGGTGTGCATATCTGCGGTGGAGACCACCACAGATGCCTGGAGGAATTGGCGCTGACCGTGCTCGTCAGTGAAATGCACCCCGGTGGCCCGGCCACGTGCGCCGGTGATGTGCCGGGCCCGGCAGTTGGTGCGGATCTCCACGCCTTCGCGCAGCGCAATGCGCTCCACGGCATTGACCACGGCGCTGAAGCCGCCTTTGGGATACAGCACGCCCTGGTTGATATCCAAGTGGCTCATCAGGTGATACAAGCTCGGCGCATCACGGGGAGAAGTGCCGAGGAAAACCGCTGGATAGCCCAGAATCTGCTGGAGCCTTTCATCGGACGTATGGCGGGCGATGAAGCGGTCCAACGGCTCGCCGAGCAAACGCAGCAGCTTGGGGAGCCGGGTCAGCAACTCCGGCTCGAGGAACGATCGCGTGGAGGAATACGTGGAATACAGCAGCTTCTGCACGGCCAGCTGATACGTCTCCTCCGCGGAGGACAGGTACTTCTCAAGTCCATGCGGGTCACCGCTGAGGGCAGTGAGAGCAGCGGCGGCACCCGTGGCGGGCAGCTCGAAGGGCTCGGCGGCTTCCTCGAAGAACACCCGGTAGGCCGGGTCCAGGCGGACCAGGTCCAGCTGTTCTGCGGTGCTGGTGCCACATAGCGCGAAGAAATGGTCAAAGACCTCAGGCATCAGAAACCAGGATGGGCCAGTTTCGAAGCGGAAACCGTCCTGCTTCCACTCACCGGCCCGTCCGCCGAGACTGGGTTGGGCCTCCAGCAGCGTGACCCGATGTCCCTCACGCGCCAGCAGCGCGGCAGTCGCCAGGCCCGCGAAACCGCCGCCGATGACGACGGCGTCCTGTGCGCTGCGTCCTCCCGACCTGACCGGACCGCGCCTGACCAGACCGCGCCTCACCGCGCAGCTCCAGACCGCACAGTCAGCACCGTGCTGGCAAGCAGCCGAATCTTGACCCAGGAGGGAACCGAGACTCGCTGTTCCAGCAGCTGTCGAGCCGGGGTGCGACGCAGCCGGTCATTGAGCTCGCTGAATAGCGCGGCAGCCAGCGCGGTAGGCCGTCGGGCAGGAAACGGCAGCTGCGGGATCACCTTCCACGCCGCATGCAGGTCTGCATCAATATCAGCCACGATCTCGGTTTTGCGCTGCTCACTGAGCTCACCGCGAGAAGCTCCTGGGAAATAGCATCGGCCGAGGTGCTCGGCATCCTCAGCAATATCGCGCAGAAAATTGATCTTCTGGAAGGCTGCCCCCAGCCGACGTGCTCCGTTCTCCAGCTCGGCGAGATCCTCCTCCGCTGTGTGCTGCTCCTGGAGGAACACGCGCAGGCACATCAGCCCCACTGCTTCGGCCGAGCCGTGGACGTAGCTGCGATACTGCTCTTCACTCAGCGAGGTCACCGGATCTAGGTCCCGGCGCATTGAGGTGAAGAACGCGGTGATCAACGGAATCTCTATGCCGGTGCGACGAGCCGTGGTGGCGAAAGCGTGAACAATCAGATTCGCGCTGAACCCGCTGCCCAGTGCGGTCAGGGTTTCCTGCTCCAATGCGTCGAGCACGCCGCGCCTGGAGCCCGGGCCCAGCCCCGCTTCTTCGGCGGTGCCGTCCACGATCTCATCGGCCACGCGAACCAAGGCGTACACACTGCGGATATCGGCGCGCTGCTGTCCCGGCAGCAGTCGCGTAGCCAGCTGAAAAGACGTGGAGTACTCCCTGATCACCCGTGAGGCGGCTTCGGCAGCTGCGCGGGAGTAGAGGTCAAGATCCGAGGAAGGCTGCGGCGGGTGCATCGTCAACCTGCTGTGCTGTCTTCAGCTGTAGGTGCCTGATAGAGCTTCATCAGCTGCGCCTGCTCCACCAGCCAAGGCGAGAATGCCCACGGGGTCTGCCGCAGTGCTCCACCGACCTCATCAGGGCTGCTCCATTGAAGTTCGGCCACTTCGGCTGGATTCGGGCTCGGGGTGCCATCCGCCTGGGCGATGAATACCGGGCAGATCTCGTTCTCCACGATGCCGGAGGCGTCTGTGGCCCGATAACGGAAATCTGGCAGCTGGACTTGGATGTCTTGAAGTCTCAGCCCCAGTTCAGTATGCGCATGCCGACGTATTGCGGCTTCCATCGATTCCCCGGGCTGGGGGTGACCGCAGAAGGAATTGGTCCAGACTCCGGGCCAGGTGCGCTTCTGCAGTGAGCGTCTGGTGACCAGAACCTGTCCGGAGGAATCTAAGACATGGCACGAGAATGCCAGGTGTAGCGGAGTCCGGTCAGTGTGCACGTCCTTCTTCTGGGCTGTGCCCTGTGGTTGGCCGTCCTCTGTGAGAAGAACCACCTGCAGCGCCGACTCGACCATCACTACCCCCGTTTAGCTCAATTTTCTGATTATTAGGCAATCGAACCATCTGCGGCATTGTCTTGTCGAGCCCCGCAGTTACTAGGGCAAAGTATTTCTGACAGCCTCACGCGAGCTGGACGCAAGCTGTGACTCTGCTGACCGCAAGCCGGGAGCATCGGGTTCTTGCGCGTTTGGCAAGACCTCAGCTCACACCGATGGAGAGCGGCGATGATCCTTCTATGAACCACAGTTTTGATCACCAGTACTGGCGAGAGCACTGGGCAACCGGGCACTCTGGACCAGTCATGTCCGACGCGCCACCGCACCCCTATATGGCCCGCGAGCTGGCAGAACTCCCTGTCGGAAGTGCCCTCGATGTCGGTTGTGGTGCCGGTGCCGAAGCGCTGTGGCTGGCTGCCGGGGGCTGGCATGTGACCGCGGTCGATATTTCCTCTGCAGCACTCGATCACGTGAGAAACCGGGCACAGCGGACCGGGCTGCAGGCCCGGCTGGACTGGAAGCAGCAGGATGTCACCCGCTGGCAGCCTGCCCGCAGTTTCGACCTGGTGATGACCAACTACGCCCATGCCACTATTCCGCAGCTGGACCTCTACCAGCGCATCGCCCAATGGGTCCGTCCCGGCGGGACTCTGCTGGTGGTGGGGCACGCTGAACAGGGGTCGCATGAACACCATCACGGGCACGACGACGCCGGGCATCCCCCGGCAAAGGCCAGCGTGACCGCCCAAGACATCACTGCCCGCATCCCCGGCTGGGACGTGATCACCGCAGACTGCGTCAGCCGAACGGTCAGTATGCAGGACGGTAAGCAGGTGAGCCTCCGCGACGTCGTCGTCCGCGCCGTGCGGCCCAGCAGCAGCTGAGCGAAACTCCTCCCGTGCGGCAAGGACACTGAGCTGATAAGTGACTACAGTGTGGTGGTCACCACTGAAGTTGCTCCAGGCCACGAAGGGATTCACCGTGTCCGACCAGACCTACCTCATCATTGCGCTGCTGCTGTACTTCGCAGTGATGATCGCGATCGGCACGTTCGCCTATCGCCGCACCACCGACCACGAGGGGTACATGCTCGCCGGCCGTCAGCTGCCCTCCTGGGCTGCGGCGCTCAGTGCAGGAGCCTCGGATATGTCCGGCTGGCTGATGATGGGCTTACCTGGTGCGATTTACCTGGCCGGTCTCATTGAGGCCTGGATCGCCATTGGCCTGACTATCGGCGCATATCTGAACTGGCGCTGGGTAGCTCCGCGACTGCGCTCCTATACGGAAGTCGCGAACAACTCGATTACCATTCCCAGCTTCTTCGAGAACCGGCTCCATGACGGGACCAGGCTGCTGCGGGTGGCCTCCGGCATCATCGTGCTGGTCTTCTTCACCTTCTACGTCTCCTCAATGATGGTGGCCGGTGGGGAGTTCTTCCGGCTGGCCTTCAACACCCCGTACCTGACCGGGATGCTGATTGTCGCCGGGGTGACTCTGCTCTATACGCTGATCGGTGGATTCCTGGGGGCCTCACTCACTGATGTGGTGCAGGGAACCATGATGCTGCTTGCCCTGCTGATTGTCCCGGTGATCGCGCTGTTCTCCCTGGGCGGCGTCGGTGAAGCCTTCACGCTCATCCGTGAGGTGGACCCGGCACGGCTCTCCTTATTGGGGGGAGAGGCGATGAGCGCCGCCACGGCGATCGGACTGGTCTCTGCGCTGGCCTGGGGGCTGGGCTATTTCGGTCAGCCGCACGTGATCGTGCGCTTTATGGCGTTGCGCAACCCTGCTGCGGCGACGACCGCACGGCGGATCGGGATCGGTTGGATGGCGCTCTCGCTGCTCGGCGCTGCGGGATGCGGTTTGATCGGCATTGCTTACTTCAACGGCACCGAGCATGAGCTGGGCAACCCTGAACATGTGGTGTTGGCGCTCTCCCAGATCCTGTTGCACCCGCTGGTCGTGGGGCTGGTATTTGCCGCCGTCCTGGCCTCCATTATGAGTACCGTCTCCAGCCAGCTCATCGTCAGCTCCTCGGCCTTTGTGGAGGACCTGTACCAAGTCTTCGGCCGGGCTACTTCGCAGAAGACTCTGCTGCTGATGGGGCGAGGATGTGTGCTGGCAGTGGCAGTGGTGGCGACGTTGCTGGCGCTGAACCCCGGTGGCACCATTCTGGAGCTGGTGGCCTTCGCCTGGGCCGGATTCGGTGCCTCCTTCGGCCCAGCCATTCTGCTCTCGCTCTTCTGGCGCCGGCTCAGCAGCTGGGGTGCGCTCTCCGGCATGGTCGCCGGTGCGGTGACGGTGTTCCTGTGGTCCTCCTACGGCCCGGAGATCTTCGGGGCCACTCTGTACGAGATCATCCCTGGCTTCGCCGTCAACGTGCTGGTGGCGGTGGTGGTCAGCCGGTTGACCTACCGTGAGAACGCTGAGATCGAGCGTGAATTCCAGCTGGCAGCAGAGACCGCGCGGCGCAAAAAGGCTGCTGCCTAGACTTCTTCCAGTGGTCAAGACTTCTTCTACACGGTGTAGAACGTGGGAGTAGAATGACACCTGACGGCAACGGTTCTCTATCACGGGGGTCGCCGTCGTCGTCGGTCGCTTCGCAGACCCCTGGGTAAGGGCAGTCATGGAACACGGCGTTCAGCACACCGGCAGCATTCCCTTCGAAGCCCGCAGCAGAGACCTCGGGGTCCTCATCGGCTTCGACGGCTCCGAGCACTCAGTGCTCGCTCTCCACTACGCAGCTCGCGCTGCCCGCCGACGCGGGACGCGGCTGACAGTGGTCACCGCCTTCACCATCGGCGCCATGGCTCATGCCCGGCTGGTCGGGGTCCCGGAGTTCTCGGAGGAGAAGCTCAAGCAGGAGGTGGCCGAGAGCGTGCTGGAAGAAGCCCGTGGATACCTCAAGGACTATCCTGGCGAGGTCTCCTACCGCTCAGCCGAAGGTGATGCCGCAGGCGTATTGGTGGAACTCTCCGGCTCCGCCCAGTTAGCAGTGGTCGGTGCCCGGGGCCGCGGAGGGTTCCTCGGGCGGGTGCTGGGCTCAGTGGCCACGGCTCTGCCCTCTCACGCGAAGTGCCCCACAGTGATCGTCCCGCGCGGATACCGTTTGGAGAACGACGACGCCGCGGACCCTTTCGCTCCCTTAGAGTCCAGCAAGCCGGTGCTGGTCGGCGTGGAAGGCTCGGCCTATAGCCGGGTGGCCGCCCTCCAAGCTGCTGATGTTGCCGCAGCACGTTCGGTATCTCTGCACATGGTGATGGCGCTGCCCCCGGTGGAGGGTGCGCTGGTCTGGTATCCAGAGCTGGCGCCCACTGATGCGGTGTATACCCAGCGTCGCCAGCGCGAGCTGGAGAATGCCCTTGAAGCAGAAGCCACCTGGCTCCGGGGCCATGTCCCGGACCTGGACATCATCACCAGCGTGGAGATCGGGGACCCGGTCACCGTGCTGACCAGGGCATCAACATCGGCGCAGCTGACAGTGGTGGGAACGCACGGCCGACGCAGCGTCGGAACTCTGCTGATGGGATCAGTGTCCCGCGGTGTGCTGCTCAGCGCCAAGGGGCCGGTGATGGTAGTGCCCCGGCTGAAGGAGGAGCGTCTTGCCGATCAACCGCATTTCACCAGTTGAACATCATGGTCCTAGGCCGTAGTCACTTCAGACCTGCTGGTTCTCGTGCTCCATGGCGCCCACGGATAGGATGGGGCCAGAACCGCATCAACGAGGCTGCACCTACCGACGTGGACAACCGAATGGAGTTCTTCCGTGGCCATTGCAACACCGGATAAGTACAACGAGATGATCGATGCCGCCAAGGCCGGCGGCTACGCCTTCCCGGCGGTGAACGTCACCAGCTCCCAGACGCTCAACGCCGCCATCCGCGGCTTCGCCGAGGCTGAGTCAGACGGCATCATTCAGGTCTCCACCGGCGGTGCCGCCTACTGGTCCGGCCCCTCCATCAAGGACATGGTGGCTGGTTCGCTGGGCTTCGCCGCCTTCGCCAAGGAGGTCGCCAAGAACTACGGCGTGAATATCGCCCTGCACACCGATCACTGCCCGAAGGACAAGCTGGACGGTTTTGTGCTGCCGCTGCTGGAGGCCTCCGAGGCTGAGGTGAAGGCTGGCCGGGACCCCATCTTCAACTCCCATATGTGGGACGGCTCCGCAGAGACCCTGGAGGAGAATCTGCGGATTGCCGCTGAGCTGCTTGAGCGCACTGCGGCTGCCAAGCAGATCCTCGAAGTGGAGATCGGCACCGTCGGCGGTGAAGAGGACGGTGTGGAGAACGAGATCAATGAAAAGCTCTACACCACTGTGGAGGACGCCGTCGCCACCCTTGAGGCCCTCGGCACTGGCGATAAGGGCCGCTACATCACCGCGTTGACCTTCGGCAACGTGCACGGGGTCTACAAGCCCGGCAACGTGAAGCTGCGCCCGGAGATCCTGAAGGACATCCAGGAGCAGACCGCCCAGAAGTTCGGCAAGGAGAACCCCTTCGATCTGGTCTTCCACGGTGGCTCCGGCTCTACTGAGCAGGAGATCGCCGATGCTGTGAGCTTCGGTGTCATCAAGATGAACATCGACACCGACACCCAGTACGCCTTCACCCGCCCGGTGGCAGATCACATGCTGAAGAACTATGACGGCGTGCTGAAGGTCGACGGCGAGGTCGGCAATAAGAAGACCTACGACCCGCGCGTCTGGGGCGCCAAGGCCGAGGAGAACATGGCCGCTCGCATTGTCGAAGCCGCCCAGCAGCTGGGCAGCGCCGGCAAGTCCATCGGCTGAGACTCCCGGTTCATTTCGCCGCACCACAGAGAATCCCATCGGTTGTTGCACCAGAACCCCATCACAGGGAGCTGACGGTCACGATCGGTGGGATTCTTCTGTCTCGGCTCCCTGCTGCCCAATACATGTTGCGAAAGGCTGACGTGACACGCACCAAACTGCTCATCCTCGACTTCGACGGAACCCTCTGCCACGGCGATGACCCGGTGCTGGCCTATGCTGCTGAGGCCGATGCCATGCTGGCGGAACGGGGTCTAGGCCGGCAGCTGCGGCGCTCGGTCCGGGACATCACCGCAGAAGCCTTCGTCAGCAACCAGCTGTTGGTACCGGAGATCGCCTACGACGACGCCGGAGTGCCGCTGGCGGTGCTCGCTGACCGGGCGGCGGCCCAGGAGACTGCTGCGCAGGACACCGCGAAACCACACCCCGTCTCCTGGCCGCTGCAGGACGGCTACCAGCTGGTACAGCTGCTGGCCCAGCAAGCAGGTCTGAGCGCGGCCGAAACTGGACTGGCATTCCGTGCGGCCCGTCGTCGGCTGATCAGCCAGGGGTTGGCGCATTCAGATGTGCACGCTCCTGAAGGCGTGGATCAGTTACTCCAGGAGCTTCGCGAATCCGCCGTCGTCGTTCTTATCTCCAACTCACCGGCCGAGGGCTTCGAGCCCTGGCTTCAGGTACTGGGTCTGGAAGGTGCCTTTGACGCGGTGATCAACGGTGCGGGCAAACCCTTCGGTATGCCTGCTGCGGTTGAGCAGGCCTGCGCTGGAACTGCGCATCCGGTGGCTGCCCGGGACATTCTCTCGGTGGGGGATATCTGGCTCAATGATCTGGCCTATGTTGATGAACTGGGTGGGACCACCGTGCTCATTGACCGATTCGGCACCGGGCTGGGGGCGCCCACACACAGGGTTGCCACCTTCGAGGCCGCTGCCTCGGCGATGCGGGCCTGGGCACAGTCCTCAGCGGAATGATGAGAGCGCCCTGTGCCAAGGAGCTGTGGCGCAGAGGGCACCAGCCCATCACCGGCAGCGGAACGTTAAGTAAACATCTGGTGAACTAGGGCTTCCCAGCTTGTGACCAGGTTTAGTGCGTCCTAGGCTGACATGGAGCCCCTGCTTTAGCTGCGGGCCCCGCCGATGAGGGGTTTCGGCAAGAATCCGGTCCTCGGCACCGCACCTGCACCTTGCATCTTGATAGAACTTAAGGAAGTTCCCATATGCGTATGAAGACCAAGTCCGCCTTCGCGCTGGCTGGCGTTCTGTCCCTGACTCTCGCCGGCTGTGCCGGCGATGAGGGAGACGTCACCGGCAACGACGCCGAGGAGACCGAGGCCGCAGAGACCCCTGCCGGTGATACTGCAGACATCACTTCGGTGGACTCCATCACCATCGGCCTGGTGCCTGCCACTGACTCCGCCACTGAGGCCGAGGAGGACAACGCCAACGCTCTGGCCGAGCAGCTCTCCGAGGCTCTGGGCGGCTTCGACGTGGAGATCTTCTTCGCTGATTCTTACCAGACCGTCATCCAGGGCATGCAGTCCGGTGACGTGCAGCTGCTGATGTCCGGCCCGATCGGCATGATCCAGGCTGAGGACGAGGTTGGCGGCACTCCGATCCTGCAGTCCATCCGCTACGGCTCTGATACCTATGTGACTCAGTGGTTCACCAATGACCCTGACACCTACTGCCTGGATGAGGTTGTCCAGAACGAAGAGGGTTACTCCTTCTGCAACGGCATCTACGATGAAGACAGCGGCGAATTCGCCGACTACGGACCGGTCGGCCAGGACGCCCTGGAGCTGATCGAGGACGGCACTGCAGTGGCCTACGTGGATGAGGGCTCGGCATCCGGCTTCTACTTCCCGCAGACCCAGCTCAACGAGCTCGGCGTGGAGGTCGACGCCCAGTTCGCCGGCGGCCACGACGCCTCCGTGCAGGCTGTGTACAACGGTGACTTCACCATTGGCACCTCCTTCGATGACGCCCGCTCCAACATCGCTGAGGAGAACCCCGATGTGGGCGAGGAGCTCGTGGTGTTCGCCTGGGCCGGCCCCATCCCGAATGACGGAATCGTGGCATCGCCAGAATTCAACGAGGATGAGCTGCAGGTCATCAGCGACGCCTTCCTGAGCTTCGCTGAGTCCGGCGACCTCGACGAGGGCGACCCGCTCTACGATGTCTACGAGATCAACGGCCTGGCTCCTGCTGACGAAGACGCGCTGGACGTGGCTCGCCAGGTCTACGTCAACTTCGGCGATCAGTGAACCTGAGCTTTTAGCAGCTCACCTTTTGAGAGGAATCGCCTGACATACTCAGGGTGCGGATCGTGGCACAGCGCTCACGGTCCGCACCTGCGAGTAATGCAGGACTTTCATCATGATTACGTTTGAGAACGTCGATGTGGTCTACCCCAACGGGTTCAAAGGCCTCAGCAGCGTCAACCTGGATATCAAGCAGGGCGAGTTCGTGGCCATCATCGGTCTCTCCGGTGCCGGCAAATCCACGCTGATCCGTGCTGTCAATGGGCTGGTTCCCTACACCGGCGGCACCCTGACCGTGGGTGACACCGTGGTGGACCCGCGCAATAAGTCCAAGCTGCGTCAGCTGCGCGCCCGGGTCGGCATGATCTTCCAGCAGTTCAACAACGTCGGCCGCATCAGCGTTCTCAATAACGTGCTCATCGGTCGCTCCGCCGCGACCCCCACCTGGCGTTCCCTCATCGGCTGGTACGGTGCCGAAGACAAAGAGATCGCCTTCCAGTCCCTGGAACGGGTGGGCATTGTGGACAAAGCCTACAACCGGGCCTCCGCGCTCTCGGGCGGCCAGCAGCAGCGTGTGGCCATCGCCCGTGTGCTCGCTCAGGACCCCGAGGTGATCCTGGCGGACGAGCCGGTAGCCTCGCTGGATCCGCCGACCGCCCGCCAGGTTCTCGGGGACCTACGCCGAATCCAGCAGGATCTCGGCATCACCTGCATCGTGAATATGCACCATCTAGACCTGGCCCGGGACTACGCCGACCGGATCATCGGTATGCGCGGGGGCGAAGTGGTCTTCGACGGCCCCACCGCCGAAGCTACCGACTCGGTCATCGAAGAGGTCTACCAGCGCTCGCTGACCGCCGAGGACGTCGCGGCAGTCGAAGTGCCGGTGAAGCTAGATGAGCTGGCCCCGGCCGCAGACGATGACCTCCATGCGGCAACAGCAGATCCCGCCGCTGGTGGCGAAACGGGCGGGAAGCCCTGAGGTGACCGCCGTCGTCGAGCCAAGCACCTCCGCGGGGGCGCCGGCTGCTGTGCAGCGGCCTGAGCGTCCGCGGCCCCCGCTGCAGTCCTATCTGCTGCTGGCCCTGGTGGCCATCGCCGCCTTTGCTTTCTTCTGGTGGACAAGAGAAGACACCTCAGTGCTCTTCATTCCGCTGGGTTTCACCACGCTATGGGCACCGCAATGGCCACTTATCGGCTTCGCCGTGATGCTTGCGGTGCTGGTTCTCTGCTGGCTCACCCGCACCGGTGCCATGGCGGCTTTCGGTGCACTGGCCGTAGTGATCATGAG
The DNA here is from genome assembly GCF_039544555.1 of Nesterenkonia rhizosphaerae. Lineage (NCBI taxonomy): Bacteria > Bacillati > Actinomycetota > Actinomycetes > Micrococcales > Micrococcaceae > Nesterenkonia > Nesterenkonia rhizosphaerae. The sequence continues at coordinate 371,592 of NZ_BAABLW010000007.1, forward strand.
CTACTGGGCCGCTGCCAGCATCTACTTCCTGGACCGGATCGTGGAGGTTCCGCAGCGCCTGACCGCGGGCAATACCCGTGACCAGCTGCTGGGCTACCTCAACCCGGACTGGAGCTACCTGCTCTTCTCCAATGTTGCCGGCACCTCACGCCCCATCTGGGGAGAATGGCTGATCACCCTCTGCATGGCCGTGGTGGCTACGCTCATCGGCTGCTTCATCGGCCTGCTGCTGGCCATGCTGGCCTCACCGGTGTCCAGCCCGAATAAGGCCACCAGCCAGACGGTCAAGGCCATCAACTCCGTGGTCCGCTCCATCCCGGATGTGGGCTGGGCGCTGCTCTTTGCCGCATTCATCGGCGGTACCGCCTACGGACTCGGAGCCCTGGCTGCGGTGCTGGCGCTGATCATGTTCAACATCGGCATTGTGGCCAAACTGCTGGGCGAGTCGGTGGACGCCGTCGCGCTCGGTCCGTTGGAAGCAGCCGACGCCGCCGGTGCCAACCTGGTCCAGCGCGACCGTGTGGCAGTCCTGCCAGCAGTCATGCCGAGCTTCGTCTCCTACAGCCTCTACGTCTTTGAACTGAATATCCGTGCCTCCGCAGCCCTGGGTGTTGTCGGGGTGGCCGGTATCGGTGGCGAGCTCAGCCGTCAGATCGGACGCATGTCGCAGGGCTATGAGAATGTCGGTGCCATCCTGTGGGCGCTGGTCCTGGTGGTCCTGCTTGTCGACCTGCTGTCCATGTGGATTCGGAGGAAGCTGCTGTGAGCACCGGATACAAAATTGCAGCAGCCCTGGCAGGATCTGTGCTGCTGGCAGCCGGCTCCTTCCTGCTGAGCTACGCACCGGCAGCTGAATCCTCAGATGTCTTCCGCCGGGCGATGCTGGGCAGTGCCGCCGGCGCCGCCGTCGTCGCGTGTGGTCTTGCCATCTTTGGTCTGGCGTATCTGGGCACTACTAAGCAGCGCCGTGCCGAGACGCAGCGAGTAGCGCAGGGTCGGGAAGGTTACGCGCCGGACCGGTTGGATATGCGTCCGGTGAAGCCCAGCAAGTTCCTCTACAACATGGCGCTCATCTTCGTGGGCGTGGTCTTTGTGTCCTCTGCCGCCGGTACGGGCATGACCCTGAGCGCCCTGCTGGACATGCCGGCCCGGATCTGGGACTACACCACGCAGATGGTGGCCGGAGTGGCGCAGATTCCGGACGAAGAGGCGCGTGATGCCTGGTCTTCGGCCTTCGACGCGATGCTGGAGTCGGTGGCGATCGCCTGGATCGGCACCATCGTGGGCGCGCTCTTCTCACTGCCCTGCGGCATCCTCGCGGCCCGGAACATGACGCCGCTGGCGATCTACATCCCCATGCGCTTCATTCTCTCGATCATCCGCGCAGTGCCGGAGCTCGTGTTCGCCGTCGCGATCTTCATCCCGCTGCTGGGTGTGGGACCAGCTCATATGGGTGGTGCCATGGCCGGTGCCTTCGCACTGGGCATCAGCTCCATCGGTACGCTCTCGAAGCTGATCTCCGAAACGATCGAAGGCGTGGACCCGGGGCCATTGGAAGCATCGCGAGCCTCCGGCGCCACCCACGCGCAGATGATCCGCTGGGCGGTGCTGCCGCAGGTGATGCCTGAGGTGATCGCCATCTGGCTCTACCGTTTTGAGGTCAACATCCGTGCCTCCGCTATCCTTGGCGCGCTCGGTGCCGGTGGTATCGGTCGTCTGATCAGCCCGCCCAACGGTCTTTTCGGGCAGCGTCCCTACGACTGGGAAGCCATCGGCATCACACTGTTCGTCATTATTGCCATCACCATGGTGGTGGACCAGGTGTCCGGATTTGTCCGTCACCGGGTCATCCATGGGGCCACAGTGCGGCAGAAGCGCCGCGGCTTCGGTGGCCGGGGGAGAAGGGACCCGGGTGGTCCAGGAGGCCACGACGACGGGTCAGGCTCTCCGCAGGGCGGGGTGAACCTCACCGAGGCCCGCGCTGAGGCTACCGCGGCGCGCTGAGCAGCCTGGATAAAGGCTCCAGGTAGCGATAAGCCCGGAGCAGATCGTGGCATGTACCGTCACGTACCGCTTCAGTAGGCATAGGACGGTTTAGGCTTAGGCGCATGAGCATTCTTGGTCGTAACCTGATGGAGCCCGAACCCACTCTGCTGCCTGCTGAGCCGGAGGTGACTGAGTCTCTGGCCGCCGGTGAGGAACCGGTAGATCTGGCTGCCGAGCACCCCACCTCATCGCTGGTGTGGGCGCTGCTAGGTGAGGACGCTCTGGATCAGGGCTACACCGTGGAGGGCTACGCCTACGCGCGTGTGGGCTACCACCGCGGGTTAGACTCCCTGCGCAAAGCCGGCTGGCGCGGATCCGGCCCGGTGCCGTGGAGCCATGAGTCTAACCGTGGATTCCTGCGGGCCCTGGCTGCTCTGGGGCAGGCGGCTGCCGCTATCGGCGAAACTGACGAGGTGGTCCGTATCCAGAAGTTCCTCAACGACTGCGACCCGCAGGCCGCTGAAGAGATCACCAAGATTCGCTGACCAGTACTCTCTACCGCTATCGGGGCCTTCTCACGCGCAGTGTTTCAGCACAAATGCCCCTCAAGCAACAGCTGCCCACCGCTTAAACCGAAAAGAGATACCAGTACTCACGTGGCCAAACTGTATTTCCGCTACGGCGCAATGAATTCCGGCAAGTCCACCGGACTGCTGCAGGCAGCGTTTAACTATGAGGAGCGCGGGCAGCGCGTGCTGCTGGCCAAGCCGGCCCTGGACACCAAGGGCGCTGAAGAGATCGTTTCCAGGTTGGGCGTCACCCGGGAAGTGGACTTCTTGGTCCCTGCGCAGGCTGACCTTCGGGAACTTTTCCGTCGTCATGCCGAGGTTGATTCCGAAGGCACGCTGCTAGAGGGATTGGGCGATGAGGACGCGGGGTCTGGCCAACGGGACATCAAACCGGTGGCCTGCCTGCTGGTGGATGAGGCGCAGTTCCTGAGCCCCGCACAGGTCGATGACCTTCTGCGCATTGCAGTCCTGGACGGCGTCCCTGTGCTTGCCTATGGGATCCGCACCGATTTCCGCACCAAATCTTTCCCTGGTTCAGCCCGGCTGATGGATCTTGCGCACTCGCTGGAGGAGTTGAAGACCATCTGCCGCTGTGGACGCAAAGCCGTGTTCAACACCCGCCGCGCGGGTGGGGCGATCATCTTCGACGGCGATCAAGTCGCCATTGACGGCGAGGATGTCTGGTACGAATCACTCTGCGCAGCTTGCTATCTGGAAGCCTCGGGCGGTCGGCTCGGCTGAGACCCGGGCCCGACCGCCCCATCGCCACATGCCTCTTGAGAAACCGCAGTGGCGATCTGCTTACCGGCAACTTCACGTTACCTCAGCTGCCGAGTCCATCAGGGAGGCCGAACGGAGAGTCCTTTGTAGTGCTTGACGTGGTGAGGGTGAATTGAGGGTGAACCTTGGTGGTGCACCAGTTTTTATGGCTATTCGGCGGTTCCGCTCGGATACCGTGAATTTCCGCGGGTGTGCGCACTGTGGCTAAAGGGCAGTAGCCCTGGTCTTCACGATGAACTGAAGTCGACTTTCAAGTCGGTGAGTACGGGAACCGTTCTCCTTCAGTCGAGGCATCCGCTGTCTTCGGAACCACCTTGTTGAACCCACATAGATGGAGTCTTTATGACTGCCCGCCTTCGCCGATCACTCCGCGATGCCTGCAAGAAGTCGACGGATGTTGAAGTACACACCAAGCGTCGTCTCTTTAAGCCAGTCTCCCTGCTGGCCATAGCAGCGCTGGTCTTCGGCGGTATCCAGGCGTTTGATGTGTCCATAGCACCTGAAGCCGAGGCGACCTTCGCCACCGGGGGTTCGGGTCAGTATCAGGGACAGATTGACTGGCTGGAGTGGGGGAACCACGGGCAGCGCATCAATAACAATGACACTGCTAGCACTTCTCGTATCATCGACGGGCAGGAACTGATCACCACATGCACCATCAACGGCATCTCCAACCCACTTGAGGCATACCGCCCAGGGAACTGGCAGAATGATGGCTTACCGCACCTGTACAACATCGGCGGCACCGGGTCCGCGAACCGGCTCATCATCGGTTTGAGCAACAGCACCAACGCGCAGTTAGTGAACTTCGACTTTAGCTGTGGGGCCACTCTTGACGGGACCCCGGTCCCGATGGCCGGCCTAGTGATCGCCGACGCGGAGTCCAGCAATGTACAACAACGCGAATACGTCGAGGCTACGCCCCACCAGAGCGGTGTGCAGTGGCACCTCATTGAGCGTTTCCGTCAACCAGGCTGTAACCAGGGCGCCAATGCGATCGTCACCGGGGACACTCTGCGACTTTCCCCCCAAGGAGGAGAGTGCGCCGGCGGTGGGCCTATGGGAATCGCCTTCATGGAAGGCGCCACCGGCGCTAACGTGACCGTGCAGGGTGGAGGAAAGTCTGCAGTCGCCCTGGGCGTGGTGTTGGAAAGTGACTTCGGTGATGCCCCGGAGAGCTATGGATCGGCGGGTGCGCTGTACCAGAGCACATGGACTGGTGGTGAGCTGCCGCAGGGCACTACGTCGATTTTCGCTGCTGATACCGGGCTGTCCACTCCGCAGCTGCCCAGCAACACCCTGGGCGAGACAATCGACTCAGAGCCGGCGCCGATCTACAGCGATGACGCCCGCGGTGATGACAACGACAACCTCAATGACGAGGACGCTGTCGGTGACCTCGGCACTATCAACGTCCTGCCGGGCGGGACTTATGAACAGGATATTACCTGCCGCGGCAACGCTCCCGTGGCTGGTTGGATCGACTGGAACGGCAACGGCACGTTCGACGATGCGGAACGATCGAACACTACGAACTGTTCCGAGGGAGCCGCCATCCTGACGTGGGACGTTCCTATCGACGTCGTGCAGTCGGTGGACGGTGTCGCGAGTTTCATGCGGCTTCGTATGGCTGAAGATGCCGAACAGATTGCCGGACCGACCGGGATTTCCACCAGTGGTGAGGTCGAAGACCATCCTCTGATCATCCAGGCCCCAGTCACCAGCGTCGCACTCACTAAGACAGCGGCCCCCGCATCGGGCTCCGCAGTGAACGTTGGTGACACCATCGAATACACAGTCAGCGCTTCGAACGACAGCGCGTTTGGCATGGACCCTTATACCGTGGTGGATGATCTTTCGGGCGTCACCTCGTATGCAGATGTTGTCGAAGACAGCATCACCGCTACGGTCGACGATGAACCAGTCTTGGAAGACCCCGTATTCGACTCCGAGGCATCCCAGCTGACGTGGGGCGGTAACCTCGGTGCCGGACAAACGGTCACCATAACCTACGAGGTAGCTATCACTGGCATTCCGCCCGAAGGCGCCTTTTTGGCAAACAGTGTTTCGATCACCCAGGCGCAGGTTCCCGAAGGCACTCCGGATCCGGTACTTCCTGAGCCTGTCACCACCGAGCACACGGTCAACGAGCCCGCCTTCGAGCTTGAGAAGACAATCAGCGCCGGTGCCGGTGAAAACGTCAACCCGGGTGACACCCTTGAATACACCATTGAAGCGCGCAATACCGGTGAGACGAGCCTGGATGAGCTGGCGGTCAGCCTCGAGGACGACATCAATAATCTGCTGGACCTCGGCACGCTGGACGAGGAGAGCATCACAGCAACCATTAACGACCAGGACGCGGTTCCGGCAGTTGAATACACCGATGGCGTGCTCACCTGGGACGGTACTCTCGACAGCGGTGAAACGCTGGCCATCACATTCCAATACACTGTCGGAGCTCATGCCGCCGGGAATACTCTGAACAACACCGTCACCGGCTTGATCACTCCGCCCGGTGGCGAGAGCATCACACCTCCTCCATCTGAAGTGACCAACCCCGTCAACGAACCCGGCTTTGAGCTGGAAAAAACCGCCAATCCGCCCAGCGGCGAAGTAGTGAACCCCGGTGACACCATCACCTACACAGTGACAGGCTCCAACACCGGCGGGACTCCGCTGAGTCCTGTGACGGTCACCGACAACCTCAGTGCAGTGCTGAACAACGCCGCATTCGCGTTAGATGGAGATCCCGTTGCAACTGTCTACAATACAGACGGCACGGCTGCTGATGCACCCGTATCTTTGACTCCGAACGATGACGCTGAGATCTCCTGGTCAGACATACTTGTCGCTGGTCAATACGTCGAGATGACCTACACGGTGCAGATCGATGACGACGCTCAGGGCGAGACTCTGACCAATACCGCAAGCGGGGAAGCGACCCCGACCGGTGGTATCGACCCGTTCGATCCGGACGACGTCACCACCGAACACCCAGTGAACGATCCGCAGCTGACACTGGAGAAGACCAACAACGACGATGGTACTTCCGTGCTCGGTGATGAGGTGGAATATACCTTCACCTTGACCAACACGGGCAATGTTCCGCTGACCAATGTCAGCATCGATGATCCGCTCCATGGGTTGAGCGACCTCGTCTACGCCTGGCCTGGTGAAGCTGGTGTCCTCGCGCCCGGTGAACGGGTCACAGCAACCGCGACACTGACGCTGACACAGCAGCACATCAATGCTGGCTCAGTCGTCAACACAGCCACCGCCGCAGGCACGCCGCCTCCGATCTATAACCCTGCGGACCCGGAGAACCCGACCCCGCAGGACCCAGTGAGTCCTCCGCCTGCAGAGAGCGTGGTGGAACTGAACACCATCGCCTCCATCGAGCTAGTGAAGACTGGCGAACTTGATTCTGAAGAATCACCTGTATCCGCTGGCGATGTGTTGGACTACACCTTCACCATCACTAACAACGGCGATGTCACACTTACCGATGTCACCCTGAACGACTCACTGCTGGGTGGCGATATAGACCTCTCCAACGTCGAGTGGCCTAATGAAGATGCCCCTGGTGTGCTCCAACCAGGCGAGTCCATCACCATTGAGGTTCCCTATGAGCTGACTCAGGCCGATGTGAACTCCGGTGCAGTCATCAACACAGCCGTCACTGAGGGTACCTCGCCGGATGATGAACCGGTCACTGACAACGACGTGGCAACTGTCACCACCACTCAGGAGCCTGCGCTGCAGTTGGTGAAGTCCAGCAGCTATGACGGCGACGCTGTGGCTGGGGACGTGGTGGAGTACAGCTTCACTGCGACCAACACCGGCAACGTCACGCTGACCGAGGTGGTCATCACCGATGAGCTGGAAGGACTCTCTGAGCTGGTCTATGCCTGGCCTGGTGAGGTTGGTGTGTTAACGCCTGGTGAGTCGGTGACCGCTGTGGCTGAGTACACGCTGACTCAGGCTGATGTTGACGCCGGAGTTGTGGTGAACACCGCGACTGCTGACGGTACGCCTCCGGGTCAGGAGCCGTTGGTGCCGCCGTTCGATGAGTTTGTCACTGAGCTGCCGCAGAGCCCGAGCATGGACCTGGTTAAGAGCAGCTCTTACGAGGGTGATGCTGTGGCTGGGGACGTGGTGGAGTACCGCTTCGCCGCGACGAACACCGGCAACGTGACGCTGACCGATGTCAGCATCGCTGATGAGCTGGAAGGCGTGAGCAGCATTGAGTATGCCTGGCCTGGTGAGGCTGGGTTCCTGGCCCCTGGCGAGTCGGTGACCGCAACCGCTGAGTACACGCTGACTCAGGCTGACGTGGATAACGGTTCTGTGGTGAATGTCGCGACGGCAGAAGGGACCCCGCCGCCGTCGTTTAATCCGAATGACCCGCAGAATCCGATTCCGGGCGATCCGATCAGCCCACCGCCCGCTGAAGAGATCATTACACTGCCGCCGAGCCCGAGCATGACCCTGGAGAAGTCCAGTTCCTACTCCGGCAACGCCCACGCAGGGGATACCGTCGAGTACTCCTTCACCCTGACCAACACCGGCAACGTGACGCTGACCGATGCCAACATCACGGACCAGATGGACGGGTTGAGCGAGCTGGAGTTCAAATGGCCTGGTGAGGTTGGAGTCCTGGCTGCCGGTGAAACTGCAACAGCTGCCGCTGAGTACACTCTGACTCAGGCTGACGTGGATGCAGGGTCGTTGGATAACGTCGCGACCGCACAGGCCACACCGCCAGCGGGCGGCCCCGTGCTGACTCCACCTGCAGATGTCCGCATCCCGCTCGAGTCGGCCCCGGCCCTCGAACTGGAGAAGGACGGCGAACTCAACGGCGCCGCTGCTGCAGGCGAGACGATCACCTTCAGCTTCATCGGCACCAATACCGGTAATGTCACCCTGGCCGATGTAGTAATCGAGGATCCGCTGGAAGGCCTGAGTGATCTGGTCTACAGCTGGCCCGGCGAACCTGGGGTGCTGGCACCTGGTGACGTGGTCATCGCATCTGTTGACTACACCGTCACCGCCGCAGATGTGGAAGCTGGTGCGGTGCACAACGTGGCCACCATCGGCGCCACCCCACCGGAGGCCCCGGACGCGGGGGAGCCACCGAGTCCAGTCACCGATGAAGATGAGACCACCGTGAACATCGGCGGGCTGGCCATCACTGGCGCTTCCGTGGCATGGATTGCTCTGATTGCCGGCCTGGTGCTCTTGATGGGTACTGGGCTCATGCTGGCGAGACGCAACCGGAAAGGATCAACGGTATGAGTACCTCCCGAAGGGTAGCTGTAGCTGCTGCAGCAGTAGTAGTTGCAGCCACCGCGGTGGCCTGTAGTGGTCCCGGAGACGAACCTGGCGAAGGGACCGCTGGCAGTGGTGCGGCAATTGACGAGAAGGTCATCAATATGCCTGACCAGCCTGGGTCCGTTGAGGACTACGAAGGGGCCCGTGACGACGCGGAGGTGGGGGCCTGCGAGTCCCACGACGGGGTGCTGCAGGTCGAGGGGACTGTGACCAATCCTGAATCCGACGATCAGGACTATCGGGTCTACGTCTCAGCCATGGACGGCAACGAAACCATGGGCATCATCCAAGTGGACATCACCGGTGTCGCCGGTGGTGACGCTGCTGAGTGGCGGACTGAATTTCCACTCAGCGGCGTAGACCTCGACTGTGTCCTGCGTGTGGAGCGGTTCGCCTCACAATAAACATCGGCGCCCAAGAGCGAAGACGGTGCCACTTTTAAGTGTCGAGTCGCACCTGAGGTGCAACCTACCGGCTGCCAGTCTTCCTCTTTGGGGTGCTGCCCAGTCTGCTGAGGACAGTTTTGCCGGTCCTAGGGACCGCCGCCGCGGCCAGTGCTTTGCCGACCCCTACCGTCACCGGAACCACGACGACGGCGCCGGCAGTCAGTGCCGTACCTATCAGAACCCGGCGGCCCGCCTGCCGTTTGCGGCCACCCCAGCCGCCCTGAATGGTGGCTAGTTCCCGTGGGGCTGAGCGGTACAGGTTGCCGCTATTGGCTCGTGCTGGTTCTTGGCGAGAAAGGTGCTTCTTATCCACCTGGGCCGCCATGAAGTTCTCCACAGCAGCCGGCGTGGCGCGGTGCTGCATCACCATCTGCTTGGCACCGGGGCCCACCGGAATCTCGTGCCGAGGCTTCTTGGCTGCCTTCAGGACAGTGTCTGCTACCCGCTGAGGTGAGTAGACAGGAGGCATCGCCAGGATCTTGCGTCCGGTGTAGTTGGCGGCTTCGGAGAAGAACGGCGTGTCAACGGTGGCCGGCAGCACCGAGACTACGTGGACGTCGTCGCGCTTCTCCAGCGCTAGCTCTGAGCGGATACTCACTGAGAGAGCGTTAATGCCGGCTTTGGAGAGGGAGTAGGCGGCGGTGAAGGGCTGGGCCACCTCACCCACAATCGAGGAGATATTGATGAGCACGCCATGGTCTTGGCGCCGGAAGTGCTTCAGGGCCGCCCTGGTGCCGTGGACATAGCCCATGATGTTGACATCCAGTACGCGCCGGAAATCCTCTAAGGGTGTCTGGGACAGCGGACCGAAGACCGTCACTGCGGCATTATTGATCCAGACATCGAGCCGTCCGAAAGTCTCCACCGCACGGTCTGCCACGCGCTCGACGGACTCTGCTTCGGTGACGTCCACCGGCACCACGAGTGCGCGCACCCCGTGGCGGCGGCATTCGGAGGCTACCTCGCGTAGGGCCTCCTCACGCCGGGCAGCCAGCACCACGTTGGCCCCTGCGGCAGCAAAACGCAGTGCGGTGGCCCTGCCGATGCCGCTGGAGGCTCCCGTGATGACAACTGCAGAACCTCTGATCTTCGGTGATGTACCCATGGAGGACACGCTAGGTAGGGGTACTGGATAGTGGCTGGACTCTTCCTCGGCTTTCGCTCAGATGAGCTTGGTAGACTCCCTAAGGCCTTGATTCCAGTCTCGAGAGGACCCTTATGCCAGCCATCGTGATCGTCGGTGCCCAGTGGGGCGACGAAGGTAAGGGCAAGGCAACCGATCTCTTGGGATCGCGAGTCGATTATGTGGTGAAACCCAACGGCGGAAACAACGCCGGTCATACCGTGGTGGTCAATGGCGAGAAGTTTGAGCTGAAGCTCCTTCCTGCCGGCATTCTTTCCCCGAACGCCACCCCGGTCATCGGCAATGGCGTCGTCGTGAACTTAGAGGCGCTCTTCCAAGAGATCGATGGACTTGAGGCCCGCGGCGCGGACACCTCGCGGCTGAAGATCTCCGCCAACGCCCACCTGGTGGCCCCCTACCACCAGACCATGGACAAGGTCACCGAACGCTTCCTGGGTAAGCGTGCCATCGGCACTACTGGCCGCGGCATCGGCCCGGCCTACATGGACAAGGTGGGACGCCTGGGTATCCGAGTGCAGGACATCTTCGATGAGTCCATCCTGCGGCAGAAGATCGAAGGCGCGCTGCGGCAGAAGAACGAGCTGCTGGTCAAGCTCTACAACCGTCGCGCGATCACCGTTGATGAGATCGCTGAGCACTTCCTCTCCTACGCGGAGCGGCTCAAGCCCATGGTGGTGGACTCCACCATTCTGCTCAACGACGCGCTGGATGAGGGCAAAGTGGTGCTCATGGAGGGCGGACAGGCCACCTACCTCGACGTCGACCACGGCACCTACCCGTTTGTGACCTCCTCCAACCCCACCGCCGGCGGCGCCTCGGTGGGCTCGGGTATCGGCCCCACCCGCATCACCCGGTCCATCGGCATTGTGAAGGCCTACACCACCCGTGTGGGTGCTGGCCCGTTCCCCACTGAGCTCTTCGACGAGTGGGGCGAGTACCTGCAGAAGACCGGTGGTGAGTTCGGCGTCAATACCGGCCGGCCGCGCCGCTGCGGATGGTACGACGCCGTCATGGCCCGCTATGCCGCACGCATCAATGGCTTCACCGATTACTTCCTGACCAAGTTGGATGTGCTCACCGGTATCGAGGAGATCCCGGTATGCGTGGCCTATGAGATCGACGGCGTGACGTACGAGGAGATGCCGATGACTCAGACGGAGTTCCACCACGCGAAGCCGGTCTTTGAGTACCTGCCCGGCTGGACAGAGGACATCTCTGGGGCACGGACGCTGGAGGATCTGCCGGTCAATGCACGAGATTATGTGCTGCGGCTGGAGAAGCTCAGCGGTACCCAGTTCTCTGCAGTAGGCGTTGGCCCCGGCCGAGACCAGGTGATCCAGGTCCGCGACCTGATCGAAGGCTGAGCCCCTTTTACTCGATCGGCTATGCCCAGTCTCCGCGGCTTACGCCGAGGAATCTCCGTGTGACCTGCGGTTTTATAACTTCCACAGACCGCTGAGCGCGGCTGAGCATCCGTTGGTGGCAGGTAGGACCACAGGGCGGGTCCATTTATCGAGTTGTTACTCATCGTGCCTGGTGGCGCCCCTGTCCCGGGGATACTCTTGAACACACTTCGGGTGTATCTGAAAGGGGCACGTGTGCAGATCAACTCACCCATCATCGGCCGTGACGCAGAGCTGGAAGTGCTCACCGAAGCCGTGAAACGGGTGAGGGCCGGACGCAGCCACGTGGTCTTCCTCGAAGGCTTCGCCGGTGTAGGAAAAACACGGTTGCTCAGATATGGGCTTCAAGACTGCCGGGCCTGGCGCGAGATCAGCATCATCCTCGACCAGCAGCACACGCGGGATGACGGCTACGTTCTGCAGCGGATTGTGGACCTCTTCGGTGTGGCCTCAGAGTCCCTGTCGATCCCAGAACTGACGGTGGAAGCACAACGTCTGGCAGCTGCCATGCGCACTCCCACTGTTTTGACCATCGCCAATGCGCACTGGCTCGATGACGCCTCCGCGGAGGGGCTGTTGCGGCTCAGCGCAGCGATACACGAGTCACCGGTGCTGCTGATCCTCAGCGCCCAGCCCACAACGCGCAGCTCAGTGAGCAGACTGGCCAGCTTCGCCCGCAGCAACCTCCACGGAAGCTACCTGCTGCTGGAGCCCTATGGTCCATCTGAGGCTAAAGAGCTGCTGGCCGAGAAGCTCAACACCCCGATCGGGTCCAGCGTGGTGCAACGCGTGCTGAAGGAAACCGCTGGCTATCCGCTGCTCATCAGTGCGGTGGCCGAATACCTGTCTCGCACCCCGCTTGGTCAACGCAGCCTTCCGGAAGCGTTTTGCGCCATGTATGCCGGTGCAGAGTGGCAGCGAATGCGCAGAGCAGTTCGTGAGATTCTGCGCCAGGTGGATCAGTCCACTGCTCATGCCCTTGAACTAGTGGCTACGGCGCAAGCGCCGTTGTCCCGAGTGCAACTGGAACAGGCAGCCGGTCACCCCGTGGACTTGGCAGAACTGCTGGAAACCGGGCTGGTGGTCTGGGACGGCACCAGACTCGGTTATACACCGCGTAACCGGGTCGTCGCCCAGGCATTGACTGCGTTCCTGTCCTCCCAGGGGTTGGTGCGGATCCACCGCGAGCTGCTCAAGGTCGTCGCACCCTATGAATCCCTGTTCCACCGGACCGAGATCGTGCGGCTCATGCCTGAGGAGGATGAAGTCGAAAGTCTGACCGCGGAGCGTGCCCGGGCCGGCTGTGATGCACTGCGCCGCGGGGAGATCGGTGAAGCCCTGGATCACTTCCTGGCACGGGCGCGGCTGCGCTGTAACGAAGCGGCCGTGGCTGATCTTCTCACTGCCGCCGTTCCGCGGGGCCAGCTGATAGCCCTGGCGGAGTTCGAACTGCAGATTCGTAACCTCCCGGATGGCCCACTGCGCGCAGCGGGACTGGCGTTCCTGGCTCTGGGCAAGAACGACTACGACAGCTGCGTGATGCATCTAGAAGCCGTCGGCGCGGTTGACCGCAGGACTCCGGGGGCGCTGCTCTTCGCTGAGGCTGTGGCCGAGGCCGGCAGGAGCCTGGGACTGCGCGGAGATCACCAACGGCTGGCCACCGCCCCGCAGGTTGTGCTGGAGATGCTTCAGGACTGGCAAGCGCACCTTCAGGACATTGGCGCTCAGACCGCGGTGCCCAGCGCAGCTCACGAGGATTACGTCACCGTCGGCCAGCTCGCCGGACTCCATGCGCGAATCAGGCTGTGGGAGATCCTGGAGAACCGCGAACCTGAGGGCATGTGCGCAGCTGTCGGAAGAATTACCGAACTGCTCGAGGGCCTTCAGGGTCTCCCCGGTACTGAATTGGCTCAGGCGGAGCTGCGGGTGGGCCGGGCCAGCAGAAACCGCCAGTCGGGTCGTGCAGACCTTGCCTACGCAGATCTGAGCCGGGTCGACGCACTTCCGCCAGAACACGGCATTGCCCGCTATGCCGACCTCCAGCGTGCACTGGTTCTGCATGCTGCGGGCTACTGGGAGGAAGCTCTGCAGGTAATGGAGCATGCAGCGTCACGGGGACTGCTGGGAAGAGAAGATTCGAGTATTCTCACGCTCTATGCCGCCTTCGCAAGTCTCCTTCAGCAGCGAGGTCTCGGTGACCGGATTGCCGCGCTGATTGACGAGATCGCTTTGGTGAAGGTCGCCCACGGTGCAATAGTGAGCTCCGCCAGCGACTGGGCGCGGGTCTGCAAAGCCGATTGGGCCCAAGATCAAGAAGAAGCCCTACGTCTGCTGGCACGGATGTGTGACTCTTCCGGGAGTCGCTGGGAGCTCGGACTTGAACCGATCCTGCTCTACGCGCGAGCGGCGCACTACAGCGGGGCCGGAACAGTTATTTCGCAGCTGCGCCAGCGGATCGAGCGTGGAGAAGTGCCCACCGATCCAGAGATGTCCGCGCTACTGACGGCCTGGCTATGCGCCTATGAACATTGGTCGATGCAAGAACCCCTGCGCGCATGGAGCGCGTTCACAGAGGTGCTGGATACCACCGCTACCCTCCCGGGAATCAGGCCGGGTCAACCTGACGGCGGCGGCTTCAGGGTCCTGCGGGGCTACGCGGCCCTTGACCGAGCCATGCTGCTGTCCTACCACCCGGAGATGCTAGGTGAGTATCTGGATACCGCCGTCAACGAACTTGAATGGGCTCTGGTGCTTTATCGCAGCATAGGGGCATCTCACGCGGCAGAGTTGACCGAGGTCCAGCTGAAATCCCTCGCTCGACGTCGAGAGCCTGATCGGCCTGGGGAGCGCGAGGGCAGTGCAACGGTTCACGAGGCACCGCCCTCCGCAGTCTCCATCTCTGCCGGGGAGTCCCCGAGGGCGGATACCGGGCCTGTGCTGTGGGAGCTGAGCAAACGCGAACGCCAAGTGGCCATGCGGATCGCCGCAGGCGAGACGAATAAGGAGATCGCCCGCGGCCTCGGGGTCTCGGTCCGAACCGTTGATTACCACGTCAGTAATGTGCTGACCAAGCTCGGGTTGGGATCCCGGCGGCAGGTGCGCCAGATCATCCGTTCCGCCGCCCCGGGCATGGTGGCTTGATTCTGGCCCGCCGACTTCAGGCTGTGGGCAGAGCCAGTTCCTGGCGTACCGGATAGTCCTGCCCTTCAAGGATGACCTGGGCTCCAGAGCTGGTCACTGTATTGATCAGCACCGGAGCCAGCAGGTTGACGTGAATGGCGCCGTCGGAGCTGTTGACCACCAGCAGAGTTCGCAGTTCCTCCGTGGCGCCGGCTCCGAGATCCTTCAGATGCCGCTCCAGCCGTGGCGAGTAATCGGGCAGATGCACTCCCGGGTCCAGCAGAAACAGTCGAACTTCTGGCATCTCAGCAGAGTCCAATGAGTAGAGTCCCACCGCGCCTTGTACGTCGGAGAGCCGGAACGTACGCAGTGGAGCCAGCCCGGGCAGCGAATCGGGGAAAGAAAGTTCAGTCATCGCAAGTAGTCCATCAGTGACGTCTGCAGAATCCTTGCCGAGGATGCCAAAGCAGCCTGATAAGCAACTTCCTGGGTCTGCAGCTCCAACGCCGCGGATGCCAGATCCGCATCTTCGAGGGCACTGCGGCGAGTTTCCAGGGCGACTTTCTCGCTCACCAGTGACTCCTGGGTCCGCAACGCAGTGGCGTGGTTCGCGCCCACCACGGCCTGGACGGAGAGGATGCTGTCCATCCGTTCCTGCAGGGGTTCGAGGTGACCGGAGACTGGCTCTCCAGCGCGCAACTGGCCGGCGATGGTATCCAGAAGAGCGAAGATACTGTTCTCGCCGCTGCCGAATGCCGCTTCACCATCAGCATCCACTCGGATGGTGGTGGTGGGGCTGATGTTGCGCTGGACGGTATCGCCGGCAACTCCATGGTACTCGCCCTGCGGGCTGAAGGCTGAGGGTGCATCGGAGGTGCCGGCGAAGACGCTGCGACCGGCGAACTGGGTGTTCGCGGCGCTGAGCAGTCCATCCCGGATGGACTCCAGCTGAAGGGCGTAAGCCTCTCGGGCCTGTTCGTTCAGGGCACCATGATTGGAAGCGGCCAGCACGGTGTCGCGAGCCTGGTGCATCAGCGAGGTGGCCTCGCTGAGGGCATTATCAGCTGTGGAGAGCCAGCCATTGGCGTTATTGATATTGCGGCCGTGCTGGTCAGCGGCGCGCTGCTGAGCTCGGACAGCCATGGCCTCTGCAGCGGCTGTGGGGTCATCGCTGGGGCGGGTGAGTTCCTTCAGGCTGGAGGCCTTATCCTGCGCGGCGGCCAGTCGCTGCTGCGCAGCCTGGATATTGCGGTCCGCGGTGGACATCAGCGAGACAGTGGGGATCCGGTTGATCTGCATGGTGAGGGCTCCTATCTCGCCTAAGACTAGCGGCCGACGACGCCGGTGCGGTTAATCAGAACATCAAGCATCTGGTCTATGGCAGTCATCACTCGCGCTGCTCCCTGGTAGGCGTACTGGTGAGTCAGCAGTGAAATATTCTCCTCATCCAACGAGACCGCCGAATGGCTGCGCTGCTGCTCCACGCTGCTGACATAGGAGACCGATGCGTTGACTGAAGCTTGGGCGGCGTTGCGGACTGCAGTGCCGGTGCTGGTGACCAGAGCAGTCCACAAGGCGTCAGGTCCGCCGGGGGAAGCGGCCAGCTCGGCGATCTTCAGGGCATTGGAACCATCGAGACTTCCGTGGCCCGGACCTCCGGTAGCCAGCTCCCGGGCACCGCTGATCGCCACTGCGAGGCTTGCGGCCGGGCGATCCGGATCCAGCGTGAAGAAATCGCCACCGGGTTCCCCGGCTACGGTACGGCCTTCCCGGTGCACGGCGTTGACCTGGTCAGCCAGCGCTGTGGCGAGGTCGTCCAGGGCAGCAGCAGTCTGCGCAATGGGCCCACCGGAGCCAGCGTCATCAGCCGTGGCGAGCATGGTCAGCGAGCTGGCGATCGCTCCGCCCTGAATAGTGGCCGCTCCACCTTCAGGCCGATGCGACCAGCTCAGCTGCACCCCGCCCTGGCCCAGTACTGCGGAACCATTGAGCTGCAAGGCCCGTGCAGTTCCTCCGGTGACCAGGGGGGTGCCGCCGATGAACACTTCAGCGGATCCATCAGGCTGGTTGCGGACCTCGGCTCCAGTCAGCTCAGCCAAGCGCTCAGTCATGCGGTCGCGCTGATCCAGAAGCTCATTGACGCTGCTTCCGGCAGCTGCGGCAGTGCTGACCTGCCGGTTCAGGTCAGCTAGGGCAAGAGCAGTGGCGTTGACCTCATTGACCTGTTCTGCCAGCTTCTGATGCTGGGACAGGTACTGGGAGGACAGTTCCTGGTGCATCTGCGCCAGCCGGTCAGCCAGGGCTTGCCCTTGACTGAGGAGCACTGCTGCCGGAGCTTCATTGCCGGGGGCTGACGCGACATCCTCCCAGCCGGACCAGAACTCGGCGAGCAGCGCTGAGAGACCATCCGGTCCTGGTTCGCGGAAGATGTCCTCGATGGCGGACAGGCCGGCGGTGATGCTCTGAGTCTGACTCGACAGAGCCGCGGTGTCGCGAACCCGGGCGTCGAGTTGGGGATTGCTGAGCCGAGTGACGTCCAACAGGACCACTCCCTGGCCGGGCTGCGGTGTTCCACCAAGCCGCCCGACCGCCGCTGGAGCTCCCGCTGCGGCGGTCTCCACACGCTGCCGGGTATAGCCTTCGGTTCCGACATTGGCCATGTTCTGGCCCGCTGTCTCCATGGCCCGCCTCGCGGCGGTGAGGCCGGTCCATGCGGTATTGAGCCCGCTGAATGTACTCATGCGTAGTCCTCGTTCAGATCTCGGTGTCCAGTATTCGCGGGTCAGCGTCCGGGGATGATGAGTTGCCTGGGCCGCCGTAAGCGTCGGTGTCGAGTGCCGCAAGCGTCTCCTGGGTAGCCCGATGCGCGCTGCGCAGGTACGCGCTGTTGGTATCGCGCAGCTGGGCGATGCGGGCGGCGGCTGAGCGCAGAGCGCCCAGGTGGCTCTCCAACGTTTCTCTCCAGGCTTCTTCGCTTGTCGCTGCCACGATCTGACTCAACGGGGCGTCGTCGTCGAGTCCCAGTTCAGCGGCAACTGTGGCCGATTCCACCGCGCGTGCCAGCGACGCGGCGTTGACCTTCTCCAGGACAATATCGATTTCCTTAGTGGCGCGGTCGAGCCACTGAGATTTTCCGCCCACCAGCAGCAGCTGCTGTTCTTCGAGCTTGAACTCCAGGAGGTCCAGCATTTCGCGTTCACGCCATAACAGGGCATTGAGTGAAGTCATCGGCATGGCGGCGGCCCCTAGGTCATGCGAGGTTCGAGCTGAAAGTGGTGTTGAGAGAATAAGGGCTGTGGGGCCCCTGCGTCATCAATCAGCGCTATGTGTGCGGCGTTCTCCCCGGGCTGCCTTACGTCAAGTGCTGTTGCTGTCAGCTAAGACTGTCGGCACAGTCCAGCGAATCGTTAGCGCTGTTTACTTCCACGCAACACAAGGTTCTTTTACTTTTTCCTCAAAGGGTCTACTCTCCAGAGTGTCAGAAAAGAATAAGCTTGCGCCAAGGTCGTGTACAGGTTGTCTTGTTGGGGGGCCTAGGCGCCAGAAGCAACTTCCGCACGGCTTGGGTATGGCGGTCTCGTGATGGGACCCGTATGACTGGGGGGTCATGCTTGTGGACAAGCACAGTAGGAACCAGCTTGTGCTGGAGAACCTACCGCTGGTGGGGTACCTGGTCTCTGATGTCTGCGCCAGGAACAGTTACCTCTCTCGCGAGGATCTGACATCTGTGGGCGCCATCGCGCTCATCACTGCCGCTGACTCCTATGATCCCAGCTACGGCGTCCCCTTCGGGGCCTACGCCCGACGGCGGATCATGGGAGCTTTTGCTGACGATATGCGCTCAGCTGACTGGGCCGGCCGCGGCCAGCGCCAACGTATTCGTGAAGCCAAGAGCACTGAAGAGACTCTTGCCGCAGCCCTTGGACGGCAGCCGACAACTGCTGAGGTAGCCGCCGCCATGGGAGTTGAAGAGAAAACTGCCGCCGCGATCCTGCAGGACGCCGGACGCAAAGTCGTCGCCCTGGAAGCCGAGATGTCTGACTATCTGGTGGCCGAGGGACGGTGCCCGGAAGAAGAGCTCATGGAGCAGGAGCAGCAGATGATGCTCCGCACCGCCGTGGACGCTCTTCCGGAGCGCATGCGGATGATCGTGACCCGGCTGTTCTTTGAAGGAGCCACTGTCACCCAGATCGCTCAGGAGCTGGGCATTACGCATTCGGCGGTGTCCCAGCAGCGCTCCGAGGCCATGAAGCTGCTGCGCGCCGGGCTGCAGCAGCACTACGGAGATAGTGAAGCCGCACCGGCACCCGGTCAGGGCAGTAAGGCTAAGCGCCGCGAACAGTACGTCATCACGCTGGGGGAGAAGGCCCGGGGAGGACTGGTCGGCGCCGCAGCTGCGCCGCCGGAAGTGCACCCGCGGATCGCAGCCGCTGGCTGATTCTGCTGAGTTTTCCACCATGTGCTAACGCACCGGACCTCCGGTGCCGATAGCTGAGGGTGAGGTCCACGGATGGACCCGCGTAATACCCCTTAAATTCATGGAGGAAAGCTCACATGAGCATGCAGATCAACACCAACGTTGCGGCACTGAACGCTCACCGCAACCTGTCCAACACCCAGAACGCCCTCTCCAGCTCGCTGGAGAAGCTGTCCTCGGGTCTGCGCATCAACCGTGCAGCCGACGACGCCGCCGGTCTCTCCATCTCCGAGGGCCTGCGCTCCCAGGTCAACGGCATGGCAGTGGCAGCTCGCAACGCTCAGGACGGCATCTCGGTCATCCAGACCACCGAAGGTGCGCTCACCGAGGCTCACTCCATCCTGCAGCGAGTGCGTGACCTGGCAGTCCAGGCCGGCAACGATTCCAACAACGCGGAGTCCCGTGCGGCCATCAACTCCGAGATCAGCGCTCTTGGCGATGAGCTCGCACGGATCGCCGGCAACACCAACTTCAACGGCATCAACCTTTTGGATGGCTCCAGTGCTTCGCTGACTTTCCAGATCGGTGCAGGAAACACTGAGAACGACCAGCTCACAGTGGATCTGACCAACCTGACTGATGTGGCAACCATCATTCAGGATCTGGACATCACCGATTCTGCTATCGCGCTGACTGCCATCGGTAGCATCGACGCGCAGATCACCGCAGTTTCCGGCGCCCGCGCTGACCTGGGTGCACAGCAGAACCGCATGGAATCTGCCATCAACTCCCTGAACGTCACCCGCGAGAACCTGTCTGCTGCTGAGTCCCGCATCCGCGACGTGGATATGGCTTCTGAGATGGTGAACTTCACCCGCTCCAACATCCTGTCCCAGGCTGGCACCGCCATGCTTGCTCAGGCCAACCAGTCCACCTCGGGCGTCCTGCAGCTGCTGGGCTGATCCCCACCACGCTGATACCGACTGGGTGCGGCACCAACCCCCATTGGCTCCGCGCCCAGTCGGGAGCGTGAGGACACCTTCGCACAGGAGCACTTCATGTCCATCAAACTCCCCGGCCTGGCCAGCGGTCTTGACTCCGCTGCATTGGTTGACCAGCTCATGCGCGTCGAGGCCGTTCCTCAGCAGCTGCTGATTCAGCAGGTCAACACCACCAACGCTTTCACCGATGCGCTGCGGGAGCTCAACAGCCGCACCGCCGCACTGGCTGAGACTGCCACAGCGGCCTCCGGTGCCACCGCCATGCAGCACCACAAAGTGCTCAGCAGCAGCGACACGGTCACCGCAGTGGCCACCCACCAGGCAAGCCCGGGCAGTCTGAGTTTTACCGTGGAGCAGACCGCCATCCGGCACGCGGTAGTCACCGATCCCATGACCGAATGGGACAGCAGCAGCTTCCAGATCATCTCTGCCGATGGCACCACCACAGACATCGTCGCGGCCTCTACCTCCCTGGATGACATCGTTGCGGCGATCAACGGCTCCGAGAGTGGAGTCACTGCGGCCAAGATCGCCGTGGGAGAGGGCAGCTACCGGTTGCAGCTCAGCGCTGCAGAGACCGGCGCGGACGGTGTATTCAGCCTTGCCGGCACGCAGTCCGGCAGTACTGTCACCTCACAGGGCCAGGACGCCGTCGTTGAGCTCTGGGCCGGAACTGGTGCGCAGACCCGCATCACCTCCTCCACCAATACCTTCACCGATCTGCTGCCCGGAGTGGACGTCACCGTCAGCGCGGCAAGCACCGCGCCGGTGACTCTGACCGTGGAGCAGGACACCGAGGCCAGTACCGCTGAGGCAAAAAAGCTCATCAGCGATGTGCAGAACGTGCTCGGCTTTATCGCGCGGCAGAGCGAAGTCAATGTGGACGGCGACGAGGTCTCCGCCTCGGTGCTCACCGGCGACAGCACGGTGCGTATGGCTCGCAGCCGAATCACCGATGCGGTCATCATGCCGGTGGGTGGTGAATCGCTGTCAAAGATCGGCATTGAGATCAGCCGCACCGGGGAGATCACCTTTGACGAGGAGAAATTCGCCGCAGCCCTGGAGGAGGACCCGCAGGGCACTCAGGACCTGTTCGCCGCCATGGCCACTCGCGTCGCCGATGTGGCCACCGGACTCTCCGACCGCTATGACGGAGACCTGACCCGCAAAATCACCGGCCAGGAGACCACCATCCGGCGGCTGGAGGACCAGGTCCTGCAATGGGACACCCGGCTGGCCGCCCGCCGGGCCACCCTTGAGCGCACTTATGCAGCCCTTGAAGTGCAGATGCAGGCACTGAACTCCCAGATGGAGTACCTGACCTCCCAGCTGGCCTCACTGCCGCAGCCGCCCCGGGCCAATAACAACTGAACCAGCAGCGGCATCTGGCCCACCAACGGCAACAGAGCCGCAAAGGAGCATCGATGAATAACAGCCTGAACCAGTACCAGCGTGAAGCGATCCTCGCAGCAAGCCCAGCGCGATTGCTGACCATGCTCTATGACCGGCTCATGCTGGACCTCAGCCGTGCACAGGCCGCGCAGCACCAGCAGGATTGGACCAGCGCATCAGCGGAGCTGCTGCATGCCCAGTCGATCATCACCGAGCTGCAGAGCTCCTTAAAACCTGAAGTGTGGAACGGAGCAGAACAGCTGCAGGCGCTCTACAACTTCGTGACCGGTCTGCTCATCCGCGCCAATACAGAGCATGACGCGGCCCTCACCGCTGAGGCCGCCACCTTGCTGGAGCCGCTGCGTCAGGCCTGGCATGAAGCAGCCGCAGCCCCGGTGCAGACAAACCCGAACGCTGCCGCAGCGATGCCGCCGTCGGGGTTGAGAAGCCCTGCCATCTCCGGCGATGCGGCTGGATCCGGTTCACTGCTGGGCGTGGGCTGATGTCGGTCGAGCAGGACTGGGAATCGTACCTGACCACACTGCAGAACTGGGCAGAACAGACCGGCGGTGTTCATGAGGTTGATCTGCAACTTCCGCACCACCCGGATACCTCGCTGCCGCAGGAGAAAGCCAGCCAGGCCCAGCGCGTGCTGGGGATGCTGGAGGACGCCGCCGAACGCACCCGCGCAGCCCAGCAGGACATCGGCCAGCAGCTCAGCGCACTGAACCGGCTGCCGGAACTTGACCCGGACCACTCGCGATACCTGGACACCACCGGCTGAAAAAGATGTACCGGACTCCTAACGGGGTCGAATCTGTTGCCGACAGTGCAGAGTGAGCACGGATTGCTCACCTCACATCAGGCCATGGATCGGCCGGCTTGCATCACCCTGCCCTTGAGGGAGCCATGTTTGAATCCGTGACTTCGCGCGCACTTGTGAGCGCCCTGGACGGTCTGTCCATGCGCCAGCGTGCCATCGCTGACAACATCGCAAACGTCAACACCCCGGGCTTCACTGCCCGCAGGGTGTCCTTCGAAGATGCACTGCGCGCCTCCGTGCAGGCCGGCGACGGCGCGGCCGCACCAGCTGAGGCGCGCTCACTGGAGCCAACCCGGCTCAACGGAAGCAACGTCAACTTAGACACCGAGACCCTGTCGAATATAGACACCGTGCTGCGCTACCAGTTCGCCGCGCAGGCTCTCAACGGCCAGTTCACCAGCGTCCGCACCGCCCTGAGGAGCGCCTGATATGCCCATGATGGATGCCCTGGGAATCGCCGGCACAGCGCTGACGGTCCACCGCAAATGGCTAGATGCAGTCTCCGACAACCTCGCCAACGTCAACACTGTCCGCTCCACAGACGAAACCGCATTTCAGGCCCGCTACATCACCGCACAGGCCGATATGCGCGGCGAGGGCGGGGTCTATGTGGCTGGCACAGAGTGGGGCGATGCCGAGGGGCGGATCGTGCACGAACCCAACCACCCGCTGGCCGATGAGGACGGTTATGTCCGCTATCCGGATATCGACCTCTCCGAGCAGATGGGCAGCCTGATCATGGCACAGCGCGGCTACCAGATGAATGCAGCCGTGATCGACCGAGCCCGCGAGACATACCAAGCCGCATTGCAGATCGGATCCCAGCAGTGAGCGACATCAGCATCAGCAGCATCGGCGCCGTGCTGCCCACCACCGCGACAGGCTATGTGCAGCAGCCCCAGGCCATCCCAGGGGCACTGGGCATTAGCGGGGCCCAGGGCATTAGTGGGGCGCAGGGCAACGCAGAGACGCAGAGCGCAGCAGGGACACAGGGCACCAGCTTCGCCTCGGTTCTCGGTGGTGCTGTGGACGAGGTCCAGGGCCTGCAAGCAACTTCGCGGAACCTCACTGTCCAGGCGCTTACCGGTGACCTGAACGATCTGCACAACGCCACACTGGCCTCCGCGCAGGCATCACTGGCGCTGGAGACCATCGCGACCTTCCGTAACCGCGGGGTCGAGGCCTTCAACGAGATCATGCGGATGCAGGCCTGATCATGGCATCGGCACCCAACATGTTGACTCGGATGCGCGGACGCATCAGTGAATTCAGCATCGCTCAGCGCACCCTGGCGATTATCGGTATCGCGGTGCTGGTGCTCGGCGGCTTCGCGCTCTTCACCGCCATGTCCCAGCCGAGAATGTCCCCGGTCTATACCGGCCTGGACCCTCAGGATGCCTCCCAGATCGTGGAGCAGCTGCGTGCCGACGGCGTGCCCTATGAACTCACCGCCGGTGGCACCTCCGTTCTGGTGCCGGAGGAACAGGTCTACGAGACCCGCATCCGCGCAGCCTCAGCGGGGCTTCCCTCCGCCAACCGCGGCGGCTACTCCCTGCTGGATGACATGGGGGTGACCTCCAGTGACTTCCAGCAGACCGTGACCTACAAGCGTGCACTCGAAGGCGAACTGGCCGGCACTATTGAGGCGCTCAACGGGGTCCAGGCCGCCTCAGTGGCTCTGGCCCTCCCCGAAGAGACGGTGTTCGTAGACACCAAAGAAGAGCCCACCGCCTCGATCTTCGTCCGCACCACCTCCGGCACGCCCTTCACCGATAACCAGGTGCAGTCCGTGGTCCACCTGGTAGCAGCTGCCGTGGACGGACTGCGTCCGGAAAACGTGGCAGTAGTCGATGCCGAGGGAACACTGCTCTCCGCCGTGGGTCTCGGAGTGACCAACGGCAGCGGGCAGGCCAGTGACTACGAAGAGCGGATGACACAGTCGGTTCAGACCATGCTGGACCAGGTGGTCGGCCGTGGCAACGCCACTGTGGCGGTGAATGCCCAGCTGAGCATGGAGTCCGCAGAACGGCTTGAAGAGACCTTCGAGAATCCAGAAGAAGCCACGGCGCTGACCGAATCCACCATCACCGAGGAATACACCGGAACCGGCGGTGGTGCAGCAGGAGTGCTCGGCCCCGACAATATTGCGGTCCCCGGAGGCACCGGCGGAGAGGGCAGCTATACCTCCGAGCAGAGCGACCGGCAGAACGCCGTCAACAAGATCACCGAAACACGCAGCATCCCCTCCGGGGAACTCGTCAACCAGTCGGTATCTGTGGTGGTCAACGCCGACGCCGCAGGGGCAGTTGACGTTCCGCAGCTGACCCAGATGGTCGGTGCCGCCATCGGCCTGGATGAGGCCCGTGGCGACCAGGTCAGCGTCTCCATGGTGCCATTCAGCTCAGCCGATGCCGATGCCGCAGCCGCCGCACTGGCGGAGGCCGAAGCCCGGGCGGCCGCCGAACAGGAAGCCGAACTGCTGCGCATCCTGACCATCGGCGCCGCCGTGGTCCTGGGCCTGCTGCTGCTTCTGGTGATGGCGATCATCCTGATGCGCAGGCGGCGCAGGCGCACAAATGAACTCGAAGACCTCGGGGAGTCGCTGACCGCGGCGGAGCTGGGAACCGGGGCAACGCACACTGCTGCGCTGCCTATACCGGATCACACCGCTGACATCACCGCACCGCTGCCTCCGCCGGCGGCGCTGGCACCTGCTGATCCGCCGCAGCCGGAGGACGATCCTGATTCCTCAGCAGCTGAAGCCACGCGGCGTCGCGATGAGATCAACACCTGGGCGGCTCAGGATCCGGAACGGATGGCCGAACACCTCCGTACGCTCATGGAGGAGGAATCCGCTTCAGTATGACGTCCGCCCCTGAGCCGAAAAAGCTGACCGGCACCCAGAAAGTGGCCCTGGTGCTGATGCAGATGGACCGCCAGCACGCCTCTGACGTGCTTCGGCACTTCAGCGAGCTGGAAGCAGATGAGGTCATCGCGGAGATCGTCCGCCTGCGCCGGGTCGATCGCAAGACCATCGAGAAAGTCCTGGAAGAGGTCCACGGTGCCATCGCCACTGGACTGCCAGCAGCACGCGGAGGACGCGACGTCGCCGCGGGTCTGCTGCAGGACACCTTCGGTGCAGAGCAGGCCGCCACCGTGATGAACCGGCTGGCCTCCTCGATGGCCGGTAAGTCCTTCGACTTCCTCGAGACCGTGGATCCGCCGCAGATCGCGGTGCTGTTGGAAGAAGAACTTCCGCAGACCGTGGCCCTGGTGCTGGCGCATCTGCGACCTGAAGTCGCCTCCACCGTCCTGGCCGGAGTCAACGCCGAACGTCGGACCGAAATCGCGGCCTGCCTGGCCACTATGGGGCCGGCCTCCCCTGAGGCGCTGCGCACCGTGGCAGAAGTGCTGAAATCGCGGCTTGGCGCCAACGTGGCTCCCACCGAACCGCTGGCCGCCGTCGGGGGAATTCAGCAGTTGGTGGACATCATCAACCGCTCGCCGGTGGCGGTGGAGAAAGAACTGTTGGAGACCCTGGCCGAGCGCGATGAACAGCTTGCGGAGGAGGTGCGGGCGCGGATGCTGACCTTCACCGATCTGGTGCGCTTCGAGAAGCGCGACGTGCAGCTCATCCTGCGCGGCATTGATCCCGGCATCCTGGCATTGGCGCTCAAAGGTGCCAGCGAATCTGTGCAGACCACGATCCGGGAGAACATCTCCGAGCGCACCAGGGACATCCTGGACCAGGAGCTCAAATCCCTGGGGCCGGTGCGGATGTCGGCCGTGGATGAAGCACGCGCGGATATTGTGCGGTCCATCCGTGAGCTGGAGAACCGCGGCGAGATCACCGTCCAGCGCCTGGAGGAGGACTACCTTGTGGTCTGAGCGGGGGACAAGCGCCTCCAACTCCAGCGCAGCCCAGCCGGCTCTGCGGCCGTTGGCCTTCACTGCATTGAGCGCAGATCCCACCCATGAGCTGGCCCGGATTCATGCTCAAGCCCGGACCCGCGGATACGCCGAGGGCTACGCTGCCGGATCACGAACTGCCGCGCAGCAGGCAGCTCAGCACCAGCAGCAGCTGCAGAATCGCTTTGACCAGCAGCAACGCGACAACGCCGCTGAGCACCAGCGGGCGCTGCAGGGTCTGCGCGCGGCAGCAGACGCGCTGCAGTCCCGCACGCTGCCAGCAGTGGAAACCCTGGAGATGCAGGTCATTGAAGCCGTCCTTCAGCTGGCGGAGACGATCCTGGGAACGGAGCTTCGCGACGGCGCCCACGCGGCCCGTGCCGCACTGAAACGGGTACTGGCAGAAGTGGAGCCCGAAGAGATCCGCGCTGTGCGGATGCACCCGGAGACCGCTGCGCGGCTGGACAAGGTCGCCCTGGATGACGCTGGGGTGCGCGTCCACGCCGACCCGGGGCTGGCACCTGGAGATGCCGTGGCAGATTTGACCGAAGGGTTCCTGGATGCGCGGATTACTGCTGCTCTGGAACGCTGCCAGGAGGCAGTACTGAAGATTCGCTCCGGGGACGCAGCGTGAGCACACCGATGCTGTCATCGCTTGTGCAGGCCGGCAGACCCGCCCGGGCTGGCGAAGTCACCGAGCTGTTGGGTCTGGGAGTAGAAGTCGGGGGTCTGCAGCAGCACATGGAGCTGCAGGGTCAGGCCGGTTTAGGCCCCGGGTACTCAGTTCCGCTGGGCACAGTGGTGGAAATCGGACCGCAGCGGGTGCCGGCGGAAGTGGTGGCCGCCCACGGTCAGCGGGTGCGGTGCATGCCGTTGGCCCCGTTGGAACACACCGCCGTAGGTGATGAAGTTCGGCTGGCCAGTCGGCCCTCGCTGGTGCCAGTGGGGCCCGGACTGACCGGCCGAGTACTAGATGGCCTTGGCCGCCCCGCCGACGGCCCAGCATCGAACTCCCGTCCCCTGGGGAAGCACCATCTGGTGCCCATTCACCAGGCGCCGCCGCGTCCGATGAGTCGACTGCGCATTGCCCAGCAGCTTCAGCTCGGCATTCGCAGCGTCGATGCGCTCACGGCTGTGGGCCAAGGGCAGCGGCTCGGCCTTTTCGCCGGTTCTGGTGTGGGCAAGTCCTCGCTGCTCTCCATGGTGGCGCGCGGGACGGAAGCCGATATCAACGTCATCGCGCTCATTGGCGAACGCGGCCGTGAAGTCCGGGAGTTCCTGGAAGATGATCTGGGGCCAGAAGGGCTTGCGCGCTCAGTGGTCGTCGTCGCCACCTCCGATGAGCCCGCTCAGATGCGACTGCGAGCCGCATTCACGGCCACCCGGATCGCCGAGTGGTTCCGCGCCCAGGGCCAGAAAGTGCTGCTGATGATGGACTCGCTGACCCGGGTGGCCATGGCTCAGCGCGAGATCGGACTCTCGGTGGGAGAACCACCGGCCACACGCGGCTACCCGCCCTCGACCTTCTCGCTGCTGGCTCGGTTGCTGGAACGATCCGGTTCCGATGAGCACGGCACCATCACTGGTATCTACACGGTGCTGGTGGACGGTGACGATCATAATGAGCCGGTCGCCGACGCCGCCCGCTCCATCCTGGATGGGCATGTGGTCCTGGACAGGAAGCTGGCCACGCTGGGGCACTACCCACCGATCGATGCGCTGAGCTCGGTGTCTCGAGTCGCTTCCCGGGTGATCACTCCGGCACATGCTGAAGACGCCACTGTGCTGCGTAGGGTGCTTGCAGCCCGGCGCTCGGCCCAGGATCTGCTGGATGTCGGTGCCTATCAGCGCGGAGCCAACCCGCTGGTCGACGTCGCGCTGGAGCATCAGAGATCAATAGACGCTTTCCTGCAGCAGGGACTGCAGGAGACAGCTCGGCTTGAGGACACCCTGCTGCGACTCCACGCCCTGGCTGACCAGCTGCGACAGGCTGGAGGCGGTCAGCTATGAGCCGCAGGTTCCCCCTGGCCGGTCTGATGCGGCTGCGTCACCTGGAAGAGACGCAGGCCGCTGGCCGCCTGCAGTCAGCGCGACAGGATCAGCAGAACACCAACCAGCGGCTGGCCCGCTTCGTCGAAACCAACACCGGTGGTGAGAACCCCAGCAGTCCCGCAGCGCTATTGGCTATTGCTGCGGCGCGCTCGTCATCGCGCAGCATGCTTACAGAACTCCATGCGCTCGCCGCGCAGGCAGAACAGCAGGTCCAGGATGCCGAGTCTGCATACTCGCAGGCCAAGCGCGCCACCGGCGTCGTGGAGAAGCTCCATCAGCGTCATCTGCAGCAGCAAGAGGTTGAGGAGCTGGTTCGTGAGCAGTCCGTCCTCGACGAAGCAGCTCAGCGAAGCCATCAGTACACCGCGAAGGGAGGGTCGCGATGACTTTTGTTGCCGCATTGGGCCGCGTGGGGCAGATTGAATCTGCACTCTCTGCTGTCACTGGCACACAGCCACCGATCACGACGGCGCCCTCTGCCGGTGCCGCACCTTCTACCGCGACGTCCCCGGGGATGCTCTCCGGCAACCAGTCTCTGAGTGCGGGCTCGGCGGTGGCCACTGAGCTTTCCGGGGCTGACATGGCCGGACCTGAGTTCGAGGCCCTGATGCGGGTGCTCAGTTACTCCGGCCCGTCGACTGAGCAGCAGCTCTCTGCAGGTGGGGGTGTTGCTGCTGCCTCAGGCAGTGTCAGCCTGCCCGCGCTGGGCACGGCCGAGTCTGTCCCCAACGGCGGTGACGCTGGCGAACAGCTGGTAGAGACCGCCCGAAAATACCTGGGCGTGCCCTACGTCTGGGGTGGTAACGACCCACGAACCGGGCTGGACTGCTCGGGTCTGGTCAAGCTGGCACTGAGCGAACTTGGCGTGAGCATGCCCAGAGTTGCCATCGATCAGGCGCGGATGGGAGAGGAAGTTCCATCCCTGGACGAGGCAAGGCCCGGAGATCTCATCGTCACCCACGAAGGCGGACACATTGGGATCTACGTGGGGGAGGGGCAGATGATCCACGCGCCCCGGCCCGGCCGGTCGGTGGCCATCGATCCGGTCAGCCACGTGACGGATAGTCGCGGCATCATGACCATCCGCCGGGTGGTGGAAGATACTGCGCAGTCCGGAAGCGGGAGTGAGGCCAGCGCAGTGAGGCTCAACGCGGCAGATCAGGTGGCCGCCGAGCGCACCATGTTTGAGGCTGCTGTCGGTGCAAGTGAACGGATGTCAGAAGGGACGCAGCGATGACATCCGGAGCGCAGCTGACGAGCCCACTGCTCACCTCATCCTCGCCAGCCAGTGGCATACGCGCCGGCCGTGCCGCATCCCCGGCGGGGGAACAGGCCAGCCGATTTGAAGAGCTGCTCAGCAACGCCAGAGAGCAGGTGCGGTCAGATACTGCGCGTCCACGCTCCGGTCCCGCTACTGCCGGTGAGGCTGAGCCAGTGGCAGCTGATCCGGCTTCGACCGAGCACCAGACTGTTCCCGCGACTGCACATCAGCACACGGGACTCCATGGCTCGGTGTATCAGGGCGAAGCGCCTCAGGACCCTGCGTCTCAAGACCCAGCGGCTCAGAACCCAGTGCATGACATAACGGCTCATGAGGCAGCACAAGATGACCCTGCACCTGACACAGCAGGACCGGATTCAGCAGCTCCGGAGGGCGCCCAGCGTGAACCTGGTCAGTCTGAGACGGTTCCGCAGGTAGTTATGCCGCCCCACGAGGCGGAACCTCACCGGATCTCTTCGCTATCGGCGGTGTTCCCGGGCGCTGAGCTTCTCAGGACTGGGCGGGAGTGGACAGCGGGCCTCACCGGAACCCAAGGTCACACGACGGCGCAGACCTCGGCCTTGGGTATACCCTCCGGCGAAGCCCCGGCGCAGACCCTGGCAGCTGTGGAGAGCACACTGACGCACAGCGTTGCCCAGGCAGTGGGCTCGGGGTCGAACGAGGAAGCCGCACTGCAGGATGAAGCGCTGCCAGCTGAGCTGAATCTCAATGCCCGCCACCTCGATCAGCCCGGTCCTAGTGAGCAGTTGACCGATTCCGAGCCGGTAGTCAACAGCTCGGGAGCCGTTCAGGGGCGCTTCCCGGCTCCAGTCGGTGCCCACCCGGAGGCTGCATCTGCCGGGCTCACGGTTCCGGTGCACGCCGTCGGGACAACTTCACCAGCCGCTGGTCAGCCAGTCACTGCAGCGGCTGAGTTCGTACCGGAGTCCCAGATCACCCAGTCGCAGCCGGTCATGAGCCCTGGCTCAGTTCCCGGCCCCACCGCGACGGCGGCGCCAACGCCGGTGGAGAATCCCGCTGGGGCAGCGCCACTCATGCAGCCTGCCGCTGCACCTGCTGAAGCTGTCACCGAGACAGGCCGCATGCCCGGCAGCAGCAACACACCGCCGCTGAATGCCCAGCTGGCAGGTCCCATCGCGCGCAGCGCCGCCGCAGCAGCTCTCAGCGGCGGGCAGGGGCAGCAGGTGCTCACCATCAATGTGGCTCCGGAGAACCTAGGGCCGGTCACCGTCCGGGCAAGCCTGGGAGCTGAGGGACTGCGTATCGAACTCTTCGCACCTCATGAGTCCGGTCGCGAGGCACTGCGCGCCATGCTGACCGAGTTGCGTCGCGACCTGGCCGGCCTCGGCGCCGGAACCGGTGCCGTGACAGTATCCGATGCAGACGCCCCAGCTGCTGATCAGCACCGTTCAGATCAACAGCGCCCGGATCAGCGCACTGACCAACAGCCACGTCCTGATCAGCAGCGTGGGCAGCAGCTGGGGGCTGAATCACGTGATCCGGCACAGTCCCCTGATGCGACATCGAGTCTGCAGCCTGTAGATGCCCGGGACCGTGAGATCGATGCGGACCACGAAGATCGGCCAGCCTCTGGCAGCCTGTCGTTCACTCGCCCACCATCCGGCCTGGACCTGCTGGCCTGAGAAGCAATCCTGGCCTGAGAGATAGAGGAGACAACACTATGCCGCCGACGCCCATATCCGGGGTGCAAGGGCCTGCTGTGGACCCTGCGCTCATTGACCAAGCCCGCAGAACAGGCAACGAGGCTATGACACCGGGCCGTGAGCTGAAGCAGACCATGGACAGCGAGGTATTCATGTCGCTGCTGGTCACCCAGCTGTCCAACCAGGACCCGAGTTCACCTATGGACACTAATGACATGATCACTCAGACCACTCAGCTGGCTTCCATGGAACAGCTGACTGCCATGGCCACTGCTCAGAAGGAGCTGCTGGGCATGGGACAGCGAAGTGCTGCTACTGCGTTGATCGGCCAGGTCGTCACCACCGACGGCGCAGAACCGGTCACCGGAACGGTGACGGCAGTATCCTTCGGCCCCGCCGGTCCCACCGTCGCCATCGATGGCACCCCCTACCCTTACTCCGCGATTGCGGCTGTCGCCAGCCCCCGGTCCGAAGACGCAGCAGCGTCCACAGACTGACCCCATCCCTCACGTTCCGCCGACCTGCTTCACTACCCCCAGAAAGGCACCTAAGAGATGCTTCGCTCACTGAACTCCGGAATCTCCGGGCTCCGCTCCCACCAGACGATGCTTGATGTCACCGGCAACAACATCGCCAACGTCAACACCACTGGCTTCAAAGGCCAGTCCACCCAGTTCCAGGACACCCTGAGCCAGATCACCCAGGGCGCTGCCGCACCCGGTGCAGAGACCGGCGGCGGCAACCCGGCCCAGGTGGGCCTCGGCGTCCAGGTGGCAGGGACCAGCACCAACTTCACCCAGGGTGCCGCCCAGCGCACGGATCGCGCCACGGACATGATGATCTCCGGCGATGGCTTCTTTGTGCTCAACAAAGGCGGCCAGCAGGTGCTGACCAGAGCAGGATCCTTCGACTTCGACGCCGCTGGCCGCTTGGTCAGCCCCGACGGTGGGATCGTTCAGGGCCGTATGGCGGTCAATGGTGCTCTGCCTGCCGGAGGGGCACTGGAGGACATCGTGCTGCCCACCGGCCTGACCGTCCCCGGACAGGCCACCGGCAATGCGACAGTTTCTGGCAATCTTCCCGCTGAGGCAACTGTGGGAGAGACCCGTACCATCGACCGCGAGATCTTCAATGCAGATGGCACCAGCAGCACGCTGACGCTGACCTTCACCCGCACGGGCGACGGCTGGGGTGTGGAGGCGGCAGCAGGCGACGCCACAGCTACCGGAACACTCCAGCGGGATGCGGCCACCGGCGCACTCACCGGAGCTGCAGTCACCGTTGCCGGCGTCACCGTGGACCTCTCGGCTCTGACCAGCTACGCGGAGCTGGACAACGCCGCTGTCACCGGCCAGGACGGCTACGCCGCTGGTGTCCTTCAGTCTTACACCCTCGGTACTGATGGCACAGTCACCGGACGTTTCAGCAACGGCTCCACCCAGACGATCGCCCAGATCGTGATTGGCCAGGTGGACAATCCCGCCGGACTCGAAAAGGTCGGAGAATCCGGCTACACCGCCACCGCGAACTCAGGTGGCGTGAACTTCATGGCACCGGGACAGGCGGGCGTGGGCAGTCTGGTCTCCGGTGTTCTGGAGATGTCCAATGTGGACCTTTCGCAGGAGTTCACCAACCTGATCGTCGCCCAGCGCGGATTCCAGGCGAATGCCCGAATCATCACCACCAGTGATGAAGTGCTGCAGGAGCTCACCAACCTCAAACGCTGAGCCAGCTAACGGCTCCCGCCTCACCGGCCGACAGTGAATCCTGAAAGGACGGATACATGATCGTCGTGACCCGGCTGAACGGGAGCCGTTTTGCAGTCAACCCTGACCTCATTGAACGCATCCAAGAGCACCCGGACACCGTATTGCTGATGGTCAACGGCGAACGCTATGTGGTGACCGAGGCAATGCAGCAGGTAGTAGAACTCATCATCGGTTACCGGGCTCGAGTAGTAGCAGCAGCTGCCCAGCCCACTGTCAGGGGGGAGGACGGCTGATGGATCCGGCAACACTAGTAGGCCTACTGCTGGCCTTCTTGGCCATGTTCGCCATGATCGTGCTCGAGGGCGCGAACATCATGAGCATCTTCCTGCCCGCGCCGATGATTCTGGTGTTCTTCGGCACTATTGCGATCACCTTGGCCGGAGGAACCCTGAAGGATGGTCTGCGTGCCCTCCAAGCCCTGCCCAAAGCCTTCCGCGGGAAGGTAGGACCGCCGGCGGAGCAGATCCAAAGACTGGTCTCACTGGCGGAGATCGCGCGAACCGAAGGACTCCTGGCGCTGGAGGCGGAAGCGCGCAGCACAAAAGATGAGTTCCTGGCGCGTGGTCTGCAGTCAATGGCAGATGGCATCGACGGCGAAGCCCTGCGGGGTCAGCTTGATGATGACATCAGCACTAAACAAGCTGCCGACGCCGTGCCCGCCCGCTTCTACAGTTCTATGGGCGCCTATGCACCCACTGTGGGCATCATCGGCACCGTGGTTTCGCTGACGCATGTGCTGGAGAACCTTTCAGAGCCCGATGAACTGGGACATATGATCGCTGCGGCCTTCGTGGCGACACTGTGGGGCCTGGTGTCATCGAACTTCATGTGGCTGCCGCTGGGCGCCCGGCTCGGCCGGCTCAGCCAGCTTGAAACCGCCCGGATGAATCTTGTCAGGGAGGGGCTGCTGGCCATTCAGGAGGGCATCCAGCCGATGCTTCTGGAGGAGAAGCTGCAAGGCATGGTGCCTGAGGACGAACTCAGTGGAGCGGGACGGAAAACCGGGGCGCCCGCTTCCACCCCGGCGACTGACGGAGCCATGCAAGGCTGATGAGTGCGGCACAGGGAGCAGATAATCCGGATCGCTGGATGGCCTCTTATATGGATATGGTCACGGTGCTGATGTGTCTGTTCATCGTGCTCTACGCGATGTCCACTGTGGACCAGGATAAATACGAGGCATTGCGATCCTCATTGGCCTCGGGCTTTGGCGTGACCGAGAGTGAGTATGCAGATACTGCTGAAGGAGTGGTGGTCTCCTCTGAGCTGGTGGGGCAGGAAGGCCTGCTGACAACCCTGCCAGATGCTCAAGAGCTCGAGGGCGAAGCAGACTTGCGGGCCGCCGCTCAGGAGGAGGTCAACGACCTCATGGAACTGCAGCGGCAGTTGCAGGCGCGCCTGGCATCAGCCGGACACGAGGGCAGTGCAGAGTTTGCGCTGGACAGCCGCGGGCTCACGGTGCGCCTGGTAGGTGCGGAGACGTTCTTCGAATCCAACAGTGCAGAACTTGCTCAAGACGGTGTGGAAGTGCTCGCGGCCATTGCCCCAGTTCTGAGCGAAGCTGAGCGTCAGTACGAGGTGGGCGGCCATGCCGATCACCGCACCCCTGCCGATCCGTTTCCTACGAACTGGGAGCTGTCGTCATCGCGGGCCACCGGGGTGCTGCGGGAGCTGGTAGAGAGCGGCGGCGTCGACCCGGCACGCATCATTGCGGTCGGTTATGGGCATGAACATCCCATCAGCGAAGATCTGTGGCGCAACCGCCGGGTGGACGTCACTATCCTCTCCGATGAGGTTGAACGCGTGCGTGACCTGCTGCCAGAGCTGAGTACGGCTCCGGTCGGTCCGGCGGCCTCCCGCCAATAGCCGCGGCAGGAAAAACTCGCCCCCGAACTGCTAACGCTGTGCTGGGTAGGTGCCGATGGTGGAAGCTGTGATGTACCTTCTCGCCGAGAAGACCGGCGCGGTCATACCTCCGGAAGAGGTGGAGAAACGCCGTGCGGTTCTCTACGACTTCCGCCGACCCACCACTCTCTCCCGCGAACATTCGCGCACCCTTGAACTGGCCTTCGAGACCTTCGCTCGGCAGTGGGGCACCCAGCTCACTGCTCGAGTCCGTGTGCTCTCTTCGGTCACACCGGGCCAGGTCGAGATGATGACCTACGACGATTACGTGGCGAGTTTGCCTCCAGCCACCGCGATGGTGCTGTGCACAGTCAGCGGCTCGGATGCGCACGCCGTGCTGCAGTTCCCAGCCGCCGGAGCACTGAACTGGGTCTCGCATATTCTGGGCAGCCCTACGGCGATCGTCGCTGAGGAGCGGAAGTTCACCAGGATCGAGCAGACGCTCATCAGCAACCTGTTGACTGAGACTCTTGAGGACTTGCACTACTCACTCGGCGGGCTGCTGAAAAAACCTCTGGCTGTGGGCACTATCCATCACAACGCGCAGTTCGCGCAGGCTGCTGCCAAGTCAGATCTGATGATCACGGCAGCATTTACCGTCCAGGTGGGTGAAGCTACCGTGCAGTCCAGCCTGGCGATTCCGGCAGAGAGCGTCCTGCCGCAGCTGGGTGAGGAATCCACCGCAGTTCAAGAGGACTACGCCGAGGACGCGCTGCGCGAGCACCTGGTCAGCGTCCCCATGGAATTGGCCCTGGCCGTGACAGATACCACCATCACTCCGGCCCAGGTCCTGAACCTCGCAGTGGGAGATGTGCTTCCGCTGCCGCATCCTGCAGACCGACCGCTGCTTCTGACCGTTGATGGACAGCGGCTCGGGAGCGCGGTCGCAGGAAATCAATCCGGCCGGATAGCCGCCGTCGTCGTCTCCACTGAAGAAAGCCGAGTCTAGAAGCACTATGACTGACACCATGCCGAAATCCACCGGCGCTATGACTGCTCAGGCCTCCGCCGCAGCTCAGGCACTCGCGGCAGCACTGCCTGTGAGCACACCCGTGACCCCGCAGCCCGTGGCGACAGCCCACGACGACGCGATCTTCAGCGGGGCCGGTCACCTCGCCGCAGGTTCCTTTGTAGGACAGGCCAACGCTGACCTTGCCGTCCATCTGGACCCCAGTGTGCTGGGTGACTCTGCGGCGTTGGACCCCACCCTGGTGGCCATAGACGACGTGCTGCGGCCAGCACTGGAAGCTGCGGTGGGAGTTCTGGGCAACGGCGTACTCTCCAACGCCCCTGCTGACTCCGCTCAGGCACTGCTGGATGATGAGCGCAGTGCACTGTTCATCCTGCAGGCAAACATTGACGGCCAGACCCGGGCAGCAGGCTGGTTTGCGGTCCGACTTCGTGATGCTGCTCAGGATCCCGCGAGCGCGGTCGTGCAGGCTGTGCGGGCTTCAATGCCCGCTGATTCAGAAGATGCTGGTGTGGCGGCACGGCTCAACCGCCTCAACAACGTGCAGATGGGGCTGACCGTGGAGATCGGCCGCACCCGCGTCTCCGTCAGGGACGTGCTGGCCCTGGAGCCCGGGGCCGTGATTGAGCTTGACCGCAACGCCGGTGCGCCTGCTGATGTGCGGCTCAACGGGCGGTTGATTGCCCAGGGTGAGGTTGTGGTGATGGATCAGGACTACGGTGTGCGTATTACCCGGATCCTCGACGCCGCCGAGGGCATCTCTTAAGTGGCAGAGGCTGAGCCGCTCTTCGTCTTCCTGCGGGTAGTCGTCGCACTGGCCGCAGTCCTTGGGCTGATCTGGTTCCTGGGCCGACGAGTGGCGGCACGAGGTCTCAGCAGCAAGGAACAGAAGATTGAGGTCATCGCCCGTCAGGGACTCAGCGCCAAAGCTTCGGTGGTGGTGGTGGAATTTGACGAGCGTCGTTACGTCCTGGGTGTCACCGACCATTCCGTGACCACTTTGGACCGCCATAAGCTGCGCGGTGCGGGACAAGACCCCACCCAGTTCAGAGCATTTCCCGCCCCGCCTGGCCAGCTGGCACACTCCGCTCCGCTGGAGAACCCTGCCCAGCCGTACAGCCCTACCCGGCAATACAGTCCAGCCCAGCCAGCACCGTCTGACACGGCACACACTAACGCGGCACACTCTGACCCGGCACGCACTGGCCAGGAACACTCTGGTCGGGAGCAATCCGGGCACGAGCACTCTGGCCTAGATCAGCCCAACGGCAGTTTCCTCAGCTATCTCAGTGCGGCTCGGCAGCAGCAGAAGACGGCCCCGTCACCGGCGGCAGTGTTCTCCCGTGATACCTGGCGCCAGGCAGCCCAGGCACTGAAGAACCGGCGGGGACACTGACCGATGCTTGAACTCCAGGGGCTCAGCAGCGTGGGCGTCGTCGGGCTCTCCGTAGAGATCAACGGACCAGACGGCAGCCCCAGCTCGGCGATGATGGTGCTCATCGCGGTGACGCTGCTTTCGGTGGCGCCGGCGCTGCTGCTGATGATGAGCTCCTTCACCAAGATCTTCGTGGTGCTGGCGCTGACCCGCAATGCCATATCGCTGCCGACCATCCCGCCCAATCAGGTGCTGGCCGGGCTGGCGCTGTTTCTCTCACTGTTCATCATGGCCCCGGTGGTCACGCAGATCAATGACATTGCCATAGGGCCTTATACCGGCGGCGAGATGGGGTTTGAGCAGGCGCTGGAAGCCGGTTCCGGCCCGCTGCGCGAATTCATGATCGCCCACACCCGTGAGGAAGATATTGCGCTGATGCACCGGGCGGCCTCCATGGAGAATCCAGCAAGCCCTGAGGATGTGCCGCTCTCCACCCTGATCCCAGCCTTCATGATCTCGGAGCTGCGCGCGGCTTTCATCATCGGATTTGTGATCTTCGTGCCGTTCTTGGTGATCGACCTGGTGGTGGCCTCCGCGCTGATGTCTATGGGCATGATGATGCTTCCGCCGGTGATGATCTCGCTGCCGTTCAAAATCCTGCTGTTCGTCCTGGTGGACGGCTGGGGACTGATCATTACTGCCCTGGTGGGCAGCTACAGCTGAGGCGGATATGGATACCAACGCTGTACTAGACATCGGCATGGCAGGGCTGCTCACAGCTGCCAAGCTCGCCGCGCCTATCCTCATCACCTCTTTGGTCGTGGGCTTCGCGATTTCGCTGTTTCAGTCGATGACGCAGATCCAGGAGATCACCCTATCCTTCGTGCCCAAAGCGGCCGCGGTGGCCATCGCGCTTCTGGTCTGCGGGCACTGGATGATCACCGAGATCGTGGAGTTCACCCACCTGCTCTTTGACCGGCTGCCCTCCCTTCTGGGAGGCGGCTAGTGGAAGTCACTCTGCCGCTGACCTGGATAGAGGCCGCGTTGCTGGTAGCGGTGCGGATTACTGCGTTCATCGTTATCGCCCCGCCCTTCTCCCACGGCGGTATTCCCATGCGCATCCGCGCGGGGATGGGTGCCGCCCTGGCGCTGCCGGTGGTCCCCCGGGCGTTGGAGAGCTATGTCCCACTGGATACCTGGCAGTACTTGGCGGCATTGATCCAGGAAGTGATCGCCGGGGCAGGGCTGGGGTTTCTGGTGATGCTGGTCTTCGCGGCCATCCAATCCGCCGGTGGACTGGTTGACCTTTTTGGCGGATTCCAGCTGGCTATGGCCTTTGACCCCGGCTCTCAGATCAACGGCGCACAGTTCACGCGGCTCTTCTATTTAGCTGCTATAGCTCTGCTGGTCTCCTCGGGTGCCTATCAGTTGGTCTTCGCCGGGCTCTTCCGCTCATTCGACGCGCTGCCTCTGGGCGCGGGGCTGAACCTGGGTGCCTTGACCGGGAACGCCATCACCGGAGTGGGCAAGATGTTCCTGGCTGCGGTAGAAATCGCCGGGCCGCTGCTGGTGGTGCTGTTCTTAGCAGATGCCGGACTCGGCCTGCTCACCCGCGTGGCACCCGCGCTGAACGCCTTCTCCCTGGGTTTCCCGCTGAAGATCTTCCTCACTCTGGCCCTAGCCGGCACAGTGTTCGTGGTGCTGCCCTCAGCAGTCTCCACCCTGGTGGGTGCCGGACTTGAACTCTTCCGGGGGGTGATCTGATGTCAGAGCCAGCCGGAGAGCGGACAGAAAAGGCCACCCCGCAGCGGATGAAAGAGGTCCGCGAGAAGGGCAAACTCTCACGCTCCCAGGACCTTACCGCCTGGCTGGGGATCGCGGCTGCGGCTGTGACCCTCCCGATGGTGCTGCAGGCCGGACTCCAAGCAGGGAGGCAGCAGTTGGGTGCGGTGCAATCGGTGGTGGCCTCCCCCCAGCCGCAGGTTGTCGTGGAGCTGCTCGGTGAAGGGCTGGCCTCGGTGATGGCCGTGCTGTGGCCCATGCTGGCGGCTGTTGTGGTGGCCGTAGCCGCCGGGGCAGTTATCCAGGGAGGCGTGCATTTCCGAAAGTTCCGGCTCAAGGTGGACCACCTTAATCCGGTCAGCGGACTGAAGCGCACTTTCGGTCTGCAGGCTTTGTGGCAGGGGGCTAAGGCACTGCTGAAAACTGCAGTGGTGGGGATCATGCTCTACGCCGTGATCCAGGCGCTGATTCCGCAGCTGCTGGAGGTCGGCATGCTGCCGATGTCAGCCCTGCTGGCCTCAGCCGGCGGCGGCACCCTGATGCTGCTGCAGGCATCGATCTTGGCTGGGATCGCATTGGCGGCGATCGACATTGTGGTGGTGTCCCGGCGCAACCGTAAGCACACCATGATGACCCGCCAGGAGATCAAGGACGAGAATAAACGCACTGACGGTGATCCGCTGGTCAGGCAGCAGCGCCGCTCGCGCCAACTGCAGGTCAGCCGGAACCGGATGATTTCTGCGGTGGGCCAAGCCGACGTCGTCGTCGTCAACCCCACGCATTTTGCAGTAGCCCTGCAGTACACCCCCGGCATGGCAGCCCCCAAAGTCGTGGCGCGCGGGGCTGGTCATGTGGCTACCCGCATCCGCGAAGAGGCACAGAAGCACCGCGTCCCGCTGGTCCGCGATGTGCCCCTCGCGCGTGCCCTGCACGCCGAATGCCAAGTGGGCCAGGACGTCCCGGTGGAGCATTTCACCGCCGTGGCCAAGGTACTGGCCTTCGTAATGGCGCTTAAAGCCCGCGGATCGGCCGCCGGAGTCCATACGGTGCCGGATGGTCCGGTCACCTCCGCAGCACAGCGCAGCAGTTCAGAGAGCAGGTGAGGACCAGTGAAACTGGTGAACTTCCCGAAGATGGCGGTCCCGCTGGGGGTGGTGGCCATTGTGATGCTGCTGGTCATCCCCATCCCGGCCGCCCTGCTGGATGTCCTGATCGTCATCAACATCATCACGGCGGTGCTGATCCTGATGACCACGATGTTCGTGAAGAGACCGCTGGACTTCTCAGTGTTCCCTTCGCTGCTGCTGGTCATGACGCTGCTGCGCCTGGGCGTCAACGTCGCCTCCACGCGTTTGGTGCTCACTAACGGGTACGCCGGTGAAGTGATCGGGGCCTTGGGACAGATCACCGTGGGCGGCAGCCTGATTGTGGGCTTCGTGATCTTCCTGATCCTGGTAGTCATCCAGTTCGTGGTGGTCACCAAAGGTGCCGAACGTGTGGCTGAAGTGGGCGCCCGCTTCACTCTGGACGCGATGCCGGGCAAGCAGATGGCCATTGACGCGGACCTCAACGCCGGTCTGATCACCGAGACAGAGGCGCGACGACGGCGCGAGGAGATCGCCGCTGAGGCTGATTTCTACGGGGCGATGGACGGTGCTTCGAAGTTCGTCAAGGGAGATGCGATCGCCGGCATCGTCATCACCCTCATCAACTTAACGGGCGGCATCGCCATCGGCATGCTGCAGCAGAGCATGGGTGTTGAGGATGCCCTGAACACCTACGCGTTGCTGACCGTGGGCGATGGACTTGCGACTCAGATCCCGGCGCTGTTGATGGCCGTCTCCACTGGCATGATCGTGACCCGTTCCCAGGCGGAGTCGGATCTGGGCTCGACGGCCTCACGCCAGCTTTCGCAGTCCCAGACTGCGCTCCTGGTAGCAGGTGTGGCAGCCATCAGCATCGGCCTGATCTCCGGGATGCCGAGGCTTCCGTTCCTGGGCGTGGGCGCGGTACTGATCTTTGCCGCTTGGCGGATGCGCAGGCAGAAGGCCGCCGATGAGGTGGAAGCCCAGCGTCAAGAGGCAGCGGCTGTCGCGACCCCTGAGGAGACCACCCAGGACTTGATCGAACAGATGAAGGTGCACGCCCTGGAGATCCAGCTGGCGCCCGATGTGGTGGACATTGTGGGTGGCGGAGGTGATGACCTGCTGGCCCGGGTCAAAGCGCTGCGCAAGCGGATCGCCATGGATCTGGGCATCCTCGTTCCACCCGTGCGCACCCGCGATAGCGTGGCGCTTCCGGCCGGT
Source organism: Nesterenkonia rhizosphaerae (assembly GCF_039544555.1). Classification (NCBI taxonomy): domain Bacteria; kingdom Bacillati; phylum Actinomycetota; class Actinomycetes; order Micrococcales; family Micrococcaceae; genus Nesterenkonia; species Nesterenkonia rhizosphaerae. Next base: position 413,021 of record NZ_BAABLW010000007.1, read on the forward strand.
CATTATGCGATCCGACTGGCTGGAGTGGAGGTGGGACGCGGCCAGATTCCGCGCGGGAAGATCCTGGCGCTCGGGGACAATCTCGGGTCACTTCCGGGACCTGAGCTGACCGAACCGGTCTTTGGACTCAAAGGCAAATGGGTGCCTGCGGAGCTTCGGCACAACGCTGAACTCACCGGTGCCATGACCGTTGACCGGGTCTCAGTAGTGGTCACCCACCTATCGACGTTGATTCAGAAGAATGCCGCCCGACTTCTGACGCGTGAGGATGTGCGGGTGCTTACCGATGCGCTGAAGGAATACAGCCCCAACGCAGTAGACGAACTGGTGCCCTCACTGATGACGTTGGCTGAAGTCCAGCGCGTACTCCAGGGTCTGCTCGAGGAGCAGGTGCCGGTCAACGACTTGGCGCGCATCTACGAGGCTCTGGCGCTGCAGGCCAAGTCCTCCACTGAGCCGGAGAAACTGATTGAGGCTGCCCGATCCGCGCTGGGACCGGTCATTGCAGATAAATACGTCGACGACGGGCGGCTGAGGGTCATCATGCTCGACCCCAGCCTGGAACAGGCCATGCTGGAAGGCCTGCGACCCGGCGAGAACGGTGCTCAGATTGTGCTGGAGCCATCTCGAATAGAGGCGATTCACGCGGCTGTCCGGGATGTCGTGGCGCAGGTGGAGAGCCGCGGCCAGAACGCGGTGCTGGTCTGTGCGCCGGCGCTGCGTCCTGCCGTGCGCCGTTTGGTCTCACCGCAGGCCGGGGGCCTTGCCGTGTTGTCCTACCAGGAGGCTTCCGCCGTGGGATCAGAGATCGAGACAGTAGGGGTGGTGCGTGGAACAGAACAGATTCCGTCTTAGAGGGTCATCGCTGGCCCAGCTGGGTGCTCAGGCTGTGGAACAATACGGGCCCAGCGCCAGGATTGTTGCGACAGAACGCATCAGCGCAGGCGGGGTGGCGGGATTCTTCGGGCGCGCCTACTACGAGGTCACTGTGGAGGTGTCGGCCCCGGGTACTGCCCCCGGCTCGCAGTTGGGCGCCGCCGCAGGAGAGCGCAAACTGCTGCCCCCGCCGCCGAAGAAGAACTTCGAAGCCCATGCCGAGCGCGAGAGGAGCCAGCCCGGTTCCACCGCCGCGGCCGGTCCATCAGGGACTGGCACACAGGCGCAGAACGACGACCGCGATACTGTGTCCCTGTCGTCGCCCATGTCCCTTTCGTCGTCCGTCGAGGCTGAAAGATTCGTTGAATCTCAGGGCAGACTGCCTTCGGAGCGGATGCGTGAGCGGGGGCTTCTGGATGACCAGGATGAGGATTTCGCCCGCCTGATGGATGACCTGTGGAAGGCGCTGCGTGAGCCGGGCCCGCAACAGGGCCCAGGTGCCCCGGTTCCTTTGTCGGCAGCAGGGGCCGTGGTCGTCGTCGCCGGTTTAGCCGACCATGCCCGGCTGGCAGGTGACCAGTTGGGCCTTCAGCAGGCTGTTACCTGGGATGCCTCCCGGCATGCGGAGGATTCGCTGCACGAGGTGCGGCGCAGCCTGTTGCTGGCTCGTGCCGAAGCGGTGGCGGAGCAGGTGCCGGTCCTAGCTTTGGTGCCGCTGAAGTTCCCCCGTGGACAGGTGCGCAGCGGCGCTGATGCTCCGGTGATCCTGGAGGCCGATCAGCTGTGGGCGGCGGTGGATGCACGTAGGAAGCCGGAGGACACACGCGCCTGGCTCAGTGTTCTGGCCGAGCATAGGAAAGTCGATGGCGTGCTGCCGCTGGGCGTAGAGGAGACGACCTCGCCTGAGTCGGTGCGGCAATTGGGTCTTCCCGTGCTGGGCGCAGTTGATGGTGGAAGAGGCGCCCAAGGACCGGTATGACCGATTCAAAGACTAGGATTGCTCCATGCTGGTGTTGACGCGGAAGGTCGGAGAACAGGTTCTGATCGGGGACGATGTAGTGGTGACCGTTCTCGAAGTACGCGGTGACGGCATCAAGATCGGCATTGACGCACCGCGCAGCGTGAAGGTCCAGCGCCGGGAGATTGTGCTTTCTGTAGCCGACACCAATGTGGAGGCTGCTCGCAGTGCCGATTCGACGACTGAATCCGCACTGAAGGCGCTTTTTGGCGTGTCTGCGCTGCAGCAAACTGACACCGAGGACCGCAGCTCAAATGACCACAGCACAGATAAGCGCAGTACAGATAAGCGCAGTACAGATAGGCGCAGTACAGATGTGGCAGAACCTGAGGCCAATGGACCACAGACGGGCGAGTCCTAGTACTGGCAGACTGGAGCGGTCAGGGCTAGAGAAGGCTCGTCCCACCACCAGCCGATAGCTGAGCAGGCCCGACGACGACCGTTCGTCTCCTAGATCAGCCGGCAGGAACCGCCAAGGCCACCCACAAGGCCAGGGTTCGCCCTTGCTATACGGGGGTTCTGGGTGGTCCAACCATGGCGGGACACCACTACGGAGAGTTCCAGCTCGGAGCCGAGACCCAGTAGACCGCCCAGAAGGTTGACCGGCACTGTGGTGACGTAGTTACCGGAGCTGATGACGGTGTTCTGCGTCATGCTGAAGCCGGTCAGAGGTGCAAGAACCGAGCCCACACCAGAAGTGGAGGCGTGCACCTGTGCTTCACTGAGCGTGTAGCCCTGCGGAAGGGACCAGGTGAGCTCGACACGTGCTCCCAGACCAAGAAGCCCAGGCAGGTAGCGACAGGAAACCAGAGCCGGCGCGGGAATAATGCCGGAGGTCAGCGGGCTCGCGGCGTGTTGCTGGGACTGCCATGTGGCATCGGTGTGCTCTGTTGGCTGCTCCTTTGCGCTGAGCGCGCCGAGACTCAAAGCCACTGTCGGGATCAGAATAGCCATAAGGACGCGCCGACTTCTCCCGAAGCCGACCAGTTCCCGGGATCTGGACTGTCCGGTAGGGGTGTCAGTACTCATGGCGTGCCATGCTCTTTTTCTCACGGGCGCGCAGGAGGTTGCCGACGGCCACTGTTCCTAGAGCTACTGTTGCCAGCCACAGCAGCCCGAACCCGCTCTGGGCGAGTTCCCCGTCTGGATCCCGCAGACCCTGGTCCGACCCGTCCGACGGCGTACCGGTGACGCCGAGCCCGTTGTCCACTACCAGGCCATCCTCAAGGGCGGCGCCCTCTATATAGACCCTCACCAGGGACTCAGCCTCTGGTGGAACAGGGACGCCGTCAGGCAAGGTGGTCATCACCCGCAGCCACACCTCTTCTTCTGAGCTGAACTCATAGAACCATTCGACAGTGCCGTCCGAGGCGATGATCGAGTCATCGAGGACAGTCCCTGGGGCCTCGCTGCAGCTCCAGGCAGCTGGCTGCGCGTCCCGCGGCATGTATGCCCACTCGGATGAGCATCTTTGGACGGAGACGACCAACGGGAAATCCCCGTAGATGGCTATCCCTGCGCTCACAGAACCCGGTGTGGGAGTTTCGGCGTCGACTGCCAAGTCCCAGACTGCAGTGCTGCCTGGTGTCATATTCACACGCTGGTCAGGACGGTAGGTAGACGTCAGCGTGAAGTATCGGCTCGTGACCACTTCCGTGAGCAGTTCCTCGTCCGGCTGGGCTGCGGCACGGTCGGGGGTCGCCAGGATGATCGATCCTGCACCCAGGGTGATCATCAGAATCATCGTGGGTGCAGATTCGCGGCGCATCCGCCGAGCTCGCCGGGTATCTCCTGCCGGCGCAGATACAGGTGCCGCTTGTGCACGCGCATCACCGCGACGAGCGTCCTTCTCCTCGGAGCCTGGTGCCTCAGAGGCTGCCACGGAACGTGAGCGTGTGCGGGCGGCTCGCACAGGCGACCTGCCGGTCCCCTTGGGCCAGAAAGCCCACATCACCAGAACCGACGCACCAAGGGTCACGCCGCCCAGCACATACGGGTTGCTCATCTGGCTGACCGCGTTCGCCGCCCCAGGAACGGAGAACAACACCTGTCTCGCTTCAGTGATGACATAGGGTGCAGGGTCCTCCGCCTCGTTGGCATCACCCTGCATGGTGATGACACGCTCATGCGCTGTAGAACCTGCGCTGACTGAGGTCACGCGGTGGGTCACCGGTAGCTGGCCGGGACGATCAACTGTCAGCACATCTCCCACTTCAACCTGGGAGGCCTCGATTTCCTGGACCGCGGCCACAGAACTTGCAGGAATTGTGGGCTCCATAGAACCGGTGCGGAACATGATGAGCGAAATGTTGAACGCATAGGCGCAGAACACGAGGGCGATCGAGATCAGCCCTGCCGCTGCCGCAATCCACAGCAGGGCCTCTATGACGATGAACCGAATGCGGGCGAAAATGCTGACCTCCCTCTCAAGCGCTAGGAGCTGGTGCCGGTGACGGAGAACCGCGGTGTCGTGGTCTGGCCCTGAAGCGAATTTGGGGCTCCGCTGGGAAGCGTCACGCGAATGCAGTAATGGATGGTGGTGCCTCCTGTGGGCGCGTTCTGCGCGGATGCGGCAGGAGTGCTCAGAATGCTCCCATTCGGTACGACGGTGCTGCCGGAAGCGCCGTTGAAAGAGCCCTCGGTGCAGTTTCTGTCGCTGATGATCCGGACTCCGTAGCGCAGAGCACCATGCAGCGCGGAAGTATTGGGGGCAGCGCCGTTGAAGAGCAGCGTGCCAGGTACAGAATCCGGTGAGGTGCGGACGCTGAATACGCCATAGGTGTGTTGTCCGGGCGTCAGCCCGCTTGCCGCACTGTAGGTCATCGTCGCCGGCGAGCCTTCATCGGTTGCGCGCCACGTACCACCGCTGGCAGCGGGATCAAAAGTTTGCGTGATGAACACGCCGGAGGAGATGGTCCCTTGGCCGTACTCCGAATCATTCCACGCCGCTAGGGTGGAGGAGGCCCCCACACCCAGGACGAGCCCCACGGCCAAAAGGGCTCGTATTCGGCGTGAACGACGCAGCTGGCGCCGTTGTCGCCTTCTTGTCGCATGCGACCTCATGGGAGTACAGGGTCCTTGGCCCGCTGGCATCAGGCGTCGTCGGAAGTAGCGATGATCTCCCAGGTGGCCTCGGTGGACTCGCCCTGAACGAGTGCTTCGCCGTCGACTGCTGTGACGGCGAAGCACAGCTGGACCGGGGTCCCTGCCTCTTCTTCTACGCCGAATGTCAGGGCGAAGGGTGAGGACCCGCTGTCAGCCGGGCTGGCTGCCAGTGTCTCGCCGGTCAGGATCTCCTCGCCGGAGGCGTCTGCGTCGCAGACGGCATCAGGATCAATGTGAATGACGCTATAAGACAAGTTCTCGATGTTTGCGCCGTCGCTGTCCACCAACGAGACACCGCCGGCCTCCACTGTGCCGTTGACGGTGGTGGCCGCGTCCAGGCGTACCCAGAAGGGCTCGTAGACCGTCTGCCCTGGCACTAAGTTGGCGGCAGCGAAGTTCAGCGTCGCTGCCTCAGCCAGCTCGTCGTGATTCTGGTAAGGGCCTTCCGGTCCTGTTTCACTGCCCTCCAGGTTGAAGGATGCGGCGCCGAAGACGCCCTGGGCGAACTCAGAGTCGTTCCAGGCCGCGAGCGTCACCGCAGCTCCAATGCCTAGGACGAGACCGCCCGCCAGAATGGCTTGGGCCTTACGCCGGCCCTGGCCGGAAGGCTGGTCGTCAGTGGGGGAGTGCTGGGGTGCGGAATGACGCGTCATGAGTTCGCCTCTGGGTCAGTGCGTACGGCAGGAAGTCAATAATCCCTTTACGGTGTCAATAACTCTATTTAAGTGCCGTTAAAACAGCAACCTAGTAGAATTTACTAGGTATTAATCGCCTGGAGTAAATAAAAACTGGTAACTTCTGCTGGTCTGCCCGCAAGTACCACCAGGGCACGATCTCGAGTGAGGTTGTAGGTGCCAACCAGCCCGAGAAGCAGAGGAGCCTCGTCCTGCAACTATCTGCGGGACGAGGCTCCTCTGTGGCGCGACTCTCTGCCGCGGAATGACGTACCTCAGCGGGAGTCAGTCACCTGACGTTTCGCGCTGATCACTCCGGTGTCGAATCCGCCCAGATGCAGGTTGCCGTGGAAGCGCCCATGCTCGATCTTGATGCAGCGGTTCTGCACCGCGTTCAGTCCCAGGTCAGTGGCGCGCTGCATGGCTTCATCAGAATGCAGGCCCAATTGCACCCATAGCGTCTTCGCCCCGGCTTCGGCTGCTTCCTCTGCTAGGGCGGGAAGATCTTCCGGCTTGCGGAAGGCCACCACAATATCGGGTGCCTCGGGAAGGTCGTTCAACGAGGCGTAACCGGGCTCGCCAAGCACTGTTTTGCCCACCAGCCCGGGGTTGACCCAGTAGAGCTTGTAGCTGGAGTCGGATTGTAAGTAGGTCGCTACGAAGTAGCTGGCGCGAGCAGGTTTATTGGACATGCCCACAATCGCCACGGATTTGGCCTCCCGCAGCAGCTGAAGTCGACGGGCTGGACCTGGTTCCTCCCACCGGCCGTGAGGGTGCTCGGCGGTGTTTTCAGCACTGGCGGTGGTCATCAGTTCTCTCCCTTAGTCGCAGCCGTCAGGGCCTGGTCCAGGTCCCAGATGATGTCTTCAACATCTTCAAGGCCCACAGAAATCCTGATCAGGTCCTCGGGGATGCCTGCAGCTTCTAGCTGTGCAGCAGTTAGCTGCTGATGAGTGGTCGAGGCCGGGTGCAGCACCAGGGTGCGCGCATCGCCCACATTGGCCAGATGGGAGGCCAGCTGCAGGCTTTCGATGAAGCGTTCGCCATTCTCGCGTCCGCCGGCGATGCCGAAGCTGAAGACCGAACTCACTCCCTTGGGGAGCAGCTGCTGAGCCCGTTCGTGGTGGCGGTGGCTGGGTAGTCCGGCGAAGTTCACGTAGTCCACACGGGGGTCTGCCTCAAGCCATTCGGCGACCTTCTGGGCGTTGGCCACATGCTCATCCATGCGCTGGGGGAGGGTCTCTACACCCTGGATTAGCTGGAAGGCAGCCTGCGGGGTCAATGATGGTCCGAAGTCGCGCAGCTGCTCGGCGCGGATTTTGGTCAGGAAACCGTATTCGGCGAAGTTCCCCCACCAGGAGAGCCCGCCGTAGGACTCCACCGGATCGGTCATCTGCGGGAATTTGCCGTTGTTCCAGGGGAACTTCCCGGATTCCACAATCGCGCCGCCCAGGGTAGTACCGTGCCCGCCGAGGAACTTGGTCACTGAGTGGGTCACAATATCTGCGCCGTGCTCAATGGGACGCAGCAGATACGGGGTGGTCAGCGTGGAGTCCACCACCAGCGGGATGCCGTGGTCATGGGCGACCTTGGCCAGTCCCGGGAGATCGACGACATCGGAGCTGGGGTTGGCCACCACCTCGGTGAAGATCAGCTTGGTGTTCTCCTGTAGCGCGGCTTTGAAATCCTCGGCCTCGTCCGAGTTCACAAAGGTGGTCTCGATTCCGAAGCGGCGCAGCGAAACATCCAGCTGGGTGACGGTGCCGCCGTAGAGCTTGGAGCTGGCCACAATGTGATCGCCTTGCTGGCAGAGTGCGGCGAAGACCAGGAACTCGGCACTCATACCCGAGGCGGTGGCCACCGCTCCGATGCCTCCCTCAAGGGATGCTAGGCGTTCTTCCAGTGCGGCCACTGTGGGGTTGCCAATGCGGGAGTAGATATTGCCGAACTTCTGCAGCGCGAAGAGGTTCGCGGCGTCGTCGGTGTCTTTGAACACGAAAGAGGTGGACTGGTGGATGGGCACTGCCCGGCTGCCGTAGACGGCATCGGGTACAGCACCAGCGTGCAGGGCGCGCGTGCGGAAGCCGAACTGCGTGCGCTCACCGCCGGTGCGGTTGGCTTGGGCACTGCCGGAGTTGCGCGCGCTGTCGTGCTCGCTCATGAAACAACCTCTTTCTTAGGAGCTGTGCTCCGCTGTTCGCAGATCTCTTTGATCTTAGGGACGCAGGGTTCATTCTGAAGACTTGTGGTGTCGCCGAGTGTGTCCCCGTCATGGAGCTGGGTCAGCAGCCGTCGCATGATCTTCCCGGAGCGAGTCTTGGGCACCTCCGGCACAGGGATGACTGTCCGGGGCTTAGCCACCGGCCCGATGACGCTACCCACGTGCGCGCGCAGGGACTGGATGAGCTCCTCTTCGGCGGCAGCATCACCTTCAATGCGCTCCCTGGCTGCAGCGGAGAGCACTGTGAAAGCGACGGCGGCATGACCGGTCGTCGCGTCGTAGCAGGGGGCGACGCCGGCCTCCACCACATCGGGATGGGTCACCAGGGCGGATTCAATCTCAATGGTGGAGAGCAGATGTCCGGAGACGTTGATGGCGTCGTCTATGCGCCCCAGAATCCAGATATCGCCGCCCGCATCGCGCCGGGCGCCGTCCCCGGCGAGGAACCAGCCACGGCTATCTTCAGCATGGGCGTATTTCTCCCAGTAGGAGGTGAAGAAACGCTCGGGATTGCCCCATACCCCGCGCGCCATGGAGGGCCCGGGACGAGTGATGACGATATTTCCCTGGATGTCGGTACCGCTGGGGTTGCCGAACTCGTCGACTACCTCCACTGACCATCCCGGTAGGGGCCGAGCAACCGATCCGGGTTTGAACAGTCCCGCCTCGCGAAGCTCCGGGAGAGGGGAGAGGACAGTGGAACCGGACTCGGACTGCCACCAGGTATCCACCAGCGGAAGCGCCGGGCGGCCTTGGGCGTCGCGGGTGTCCCGGCCGACTTCGCGGCGCAGCCAGTCAGCGGCCTCGGGGTTGACGGCCTCACCGACGGTGCCGCCCAGCCTGATGGAGGAGAGGTCGTACTCGGAGGGGATCCCTGAGGGGAACCAGCCCATCAGGGAGCGCACCAGGGTCGGGGCGGTGTAGTAGCTGGTCACCCGGTGGCGCTGGATGATCTCAAAATGCCGGCCAGGATGGGGCACATTGGGCACCCCTTCGTAGATCACTTGGGTGGCCCCGGCGGCCAACGGGCCATACATCTCGTAGGTATGGGCGGTGACCCAGGCTAAGTCGGCAGTGCACCAATGGACATCATGATCGCGCTGGTCCGGATCAGGGTGGGCGAAGAGCCGCAGATAGCTGTAGAGCGCACCGGTGAGATACCCGCCAGTGCTATGCACCAGGCCCTTGGGCTTGCCCGTGGTGCCGGAGGTATACATGATGAACAGCGGATTCTCCGCATCGAAGAACTGCGGCTCATGGTCTGTCGATGCGGTGTCGACGACGTCGTGCCACCACACATCTCGACCCAGGCCGTCGCCGTTGAGGTCATCAGTGGTCCAGGAGATGTCGCTGCCGGTACGGCGCAGCACCAGGACATGCTCCACGCTGCCGCCTTCATCGACAGTGAGGCCGGTGACGGCGGCGTCGGCATTCTCCTTCACCGGCACTGCTGCACCCCGGCGGTACTGCCCATCAGAGGTGACCAGCAGTTTCGCGCCGGTGTCCGAGACGCGGAAGCGCAGCGCTTCAGCCGAGAAGCCGCCGAAGACCAACTGGTGCACGGCTCCGATGCGGGCGCAGGCCAGGGTGATCACGATGGTCTCCACCAGCACCGGGAGGTAGATGAGCACACGGTCGCCGTGGCCAATGCCCAGCCGCTGCAGGGCGTTGGCTGCCTGGCTGACCAGGTCCTTCAGCTCTGCGTAGCTGATATCGGCGCGATCACCGGGTTCACCCTCAAAGTGCAGTGCGATTTTGCTCCCGCGTCCGGCGGCCACGTGGCGGTCCACACAGTTGACGGCGGCATTGAGCTTGCCTTCTTCAAACCAGCGGATCACCGGTCCGCGGCGGGTCTGCGGGTTCGGTGGTGTCCAGTGGTGGGTGGTCTGCCAGGGGCGGTCCCACTCGAGAAGGGAAGCGGCTTGATCCCAGAAGTCCAGGCGCTGTCGTTCATCACCGCTGGCTTCGCTGGGCGTGTCCCAGGTGTGGACCTGGGCAGTGTAGGGGGACTGGTTGGTGCGGGGAGTGGTAGTGGGCACAGTTCTGCTTACGCTTGGGGGACTTAAGTTGCGGACGGATCAGGCAGCTCAGGCTGCTTCGGAAAGCGGCTTGAATTCGCTGCGATGAAAAACCAGGCCCGGGGCCTGTTCGTCGAGTCCGAGGTCCAGAACTTCTAGGACCACAATGTCGTGGTCGCCGGCGGTGAACTCGTTATAGACCCGAGTCTTAAGCCACAGCGGTGCACCATCGAGGAGCAGCGCGCCGTCGTCGGTGGTGTAGTCCACTCCGGTGAAACGCCCGGCGCGGTCCTTGGAGGCAATCTGCCGGCACAGCCCATGATGGTCGGCGCCGATAACTGACACTCCCAGGTGGGAGGCACCTTCCCGGAGTCGGGGCCAGGTATTGGAACTGTGTTGGACGGCGAATGTCACCAGCGCCGGTTCTAGGGAGACTCCCACGGTGAAGGTGGAGGCCACCAGGCCTTCCGGGGCTCCGTTGATGTGTGCAGCCACCACCACTACGCCCTGGGGAAATTGCGCGAAGGCGCGGCGCAGTTGCAGAGAATCCAGGGACTGGACTCCGGAACTGGACGGATTGTGTGCGGTGGAGTCGTCGCTGCTGGGCTTGTGCCCTGCATTGGGGTGGGCCAGAGTTGCCGCTGACAAGGTCATAAGGAATACACGCTCCCATCGGTCCTGGCGGTAGCACCCGGCAGTGCTGATAAAAACAGCTCCGGGTTGCTGCGGCGTCAAAGAGCCAGATCTCTCGGCCGCTCGAGATGGACGCTTTAACCGTACGCCGCGCTTCCTGAGCTGAGCAAAAACCGTGTCACATTCCGAGACATTGCATTTTGTGACTGGCGTTGGTCACTGAGTGTGGCGTAGACAAGCTGTGAACATTTACGCTGTAACAGCTTTGCAGCAAACCATCCAGAGCGACTGAGGGATCTGGCCCAACGACGTCGCAGCAACCCGGCTGGCTGAGTCATCAGCAGTCACGGTGCTAACGCCAGAACCGATGGGAGTGAGTTTCTTCATGTCATCTGTACCCACCCTTGAACGCGTCCAGACTCCGGTCCCCACCTCTGAGACAGCAGCTGAGAGCAGTGGACAGGACTCGCTGAACGTGAGCTTCCGTGATGTGGGCCGGCAGTTTGGGCAGCGCACAGTGCTGCGTGATGTCAGCCTGGAGGTCAGCCCTGGGGAAGTGGTGGCGATATTAGGCGCCTCGGGTTGTGGTAAGTCCACGCTGCTGCGTGCCGTGGCAGGACTCGACCACGGCTATCAGGGTGAGATTCTGATCAACGGTGAGCCGGTGGCCAAATACGACCCGCGCACCGCCGTCGGATTCCAGGAGCCCCGGTTGCTGCCCTGGCGATCACTGCGCAAGAACATTCACATGGGGCTCCCGCGGGGGTTGCCCAAACCTGAGGGCAACCAGCGGGTGGACGAGCTTCTGGAGCTCGTCGGCCTGGCTGAACGCGCTCATCTGCGACCCCGCGAAGTCTCTGGCGGCATGGCTCAGCGGGCGTCACTGGCCCGGGCGCTCGCCCGCCGACCCGGCGTCCTGCTGCTGGATGAGCCTTTTGGTGCGCTGGACGCCCTGACTCGTTTGAAAATGCAGGACCTGCTGCTGGATGTGCACGCCCAGACCGGCACCACCGTGCTGCTGGTGACTCATGATGTGGATGAGGCCCTGCAATTGGCTGACCGAATCCTGCTGCTAGGCGCACCAACGTCTGCAGCGGGTGAAGAGTCAGGCGCTCCAGAAGGGGCCACCATCAAACAGCTGCTCACCGTTCCCGGGCAGCGCCCCCGGGAGAGAGCATCAGCGGAACTGGCCCGACTGCGTGGAGAACTCTACGCGGGCCTCGGCGTGGACTCGCACTGAGCTCCCCGGCCCTGGCCGCTCGCCGATCCCTGCCCTAAAGACCTTTGTGTTTTGCCGTTCTTTATTGCCTGAAAGGCCCCGTTATGCCCACTGCATCTTTGAAGCTCAAGTCTCTGATCGGCGTCGCAGCGGCGACAGCCATGCTCTCGGCTACCGCCTGCGGAGGCAGCAATGACGAGCTTGAGACTCTGAATATCGACTTCGCCACCTACAACCCGCTGTCTCTGGTGATTCTGGAACACGGTTGGCTGGAAGAGGAACTTGCCGAGCACGACGTCGACGTCCAATGGGTTCAGTCCCACGGCTCCAACCGAGCCAACGAAAACCTGCGCGCCGGCAATATTCACATCGGCTCCACTGCCGGGTCTGCGGCGCTGCTGAACCGCTCCGTGGGCACTGACACCCAGACCATCCTCATTGAGTCTCAGCCGGAATGGACCGCACTGGTGACGATGCCTGATTCAGGTATTGAGAGCCCTGCGGATCTGGAAGGCAAGACTGTGGCAGCAACTCTGGCCACCGACCCGTTCTTCTTCCTCGCCCGATCCCTGGATGAGGCCGGTCTGTCTCTTGACGATGTCGAGGTCCAGGCACTGCAGCACGCAGATGGCCGCCAGGCGCTGATCAGCGGCCAGGTGGATGCCTGGAGCGGACTGGACCCGATCATGGCAGGTGCTGAGTTCGACGGTGCGGAGTTGGTCTACCGGAATGTGGACTTCAACAGCTATTCAGTCCTCAGTGCCCCCGCCGACTTCATCGAAGAACATCCCGATGTAGTCCAGATTGTGGTCAACGTGTACGAGCAAGCCCGAGAATGGGCGATCGAGAACCCGGAGGAAACCGCGGAGATCCTCGCCGAGTACTCCGGGATCGAGCTGGAGGTTGCGCAGCGAGTCCTCGGTGAGCGCGTGAACTTCGATATCGACCCGGTTCCCGGGGATCAGCTGCGCCAGGCGCTGGAGGCCGCGGGTCCCTACTTCGTAGAGAACGGGGATGTGGACAGTCAAGATGAGGTGGATGAGGCTCTGGAGACTCTGTTCCACCCCGAGTTCGCGCAGAACCGTGAAGCCACCGACGCCGCCGGCACCGAGAACGCCGCCGATGAGGCCAATATCTCCGATGAAGAAGACTAATCAGGGGACCTGAACGATCATGACTTCTGCACCTGCCACACCCGTTGACCAGCCCGCTCAGAACAGCTCCGCTTCAGCTGGCAGAACCAGCGCGGGCCGAAGACTGCCCGGCGGGAAAATCCTGCTGGGGCTGATCGTCCCTATTGTGCTGCTGGTGCTGTGGTGGCTGGCCACTGATGTGCTGAATATCTTCACCAATGTTCAGCTACCCCCACCGCAGCGGGTGTTCAATGCCGGAGTTGGGCTCTTTGAATCAGGGGCCCTGACCGCCCATATCGGGATATCCCTCCAGCGGGTCCTGCTGGGCTTTGCGGTTGGCGCTGGCGCTGGACTTCTGCTGGGGTCCTTGCTGGGCCTCTCCCGGCTAGCCGATGCCCTGCTGAACCCCACCGTGGGAGCTGTCCGGGCGGTGCCCTCACTGGCGTGGGTGCCGCTGATCCTGCTGTGGATCGGGCTGGGCGAAGAAGGCAAGGTGCTGCTGATCGCCATCGGTGCCTTCTTCCCCGTCTTCACTGCAGTTCACACTGCACTACGGCATGTGGATCCGCAGCTTGTAGAGGCTGGCCGGGCCTTCGGGTTCCACGGGGTGCGGTTGCTGACAACTGTCCAGCTGCCCGCCGTCGTACCCACTGTATTCGCTGGGCTCAGGATCGGGCTGGCTCAAGCGTGGTTGTTCCTGGTGGCTTCGGAGCTGCTGGGTGCGGCAGAGGGCTTGGGATTCCTGCTGACTGAATCCCAGAACAACGGGCGCACTGACCGCTTGCTGCTGGCCATTGTGATGCTTGCTGTGCTCGGCAAGTTCTCTGACGCACTGCTGGGGCTTATTGAGCGCAAAGCTCTGAAAACCTGGGCTTAAACCGGCACCAAGGTGCTGGCTGTCTTACGGTTTGTGACGCTCCGCACCGACTGAATTGACGATAATGATCACTGATCATTTAGAGTAAATAACTGAACAACCCATCCAGAGCGACTGAGGGATCTGGCCCGATGACGTCGCAGCAACCCGGCTCCCCAATACAGGGAGTCATGGTGCTAACGCCAGAATCGATGGAGGAATTTTCATGTCTATCAGTGTGCCCGTATCCACGCAGCTGCCGGTTCCGCAGCAGTTGCTGGATGCCATTGAGGCCGTCGGTGCAGGAACGCTCGAACGCGAACTGAACCGAGTGCTTCCCACAGCGGAGATCGACCGCCTAGCAGAGGCAGGCATCGGCCGACTCCGGGTGCCGGAGTCCTACGGCGGCTTCGGACTGAACTGGGTGCAGACTTCCGAGCTGCTGGTGGAGCTCGCCGCCCAGGACAGCAATATCCCACAGGCCATTCGGGGTCACCTCGCGGTCCAGGAAGACGCATTGTGGCGCGGTGAACCCGATGAGCCCGCCCGTCGCTGGCTGCAGCGCCTGGGCCGCGGTGAACTCGCAGGCAACGCCTGGACCGAACCGGGGAAGGGCGGATTTCACCGCTCCGGAACCGTGGTGTCCGAGTCCGCAGGCGGGCCGGTGGTCAATGGGGTGAAGTATTACACCACAGGATCCCTGTTTGCGGACTGGCTGGATGTGACCGCCCGGGATGAACAGGGCCAGGAGCTTGCGGTGCTGGTGGCCCGGGACCAGCCCGGAGTGACAATCCAGGACGACTGGAACGGGATCGGCCAGCGCACAACGGCTTCGGGCTCTATGGTGCTGGAAAACGCCGCAGTGGCCGAATCCGAACTGCGGCTGCTGCACGAGCGGTTCCCGTACCAGACCGCGCTGTACCAGCATGTGCTGCTCATTGTGCTCGCCGGAATCGCCGAAGCGGCGGCACGGGATATCGCCGCAGCACTGTCCACCCGCAGCCGCACCTATACCCACGCCAATACCGCCACTCCCAACACCGACCCGCAGCTGCTCCAGGCCGTGGGGGAAGTCGATGCGGTAGCTCACCTGGCGCGTGCTCAAGTGCTAGAGACAGCGCGTGCCCTGGATGCGGCCTTCGCCGCCGCTGGAGGAGATGCGGAGCAGCAGTTGGAGGCAGCCAACCAGGTGGAGCTGGCCACCGGACGTGCACAGGTGGCACTGCATAAGCCGGTGCTGGAGGCCACCACCCGAGTATTCGACGCTCTGGGAGCCTCCGGCACAGACCGCAGCAAAGGGTTGGACCGCCACTGGCGCAATGCCCGGACCGTGACCAGTCACAACCCATGGGTCTATAAGGCCCGGATCGCCGGGGACTTTCGGGTCAACGGCACCGACCCGGTCCGCCTCTGGAGCGTCGGCGAACCTGACACCACCAAAGCCTGAAAGGAACCAGGATGTCTGAAACTACACTGACCCCACCAGCAGAGACAGATACAGCACTTCAGCCGCGCTCACACTGGGTTGACGCCGGCTGGGCCACCGAGGAAGAGCTGCAGCACTGGAGCGGAATCGCTGAGGAATTAGCGCAGAAGCTGGCAGCCGACGCCATCCAGCGCGACCGTGCCAATGCGACCCCCTTCGCTGAGGCGAAGCTCCTCAAAGACTCCGGACTGGTGAGCCTGCTGGTGCCGAAGGAGCACGGCGGAGGCGGCGGCCACTGGTCCACCGCCCTGACCGTGGTGCGCATCCTCGCCCGCGCGGATGCCTCCATTTCCCAGCTGCTGGCCTACCACTACATCAACGAAGGCAACATCGTCCTGACAATTACCGACGCCGCCGAACGGCAGCGCTGGTTCCGTGCCACCGCTGCCGGGCAGTGGATCTGGGGCGACTCCGTCAACCCCACCGATCCCGACTTGACCCTGGTACCAGAGGCTGAGGGCTGGGTGCTCAACGGTAAGAAACGCTACTCCACCGGATCCGCGGTCGGAGACGCGCTGCTGGTCAACGCACGCATCAGCGCAGGACCCGAAGCAGGGCGGATTCTGGCCTTCGTTCTGGAGAACGGGCGCGAAGGTGTGACCTACGTCGATGACTGGGACTTCCTGGGGCAGCGCCTGTCCTCGTCGAACACCGTGACCTACGATCAGGTGCGCGTGAACCCTGAGGATGTCCTGGGCTATCTCACCGATGAGCCCTATTCCACACTGGTCACACCCGGGATTCAGCTGGCCTTCGGCAACCTCTACCTGGGCATCGCAGAGGGTGCGCTGAACAAGGCTCGGGATCTGATCAATGCCCGTCCCAATGCCTGGTTCCTCTCAACGGCGGAGAAATACCGCCACGATCCTTTCGTGCAGCGCCTGGTCGGTGACTTCAAATCCCAGGTTGCAGCAGTGGCCGCCCTGGCGGAAAAGATCAACCGCCGCTACGAGCAGGTGCTTGCCCTGGGAGCGGCCGTCACCGAAGAGGTCCGCGGCGAACTGGCTGTCGAGATCGCAGAGCTGAAGGTCATCTCCTCCGATGTTGCCACGCAGCTGACACACCAGATCTTCGAAGCCACCGGGACCTCCTCGACGGCTTCCAAACACGGCTTCGACCTCTACTGGCGCAATATCCGCACCCACTCGCTGCATGACCCGGTGGACTACAAGAAGCTCGAAGTCGGCGCGCACTTCCTCAACGGGGAGTTCCAGCCACTCTCGCTCTACACCTGATCCTGTGCTCCTACCGCGGCACTGCGCAGTTCGCAGCGCTGCCGGGGCATCCCCTGCGGCGTCGAAGAACCATGATGCCGCCACATCTTCTACAGGCGCCCGGCTGCGGGTGCCCCGTGCAGCTTTGGAGGCATGAATGTCCCGTGAACCCCTGGTACTTTCGGCATTTCTGATGAACACCACCAGCCACATCATCGGCGGGGCGTGGCGCCGTGAGGAGGCGCAGCAGCATCGCTTCAACGAACTGCCTCATTGGATCTCCCTGGTACAGAAGCTGGAAGCCGCAGGTTTCGATATCGCCTTCTTCGCCGACGTCGTAGGTCTCTATGGCGACCACGAGGGAGGGTGGGCCTCCCATGTGCGCCGGGGGCTGCAGGTGCCCTCAAATGACCCGCTGGTGCTGATCTCTGCGCTGGCGGCGGTCACTGAGCGGATCGGCCTGGCGCTAACCTCCTCCGTCATTCAGGCGCACCCGTTTAACTTCGCCCGGCAGCTCTCCACCCTCGACCACCTCTCCAACGGACGGGTGGGCTGGAACGTGGTGACCACCGCCCAGGAGAACGCGCACCGCAATTTCGACGCTGACGGACTGGCCAAGCATGCCGACCGATACGCCTGGGCTGAGGAGTATCTGGATGTCTGCTACAAGCTGTGGGAAGGATCCTGGGCAGATGATGCGCTGCTGCAGGATAAGGCCGCCGAGCATGACCGCGGCCTCGGACTGCACGCAGACCCTGCCAAGGTCTCCAAGATCAACCACCACAGCGACCGGTACCGGGTGGAGGGCCCTCACCTGTCCTCGCCCTCGCCGCAGCGGACCCCGTATCTGTTCCAGGCAGGGTCCTCCGAGCGTGGACGCGATGTAGCAGCCCGGCATGCTGAGGCCACCTTCTCCATGGCGCCGAACCGGGAGATCGCAGCATCCCACGCTCGGGACGTGAAGGAGCGGACCAAGAAGTTCGGACGCCGCCCCGAAGACCTGAAGTTCATTCAGGGGCTCTCATTTGTTGTCGGTTCCACCGAGGCCGAAGCACAGGCCAATGCTGCAGACCTTGACGCTTCAATCGATGACCACGCCCTGATCGCCCATACCGCAGGAAGCCTAGGCGTGGACGTGGGGCACCTCCCCATCGACACGCCTCTGGACGATCTAGAACACACTGAAGGTGCTCAGGGACACCTCTCGGAGATCAAACGCATGGCACCGAATGGCCGTGTGACCTTGCGGGATCTGGCACGATTCCGGGCTCAGTCGACTCGGGTTGTAGGGACCCCGGAGAAGATCGCCGACGAACTGGAAGCCTGGCAGCAGGCCGGGATTGATGGCATCAACATCATCAACTCCACCCTGCCCGGCAGTTATGACGAGTTCATCGAGCATGTGCTGCCCGTGCTGCGCGACCGCGGCCTGGCCCGGCAGCCCCAGCAGAGCACCGGCTCAGCGAGCCTGCGCGCTTCGATCACCGGTTCCGACCGACTGCCCTACACGCACCCCGGCGCACAGTACCGCGGAGCCTTCCAGCATCTCAGCGCAGAAGCGACGGAAGTGCCCAAAGAAGAATTCCTGGCCCGATTCTCCGGCTGACCACGCCGGAGCCACACCCCAGACTCAGCGAAGGACACACCCACGATGACACGCACTTCCAGATTCTCCGATCTCGCCGCCGGCACCCTCGCACTAGCCCTGGGCCTGACTGCCTGCGGGGGAGACAGCAGCGCCAGCCCGAGCGAAGGAGATGCCTTCGCAGGCGACTACGAAGGTCAGGAGCTCAACATCCTGCTCAACGCCTCCCACGAAGGTGCCGGCCATTGGTTGGCAGAGCGCTTCGAGGAGGAGACCGGGGTCAGCGTCACGGTCACCACCGTTCCCTATGACGAGATCGCCTCCCAGCTGACCCTGGACCAGCAGTCCGGTGCGAACACCTATGACGTCTCCGCACCCTGGTACGTCTCCCTGGGTGACCTGGCGGCGGACGGCAGCATTCAGCCCATCACTGAGTTCGTCGAGGCCACCCCAGAGATCGACGTCGAGGACTTCATCCCAACACTCTGGGAGCCCTACGCATATGTCGACGACGAGATGTACGGACTGCCCTTCGACGGAGATATCCACGCGCTGTTCTACAACTCCGAGATCCTGGAGCGCAATGGATTCGACGAGCCGCCAAGCACCTGGGAGGAGTACGCCGAGCAGGTCCGGACCATCACCGAGAACGAATCCGACAACGGCGTGTATGGGGCAGCGGTCTTCGGGGAGCAGTCCCCGATGATTCTCGGGGCCAGCTTCGCCAATAGGCTTGCCGGCTTCGGAGGCGAATTCCTGGATGAGAACGGCAGCCCCACCATCAACTCCGCTGAGGCTGTGGCGTCCTTGGAAGCTCTGGAGGACATCTGGGACTACGCGCTGCCCACACCGGCGGAGACCGACTTCGGCGCCGGGAACTCTGCGTGGTTCGCCGGCAAGGTCGGTTTCATCGAGAACTGGACCGACCTGGGGGTTCGATCCGAAGACCCCGCCTCCGGATCCGAGGTGACCGGCAACTGGGGCGTGACCTACTTGCCGCGGGAAGAGGCCGGCCAGGATCCGCGGGCCTCACTGGTGGCCGGATTCAGCTGGGTCATCGCCGGCAACACAGACAAGACAGACCTGGCCCAGCAGTTCATCGCCTGGGCCGCCTCCAGCGACATCAACTCCCAGCTGCTCACCGCACTGCCGCCCACCGGCATTGACCCCAACCGCATCTCATCGCTGAATGATGAGACCTACGGTGAGCAGTTCCCGGAGCTGCAGGAGGTCAACGCCTCCACGCTTGAGGGTGCCCTGGCATGGCCTACCGGAGCCCGCGCCACCGAGGCGGCCCAGATCCTCACCGAGGAGCTTGCCGCCTATCTGTCCGGACAGCGTGGATCCGCCCAGGAAGCACTGGACACAGTGCAGCAGGAATGGGAGCGGCTCTTTGAACAGTAGAACCCTGTCCCCACCCCCACCGGCGACGGCGACTCCCACCGCTGAGCAGGGCCCTGCGCTTCTGCCGGAGCTGGAGACCGATGCAGGCGAGTCGGTTTCGGGTCGACCGCCCGTTGCCAGAAACCGGAATCGACGCAGGTCCGGTCGACTCCGCCCATCGGCGCGCTTCTATCACCGGCTCTTCATCAGCCCCAGTGTCCTGGTGCTGTTGGTGCTTGCCGCCTACCCGCTGGCCTTCATCGCCTCCGCAGCGCTGACCCGCTCCAGTCTGGGCAACCCGTTTCAGGAGTTCGTCGGCGGGGCCAACTTCCAGACCGCCCTGGGCTCCGATGCTGTGCAGCATTCGCTGCTGCTGGGCACCGGGTACGCCTTCGGCGTGGCCGCAGTGAGCACCGTCTTGGGAACCGTCACCGCCGTCGCTCTCTGGCGTACGCTGCGGACCGGACCATTTGTGCGCACTGTGCTGCTGCTGCCGATGATTGTGCCGCCCGTCGTCGTCGGTATTCTCTTTTCCTTCATCTTCAGTCCCTCCGGCGGCCTGCTGGACACCCTCATCCGCCGCTTCACCCCCGGCTCCGGGACCTATGCGATCCTCTCCGACACCACCTGGGCGATCTTCGGGGTGGGGCTGGCAGATGTGTGGGAGTGGACGCCGCTGGTCGTGTTGCTCGTTTTCACCGCCCTACTCGGCCAGGACAAAGAGATCCTTGAGGCCGCCCAGTTGGACGGGGCGAACACCTTCCAGAGCTTCCGGCACATCACTGTTCCCAGCGTGGCCGCCACGATTGTGGCTGCATTCCTGATCCGGCTGATCCTGGCATTCAAAGTCTTTGACCTGGTGCATGTGATGACCTCCGGCGGGCCCGGTTCCTCCACACAGGTGCCGGCCTACCTGATCTGGCGCTCCGCGCTGCAGAATTTCGACGTCGGGATAGCCGCCACCATCACGCTGCTTCTGGCCGTGGTGGTCACTGTGGTCACCATCCCGGTCTTCCTGGTGATGAAGAGGCTGCGCGATGACTGAGACCACACTGCCGGCGAGTCCGACCGCAGAAGAGACGACTTACCGAAGCCGACGACCGAAGCCCTCGCTGTTAGCCAACGGGTGGGTGTTGCTGAGCTTGGCCGCAGTGCTGGTGCCGCTGCTCTACCTGGTGTCAATTTCGTTTATGACCCAGGGGCAGATCGCTGCCGGCATGTTGTTTCCGGCGCAGCCTGCCGCGGGGAACTGGACCAATGCCTGGGATTCGGCGATTCCCCGGGCGGTGGGGAACTCGCTGACCGCCGCCTTCGCCGGGGCGCTGCTGACCCTGGCCTTCGCGCTGCCCGCAGCCTGGGCCATCGCCCGCCACCGCACCGGCGGCAAGACACTTTCCGGACTGGTACTCAGTCCCTGGCTCCTACCGCCGGTTGTGGCGATCATTCCGCTTCTGACCTTGCTGCGGGTCCTGGGGCTGACCAACACCCTGGAGGGCCTCACTCTGGTCTACGCGCTGATGAATGTCCCGGTGGCTATCTGGCTGTTAGACGGGTTCATCCGGAGGATTCCGGTGGAGGTCGAAGAGGCCGGGCGGATCGACGGCGCCAATGAGCTGCAGCTGCTGCTTCGCGTAGTGGCACCCATGCTCGCCCCTGCGCTGATCGCGGTGGGGGTGATCCTAGTGATTCTGAACTACAACGAATTCCTCTTCGCCACGTTCCTCACCCAGAGTCAGGACACCCAGACGGTGCCGGTGGTCCTGGCCGGAATGCTCAGCGAACGGGTCCAGGACTTCGGCAGAATCGCGGCCTCCTCGCTGATGGCAGTGATCCCGATCTTCGCGGTGGCCGTGCTACTGCAGCGCTACCTGATAGAAGGACTGACTACCGGAGCGGTGAAGTAACCCCACCAGTTCCACCGACCACCCGAATACGACTGACTAGGAGCACACGATGAGCTACCCCACCACACCGCAGGGCAAGCGCGAGATTCTGTTCAACGCCTTCGATATGAACTGTGTGGTCCATCAGTCCCCGGGGCTATGGCGCCATCCCGAGGATCGGGCTCGGGACTACAACACCATCGGCTACTGGACGCACCTGGCGCAGATCCTGGAGAAGGGACTCTTCGACGGTCTCTTCATCGCTGATGTGCTCGGCCCCTATGACGTCTACGGCTCCAGCCCGGAGGCCGCGCTCCGCTCCGGGGCACAGATCCCGCTGCAGGATCCCTTCCTGCTGGTTTCAGCGATGGCGGCGGTGACGGAGAACCTGGGGTTCGGCATCACTGCCGGCACCGCCTACGAACACCCCTACCCCTTCGCCCGCAGGCTGGGCACCCTGGACCACCTCACCTCCGGCCGGATCGGCTGGAACGTGGTCACCGGCTACCTGCCCTCCGCCGCCCAGAACATGGGCCAGGAGGATCAGATGGAGCATGACAGGCGCTACGACCACGCCGACGAGTACATGGACGTGGTCTACAAGCTGCTGGAGGGCTCCTGGGAGGACGACGCCGTCGTCGCCGATAAGGAAACCGGGCTCTTCACCGACCCCTCCAAAGTGCACCGGATCGAGCACGAGGGCGAGTTCTTCAAGACTCCCGGCATCTCAGTGGTGGAGCCCTCCCCGCAGCGTATGCCCGTGGTCTACCAGGCCGGCGCCTCCACCCGCGGCCGAGCCTTCGCAGGCAAGCACGCTGAGGCGGTGTTCATCAATCCACCAACAAAGGAGCTGGCCAAGAAGTCGGTGGAGCGCATCCGCCAGGCTGTAGCCGAGGCCGGACGCGACCCCTACGACGTACGGATCTTCGCGATGCAGACCATCGTCACCGGTGAGGACGACGCCGCCGCCCAGGCCAAATACGACGAGCTGACCCGGTACGTCGACCCGGAGGGCGGGCTCGTGCTGATGTCCGGATGGATGGGCATCGACCTCTCCCAATTCGACCTGGACCAGCCCATTGGGGATGTGAAGTCCAACGCCATCCAGTCCACCGTGGAGACCTTTCAGAAGGCCTCGGGACGGGAAGATGAAGCCTGGACCGTTCGGCAGCTGGCTGAGTGGGTCGGCGTCGGCGGCTTCGGTCCGGTCATCATCGGCGACGGCGCCTCCGCGGCTCAGCAGCTCATTGAGTGGCAGGAGGAGACCGATGTGGACGGCTTCAACCTGGCTTACCACATCACCCCGGGCACATTTGAGGACATTGTGGAGTACGTGGTCCCGCGACTGCAGGAGCTCGGTCGGTACAAGACCGAATACACTCCCGGAACGCTGCGGCACAAGCTCTTCGGCGCCGGAGACCACCTGCCTGAGAACCATCACGGGGCGCAGTACCAGCTGCGCAGGCGCTAGTCCCTCGTGCCCGAAGCTAGCGGGAGGCGCGTTCCAGGATCTCCTCCATCACCGCATCATTGACCCGTCGGGGTTCCCCGTAGGCGGGGTAGTGGAACTGCATGATGTTGGCATAGGGATTCACATCCAGGACCACAGCGCCCTCCGCCGATCCCAGTGAAGGTGCCAGCAGGTCCACCGCAGCGGCGCCGAGCCCGGGGATCGCCCAGAGACCCTCGACCGCAAGCTCCTTGAGCTCATCTGCGAGCAGATCCAACACGTCAACGGCAAGACCGCCGCCGCGGGTAGTGTCAGCGATGGCAGACAGTGGCTGCAGCTTTCCGAAGGGCAGCACCGAGTCCCGAGTCAGCTCCAGTGGCGCAAGCATCGCGTCGGTCACCTCGGGCTGACGGCCCTTCAAATACTCATTGGGTCCCCGGCGGGAGATCTCAGCATCAGCCAGGCTGCCCACCGTGGAGATTCCATCACCCACCACATAGAGCGGCAGGCGGGCCACAGCTCCGACCACGGTGGACCCCACGACATAAGCGCGGAGGTCCAGACCGGGAGTGTATTCCTCCATGACAATCAGGTACCGCGACTCACTGGTGGCCGAGCGTGCGGCCATGGCGGCTTGCCAAGCCTGACGCAGCTGGGATTCCCGGGTCACATTGACGGTAATGCCCTTCGACGCGCGCCCGGAAGAAGGCTTGACCGTCACAGGGCCACCCAAGGACTTCAAATATTTCACCGCACGAGAGAACTCTGTGGGGTTAATGGCTTTGCCCTTGGGGGTGGGAACATCTGACGCGGTCAGATACCGTTTGGTCATCGCCTTGGAACGCGAAACTCGGCGAGCCTGGTGGCTGACCAGCGAAGTGATCACCCCGTCCATACCGCCCACGACCACACCGGAGAGGAAGAAGAGCTGATTGGAATCAGTGATCTTCTTAATCGTCATCTTCTTGCGCCGGGCAGCACGCTGAAGCAGCTCCTCATGGGGCAGGGTGGAGCTCCAGCGGCGCAGGGCCTCATGGCGTGGCTCGATGTGCTCAGCGATGAAGCACTCAGTAGCCGAAGGTTCAGAACCTAGCTCTACATCAGGGCGCTGAGCCCGCGGTGGTGGCGGCGGCGGAGCCGAGGCGGGAAAGTAGGTCTGAGCCATAAGGTCTAAGGATAGCGTCCGGTAAGCGTCACAGGGCTGCGCTGATGAGTATCTGCTCAGCAATTGCATCGGCGACATCGCGCCCCGGACCCAGGGTAGGGACGTGATGGGGCAACAGATCAGCGCTCTCATCCACATCCAGCACCACGGCTGAGCGCAACGAGTCCAAAGAGAAGACCTCGAGGTCCACACCGGCGGCGAAGAGCCCCGGGACTGCCCGGACTGCATCCACGGCCAGGGAGCTGATGTCTTCAGAAACCAGCTCGGTCACGTCAGCGGCGATCACCTGCGGCAGCCCGGCACCGGAATCAGCGGCTGTGCTGTCCAGCAGGCGAACGGCCTCCGGGCCGCCGACGGCGTCGTCGTACTCATAGGGTGGGATCAGCGCCAGCATGCTGGCCAGTTCTCGACCCACTACAAAGCCTCGCAGCTGCAGCCCCGAAGGCAGGCGCAGTCCCGAAGACTCGGTGTCTTCTTCGGCACAGGGGATATCCATCAACTTCAAGTGACCGCGCAGCGCTTCGGGGTCGCCCAGCACTCTCCTGGCATGAGCGCTGACCAGAGTGGTGAGGCCGTGGGACAAGCCACCGATGACCGTGCCTGCGAAATAGAACGCCCAGCGGCCCTCCACGATCTTCCTGACCTCAATCCGACGCCGAGCTAGGGCAGTGCCGAGCAGCTGAGCCGCACTGGGCAGCTGCTCGGCACTGCGGAACTCATGACGTCGCGGCTGGACATGCTCGGCGATGAAGCGCTCGACCGCATTCTCCGGAAGCGGCTGATCTTCCGCCTCGGCGGCGTCGTCCTGAGTAACCGGCTCCTGTTCCGTCTCGTCCCGTGGGGTGTGGCCCGGGTGAGAGCCGATATCGCTGGTGAGTTCCGTTGGCATGCCCCACAGTTTATTGGGTGCTGTACCAATGCTGCGCCAGTTAGGACTTAGCGCCGCCCTCGTTGGTCCAGTCGTCAGTGTCCCGGCCTTCGGAGTTCGACGTGGAACCCGAATGCCCATCACTGTGGCCGGTGCTCTTGGTCTCAGCCGTTGCGTACTCCTCGGCGGCTTCTTCTACCTTGACCTCGGCTGCCTCTGCAGTTTCTGCGACCGTCTCGCTGCCTTTATTGACTGTCTCGGAGGCGAAGGCCGCGGCCTTCTTTGCGCTCTCGGCGACATCGTGAGCCACCCGTGTGGCGGTCTCAGAGGCCTTATGCACGAAATCCTGTACCTTGGGATCCTGCCAGGTCTCCTCGGCGGACTTCTTCACCGAGTCCAGGCGCCTATCCAGCTTCTCTTTACCGTTCTTGCTGCCCAGTACATAGCCGATGGCCACGCCTGCGCCGAGTGAAATCAGTCCCATGATGTGCTCCTTGTCGCGGTGGGTCAAAAGGCTGCTCTTTCAACTTAACGGGATAAAACCTCCCATGTCACTGGGAGAATCCCCCGAATTAACCCTGAAAGAACCCTGATTCACCACGTACTCAGCCAGGGTCAGTGCGGACAGAGTTTCTGATGAAACCTGAGCTCGACTTCAACGACGACGGCCCAGTAGCGAACACCGGCTGCTCAGCTGGCGTCGTCGTACCTTTTCTCCACCAACGCCACATAGCCGCGGTGTCCGACTTCCACGAGTCCGCAGCCCACCAACGACGCCACGAAGGCCGCTGCCAGCAACTCGGCACTGGGCAGGGTGAACAGGTGATACTGCTGGGATATCGGTACCAAAAGCACCGCAGTCAGCAGCAGGTACATTCCAGCGATCAGCACAATGCGGACTCCGGTCAGCGGTCGCAGGGCAGTGTTGAGCACCCACAGGCCCACCAGGGCCAGGCAGATGAAGGAAGCAGTCTGGATCTCCGAAGCCTCCTCCTGGAAATGCCGGCCGAAGGCGCTGACTGCGATCAGGGCGGCACAAATGGCCAGCGAAGGAGGTAACGAGAACAGGGCCGAACGTTTCAAGAACCCGCCGCGGTAGCGCTGAGTGTTAGGCATAATCGCCAAGAAGAACGCGGGGCAGCCGATCATCAGAAAATCCACAGTGGAGAACTGCCGGGGCAGGAACGGGAACTGCCAGAAGGCCAAGGCGAAGAACATGCCCAGGATGATGGCGTAGGCGGTCTTTGTCAGGAACAGATGTGCCAGGCGCTCAGTATTGGCGATGACTTTGCGGCCCTCCGCCAGCACCCCTGGAAGCCGGGAGAACTTACCATCCAACAGCACCATCCGGGAGACCGCTTTGGTAGCCGGAGCTCCGTTGCCCATGGCGATTCCGAGATCCGCGTTCTTCACCGCCAGGGCATCATTGATGCCGTCACCGGTCATCGCAACCACGTGACCATTGGCCTGCAGCGCCTTGACCATGGCGGATTTCTGCTCGGGAGTGACCCGCCCGAATACGGTATGCGTAGAGACCGCCGAACGCAGCGCCTCCTCGCTATCAGGAAGCTGAGAGGCATCGACGCCATCATCATCGAAGACCATGCCCACGTCACGGGCCACTGCGGCCACCGTATGCGGGTTATCTCCGGAGATCACCTTCAGCGCCACGTTCTGCTCGCGGAAGAACTCGAGGGTTTCGGCGGCGTCACGACGGACATTCTCTTTAAACGTCAGTAGCGTCGCCGGGCGCATCTGGGCCGGGAGCCGTTCCGGAGCCTGATCTGCCGACTTCCCGGAGCCTGAGACTGTGGTTTTCAGATCCCCAGGATCCCCGGCTGGCCGAAGAGGAGCCCAACACAGCACCAGGGCACGCAAGCCCTGGGCGGCTATCGCATCAGTATGGGAGAGCAGCCGGGCAACATTGACATCAGGGGCAGCGGCCGGACTGCGCAGAATCTCGGGAGCGCCCAGCACCCAGTGCCCGGCGAGCTCCCCGGCGTCGTCGGCGAAGCTCACCGATGACCAACGACGCATGGAGGAAAACTGTACGTGGGCTACCGGACGGTGCCGCGGCAGGGCGGTGAAGGGGACGTTCAGCGCTGCAGCCGTGGGATTGGCCAGTTCATCAGCGCCGAAATGCGCCAGCACCTGCTGCCAGGGGCGGGTACCCGCCAGCGCTGTGTCGCCCTGCATGGCCCGGCCTAGTGCAGCCGTCTCCGCAGTGCCTTCAACAGCTGTCCCAGCAGCACCGCGTTCCCAGCGTAGCGGAATGCCCTCCTCATCGAGCAGGCTTGCCCCGTGGAAAGCGATAGTGCCATCAGTGAGGGTTCCGGTCTTATCAAAACAGACCACATCCACCCGGGCCAGAATCTCTACTGCGGGTTGTTCCTGGATCAGCACCTGGTTCTGCGCCAGCTTCACCGCCGCCACAGCGAAAGCAATAGTGGTCATCAGCGCCAACCCCGCCGGAACCATCGCGGTCACCGACGAGACGGCGGTGACCATCGCCTCGCGCCATGCCGTGGACTCCCACGCCGCAGCCCAACCGCCGTGGGCCTGCATCTGTCCGTTGAAGACCACCGCAGTAATAGGCAGCAGCGCCAACGAAAGCCAGAACGCGATCTTCTCCAGCGCCCGGCGAATCTCGGAGTTGATCTTCAGGTACTTCTTCGCCTCAGCGGCCAGCTTCACGGCATGGGCCTTCTCGCCCACGGCAGTCACCTGGAACCGCCCGGTGCCGGAAAGCACCGCCGTGCCGGAGAGCACCTGATCCCCGCGATGCTTGGAGACCGGTACGGCCTCACCGGTCAACATGGACTCATCGATATCCAGCGCATCTGAGGAGAGCACTACACCGTCAGCAGGGACCTGATCTCCCCGGCGGAGCTCCACGACGTCGTCGAGCACCACCTGTTCCCGATGCACCAGCAGCACCATGCCATCACGCAGGACCCGGATATTGTCCTGATGCAGCAGGGCGATGGCATCAAGTTTTCGTTTGGCGCTGTACTCCTGGATGAGACCGATGATCACGTTCCCCACGGCGGCCACCGCGAAAAGCAGGTCAAGCCAGCGGCCCAGCAGGATGATCACCACCGCGCAGACCCCGATGATCAAGTTGAACAGCGTCATCAGGTGGGTGCGCAGAATCTCTGCAATTGAGCGTGAGGTGGTATGCGGCTGCACATTTGCCAGCGCTAACCGCTGCCGCTCGGCCACCTGAACTGAGGTAAGCCCTCTGACCTCCAGAACTTCAGGGTCGACGGCGGATCTCAAGTCCGCGGGATCGCGGGTTTCCGTCATCTCAGTGGGCACAGGTCGAGTCTATTCGAGGCCCGCATACACATCCCCCTGAGCTTGCCCTGAATGGTCCCTGATTTACCATCCTGCGGGTTCAGCCGGGGCAGCGTCACGTCCGGCCACAGTAATAATCAGGTCCTCGCCGGAGGCTCCCACCCGGACATCGAGGTCAAAGGGCACTTGTTCGGTCTCGGTGAGCTGTTCACCGGTGTGGTAGTGCCGAGCTTCGTAGCTGACCTCAGCAATGAGGCTCTCGTAGCTGATATGCCACCCTTCGGCGTCAAAGCTGAGGGTCACATCCTCCGGGTCCGGGAACTGCCAGTCGATGGTGCTGGCATTGACCTGATGATTGGTGGTCACCCCTACGGGGCAGCCTGCTGGCATCAGCACCTGTTCTTCGGAGCAGCCGTCGAAGAACTCCTGGATCTCCGTGTGAAGCAGCTCAACGGCTGCCTCCGAGGCCTCCAGGTCCAGCGTGACCCGTTCTGCGGAATCTTGATCCTGCGGGGGATGGACCACCACATGCTCAGCCGATCCCACCAGCCACTGGCTGTCCACCGAGAGCTCGACGGCGCTGGGGACAAAGGCAGATAGCCGGGCAGTCTCCTCGTCAAGATTCACCGGTGCTCCGTTGACCTGGACCTGCCCAATGCCGCCCTGGGGTGCACCGGGGACTTCCACTTCAAACCAGGTGATGGCCGACGGCGCGACCCGCCAGTCATCGAAGAACCCCCATGTAGTACCGGCGAGCACGGTGGGCAGTGGAGTGCGGTAATTCTCAGAGCCCACTATGAAGCTGACCTCAGCCATATCCTCATCACCGCCGATCTGAGCGCCTTCGACAAGCTCAGCAGAACGCTGCAGGGCGTCACCGTCGAGCAGCACATGATCAACTGTGACCTGATCAAACTCCGGTGCCGAGGAGAGGAAGCCCAACGCTTCTCGACCCTCGCCCTGGTTCAGAGCTTCCCAGTAGTGCTCGGCGGCTGCCTCCGGGGTGTAGACACGTTCGTTGACCTGCCAGACCGCGACCACCGCCAGAATCACTGCCAGCAGTAGGGCCGCTCCCCAGCCCAGATACAGGCCATAGGCAGAGGCAGGTTTCTGCTCAGCGGCGTCGCCGTCGTCGTGGGCTACCCGGTCCATAAAAGTGGTTGACTCATCATCAGCGCTCAACCGCGGTGCTGGTGGGTTGGAAGGCTGATTCCGGTGGCCTTGGCCGGAGTGACCCGGCCGCGGTGGCGGTGGCGGAGTAGGGGAGGTGCTCATCGGCACAAGCGTACTGGGTTATCGCTGCCGAAGAGGTGTTATCCCATCAGCAGCGCCACGGCGAGCATCGCCGGAATGCCCAACACCGTGGTGACCAGCACAGTATCCCGAGCCACGATCTCACCTGTCTGATAGCGCACGGCGGTGACCAGCACATTCTGGGCTGTCGGCAGCGATGCCATCACCACTGCGGCGAAGAGCATGGTGCCCTCCAGCCCGAAGAGGAAAGCGGCAATCAGGTAGGCCAAGCCAGGGTGGATGATCAGTTTGATCACCGAGGCCAGCAGCACATCTCGACGGCGCCCAGAGGCCTTGTCCAGCGGATGGCTGCCCACCAGGGAGAGTCCAAAGGACAGCAGCAGCAGCGGAATCGCTGCACCGGAGAGCAGCTCGATGGACTCCTGGACTGGGCCTGGGAAGTGCCACTGCTGCCAGGAGAAGAGCAGGCCGAGCAGGGCTCCCACGATCACCGGGTTGCCAACGGTCTGCAGAACCCGGCGCAGCACCGCGACCCGCGCAGAAGGCCGGACCTTAGCGGTGCTGCTCTGCTTGGCGGTGCACTGATCCAAGGTGGCCACCAGCACCGGCATATAGATGGCCAGCTGGAACATCACCACCGGAGCAGCCAAGGAGATATCGCCGAGCACATACATCGCGATGGGGAAGCCGAGGTTCGCGGCGTTGACCTGGGAAGCACTCTGTGCGCCCACCACCAATTCAGAGAACCGTCGCCCGCGCAGCAGGAACTTACCGGCCAGCAGGTAGAGGCCCAATGTGGTGAAGGCCCCTACCGCTGCCACGCCGAACTGCGGTCCCAGCACCTGGGTGATGGAGGCATTGGAGATCGTCACAAAGAGCAGGCAGGGGGAGGCCACAAAGAAGACCACTCGGCTCAGAATCAGCCGGGCCTCGCTGCCCAGGATCTTGAATCGTCCCAGGGCGAAGCCCACAGCGATAATCAGCCACACCACAGTGAAACCTGAAAGGACTGCGGTCATCCGGCGCTCCTTTCTGGACGGGGCATGCTGAGGCAGGCGCAAAGTCGGTCTATGGGGCGGGAGAAGACACCGCCCTCAACCAATTGCTGCGCCCCACAATACTCCCCGGCGACCGGCGGATCCCGGCTGACCTGCGGCGTCGTCGTCGTTCACCTTCACGTAACCCACATTTGAGGTGGCTTCACCGGAACTTTCCCGGCAGTTCACTGAACGATCAAAGACGGTTCACATCAGCGGAGGACACTGAGTTCGCGAACCACTCACATGCACCTAGTTGGAGGAACCCTCATGTCACGACGCCTTCTTGCGCTCTCTGCCGCTGCAGCAGCGGTGCTCACTCTGGCTGCCTGCGGCAGCGACTCCGCGGAGGCCGACGATACCGCTGAGGCTGCCGCTGCTGATGGTGCCGGGGCCTGCGCTGCCCACGAGCCGCTGCGCTTCTCCGACACCGGAGTCGAAGGACTGGAGACCCTGGTCCTGGAATTCGAGGACTTCCGGGTGGCGCTTGAAGAGGTCACCGGACTGAACGTGGAATTCCAGCCGATGTCCTCGCGCACCGCCGCTGCCACCGCCCTGGAGTACGACGACCTCGATGTGCTGCTCACCGGCCCAGCCGAATACGTGGTGCTCAAGGCAGAAGCCGACGCGATCCCGCTGGTGGGAGTCACCCGCGACAACTACAAGGCCGCCATCTTCAAGCGCACCGACTCGGATCTGGAATCGGTGGCAGACCTCGAAGGCGGCACCATGCTGACCAAGGAAGTCGGCTCCACCTCCGGACACCTGGGACCGCTGGAGATGCTGGACTCCGCAGGACTTGACCCGCAGGCCGGGGACGTGACCATCGTTCCGCTCTCAGATACTCAGCTGGAAGCCTTCGCCGGTGGCGATGGGGATGCCCTGGGCACCGGCATCAAGGACTTCGAGGAACTGCAGGAACTCATGGGCGCCGACGCCGTGGAGATCCTCGAGGAAGGGCCGGACCTTCCCAACGACCTCTTTATCGCCCGTGTGGGGCTCGGGGATGAATGCGCCCAGCATCTGGAGGACAGCCTGCTGGAGAACCAGGACATTCTGCTCGAGGCCATTGTGCAGACCGGCGAGAATGACAAATACATCGGTTCGGAATTTGTCGCCGCAGAGGATGTGGACTACGACCCGACGCGGCGTGCTTTCGAAGCCGCAGGCTTTGACCAGTACGCCGATCTGCCCGACGAGGATGAGCAGTGATCCAACCCCCTGCTGAACAGCGGGTCATCCGAGTATCCGGGTTGGTCAAGGACTTCCCCAACGGCACCCGCGCGCTCTCCGGGGTTGACCTTGATGTCTCCGCCGGAGAGACCGTGGTGCTGCTGGGAGCGAACGGCTCGGGGAAATCCACTCTGCAGAAGTGCCTCACCAAGCTGATCAGCCCCACCGCAGGATCCGTGGAGGTACTTGGCACCGAGGTGACGACGGCGGGCAAGCGAGAGATCACCGCACTGCGCCGCGACGTCGGGGTTGTCTTCCAGAAGATCAATCTGGTGCGGGAGCTCTCGGTGCTCACCAATGTGATTCACGGATCGTTGGGGCGGGCGCGGTCCCCGCGGAACTGGTTCGCCTCCACTGCGCGCAGTGAGCAGCGCGAACAGGCGATGGAAGCCCTGGAGCGTGTGGGGCTCAGTGCAGTAGCCCAGCGCCGGGCCGAACAGCTCTCCGGAGGTCAGCAGCAGCGCGTGGCAATTGCGCGCATGCTCATGCAGCGTCCGCAGATCGTGCTGGCCGATGAGCCTGTGGCCGCCCTGGACCCGCGCGCAGGCCGTGCGGTGATGGATCTGCTCTGGGAGGTTACCGAAGAGCAGGGACTGACGCTGATCTGCACCCTGCACCAGCTGGAACTGGCCCGGGCCTACGGGCACCGGGTAGTGGCGCTGCGCAACGGTCAGGTCGAGATGGACACTGTGATGTCCCAGGTCGCCGATGAGCAGCTTGAAGGGCTCTACACCGAGGAGGCCGAGCATGAAGACTATGCTGCAGCACACTGAAGCCGCGCCTGAGGCAGACGGATCTGGCAGCATCCCCGCCGACGGCGCAGCAGCGGTGCCATCCCCGCCGTCGCGCTGGCGCGCTCCGCGCTGGTCTTCCATGGTGATCCTGGCGGTGCTGCTGGGGCTGGCGGTCAACGGCCTGTGGCGGATGGACATCTCCATGCAGCGGCTGCTGCGGGCACCGGAGAACCTCTGGCAGTTTGCCACTGGTGCATTTCCGCCGAATCTTGATCGCGGCAGCAATTTGGCCTGGGCCATGCTGGAGACCCTGGAGATCGCCATTATCGGCACGGTGATCGGTGTGGTGCTCAGCGTGCCGGTGGCTTTATTGGCCGCGCAGAACACCACACCCTTTCTGCCGGTGGCCTGGGCGATGCGCTTTGTGCTCACCACGCTGCGCTCGGTGCCGGATCTGGTCTGGGCGCTGATTTTTGTCATGGCCGTGGGACTGGGTCCGTTGGCTGGCATTCTGGCGATTGCCGTGGACGTCATCGGCTTCGCTGGGAGGTTCTTCGCCGAACGCATCGAGGAGGTGGAACGCGGGCCCCTGGATGCGGTGCGCTCCACCGGAGCAAACGCTATTTCTGTGGTGGTCACCGCGATCCTGCCGGCATCCTTCGCCTCCTTTACCGCTACCAGCTTGTACTGCCTGGAGAAGTCGATCCGTGGGGCGACGATCCTGGGCATGGTGGGCGCTGGCGGAATCGGCATGGAGCTGACACCGGCCTTCACGCTGCGCCAGTGGGATACCGCGATGACCATCATCATCATGATTCTCATTGTGGTGGTGCTGGCTGAGCAGCTGAGTTCCATGGTTCGACGCCGGATGCTGGGTGCCGATCAGCTCATGCGCTGAATTGCGTGGGAACGCGGCGGTGCTTGCGGATACGCCGACCGGCTGGAGCCCGTAGGATCAGACTCTGTGGGGACACAGAGCTTTGTGATGCTGCTGACCGGGCAGGGGTGGGGCAAGAGCACCGCCGCGCTCGGCTATGCCGTGCGGGCCAGCGCCCAGGGTATGAGCGTGACTATGGTCCAGTTCCTCAAGGGCGGGGCCTGGAATGGGGCCGAAGCCGCCCTGACCGCCCTTGATGGTATCCGCTGGCCAGTCTTCACCCCCGGGCTGACCTGGGGCGGGGAAGACCCGCAGAAGCTGGCCAGCTGGGCCTGGCAGGAGGCCCGCCGGGCCATGGCTTCTGAGGAGGGCGGGCTGGTGATCCTGGACGAGATCACCCGAGCCGTGGATCACGGGCTGATCGACGCCGCCGAGGTCGCCCGGGCTGTACGTGCCCGGCACCCGAAAACCAGTGTCATTATGACCGGAAAGATCGGGCTGCAAGAGCTGGAAGAGGTCGCTGATACCGTCACCGTCTTCACCCGCAGCAAGCATGATCCTAAGATCGGCAAACCGCTGGCACCTTAGTGTGCGGTGTGGCTTATGCCCCAGACTCCTGGGGCCGGGGCTTCGGTGGTAGCTTGGTTCAGTGCTGCTTTCTGATGCTGATATTCGCGCTGAATTGAACGCCGGTCGTATCCAGCTGGATCCCCTGGATGAATCGATGATCCAGCCTTCTAGTGTGGATGTGCGTCTGGAGAGAATGTTCCGGCTCTTCGACAATCACAAATACGCCCATATTGACCCCTCGGTGGAGCAGCCGGATCTCACACGTCTGGTCGAGGTAGACCCGGAAGAGCCCTTCATCCTGCACCCCGGTGAGTTTGTGCTCGGAGCCACCTACGAGACGGTGACTCTGCCTGATGACATTGCTGCCCGGTTGGAAGGGAAATCCTCCCTGGGCCGACTGGGACTGCTGACCCATTCGACGGCGGGTTTCATCGACCCAGGCTTTTCCGGTCAGGTGACGCTGGAACTCTCAAATATGGCGACTCTGCCGATCAAGCTGTGGCCGGGCTCCAAGATCGGTCAGCTCTGCTTCTTCAAGCTGTCTTCGC
Organism: Nesterenkonia rhizosphaerae; assembly: GCF_039544555.1. Lineage (NCBI taxonomy): Bacteria > Bacillati > Actinomycetota > Actinomycetes > Micrococcales > Micrococcaceae > Nesterenkonia > Nesterenkonia rhizosphaerae. The sequence goes on from NZ_BAABLW010000007.1 coordinate 447,358, forward strand.
CGGCTGAGCACGGCTACGGCGCCGGGGTGCATCTGTCCCGGTACCAGGGGCAGCGCGGACCTACCGCCTCGCGTTCACATGAGAACTTCCACCGCACGATCATCTCCTAGGCCCACGCCCGCACCGCACAAAACGTAAGGAAACTGCCGAAACTCTCCTGATTTTGGGGGTAGTTTCGGCAGTTTTCTTACGTTAATTCAGTGTGCTGAGGCTAGCGGGCGGGGGGGGGCGCCCGCGGGACTAGCTGTGATGTTCAACCAGCTCAGTGCTCCCGCATCTTGGCGGTGCTGGTGGGGTTGTGGACCTTCAGGATCAGCGCCAGGCCCACGGCCAATACGACGACGATGCCGATGATCAGCGCCTTTTCTGCATCCTCCACCTGCGCGTCGGCGCCCAGGGTCACTGTCAGCAGCACGGCGCTGATGCCGGAGGTCAAGAAGCCCACGGACCGGCCGGCGGTGGCATAGAGGCCGAAGAGCTCGGCGGCTCGTTCCGGCGGTGCCAACCGACCCACGAAGGCTCGCGATGCCGCCTGCGCCGGGCCTACGAACAGGCACAGTGAGAGCCCGAAGACCCAGAACGCTCCTGTGGGTGTAATGGTCATGCCGAGGATCTCGCGCTCGACGTCGAAGAAGTACATGATGGCTCCCAGCGCCATGAGCGCGCTGACGCAGGTGATGATGACGCGCCGGGGGCCGAAGCGGTCGTCGAAGAAACCGCCGGCGATGGCGCCCAGAGCTGCCACCACGTTGCCGGCGATGCCGAACAGCAGAATGTCTCCTGCGGTGAATCCGTAGATGGTCACGCCCAGGATCGCGCCGTAGGTGAACACTGCGCTGAGTCCGTCGCGGTACACCGCGGAGGCCACCAGGAACCAGAAGGTGTTCCGATCGTCCTTCCACAGCCCCACCACCACTCGAATCAGCCGGCGGTAGGACTCCAGCACAGAAACCCGCTCATCAGCGGTGAACTGGTCTGCGGTTTTCATCCGAGTGAACAGCAATGGCAGGGCCCAGAGCAGGAACCAGGCGGCACCGACGAGTGCGACGACGCGGATATTGATCGCCTCGTCATCACTGAGCCCAAAGAGGAAGGGGGGCTCACCGGCGACTAGACCGAAGTAGGCGATGGCCAGGATGACGATGCCGCCGAGGTAGCCTGCGCCCCAGCCGATACCAGAGACCCGGCCCATGCGGTTGTGGTCGGAGATATCGGTGATCATTGCGTTGTAATTCAGGTTGGCGAACTCATCGAACAGCGTCATTGCTGCCATCAAGCTCACCCCCAGCAGCAGATAGGACTGTTCTGGCTTCACGAAGAAGCAGGCGGCGCACAGCACCACCACCAGCAGCGTGTTGATAGTCAGCCACAGGCGCCGTCGCCCGGCTTTATCCGCGCGCTGGCCAATCACCGGTGCGGTCAGTGCGATGATGACGCCGGCCACCAGGTTGGCGGTGGTCAGGTACTGCGCACCTTGCCCGCCGGGGCCCACCGCATCGGCGATGTAGGTGCCGAAGACAAATGTCACCATCAGTGCACTGACGGTGGCGTTGCCCCAGCTCCAAAGACTCCATTTGGCAATAAGGGCCTTGTCCAGGGCTTGTGCGCTTTGCGCTGAAAGGGTGCTCACGAGGCGGATAGTAACGCATACCTGTTAACATGGAGGGAACTCTCAGGGTGTTGGAAAGGGTTCTTTAATGGTTGTAGTGCTTGCTGTGCTCTTCGCAGTGAGCATCGCGACCCCCTGGATCTTCAGCCGCCTCGGGCGTCCCACGTTTTATCTGCTTGCCGCTATCCTCATGGCAGCCTTCGTCTGGACGCTGAGCTATATCCCGGCGGTCCTGGAGGCTGAGCAGGGTGCTGCTTCTGGGCAGCCCAATGCTCCGCCAGCAGAGATCCTCGAGTGGATTCCCCAGCTCGGCGTCGAGCTGGCCTTCCGCATGGATGCACTGGCGCTGGCGCTTTGCCTGCTGATCTCTGGTGTGGGCGCCGCGGTGATGCTGTACTGCGCACGGTACTTTCCGCCAGCCGAGACCGCCGCTGGCCCCTTTGCGGCGCAGCTGTTCTCCTTTGCCGCCGCCATGCTCGGCCTAGTGCTCTCTGATGACCTGGTGATGCTCTTCATCTTCTGGGAGCTCACCACGATCCTGTCTTTCCTGCTCATCGGCTACTCAGCCCACCGTGTTTTTGCACGCCGGTCAGCTATCCAGGCGCTGATTGTCACTACTGTGGGCGGGCTGGCCATGCTGGTGGGTCTGCTCTGGATCGGCCAACTGGCTGGGAGCTACCGGATCTCGGAGATCATGGCCGCCGCGGACACCTTGACCGGCGTGGCGGTGGATATCGCCATGGTGCTGATCCTGCTTGGCGCCATCTCCAAGTCCGCGCTGGTGCCTTTCCACTTCTGGCTGCCCGCGGCCATGGCCGCACCCACGCCGGTCTCGGCCTATCTGCATGCCGCGGCGATGGTCAAAGCCGGTGTCTACCTGGTGGCTCGCTTCGCCCCTGGCTTCCACGATTCCACGTTCTGGCTTCCCTTGGTGCTGGGCTTGGGATTGGCCACCATGATTGTCGGCGCGTACCGCGCGCTGCGGCAGACCGATATCAAGCTTGTTCTCGCCTATGGCACGGTCTCCCAGCTGGGCTTCCTGATTATGGTCAACGGCCTGGGCACCGAGGACGCCGCTCTGGCGGGTGCGGCGATGCTGCTGGCCCACGGTCTGTTCAAAGCCGCTCTGTTTATGGTGGTCGGCATCATCGACCACAAAACTGGCACACGTGACCTGCGCGTGCTCTCCGGAATCGGTCGGGCGCAGAAACCGCTGCTGGTCATTTCGGTAATCGCTGCAGCCTCGATGGCGGGCCTGCCCCCACTTTTCGGTTTTGTTGCCAAAGAGGTGGTCTTCGAGTCCTTCTACAGCTACGCGCTGCATCCGGCCGATGCTGTCAGTCCCGTGTGGGGCTGGGTGGTGATGGTCGGCGTCGTCATTGCCTCGGCACTGACGGTGGCGTACTCGGTGCGGTTCCTATGGGGTGCTTTCGCGGCAAAAACTGACGACGACGGCGCAGTGCTTCCGGCTACTGCATTCCGCGGCACCCCTGATGCGGTATTCCTGGCCTCACCCGCTGTACTGGCGGGCCTGACGGTACTGCTGGCGCTGGTCCCAGGACCGGTGCAGGCGCTTATCGAGCCGTTTGCCACGCTCTTTGATCCGGTGGCACCGGAGGTTCACCCGACCTATCTGGCACTGTGGCACGGCTTCACTCCGGTACTTGGGCTTTCGGTGCTGACCTGGGCGCTCGGTCTGGGCCTGTTCTGGCTGGGTGGGCGCGTGACCTCGGACGCTCGCGCAGTTCCGGCGGCTCTGGATGCGGAACGCATGTACCGGGCCACTATCAGGACGCTGGACGATGTGGCTGTCTGGCTGACCTCCAAGACCCAGCGTGGTTCCCTGGGCTGGTATCTCTTCATCATCCTGCTGGTGGCCACGGCGGCTCCTGCCGGCGTCATCGCCTTCAGCGGCCAGGTCTGGCCTGGAGAGGTCATTGTGGCCGAGCAGCCGATGCAGATCGTGCTCGCGCTGATCATCATCAGTGGCGGCCTAGGCGCGGTATGGGCGCCGAAACGCTTTATGGCGGTGCTGATGGTCAGCCTCTGCGGATGGGGCATCGCCGGTATCTTCGCCCTACAGGGAGCCCCTGACTTGGCGCTGACTCTGCTGCTGGTGGAGTCCATTGTGTTGGTGGTCTTTGTATTGGCCCTGCGCAGCCTGCCCTCTGGAATTTGGACGCAGAACCCCACCCGTTTCCGGGTGGGCCGCGCACTGCTGGGCGCAGCCTTCGGTCTGGTGATCATGTACGCCACCGCGATCGCCATGGGCTCGCGTATCCATGAGCCCATCAGTCTTGAGTACCCGTGGATGGCCTACGAGGTCGGCCACGGACGCAATATCGTCAACGTCACTCTGGTGGATATCCGCGTCTGGGATACCTTCGGTGAGATCACCGTGCTGGCCGCAGCGGCCACCGGTGTGGCCAGCTTGATCTTCGTGAAGCGCCGAGATGTGCAGCGTCGCCAACTGCATGAGGTGCCCACCGGTTCGGTGGGACGGGTGCTGTCTGACAAAGCACTCTCACCTAAGCAGATCAAAGAGGTGGAGGTCGCCCGCTCCTTCGCCACGGTGGCCCGTGAAGCCTGGCTGGTGGCGGGGCGGACCTTGGCCCCGGAGCACCGTTCCATCATTTTTGAAGTGGTCACCCGGCTGATGTTCCACGCGATCATCCTGCTCTCCGTCTACCTGCTGCTGGCTGGGCACAACACTCCTGGTGGAGGTTTCGCCGGCGGCCTGCTGGCGGGTCTGGCCTTCGTGCTGCGCTACTTGGCAGGCGGTCGCTACGAGCTTGAAGCCGCGATTCCGTTCTCTGCTGGCGCGTTGATGGGTTGGGGTCTGGCAGTGGCTTGCTTCACCGGTGTGCTCCCGCTGATCTTCGGCGGGCAGGCCTTCCAGAGCTTCATTGTGGATCTGGCGATCCCGGTGATCGGGGAACACCACTTGGTCTCCAGCGTGCTCTTCGATGTCGGGGTCTACCTGGTGGTAGTGGGCCTGATCGTTGATGTGCTGCGCAGCCTGGGTTCGGAGATCGACGTGCGCAGCGAACAGGAGAATCGGCGAAGCTCAACATTGGGCCACGGCATCCACGCCGAAACCAGCATGGGGGTGGCGCGATGACGCTGAATCTGACGCTGCTGGTGGTGATGGGCGTGATGATGGCGGTGGGCATCTACCTGCTGCTGGAGCGATCCCTGACTCGGGTGCTGCTGGGCATCATCCTGATTTCTAACGGTGTGAACCTGCTGATCCTGCAGACCGCAGGACGGGCCGGAGAATCGCCCCTTGTGCGGGACGGGGTGGACGCCGAGGAATACCTGGACCCGATGCCGCAGGCCCTGCTGCTGACGGCCATTGTGATCGCCTTCGCGCTGGTGTCCTTCATGCTCGCGCTGATCTATCGCTCCTGGGTCCTGGCTCGTCAGGATGAAGTCGCCGACGACGAGGAGGACCGCCGCGTGGCCGAAGCGGTCGGCGCCTACGACCCCGAAGAAGACGCTGAGGTCAGCACCGAAACGTCCGAGTTCATCGATGAGCTTGACCCCAATACCGGCAAGCTGCGTACCTCCGAGGACGTCCCCGAACCGGAGCAGGACACTGCAGACGAAGAACCTGCCAGCAAGCAGGCCGAGCAGAAAGAGGGGAGGAAGTAGCCATGGAATTCAGCATCATTACTCTGGTGCCCCTGGCGGTGCTCCTGCCCTTCTTCGGCGCGGCCTTCGCATTTGCGTTCTACCGGCACCAAAGCACCCAGCGCTCGATTACCGTAGGCACGCTGATCATTACCGTGGTGCTGGAGATGTTCCTGCTCTCTGAGGTCTGGAACGGTGGAACCCATGCCGTGAGCCTGGCCGGTTGGCCAGCGCCCTTCGGCATCTCGATGGTCATTGACCGGTTCTCGTCACTGATGCTGGTGATCTCCTCAGTCATCACTCTGGCCGTGCTGCTCTACGCAGTGGGCCAGGGCGCTGCGGAGGAGAAGAACGATTCCGGGCCGGTCTCGATCTTCTACCCCACGTATCTGATCCTGGTGGCCGGTGTCTCCAATGCCTTCCTGGCCGGGGACCTGTTCAACATGTACGTGGGCTTCGAGATTTTCCTGACCGCCTCCTATGTGCTGTTGACCTTGGGCGGCGGTGAAGCCCGTATTCGGGCCGGGGTGACGTATGTGGTGGTCTCCATCCTGAGCTCGATGCTCTTCTTGATCACCATCGGCCTGATCTACGCCGCCACCGGGACAGTGAACCTGGCGGATTTGGCGTTGAAGCTCGGGGACCTGGAGCCCAGCACCCAGCTGATGCTGCATGTGATGCTGCTGGTGGCTTTCGGCATCAAGGCCGCAGTCTTCCCGCTGGCCTTTTGGCTGCCAGACTCCTATCCCACAGCCCCTGCTCCGGTCACCGCGGTCTTTGCGGGGCTGCTCACCAAGGTGGGCATCTACGCGATGATCCGCACAGAAACGCTGCTGTTCCCAGGGGAGCGGATCAATACGGCGCTCATGATTGTGGCTGCACTGACCATGATTGTCGGCATCATGGGGGCATTGGCCCAGGCGGACATCAAACGTATGCTCAGCTTCACGCTGATCAGCCATATCGGCTACCTGGTGTTCGGCCTGGCGCTCTCCAGCATCATCGGTATGGCCGCCACGATCTACTACGTGGCCCACCACATCACTATTCAGACCACCCTCTTCTTGGTCACCGGTCTGGTTGAACGCCGAGCTGGTACGTCGAATGTGGACCGGCTCGGTGGTCTGGCCAAGTTGTCGCCGGCCCTGGCGGTGCTCTTCTTCATCCCCGCGATGAACTTGGCAGGCATTCCGCCGTTCTCGGGTTTTGTCGGCAAGCTGGGCATGATGCAGGGCGGCATCGCAGAGAACACCTGGATCACCTGGACTCTGGTGGTGGCCTCGGTGGTCACCTCATTGCTGACGTTGCTGGCAGTCGCGCGGATCTGGTCCCGCGGCTTCTGGCGGAAAGCCGAAGATGTTGAGGAACGCAGCCGGCTGCTGACGCCGAAGTCCCTGGCCCACGCGCGGGCGGCGAATAAGCGGCTGCTGCCTCCCACAATGGTGCTTCCTACTGCAGCTCTGGTGATTCTTTCTGTGGCCTTCACAGTCTTCGCCGGCCCGCTGATGAATTTCTCGCGCGCTGCTGCCCAGGATATGTATGAACGCACTCCCTACCTGGAGGCGGTACTGGGGGAGGAGCGTGTGGACGGTGTGCGGGAGGAGCTGGTGGAGTTCACCACCGGTCACCTCATCGACCTGAACACCGGCGACGACGGCGCAGCTGAGTTTGCGCCTATTCGCACCTCACTGGAACCTGAGCACCAGACCGACGAGGACGGTTCCTCCACCGTGGAAGACGGCACTGAGACCGACGCTGATGACCCTGAGCATGATCAGCATGAGGAAGGAAGCGGTGACTGATGCGTAGACCCAAGACTCCGCTGCGGCTGGAACTGCCACTGATCCTCTTCCTGGGTTTCTTCTGGATGGCGGTGTGGCAGAGCTTCGAGCTCGGCACCCTCATCATTGGCCTGGTCTACGCCGTGATCATCGTTCGGCTCTTCTATCTGCCGCCGCTACGCGGTTCGGGGCGAATCAACCTATTCTGGGGGTTGGTCTTCCTGGTTCGGTTCCTGGGCAAGATGGTCTACGCCAGCTTCCAGGTCTCATGGATTGCTGTGGTCAAGGGCCCCAGGGTGCGCAACTCCATCATCTCCATTCAGCTGCGCAGCCATGATGATCTCATCGTGACCCTCACCGGGCATTCCCTGGCGTTGGTGCCAGGCTCCCTGGTGATCGATGTGGACCGCACTACCGCCACCTTGTATCTGCATGCATTGAACGTCACCGATGACACCGACGCCGAACGTATCCGCCGAGACGCCCTGCGCACGGAGGCACTGATCATCCGCACCTGCGGGAACCGTTCCGATCTGGCGGTGGTGAAAGCCGAACGCCGACTTGGACGGATGGCAGGGTTCTCCAAGACTGAACGGGATGCTCCGCTGACTTCACTCTCGGATGACCCCCGGCGCTTGGCAGGTGAGGTCTGATGCTTGAGATCGCTTACTGGATCACTCAGGCGCTGCTGGCCATCGGCGCTCTTTGCGCGGTATACCGGGTCTTCCGCGGCCCCTCGGTGCTGGACCGTGTGATCAGCGTCGATGTCATTCTGATCATCGTCGGGTCCGTGATGCTCACCGATATGGCTTTCAGGCGGCACCAGGATTTCATTCTCTTCGTGGTCATTACTGCCATGATCGGTTTCCTCGGGGCGGTGGCCATCGCACGGTATGTTGCCGCAGGACCTCACCAGAATGCGCCTGAGGACGCCACTGCGCCCGTGCCTATTGTTGAACCTGCAGCCCCTGGGGCGAGCGCTGCAGATGAATCAACATCCTGGTTCGCCGCACTGACCAAGTCTGGTTTTGTCCCGAAGAAGGAGGACAAGCAATGACCTTCATTCTTACGGCGGCAGCCTCAGGGGGGTCTGCGCTGGATGCGGTGCTCGACGGTACTGCCGCAGTCTTTCTGGTGGTGGGGGGACTGATGTCGCTGGCTGCAGGGATTGGCCTGGTGCGTTTCCCTGACCTGCATTCCCGGATGCACGCAGCCACTAAGCCTCAGGTGCTGGGTCTGCTGATGCTGGTCCTGGCAGCGGGCATTATGTGGCGATCCTGGGTATGGGTGGCGGTGGCGCTGCTGGCCTGGGGGCTGATGATTCTCACCGCGCCGGTCAGTGCCCATGTGGTGGGCAGGGCCGGGTACCGGACCAAGCACATGCGTCGTGATTTGCTCACTGATGATGAGCTGGCCACTGCTGTTGACAGGCTCAGCCGCGAAAAAGGAGTGCGGCGAGAGCTCAACAGTGATTAAAGTGGACCCATGATACTCAAGGTCGCATTCGCAGTGATGACAATCCTGGCCGTGATTGCCGGTGTGGTGGCCCTGACCGGCGAGCCAGCGGTGGCTGCTGGGTTCTCCTTCGGCACTGCAGTGCTCAGCGCAGTGGGCCTTGCCTATCTGATGGGCCGTGACGGCAAGAATAAGGTCTAAGCAAGCCCGCCAGCAGTACTGAACCACGGGTTCGCGGTCAGTGCACGAGGATCCCGCTCAGACTTCTGAGCGCTTCCCGTAGGCCGCCTTGAGCTTACGTGTGGCGCTCTTAGCGCCCCGCTGCGAGAGAATCTGCACTGTGGCGGTAATAGCTGCGGAGCTGACCGCGAAAACCAGCGCCTTCTTGATGGAGACCGCATCGACGTCGTCGTGCTTAGGGGTTTCTTCGCCGGTGATCTTCTGCCAGGCGAAGTCAAAGGCCTTAGTGGCCACAAAGCCACCCGCCAGCGAGATTCCCATGGTGAGGGCCTTATCCATCAGCTTGTCCATCGGGTGCTCCTTTGAGTGCATCGAACGACCTCTGCCGAGACCAGCCTACCCCCGCGACCCTAAATGCGTAGAGTGAGACCATGCGAGTAGCGGCAGCCCAAATAGTCACCGGCAAGGACCTCCAGAAGAATCTTGACCTCATTGATCAGTGGGCCGGAAAAGCAGCGTCAGCCGGTGCTGAGCTGGTGGTCTTTCCCGAAGCCGCCCAACGCGCCTTCGGCTACAACCTGACCTCTATCGCGGAGCCCCTCGATGGCCCCTGGGCTCAGCAGGTGCGCAGCATCGCCGCCCACCACGGGCTGGTGATTGTCGCCGGCATGTTCACACCCGCAGAGCCTTCCGAGCAGGGCACCGCCCGTGTAGCCAATACGCTGTTGGTGACTGGGCCCACCAGCGAAGGCACTGTTGACACCTCCTACCAGAAGCTGCACCTCTACGATGCCTTCGGTTTCCAGGAATCCCGTACCGTGCAGGAGGGCACAGCGCCGGTGCGTTTTGCGGCCACGGGTCTGAACTTCGGCTTGGCCACCTGCTATGACATACGCTTCCCCGCTCTCTTCCAGCATCACGCCAGGGCCGGGGCGCAGGCCACACTGTTGTCAGCCTCCTGGGGGGCGGGACCAGGCAAAGTGGAGCAGTGGCGAGTGCTGGCCCAGGCACGAGCGCTGGATTCCACGCAGTATGTGATCGCCTGCGGGCAGGGCCTGCCCGAGGCTGCTGGGGTTGCCGCACCTGAAGGTGCACCCACCGGGGTGGGGCATTCAATGATCATCTCTCCAGCCGGTGAGATTCTTGCTGAAGCCGGAGAAGCTCCCGAGCTGCTGGTAGCAGATCTGGATCCAGCGTTGGTGGAGAGAACCCGCGGGTTGATTCCAGTTCTGACCAACGCACGGGACATCGGCTAAGAGCTGCGGGCGTCTCCTGGTCTAGGAGCTCAGTCCTCGGTGGGGTAGGTCTCGGCCAGATCCTGGGCCAGGAAGTCCATCAGCGTAGCGGTGAGTTCGGTGCTGACTTCCAACTGATGATCATCTATGCGGTTCACCGGTGACGCCAGGCGGACCGAGGAAAGCAGCCACACGTGCTGAGCGGCCTTCAGGTCCTCCGGGGTCACCGGACCGTAGGCCAGTTTCCAGCCGGCCCGCTCCGCGGCCGCGAAGATCGCGCCCTGGCTGGTGCCTGGCAGAATTCCGGTGTTGAGTGTGGGGGTAGTCAGCACTGGGGTGCCCTCAGCATCCTCGCTGTACATCAGCACCGTGGAGGTCGGAGCCTCAAGCACCTGACCGTCGGAGCTGAGGAAGATGACATCGTCGAAACCATGCTGGCGGGCCCAGCGGCCGGCGGCCATGTTCACCGCGTAGCTCAGGGTCTTAGCGCTGAGCATCAGCCAGGGGGACCGCTCCACAGCATCCGAGCTGTAGCCGCGGTCCAGCAGGGTGACCGCAATAGGTTTGCCGCGCGAGGCCAGCATAGTAGCCGGCACAGGGGCAAGCAGGGCCCAGTAGGTGCCGGCGAACTGGGGGTCCTCGCTGGCCGGCTCGCCGTCGACGCCGCGGGTTGCCGTCAGTCGGATGCTCAGCTGTTCGGGCAGACCGCCGCGGGTGCGGAATTCCTCCAGGCCCAGCTGGATCGCTGCTCGCCAGGATTCCTCCGGAGGGATGCCGATCTCAGTGATATCTGCTGAGCGGCGTAGCCGGTTCAGGTGCGGGGTCAGCTTCCGGACTGCGCCGTCGATGACCAGCATGGTCTCAAAGACCCCGTCACCGCGGACTACGCCTAAATCGGTGACGCGCAGTTGAGGCTGGTGCGGGTCAAAGAGCACCCCATGGGGATGCTCGGCGTCAATGCGAACGGCAACGGAGGAGACAGAATCTTCCTGGAAGTGCTCGGCCATGCTCCAAGACTATCCCCACCACATAGGATGGAGGGAATGGAGAATCCGGTGCATCTCAGCAGGTGGTCCCAATGTTGTGGCCACTAAGTGCGCTGAGCATTGAGGCGCTGCCGGACTGGATTGTCCTCATCGTTGCCGCCTTGGAGGTCGGCATCCGGCTGGCGGTGATCGGCATCATTCCGGATAACCGGCGGCCGAATACAGCCATGGCCTGGCTGTTGGCCATCTTCTTCATCCCCTTGGTGGCGCTGCCGCTGTTCCTGCTCATCGGGCGCAATAAGCTCTCCGCCCGGCGTCAGGAGCGCCAGCGCAGGATCAACACTGCTCTGCTCGAGGCGACCAGCCACATGGACCTCACTGATCAGTTGCGTGACTATGACGAGCAGCTTGGAGCCACCGCGGCTCTGAACCGCAACCTGGGAGCCTTTCCCATCCAGGATGGCAATCACATCACCTTGTTGCCGGAGTACAAGGACCTCTTCGACAGGCTGGTCCAGGAGATCGACCAGGCTCAGGAGTATGTCCATGTGCTCTTCTACATCGTCGGAGACGACTCGGAATACTCAGGGCCAGTGCTGGATGCCCTGGAGCGGGCTGCCCGCCGGGGTGTGACCGTGCGGATGCTCTATGACCACTTGGGGACTTTCCGGGTGAAGGGCTACGGTCGACTCAAGCGGCGCTTGAAGCGCTCTCAGATCCAATGGCACCGAGTGCTGCCGGTACGTCCGCTGCGGCGTCGGTTCTCCCGCTTGGATCTGCGCAATCACCGCAAAATCGTGGTCATCGACGGCGAAACCGCGCTGACCGGCTCGGCCAACCTCATTGAACCGCACTACCAGCGTCGCTCGGCCAAACGCATGGGGCGGCACTGGGTGGAGCTCAATGCGGTGGTGACCGGGCCTGCAGTGACCGGGCTGGATATCGTCTTCGCTTCGGACTGGTACGCCGAAACAGGAGAGAACCTGGGGCAGCAACTGCTGGTGGACCTAGAGGCCGATGAGGCTGCCACCGGTGGCGCCCTGGTGCAGGTAGTTCCCTCCGGGCCCGGCTTCCCGGATGAGAATAATCTGCGACTCTTCAACGATCTGATCTACCAGGCCACTGACCGGCTGGTCATCTGCACCCCTTACCTGGTACCGGATGATTCGCTGCTCTATGCGTTGACCAACGCGGCTCATCGTGATGTGGACGTCATCCTGATGGTCAGTCGCAAGGCGGACCAGTTCACCGTTCAGCACGCGCAGCAGTCCTACTATCAGGCACTTCTGGAGGCGGGGGTACGGATCTACCGCTATCCGGAACCAGACGTGCTGCACGCGAAGTTCATGCTGATAGACGACGACGTCGCGGTCCTGGGATCTTCCAATATGGATCAGCGGTCTTTCTCGCTGAACTTGGAGGTCACCTTGATGATCGTTGATGATGCCAAGGTCCGCGAGATCTATGAGGTGTTCTCTGGATACTTGGACATCTCTGAGGAGCTGCACCTGAACGAATGGACCTCTAGACCCTGGCATATCAGGTATCTGGACAATGTCTTCCGGCTCACATCAGGGCTTCAGTAGCCTCCGGTGCAGGCGATGTTCAGGCCCAGGTGATAGTAGGTTTTACAGATTTCAACTACCCTGTACCCGTGCCCCACGTAGAAACCACCGGTCCAGCTTGGCTGGACGGCTTGAAGTCTGCGGCGCTGCTTGCTGGAAGTGGCGCCGTTGCGCTGTGCGTTCTGAGCGCCTGCAGCGTGAGCGTGCACGGCTCCACCAACCTCGAGAGCACCGCCAGCCCGGTCACTGTTGAGGACGCATCAGCGGGCACCTCGGCAGCACCGCAGACCAACATGGAGACCAGCGCCGCTGAGGCGGCAACCGCCGAACTTGAGATCACCGATCTGACCGAAGATCAGATTATGGATGTCCTGCTGACTTCCTCAGATCTGGTGAATCCCCCTGAAGGACACTCCACTGATACCGGGCTTGCCTACTTCGAAGAGAAGATTGCGGTGAATCCGGGTGTCTACACCGAGATTTTCGGCCCGAATGCCTGCGCGCGCCAGATGGACGAGATCAATCTGAACCTGGTGGGGGAGGGGGCTCTCACCGGGGTGCTGCATGAGTACCGGCGCACCGGCGCTGACGGCTCGCCGGAGCTGCTCTTCGTCTGGGCGCTGAGCTACCCCCGGGATGTTGACACATCCAGCACCTGGGAGAAGCTGCTGGCAGCCTGCGAGGACCAGGGGCTGCGCAATGACACAGAGCAGATCACCATCAGTGCACTGGACCACGAGCCCTTCTCCGGGGTGAACATGCAGTTCCTCAGCGAGGTGGAGGCAGAGTCCGGGGTCACCCAAGGCCAGTCAGCCAGCGCAGCCTTCGGGCAGAACCTGGTGATGATGAGTGCGATCAATATGGAGGACCGGGACTTCGCGGTGCTGATGGATCGCCAGGCCGAGAAAATCGCCGAGCTGGAAGCGTCTCTCGGGCAGCAGCCTCAGGGCTGAGCAGTGATATCTCACAAACGGATATCTGTCAGGCGGATATCTGTCAGGAGCGCGTTGCTCCGCCGTCTTAGCAGGGATAGGGCTCTGTTGGAAACTCAGCGCCCAGGGCACCTAGGACACCGCGAGACTTGGTGAGGATCTCCTCCCATTCCGCCTGCGGCTCTGAATCGGCAGTAATGGCACCACCCAGGCCGAGATGAAAGTCCCAGCGGCCAGGTTCTCCTGCGGTCAGCACTGCAGCACGGATCAGCACCGAGAGATCGCAGGCACCGGTAGAGCTGAAATATCCGGCCACCCCGGAGTATGGACCGCGCGGGCCAGATTCCAGATCCTGAAGGATCTGCATCGTTGACCCCTTCGGAGCCCCGGTCATGGACCCCGGAGGGAAGGCGTCACAGACGGCTCGTGCCCGGGAAGCTCCTGGCTCCAGCTGGGCGCTGATGGTGGACACCATTTGATGGACGGTGGCATAGGTTTCCACCGCACAGAGCCGCTCGGTGCGCAGAGTCCCCGGTGCTGCGTGAATGGAGAGGTCATTGCGCACCAGGTCGGCAATCATCACATTCTCTGCCCGGTCTTTGGGATGGGCGCGCAGATCATCTGCCGCGGCCGCGTCCTGATCCGGATTCAGATGACGACGACGCGTGCCCTTGATCGGCTCCGACCGGATCAGGCCTGCGGAGCTTACCTGCACGAATCGTTCTGGAGAGGTGGAGAGAATGACCGTGTCCTCACCGTCAAAGGCGGATCCTGGCAGCTGAAGGTACTGGGTGAAGGGGGCGGGATTCTGCGCGCGCAGCTGCAGGTAGCTCTGCCACGGGTCAGCGGTGAGGCTGCCGTTCACTGCTGTAGTCAGACAGACCTCGTAGGTGTTTCCGCGGCGGATCTGTTCCTGGGCCGCAGCGATCTTGCCAAGATATTCGGCCTGCGAGTCCCGGGCTCGCAGCTGGCGCAGCACACCGGGAGCAACGGCCTGCGCCGCGTTGGTATGCAGCACGTCTTGGCGGGACTGGGCGAGCTGGCCTGACTGGGCGAGCTGCAGAGCCTGGGTGACGGCTTCCACCCACCCAGAGCCCTCGCCCAGGCTCTGCAGCTCAGCGGTGCCGGTATGGTGATCCACCACCACCGCGTGGGTGGCATAGAAGAACTGGGTGCGGTACTCATAGCCGAGGACTCCGACCCATCCCAGCTGAAATGCTGGGTCCTCCTGGGCGGCATGAGGAACGTCATGGGGGGTGTCCCAGGCGTGGGTGAGCCAACTGAGGAACTCGCGGCGGCTGCGGTGCTGAACCGTTGTGGCCTGCGGACCGAAGCTGAACGCCAGAATGCTGTAGCGGCTGCGCTCTGGGCGTGGGGTGTGAGAATGATCGCTGCTGTCCAGGAAGGCCATGGGAACACCGGGCAGGCGCTGCCGCAGGGCACCGAACAGCCCGGCCGCTGAATCCGCCTGGGCCAAAGATGCAGGCAGGGGCTGTCGGACAAGCGGAACGGGCATGCAGGAAAGTCTATGGGCCGCCAGCTGCGGCTACCATGTTGGCCATGGCAGACCAGGTACAGGCCGAATCCCGGCAGCGCGGAAGGCCGCGCAGTGAGGCCTCTCATCAAGCAGTCCTGGAGGCCACTGCGCGACTGTTGTGCAGCATTCCCTACGAGGACCTCACCGTGGAGCGCATCGCCGCAGAGGCCGGTGTGGGGAAACAGACCATCTACCGCTGGTGGAAGAACAAGGCGGCAGTGGTCCTGGAGACACTGGTGACCGGCCAGACAGACATGGAGCTGGTGGATCTGCCAGATACCGGGGATCTTCGCGCTGACCTGCTGACCTGGACCAAGAGCATGATCAGCGAGGCCTTTACACCGAGCACTATCAGCATGGCCCGCAGTCTGGTGGCAGCGGGGGTGCAGGAAGACCCGGCCACCGAGGAGCTGCTCTCCGGTGCTGCTTTCTGGGACACCGGGCGGTTGGTCCAGCGGCTGCGGTCCGCCGAGGAGCGTGGCGAAATCCGCCCCGGGGCAGACCTGGCCGCCGTCACCGCGGCTCTAGGGGACCCATTCATCCTTCGCCTTCTGGTGGGGCAGCCTCCAGGGGAACGCTGGGCGCAGACGCTGGTCGACGTCGTCGTACGTGGACTTCAGCCGCAGGGGGCCTCCGACTGAGCTCTCCATGCGCACTTTTGGGTGATATTGATCACATGAGGGCTGTTTCGTTCGCAACGGCAATTGCGAGACGGGGCGTTCCGTTTAGGATAGGTGGGTGGGTGTCGCACTGGCGCACCCTCTTGCTTCCTTCAGCACTGAAGAAGACCCTCTAGGAGCCTCTACACATGGCCAAGCTTCTCTACCGCCTCGGACTGTTCGCCGCCCGCAGGGCCAAGACCATCATCGCGGCCTGGTTGGCTGCGCTGGCGGTGGCGGTGACGGCCTTCATCGGATTCGGTGGTCAGCTCACAGACCAGATCACCATCCCGGATCTGGAGACCAGCGCCGTGGCTGACAGGCTCACCGCAGAGCTTCCTGACGCCAGCGCCGGCAGCGCCACCGCGGTAGCGCGCACTGAGTCCGGGGAGCCCTTCACCGAAGAGCAGCAGGCGGAGATCGCCCAGCTGCTCGAAGAGCTGGAATCCCATGGAGCGATCACCGAGGTCACCGACCCTTTCGCCACCCAGGATGAGCTTGAAGCCAGCCGTGCCGACATCGAATCCGGACGTGAGGAGCTCGATGCTGCCCGTGCTGAACTGGACGCCGGCTGGGATGAGATCGAAGCAGGAGAAGCCGACCTCGAAGCCGGGCGTCAGGAGCTAGAAGCCAACCGGCAGGAGGTTGAGTCCGGACTGGCGCAGCTGGAGGAGGCCGACGCGCAGCTGGACGCTGCCGTGGAGGAAGCCGTCAATGTCGGCTACTGGTCGTCGGTAGCTGCGGAGATGAACGCTCAGCGTGCTGAAATTGTGGCCCAGCGGCAGCAGCTGCAAGCGGCACAGGCCCAGATCGAGGCCGGCGAAGCTGAACTCGAGGCGGGCGAGCAGCAGTTGGCCGCCGGGCGCGAGGAACTTGAAGCCGGTGAGGAGCAGTTCCAGCAGGAGGCCGGCGGCGCGCTTGAGGAGCTCGAGCGCGGCGAGCGCATGCTGGACCTTGCCGCAGGCGCCCAAATGGTGTCCGACGACGGCGATGTGGCCATCCTGATGATCAGTTTTGACAACGCGTTGGAGAACATCGGCACCGAGCAGCTGGCTGAGATCGCCGACACTCTCACCGAGGCAGGTATTGCCGGTGTAGAAATCCTGCCTTCGGGTGATCTGGCCTTTGAGATGCCGCACCTGTTCAGCATCGCCGAGGTCATCGGCCTGATCGTGGCGGCTGTGGTGCTGCTGGTGATGCTGGGTACTTTCATCGGCGCTGGACTGCCGCTGTTCAACGCCCTGATCGGAGTCGGCATCGGCGTCGCCGGTGCCATGGCGCTCTCCGGTGTGGTCGAAATGATGTCCATGACGCCGATTCTGGGGATGATGCTGGGTCTGGCGGTAGGCATCGACTACGCCCTGTTCATCATCAACCGACACCGGCGCCAGCTCAAGGACGGGCTTCCGCTCATCGAGTCCATCGCCTTGGCCAACGGCACAGCCGGCAATGCCGTGGTCTTCGCCGGAGCCACTGTGGTGATTGCCCTGCTGGCGCTGAACGTCACCGGGATCCCGTTCCTGGCCCTGATGGGTACGGTGGCGGCCTTCTGTGTGGTGATCGCCGTGCTAATGGCCACCACCATGACCCCAGCCCTGCTGAAGCTCACCGGCTGGAAGATCCTGCGCCGCAAAGAACGCCGCTACGTCGGCTTCGACACTGCCAAGAGTCGGCAGATCACCACTCCCATGGGCGGGCTGAAGGCTGCGGCCATCGCGCTGCTCTCCATCGCAGGACTGGCAGTTCTGGCGCTGCCCACCATGGACCTGCGCCTGGGCCTGCCTGATGCCAGCACTGAGGCTGAGGATTCACTCTCTCACCAGGCCTATGTGGAAACCGAGGAATCCTTCGGACAGGGCATGAACGGCCCGCTGGTGGTGCTGGCGGATCTGCCGGCTGACCTAGGGGAAGAGCAGCCCGAGGATTATCAGCTCGATGTGGCTGAAACCCTGCTGGAGCACGAGAGCATCGACGTCGTCGTGCCTATCACGCTCTCTGAGGACCAGACCATGGCCGCGTTCCAGGTGGTGCCCGTGGAGGGCCCATCGGCAGCCTCTACCGAAGAGCTGGTTCATGAATTCCGTGACGGTAACCCGCTGGCGGGTACCGCCGTGGAGGACACCGAGCTTTCAGTAGCCGGTATCACCGCCGCGCAGATTGACGTCTCCGATGTGATCGCCGATTCCATGCCGCTCTACCTGGGCCTGGTCATCGGTCTCTCTCTGGTCCTGATGATTATGGTCTTCCGCTCAATTCTGCTGCCGGTGATCGCCACCCTGGGCTTCGTCGGTTCGCTGGCCGGTGCCATCGGCGTGGTGGTGGCGGTTTTCCAGTGGGGCTGGCTCGGGGACATCTTCGGGATCAGTCGACCCGGTCCGATAATGACCTTCTTGCCGATTCTGATGGTCGGCATCCTCTTCGGCCTCGCCATGGACTACCAGCTCTTCACTGCCTCTGGCATGCGGGAGGCCTATGTCCACGGGTCGGCCCCCAGGCTGGCCGTGCGCCAGGGGCTGCACGCTGGACGGGCGGTGGTCACCGCGGCAGCGCTGATCATGGCCAGCGTCTTCGGCGGCTTCGTCTTCACTCCGGATCCGATGATCGCCTCCATCGGCCTGGGGCTTGCGGTGGGCGTGCTGCTGGATGCCTTCGTGGTGCGCCTGCTGCTGGTGCCTGCACTGCTGACGCTGTGCGGGCCAGCTGCCTGGTGGCTGCCTAAGTGGCTGGATAAGATCCTGCCCGACGTCGACGTCGAGGGTGCGGCACTGGAGCGCACGATGGCGGAATCTCAGCAGGGCGCTGGTATCTGAACCTCCTGCGGCATCCCCGTGTGGTGAGCAGCGCTCGTAGGTAGACTGCGAAAGGTGAGGCCGACCACAGACGCCCAAAGCACAGACGCGCACAGCACAGCTGCCGAGACAGTAGGCGCAGGCAGCGCAGGTTTTGGTGCTGCCGGGTCCCAAGCAGCGGAGCTCAGCGCACAGCTGAGCTGGGAGCTGCTGCGGGCGGGGGTTCACGGCGTGGATTCCTCCGTTCTGACGCGGGGGATGTACTCAGCTGACGCCAGCCTCTACCGGGTTGTTCCACAGGTGGTGGCACGCCCACAGCACCTCGAGGAACTCCATGCCATCCACGAGGTCTCCCAACAGCTGCAGGTACCGGTCACCATGCGCGGAGCCGGGACCTCTATCGCGGGCAACGCGGTGGGTGAGGGGATCGTGGTGGATACCCGTGACCTGAACCGGATTCTGGATATCGACCCCGAGTCCCGCACCGCTCGGGTCCAGCCCGGGGTTGTCCATGCTGATCTGCAGCGAGCAGCTGCCCCGCATGGTCTGCGCTTTGGTCCGGACCCCTCTACGCACACCCGCTGCACTATCGGCGGGATGATCGGCAATAACGCCTGCGGCTCCAGGGCATTGGGATACGGGCGCACTGCGGACAATATTGAGGCGCTCACCGTGCTGTTCGGAAACGGGGAGACCGGCAGCTTTGATGCCCGATCCGGGCGGGCGCAGGGGAGTACCGCCAGGCAGCTGTTGGACCTTGCAACGCAGAATCTGGGTCATATCCGCACGTCCTTCGGGCGCTTTGACCGTCAGGTCTCCGGGTACAGCATGGAGCATCTGCTGCCGGAGAAGCGCGGACGCGTGGAGCGGTTCCTCGCCGGTTCCGAGGGCACTTTGGGAACTGTGCTGGAAGCTACAGTGCGGCTGGTTCAGGACGAACCAGGACGCCGGCTGCTGGTACTGGGATTCCCGGATGTGGCCGAGGCCGCCGATGCGGTCCCGCGCATTCTGGCCGCAGGTGCCGGCAGGCTCATTGCCTGCGAGGGGATGGACTCCCGGCTGGTGGCGCTGGTGCGCGGAGCAGGCAAACGGGTGCCCACACTTCCGCGTGGTGAGTCCTGGCTCTTCGTGGAGGTTGCCGGTGATTCTGCCGGCGATGTTCTGCAGCAGGTCAGCGCAGCTGCTGGTGCGGTGGGGGAGCGGCTGATCGATCAGGCAGGCGAAGCTTCAGCGCTGTGGAAGATCCGTGAGGACGGCGCCGGTCTGGCCGGGATCTCTTTGCCCACCCCGGCACATTCAGGGTGGGAGGACGCCGCTGTGCCGCCGCAGCATCTGGGGGCCTGGATGCGGGAGTTTGAAGCACTGATGAAGGAGTTCGGGCTGCAGGGCTACCCTTATGGGCACTTCGGTGACGGCTGCATTCACTGCCGCATCGACTTTCCCTTCCAGCATGGGGATCCCTCCAGCACCGCGGTCTTCCGCGAGTTCATGGTCGCCTGTGCACAGGCACTCTCCGGCTATGGCGGCTCCCTGTCGGGAGAGCACGGCGATGGGCGGGTCCGATCCGAGCTGCTGCCACTGATGTATGACCAGGCCTCGCTGGATCTCTTCGCCCGGGTCAAGCAGATATGTGATCCGCAGAACCTCCTGAATCCCGGGATTATCACCGCCCCCGATGACAGCGGCACGGTGTCCCATACCGACCACCTCAAACCGGTCCAGCCGAAGCGGGAGCTGCCTTGGCCTGGAATGCGGATGCCGCATGATCATGGCGACTTCGGGGCCGCTGTCCACCGCTGCACCGGCGTGGGACGCTGTGTAGCTCCGCGCACAACCGGGGTGATGTGTCCCAGCTACCTGGCCACCCGTCAGGAGAAGGACTCCACCCGTGGACGCGGGCGCATTCTGCAGGAGGCAATGGACGGAACGTTGGTGAAGGGACTGGCTGATCCTGCTGTGCATGAAGCGCTGGATCTGTGCCTGTCCTGCAAGGGTTGCGCTTCAGACTGTCCGGCCGGTGTCGATATGGCCAGCTATAAGTCAGAGGCGCTCTATCAGACCTACGACGGCGGGGATCAGGACGGGATCACGCGACGTCGGCCCCGGTCTCACTACATTCTGGGCAGGCTTCCGCAATGGGCGAGGCTGACTGCCCCGGTAGCGGGATTGGCGAACTTCAGTATGCGGGTCCCGGCAGTGGCTGCAGCAGTGAAGTGGATCGCTGGCATCGATCAGCGCCGCGGTGTCGCGACCTTTGCCTCCACCACCTTCAAGCGCAGCCAACGACGCCGCAAGACCGAGGCGCTGTCGCCGTCGGCAGAAGCGGATGTGTGGGTCTGGGCGGACTCCTTCACCAATCACTTCTTCCCGCAGTCAGGCCTCGCGGCGCTGGATTTTCTGCGCAGTCAGGGACTGAAGGTGGAGGTGATACAGCGGGATGGATGCTGTGGGCTGCCGTGGATCACCACCGGCCAGCTCGACCAGGCGAAGAAGCTGATGGACGAGGTGGTCAGTACTCTTGAGCCCTATATCTCCTCCGGTGTACCGGTGATCGGGCTCGAGCCTTCCTGCCTGGCGACCCTGCGCAGCGACACGCAGCAGCTCAGTGACCGGGAGGAAGCCAAGACTGTGGCAGACGGGGTGCTCAGCTTTGCTGAACTGGTCAATCGCCTCATGGACGAGGAGCGTATCCAGCTGCCGGATCTCTCAGGAGTCGATGTGGTGGCGCAGCCGCACTGTCACCAGTCTTCGGTGATCGGCTGGGATGTTGATCAGGCGCTGCTGGAGATGGCCGGGGCGAAGGTCACCAAGGTCGCCGGGTGCTGCGGACTCGCTGGGAACTTTGGCATGGAGAAAGGGCACTACGAGGTCTCCGTTGCGGTGGCCGAGACTTCGCTTCTGCCGGCGGTGCGTGCTCAGCGGGACCGGGATGGTCAGCGTCGGAAGGTGGTGCTGGCCGACGGTATGTCCTGCCGGGTGCAATTGGACCACCTCGAGGGTGTGCCGACTCTGCACCTGGCCGAGCTGCTGGCCGGCACGGCTTAAGCCGAGCCGCGAGCGTCCTCAGAATCGATATCCAGCGGCTCGTCCAGCAGCTCATAGACACCGTCGATGATGCGGTTGGGGCGGAAGGGGTAACTGGAGATGCTGGCCTGGGAGGAGACTCCTGTCATCACCAGAATGGTGTGCATGCCCGCCTCCATGCCGGCCACAATGTCAGTGTCCATGCGATCACCGATCATCGCAGTATTCATCGAATGCGCTCCGAGCCGGTTCAGGGCCGAACGGAACATCATGGGATTAGGCTTGCCGACAATATAGGGCTCGCTGCCGGTCGCTTTGGTGATCAGTGAGGCGATGGCGCCGGTGGCCGGCAGAACACCCTCTGGACTCGGGCCCGTGGCGTCAGGATTGGTGACGATGAAGCGTGCTCCAGCGTTGATGAGCCGGACGGCCTTGGTAATGGCCTCGAAGCTGTAGTTGCGGGTCTCGCCGACGACGACGTAGTCCGGATTGGTCTCAGTCATGATGAAGCCTGCTTCATGCAGCGCTGTGGTCAGCCCTGCTTCGCCCACAACATAGGCGCTTCCGGAGGCGTTCTGCTCAGGAGCCACCTGTTGAGCGAGGAACGTTGCGGTGGCCAGAGCGGAGGTCCAGATGCGGTCTTCGGGAACAACAAGCCCTGAATTGCGCAGCCGGGCGGAGAGGTCACGGGCAGTGAAGATCGAGTTGTTGGTGAGCACCAGATAGGGCAGATCCTTGCGGCGCCACTGTTCTAGCAGTTCAGCAGCCCCGGGGAGTGCTTCCTGCTCGCGCACTAGCACCCCGTCCATATCGGTCAGCCAGCATTCGATGTCGTTCACGCGCTCTCCGTCCTCACCTTGGTTTCGAGCCGGACGGCTCTCTGCCCTGCCTCGCTTCTTCCTTCATCCTAGGCGGTGTCTTGACAGCTGCACTAGTGCCGTGGTTAATTAGTCAAGTAATGAACCACAGAGGTGGTGAACTGGGTATGCTGGGGAAGCTCATCGCAGTTGACGGAGAGGAGGTGAGCGTGGAAGAAGGTCGCCCGCTGTTCGTGCAGATCGCCGAACAGATCGAAGCTTCAGTGCTGGATGGCACCCTCGTCCCTGGTGACAGGGCGCCATCGACCAACGAGCTCGCCGCCTTCCATCGGATCAACCCGGCCACCGCGGCCAAAGGGATCAACCTGCTCGTAGACCGGGAGATCCTGGTCAAGCGGCGCGGCCTGGGAATGTTCGTGGCCGACGGCGCTCAAGAGAAGCTCCGCGAGGAACGCCGTCAGCAGTTCGCAGAGAACTACCTCATCCCTTTGCTTGCCGAAGCTCGCGCCATCGGGCTGTCGGCGGAGTCCGTGATTCAGATGATCCGGGCTCAGGAAGACGAGACAGCTGAGCCATAGGGCGCAGCGCATTCGAGAGGAGAATGCCGATGAGCGGCACCGCGTCAACACCGGTGATCGAGGTCCAAGGCCTCACCCGGCGCCACAAGAAAGTCAGAGCACTGGACAACGTGTCAGTGAGCTTTGAGCAGAACATGATCCATGGCCTGCTCGGGCGCAATGGCGCTGGCAAGACATCCCTGATGTCCATCATCACCGCCCAGGATTGGCCCACCGAAGGCCGCGTTGAGGTGTTCGGCCAGAGCCCCTACGAGAACGAACAGGTCCTGCCGCGGATCTGCTTCGTCCGCGAAGACCAGCGCTATCCGGACGATGCGCTGGCAAAGCATGCTTTCAAAGCCGCAGCCAGTGCATTCCCGAACTGGGACTGGGATTTCGCCCAGCGGCTGCAGGAGGACTTCCGGGTTCCGCAGAAGACTCGCATCAAGAAGATGTCCCGAGGTCAGCGTTCGGCCGTGGGTGTGATCATCGGTCTGGCCTCACGGGCAGAGGTCACCTTCTTTGATGAGCCCTATATGGGACTCGACGCCGTGGCTCGTCAGTTGTTCTATGACCGGCTGCTGGAGGACTACGCCGAGCACCGCAGGACAATCGTGCTCTCCAGTCACCTGATCGATGAGATCGCCCACCTCATCGAGAACGTGGTGCTGATCGATCAGGGCCGGATCCTCCTCCAGGAACCGGTAGAGGACCTGCGTGAACGCGCAGTAACCCTGGTCGGCCGCGCTGAAACCGTCGCAGAGATCGCCGGACCTCGAGATCTGCTCCATCACGAGGAGCTTGGACGCATGGCCCGCACCACAGTTTTGGGGGCCCTGAACGACGCAGAGCGCGAGCGGGTGCGGCAGCTTGACCTGGACGTGGTGCCGGTCTCCCTGCAGCAGCTGATTGTCCGCCTCACCACCCGTCAGCAGGACCAGAACCGGATTGCTGGCCGTACCGAGAACAAGGAAGGCTGAGCCATGACTGCTACCGAATCGATGCCACGATCAAGCTTCTCCCGCCTGCCAGCCGCCATCGGGCTTCAGTTCCTGGTGCCTTCGTCCCTGGTCCTGGTGCCAGTGCTGGTCTTCTTCTCTGCCTGGGCCATTGCCGCAGGAATCGGCTGGCTGGTGCACAGCCAGGGCGGCATTGACGGCGGCCAGCCCATGTATACCGGTGCATCTCAGGCCACCTTGTGGTGCTTGGTGTTCATGGCTGCCTATGCCGCTTCGCATACTTTCCCCTTTGCGATGGCTCTGAGTTACAGCCGACGGGTCTTCACGCTGGGAACGGTGTTGGCATTTTGCATCGTCTCGCTGCTCTTCGGTGCGGCAGTGGCAGCAGCCGCAGCCATTGAACAGGCCACCGACGGTCTCGGTGTCGACTCCTACACCTTTGCGCTGCCCTTCCTGGTTGACGGCCCCGGAGGGGTGTTCGGCGCTGGCCTGGTCTCAGCCCTGCTGTGCTTGGCGCTGATGATCGCAGGGTTCGCAATCGTTATTCTGTACCGCCGCTTCGGCCTGATGAAGCTGTGGATCGGCATTCTCGGCTTAGTTGTCATACTTGCCGGAGTAGCAGGTCTGATTACAGTCAACGAAGCCTGGGGTGACACCTGGCGATGGCTGACCGAACAGACAGTGCTGACCTTCTCCGGATACCTGGCGGCGGCTTCCCTGGTGCTGACAGCAGTCACCTACGCCACGATTCGGAAGACCACTCCGGCCTAGCCGAGGCTGCGGTGGAACTACCAGCCGAGTAGGCGCCGGAACTACCAGGGCCGCTGTCAGGTAGGCCCGGTAGGAGTTCGAAGATCTTGGTGATGACACGAGAAAGACCCCGGGCCGGCTGCGTGAGGGGGACGCTTAAAATGCCGGGCCCGGGGCCTTGAATCACTCGCACCTTGATGAGGTAGTTATTAATGTACGGATCGACCTTGACGGAAACCCCGAAACTACCTGGGAGGTTGCTGGGAGTTTTTCGACAGGCCGATTAGCTCTCCGCGTCGGGGTGAGGCGTGCCGGGGTGGAGGATCAGGCGGTCCTGTTCCACGGTCACCAAGTGGGTCTTGACCGGAGTCATCGCCGGTGGGGTCTCAGGCACCCCGGTCTTGAGGCAGAAGGCTGAGGCATGCATCGGACACTCCAAAGTGTCCTCCTCGACCCAGCCGTCCGAGAGCGAGACAGCCTGGTGCGAGCACTCGTCGTCGATCGCGTAGAACTCGCCGTCCTCGGTGTGAACCACCGCGATATCGCCGGTGTATCCGGTGTTCTCGGCCGTTGCTCGCATCACCTCACCTTCGGGCAACTGCTGTGTAGGACCGAGATCAACTCTGAGTGTCATGGATGGGTCTCCTCTTCAGTGGTCTTTGGTGTATCCGCGCAGCAGCTCCAGCTGGCGTCTTTCGCGTTTGGTGGGACGTCCCGTACCGCGCTCGCGCAGGGGCAGCCCGACGTCGCGGGGTTTGATCTGTTCGGGGCTGTGGTCCCGGTAGGCCTTCTGCGCCACAGGGGCGCCCACGCGTTTGGCGTAGGTGTGGACGACCTCCAGGATCACCACGTATCCGGGCCGGCTGATATGAACCTTCGTGCCAGGGACGATCTTGGTGGCAGGTTTCATCGGTTCGCCGTCGACCTTGATTTTTCCAGCCCGGCAGGCTTCCGTGGCCGCGGATCTGGTCTTGAACATCCGCACAGACCACAGCCATGCGTCCAGGCGGACCGGCGTGGTGGGGGCTTCCGTCATAGAGGAAAGTCTAGTGATACGAGAACAGACCCCGAACCGAGAGCGTGAGGGGGACGCTTTGATCTCGATCCGGGGCCTGTATGAATCACTCGCACCTTGAAGAGGCACTTATTAATCTAGGAGGCCTCATTGAGAGCACCATGCATAGAAGCTGGAAGCTCCCTATGAGTTTTTAGCCCGGTCAAATGGTGGGCTCGCATAACAGTCTCATTACGATCACCTTCGCGAACGTGTCGACCCGGCTCGAGGCGGCACAGGGGTTGAAATAGTTGACCTAAGAAGGGCAGCGCGATGCCCCGACAGTGTCCTGCGGTAGTGGCACTGTTCGGGGAGGGCGCTGCCCTTCTCGTGTTCCTCCGACGGAGACTCCTTAAGTGTCGCTAAAAGGCTTAAACCTGGACTCGAATGCCGCCCTGCCGCTGATGAGGGGGTTGTGGCTACAGTGACCTTTGACTGACCAGGGGCTTTGTCTGCTTCCCATCGCTTCACAGCCTCTGGGTGGTTCCGTCGTACCTGCAGTGGCGTGCCGTCGCTGCGATGAGGAGTCGTTCTGCCCGATCGACTAGTGAGGAAAGACCCGTGCCGAAGAAACTCCCGGCAGCGGTCATCGGCACTTTGGCCGTCGGCCTGAGCGTGCCTATGAGCGCTGCTGCTGCGCAAGCCGCCCCCGCACCAGATTTTGCACCACTGCCGCAGCCGCTGACCGGTACAGCTGGTTTCTCACCAGCTGCCGGCCTCTCCGGCGGAATCGAGCTACGCACCTCCCGTACCGATACCCGCTTCGCCGACCCGCTGGCTGGGCACGCCTATACCTTCAGCTCTGGGCACGGTCCGCGCTGCATTTCGGTGCAGGGTGCCTCCACGTATCATCTGGGCCAGGATCTGCTGGTGTCCGAAGGTACCCCGATTGGCGCCATCGCAGACGGCACTGTGGTGCGCACAGTCCATGGCACTGCCAGCCGTTCAGGCTTCGTGGTGGTGCGACACAATATCGGTGGGCAGACCTTCCACTCCGGCTATATCCATCTCTGGGATGCCGAAAGCCACGTGAAGGTCGGAGACACCGTGCGGGTGGGACAGACCATCGGGCTGGTGGGCACCTCCGGCCCGACTGTGGTGCCGCATCTGCACCTGGAGATCTGGAAGGGCGGCTGGCACACCGGCACTGCGCTGGATCCGGCACAGTGGCTGGCTCAGCGGGGGGTCGACCTGCGCGCTGGGGCTGCCCGCGTCCAGCAGCAGAGCACGCCGCAGACCTGCGACTATTTCACTGCCGAATCCACTGCACTGCGCTCACAAGCCAGCAGCACCGCACCGGTACTGCGTCAGCTGGGACGCGGTACTGCGGTCACTTCGGAGCCGGGGGACTCCTCCAATGGCTTTGTCCGCGTGACTGCCGCGGGCCAGACCGGCTGGGTGCAGCTAGGTCACTTGACCCCTACCCGGCCCTCGGCAGCAGCGGTGAATCCAGCCTCCAGCGGAAACACCGCGCCTCAGGCTGGGCGCGTCTACCGCGTGACCACGCCGCTGAATGCACGCAGCGGTCCCGGCACTCATCATCCAGTTGTCCAAGGAATGCCTACCGGTGAGGAGATCACTGTGACGGCGGCTCAGGGCTCATGGGTCCAGTTCACCAGAAACGGCCAGCAGGTCTGGTCACATAGCGCCTACATCCAGCCAGTCAGCGGCGCTTCCCAGGGTGGAAGCGCCCCGTCGGCGCCTACGCCAGCAACTAACACTCCTGGTGCCGAGGGCGCATCAGGTGGGCAGCCTGCCACGCAGCCCACCGCCGCTGCAGGTACCTTCCGCGTGACGACCCCGCTGAACGCGCGCAGCGGCCCGGGTACTCAGCACCCTGTAGTGCAGGGCATGCCCGCCGGCGAGCGCATCACCGTCACCGGCCGTAGCGGCCAGTGGGTGCAGTTCACCCGTAATGGTCGTCAGGTGTGGTCCCATGGTGCGTATCTGGAGCCGGTAGGCGGCAGTACCTCAACTGGCACGGGTTCATCCTCTTCCGGATCGTCCTCAGAGTCTGCTTCCTCCGGGTCCTCCAGCTCCGGCTCCGTGGGTTCAAGCTCCTCGAATACTGGCTCCACCGACTCCGCACAATCGGCCGGTGCCCATACCGTCAACGGCGTGTACCTCAACGCCCGAAGCGGTCCCGGTATGAGCTCTAGCGTGGTCACTGTGCTGGCTCCGGGGGAGCGCGTTCAGGTGACCGGTCGCAGCGGGGAGTGGGTGAGCTTCGCGCGGGGATCACGGACCCTATGGGTGCACTCTGGATACCTGAGTGCACCGGCCCCTGCGGCCCCCAGCGAGCGTCAGTCATCGGGCTCCAGCAGCGCATCGACTGGCTCGAACACCTCGGGTTCAGACACTTCAGGTTCCAGCTCGTCGTCTTCTGGCGCTAGCAGCTCATCCTCGGCCTCGCGCAGCGACCACGCCACCACCACTATGTGGCAGAACATGCGTTCGGGCCCCGGGCTCTCCCACGGCGTGACTCGCACTGTGGCACCGGGTCAGCGAATGGAGGTGCTGGATCAGCGCAACGGGTGGTTCCAGGTGCGTACCACCGCAGGAACTGGCTGGATGTGGGGCGACTATCTAGACCTACCCGCCTCCGCAGCCGCCCAGGCCCCGAACACCGGATCCTCGAGCAGCGGTTCTTCCAACTCAGGCTCCTCCAGCGCAGGTTCCTCGGCTAGCGGATCGTCTAGCGCTGGGTCGTCCACTACTGACTCGTCCACTACCGGGTCTTCGGCTTCCGGCTCCTCCGGCAACTCCGGCTCGGCATCTTCAGCCGCACCGAGCACACCCCGGCCGACTCCTTCAGCACAGCCCACACCGAGTGCACCGGCTACCCCGAGCGCACCGGCTGCCCCGAGTGAGTCGTCGAGCCCGAGCCCCACGGCTCAGCCGACGCCTAGTGCCCAGCCGACGCCGAGTGCTCAGCCGACCCCCTCTGAACGGCCTAGCACACAGCCTGCCCCGGCGCCCTCAGCTACGCCGAGCCCCTCGCCGAGCCCTGCTCCGGCCCGGCCCACGACTCCGTCGTCGGCCGGCAACACCGCTGTCACCACGATGTGGCAGAACATGCGCTCCGGTCCCAGCACCAGTGATCGGGTGATTGCCTCGATCAGCCCCAGCCAGCGGGTTGAGCTGTTGGGTCAGCGCAACGGCTGGTACCAGGTGCGCATTGCTGGCAATACCGGCTGGATGTGGGGGGAGTACCTCGATGTGCCATCCTCGGCATCAGTCCCCACGGTGGCTGCGCCGAGTGCGGCCGGTTCCAACACCGGTTCCGGATCCGGGTCCAGTAGTGGTTCGAACTCCGGTTCTAGCTCGAGCTCTGGTTCTAGCTCGAGCTCTGGTTCTAGCTCGAGCTCCGGCTCCAACTCAGGTTCGGGTTCTACCTCCGGCTCTGATTCGAGCTCCGGTTCTGGTTCGAATTCGGGCTCAGGCTCAAACTCCGGGTCAACGCCTGCCACCAGCGGTATGCATGCCAAGAGCCCGCACGGGCCTTACAGCTCAGCCTGGGACAAACTGGCCCAGTGCGAGTCCAGCGGAAACTGGTCCATCAATACCGGTAACGGTTACTACGGCGGCCTGCAGTTCTCCAAGGGCTCCTGGGAGTGGGTGGGCGGCAGTGGCCTTCCGCACCAGGCCTCCAAGCAGGAGCAGATCACTCGCGCCTATGAGCTCTGGAAGCACCAGGGCTGGGGCGCTTGGCCATCCTGCAAGACCCAGCTGAACCTGCAGGGCGATCCGGGCGGATGGGGAGACAGCTACTACGCCGTACACCCCAGCGCCAGCACCGTCTCCAGCGTGAGCTCGACGGACCAGTGGACCGCCAGCTTCTCCGTGCCGCTGCGCGAAGAGCCCAGCACCTCCGCGGAGAAACTGGTCCAGATCCCGCGTGGCACCACGCTCTCGGCACTGGAACGCCGCGGTGACTGGATCCGCGTGGAATACACCCATGCCGGGGACAGCTACACCGGCTGGGTCAGCACCGGCTACATCACCCCGGCCTAAGGGCCAACCACAGCCACACGCAGCAGGGGTCCTGTTCCCTTCCGGAATACTCCGAAGGAGGAACAGGACCCCTGCTGTGTCTACCTCAGGCGGACAGCGAATCAGCGGAAGCGGGCAGTCACCGCATCCCCGTGGGCTGGAAGCCCTTCGGCGGCGGCAAGAGCGGTGACATGCTCAGCCACATGGCCTAAGCCCTCACGCCCGTAGTGAATGACCTGCTGGGAACGCAGGAAGCTGGTGACATTCAGCCCCGAGGAGTACGCCGATGCCCCGCCGGTGGGCAGCACATGGTTGGAACCAGCGCAGTAATCCCCCAACGACACCGGTGAGTATGAGCCGACAAAGATCGCCCCGGCATTGTGAATGCGATCCACCAGGTTCTCATCGTTGCCGGTCATGATCTCCAGGTGCTCAGCCCCATAGGCATTGGCGATCTCCACTGCATCATCCATCGAGTCCACCAGCAGCACTGCGGACTGGGTCCCGGAGAGGGACTGTTTGACACGGTCCTTGTGCTCAGTAGCGTCTACCTGCTCCTCCACCTGGGAACGCACCGCTTCGGCCAGCTTTGCCGAAGGTGTCACCAGCACTGCCGCGGCCAGCTCATCATGTTCGGCCTGCGAGATCAGATCGGCGGCCACGAGGTTCGCCGGAGCGGTCTCATCGGCGAGCACCATGATTTCTGTGGGCCCGGCCTCAGCATCTATGCCCACTACGCCCTGCACCGCCCGCTTGGCGGTCGCTACGTAAATATTGCCAGGACCGGTGATTAGCGAGACCGGCGGGCACAGCTGCTGACCATCAGCCCCCAGAGCACCGTAGGCGAACATACCCACAGCCTGGGCACCGCCGACGGCGTAGACCTCCTCAACACCCAGCAGAGCCGCAGCCGCCACCACAGTAGGATGCGGCCACCCTCCGAACTCGCGCTGCGGGGGAGAGGCGATCGCCAGAGAGCGCACCCCCGCCACCTGGGCCGGAACCACGTTCATCACCACAGATGAGGGATACACTGCCTGGCCCCCAGGCACGTAGAGACCCACCCGCTGCACGGGGATCCAGCGGTTGGTCACCCGAGCGTCGGGAGCTGGAGAGACCACCGAGCCAGGAGGAAGCTGGGCCGAATGCACTTCGCGCGCACGCACAATCAGCGTCTCCAGGGCAGCACGTACTGCCGGGTCCAAAGTTGCCAGAGCCTGATTCAGCTGTTCGGTGGGCACCCGTAGAGCAGGGGGCCGCACGCCGTCGAACCGTTCGGAGAGGTCCAGCAGAGCTTCTGCCCCGCCGGTGCGGACCTGCTCCAGAATGGGGGTCACCGTAGCCGCGGTGGCAGAGATGTCCTGCTCAGCCCTGGGCAGAACAGACAGCGGGTCCACGGAACTTCCGCGCAGATCCCTGAACGTGAGCATGGTCCTCCTCGAAGATGCGTGTAGATATGCGTCACACCCTGCCAAAGGACTCCCGAAAGCAGCGCGTGACGGTTTCATTCTCCACCCTACGCGTGCCATCATTCCCCACATGGTTTTCTTCCCCGCCGTCTCATCACCTACTGCCCTCCTCCTCAGCGACACCCAGGAGCCGCTCTTTGATGAGGATGCCGCCACGCAGAATCCGGCCAACGGGATCACCAGCGAGGTAGAGGACCACATCCCAGAAGAGTTCGAGCAGCTGGTCTCCAACGCAGGACCATTCATGGGGCTGCTGATCGGCGTGGGCTTAACGGTGGTGGTCGCCCTGGTCATCACTCTGGTGACCTCCACCGTGATGAAGCAGATCTTCCGCCGCTCTGCTCAGGTCAAACGCGCCATCGGCCGCACGCAGGCACCGCTGTTCAGCGTGCTGCTCTTTGCCGGCTCTGCGCTGAGCGTCAACTACGCCACCGACACTGACCTATGGTGGCGCCAGCCGCTTTTTGTGGTGCTGAACATTGCGGTCATCGTCTCTGTGGCCTGGTGGGCGCTGCGGGTGGTCAGAATCGTTGAGGCGGTGATTCTCTCTCGCTACATCGGGGAAGGCGAGCTTGAGGCCGAAGACCGCCGGGGCCGGCGTGTGCAGACCCAGGTGGACCTGATCGGGCGAATCTTGGCGGCAGTCATCATCACCCTCGCAGTGGCCGCTGTGCTGCTGCTGAACGAGGATGTGCGCGGGCTCGGGGCCGGACTGCTGGCCTCCGCCGGTGTGGTATCTGTGGTGGCTGGTCTTGCCATGCAGTCCACCCTGGCCAATGTCTTTGCCGGCATCCAGTTGGCCTTCACCGACTCCATCCGGGTGGGCGACGTCGTGGTCATCGAGGAGAACTTCGGCACAGTGGAGGAGATCACCCTCTCCACAGTGGTCATCAAATCTTGGGATGGACGTCGCTTCATCTACCCCAGTGCCCATTTTGTGGCCACACCATTTGAGAACTGGACTCGAGTCGGAACTGAGCTGCTGGGCACCGTGGAGCTCGACGTCGACTGGCGGGTGCCTATGGACGCGCTGCGTGCACGCCTGAAGCGCCTACTGGACTCCACCCCGCTGTGGGACGGCGATACATACAGCGTGCAGGTGATTGAAGCTGTAGAGGGGCACATCAAGACTCGGGTGGTGGTTTCTGCGCGCAATTCTGGCGAGCTGTGGGATCTGCGCTGTTTGATCCGCGAGGATCTGGTCAACTACCTGCGCACCGAGCACCCCTATGCGGTGATGACCCAGAGGATGCTGATCACCAATGAAGAAGCCCTCGGGCAGAAGCCGGAACCGGTGGCTACCGGCCAATTCGGGGCCGTAGACAAAGACGACGACGCCCCGGCCAGCCCAGCCGCGGCCACAGAGATCCGCACCGAATCCTCACAGGATGCTTCACTGTTCACCGGCTCGATCCAGGCTGTTGAACGTAATCGGGACTTCGCGGGACCGGGGGAGGACGCCTACCGGGAGCGTCGCGAGCGGCAGGACGAAGACTAAGGTCGGGATGATTCGCCCGGGCGGACAGCGGCCCGGGCGAACGATTCCGTCAGGTCAGCGCCGCAGAAGAGGAGATGCTGCCCTATGCGGACTTGCCCTTTGTCTCCCCGGAGGTCAGTTGCTGGGGAGCTGAGGTGCTCTCGTCCTGGTCCTGATCCTGGCCCGGTACACCCATCCCGCGTCCGGTGGCCCACTGCACCACGGGGTCGGGGATGAACCGCAGAGATGCCGTCAGCGCCTGGTAGGTGCGCGACGGGACGCTGACAGCAGCTCCCTGAGCATTGGCAGTCAAGCCTGCGCGCACCACATCCTCGGCATCGAGCCACATCCACTTCTTGGCCCCGGCCACGGTGATCTTTGAACGCGAGTGGAACTCGGTGCGGACCAGACCCGGGCACAGAGCGGTGACGGTGACGCCGTCGGCCTTCAGCTGCTGGTGCAGAGCCTTGGAGAAGTTGATGACCCAGGACTTGGCAGCGGAGTAGGTGCCGGTGGGTGTGAATCCAGCCACCGAGGCAACGTTGATGATGCGCCCACCGCGGCGCCGGACCATGCCGCGGGCAGCGGTATGCGTGAGCTCCATGGTGGTCTGCACGTGCAGACGCAGCAGATCCCGCTCATCCTGCAGGTCATTATCTAGGAAGTCGCCCGCCAAGCCGTGGCCGGCGTTGTTGATCAGCAGGTGGACCGGATTGGCTTCATCAGCCAAGCGCTCGGCTACCGCGTCTACACCATCAGAGGTGGTCAGGTCAGCGATGATGACATCGGCACGGACTTTATACTGCGCGGAGAGGGATTCGGCCTGCGCTTCGAGCCGCTCGCCGCTGCGGGCCACCAGCACCAGGTCATATCCCTGGGCTGCCAGCTGCCTCGCGAAGGCGGCTCCGAGGCCTGCGGTGGAACCTGTAATGACTGCTGTATGGGTGCCCATGGGGGATATCGTAGAGTGCCCAAATGGACGCCGGCGCCAGATCCTTACAGCCTGCGTTCAGGCTGTTGTGGCATCACAGAGATGCCGGGGTAGCTAACCCTGAAGAGGCGGAGGAGGAGCCTGTGCGGTGGAACAAACAGAGTGAGTGGGGACCGTCCCGTTTAGCCGGTGATGAGTGGGCGCCCTTACAAGCACGTATTGCCGCTGATGACCTCGATGCCGTGGAGCAGGTGGTGGAAGAACTCACCGGCTTCATGGACTACTTCCGCGAAGACTTACCCGATGGTCCACTCACCGGTGTCACCGACGGGCAACTGGCTGTGGTGCAGCAACGCGACCAGGACTCGTGGGGTCGGCCTGTGCTTGTGGTGACCTGCTACGCCTCCGGGGTGGTGGGAGAGAGCTCCCCAGACGCCTTCGAGAGGCTGGCGAAAGCGGCCAGCGCACTGGTTGATCAGCTGCAGTCTGAAGGCGTGCGCGTAGAAGAGATCCGCTGGTCCCAGCTGCCCTATATCAAGCGGCCGTTCTAGACCACGCGCGGGTCCGGACCTGAAGCGCGGCCGGTTCTCAGCCGTTCAGCGCAGTTCTCAGCTAGTCAAATAGTCCAGCTGCGCGTTGATCAGCTGAAGGATCACAGGTTGCTGCACCCCTGGGCGCGGACCGTAGATCAGCTCCGCCAACTGGGCAGGACTGTGATCGGGGTGCTTCCTTCGCAGCTGGTGAAGCTGGTCCAGACGTTGCCGACGCTGAGCTTCATACCGAGCGGCAGCGGCTGCCAGGTCGGGCTGCTGGGATCCGTGACCGGGAAGTAGGGGCACATCTCCATAGGACTGTAATCGGGCCAGTGTGGCGAAATAGTCGGCCAGGGTGCCATCGGGATAATCCACCATGGAGGTGCCACGGCCAAGGATGGTATCTCCAGTGAGCATGACCCTGTGCTGGGGGAGCCAAAAGCACACTGAATCCGCGGTATGTCCGGGAGTATGCAGGACCTCGAGGTCCACTCCACCGACACTGATTCGCTCACCATCGCGCAGCGGCGCCGGTGAGCTGTTTCTCGCTTCACCCCGGCCCAGCCTTGGGGATCGGCACAACTCGGGGTCTAAGGACCGCACCGGAGCACCGGTGAGATCCGCCAGAGCCGCGGCTGCGCCCAGATGGTCGGCGTGACGATGGGTGATCAGGATCTGCTGCACTGAGCGGTGAGAAGTTGCGTCCAGAATCGCCTGGAGATGTTCGGGATGATCTGCAGGACCGGGGTCTACGACCACCACGTCGTCGGCTCCCGCTGCTCCCAACAGATAGGTATTAGTGCCCTCCAGCGTCATGGGCGAGGGGTTGTTACAGGTCAGGACCTGCCAGGGCGCCGTCGTGCTCATGGGATCCAGACTAGTCACCACGTGGAGCCTCCCTGGAGTTGTTCAGCGCGGAAACGTAACCTTGCGGTATGGCTGAGTCACAGGGTCCGCGTAAGACATACGAAACCGAGCACTCCACCAAGGGCACCTACGTGACCGGGGAGGAGTTCGCCCGGGACACCAATTACATCGAGGACCGAGTGGTGGCCGACGTCGACGCGGTCACCGCCGCACCCCAGGAGGAGCCCTCCAGCATCGGGGATCCGCGTGCTGCGGGATTGACCGCTGAAGCCCAAGCCTGGCCGGTGGAGCCGGGACGGTATCGCCTGGTGGCGGCAAGAGCCTGCCCGTGGGCGCACCGATCGATTATTGTGCGACGCCTACTGGGCCTTGAGAGTGTGATGTCATTGGCTACCCCGGGCCCGGTACATGATGTGCGGTCCTGGACCTTCGACCTGACAACAGACGGCCGGGATCCGGTACTGGGCACTGAGCGACTGCAGGAGAACTACTTCAAGCGATTCCCGGATTATCCGCGGGGAATCACAGTACCGGCATTGGTGGATGTGCCCTCCGGGGCGGTGGTGACCAATAACTACCCCCAGCTGACTCTGGACTTCTCGACGCAATGGAAGGCGTATCACCGGGAGGGGGCGCCGGATCTGCTGCCCGAGGAGCTGATCGATGAGATGCTTCCGGTGATCAAACGCGTCTTCACCGAGGTCAACAACGGGGTCTACCGCGCCGGGTTCGCCGGATCGCAGCGCGCCTATGAGGAGGCCTACGACCGACTCTTCACCGCGCTGGACTGGCTGGAGGAACTCCTCGCCGACCGGCGTTACCTCATGGGCGAGCACATCACCGAGGCTGATGTGCGGCTGTTCACCACTCTGGTCCGCTTCGATGCGGTGTACCACGGGCACTTCAAGTGCAACCGGAACAAGCTCACCGAGATGCCGAACCTGTGGGGCTATGCCCGGGACCTGTTCCAGACACCCGGATTCGGGGACACCGTGGACTTTGATCAGATCAAGGCCCACTATTACGTGGTGCATGAGGACATCAACCCCACCCAGGTAGTCCCAGCGGGGCCGGACCTGCAGAACTGGCTGAGTGAGCACGGTCGCGAGGAGCTCGGCGGCTCACCATTCGGTGCGGGCACGGCTCCTGGTCCGATCGCTGCCGAGGAACAGCCTCCCGGAGCCAACCCGCTGTACTGAGTTAGTTCCGCGGGCGGGGAAACCCCGCCACGCTCTCGGCGGGCTCACGCTCGCCTTCACGCCTGAAGGGTTCCGGCGACGCGTAGAAGCCGCGCTCGCATCATGAGTGGCCGGCATTCCGCGGCGCGGGGGTCTCTCGTTCGGTGGCGCAGTTTGACGTGATTATCGGGCAGTTTCGGGCATTTTAGGTCACAGATGCGGTAAAAATGCGCCACCGAACGGCGGGACCGGGGTATCAGAAGTGCTCCCGAGCGGCCTCCACATGGGCGAGGCAGGCGTCAACGGAACCGGTTATCGGCTAAAAGCGACAACTTGTGCGCCGGGGGGACTGCGCGCCCCCGACATCGACTGCAATGAAGTTAGCTACATCACAGGGCACAGTCATGCCCGAGTCTCTTGACCCAACCTACGAAGGAGTAGATGTGGAAGAGCCGAACCAGGATTCCGCGCAGGCGGAGCCTCGTGAGAAAAAAGGCCGCCGCAAAGAGCGGCGCCCGATGTCAAACAAGAAGTTCCTCAGCATCTGGACCCCTGTCCTCGCTGTAGTCCTCATTGTGATCCTCGGAGCCAATATTGCGCTCAACATCTTCCATAACTGGGTGGCATCCCAGCTGGGTATCGGAACCTGGGAAGTCACAAACAGCGAAGAGGCTGAGGATTGGGATCTGGAATACAACCAGGCCTCTTACAGCTCCCTGGATGAGGCTCGCGACGCCGCCTCGGAGCTGGTCCAGGAGATCGCAGCCGAGGGAATCACCCTGCTGAAGAACTCCGAGGACACCCTGCCCATCAGCGCCGGCGCGGTAACCCTGTTCGGACGCACGGCCGCCGAGCCCGTCTACGGCGGCTCCGGCTCCGGCTCGGTGGATGCGTCGGCAGCAGTCGATGTCCGCGGAGGCCTGGAATACGCCGGATTCGATATCAACACCACCGTCTACGACGAGCTGGCTGATTTCGCTGAGAACGCTCCCCGGACCGACATCGTCATGGACGAGCCGGACGAGTCCGAATACGCCGTCGGGGAGATGCCAGCGGCTGACTACTCCGAGGCGGCCGTCGACTCCTTCGCTGACTACAACGACGCAGCCATCGTGGTCTTCGGCCGCGGCGGAGGCGAAGGCGGAGATCTGGCCACCGATATGGACGGCTGGGACGAGAACTACGTTGAAGGTCAGCATGAGCTGATGCTCAACCTGGACGAGCAGCAGACCCTGCAGCTGGCCAAAGAGCACTTCGATACCGTCATCGTCGTCATCAACTCCTCCAACATCATGGAGCTTGGCGAGCTTGAAGACGACGCCGACGTCGACGCCATCCTCTGGACCGGCGGCCCCGGCGAAACCGGATTCAACGCCCTCGGCGAGGTGCTCACCGGTGAGGTCAATCCCTCCGGGCGCACTGTGGACCTGTGGTCACGGGACTTCACCGCAGACCCCACGTTCGTGAACTTCGGCCGCTGGGAGTACACCAACATCGATGACTCCAACGCTTCGACCCTGCAGCAGCCCAGCCACGCCGCCATGGATAACGGCGCATTCTTCGTCGAATACGAAGAGGGCATCTACTACGGCTACCGCTACTACGAGACGGCAGCCGAAGAGGGCGCTCTGAACTACGACGACGCCGTGGTCTACCCCTTCGGATTCGGGCTCAGCTACACCAGCTTCGACTGGGAGCTCACCAGCTCCACCACCGGCGATGTTGATGGCACGATCGAGGTCCAGGTGCAGGTCACCAACACCGGTGAGACTGCCGGACGCGACGTCGTCCAGCTTTACTACACCGCGCCCTACACCCCCGGTGGGATCGAGAAGTCCCACGTGGAATTGGCTGACTTCGCCAAGACCTCGCTCCTGGAGCCCGGCGAGTCTGAGACTGTGACCCTTGAACTAGCCGTGGAGGATATGGCCTCCTACGACTACCAAGACGCACAGGCCTGGGTACTGGAAGAAGGCAGCTACGAGCTGAGCGTCCGCACCGACTCCCACACCGTGGCAGAGGGCACTGAAGCAGTGCAGTACCAGGTGGATGAGACCGTCGTCTATGGCGAGGACGCCCCGCGCTCCACTGATGAGACTGTCGCCACCAACCGGTTCGACGTGGTCTCTGAGCACTTCTCCGGAAGCGCCGACGGCGAGGGAGCACACCTGCTCAGCCGTGAGGACTTTGCCGGCACCTTCCCCACCGCACCGGATGCCTCCGACCAGGAAGCAGCCGACTACATCATCGAGGGCTACCAGCACTTCGACGTCGACGCTGCCGCTGATGCATCTGATGCTCAGATGCCCACCACCGGCGCTGACAACGGCCTGACGCTGATCGATATGCGCGGGCTGGACTACAACGATCCCCAGTGGGAAGACCTGCTGGACCAGCTCGATGTCCACGAGATGACCACGATGCTGCTCAACGGTGCTTACAACACTGAAGCGGTGCCTTCTATCGCTAAGCCGCGCACTAACGACGTCGACGGCCCACACGGTTTCACCTCCTTCATCAACGATGACTTCAAGGGTGCTGCCTACCCTTCAGCGCCGTTGATCGCGGCCACCTGGGACAAGGACCTGGTGTACCGCATGGGCGAGATGATGGGTGAAGAGGCTCTGCAGATGGGCATCTCCGGGTGGTACGCCCCCGGCGTGAACCTGCACCGCTCACCGTTTGCCGGGCGTAACTTCGAGTACTTCTCCGAAGATCCCACCATCTCCGGGGTTCTCGGCGCTGAAGTAGTCTCCGGTGCCGCAAGCCGCGGTCTCTACGCCTACACCAAGCACTTCGCCATGAACGACCAGGAAAACGGTCGAGTCGATAACGGCATTGCTACCTGGGCAGATGAGCAGACCATCCGCGAGATCTATCTCAAGCCCTTCGAGATGATCGTCAAGAACGCCTCGGCACCGATGACCTACATCGCTGATGAGGACGGCAACCACGCCGAGACTGAGATCGGCTCCACCGCCATGATGAGCTCCTTCAACCGAATCGGCCCCTACTGGGCCGGCGGCTACCCGGCACTGATGGATGATGTGCTGCGTAAGGAATGGGGCTTTGAAGGCATGGTCATCACCGACTTCAACCTCTACGGATACATGTCCCCGGATCAGTCCATCGCGGCTGGAACTGACCACCAGCTGGTCTTCGCCCCGATGAAGCAGTTCGAGGACACCAGCAGCGCCGAAGCGGTGGACAACATCCGGCAGGCAACCCACAACATCCTCTACACCGTGGTGAACTCCAACGCGATGAACGGCCTGGGCCCCGACGCCGAGGTGAGCTACACCCCGGCAGCCTGGGAGATCATCCGCTGGATTGTCACTGCGGTACTGAGCCTGTTGTGGATCATCGGTCTGGTCTGGGTCATTCGCCGCGTGCGCAAGCACGGAAATGAGGAATCAGCGACCGCATGAGTGTAGAACTCACCCCCTTGGAAAAGGCCGCTCTGCTCAGCGGAGAGGACGTCTGGCACACCCGTGGCGTACCGCGGGCCGGGATCGCCCCGATTGTCCTCTCCGATGGCCCCCACGGCATCCGGCGGCAAAGTGGCGACGGCGACCACCTGGGGCTGCACGCCTCAGAGCCAGCCACCTGCTTCCCGACTGCTGCCACCGTGGCCAACAGCTGGGACCCTCAGCTGGGAGAGCAGATCGGTCAGGCCCTGGGGGCCGAGGCAGTGTCCCTCGGAGTGGATGTGGTGCTGGGCCCTGGGCTGAACATCAAGCGCTCTCCACTGTGCGGTCGCAACTTCGAGTACTTCTCGGAGGACCCGCTGCTCTCCGGTCGACTGGCTGCCGCCTATGTCCGCGGCATCCAGTCGGCCGGGGTGGGGGCCTGCCCCAAGCACTTCGCCGCCAATAGCCAGGAGACTCTGCGCATGATTGGCGACTCCATCGTCGATGAGCGGACGCTGCGCGAAATCTACCTGCGGGCATTCGAGATTGTGGTGACTGAGGCAGCACCCCAGGTCATCATGTCTGCGTATAACAAGATCAACGGCACATACGCTCATGAGAACTACCATCTGCTCACCGAGATCCTCCGCGACCAGTGGGGCTTCGACGGCGTAGTGGTCTCAGACTGGGGTGGAAGCAACGACGCCGCAGCTGCTGTCCGCGCCGGAGGCACCTTGGAAATGCCCTCACCGGGGTGGGACTCAGTGCATCAGCTGCTCCAAGCACTGGAATCCGGGGAGCTGGACGAGGCGGATCTTGATGCCCGAGTCCAGGAGATCGTGACACTCATCCAGCAGCTTGCTGAGACGGTGCCGAGCACCCCGGGTCCCATCGATGAAGAAGCCCATCATCAACTGGCGCGGCGGGCCGCAGCAGAGTCCGCGGTGCTGCTGAAGAATGAGTCAATCGTCGGTGACGCTCCGCTGCTACCGCTGCGAGCTGGCGTGAAGACCGCCGTCGTCGGCGATTTTGCCCTCACACCGCGGTACCAGGGGGCGGGGTCATCACTGGTGAACCCCACCCGGCTGCGCACCCCGGCTGAGGTCTCCGCTGCGTCGGGCCTGGACATTGTGGGAATCGCACAAGGCTTCCGCCGCGACGGTGCCGAAGACGCCGCGCTTGCTGCTGAGGCCACTGCCCTCGCTGCCAAAGCCGATGTGGTGCTGCTGTGGATGGGCCTTGATGAGCTCAGCGAGTCCGAGGGTCTGGACCGCAGCCATATGAGGCTGCCGGATAATCAGATCCAGCTGCTGAAGGCGCTGAAGGACACCGGCACACCGGTGGCTGTGGTGCTCTCCGGCGGAGCCGCAGTCGAATCATCGTGGATGAAGGATGCTGACGCAGTACTGCACGGGTACCTGGCCGGTCAGGCCGGTGCTGAGGCACTCTTCGATGTGATCACCGGTCTCAGCGAACCCGGCGGACGGCTGGCTGAGAGCTGGCCGGAGTCTCTGCAGGACACGTCCACGGCTGGGCGCTTCCCCGCTCTCGGACGTGAAGTCCATTACCTGGAAGGCCCCCTGGTGGGGTACCGCTGGCACACCAGCGCCCAGATTGCCCCGGCCTTTCCCTTCGGTTTCGGGCTGAGCTACACCAGTTTCGACTACACCGATGTCCAGGCGGATTCCGAACAGGTGACTGTGACGGTGACCAATACCGGTGACCGTGCTGGCGCCGATGTCGTCCAGGTCTACATTCGGCGCACCAGTGATTCTGCTGTGCTGCGTGCGCAGCGCCAGCTGGCCGGATTCTTCAAAGTCCACCTGCAGCCGGGCGAGTCCCAGCAGGTCAGCATTCCCTTGGGGCGCGCGGCCTTCCAGCACTGGGATCTCGACGCCGAAGACTGGCGCGTAGAATCCGGCAGCTACGAAGTCATCGTGGCCGCGCACTCCGAGGACACCGCATCATGCGTCAGTGTGGAGGTCATCGGCGATCATGAGGCCAGAAGCGGTGGTCAGCATCAGCTGGCGGAACTTATTGAGAAAGTCCACGCTGCCAACAGGGCTGGCGCGGCGGAACAGCCCGAGTCCAAGGAACGCATCCAGGTGGGGCTGAACCATCCATTGGCTGAGCTGAGCCGGGCAAAGTCCCCGCTGGCCCGCGGCGCAGCCGCCGTGCTTGGCAAGCTGCTGGCGCGTTCTGAAGCCAAAGGTAAGCCAAATCTCAACGTGCTGTTCCTCAACGCCATGCCGGTACGCGGATTGGCCAAAATGAGCGGCGGGGCGATGAGCCTGGAGATGGCGCAGCAGGCGGTTCGGATCTTCAACGGACACCACCTCTCCGGTACTGCCGGACTGCTGCGCGAGACCCTGCGCCAGCTGCGGCGTCAACGTCGACTGCGCCAAAGCTTCATCACCAGCTCCACTGCGGGCGTCACCAATCATCAGGAGAAGGCATGAGCGTCGGGAAAACACCAGAGCCGGTGGTTGCTGAGAAGAATCCCACCACCGAGCCGTCCACCCTTAAAGGTCGGCTGGGCGCCAAATGGTCCAGCTTCTACGAGCGGCACACGACATTGGCACAGTTTGTGCTGTTCTTCGTCATCAGCAACGGTGTCACCGCCCTGCAGCTGGCGTTGATGCCGGTATTCCGGTGGATGTTCAGCT
Organism: Nesterenkonia rhizosphaerae; assembly: GCF_039544555.1. Taxonomy (NCBI): domain Bacteria; kingdom Bacillati; phylum Actinomycetota; class Actinomycetes; order Micrococcales; family Micrococcaceae; genus Nesterenkonia; species Nesterenkonia rhizosphaerae. Next base: position 489,405 of record NZ_BAABLW010000007.1, read on the forward strand.
ACACCGATCTGGTCCACCAGAACTTCCAAGTGCTGCCGGTGGGGGAGAACCCCGATGGCTCCACCTTCTTCATCTTCGACTACCCCGGAGGCGCATTCTCCGACGGCGGAGCCGGTGGTCTCGGCTACTTCCTTGCAGTGCAGATCACCATTCTGATCGCCCAGGTGATCAACTTCTTCATGCAGCGCAGCGTGACCTTCCGGTCCAACTCCAGCATCTGGTGGGCTGCCATGTGGTACTTGATCGCCTATGTGGTGATCACTTTCGCCGCAGCAGCCGCGCAGGGCTTCTATCGGGCGCCGCTGTACGATTTCTTCATCGACAACCTCGGCTGGGGCTCAGCGGGTGAGACAACCGCAGATGTACTGACCATGGTGATCAACGCGGCCATCCAGTTCTGGGTGTTCTTCCCCATCTTCAAGCTCATCTTCCGGCAGGTGCCGGAAGCCCCGGAGGTCAGCGAAGATATGATGGCGTCACCGTCAGGAGAAAGGTCCGGAGCGCCACAGAAGTGAAAACCCTCAGCCTGATTGTGCCCAGCTACAACTCGGCAGAGTACTTGCCGAGGTGCCTTGACACACTGCTCCCCGCCGACGGTATAGACGACGTCGAGGTCATTGTCGTCAACGACGGCTCGACAGACTCCACCCGGGAGGTCGCCGAAGCGTACGCCGAAGCGCACCCGGACGTGGTGCGGGTGGTCAGTCAGCCTAATGGCGGCCACGGCTCTGCGATCAACACCGGTTTGGATCACGCCCTAGGGCACTATGTGCGCGTGGTGGACTCCGATGACTGGCTCAACGCGGAAGCCTTCACCACGCTGCGTCAGGAGCTGCGCCGCATCATCGAGCAGAACCGCGGCATTGACCTGGTGCTGAGCAACTATGTCTATGAGAACGAGGCCGCATCACGGACGAAGACCATCCGCTACACCCGGGTTCTTCCGGTCGGTGAGGATATCGGGTGGGACGATGTGGGCAGCTTCGGCCCTGCTCAGTATCTGCTGATGCATGCGCTGACCTACCGCACCCAGCTGCTGCGTGAGGTCCAGCTGCGGCTGCCTGAGCACACGTTCTACGTGGACAACCTCTTCGCCTACATTCCGCTGCCGCAGGTGCGGAGTATGCACTACCTCGACGTCGACCTGTACCGGTACTACATCGGACGGCCGGATCAATCGGTGAACGAAAAGGTGATGATCTCACGGCTTGATCAGCAGCTTCTGGTCAACCGGATGATGGTCCGTCATCTTGCGCAGGTGCGGGCTTCGCAGACCCTTCACCCCGCTCTGAACCGCTATATGGCGCACTATCTGGGCATCATCACTGTGGTGACCTCCACGATGGCCCTGCGTGGTGGCAGCAAGGAGATGCTGCGGCTGAAAGCGGATCTCTGGGATGAGCTGCGCCGTGTGGAACCGCAGCTCTACCGTCGACTGCGGCTGAGCCTGCTGGGAATGCTGGTCAATCTCCCGGGCCAGCTGGGCCGGCGCTTCTCCTTGGGCGCCTATCGCACCGCGCGCTGGGCCTACGGATTCAACTAGGCCCATGAGCATGATGAATAACACCCCCGGGCTGGTCGTCGTCGGTGCCGGGCTCTTCGGGCTCACCGTGGCCCAGCAAGTGGCTGAACGCTACAACATCGACGTCGCGGTGGTGGAGCGGCGCAGCCATATTGGCGGTAACGCCTACTCGGAGACGGAGCCGAGAACCGGCATCGAAGTTCACCGCTACGGCGCCCACCTGTTCCACACCGATAACGAGCGCGTCTGGCGCTACGTCAACCAATTCACCGGATTCACCGACTACGAACACCATGTGCATACCGTCCATCAGGGCGTGGTCTACCCGATGCCCATCAACCTGGGCACTATCAACCAGTTCTTCGGCGCCGCCTATAGCCCCCAGCAGGCTCGCAGCATCATCGGCGAACAGGCCGCCGAAATGCATGGCCGCACTCCAACGAACCTGGACGAGCAGGGAGTCGCGCTGATCGGCCGGCCCCTGTACGAGGCGTTCATTCGGGGTTACACCGCCAAACAGTGGCAGACAGACCCCCGGGACCTCCCGGCCTCGATCATCCGGCGCCTTCCGGTGCGCTACAACTATGACTCCCGATACTTCGACGACGCCTACCAAGGGTTGCCCGTAGACGGCTACTCGGCCTGGTTGGCTTCCATGGTGGAGCACCCCCGAATCAGCGTCCATGTGGACACGGACTTCTTCGACTCTACTCAGCCGCTGAACCGGGACAGCCTGGTGGGACGCGTTCCGGTGGTCTACACCGGGCCGTTTGATCAGTACTTCGACCACAGCGCCGGACGCCTGTCCTGGCGCACCCTGGACTTCGAGCAAGAAGTGCTGGACGTGGGTGACTTCCAGGGGACATCGGTGATGAACTACGCCGATATCGAAGTCCCCTACACCCGTATCCACGAGTTCCGGCACTTCCACCCTGAGCGCACGTGGTATTCGAAGAAATCCACCGTGATCATGAAGGAATACTCGCGCTGGGCAGGACTGGAGGACGAGCCCTACTACCCGGTGGGATCCCCGAAAGACCGCCAGGCGCTGCAGCGGTATCGGGACTTAGCCGCTGCCCAGCCGCAGGTCTTCTTCGGCGGGCGGCTGGGAACCTACCAGTATTTGGATATGCACATGGCCATCGCGTCAGCGCTGAGCCTAGTGGATAACTCACTGGACGAGCTTTTCTCAGGCTGAGACCACCGGGAGCACCACGGCGACGGTAAACACCCCTGATTCCGCCCGCAGCGACAGCGTCCCACCGTAGTGCTCGGCGATCTGCCGCATGTTCCGCAGACCATAGCCGTGATGGGCGCTGTCGCCTTTGGTGGACACCGGCAGGCCGTCGTCGAACTCCAGCACGCCGTGGAAGCTGTTCTCCACCTCCGCCACCACGAAGCCTCGCCGGGCCTGAACACCGACCCGGATGAACCGGCGCTTCGGATCCGGCACCGCAGCCGATGCGTGTAGGGCATTGTCCAGGGCGTTGCCGAAGAGGGCGGAGATATCCAGCGGCTCTATTGGCTCCAGCAGCCGGCCATCAGCCACTACAGTGACCGGTACTTGGCGTTCCTCGGCCTCAGCGAGCTTCGCGGTGAGGACCGCGTCAAGAATGCCGTTGCCGGTCTCTATCTGCTGGGCGTATCCGCTGAGACTCTGCTCCAGCTTGTCCAAATAGCCGGCCTGAGAGGTCGGATCAGATTCCGCACGGAACGCAGTGATGTAGTGCTTCAGGTCGTGATACTTCCTGTTGACCTCGTCGATGTTCCGTTTGGACTGCAGGTATTGCTGATGCTGGGAGCGCACCAGCTGCGCCATCGCGTCGACCTCGCGCAGCTGGTGCAGATGCTGGCGCTGTGCATGCAGAGCGAGCAGGGCCACGTAACCGGCCAAATCCACCAGGGTGCGAATGTAGAAGACGCTGAGTCCTTCAGGGCCGCTGAAGGGCGTATTAGTGCTGATGAAGCTCAGATTGCTCATCATGAAGGTGACCACTGCTACCGCGGCAGCTGCGGCCAGGGCGCGGACCTCCACCTCAGGGGCTCTGCCGCGCAGAAAGAGCCGACGTTCAATGAGCAGCACGGTTGCGAAGCAGGCTGCATAGACGGCCACGGTGACCAGCGCCTGACCCACCTCCGCGGCGGGGGTGGGAAAGAAGAAGACGTGCAGCTGCCAATGCAGGGAGGCCACGAGCTCGGCCAGCACGAAGGCTCGTGCCAGCAGGTAGCCGGTGACAATCGGCGAAGTCCGCGCGGCCAAGGCGAGGAATGCGTACATCACCCCTGCGGCCACCAGCATCCCCGGAGTCCAGAACGCCAGGGGCAGCATCTCTGCCAGCAGATGGACACCCAGTAGCAGCACCAGAGCGACGCCGGCCAGCGCCACCAGCACTGCCGTGGAGCGTCGGCGGCCCAGCATCAGAATATAGAGCAGGCAGGCTGCCCATTCGGCAGTGGCTGTCAGGACCCGTGGGATATCCGGCAGCGCAGCGAGGTCAGTCACGCCGTGTCCTGTAGATGTGTCGCCAAAGCCTCCATAAACGCCCGTCGCCGCGACCTCGAAATCTGCAGTCGTGCTCCCGAGCGCAGCAGGCACAGGCCGCCGTCGACGCCTATGACATGGCGTAAGTTGACCAGATACCCGTGGTTGATCCGATAGAAACCCTCCGGCCCCAGTTCGGCCTCAAAGGACTTCATAGTGCCGGTGAGCTCATAGCGGCGGTCCAGACAGTGAACGGCAATCCGGTGCCGGTCGCTCTCTAGATGCACCACTGACGCCAGTTCCACACGGGCGGTGCCTTCAGTGGTGCTGAGCATGATGGAGGGGCTGGCGCGCCGGTCCAGCTGCTGCAGGGCGCGCCGAACCTCATGGGTGAAGGGGAACCTCTGCACCGGCTTCACCAAGTAGTTCATAGCGCCCACTTCGTAGCCGCGTATGGCGTGTGACGCCAGATGGGTGACAAAGATGATGATGACCTCAGCATCAAGATTGCGGATGCGCTGGGCCGTCTCGAAGCCGTCCAGCCCGGACATCTGCACGTCGAGGAAAATCAGGTCGTGCGTGGGGCGGTAATCCTGAAGCAGCTGCTCTCCGCTGGAGAACTCCTCAGTGTGAAGGACGACGTCGAGCTCATCCTCGCAGTGACGCAGATGTTCCCTCAGGACTGCTCGCGGCTCATCTTCGTCGTCGACGAGGGCCACGCGCACGGGTCTTCTCACGGCGGGCTCCCTCCAGTGCGGCGCAGGGCGAGGATGGCGGTCTCCAGGCTATCAAGCCGGCGGGTACGCCGGTGGGCGACGCCGGCTAAGTATCAGTGAAGGTGGTTACCTGACGGTAGGTTCAGTCCTGGGTGCCCCGCGGGTAGGGTGGCTGAAGAGGAAAACCCGCACTCGCAACAGGGGAGGCCGAGATGCCTGCAGCTGGTACAGCCCAAGGATCATTCACCAAGCGGTATGTCGCGCTGGGGGACTCCTTCACCGAAGGAGTCGGGGATATTGACCCTTCAAGTCCCAATGACGTGCGAGGTTGGGCCGACCGGGTCGCCGCTCAGCTGATCTCCAACGACTCATCCTGGGGTTATGCGAATCTCGCCATCCGCGGGAAGAAGCTGCAGCAGGTGCTGGATGAACAGCTCGATGCCGCCTTGGCGCTGAAGCCCACGCTGGTGACGCTGTATGCCGGAGGCAACGACATTCTGCGCCCGGTGGTCAATATCGACGGGCTGATGGAGCGCTATCGCGCCGGTGTGGAGAAGCTCGCGGAATCAGGAGCCCGCGTGGTGCTCTTCACCGGTTTCGACTCCGGGAAGGCTCCCATGTTCCGGCTCACCCGTGGCCGTACCGCCATCTACAACGAGTATGTGCGTAAGATCGCCGCTGATCTTGAGCTGGATCTGGTGGACTTCTGGCATATGCGCGTTTTCCAGGACTGGCGCTACTGGGATGTGGACCGAATGCATCTGGGCATCGCCGGTCACATCACCATGGCCAAAGAAGTCCTGAAAGTGCTGGGGGAGCAGGACGAGATCGACGAGCCGGAGTTGGACGAGCCCCCGGTGGTCTCACTGCCGGAGAAGATCGCCGCCGAGGTGACCTGGAGCAAGGACTATCTTTACCCGTGGGTGAAGCGTCGCGTGACCCGGGTCTCTTCAGGTGATGCGATGAACCCGAAGTATCCGGCGCTGACATCCCGGATCTGGTAGACCTCACCCCAGCACTGCCTTCAGGGCCGCACTGAAGATCCCCGCAGCGTCCTCCACCTGCTGCTGACTGACAACCAGCGCTGGAATGAACCGGACCACCTCAGTCCACGGGCCGCAGGTCAGTAGCAGCAGTCCGCGGCGGGCCGCCTCCTGTTGTACGGCCGCTGCCAGTGCAGTGCCGGGGGTGCCGTCGTCGTTGATGAACTCCACGCCCACCATCAGCCCCAGACCGCGTACTTCGGCTACCTGGGTGTACCCCTGCGTGGCCTCCCGCAGCCGGCTGCGAAGCTGCTCACCACGGGCTTGAGAGTTCTCCACCAGGTGTTCCTCGGCAATGACCTCGAGGGTGGCAAGGGCTGCGGCGCAGGCTACCGCGTTTGCGCCATAGGTCCCGCCCTGTGACCCCGGCCAGGCTTTGGCCATGAGTTGCTCTGAGGCTGCGATCCCGGAGATCGGGAAGCCGGAGGCGATGCCCTTGGCAAACATCTGGATATCGGGCACCAGCCCGAAATGGTCCTGGCCCCAGAACCGTCCGGTGCGCCCGAAACCGGTCTGCACCTCATCAACGATCAGCAGAATCCCGTGGGCATCGGCGCGCTCCCTCAGCCCGGCGAAGAACCTCTCATGACCGGGCACGTATCCGCCTTCGCCGAGCACCGGTTCCACCAGGAACGCTGCAGTATCCGCCGGCGCTGACTGGGTGTTCAGCAGCAGATCCAGCTCGCGCAGGGCAAAGTCGGTGGCCTGGTCCTGATCCCACCCGTAGCGCCGGTAATGCGAAGGGTTCGGAAAGGGGGAGACGACGACGCCGCCCATGAGCGGACTGAATCCAGCACGGAACTTGGTGCCGGAGGTAGTCATCGATGCCGCTGCCACTGTTCGTCCGTGGAACCCGCCTTGGAAGACCACAATGTTCGGTCTGCCCGTCGCCTGCCGCGCCAGTCGCAGTGCGGCCTCGGCGGCCTCCGAACCGGAGTTGGAGAAGAACACCGAATCCAGGCCCGCCGGCAGCACTTCACTGAGTCGCTGGGTCAGCTGCTGCAAGGGGCGGTGCATGACGGTGGTGTACTGGCCGTGAATCAGGGTCCCCACCTGTTGCTGGGCCGCGGCAACAACTTTGGGGTGGCAGTGTCCGGTGCTGGTCACACCGATCCCGGCGGTGAAGTCCAGATACCGGGTCCCGCCGTCGTCATAGAGATAGACGCCTTCTCCGCGGGACGCCACCACGGGAGTCGCCTGCTTCAGGAGGGGGGAGAGCTGAGTCATCATTCATCCTTTGTGTCTGATTGTTGACAATCGGCGCTGGCGCCTAGACTACAGAGTGAGAGCATGAATGTCACCGCCAGCACATCCTTACAAGGAGAAGTCATGTCAGAGACCATTACTGCTGACCGCGAGGCCGCCTTGATCAGCTCTGTACCGAAGTCCCTCTATATCGACGGTCAATGGCGCGAGGCTCACAGCGGTGCCCGGCTGGAGGTCCAGGATCCTTCCACCGGAAAGGTGCTGTGCGAGGTTGCCGACGCCGGCGAGCAGGACGGCTGGGATGCACTGCATGCTGCCCAGCGGGCTCAGTCGGACTTCGCGGCGATGCCGCCGCGGCAGCGGGCTGACATCCTGATGCGCGCCTTTGAGCTGATGCATGAGCGCAAAGATGATCTGGCTCTGCTGATGACCCTGGAGATGGGCAAACCGCTGGCCGAGGCCTACGGGGAGGTCACCTACGCCGCGGAGTTTTTCCGGCACTTCGCCGAGGAAGCGACCCGGATCAGCGGAAACTATCAGACTGCACCAGCCGGCAATGCCAGGTTCCTGGTGACCAAGCAGCCCGTTGGTCCCTCCATTCTCATTACTCCGTGGAACTTTCCGTTGGCTATGGGCACCCGGAAGATCGGCCCCGCTGTGGCAGCCGGATGCACTTCGGTGCTCAAGCCCTCTGAATTGACTCCGCTGTCCATGCTGGCTCTTGCGCAGATCCTTCAGGACGCCGGCCTGCCAGCAGGAGTGGTCAATATTGTGGTGACCTCCAACGCCGGAGGCACTATGGAGCCGCTGATCCGCTCTGGTATTGCGCGCAAGCTCTCCTTCACCGGATCAACCGCTGTGGGTAAAAAACTGCTGGAGCAGTGTGCCGACCATGTCCTGCGCACTTCCATGGAGCTCGGCGGCAATGCGGCCCTGGTGGTCTTCGAAGATGCAGATCTGGACAAGGCTGTGGAGGGTGCGCTGCTGGCTAAGATGCGCAACTCCGGAGAAGCGTGCACCGCTGCTAACCGGCTGTTCGTTCAGCGTTCCGTGGCGAAGGATTTCGCCGACCGACTGGCTCAGCGGATGGCTGAATTCCAAGTGGGTCGTGGTGTCGACGACGACGTCAAGGTTGGTCCGCTGATCAATGCCAAGCAGCGGGACAAAGTCCAGGAGTTGGTGGAGGACGCCGTGCGTTCCGGGGCCGAAGTGCTGCTCGGTGGCGAGCCGATTGCCGGTGAGGGCTACTTCTATCCGCCCACCGTGCTCTTCGACATCCCTGAGGGTGCACGTGTGCGCAGCGAGGAGATCTTTGGCCCGGTGGCACCAGTGACCCCGTTCGACACCGAAGAAGAAGCTGTCGCGGCGGTCAACAGCACCGAGTACGGGCTGTCGAACTATGTCTTCACCAATGACCTCACCCGGGCGCTGCGGGTGGCCGAGGCTGTGGAATCCGGCATGGTCGGCATCAACCAAGGTGTGGTCTCCAATCCTGCCGCACCCTTCGGCGGCGTGAAGGAATCGGGGTTGGGCCGAGAGGGCGGCGACATCGGCATCGATGAGTTCCTGGAGACCAAGTACATCGGTATCGCCATGTAACCGCCCGGCTCTGGCTGTCATCACACCCGTTTCGCGCATCCGAACACCAGGTGCGCAAGCTTCCGCGTGTGCAAGTGGGTGCGGTGGGAATGAAGCTGGGGACGGCGTCGTTATCATCATCGACGCAAAGTTGAGTCGACCTCACTCAAGTCAGTTTGACAGCTGAGAGTGTGCGTTGAAGACTTGAGTCCAGTTCGCTCAATAAGCGAAAGTGACAGGCTTCAAAAGCTCTGACGAAAGGAGTCCCCATGTCCCGCGCAGTCGGAATCGACCTCGGAACTACGAACTCGGTGGTGACCGTCCTCGAAGGCGGCGAGCCCACCGTGATCGCCAACGCAGAAGGCGCACGCACCACTCCCTCGGTGGTGGCCTTCTCCAAGACCGGCGATGTTCTCGTCGGTGAGGTGGCACGCCGTCAGGCTGTGTCCAACCCGGACCGCACCTTCGCTTCCGTCAAGCGCCACATGGGCACTGACTGGACCACTGAGGTGGACGGCAAGAAGTACACCCCGCAGGAGATCTCCGCCCGCACCCTGATGAAGCTCAAGCATGACGCTGAGTCCTACCTGGGTGAGGATGTCACCGAGGCTGTCATCACCGTGCCGGCCTACTTCAACGACGCCGAGCGTCAGGCCACCAAGGAAGCCGGCGAGATCGCGGGCCTGAAGGTCTCGCGTATCGTCAACGAGCCCACCGCTGCAGCATTGGCCTACGGCCTGGACAAGGGCAAGGAAGATGAGCTCATCCTGGTCTTCGACCTCGGCGGCGGTACCTTCGATGTCTCCCTGCTGGAAGTCGGCAAGGATGAGGACGATTTCTCCACCATCCAGGTGCGCGCCACTGCCGGTGACAACCGTCTCGGTGGCGATGACTGGGACCAGCGCATCATCGACTGGCTGGTCGAGCAGGTCAAGCAGAAGGAAGGCGTAGACCTGTCCAAGGACAAGATCGCCGTTCCGCGTCTGAAGGAAGAGGCTGAGCGCGCCAAGAAGGAGCTCTCCTCCGCCACTTCCGCCACCATCAACATTCCCTACGCCACCCAGAGCGAGAACGGCCCGGTTCACGTCAACGAGACGCTGACCCGCGCGAAGTTCGAGGACATGACCTCGGATCTGCTGGAGCGGACCAAGAAGCCATTCAGCGATGTCATCTCCGAGGCCGGAGTCAAGATCTCCGACATCGACCACGTCATCCTGGTGGGCGGCTCCACTCGTATGCCGGCCGTTGCCGAGCTGGTCAAGCAGCTCTCCGGCAAGGAAGCCAATAAGTCGGTGAACCCGGACGAGGTCGTCGCCGTCGGTGCCGCACTGCAGGCAGGTGTGCTGGCCGGTGAGCGCAAGGATGTCCTGCTGATCGACGTCACTCCGCTGTCCCTGGGTATCGAGACCAAGGGCGGTGTGATGACTAAGCTGATCGAGCGCAATACCGCAATCCCCACCAAGCGCTCGGAGGTCTTCTCCACCGCTGAGGACAACCAGCCTTCGGTTGCTATCCAGGTCTTCCAGGGTGAGCGCGAGTTCACTCGTGACAACAAGGCCCTGGGCACCTTCGAGCTGACCGGCATCGCTCCGGCACCGCGCGGCATGCCCCAGATCGAGGTCACCTTCGACATCGACGCCAACGGTATCGTCCACGTCTCCGCCAAGGACAAGGGCACCGGCACCGAGCAGTCCATGACCATCACCGGTGGAACCTCTCTGGACAAGGAGGACATCGAGCGGATGGTCGCCGATGCAGAAAAGCACGCCGAAGAGGATAAGAAGCGCCGCGAAGCCGCTGAGAAGCGCAACGCTGCTGAGGCCTCCGCCTACTCGGTGGATAAGCTGCTCAAGGACAACGCCGAGAAGCTGCCTGAAGAGGTCAAGACTGAGGTCCAGGCCGACGTCGACGCACTGAAGAAGGCCCTTGAGGGAACCGATAACGACGACGAGGTCAGCGCAGCCTTCGAGAAGCTGCAGACCTCCCAGGTCAAGATCGGAGAAGCCCTCTATGCTCAGGGCGGTGCCGAGGCAGCCGGTGAGGGTGCACCCGCCGGTGACGCCCCGGCCCAGGACGAGGACATTGTCGACGCAGAGGTTGTCGACGAGGACGAGGACGAGAACAAGTAGTCACGGCGGTTACCGTCTGACCCGCTTCTCGAAGACCAGCAGGATGCGCCCGCTCCATTTAGGGGCGGGCGCATCCTCAGACCGAAGGGAGGGCCTTAGCTCATGGCAGAGGACAAGTACAACCCGGAGAAATCCCCCGAGGATGGCATCCCCGATCCGACCCCGGCACGGGATGACAAAGCTACCGGCGAGGCCACCGCCGAAGACCGTGAAGCCGCAGGCACCGATCCTGCTGCAGACCCGCTGGCAGAAGCCGAGCGGATACTGGCAGATGCCCCCGAGGAGTCCATCGAGGTCCAGCAGGCCCACGCGGCTCCGGCTGGAGAAGAAGGCGATCTCCACGAGCCGCTGCCGGGTGAGGATCCTGAACTGAGCGAAGAGCCTGAGCTGCGCGAGGTGCCTCTTGATGAAGCGATCGGCGGCGGTGAAACCGAACCGGAGTCACGTATCGAGGCTGCCGAGGAGGAGCTCGCTGCCCAGGGTTACGACCGGGAAGCGGAGCTGGAGAACGATCTGCGCCGAGTGCAGGCCGAATACGTCAACTACCGGCGCCGCGTGGAGCGTGACCGGGCCTTGGAGAAGGACCGCACCAAGGGTCAGCTGATCGCCGAACTGATGCCGGTACTCGATGACATCGCCGCTGCCCGTCAGGCCGGTGACCTCGAGGATGGTCCCTTCGCGCATATTGCTGCCCGACTGGAATCTGCGCTGACCGCGCAGGGTCTGGAAACCGTGGGTGCGGTGGGTCAGGCCTTTGATCCCACTGAGCATGAGGCCATCATGCAGCAGCCCCATGACGAGGTGGAGGCGGACCACATCGCCGTCGTCGTCCGTTCGGGCTACCGCTACGGCGACCGCCTGCTGCGTGCAGCACAGGTGATCGTCTCCAGCGGAGCTCAGCAGTAAGTAGAAGGGAGGCGGGAGACGCTATGGCTTCACAGGACTGGGTAGAGAAGGACTTCTACGCGATTCTCGGCGTCTCCAAGGAGGCCACCGCCGAGGAGATCAAGAAGTCCTACCGCAAATTGGCGCGTCAGTACCACCCGGATAAGAACCCGGGTGACGAGGCGGCCGAACAGCGCTTCAAGGACATCTCCGAGGCACATTCGGTGCTCTCCGATCCCGAACAGCGTCAGCAGTATGACGCGATCCGTGCCATGGGCTCGGGCGCCCGCTTCTCCGCGGGTGCCCCGGGCTCTGGCACCGCCGGATTCGAGGATATCTTTGGCGGCCTCTTCGGAGATCGTTTCTCAGGGGCACCTGGCACCGGTGGCGGCCGTTTCGGCGGGGGGCCGGATTTCTCGGATCTCTTCGGCGGCGTAGGAGACCGATTCGGTTCCCGTTTCGGCGGCTCGCCCAAGGGCGCTGACCGTACCGCCAAAACGACGATCTCCTTCAAAGGCGCCGTTCGCGGCACCACGGTGGGGCTGCGCGAGGCCAATGGCAATGTCATTGACGTGCGCATCCCCCCGGGTATTAAAGAAGGACAGAAGGTCCGCGTGAAGGGCAAGGGCCAGCAGGGTCCCGGTGGCACCGGTGATCTGCTCGTGGAGGTCTCCATCCAGTCGCACCCGTTCTTTGAGCGCGACGGAGACAATATCCGCATCCACTTGCCGGTGACCTTCGATGAAGCCGCCCTCGGAGCCACTGTGGAAGTTCCTACTGTGCACGGCGAGAAAGTCCGCATCAAAGTGCCCGCGGGAACCAGCTCTGGGCGAGTGCTGCGGTTGAAGGGCCACGGGATCCGCCGCAAGAACAGTCAGGGTGACATGCTGGTCGTCGTCGACGTTCATGTACCCAAGGAGCTCAATGATGATGCTCTGGCCGCGGTGAAGGCCTATGCGGAGGCCACCGCAGGCACCGGCCCTCGGGAAGATTTAGAGACCAAGGCTGCGTTGTAAAGGACAAGTCGGCTAGGCCCAGTGGTCTTCCAGTCCCATTGCCGGGAGGCACCTGGGGCTGAAGACAGCAAGCACAGGAGGTGAACGATGGTCATGCGGTACACGGTGCGAGCGAATATCGCAGAGTTCGCGGAGGATCCGCGAATGGTCGATGCGGAGAACCGCCACGCCCCCCTGTTCGTCATCTCCGTGGCAGCAGAGCTAGCCGATATGCACCCTCAGACGCTGCGTCAGTACGACCGAATGGGCTTGGTGACTCCTCGTCGCCAGGGCGGCAAGCACCGGCGTTACTCTCCCTATGACATTGAGCAGCTGCGACAGATTCAGCAGCTCTCGCAGGAGGGCGTCTCCCTGGAGGGAATCCGACGCATCTTGCAGTTGCAGAACCGCGTGGATGAACTGGAGGACACGGTCGGTCAGTTGCGTCAGCAGCTGCGCCAGGCACAGCGCAATCCTGGGCAGGCCAGGATCTTCGCGGTTGGCCCCCACGGCGATGTGGTCAGTCTCAGCCGCGGACAGCGGCCCCGGCCTGCCACCAGAGAGATTGTCCTCTGGCAGGACCGGTAGCCGCTGTCCCTAGACGATGCTCTAGCGAATCGGCACTCCCGGGCCCAGTGGCAAACCGATGGCGTACCAAAGCATGAAGAACAGGAACCAGGACACCAGCAGCGCCACTGAAATGGGCAGCGTCAGCGAGAGCAGGGTTCCCACACCGGCTTTCGGGTAATAACGCTGGAGATATCCCAGCGCCAGGGCGAAGTACGGACTCATGGGGGAGATGATGTTGGTAGGGGAATCTCCCATCCGGTAGAGCATCTGAGTGACCTCGGGGCTGACCCCAATCAGCATGAGCATCGGGACCAACACCGGTGCCATCAGCGTGTACTGGGCTGAGCCTGAGGTGATGAAGAAGTTGAACAGCGCCACCAGCAGGACCACTCCGCCGAAGAGCACAAAGACTGGCAGATCCCAGCGTTCCAGGGTTTCTGCTCCGTTGATCGCTAAGACTGTGCCGATATTTGACCAGTTGAAGTAGGCAATGAACTGGGCCGCGGCAAAGAAGATCACCACTACTCCGGAAAGCTCCTTGATGGATCGGGCCATCAGCTCTGGCACATCTCGGGCGCGGGTAATGCTGCCCGCGACGATGCCGTAGGTCAGGCCGACTACGAGGAACGCCAGTGCGATGGGCACAGCAACATCGGTGAGCAAGGGGGATTCAAGGGCCCCTCCCTCGCCGGACAGCGGCGAAGCAGGCAGGAACAACAACGTGAAGTACAGCGCAAGGAAAACTGCCAGTGCCAGTCCGCTCCACAGTAGGGCGCGCACCTCCTGCGCGGAATAGCTCAGCAGCTCCTCCTCGCTGGTCGGCGCTTGTTGCTCCGCGCCCTCGCCAGCGGTGCCTTCGGCGGTTCCGCCAGTAGCGGTCCCGGTCTTGTGCACCGAGTCCTGCGCATCGGCAAGCTGCGCCGGCCGACCTGCAGCGAGTACAGCAGTGGCCGCGCCCCCAGCGGCGTCCTCTTCTTTGCGCATCCGCTCGGTCATCTTCACCAGCAGGAGCTCCGTCACCAGAGTCACCACCGTAGCCAGTACTACCGCGGAGGCAGCAGCGAAGAAGTAGTTGGCGATGGGGGAGACCACGTAGTCTTCCTCGATCAGCTGGGCGGCAGCGGTGGAGATGCCAGCGAACAGTGGATCTGAAGCGGTAATCAGCAATGAGGCGTTATATCCGGCCGATGCCGAGCCGAAGGCAACGATGGCGCCGAGGACTGCCGAACGTCCCACCGCTTTGAACGCCGCAGCCGCTAAGGGAATCAAGATGATGTAGATAGCATCGGAGGCCACAGATCCGGTCACGCCCACCAGAGCCACAGTGAAAGTCAGCCAGCTGCGGGAGACCCTCGAGACCGCTACCCGGATGGCTGCGCTGATCAGCCCGGATCCCTCGGCCACGGCGACCCCGAGCATGACGGTGATGATCAGACCAAGGGGCGGGAAGGACACGAAGTTTTCCACGGCCTCGGAGATCATCCGCTGGAATCCTTCTGGAGTCAGCAGGCTCTGGACATCGACCTGCTCCCCATCAGCGGGATTCTGTGCGCCAACCCCGGCGGCCTCCAGCACGGCGGAAAGGGTAACCACCACCGCAGCGAGAATGACGAAGAGCCAGAAAGGATGCGGCAGCAGATTACCGATCCGCTCGATCCCGCCCAGGAAGCGTACGATGACGCCCCTGCGCTCCGGTTCGTGCTCTGAGGTGGATTCGGGCTCGCGGACGGGGGGACCGTCGTTGCTCGGCATCAAGTGTCCTTTCGCAGGTGCTTTTTAGTATTGACCCCGTCAGTGCAGTGATTCTTTGCGGAGTTTATCCATGTCAGCGTCACGAGGGAACATTTTTCACACGATGTCCCCCACGACCTGAAGAAAACCTCCATACTTGATGAGTGTTCTCCTTGCGTCGCCGTCGTCGTCTGTTCGTAGCTTCCGCTGCCCTCGCCGGGGCGTTGCTCATCACCTCTTGCGGGGAGGATCCTCCCGCTACCGTGGACTCCTTTGCTCAGTCCCTTGCACGGGCGCTCTCCAGCGGTGACTTCTCCCAGGTCAGCTTCGCCTCCGGCTCTGCGGAAACGCTGAGCCAAGCAGCGGAGAACCTGCATGAGCCCTTCGGGGAGCTGACTCCCGAGGTGACGGTGGCGCAGATCGATGTGCTCGAACCGCCGGAGGACTCACCTCGGGCTCCCACCGCTGAGATCACCTATGAACACCGCTGGGACCTCGGCGAGCTGGGCATCAGCGGAGAGGAATGGACCTACACCACAACAGCGGAATTCAGCTATGACGCTGAAGCTGATGTGTGGCACGCAGAAGCTACTGCCGAGACCCTGCTTCCTGACTATGCCGGCCATGAGGGCATCGGGCTGGTCACCACCAGCGCCGAACGCGGTCGCATCATGGACGACAACGGCAGGGCCCTGGTCTATAACCGGGATGTGGTGACTCTCGGGTTGGATAAGACTCAGCTCAGCGAAGCCGAGGACACAGAAGTCGCGTACCGGGATGCAGCGGCGCAGCTGGCGGCCGCAGTGGGGATCAACGAGGAGTCCTACACCGAAAAGGTGATGGCCTACGGCGAGCAGGCTTTTGTTGATGCTATTACCATCCGCCGAGACAGCACCGATATCTCCGTGGCGGATATTGAAGGGATCCCCGGGGCCGTCGCCGTTCCCGGCACCCGGTCCCTAGCGCCCACCCGGGACTTCGCCCCGCTGCTGCTGGGCCGCGTGGACCCGGTGACCGCCGAACATATCGAGAATGACCCCACACTTCAGGTTGGTGACATGGTGGGGACCTCCGGTATTCAGGCCAGCCGCGAAGATCAGCTGCGCGGTGTTCCCGGGATGCGCATTCATAAGGACGGCGAGACCCTCTGGTCAGTTGAGCCGCAGACCGGCCAGGACATCCCTACCACTATGAACCCGCGGCTGCAGGACCTGGCTCAGCAGATCACCGGCGAGCAGGATGTCACCTCCGCGCTGGTGGCAATCCGACCCTCCGACGGCGGGATCCTGGCCGCGGCCAGCCACAGCCCGGAGGAGAATTTCGTGGAAACGGCAACGCAGAGCTCCTTCGCTCCAGGGTCCACCTTCAAGATGGTCTCTGCCCTGGCGATGCTGCGCGATGGGCTGAGCCCTGATTCTCAAGTGGCATGCGCTGCCAGGACAACGGTCCACGGCCAGGTCTTCAGCAATGTGCCAGGCTATCCCGGTGAGTACATCGGTACCCACCGTTTCCGGGATCTGCTGGCAGTCTCCTGCAACACCCTCTTTGCTGCCGCTTACGACGACGTCACCAGCGCTGATCTGCACCAGGCAGCCGTGGACCTTGGCCTGCTGCAGGAACCGCGCATCGGAGTGCCAGCCATTATGGGCTCGGTACCCGATGACAGCGACCTGAATCTGCACGCAGCCAATCTCTTCGGCCAGGGTGTGGTGGAATCCTCGGCGCTGGGCATGGCTACCGTTGCGGCCTCCATCGCCGCAGGTGAAACTGTCCACCCTCACCTGGTGGTCCCGCAGGAGCCCCGAGAGCCCGAAGGTCAGCTCAGTGCTGAAGAAGCCCAGCAGCTGATGACGCTGATGACGGACACGGTGAATTTCGGCACCCTGTCATCGATGGATCCGGTGCCTGGTGAGCACGTTTACGCCAAGACCGGCACCGCGGAGGCAGGCGAGGGCGACGAAACCTACGCCCACACTTGGGTGATCGCTATCCAGGGGGATCTGGCGGTGGCCATCTTCTTAGAGGAAGGCGAGTTCGGAGGATCCACCAATGGGCCGCTGCTGCACCAATTCCTCACCGGAGCCCGCGATATCCTGAACTGATGCCCCAGGATTCTGCACACCTCCGCAAACCGCTGTCCTTCGTTCGGCGCAGCAATAAGCTCAAGCCCAGTTACCAGCGATCCTGGGACGCCGCCCTGGGACAGGAACTGCTGGATGTGCCTCACGGTGACCGCGATACGTCTGTGGCTCCCGGTTTCAGCATCGATTGGGAAGCCGAATACTCACGATTCGGCGGCCGCGGCAATGCACCGCTGATTGTTGAGATCGGCTCCGGTTCTGGCGAGGCAGTTTCGGCGGCTGCCGCCAACAACCCCAAGACCAACTTCCTCGCCATCGAGGTTTACCGACCCGGTGCTGCGCAGCTGGCTGCGCGGATCCGCCGCGAAGGTCTCACCAATGTCCGGGTGGCCTGCATTGATGCGGTGGAGCTGATGGACCACCTGTTGCCTGCGGCATCCGTTGCTGAACTATGGATCTTCTTCCCCGACCCGTGGCATAAGAAGAAGCACAATAAGCGCCGCCTGGTGCAGCCTGCCTTCGTGGAGAAGGCGGCCCGGGTGATCGCCCCCGGTGGACGCTGGCGGCTGGCCACTGACTGGTCTGATTATGCCGTGCAGATGCGCGAGGTGATTTCGGCGTCGTCGTCCTTCACCAATCCGCACGCCGGCGAACGGACCGGCGAGGAATCTGCGTTGACCCGGGTCCGTCTGGAGGACCTGGACGCACGCAGCCTGGGCAAGGAAACTCACCCGCGGCCGCTGGAAGAAGCACTGGATCATGAAGGCGGCTGGGCCCCACGATTCGAGGGCCGGGTGCTTACCGATTTCGAGGCCAAAGCCCTTAACGTCGGACGACAAATCTTCGACCTCACCTATCTGCGTTCTGAATAGGCAACAGGGATACGCGCTATAGTTCATTACCGTTTGCGCAGTAACCCTAGTGAATGTCATTCGGAACAGAAGAGGTGTGCCCTCCATGGCTGATGACCAGCCACAGTCCGCCCCGCGCCCACAGCGGAGCCGTCAGATCAGTCAGGAAGCGGTACGCGCGGGAAGGCGCGCTGGCGAAGCGCTGCAACGGTTGGACCTCTATCATCAGCCCAGCTACCCGCATGACATCCACCCGGCGCTGGTGCCTGGAATCGGAATCGACGAGCAGCGGAAGCAGTACGGCCTGGACAAGGTCATATTCACCGTTGCTGGACTGCTGACCGCCCTCTTTGTTCTCTGGGGTGTGCTCAATCCGCAGAGTGTGGCTGATGTAGCAGGCGCCGCCTACACCTGGACCATGACCCATGCCGGTTGGCTTTTTAACGCCGTGGCGCTGGTGGTGCTGGTCTTCCTGCTGGTGCTTGCGTTCTCGCCCTACGGCAAAATTCCGCTGGGCAAAGACGGCGAGCAGCCCGAATACTCAACGTTCGCGTGGGTATCGATGCTCTTCGCCGCCGGGATCGGCATCGGGGTGTTCTTCTTCGGGCCCTCCGAGCCGCTGACCTACTTCCACACCCCGCCGCCGCTGACCCATGAGGCAGAGAGCGTCGCAGCCATGCACGGTTCCATGGCTCAGACCTACTACCACTGGGGCTTTCATGCCTGGGCCATGTACGCCCTGGTCGGCGGCGCCGTAGCTTATGCCGCCTACCGGCGCGGACGCGTTCCGCTGATGTCTTCGATCTTCCGAACCCTCTTCGGACGCCGCCACTCCGAGGGCTTTGCCGGTCAGCTGGTAGACATATTCGCGATCATCGCTACGCTCTTCGGCACCGCCGCCGCACTGGGCATTGCCGCTATGCAGGTCGGCCAGGGCGTCACCATCGTGGCGGGATTGGATGAACTCAGCAATACCGTGCTGGTGGCCATTGTGGCCGTGCTCAGCGTCGGCTTCATCATCTCCGCAGTCTCCGGTGTGTCCCGCGGAATCCGGTATCTCTCCAGTATCAACATCGTGCTGACCATGGGCGTCATCCTCCTGGTCTTCCTGCTGGGTCCCACACTGTTTCTGCTGAATCTGCTGCCCTCGGCCATGATGGAGTACTTCGGAACGCTCTTTGAGATGATGGGCCGCTCCGCATCTTGGGGACAGGAGACCCTGGACTTCCAGTCGGCCTGGACTGTGTACTACTGGGCCTGGTGGATCTCATGGTGCCCGTTCGTAGGCATCTTCATAGCCCGCATCTCCCGTGGGCGAAGCATCCGTCAGTTCATCCTGGGGACCATCCTGGTGCCGTCTTCACTGCTGTTCATCGCTTACGGAATTATGGGCGGGACGTCTATGTGGATGTACCGCGAAGGAGCAGAGGGATTCAGCGCCGATATGGCGCCGCCGGAAGTGCTATTTACGATCATCGACAACCTCCCCTATATGGAGTGGCTGCCGGTATTGGTGATGATCACTCTGGCGATCTTCTTCATCACCTCTGCTGATTCCGCCTCTGTAGTGATGGGCATTCTCTCGACTCGAGGTGATCAGAACCCGAGCCGGTTCGTCGTCGTCTTCTGGGGCGTGATCATGGGAGGCATTGCCGTGGTCATGCTCTCCATAGGCGGTGCCACAGCGCTGCAGGGCCTGCAGTCGCTGGTGATTGTCACCGCGCTGCCGTTTGCGGTGATTATGATCCTGATCATCATCGCCTGGTTGCGCGATCTGCGCACTGATCCTCGAGCACTGCGTGAGCAGTACGCAGAGAAGGCGATCTCCGATGCAGTGGTCGAAGGTGTGGATCGCTACGGCGACGATTTTGCACTGCAGGTGGTTCCCACCGAGCCCGGTGAGGGTGCTGGCAGTGAAATCGACTCAGAGCACGCTGACTACACCGAGTGGTATCAGCGCACCGACGAGCACGGTCAGCCGGTGGAGTATGACTTTGAAACTGGCGAATGGGGAGACGGCTGGGATCCCGCCACCGGTGAGATCACCACGGTGGATGCCCAAGTGCTCACCGAGGAGGAGCCGAAGACAAGCAACGACGGCGCCCGGTAATCGGCTCAGAGAGCCAGCCGATAGCCCCGCTTGACCACGGTTTGGACTACGGCTGAGTCGGGCAGGGCCTGCCTCAGCCGGGAAACCCACATTTCCAGGCCGTGCGAAGAACCGCAGTGCGGCAGCAGCCAGAGCAGGTCCTCCCGTGAGATGACCGCGCCCTGGGCTTTGGTCAGGGCGCGCATGACAGACATCGGACCCGGTGCCAGCGCTACGGGGCCGTGGCCGGGCAGATGCACGGTGTTGCCGATGATCTCCACCTCGCCAGCGGGCATCGGGACGCGCAGGTACTGGTCATCCTCGATGACCTCTGGTACAGGTTCTGCCATGCCCTACCCTCCCTGTCATGCTTGAGCTTCAGGGTAGGGCGGTAGCGTTTCTGCCTATTGTCAGGAATGTAAACCGAGGATGTCTTATCTCTCACATACCGGAATCAGCGGCAATAAATCACTGGTTCAGCCCTGATGACGGGCAATGAAGAACAAGCGCCGGAAGCTCAGGATGGTGCCTAGCTTCGTCTTGGGATATGCCCTGCGCAGTGCGGCTTTGTACTGGCGGGTGAACTCTTCCCGGGGTCCTTCTGGAAGCGCCTCCAGCACCGGGCGGGCAGCTGCAGAGGAAATCCACGTGAAGACTGGATCTTCGCCATGGAGTACGTGGTGGTACCGGGTCTCCCAGCCTTCCACCTCCCAGCCCTCTGCCGCGACGTCGAGCATATAGTCGCTGACCTCTGCGGTGGGTTGCAGCATGGTGTGTGGGTCGATGAACTGCCGGTATGGTTCGGACGCGGCAAGTTCAGCCAGCAGCCGGTGGCTGGGCGCGGAGAAGTTGCCGGGGACCTGTACTGCCAGTGTGCCCCCGGGGGCCACATTGGCCTGAATCTGCGGCAGCAGATCTCGGTGCTCGGGGATCCACTGCAGAGCAGCGTTGGAGACGATGAGATCTGCCGGCTCATCCAGCTGAAAATCCCTGATATCTGCTTGCTGGTAGCTGATGCGAGGGTCAGCGGAGGTGGATTCCTGAGCCCGCTGGAGCATTTCCGGGCTGGAGTCGATGCCGATAATCTCCGCTTCCGGCCAGAACTCCCGCAGCACCGGCATGCTGTTGCCTGGTCCGCAGCCCAGATCCACAATGCGCCGCGGATCGTATGCGCGGGCGTGAGTGAGCAGGTCGATGAAGGGCTGGGTGCGCTCTGAAGCAAATGTCAGGTAACGCTCCGGATTCCACGGGGCACTGGAAAGGGTACTGGGCATGAGCTTGATTCTAGGGGCGCTGGTCACTGCACTCCCAGGGCGCCGACATGAAACGCAACCTTCTGCGCTGGTCCCTGCGATGACGTCATGAGCGCGTAATTATTGCGAACGATTTGCAGTTGAGTGGATGGGTTGATGATAATGATTCGCATGAACGGAAAAATGAGCACTCTCACCTCCCTGGCCCTGGTTTCTGCACTGGCTCTTTCAGCCTGTGCGAATGGGGATGGTCAGGAAGAACCCACTGATGAGCCCACTGCCGGCGCGGAAGCCTCTGCTGAAGGCGCTGCCGCGGATGCCGCTGAAGACGGCGGAGAAGATGAAGAGCAGGTCGAGCCCTCAGACCGACCCACTCACGAGGCCGGTGGCCCATCGCCGCGGCTGGCTGTCACCTACGACGGCGGCGTGAGCGTCATCGACGGCGCTACCCTCGAAGTCCTGGGAGACTTCAGCGCCCAGGGCTTTGTGCGCGTCAACCCGGCAGGGGATGGCCGCCATGTTTTCCTCGCTGAAGGCGACAGTTTCCGGCTGCTGGACGCTGGAACATGGGGAGAGCCGCATGGCGATCACAACCACTACTACACCACCGACCCGCTGCTGACAGATATCGCTGTCGACGGCGACACCCCCGCCCATGTGGTGGCCCATCACGGTATCGGTGTGCTGTTCTTCGATGGAACAGGCGAATATCACTGGTTCGATATCGCAGACCTCGACGCTGAGTCCGAGATCGAAACCGAAAGCGCGGCCACAGAGGGTGTACACCACGGCGTGGCGGTCGTGATGGAGGACGGCACCCGCTTCGAAACGCTGGAGGATCGCAGCGGAGCACGCGTACTCGATGCTGAAGGCGAAGAGCTCGCTCGCGCTGAAAACTGCCCCGGCGTCCACGGAGAGGCCGCCGGACCAGACCCGATCATCGCCGTCGGCTGTGAGGATGGTGCGCTGATCTGGGACGGCAGCGAGTTCCAGAAGATCGACGGCGGAGCGGAATACGCCCGTAGCGGCAACCTCTTCCCGGCTGAGGGTTCCCCGATCTTCCTGGCCGACTACCGCACAGACCAGGACGTGCCGATGACCGAGGTGGCGCTGATCAACGCCGAGACCCTTGAGCTGACCACTGCAGACATCGGTGCCGCCTACAACTTCCGCTCCTTGGCCCGCGGGCCCGAGGGTGAGGCACTGGTGCTGGCCGAGGACGGTCAGCTGCACGTGATCGATGCTGAGACCGGCGAGCGCATCGATCAGGTGCAGATCATGGACGAGTGGACTGAACCAGAGGAGTGGCAGCAGCCGCGTCCGGCGATCCGGGTGATCGGCGATATCGCCTACATCACTGAACCTGAGGCGCAGACCATCCACATGGTGGACCTGACCTCCCTGGAGATCATCCACTCCGCAGAGCTGGATTTTGTCCCCAATGAGATCGCTGCCGCTGATGGTCGCCCCGCTCACGGCGCTCAGGAGGGCGAGCACGACCATGGCGACCACGATCACGGCGATCATGACCACGGTGACGAGGACCACGATCATGACCACGACCACGACCACGACGACGAGGATGAGCACGACCACTGATCCTCGATAGACCTCCGCTTCATGGTGCGAAGTGGGATAGGGCGGCCCGGCCGAGCTCCTGTGGAGTTCTGCCGGGCCGTTTCCCATGCCCTGGGCGCATCTGGGCCTAGAATCGGCCAGTGATCTCTTCATCCCGGGCAGTGACGCTGATGCTGCTGGGAAGCCTTGCCATGGCCTCCTCTGCGGCGCTGATCTCCTTCATCGACGCTGAACCGATGAGTACAGCGGCCTGGCGCTGTCTGCTGGCAGTGCCGATGCTTGCCCCCTTTATGCTCTGGGAGCTGCGGAGGGTGGACCGGGCGCAAGCCTTGCCAGCGCGCACTCTTCTCGGTGCTGCCGTAGGTGGGATCGCCATTGGTATCGACTACAGCTTCTACAACACCTCGATCCTGCTGATCGGTGCTGGCATCGCCACGGTGCTGATTAATATCCAGATCATCGTGCTGCCGCTTTTCAGCTGGGTCTTCGAAGGAGTCCGTCCCCCAGCTCGACTGGCGGTCATCGTCCCGCTGATGATGCTCGGAGTGGCGCTGACTGCCGGGGCCTTCGGGGAGGCTGTGCTCAGCTGGGCCGGTGTCCTGGCAGGTCTGGCGGCAGGTGCCTGCTACGCGATCTACTTAGCGATCATCCGCCGCACGGCACCACCGACACTGCGACCAGCCCCGTTTACCGTGCTGAGCATTGTGTGCCTCTGCGCAGGATTGACCACGCTGACCGGAGCCACTGCGACCGGACGTCTCGAGGTGCCCGAGACTGTTATCTCCTGGGGCTGGTTCCTGGCGCTGGCCTTTATCGGCCAGGTGGTGGTCTACCTGTGCTTCAACATCGCCATGACCGCCCTGCCGGAGACTGTTGCCAGCGCACTGATGCTCACCGGGCCGATCTTCGCCGTCGGGCTCGGGGTTCTGCTCTTCAGTGAGATCCCGAGCCTCTGGCAGCTGCTGGGCTGTGCGCTCATCATCGCCGGTGCCTGGTGGGCTGCTACTGCACGACGACGCCGGCCGAGCTGAGCCTGACTCCGAGCCTGCCCGTGAGTCTGAGCTCGGTCACACCCTTCAGAAGCGCCGCAGCCGCAGCGAATTGCCCACCACGCTCAAAGAGCTCAGCACCATGGCTGCGCCTGCGAGCATCGGATTCAGCAGTCCCAGAGCGGCCAGCGGAATCGCGGCCGTGTTGTAGAGGAAAGCCCAGAACAGATTCTCCCGGATTGTGCGCAGAGTCCGTCGAGACAGTCGCACCGCATCACCGACGCTACGCAGGTCTCCTCGTATGACGGTGATATCGGCGGCCTCCATGGCCACATCGGTGCCGGTGCCCATCGCGATGCCCAGATCGGCCTGAGCCAGCGCCGCGGCGTCGTTGACACCATCACCCACCATGGCCACCGTCCGGCCCTGACCCTGGAGACGGGCTACGGCGTCGACCTTGTCCTGAGGCAGTGCCTCGGCGATGACCTCATCAATACCAACCTCTGCGGCTACCTGCTGAGCAGCACCATAGTTGTCTCCGGTGAGCAGTACCGGCTGCATTCCTAGGGCCTTGAGCTGCTGCACCGCCTGGGCGGAGGTTTCCTTCACCGTATCGGCAGCGATGAGCACCCCGGCGAACTCTCCGTCCACCGCTACCAGCACCGGCGTGCTCCCCAGGGTCTCGGCGCGTTCAAGCAGACCATCGACCTCTCCAGGCAAAGCGACACCGAAGCTGTCCATGAACCTCCGTCGACCAATAAGCACCCGGTGTCCCTCCACGCGACCGCTGACGCCGTGGCCCTGGTGATTGGTGAAGTCCTCCGGTACCGGCAGGGTACCCTGCCGGGAACCCAAGGATTCGCGTGCAGCATTGGTCACCGCACGGGCCACAGGGTGCTCGGAGCCTGACTCCAGGGCACCGGCAAGACGCAGCAGCGCGTCGTCGTTCCACTGGCCTGCGGCATGCAGTGCGGTCAGCTGCATGGCACCGGTGGTGACAGTGCCAGTCTTATCCAGGATCACGGTGGTGATGCCGCGGGAACTCTCCAGGACCTCCGGTCCCTTGATGAGGATGCCCAGCTGAGCACCGCGCCCGGTTCCCACCAACAGAGCCGTGGGCGTGGCCAGGCCCAGCGCGCAGGGGCAAGCAATGATCAACACCGCGACGGAGGCGGTAAAGGCTGCTTCAGCCGGAGCGCCGCTGAGCAGCCAGAGCCCCAGAGTGAGGGCGGCAATGGCCAGCACCACCGGGACAAAGACCCCGGAGATCTTGTCGGCGAGGCGCTGGACGCCGGCTTTGCCGGACTGGGCTTGTTCCACCAGCTGGGCCATCTGAGCGAGCTGGGTATCACCGCCCACCCGGGTCGCTCGCACTACCAGTCGGCCGGAGGTATTGACGGTGGCACCCACCACGGTGTCACCTTCGGCTACTTCAACCGGAACAGACTCCCCGGTCAGCATGGACATATCTACGGCGGAGGCGCCAGTGACCACGGTGCCGTCGGTGGCGATTTTCTCTCCGGGACGGACCAGGAATTCGTCATCTACGCGGAGCTGACTGACCGGGACGCGCTGTTCCTGGCCATCCTTGAGTATGGTGACATCCTTTGCGCCCATATTCAGCAGGGAGCGCAGAGCAGCCCCGGCGCGAGCTTTGGAGCGCTTCTCGAGGTACCGGCCCAGGAGTAGGAAGGTGGTGACTGCGGTGGCCACTTCAAAGTAGACATTGCCGGCACCATGAGAATGGCCGGAGAGCCAGTAAGGCTCCTGGAAGAGTTCAAAAGCGTGGCGCATGTGAGGATCCCCGGCTTGGCCGAAGATCAGCGCGTAGAGCGACCAGGCCAGCGCTGCGAGGGTGCCCAGGGAGATGAGGGTGTCCATCGTGGCGGTGCCGCGCACGGCATTCAGTGCAGCCGAGCGGTGGAAGGGCCAACCGGCCCACAGCACCACGGGCAGGCCCAGGCCCAGAGAGACCCAGGTCCAATAATCGAACTGGGTGGCCGGCACCATGGCCCAGATCAGCACCGGCAGGCTCAGTGCCGCAGCCACGATCAGCCTGTTGCGCAGGGACTTCAGATCCCTATCGGCGAGCCCCGGTGCGCTGTCGTTCTCCGGGGTGGGAGGGAGTTCGGCGCGGTAGCCGGTCTTCTCCACGGTGGCGATAAGGTCATCGACCAGCTTGTGTCGGTCCGCGACGTTCTCGGCGGTGACCCACGCTTTCTCGGTGGCGTAGTTGACGCTGGCGGCGACACCCTCGAGTGCGTTGAGCTTCTTCTCCACGCGGTTGGCGCAGGCGGCGCAGGTCATCCCGCCGATCTGGAGTTCGACTCGTTCCTGGGCTGTGTCAGTGTTCAGTGATGGGGTCACGGGGTCCCCTCGAGGCGAGCTGGGGAGGCCGAGTAGCCGGCCTCATCCACTGCGGCGATCACTGCCTCGTCGGTCACTGTGGCGTCATCCTGCACCGTGATGGTCAGGGAGCCGGCAGCGGAGCTGACCTGGATATCGGCCACGCCCGCGAGTTGGCTCACTTCTTGGGTGACTGCCGATTCACAGTGGCCGCAGGACATCCCGGTCACGGTGTAGATGCGTGTTTCGGCCATGGTGTCCTCCTGGAGAGTGGCGGGATGCGTCCCGATGCGGATCGTATGCTGTTTAATATACCCCCATGGGGTATTTGTGTATACCCTGGATGAGGCACCGAATCAGGAGGACACCATGTGCGCAGCAGAATCCCAGATTGGCCCGGCGGAAACTTCCTTTCCCGACGACGCCACATCCGGTCATGGCTACATGAGCGAGAAGGCGAAGTACCTGGCGCGGATGCGCCGGATCGAAGGGCAGGCCCGCGGCATCCACCGGATGATCGACGAAGACACCTATTGCATCGATATCCTCACCCAGATCAGCGCGATGACCTCGGCCCTGGAGAATCTGGCGCTGGGGCTGCTTGATGATCACCTCAAGCACTGCGTGAGCCATGCCATCAACAGCGGTGGTGACGATGCTCAGGAGAAGATCCGCGAGGCATCGGCTGCGATCCAGCGCCTCGTGAAGTCCTAGTGGCCGTCCTGGCCTGCTGTGAGTGAAGCCGTGGAGACAAAGCGCAACTCGATGTCTGAGAGGTACCTGTTGGGCAGGACCGCGGTCATGATCCTGCCGCCATCGAGTGGGAGACCAAGGCCCAGTGCCACTGACCCCACATCAACGGCGAGTCCGGTGGCTGCTGAGCCGTCGACGATCACCCCGGGGTACGGGTAGGCCTCGGAGACCTCATGGATAGCCGGGGCCGGTGCTCCACCGGGGCAGTAGTGCGGCTGCCAGTTCAGGATTGCCTGCAGGATGTGTTCCCGTAAGAGCTCGGGCAGTGTTTTCGCCAACCGCGGGTATGGTGTCCAATGCGTTTCAACAGCATTCCAGAGTCCGGGGTAGTGGGCACGGTCATTCTGTTTGCGCAGCCAGGCAGGTAGCGCTGCTAACAGTTGCTCGGGGGCATCCTCCAGGGTGCCCGGTGGTGGGGCCCCTGGTGCTGCAGGGGGAGCCACCGCGGGATCCAGCTTGTGATCCGCACCAGGTAGTCGCAGCGTGTAGCTGCGTGAAAACGTCACCGCGAGGTGTCCTGCCATGTGCTGTTCCACCACATGGCAGGGTCCCCAGTCCTCTAAGTGAGGCTGAGGTTCCAGGCCGGCCACGGCTATCCCCAGCTCCAGTGCTCTGGCTCGCACCTCCGCCACGGGGTCTGGGGATGAATGGTCGACGAGGCCTTCGAATCTCATTCCCTGAGTCTCCAGGGGTGCCGCGGGCGGGTCAAGGGGTGCATATGTCGGGACAGTGGCCGTTCCCGGGCACGGCTATAGCGGCAGGTGTGTGCCCTGGGAGCTGTTCTGCAGCACCTCGTGGAGCACCTCGTGGAGTGCTTGGGCAGCGTGGACATAATTACCCGGATCTGGCCCAGCAAAGGTCAGCCTCAGATATGGGGCTGTGGGTTCGGCGGGGAAGAGCTCATGTCCTGGCACCACGCTGACCCCCGCCCGCTGTAGACCTGCGACGACGGCGGCCAGATCCGCGGCCTCAGGAAGCCTCGCCCATAAATGCAGCCCACCGCGAGGGAGATGGTCCAGTTGCACCAGGGGTGCGTTCTCGGCAAGGGCCTGTGCCAGCAGATCCCGGCGCGCTCCCAGCTGCTGAGACATGCTGCGTAGATGTGTCCGCCAAGCCGAGCTGGTGACCACCTCCAGTGCAGCGGCCTGCAGCACCGCACTGACAAAGACCGACTCAGATTGAGTGACATGCAACAGCCGTTCACGGGCCGGCCCGCGGGCGATCACCGCACCGACCCGTACGGCAGGGGAGACGCTCTTGGTCAACGAACGCAGATACACCACATGTCCGCCGTCGTCCTGGGCTGCCAGCGGTCGCGGGTGGGCGTCAATGGCAAAGTCATGTGCCCAGTCATCCTCGATCACGAACGCCCCGTGACGTTGTACGGTGCTGAGGACCTGTTCGCGCAGCGGCTGGGACCACAGGGCGCCGTGCGGGTTGGCGAAGCTGGGTTGGGCGTAGAACGCACGGGCGCCGGTCTGCGTGAAAGCCCGGTCCAGGGCCTCAGGGTCTGGCCCCTCGGCTGAGCTAGGCACCGGCACGAGCTGCACATTGGCCTGAGTGGCCGCGAGAATGGCGCCCCAGTATGTGGGCGACTCGATCAGCAGTGGTTTTCCCGGTCCTACTAGGGCTCGAAAGGCGGCGCTTAACCCGCTCTGGCTACCAGCAAGGATGATGACGTCCCCGGCAGTGGGGGCGCTGACTCCGGGTGCTGTCTGGGCGGCTAGCTCAGAAGCGAACCATGCGCGCAGGTCTGCAAGACCTACTGCCGAAGGCCAGCTCAGCGTGGCCCGGCTGCGGGCGGCGCGAGCAAAGGCCGAGCGGACCAGCCGTTCGGGGAGGAGGCTCGGATCAGGGAACCCGGAACCGAGGTCGTAGGTATCTCCGGAAGCGATGCGCAGCGCTGACGCCAGCTGGGGCGAGGCGGCGTTGCGCGGCCCCAGAGCGGCAGTCTGCCAGGAGTAATCATGGGGTCGCGGAGCCCGGGAGGCGCGGACGAATGTGCCCACCCCAGGGCGGGTCTCCACCAGTCCCAGACTTGCCAGGCTTCGCAGCGCCTTCTGCACGGTGACCGGACTGGCCCCGTATTCAGTCACCAGGCTGCGGCTGCTGGGCAACTGAGTGCCCGTAGGAGCAGACTCGATCCATTGCCTCAGTCCCTGGACAATTCGGCTACTGCTATCCTGTTGCATGGAAATCAAGAGTAGCGCTACTGCTTATTCTGGGCCACCGTTACCGGCCGTGGACGCAGCACCCGGCCGATATTCGACCTCCCGTGCTGGCTGGGCCTGGGGGCTGTTGGGGGTGGCTGCTTTTTCACTCACGGTACCGCTGACCCGCATAGCAGTGGGCGAGGGTGCGCTCTCACCGCTTTTTGTCGGAGCAGGCCGCGCGGTGTTGGCCGCCGTGCTGGCTGCCGCGGCCCTGGCACTCACTGGGCAGTCATGGCCAAGAGGGCAACAGTGGCTGCGCCTGTTGATTGTCACCGGAGGCATCGTGCTCTGTTTTCCGCTCCTGACCTCCTATGCTCTGACGACGGCGTCAGCAAGCCACGCCGCGGTCGTGATCGCCTTACTCCCGGCAGCCACTGCTGTGGTTGCGGTACTGCGCGGCAGGGAACGGCCGCCAGTGCTGTTCTGGCTGGTCACCGGCGTCGGTGCAGCAGCGGCAGTGATATTCGCTGCGCTGTCCGGCGGCGGCATGGGCAGTCTGCAGTGGGCAGATCTGCTGTTGTTTACGGCCGTGATCGGTGCAGCCTTCGGCTATGCCGAAGGCGGGTTGCTGGCCCGGGAGCTCGGCGCATGGCAAACCATCTCCTGGGCCCTAGTTCTGGGGCTGCCGCTCATGCTGACCCTGACAGCTGTGGCCTGGTTTCAGCAGCCCCCGGTTGCCGGGACCCTCCAGTGGGGAGCGTTTCTCTACCTGGGCGTGGTTTCGATGTTCCTCGGATTCTTCGCCTGGTACCGCGGACTGGGCATCGGCTCGATGGCCAAAGTCAGTCAGATCCAACTCATTCAGCCGGTGCTGACTCTGTTGTGGGCTGCGCTGCTGTTGGGAGAACAGCTGGCGCTGGCCACAGTGGCCGGGGGAGTCGCCGTCGTGCTTTGCGCTGGTGCTGCGATAAGGGTGCGGATGGCCCCGGCGCGCAGTCCGCATGATGGAAAAGTCCGGGGCAAGTCCTCATCAGTTCAGGAAGCGAAGTAGGTTCAAGAAGTGCAGTTGCTGTCTCTGATGCTCTTTGTCATCGCCGGTGCCGGAACCCCCGGGCCCAATAACACCATTGTGATGGCCTCCGGTGCTGGTTTCGGATTCCGCCGGACGCTGCCGGCCATCATCGGGATCAATATCGGGTTCCCGGTCATGATGATCCTGGTAGGGCTCGGTTTAGGTCAGGTGCTGAACCAGTGGCCGGTGGTCCTGGACGTGCTGCGGCCCATCGGCGTGGCGTATCTGCTGTGGCTTGCCTTTAAGATCGCCACCGGACCCACTGATGTGGAGTCTCGCCGCGAAGGCCGACCGCCGGGGCTCATTCAGATGGCGCTGTTCCAGTTCGTCAATCCCAAGGCCTGGACCCTGGCAGTGGCGGCCCTGGCCACCTTCACCGGTTTCTGGGAGTCCTTCTTAGCCGAAGTGCTGGTGATTGCAGGCTTCGCTCTGGTCTTCAGCACCCCGTGCACCATCGCCTGGACCCTGTTGGGAGTAGGGGCGGGACGTTTCATCTCCTCGGCACGGCATATGCGGATCTTCAATCTGGTCATGTCGGGTCTGCTGGTGATCTCGTTGATTCCCGCTTTCCAAGAGATCTGGTCCTCATTGCAGCCGTTGCTGGGTTGAAGCTTCTCCCTAAGTTAGCGGGTCCACAGCTCAGCGGGTCAGGCGGTCCCATAGAGCGGCATCGAAGGATTCCGGAGCCAGTGCGGACATATGCCGTACCGCGTTATCGAGTTTGCCGCGCCAGAGGCGGACTGCTCCGTCACCCCGTCCCTCCAGAACCGCAGTAAGGATCCGCCGGTCATCTCGGAGGAGACGGTCGACGGCGGGGGTGTAGTCCAGCTGCAGCACCGCGATGAACATCCTGACGCGCAGGGTGAGCGCGTGGAAGCTGCGTGCCGACTGCCGCAAGCCGGAGGCCTCGGCCAGCTCCTGCTGGAAGCGCAGATCAGCCTCGCCCACATCCGCGCGGGTGCCTTGGGCAGCGGCAGCTTCCAGTGCCCCGAGCGCCAGTCTGGCAGGAAGCAGCCGGTGCCGCGGCTGGGCGGCGCAGGCCCGCAGCAGCACCATGCCCACATGAAGCCGGGAGGCGTAGAGGTCAATGACATCAGCACCGGTCACCCGTGGGATGCGGAACGTGCTGCTGGCTGCGCCTGTGGAGGACTGCACGAGCAGGCCGTCATCAGCCAATTGGCGCATGGCGGTTCGCACTGTGGCTGGTGGCAGACCCAACCGCTGAGCGAAGAGAGCTGGACGAAGCCGGTCACCAGGCCGGAATCCGGAATTGATCATCTCTTTGCGCAGGGCGATGGCCAACTGCTCAGTGGCAGAGAGCTCCATCCGGGGCAGCCAGCGGTTGGCGGGGGAGCGGTCCGGGGCGGGGTACTCCATGACGGCAAGTAGATTTGAGTCAAAAATAGGATCAGTTCCGGATGATTCTGTCTCGGCCCGCCAATGAACCCCCAGAAGTCCTCTGCCTGCCCGCGCTGCCAGAAGCCGAAGCAGTGAACCCGGAAGGGCGGCCTCCGAGGGTTCGCAACGGTCCAGCAGCGCCGCCACAGCAGCCAGAAACTCCTCCCAGTCTGCCCCCGGTGACCACTGAGCGCGCAGGGACGATGGTTCTGCGCTGGGGGGTTCGGCAGCCGAGTTCCGGGGCGGGTCGGTCCAGGCGGCAGCTCCGGAGACCCACAGGGCGGCCATCAGTGCAGTCGCCCGACGTTCGAAGCGTCGTCGCGCCGGTGCTGCGGCGCTGGCACTGGTGCCGAACTGAAGCGTGATCCGGGGGTACTCCACCCGGAAGTCCATGAGACGAAGCCGCTGGGCAGCGGGGGATGCCGCGGTAGGGGCTGCGTGCCGCTGTGTGGACTGGCCTGGATGGCGAATCCGCCGCACTGCGCGACTCACCAGGGTCTGACTCAACCCGGTCAGCTCGGCGATACGGCGGGTGGAAAATTCCGTGCCGCCCACCCGGGGGCCGGCCGTAGCCAACACACTGGCGACGATGTCATCGGCGGTGTCCTGTACCCGGGGGCGACCCCGCACCACTGTCTGCATCAGGCTATTGAATCAGTTTTGACTCAAATTATCTCAGCGTGTGGTCCATATCTCTTCTCATCTGCCCCAGCCCTGCTGACACTGAAGGCAAGACTGATATCCCACCGGCCCCCTGTCATGGAGGCAGTGGATTGCAACGACTCAAGGAGCAGAGCACATGGCTGAGCAGACTTCACCGGCCCACTCGCAGGACCTGAACCCAGAGACGCTGAACGAGCTGAACAGCATCACCGATGCCGCAGTGGAAAAGGTCACCAGCTGGCTGCGTCAGACTCAGCACTCCGGCGTGACCCCGCATCCCTCCGCGCAGCGGCTGGCCGCAGTCCTGGCTCACCCCACCGGCCTGGACTTCACTGTGGGATTCGTGGACCGGGTGATCCGCACTGAGGACACCAAAGCGGCCGCCTCCGCACTGTCTGAACTCGGCGCATTGGCTCCAGACACCCTCGAGAAGCTGGATCTGGCTCAGATCCAGGCCGGCTCGAAGCTGGGCAAACTGCTGCCCGACGTCGTGGTCCCCGCGGCCCGCAAGCGGATGCGCTCGATGGTCGGCCACATGGTGGTGGACGCTCGCGATAAGCAGTTCGGCAAAGCCGTGGCACGGATCAAGAAGGACGGCCACCGGCTCAATATCAACCTTCTGGGTGAAGCAGTTCTGGGTGAGGAAGAAGCCGATAAGCACCTGGAAGACACCGTACGGCTGTTGCGCCGCGACGACGTCGACTATGTCTCCATCAAGGTCTCCTCAGTGGCCAGCCAGATTTCCATGTGGGGTTTCCAGGAGACTGTGGACTATGTGGTGCAGCGGCTCATCCCGCTCTACACCGAGGCCGCAAAGGCCCCGGCCGGATCCAAGTTCATCAACCTGGATATGGAGGAGTACCAGGATCTGCGGCTGACCATCGCGGTCTTCAAGCGCCTGCTGTCCATGGAGCAGATGAAAAACTACGAGGCCGGAATCGTCATCCAGGCCTATCTGCCCGATGCCCTGGCCTCTGTTCAGGAGCTGGCTGAGTTCGCTAACGCCCGGGTGGACGCCGGCGGTGCCGGTATCAAGATCCGCCTGGTCAAGGGCGCGAACCTGGCCATGGAGCGGGTTCATGCGGAGATTCACGACTGGCCTGTTGTCACCTGTGACTCCAAGGAAGCCACCGACGCCAACTACAAACTGGTGCTGCATTGGCTGCTGCAGCCTGAGCGCATGCGCGGCGTGCGGCTCGGCGTGGCCGGCCACAACCTCTTCGACATCGCCTTCGCCCACCTGCTGGGGCTGGCACGCGGGGTGCACAACGACGGCGGGGCCGGCCGACTGGAATTCGAGATGCTCCAGGGCATGGCCGCCGAGCAGGCCGAGGCCGTCAGCGGCGATGTCGGGCAGCTGCTGCTCTACGTACCGGCCGTGCGCCCGGCCGAGTTCGACGTCGCGATCTCCTATCTGGTGCGTCGGTTGGAGGAGAATGCCGCGAGTGAGAACTTCATGTCCGGGATCTTCGATCTCGGCGTGGACGAGACCGGCACCGGCAGTGAGGTCTTCCGCCGCGAGGAAACCCGGTTCCGCAGCTCGGTGCAGACCCTGGCGGGCATTCTGCAGGAGAACGGTCACACCGCGCCGGCGCCGAAACACATTCAGGACCGGACCGCTGAAGAGCAGGCCGAGCTCCCTGACTACGATCAGCTGCCGCCCTTCCACAACGAGCCCGATACTCACCCGGCTCTTGAGGCCAACCAGCGCTGGGCCGAGCAGGTGGTGGCGCGGGCAACGCCTCAGTGGCTGAAGTCTCAGCCGGTACCGGAGGAAGTCGGGCTTCAGGATATCGACCCGCTGGTGGAGCGAGCTCGATCAGCAGCCGCAGAGTGGGCCGCCCGCCCGGCCATCGACCGGGCACGCATTCTCTACCGGGCTGCCGATATTCTGGCCCGGCGCAGGGGCCATCTGATCTCCTTGGCGGCAGCTGAGGTGGGCAAGTCCGTGGCGCAGAGCGACCCTGAGGTCTCCGAGGCGATTGATTTCGCCCGTTACTACGCCCATCACGCTCTGGAACTGGAGAAGGTGGAATACGCCAACTTCACCCCGGACACCCTGGTTCTGGTGACACCGCCGTGGAACTTCCCACTGGCCATTCCCTTTGGCGGCACCGTGGCAGCCCTGGCAGCAGGATCTGCGGTGATCCACAAGCCCTCCTCACCGACTCCGCATTGTTCTATGGCGCTGCTGGAAGCCCTGTGGGAAGCAGGCGTGCCACGTGATGTGCTCCATGGCGTCTATCCCTTCGAAGGCGAGGCCGGCAAGCGGCTGGTCAGCCACGACGGCGTGGACCGGGTGATCCTCACCGGAGCCTCAGAGACCGCCGCACTGTTCCGCTCCTGGAAGCCGCAGATGCGCATCAACGCCGAGACCTCGGGCAAGAACGCCCTGATCATCACCCCGGCTGCAGACCGCGACCTCGCTGTGGCTGACCTGGCGAACTCCGCCTTCGGTCACGCCGGACAGAAATGCTCCGCCGCGTCCCTGGGCATCCTGGTGGGAAGCGTCTACAACTCGGAGCGGTTCCGCCGCCAGCTGGTGGATGCTGCCAAGTCCATGGTGGTGGACTGGCCGCAGAACCTCTCGGCCACAGTCGGTCCGCTCACCGAGGACCCCAGTGACAAGCTGCACCGGGCGCTGACTACGCTGGAGCCGGGAGAAGCCTGGCTGCTGAAGCCGGAGCAGCTAGATGACACCGGCAAGCTGTGGAGTCCCGGCATCAAGACCGGCGTCAAGCCCGGCAGCTTCTTCCATCTGACGGAGGTCTTCGGACCAGTGCTGGGGCTCATGGAAGCCAAGGACCTGGATCAGGCAATCGCCTATCAGAACCAGGTGGACTTCGGTCTCACCGGCGGCATCCATTCCTTGGAGGTTTCCGAGGTGGAACAGTGGTTGGAGCAGGTCCAGGTGGGCAATGCTTATGTGAACCGCGGAATCACAGGTGCGATTGTGCAGCGGCAGTCCTTCGGCGGCTGGAAGCAGTCCTCTGTGGGACTGGGATCCAAAGCCGGTGGCCCCAACTACGTGATGCTCTTCGGGCAGTGGAGCGACGACGTCGATATTGCCACTGCGGCTCAGCTGGCTCCTCCTGCTGAAGGCACCCCGGCTGCGGTGGTGCTTGAGGAGGCCGAATCCAAGAAGGTCATCGGACCGGAGGAGTTCGCCTGGCTGAAGGCTGCCGCTGCCGACGACGCACGTTGGTGGGCTCAGGAGTTCGGCAAGCCCAAGGATCACACCGGGATGAATGCCGAAGCCAATATCTTCCGCTATCTGCCGGAGACTGTGCTGCTGCGAGTCCAGGCTGATGCAGAACCCGCGCCGGTGCTGCGCGCCCTGCTGGCTGCCCGGACCGCAGGTGCCCAGGTGCGCATCAGTGTGGATCCCAAGTCGCAGAAGAAAGCCAAGCAGGCGGCCAAACTGGTGCAGAAGCTGGTGGTGGGTATCGAGAAGCCGCTTCAGGAGGCGGAGCAAGAGTTCGCCCAGGCGTTGGCTTCTGGCGCTCACGACGCCGGCGTTGGCATCCGGGTGCGCGTGCTGGGGACCCTCGGGTCTCAGGTGCACCAGGCGGTGGCGTCGCGTCCGGAGGTGGCGCTGCTCGATGACGTGGTGACCGCCTCTGGTCGCGTTGAGCTGCGCTATTGGGTCAAGGAGCAGGCGGTGTCGATGACTCTGCACCGCTTCGGCAACCCCAGCCCGCGCTTCCACGAGCTTGCAGCTCAGCTCAAGGCCGGTCTTTAATCCGGGGTTTCCGCGCAGCAGGCACGGGCGTCATAGGTGGTTCTTCAGGCCAGTACGCTGTGCATGGAGAACCACCGATGCCCCTGTCTGAAAGAGAGTTCGTGAGTGTCTGAGCTGCTGCTGAAGAATGCTGTGATCGCTTCCCCCGGTGGGGCGAAGAGGGCCGAGGCCCCCGCAGTGGATGTGCTGATCTCCGGTGGCGTCGTCGTTGCACTGACTGCCTCAGGTGAGCAGCTGGACAGAGCTGCCGAGGTGGTGGACCTCGAGGGGCGCTGGCTGATTCCGGGGCTGTGGGATCACCATGTGCATTTCACGCAGTGGGTGATCCGTCGGCAGCGTATTGATCTGACCCGCACCAGCAGTGCCGCAGAAGTCCTGGAACTGGCACGCGAGGCAGTGCAGAAGGCGCCGGCCGGTAAGACGGTGGTCGGTTTCGGATTCCGCGATGGGCTCTGGCCTGAGCCCGCTCGGCTCAGCGACCTCGATGCGGTCACCGGTGATCATCCAGTGGCGCTGATCGCCGGCGACCTGCACTGCATGTGGCTGAACACCGCTGCCCAGCAGCTGGTGGGGGTCCATACCGATGACACCGGAATCCTGCGGGAAGCAGAGTCTTTCGCGGTCATGGACCGCTTCGGTGACCCCGCTGACCTGACTCCGCAGGACTACCAGGATGCGGCCCAAGCTGCCGCAGCCCGCGGAACTGTGGGCGTGGTGGAGTTCGAGAACGCCGATAACGCCTCGCTGTGGCCCAAGCGGGTGGCCCAGGGGGTGAACCAGCTGCGCGTGGAGGCCGCGGTGTGGCCCGACTACCTGGCGCAGACTGTGAAATCCGGCCTGCGGACCGGAGATCTGCTCGAGGAATCCGGACTGGTTCGGTTGGGGCCGCTGAAGGTGATCTCCGATGGTTCTCTGAACACCCGAACCGCGTGGTGCTGGGAATCCTATGCAGGGTTGGATCCCACACATCCTCATGCCTGCGGTGGGCCTACTGTGCCGCCGCAGCAGGTGCGCGAACTGATGCGCACCGCCCAGGGTGCAGGCATTGCCGCAGCCATTCACGCCATTGGTGACCGTGCCAATACGGAGATCCTGACCATCTTTGAACAACTTGCAATGCACGGCAGTATCGAACATGCCCAGCTGCTTCGCTGGGAGGACGTTGAACGATTCGCCCGGCTTGGCGTCACGGCGAGCGTGCAGCCCGAACATGCCATGGATGACCGTGACGTCGCGGAGGCATACTGGCCCGGACGCACCGCCCGGAACTTCCCCCTGCGCAGCCTTGTGGAAGCGGGAGTCACCCTGCGTTTCGGCTCTGATGCCCCGGTGGCACCGCTGGATCCGTGGATGGCGATTGCTGCGGCCGTCAGCCGCAGCCGTGATGGCCGTGACCCCTGGCATCCGGAGCAGCGCATCGCCGTAGGTACAGCTCTTGCTGCCAGCACTGGCGGTCCCGCTGAAGTCCGCGTGGGAGCACCCGCTGATTTAGCCGTGCTGGACCGTGACCCCTACCACTGCACGGGGGACCAGCTGCGGAACATGCCGGTGGCAGCCACGCTATTAGGCGGACGGTTCACTCACTACGCGCTCTAGGGCGCAGACCGCCGGCGGATTCCGGCCGGGGCGACTTATCAGTGATCGACTCATCAGCAATCGAAGTTGCAGCTGAGTAGAGCATAAGCTCTAATTAGAGTGTGAACTCTAACTCAGCAGGCCTGAGCTCCCAGAATCCCGTCCCCGAACCGTCCCGATCCCCGCGCCCCGCCTCCCAAGGCTCCCGGTCGGGGCAGCGCCGAAGCACTCGATCGGAGGCGACAAGAACGCAGATTCTGAACACCTCACGTGTCCTGTTCAACGACCACGGCACAGCGGCTGTGAGCACCAACCGCATCGCCGCTGAGCTCGGTATCAGTCCCGGCAACCTCTACTACCACTACTCCGGCAAGCGCGACATCATCCGGGATCTCCTGGCTGAGATGATCGATCAGTACGCGCTGCACTGGGAGCAGGGCGGTCACGCAGACCAGGGCCTAGACCTTGAACACCTGCGCCAGGGGATGCTGCGCGGTGGAGAACTGGCCTGGCGGTACCGGTTCTTCGGACGTGAGCTGGTGGCACTGCTTCGCGCAGATTCTGAGCTGGCTGCTGTCTACCGCGAGGCTTATCAGCACCGCATGGCGCAGTGGTCTGCAGCAGCGGAGCAGCTGGTGGCCCAGGGACTGCTTCAGCCGAGGTCCCCGTTGGCAGATCTCACCGCAGCTGTCTGGTTGGTCACCGAGAACTGGTTCACCTTCTTGGAGATCACCGGGGAAGCTGACCGGCCAGAAAAAGTCTCCCCAGAAAAAGTTGCCGCCCAGCTCGATGTAGTTTTCGCGGTCCTGGAGCCACACCTGTCACCGGCCGCACGCCAGCTCTGGAAGGACCTAGATCGCAATGAAGCATGAATCTCAGACACAGGATGACGCAGCGGAAGCCCAGAACTTCTCGCGCAGGAACCTCTTGCGATTGGTCGGCGGGGGTGCCGGGTTACTTGCCGTTGCCGGATCAGGAGCCCTCACCTGGCGAGCAGCGGACAACGGAGTATTCGCCGAAGGATCGGGACCCGCTTATGAGCCGTGGAACCTGCCCGCGCCCACCGGGCGGGCAGACTTAGTGCGCGCGGCCATCCTGGCTGCCAATGCCCACAACACCCAACCCTGGATCTTCCGCGTGGAGGACAGCTACATCGACCTGTTCGCCGACTCAGGCCGGACGATCGGGACCATCGATCCACTGCTTCGGGAACAGCAGATCTCACTGGGCTGTGCCCTGGAGAACCTGATGATCGCTGCACCTGCACTTGGCCTGCAGGCCATCGCGGAGCTCGTTCCGGATTCCGCTGATCCCGGACACATCGCGCATATCGAGCTGCGCGAGAGCTCCGCGGCAGCCTCGCCGCTCTTGAAAGCTATTCCGGTGCGGCATACCGATCGCGCTGCGTACCGCACTGACCAGGCCGTGCCCCGGCAGACCCTGGACCGTTACCGCAGAGCCGCTGAGGACGACGCCGTCTCATTGGTCTGGTTGAGTGAGCCCGAGGTGCGGCAGGCATTCGGCGATATCACCGTCCGGGCGACCGAGGCGATCATCGCAGACCCGGATCAGGCCGCTGATGACTACCGCTGGTACCGCTCTGACTGGAACGATATCCAGACTCTGCGCGACGGTGTCACGATCGATGCTTCCGGGCAGTCGGCATTCATTCGCGGAGCAGCGAAGATCCTGCCTACGACGCAGCAGCAGAATCACGACGGCTGGCTGCGCGGCACCCGTGACACCCAGGTCAGCACCGCCGCTGCGTTCGGCGCGATTATGGTGGCAGACGGTCATGATGTGGCAGCTCGGCTATCTGCCGGTCGCACCTTTCAGCGGCTGCACTTAATGGCTACTGGAGACGGGCTGGCCATGCAGCCTTTGTGCCAGGTCCTCGAGCGGGTGGACCGGGAGGAATCGGCCGGGCTCGACGACGTTTTCAATCGTGAGCTTGCTGATCTGCTGCCCGGGGCAGGGAAAGCGATCATGACCTTCCGCATTGGATACCCCACAGTGGCCGCACCTCCGAGCCCGCGCCGCGCGGTAGAGGAGGTTCTGCTCACTGCAGCACCCTGACTTGTGACCGCTTAGAGGAGGGCGGTGCCGCGACCTGAACGTTTGCGCATTTGGTAACGCAGGAGTACCTTAATCACGTTCACAAAAATTCCGGCAAACTTATGTTGCGTAATCCAGGCCGGCTGTGATTCGTCGATAGTACCCGAGGAACTGTGACCGCTCAGACCGCCCCCACGCGCGCCGATGCTGCGCCGCTGCCGCTGGCATCAGCCGGTGCGCGGCGGCTCGTCGTCGTCGGCTGCGGTCTGCTGCTTCTGCTGGGACTGAGCTGGATCAGTCTCTTCGTGGGCTCGGGAAATATCTCTGCAGGCACCGTCAGCGACACACTGAGCCGGTGGGCCGCAGGCGATCTGCCCGCAGGTGCCCGGGACACTACAGAACTGCTGATCCTCGAGCGGCGAGTCCCGCGCACTGTGCTGGCCATTGTTGTAGGCGCAGCCCTGGGACTGGGCGGTGTGCTGATGCAAGCTCTGACCCGCAACCCCCTGGCGGATCCCGGGCTGCTCGGCGTCAACGCCGGAGCCTACGCCGCAGTGGTCTTCGGCTCCGCCACGATGGGGGTGACCATCGGTTTCGCCCACGTCTGGCTGGCCATCGCCGGTGCCTTCATCACCGCCGTAGCGGTCTATCTGATCGGGACCAGCGGCTACGCCGGAGCCAGCTCCGCGAAGCTGGTACTGACCGGTGTGGCCATCGGCGCACTGCTGAGCGGACTCAGCTACGCCGTCACCCTGGCCATGCCCACCGTCTTTGACCAAGTGCGTTTCTGGTCCGCGGGCTCTCTGCAGGGACGCAGCTGGGATGAGCTCAACGCGGTGCTGCCGTTCATGATGATCGGCGCACTCATCGCCGCACTGCTGCCGCGGGCGCTGAATGCGATCTCGCTAGGCGATGACGCCGCCGTCGCCCTCGGGGCCCGGCCCGGACTGACTAAAGTAGCGGGACTGGCCGCGGTGACCCTGCTCTGCGGTGCAGCAACGGCGGCAGCCGGGCCGCTGAGCTTCATCGGGCTCATGGTGCCCCACGCGCTGCGGATGCTGCTGGGCCCGGATCACCGCTGGCTGGTTCCACTGAGCCTGCTGGCCGCACCGGTGCTGGTGCTGACCGCTGACATCCTGGCCCGCTTGGTCGTGGCCTCCGAACTTCCTGCAGGAGTGGTCACCGCATTCCTCGGTGCTCCGGTGCTGATCTGGCTGACCCGCCGGAGGGCGGTGAAAAACCTGTGAACGTGCAGACTGCGCCGCCACTTTTCGGCCCCGGGTCGCGGACCCTGCGCCGCGGCACCTTCAGCCTGCGCATCCAGCGCCGCAGCCTGATCATGACCTTCGTGCTGCTGGCGGCGGCGTTGATGGTGGGCTGGTGGAACCTGATCAGCGGCTCGGCCATGCTGGGTGCCTCCGACGCCCTGGCTGCGCTGTTGGGCACCGCTGATGAAGGTACCTCCAGGGTCATTCTGGAATGGCGCGCCCCACGGGTGGTCTTCACACTTCTCGGCGGAGCCGCCCTGGCCCTTGCCGGGGCAGTCTTCCAATCCCAGACCCGTAACCCGCTGGGCAGCCCGGACATCATCGGCTTCTCCGCCGGCGCGTATACCGGCGCATTACTAGTCGCCGTACTGGGCTTCAGCGGCGTCTGGGCCACACCCTTCGGAGCGATCCTGGGCGGCACGGCCACCGGCGCCGTCGTCTACCTGCTGGCGTGGAAACGCGGTGTCTCCGGGCTGCGCATCATCCTGGTGGGCATCGGCGTGAGCATCTTCCTGGGTTCGCTGAACACCTACCTGGTCACCACACTGCGCCTGGAGGCCGCTATGGCCGTGGCCACCTGGGGCGCGGGCTCCGTCAATGACATCACCTGGTCCCATGTCCTGCCGCTGCTGGGGATCGGCGCAGTGGCTCTGCCGGTGATGCTGGCCAACGCTCGGAACATGCAACTGATGGAAATGGGCGACGACGCCGCCTCCGGCCTTGGCATCCAGCTGGAACGTACCCGGCTGATCCAGTTCTTCTGCGGGATCGTGCTGGTGGCATTAGTGACCGCCGCGGCAGGGCCGATCGCCTTCATCGCGCTGGTGGCTCCGCAGCTTGCACTGCGCCTGGCTGGAGCAGCCGCCGGCTCCTCCCATACCGGTCAGCTCATTCCCTCAGCAGCAATGGGTGCCCTGCTGCTGACCCTCAGCGACACGATTGCGCGCACCCCCTTGATCCCCGTCAGCCTGCCGGTGGGTGTCATCACACTCATCCTCGGCGGGGCCTATCTCGTCTGGCTGCTCATGAGCATCGGTCAGACCGCCAGGAAAGGAATCTGAGAATGACGATCACCCAAGTCCGCGAGGAGGCAGTGGCGGAACTGCCGCAGCTGCAGACCGAGCACCGGCTGGCAGCGGCAGATCTGGCCTGCGGTTACGACGAGCGCTCCGTGCTCAAAGAGCTGAACCTGCAGATCCCCGAAGAGTCCTTCACCGTCATCATCGGTCCCAACGCCTGCGGTAAGTCCACTCTGCTGCGCAGCCTGGCACGGCTGATCCGTCCCGCCGCCGGAGAGGTCCTGCTCGACGGCGATGCGATCAGCTCCGTGCCCACCAAGCAGCTGGCTCGTACTATCGGGCTGCTGCCACAGACCTCGCTGGCACCAGAAGGCATCACCGTGGCTGATCTGGTCTCCCGCGGCCGTCACCCGCATCAGAGTCTGCTGCGCCGCTGGGGCCGCGAGGACGAGGCTGCAGTCCGCCATGCTCTGGAGGTCACCGGCACCACCGAGCTGGCCAGCCGCGCCGTCGATGAGCTCTCCGGCGGGCAGCGCCAGCGCGCATGGATCGCCATGACGCTGGCTCAGCAGACTCCGATTCTGCTGCTGGATGAGCCCACCACCTACCTGGACATCGCCCACCAGATCGAAGTCTTGGAGCTGTGCACCCAGCTCCAGCGCGATGGCCGTACCCTGGTGGCCGTGCTGCATGACCTGAACCAGGCGCTGCGCTATGCCACCCACCTGGTCGCCATGCGCGAGGGCCAGATCATCGCCCAGGGCGCGCCCGAGGAGATCGGCACCGCCGAGCTGGTGCGCGAGGTCTTCGGCATTGATTCCCTGGTGATCGAAGATCCAG
This sequence comes from Nesterenkonia rhizosphaerae, assembly GCF_039544555.1. NCBI lineage: Bacteria > Bacillati > Actinomycetota > Actinomycetes > Micrococcales > Micrococcaceae > Nesterenkonia > Nesterenkonia rhizosphaerae. Next base: position 531,987 of record NZ_BAABLW010000007.1, read on the forward strand.
AGACCGGACGCCCGCTGGTGATACCCCGGGCAGCAGCGGCCTAAGAACCGCCCCGAGAACCCGCCCAAGTGACCGTTCGCACCGGTTGTACTGAGTCCCTTGCCCTAAGAGGAGAACCTATGAAGAACCCCCTACTGTCTTTGTCCGCCGTTATGGCGGCCTCCGCGCTGGCGCTGACCGCTTGTGGTGGTGGCGGAGACGGTGACAGCGCCACCGAGGGCGATGCGGGCAGCGCGAGCCCCGCAGCTGAGGGCGACGGCGTGCTGGCAGTGGTGGAGCATATGTATGGCCCCACCGAGGTGCTTGAGCCCGAAGACGGCGAACTGCGTGTAGTAGCCCTGGGCTGGTCCGATGCTGAGATCGCCCTGGCCTTGGGCGTGGAACCCATCGCGGTTCATGACTGGCAGAGCTTCGGGGAGGAGAGCCACGGCGTCGGGCCCTGGGCTGCGGATCTCTTTGACGACGTGGACCCTGAGGTCATTCCGCGCACTGATGGCGATCTGGATTATGAATATATCCAGTCACTGGCCCCGGATCTGATCCTCAACGTCAATTCCGGCTATGACGAGGCTGAGTACAACCGGCTCAGCGAGATCGCGCCCACCATCTCCGGCCCTGAAGGCGCGGCGAACTACAACCCCGGCTGGGAGAAGCAGACCCAGTTGGTCGCCGATGCGCTGGGTCTCTCCGCCGAGGGCACGGAACTGATCGAAGAAACCCACACCAAGATTGAGGAGGCCCGCGAGGCGCATCCTGAGTTTGAAGGTGTCGAGGCGATCACCGGTTCAAAATTCGGTGAAGCCTACGGACTGAATCTCTCCGGGGATATGCGCTGGGACATTCTTGAGCTGCTGGGATTCCAGATGTACGCCCCGGCGGATGAACTGAATAACGGCGAGGATTTCTACGCTGATATTTCTGAGGAGCAGGTGGAGATCTTCGACGCGGATGTCGCGGTGCTCTACCCCATCGGCTACACCCTGGAAGAGCTGCAGGCTGACCCGCTGATCTCCTCACTGGACGTGGTCCAGGAGGACCGCGCGGTGTTCCTAGAAGGCGACTCCGATCTATCTATGGCCTTCAGTGCCGGTTCTCCGCTGAGCATCGAACTAGTGCTTGAGGAGCTGACCCCGCAGCTGGCCGAGGCAGTGGAGAACCTCGACTGATGCAGCAGACCGCTGTCCGTCCGGCCACCCGCGCCTACCTGACTCAGGTGGCGCGGGTGGTCCGGCTGTCCCCGCAGTTCCTCCGTATCACCCTCACCGGCGAGGACCTTGAGCATTTCGGCCCAGCCGGCACCGGCACCACTGGCTTGGAGGCCGCGGCCTCGCCGGTGGCCTGGGACCAGCGAATCAAACTGTTCCTGCCGCGGTCCGATGGGACCCTGCCCGAATTAGGGCTCTTCGCTGACCCGCCGGCCACTATCATGGAGTGGTACACCGCCTGGCGGGTGCTTGATGATGCTGAACGCAATCCGATTCGCACCTACACCGTGCGGGCCATCCGCACCTATGCCCGTGAAGTGGATATCGACTTTGTCATCCACATTGACGACGACGACCACTCCGGTCCTGCATCCGCCTGGGCGCTGGGAGCCGAGCCCGGGGACGAACTGGTCATCATCGGCCCGGATCGGCGCTCGGAGGAATCCGGCGGCGGCATCGACTTCACCCCGGGAAGTGCTCGTGATCTGATGCTGGCCGGTGACGAGACCGCGGTGCCGGCAATCTGCGCGATTCTCGAGGGCCTCCCCGAAAGCTACAGCGGCGAGGCCTTCCTGGAGGTGCCCACCAGCGACGATGTCCTGGATGTGGCCTCACGCTCCAGTGTGCGGATCTACTGGCTCCCGCGCGACGGCGCCAGCCACGGTGCGGCCCTGAACTCCGCCGTCCAGGACTGGGGCATCCGCCGGGCCAAGATCTTCGCCGCTCGGCGCGCCGCCTGGGAACCCGGACGTGAACCGGTGGGAGCGCTGACCGGCACACCTCAGGAACTGCCTGAACTCGATGACGACGCCGTGCTGTGGGAGACCGCTGCCCCGGAAGGGTTCCGCGAGTACGCCTGGCTGGCTGGGGAGGCCGGTGTGATTGCCGGACTACGCCGCTATCTGGTCAAAGAGGTCGGACTTTCCCGCAAACAGGTGTCCTTTATGGGCTACTGGAAATACGGCCGCGAAAGCGCCTGAGCTCACGCGTCCACAGCGCGGGCTGTGAGGCTGCCGCGAATGCGCACCTCTGCCCGGCCCCCGACCCACAGTGACTCCGCAGACGGTTCGGTCCCTGAAGCCTCGGCTGGGTCCTCGCCCGCCTCGATGAGAACCCGCCCGCGCCGTCCGATCACCGTGCCTTGTCTGGCCACATAGGGTGGACGCAGTCTGCCGCTGCTGATCAGCCACTGGGCTAGCGAGGCGTTCAAACTGCCGGTCACCGGGTCCTCCAGCAGACCACCGGTGCCATCGGGGAAGAACCCGCGGACCTCCAGGGCGGGGGCGTCGTGGACATCATGCGGATAAAGTCCGGCCACACCGATGGCCTGCGGGTGATCAGCGTCCAATGCCTGCGGCTGCGGCACCACACTCAGCACCGTCTCGGCACTATCGACCAGGACCGCAGCCCATCCGGGACCATTGTCCACCCAGGCTGCATCCACCACGTGGGCTTCATCGAGCCCGAGCACCCTCAGCAGGGCTGCCCGATCCTGCGCAGACACCGGGCCTGAGCGCATCAGCGGCGGCGCCTGGAAGGCCAGCTGGTCAGCCTGGACTCTGACCTTGACCAGCCCGACGCCGCATTCTTGAACCACCAACCCTGGGCGCTGCGGCACCCCGCCCAGATCCAACCAGGCCCGGGCCGTGCCCAGCGTCGGGTGACCGGCAAAGGGAAGTTCTGTCTCTAAGGCAAAGATCCGCACTCGATAGTCGGCTTGGCTCGCACGCGGCGGCAGCAGGAAGGTGCATTCGGAGAGGTTCGTCCAGCGTGAGATCGCGCGCATCTGTTCATCAGTGAGGTCCGCGGCGCTGGCGATCACCGCTACAGGGTTCCCGGTGAAGGGACCATCGCTGAAGACATCAACCTGGCGAAAATCATGCGTCATAGCCACTATTGTGCCGCTGGCAACGTGGGATCGGGCACACTGCATGAGCCGAGACGGTCTCCAGCATTCTTCCGCTGTGGTATTCGTGGGACACTGGTGAGGATGTCGAATCCCACCAATCCTGAGAAAAGCACGGGTATCTCCGCACCCAAGACTGCCGCCGCCGCCACGATGGCCGGTCAGGCCCCAGCGGATGGTGCCGCCGCGCCGTCGTCGTCGGCCCCTGCCGACCGTTCGCAGAAGCAGGTGCGCCCGCGTGCTGAGGGCTGGACTCAGGCCGTTGACGCCGAGGGCCGCCCCAAACTGCAGTTCGCCCAAGGCCCCCGCGTCAAGCTGCCGCCGCAGCACCTGGCGGATATGACCCTGGATGAGCGCATCGCCAAGGCCAAGGAGATGGGAATCCCCGGATTCCGCGCCAAGCAGCTCTCTGTGCACTACTTCCAGCACTACACCACGGACCCCGAGGCGATGACGGACCTGCCCGCCGCGGAGCGTCAGAAACTGGTGGAGGAGTTCCTCCCTCCGCTGCTCACTGAGGTCCGCCGGCTGAAGACCGACGACGGCGCCACCATCAAGTTCCTCTGGCGGCTTTTTGACGGCGCCCTGGTGGAGTCGGTGCTGATGCGCTACCGCAACCGCATCACCCTGTGCATCTCCAGCCAGTGCGGCTGCGGCATGAACTGCCCCTTCTGCGCCACCGGCCAGAACGGGTTGACTCGCAATATGTCCACCGCAGAGATCGTGGACCAGATCGTGCAGGCCAACCGGGTGATTGCCGCTGGTGAGCTCGACGCACCTAATGCCGCTGAAGTGGCCGACGAAGAGGACTTCGCCGGTCTCGGTGAGGAAGCCGATTTCGCCGAGGGCCAGGACACGGCCACCTCCGGCGGTCCCCAGCCGACGGGTCCGCAGCGGGTGGGCAATATCGTCTTCATGGGCATGGGGGAGCCGCTGGCGAACTATAAGCGCGTGATGAGCGCAGTGCGCCGGATGATCGACCCCGCACCTGAAGGGCTGGGAATGTCGGCACGCGGAATCACCGTCTCCACGGTGGGACTGGTTCCCGCGATCAAGAAGCTGGCCGATGAGAACCTGCCCATCACCTTCGCCCTGAGCCTGCACGCACCGGATGATGAGCTGCGCGATGAGCTGATCCCGGTGAACTCGCGCTGGAAGGCCGATGAGGCGATTGACGCGGCGTATTACTACTACAAGACCACCGGGCGGCGGGTCTCGATCGAATACGCACTCATCAAGGACATGAATGACCACCCCTGGCGGGCGGATCTGCTGGCCGAGAAGCTCAACGCACGCGGCCGCGGTTGGGTACATGTGAATCCGATCCCACTGAATCCCACGCCGAACTCGGTGTGGACCTCATCGGATGCCGATGTGACCGCAGAGTTCGTGCGTCGACTCAACGCTGCCGGGGTGCCCACGACGCTGCGCGATACCCGCGGCAAAGAGATCGACGGCGCCTGCGGCCAGCTGGCTGCGGCTGAAGACTGAGGAAGGACATCGGATGACGACGCCGGACACGGCAGCGACGACGGATCGCGCACCTGAGGATGAGCTGAGCGAGAACTCGCCAGCAGTCACTCCTGCTGGAGCCTCGCTGCGTGCACCGCGGGGTTCGCTGGGCTGGCAGAAGCTGATCCGGGCAGCATTTCACGTGGTGGCCATTACTGAGGCCATCACCTGGGCGGGTCTGCTCTGGGGCATGCATCAGCGCTACATTGCCGAGGCCGCCTATGACCCGGTGCCGCTGTGGGGGATGCTGCACGGCATCATGTTCGTGGTGTTCTGCGCAGTGGTGGTAGTGACGTCCTGGACCTTCCGCTGGAAGCTTTGGGAGCTTGCGGTGGCGCTGATGGCCGCTGTCCCGCCGTTGTTCACCATTCCGTTGGAAGTCTGGTACTCCCGCAGCGGCAGGGTGAAACCGCGGGGCTGATTCAGCCGTTGCCGGTGGTGTCCTAGAGCACCATAGCGGCGGTGACACCGCCGATGAACAGCAGCACGTTGTAGTGCAGGAACGAGGGCACACAGGTGTCCCAGATGTGGTGGTGCTGACCGTCGGCGTTCAGCCCGGATGTCGGGCCCAGGGTGCTGTCAGAGGCTGGTGCGCCGGCATCGCCAATGGCCCCGGCGGCACCGATCAGCGCAGCAGTGGCCAGCGGGGTGAAGCCCACCGCAGCGGCCAGCGGTACAAAGATCGCCGCGAGGACCGGCACGGTGCCGAACGAGGTCCCGATGCCCATGGTCACCAGCAGACCCACCAGCATCATGATGACCGCAGCCAACAGCTTGCTGTCTCCGATGAATTCCGAGGCCGAGGCCACCAGGGAGTCCACAGCGCCGGTCTCGTTGAGGACTGAGGCGTAGCCAGAGGCCACCAGCATGATGAATGCGATGGTGCCCATCATGCCCACACCGCGGTCCACAATGGGGTCGCCGTCGGTCCACCGCTCTCCGCGCAGCACGAAGATCACCAGCACCCCGGCCAGTGCGGCCATGACCAGTGACTGGAACATCACTTGAAGAACCAGGGTCACAGCCAGACCGATGAGCACCGCATAATCGCCGCGGCGCCACTTCAGATCGTTCGCATCGGTCATATCCCAGGACGTGCTGGCATCGTGGGCCAGCGGTTTCGGGTCGAGGTATTCGCGGTCCTTGCGGTAGGTCACCAGGATCGCGATGCACAGACCTACCGCCATAGCGGCAACCGGGATAGCCATCGCCAGGGGAATCTGGCCGAGGCTGATCTCCATACCGTTCTCTTCCATGGCATCGACGATGATGCCTTGGAAGATCAGGCCGAAACCCAGCGGGACAATCAGATACGGCGCTTTCAGACCGAAGGTCAGCGCGACTGCCACCCCGCGCCGGTCGATCTTCATCTTGTCGAAGGCCGCCAGCAGAGGCGGAATCAGAATCGGAATGAACGCAACGTGCACCGGCACCAGGTTCTGTGAAAAGCAGGCCAACCCGGCAATGGCGAACAGCACAGCAGCACGGGGTCCGCGCAGCAACGGCATGACACCTCGGATGAGCTTGCGAGTCAGCCCAGATCGAGCCACCATCACCGCCAGGGTGCCCAGCAGGATATAGCTCAGCGCGGTCTCGCCCTGACCGCCCAGGCCATCGATAACCACCCCGAAAGTCTCTTCTATGGAGAGCCCTCCGGTCAGCCCGGCCACCACAGCGGCCAGCAGCAGCGCGATGATGACATTGACACGGCTGAGACTGAGAACAACCAGCACCAGCACAGAGAGGACCACGGGGTTTAAGAGTTCGAGCACCGGGTTATTCCATCACATCTGACGGCACCAGGTTCTATGAGCTATTTCACTGCCGGGGATGTCGTTTCTAGCTCGCGGACGTCGCGCCGAGTCCGATTCTGGCTCGGCAGCAGGGAGCGGGTGCCTAGGAGTGCCAGTACCGGACCCAGAAAAGGCACCAACACGGCAGCAAGGACCAGCGCCAGCCGGATGCTGGTTGTGAGGTTTCGGGCACGGAGCACCGCGATGATCGCCCAGATCATTAGCCCCACTCCTATGAGCCCCACTACTTGGGCGGTGATCTCCCATTCGGTCGGGATGAGGGGGTTCATGGTGGTGTCCGCGCTGAGCATGTTCACAACCTATCTAGTCCAGGTAGAGGAAGAAATAGTAGGCCGCCAGCAGCACGAAAGGTGTAAACAGCACAGCATGCAGCAGGATGTGGTTTTTCAGTATCGCCACGAACTCGCGAAGAAACGCGCTGGGCACGAAGTACCACGCGGTGCGGGCTCCCACCACTTCAGCGTCAAGGCGAAGTTTGCGTGCCAGCAGCGCTGAACGCAGCACATGATAGTTGTTTGTCGCCACTAGCATCGGCCCGGGGCGGCCGGCTTCGCGCTGGATCTGCGCGGAATACAGCAGGTTTTGCTCGGTATTGACTGCCCGGTTCTCCGGTCTGACGTCTCCGGAAGCGACACCGGCAGCCAGCAAGTACTCGGCCATGCCCTCACCTTCAGGACGAGACTCATCCACCCCCTGTCCACCGGAGGGGATCAGCAGCGGTTTAGGATCGTCTGCGTCGCGGTAGACCTCAAGGGCACGGTCGAGCCGGGCGCGAAGCAGCGGAGGCACTTTGCCGCCAATGAGCTGAGCCCCCAGAATCACGACGGCGGCCGGAGCCACTTTATGGGTGCCGCGTGAGTAGATCACCGCGTAGCTGAGGAAGATCAGGAATACGATGCCCAGGTATCCGAAGCCGAAGAAGATCAGAACCGCCAGCGGGACAGTGATGACGGTATTGGCATTGAGTAGATTGATGACCGCCAGCGGTGAGGCGAAGACCGCGATTCCCGCCAGCAGAGATAAGAGGTTGGCCAACCGCCTGCCTTCGCGGCGTACCATCGTCACCCCGTTGGCGATCAGCGCCAACCCCAGCAGGAGGACACCGAGTAGGGATCCCAGGATGAGTTTGGCCACGATCCAGTCCAACGCCGGAACATGGTCCCAGAGCAGATTCAGCACGCCGGCCAGCCCCAGCAGGACGCCAAGGACTAACAGCACTCCGTTGCGCAGCATTCGCCGGTCCCGGGAGTGGAACCAGGCGTAGAGCACAAAACACAGCAGCGCCAGAATCAGCATCCACATCAGGGGACCTCGTCTTTCCGGGGGTTCTGATTGGCGGCGTGGAACTGCATAATCCGCTCCAGCCCGGCGCGCACCGTGGCTGCACCGGGAGCCAGGCTGAGCCTGATCCATTCATGGCCGGTGACCCGGTCAAAGTCCGTTCCCGGAACGACGGCGACACCGGCCTGTTCCAGCAGTGCCTGGCAGTAGGTGCTGGAGTCGCCCCATCGGTGCATATGGCGCCCCAGGTGGGCGTAGACGTAGAACGCGCCGTCGGCTGGTGCCACCTGTTCCCAACCGAGGTCTGGAAGGGCATCCAGCAGTGCCTGGCGGGCAGCAGCGTAGCCGGCTACCTGGGATGCGGCGAAGTCCAGTGACTCAGTGCTGAAGGCCTCCACTGCCGCCAGCTGGCTGCCGTGTGGCGGGCAGAGGGCGATATTGCCGGCAAGTCTCGAGACCGGGTCCACCAGGTGCTCGGGCAGCACCGCCCAGCCCAGCCGCCAGCCGGGCATCCCCCAGTATTTGGAGAAGGAGGAGACCACCACGGCGTCATCGCCGGTTTCTAATGCGCTGACTGCCGGTTCACCGTAGGTAATGCCGTGGTAAATCTCATCGCTGATCAGCTGCACGTCGTGTTCGGCACACCATTGGCTAAGCTTCTGAAGCTGATCCCGGCTGATCATGGTGCCGGTGGGATTGGCAGGGGAAGCGAGGATCAGCCCACTGATCCGGCCCTGAGCATGTGCCGTTTCCAACTGTTCTACAGTCGGCTGGAAACGCACCTCGGGGCCGCAGTCTAAGTCGACCACCTCGATATCGAGGCTGCTGAGGATATTCCGATAAGCCGGATAGCCGGGCCTGGCCAACGCCACCCGATCGCCTGCGTCGAAGGTCGCCAAGAAACTGAGCATGAAGGCACCGGAGGAGCCTGTGGTGATGGCAATCCGTTCGGCGGGGATCTGCACCCCGTACCAACGCTGATAGTGCTCAGCCAGGGCGCGGCGCAGCGCCATAATGCCCAAAGCGGGGGAGTAGTTCAGCACGGTGTGACTGGCGTGGAGACCAGCCGCGGCATCGTTGACGGCGGCCGGGGCACCAGAGCCAGGCTCCCCGGCAGTCAGCGAGATAATGTCCCGGCCCGCCTCGCGCAACTCTTCGATGCGCCCGAGAATGCGCATGACTTCAAAACCAGGAACCTCAGAGCGGCGCGACGGGTGCATACCTCCCAGCCTAACCGGCACGCAATAGTGCGGTCCTGACATGCGCGGATACCTTTGCCTGAAGCTGGGCTGGACTGCAGCTGGGTCTTGCGTTGCGGTGAGAGTGCTACGGTGCCGGTTCGCTCACCGTTTGAGCACACCGTTGAAGGAGGAGCTGGGTATGAAGAACCCCGATCTGAACAACCCTATTCTGAAGAACACAGCGCAGAAGAACACCGTGCAGAAGAAGGTGCTGACCACCGCGGCTCTTGTCGCTCTGCTGTTCGGGCTTTCGGCCTGTGATAACTCCGGGGAGGATAACGCCGAGGACGCCGCCGCCAACGAGGCTTCGCAGGAGCAGCCCCAGCAGGATGAGGGCAGCCCCGAAGGTGGCGAAGGAGAAGCACCGGAGATGCCCGAGCCGGATCTTGGTGATGTCCCGGAGGTAGTGGCAGAGGTCAATGACGCGGAAATCTCCGGTGAGGACTACCGCACTGCGTACGAATCTCAGTTCATGCAGCAGTCCATGCAGGCGCAGATGTCTGGCCAGGAAATCGACGAGGAACAGCTTCAGGATCAGGTCCTCAACAGTCTCATCGGTGCAGAGCTGCTGGTGCAGCAGGCCGAGGAAGATGGCTATGAGCCCAGCGAGGAAGAGGTTGATGCTGAACTTCAGGAGCTCGCCGAGGCCAACGGGATGGAATCAACGGATGAGCTGATGCAGATGGCTCAGGAGCAGGGCACCGAGGAGGACGAGCTGCGGGCCGATGTACAGCGGCAGCTGAAGATCACTCACGTCATTGAGTCCCTCGAGGTGGATGAGCCCACTGATGAAGAGGTCCAGGAGGCCTATGACGGTTTCACCGCCGGCCAGCCTGCGCCTCCGGAAGGCGAGGGCGAAGGCGATGCTGAAGCACCAGAGACGCCTTCCCTGGAGGAGCTGCGCCCCCAGATCGAGGAGCAGCTGACGGCGCAGAAGCAGAACGAGGCTGCGACAGCGCACGTTGACCAGATGCGCGAGGATGCTGACGTGCAGATCCACCTGTGATCCCACAAGGGTGATCCTTCGCGGATCGACCGGGCAGGCCCCGGGCTTGATGCAGGAGATGTCGAGCCCGGGGCCTTCGGCCGCTGACCAGGGCGTTCGTCCAGGGAATGTAGGGGGACTTCCCGGGTGCAGAGTATTGTTCGCGCCGTGGCTCCGGAGTAGTTTGGCAAGTGCTGCAGCAAGCACAGTGCGTTGAAGCACCGTCCGTTCTACCAAGCACCGCATATCCACGGGCACGAGCCGGCCGTGACCCTCCCTATTCGGAGGAATCCATGTTTTTGCACAAACAGACCCTGCAGTACAAAGCAACACCGGAGAAACCCGACGCTGTCTACGCCCGAAAATTACAGGAGTTGATCGGTGGTCAGTACGGTGAGATCACCGTGGCCATGCAGTACAGCTTCCAGGCGTGGAACGCCCATATCCCAGGCAAATACCGTGACCTGCTCTTCAGCACTGCTGCCGAGGAGTTCGGGCATGTGGAAATGCTCGCCACCATGGTGGCCCAACTTCTGGAGAAAGCTCCGCAGGGCATCACCGAAGACGCTGTTCAGGATGACCCGACGGTGGCGGCCATTGTGGGCGGCACAGATGTCCAGGAGGCAGTTGTCGCTGGCGCCGGGGCGCGCCCAGTGGACAGTAACGGTAACCCGTGGAACGCCGGTTACGTGACCGCCAGCGGCAACTTGCTGGCGGACTTCACCTCCAACATCAGTGCGGAGATGCAAGGCCGTACTCAAGTGGCTCGGCTATATCACATGACTGATGATCCCGGGGTCCGGGACCTGCTCTCCTTCCTCCTGGCACGGGATACCCATCATCAGAACCAGTGGTTGGCGGCAGCGCGCGAACTGCAAGCGGAGGGCGTTGAGGAGATGCCGGTTCCCAGCAATTTCCCCAAGTCCAAAGAAGCACAGGAGTTCTCCTACCAGGCCATCAACTTCAGCGACGGCGAGCATATGCAGGAAGGCTCCTGGGCCTCGGGTCCTGCCCCCGATGGTTTGGGCGAGTTCACCTACGTGGCCACCCCTCCCGACGGCGTCCCCATGCCGCCTCCTACCCGCCCTGACTCTCGTTTCTACGGCACTACTGATATGCCGAACATCGTGGAGAAGACAGCGGGCGCAGTCCAGGACAAGCTGAAGAAGGAGTAGCCTTCGAAGTCGCGTTGTCTGCGAGCGGTGTGAAACCTGCGTTCCTTGCTCATACCTGGCACTGATTCTGCAGGTTTCACACCGCTCTAGGCTGCTCAGCCTGCATGCGTATCAGCAGTTATTCTGCACCCAGTTGGCCAGGGCCTCGCGCACGAACTCCGCGCCTTGGGTGCCGCCGTAGTTCGCGGCGAAGCGTGCATCGCTGACATATAGGTCAGCCAGCCCCAACACGTACTCCTTCAACTGCTGACCTCCGGCGGCGGCCGGTGTGCCCGGTACACCGCTGAGCCACTGCACGTGGCGGGCTGCCAGATCCTGGGCTGCGGACGACGTCGCCCCCACCCCTGATTCCCAGGTCTCCACCCAGGCTGTGTTGAGTGCCTTCACCTCGGTCATCCATGTCTGACGCTCTGCACCGGACTTCGCCTCCCACCAGGTATTGCTGCGCTGCCAAGCGTCTACTCCCCAACGCTGGCTGACCTCGCGCTGGTAAACGGTGTGGTCGAAACCGTCGAACATGTCCTTGGCCATGAGTTCTCCGCCTTTCTCTACTGTGCTGGTGGTGTGCTGCACTGACGCGATCTGTCGCGCCAGTCGCTGCTGCTCTTCCTTAAGCAAGTGCAGATGAGTCCTCAACACCCGGACATGGGATTGCTGGTCAGCCTCCGGTGCCTGCGGATCGCTGGCGCTGAGGGCTTCCTTGATGGCTGGCAGTCCCAGGCCCAGTTCCCGCAGCAGCAGGATGCGCTGCAGGCGCAGCAGAGCAGCGCCGTCGTAATACCGGTAACCCTGATGACCGATTCTGCTGGGCTCCAGCAGGCGCTGCTGATGATAATGACGCAGGGTACGGCTGGTTGTTCCGGTGATTCGGGCGATCTCCTGGATCGACCATTCTCGCCGCCGGGGCTGTGGAGAGGAGCTCATAGCATCACCGTAGAGGTTGACGCTGCGTCAAGGTCAACGCAGCGTCAAGGTCAACGTCGCGGCCAGCGCAGAGTGAAACGGGACCCGCCGTCGGCCCTGTTGGCGGCTTCAGCGCTACCGCCGTGCAGCGCCGCGGCCTGCGCGACGATCGCCAGCCCCAGGCCGGATCCGTGCCGCTGCCGGGCGGCTGATCCGCGGAAGAACCGGGTGAAGAGCCGGGGGATCTCATCCTCCTGCAGGCCCGGGCCATTGTCTTCCACCACGACGGCGACCTCCTGTTCCTGCTGGATCCGACGGACGGTGACGATGCTGTTGGGGGAGCTGACCTGCAGGGCGTTGCGCACCAGATTCGCCACCGCACGCTCCAACGCAGCGGGGTGGACCACCGTGGTGCAGGGTTCGGCGTGGACCTCCACTGCCACCAGCGGGTTCACTCTCTTGCTGCGCTGTACAGCGCGGCTGATCAGCTCGGACACCTCCGTCTGTTGGGAGGGTTCATCATGCTGGTCGCCCTTGGCTAAGGTGATGATGCCACTGACTTCTTCAGTCAGGGCCACCAGTTGGGCGTCCAGGTCTTGCATCAGCTCAGCACGATCCTGCCGGCTGAGCCCGCGCTGTGGGTCCTCCTCCGATTTCGTGAGCAGTCCCAGGTCATTGCGCAGCACCGCAAGCGGGGTGCGCAGTTCGTGGCTGGCGTTCTCCACCAGTTCCCGCTGCTCACCGCGGGCTCGTTCCAGGGCCGCGAGCATCTGGTTCACAGAGGCCCCCAGTCGGGAGATCTCATCTTTCAATCCGGCCTCGACGTCGATCCGGTGACTCAAGTCCTGGGTGGCGGCCACTTGCTCGGTGGCAGACACCAACCTCTCCACCGGCCGCAGTGCGGTCCGCGAGACCATCCAGCCCAGCACTGCGGCCAACGCAATCCCCGCCAGCGCTGTGCCGGTCAGCGACCACGCGACCGAGTCCAGGGTGGCCTCTACGGTATTCAGCGGTTGAAAGAGCCGCAGCACACTGTGCCCGTCCGCCGCGCTGTGGGTCAGCACCCGGTAGCTCTCCCCGCTCAACCGTAGGGTCTGAAGCTGTGGCTGACCCGGAGGTCCGGGCTCGGGCAGTTGAGCCCCTTCAAGGGCGCTGGTGAGGGGCTCGAAGGTCACCTGATAGGTGCTGCCGTTGGCATCGATGACCTGGACCCCCACCGGGTCAGCCTGGACCATCTCCACAAGCTGCAGCTCCGGTTGTGACCCGCCACCGGGTACCCGGGCGGCTGCAGCGATACGGTCCACCTGCTGGGAGCGAGCTAATAGTTCCTCATCAACCTCGTCCATCATGGAGGAGCGCACCAGCAGCCAGGCCACCGCGGCTGCAGCGATGATAGCCAGCGCCACCGCGGCGGCGGTCAGCATGGTCAGCCGGGCGCGCAGGGTCACGAGGGCTGCCTCAGCACATAGCCGATGCCGCGGACGGTGTGGATCAGCCGCTCGCCGGTGCGCTGCTCCAGCTTCCGGCGCAGGTATCCGATATAGACATCAAGTGAGTTCGACGATTCATCCAGCTCCCCGCCCCACACAGCATCGTAGAGCTGGGTGCGGGTCAGCACCTGCCGCGGGTGACGCATAAAGATCTCCAACAGTGCGAACTCAGTGCGCGTGAGCTCCAGCGGCTGCCCAGCGGCGCTGACCTGCCAGCCGGCCGGGTCCAGCTGCAGCGGACCAAACGTCAGCGGCTGGTCCGCCTCGCTGCCACCGGAGCGGCGCAGCAGGGCCCGCAGCCGAGCGAGCAGTTCCTCATAGGCGAAGGGTTTGACCAGATAGTCATCGGCTCCGGCATCCAGCCCTGCCACCCGGTCACCGACTTCAGATTTGGCAGTGAGCATCAGCACCGGGGTGCGGTCACCGGCTGCACGCAGGGCCCGGCAGGTCGCGAGACCATCAAGGCCGGGCATCATCACATCGAGCACTATTGCATCCGGTGTGGCCACCGGCAGCATCTCCAGGGCTTCTTCGCCGCTGGAGGCAGGCACCACGTGGTACCCCTCAAAGCGCAGGGAGCGCGCTACTGAACGCAGCAGCGCCTGTTCGTCGTCCACCAGCAGTATCCGCATAGCCGCATTATCCTCGCGCTTGCTAAGAGCTCGCTAAGACGACGGCCCCGGGAGCCTCCAGTGTTGGAGAGTCCCGGGGCCGCCGTCGTCGTCATGTTCGGCTCAGCTTGCGGTAGAAGCTTGTCTCTGGGCCGCGAGGTAGTCCTTCATATCCTCCTCGGTCCAGCACTCCACATTCCGCAGCTCCGGCATATCCGAGGCCAGGAACACCGGGTCCAGGCCTTGTTTGCGCTGCGCCTGGTAGTGCTTGAGCAGTTTCACCGCGGTGCCGGACATCTCCATGATCACCAGCAGGTTGAACATTGCCAGGATCACCATCGTCACCCCGGCAATGGTCCAGGCCAGATCCACCGAGATCACCGCACCTAAGAAGACCACAGCGGTCAGTGCGACTGCGTAGATCTTGCGCAGCGTCTCAGAGCTGGAGATGAACAGGATATTGGCTTCGCCGAAGGAGTAGTTGCCCAGCACGGAGGTGAAAGCCAGCAGGAAGATGATGACCGCCAGCAGGATCGCACCGAAGCTGCCGAAGTTCGCCACCAGTGCAGACTGTGTCAGTTCTGCACCCAGGTTCGCGTCCACAGTGGTGTCCGGGAAGGTGAACAGAATGATGAACGCCGTCACCGAGCAGATGATCAGTGTGTCCAGATAGACGCCGAGGGTCTGCACCAGACCCTGCTTGGCCGGGTGGGAGACATCCGCGGTGGCCGCGACATTGGGCACTGAGCCCATGCCTGCCTCATTGGAGAACATGCCGCGCTGAATGCCGGCCATGATCATCGCGCCGAAGGCACCGCCGGCAGCAGCCTGGAAGTTGAACGCTTCACCGAAGATCAGCGCGACCACGGTGGGGAGCTGGTCGATATTCATCGCCACGACCACCAGGCCCACCAGGATGTAGAGGATGGCCATAATGGGCACCACGTTCTGGGTCACCTGGGCGACTCGGCGCAGCCCGGCCACCACAATGATGCCGGTCAGAGCAGTGAGGACAATGGCCAGGATCCACACCAGGGCGGTGGTGTCTTCCATGCCGAACTCGCTGGCGGCACCGGTGACGGCGTCAACAATGGTGTTGGCCTGCAGGGAGGTGAAGCTGAAGGCGAAGCAGAAGATGAAGATCACCGCGAAGACGATGCCTCCGGAGCGCGATCCCAGGCCGCGCTGGATGTAGTAGGCCGGGCCGCCCTTATAGGTGTCGAAGCGGCGCGTCTTGTACAGCTGGGCCAGGGTGGACTCCACGAAGGATGCGGCCGAGTTGAAGATGGCCATGATCCACATCCAGAAGATGGCTCCGGGTCCGCCCATGGCAATTGCACCTGCCACGCCGGCGATGTTTCCGGTGCCCACGCGCGCGGAGGTGGTCACGGTAAATGCTTGGAAGGCCGACAGGCTGCGGGTGCGCCCGTTCTCGTCCTTCTGGGCCTTATCGGTGATGCTGCGCAGCATATCCGGCAGGTGCCGGATCTGGACTCCGCCGGTGCGGATGGTCAGGTAGATGGCGACGATGATAATCACGGGGATGCCCACAAGATTCCATGCCGCCTCCTCAAAGCTCCCAATGGTCTCTAGGACCGATTCCATAGTCATAGAGATGACCCTAATCGTTACAGTGAGGTAAAGAACATCTCACACAGGCATTTTTTGGGGAGGTCCCGGTGGGCGAAGCGGTATCTGCGCAGGCGCGTCTCTCCGACGACGCTGTGGGCTCGGGATTGGCCTGGCAGCACGGGATGGCAGCCAGAGTCGCCCACGCGGTGGTTGCTCTGCTCAGCGGTGCCGGGCTCGCCAGTTCCGCATATTTGGGCTGGACAGTCGACTCTGACCTACCCGACGGGGTGGGCTACGCCGGGGGATTCACTGCGGGCTGGGATCACTTGGTCAATCAACCGGCCTATTTCACGGTGCTGTCGGCGTTGATGGTCTGTCTCACCTCAGTCATGCTCGCGGTGCGCATCAGATGGGACTCGCAGCTGTTCCAGGTGGTGCGGCTGTCCGGGGTGGTGTGCGTGATCATCACCGGGGTGGTGTTCAATCTGCTGTTGCGCGGGGACGGTGCACTCACCGGGGTGCGGCTCTTTAATGACACGGTGCTGCATCTGCTGGTGCCGGTCCTGGCCCCGCTGGTGTGGTTGATTTTCGGTCCGCACGGTCGGCTGCGCCCACTGGTCGTGGGACTGTCCATGGTGATCCCGCTGACCTGGCTGGCGGTGACCCTGGGACGCGGCCCATTCTTGGACTGGTATCCGTACACGATTCTGGATGTGCCCGGTATGGGTTATCCCGGTGTGTGGACCTATGTTGTCAGCATCCTAGGTGTGTACCTGGTGCTGGCCCTCCTGATGTGGGCAGTCGACCGCGGCATCACTCGGTGGGCCCGACCATGAACATCCATTCCACGCCGAATTTGTCCCTGAGCTGACCGAACTTGCCGTTGGGGTCCCAGGGGGCGGGCTCCAGGGCGATCGAGATCTCCGAGTCGGGGGAGAGCTTCTCCCACCAGGAGGCGATCCGCGCGTTCTCCTCGGGGCTGTCCTCACTGGCACTGAGAGCAATAGTTCCCAGCCCGTTGCCGGCAATACCCTCAAAGAGGTCGGCGGCCATCAGGTGAGCACCGCGCTCTAGGTAGAGCGAACTGTGCATGATCCGGTCTTTGTTCTCGCTGTCGTCGCCGAGTCCGGCCTCATAGGTCAGCAGGTCCAGTTCGCCGCCGAAAACGGAGGCGTAGTAGGTCATCGCCTCGCGAGCGGTGCCGGGAAACTGCAGGTAGGGGGTCATTCCAAGTGCCATCGTGCTGCCTTTCATCTAAGCGGAAGAAGGGACGACGACGCCGGCTCGGACATCCCCGCCCGCGCTCAGTCTGAACGATGTTCCTCGGCAGCGGAAGACCCGCCAGCCTTGGCCACCACGGACTCAGCTGAACTGCGTGGCCAACTGCGCGGCCAGACCGGTGTACTGCGCCGGGGTCAGCTGCTTCAGGCGAGCCTCCGCCTCCTCGGACAGGCCGAGTCCGCCGACGAACTCTTTGAGCTTCTCGGCGTCCACACGGCGACCGCGGGTCAGCTCCTTCAGTCGCTCATACGGGTTCTCCATGCCCTCAACACCGGCGATCGCCTCAGCGCGCATCACCGTCTGGATCGCCTCACCGAGGACCTCCCAGTTGGCATCCAGATCAGCCGCAATCACGTCCTCGGCCACAGCCAGCTGCTTCAACCCCTTGGTGACATTGCTCAGCGCCAGCACCGAATGCCCCAGGGCGGTGCCGATATTGCGCTGTCCGGAGGAGTCGGTGAGATCGCGCTGCCAGCGGGACTCCACCAGAGTTGCCCCCAGAGCATCCAGCAGCGCATTGGAGATCTCCAGGTTCGCCTCGGCGTTCTCGAAGCGGATCGGGTTGACCTTATGCGGCATGGTGGAGGACCCGGTCGCGCCGGCCACCGGGATCTGGCGGAAGAACCCGATGCTGATGTAGCTCCAGACATCCACGCACAGACCGTGCAGAATCCGGTTGAAACGGGCGATATCCGCATAGAGCTCGGCCTGGAAGTCATGGGATTCGATCTGGGTGGTCAGCGGGTTGAAGGTCAGTCCCAGCTTCTCCACGAAGGACTGCGCAATGCTGGGCCAATCCGCCTCAGGCGCTGCAGCCAGATGCGCGGCGTAGGTGCCGGTGGCTCCATTGATCTTGCCCAGATACTCCTGGGCTTCAATACGGCGCACCTGACGGTTCAGCCGGTGTACGAACACCGCGATCTCTTTGCCCAGAGTCGATGGGGTAGCAGGCTGGCCGTGGGTGCGCGAGAGCATCGGCACCTCAGCGGCCTGCTGCGCCAGCTCGGAGAGTCCGGCAAGTGCAGTGCGTGCCGCAGGAAGCCAGACCTGCTCGACGGCGTCGCGAATACCCACCGCATAGGAGAGGTTGTTGATGTCCTCACTGGTGCAGGCGAAATGCACCAGGGGTGTCAGATCTCCCAGGCCCAGCGGCTCCAGACGGCGAGCGATGAAGTACTCCACCGCCTTTACATCATGGACGGTCTCGGCCTCGATCGCGCCAAGTTCTGCGATCTCCTCGGAGCCGAAGCTGGTGACAGTCTCGCGCAGGCCGCTGATCTGCTCCTGGCTCAGCTGCGGCAGCCCTGGCAGTACCTGCTGCTGGCACAGGTGGATGAACCACTCCACCTCAACGTGGATGCGGTTGCGGTTCAAAGCAGCCTCAGAGAGGTGATCCACCAAGGGGGCGACGGCGGTGCGGTAGCGCCCATCCAGCGCGCCAAGCGCAATAAGCGGCTGCGCGGCAGCGAGAGAGACACGGTCCTGGGCAGCGGAGTCAGCAGCAGTGCGAGTCATGAGGGCAATTCTTCCACGGGCGGCGGTCACTGTGCGTCCACTGCCGGGTCGCTGAGTTTTCCCCAGGCAGTGCGGGGCTCCTTCGACACGCAGAATAATCCTGAGAAGCGCACAGCGCTGCGGCGCTGGTGTCGTGGCGATTTATAGCCTCCAGGTGACGCGAGATTGGAGGCTCCGGATGTTCAGTACACAGCTGGCTACTGCGCCATGGCAGCTTGCTCAGGCCGCGGAGGCCTATGACACGGCCGCAGTCACCCTGGAAGGTGCTGCTGGCCAGAAACTGCCCTTCCAACAGCACCTGGGCCGGGCCCTTGGCGTTGAGTGGGAGTCTCCAGCGGGCCGTGCTTTCCGGACTGCAGCTGAAGCACTGCATTTGCCAGGTGAACACCTCGGCGCTGAGTCCTCAGCAATAGCCGAGCAGTGTCGTGCTGTTGCCGCTGAATTGAGAGATCTCGCTGAGTTAGCGCGGCAGGTGCAGCAGATCGTTCACATGCTGGCCAACCCGGAGTTGCGCGCAACCTTCGCAGGCATTCTTGCCGCCGACCACCTGGACTGGTTCTGGCATCGGGCTGCTGGCGCTTTGAACTCCGCCCACGAGATGGCCGAATTCCTCAGAGACAGCGGAGGCATTCCCTGGGTGCTTCGCGAGGCCGCCGCGCGGATATGACCTTCACCCGCTAACTAGGAGCATGATGACCCTGACCAGCCTTCCCGGTGCTGTGACATCCGGGCCCTCCCAGCCGCTGCTTCCGATCTCAGAGATTCTGCGTGCACCCGTGCTGCCACCACCGTTCCGGGTGACCACCGCCGGAGGACCCACCGATATCAACCTGCGCTGGGCCAGCCTCATGGAGTCAGCCGATCACTTGGACAGCGCCCGAGCAGCACTGGAGGCTCAGCATCAGATGGCGTGCAACGCCCAATCAGTGCTGACCCAGAACGGTGTAGCGCTCTTGCCGTTATCCGGGAAGATTCCGGCCCTGCATGGACGGTTGGTGGCACTGATCGGCGCCGGATTTGCCACCGGGTACCTGGTCAACGGGCTCTCAGCGGGTGCTCACGCCGCCCACCAGGCCTACCGCAATACCGAGGACACTGTCCTGAGGTGGCTTCACGCGCTCACTCTGGCGGCTGACCACGAAGTCGTCCTGGCAAATCTCCTGCACCCCGATGGGGACAAAACCTACGCCTACGACTGGTCGGTGACGCTAGGAACCCTTGGCGCCGGCGGTGCCGTTGACGTGATTAAGAGGCGTTTCCCGGCGGCAGCAGCAATGGCCGGGGTAGCGCAGCTGATCAGCTCAGAGGCAGAACTAGTCAGCTACGCCATGTCCAGTGTGGAACTGAATCTCACACCGGATCCCGCCCGCCGTTTTGACTACATGGCAGACGGGTCTCTGGGCAGTTATATGGAACAGATGGAGCAGGTCAGCGAGCACGGCGATATCGCCGTCAGCCGCCTTCAGGCTGAAGGGCAGGAGGTTGCCCTGGTGCATCTGCCTGGTTTCGACATCCATGCCGACGACGGCGGCCGCAGCACCTTAGGCGTGGCAGATGCCTTAGGGAACAACTCCGAGCACCTCGCTCC
Organism: Nesterenkonia rhizosphaerae; assembly: GCF_039544555.1. Lineage (NCBI taxonomy): Bacteria > Bacillati > Actinomycetota > Actinomycetes > Micrococcales > Micrococcaceae > Nesterenkonia > Nesterenkonia rhizosphaerae. The sequence continues at coordinate 552,066 of NZ_BAABLW010000007.1, forward strand.
ACTGGTTGAAGACGCCCTCGAACACTCCGGAGTGCCGGAGGGAACTCCGCTGCTGCTGACCGGATTCAGTCTAGGAGGCCTTCATGCAATGAACCTCAGCTCAAAAGACAGCCTGAGCGGCAAGTACTCCATCAAGGGTGTTCTCACCGTGGGCTCGCCCGGGCGCAATACGCCCATGCCTGCCGAATTCCCGATCATCCACCTGCAAAACGCCCACGACCCCGTCCCGCATATTCTGGGGCAGGTGCATCAGGGAGCCGCCAACCGGATGACGGTTCAGACCAACCACACCAACCAGGACATCACCGGCACCGTTGCCGGCAGCGGCCACAACTGGGACCTCAACGTTGAGGCGGTCCATCGCCTGGAGCAGCCAGAGGTCGAACGCGAGACACTCAGCCAGCAGGAACAGGAGCTTGTGCAGGAATTGCGCCAGTATCTGCACGGATCAGCACACGCTGAGGTCTACTCCACACAATGGGCAGCGGTTCCGGGTCAGGACCGTTCAGCGTTTACAGAGATTCGTGACGGTCTAGAACGTCACCTGCAGGAGAGTCTGGAACAGGCACTGGACCCGTCAACTCCCTCACCGGGTACTGTGCCCTCACCGGGTACTGGGTCGTACCAGGAACCTGTTCAGCAGGGCCGAGACAATGGCCACCACGATTCCGCCCAGGACAGCGGCCCAGAACCCGTCCACCTCGAAGGAGGACCATGGCAGAACGCTGGTCAACCAGCCGGTCAGCAGCAGCATCAGCGCGTTGATGACGATGGCGAACAAGCCCAGGGTCAGGCAGGTGATCGGCAGGGACAATAGCGACACGATCGGTTTGATGGTCACATTCACCAAACCGAAGATCGCGCCGAAGAACAGATAAGACAAGATGATGTCCCCGGTGCTGTCACCTGCTCCGCTGCCGCTGATCCCCGGGACAAGCCAGGATGCTGCCCCCAGCGCAAGAGCGTTGAGAATGATGGCCAGTAAGATTCTCACAAGCATCATCTTCTCATGAGGGGGTAGCAGCACACCATGACCCAGAACGGCAGCACCCAGACGCCCAGTAGCGGCCCGACACACGGCAGCACCCAGACATCAGGCAGCAACCCAGTATCGGGCATTCTGCCCCGACCTTCAGTGGCAGCCCTGCCCGCATACGCCGCCGGCAAACCGCCGGTCCCGGCGGAGGGACTGACTCCGTTCAAACTCTCATCCAATGAGAACCCGCTGGGTCCAGTGCCCGCAGCTGCCGAGGCAATTGCAACTGGCCAGGCTCTGCACCGCTACCCCAACCCGGGAGCTGAGAACCTGCGCGCAGTCCTTGCCGAACACCTTCAAGTCCCTTTCGAGGACATCGTGACCGGCACTGGCAGCCTGGGTGCACTGACTCAGATCATCAATACCTTCGCAGGCACCGATCCGAGCGGGCACCAGGACGAAGTCATCTATGCGTGGCGCTCCTTCGAGGCTTATCCGATCGTGGTGCGCACGGCCGGGGCGAAAGACGTCACTGTCGCCGTCACTGAAGATGGTCGACACGATCTGCCCGCGATGCTGGCTGCGATCACTGAACGCACCAAAGTCATCCTGCTGTGCACTCCGAACAACCCCACCGGGCCGGCGCTGAGCCACACCGAAACTGAGGAATTCCTGCAGCAGGTGCCCGGCAACGTCGTCGTTGTCATTGATGAGGCCTACCAGGAGTTCGTGCGCAGCTCCGACCCGGTGGATGCGCTGGACCTCTACCGCCGCTATCCCAATGTGGTGGTCCTGCGGACGTTCTCCAAGGCGCACGGTCTGGCAGCGCTTCGCGTGGGCTATTCGATTGCCGGGCAATCGATCACCCAGCATCTGCGTAAGACGGCAGTGCCCTTCGGGGTCAACGCGCTGGCTGAAACTGCCGCCATCGCCTCGCTTCAAAACCTCGAGCAGGTTCATGAGCGCGTGCAGCAGATTGTGGAGGAGCGACAAAGAGTGACCACCGCACTGGCAGATGCCGGATGGCAGATACCAGAGACCCAAGGCAACTTTGTCTGGCTGCCGCTTGGCGAGGCGGCTGCGGACTTCGCCGCTGCTGCGGGGGCCCAGGCGCTGGCCGTGCGGGCCTTCGCCGGTGAAGGAGTGCGGGTCACCATCGGTGAGCCAGAAGCCAATGACCGATTTATCGCGTTGTGCAGAACCTACAGCGGCACCGGTGCAGCCGACTGACACAATGAGGCCCATGGAACCTGTCCAGCTGCTCTCCCCTGATGGCACGCTGCGCGAGGACGAGCGCTACAGCCCGTTCCTCGAAGCGCTTGATGACGCCGGTCTGCGCGACCTCTATCGCCATATGGCGTTGGAACGCCGCTTCGATCAGGAGGCCACCTCCCTGCAGCGTCAAGGCCAGCTTGCCCTCTGGGTACCCGCACTCGGCCAAGAAGCCGCGCAGGTAGGAACTATCGCAGCGCTGAAGCCCACTGATCGGGTGTTTCCCACCTACCGCGAGCATGCCATGGCGCTCTACCGCGGCATCAGTGCAGAAGAGCTGATGGCCACTTTCCGCGCCACCAAACACGCCGGCTGGGACCCCCACGCCTACAACTTCCACGGCTACAGCATTGTGCTCGCCGCGCAGACTCTCCACGCTGCCGGTTGGGCCATGGCGGTGAAACAGGATGAGCGACTCGGCCTGCGGGCACGGGACAAGGCCGCCGATGAGATCGTGCTGGCCTGTCTGGGAGATGGCGCCTCCAGTCAGGGCGATGTGCACGAATCCATGGTCTTCGCCAGCTCCTACGAGCTGCCCCTGCTCTACTTCATCCAGAACAACCACTGGGCTATCTCGGTCCCCACGGCCACTCAGTCCAGGCACCCACTGGTGCACCGGGCAGACGGCTATGGGTTCGAAGGCGTGCGGGTGGACGGCAACGATGTGCTGGCCAGCTACGCCGTGGCAGCGGAAATGGCCCAGCAGATCCGCAGCGGATCAGGGCCGAAGCTCATCGAATCGGTGACCTACCGGATTGGCGCCCACACCACCGCCGATGACCCGACCAAGTACCGCAGCGACGACGAGGTCCAGGCATGGACGGCCAAGGACCCGATCACCAGGTTCCGCAGCTGGCTGGAATCCGGTGACCGTGCAGACCAGGCCTACTTCACCCAGGTGCAGGAAGAAGCCGAAGAGCTGGCCACCGAACTGCGCCGAGCCGTGCTGGCCATGGAATCCATCGACATCGAGCGCGTCTTCGACACTGTCTACGCCGAACCGCACCGTCAGGTCGAGATGGAAAAGGCTTGGCTGAAGGACTACGAGGCAGGCTTCGCAGAAGCTGGGGGAGATAAATGAGCCGCGCGACGCGTGAACAGGACACCGGCACCGAGTCCGCCGTGCAGACCATGCCACTGGCAAAGGCCATCACCGCAGCCCTTCGCGATGAGCTGGCAGCTGATGAGAAGACCCTGCTGATCGGCGAAGACATCGGCAAACTCGGCGGCGTCTTCCGGGTCACTGACGGGCTGCAGGCCCAGTTCGGTGAGCATCGGGTCATCGACTCTCCGCTGGCTGAATCCGGCATCATCGGCACCAGCATCGGAATGGCCATGCGCGGCTACCGGCCAGTGGCGGAGATCCAGTTCGACGGCTTTGTTTTCCCAGCGTTCAACCAGATCACTACTCAGCTGGCGAAAATCCACAACCGCACCGACGGCGCCCTGACCGTCCCGGTCACCATTCGACTGCCCTATGGCGGGCATATCGGCTCCATTGAGCACCACTCCGAATCCCCGGAGGCGCTCTTCGCCCACACCGCCGGGCTGCGTGTGATCACGCCCTCCAATGCCCATGATGCGTATTGGATGACCCGTCAGGCGATTGTCAGCGAGGACCCGGTCATCATCATGGAGCCCAAGCGCCGCTACTGGCTCAAGGGTGAAGTGGATACCGCCAATCCGGCGCCGGACGCCTTCCGCGCTCAGGTGCTGCGTGAAGGCAGCGACATCACCATCGCCACCTACGGTCCGCTGGTCCCAGTAGCCCTGGCCACCGCGGAAGTGGCCCAGCGTGAGGGGCGCAGCGTAGAGGTCATCGACGTGCGCTCTATCAGTCCTCTCGACGATGAGACCATCGCTCGTTCCGCCGCCAAGACCCGCCGACTCGTCGTCGCCCATGAAGCGCCCACCTTCGGCGGATTCGGCGCGGAGATCGCTGCACGGGTCACCGAACGCGCCTACCATCGCCTAGCTGCCCCGGTGCTGCGGGTAGGCGGCTTCTACATGCCGTATCCGCCTTCAGGGCAGGAAGACCGGTATCTACCCGATATTGACCGTATGCTCGAAGCCATTGAACGCAGCTTCGCCTATGGAAGGACTCGCTGAAATGACGCAGACCTTCAACCTGCCCGATGTCGGCGAAGGCCTGACCGAGGCCGAAATCGTCTCCTGGAAGGTCCAGGTGGGTGACACCGTCGCCATCAATGACGTGATCTGTGAGATTGAAACGGCTAAATCCCTGGTGGAGCTTCCGGTGCCATTCGCCGGAGAAGTCCAGGAGCTGGTGGCCGCCGAAGGCGACACCATTGAGGTGGGGCAGCCGCTGATTCGGATCAGCACAGGTGCAGAGCACGACGGTGCTTCACCGGCTTCTTCCCCTGTGGATTCCGCCCCTTCGGAGGCTGAGTCGACGAGCCCCGCCCCCCAGGCGCAGAGCCGTGACTCAGCCGGGGAGAATCAGGCGTTGGTGGGCTCAGGCCCGAAGGCTGACGTAGCCAAAGCCCGCCCCCGAGTCCGTGCCACCGTTCCGGATCTGATCGATGCGTCCGAGTTCGACGACGACGTGCCGGCTCCTCAGCAGGGCTTTAATACCGGAGATATCGCAGACATCGTGGCCAAAGCCAGCCCGCCGGTGCGCGCACTGGCTAAGCGGCTTGGCGTTGCGGTCTGGGAGCTGGTGGGATCCGGGCGCAACGGCCAGATCACCCGTGACGACGTCGAACGTCAGGCCCGCCAGAAGAAGGCTCAGCGCGAATCCGGCAAAACACCTGCCGCCGGTGCGCCGGTACCGCAGGGGCGTCGTCTTCCCTCCGATGTGGGCCTGCTCTACGACGGCCCCCGCGAGGACAAGATCCAGGTGCGCGGAGTGCGCAAAGCCACAGCACTGAACGTGACCGCATCGGCTTCCACCGTGCCGCACGTCTCAGTGTTCAAAGAAGTGGATGTCACCCGCACCATGGAGCTGCGGCAGGCGCTGAAGAACGAGCCCTCCTATAAGGGTCTCAGCGTTTCCCCGATGCTCTTCGCAGCCAAGGCCATTATCTGGGCGGCGCGGAAGAACCCGCAGATCAATGCCACCTGGCATGACACCCATTACACGCTGCGCAACTATGTGAACCTCGGCATCGCTGCAGCGACGCCGCGCGGACTGGTGGTCCCGGTGATTCACGAAGCCCACACTTACAACACTCAGGGGCTGGCTGCAGCGATTACCCAGCTGACCGTTGATGCTCGTGAAGGCAAGACCACTCCGGCAGAGATGCAGGGCGGAACCATCTCCATCACCAATATTGGCACTCTAGGACTGGACTCAGGGACCCCGATTCTTCCTCCGGGGCAGGCCTCTATCGTGGCACTTGGCGCAGTGCGCAAGAAACCCTGGGTTGTGGATGGTCAGATCGTCCCACGCGATGTCATGGTGATCGGTGGGTCCTTTGATCACCGGCTCATCGACGGCGACCTGGCCGGTGCCTTCATTGCTGATGTGGCTGCAGTGATGGAGCAACCAGGACTGCTCATCGACTGAGCCTTTAGTTCATGGAGTCTCTAGTTGATCTCAGTGATGGTCAGCGGGGCGCTGTCTTCCAGCCCCCAGGTCTGGGCCAGTGGCACGTCACCGACCAGGACCTCGGCCGAGGCGGCGCCGGTGGCGGCGCGGGCTGTGGTTTCAATCTGCTTCAGAATCTGCCAGGACTCGCAGTAGCCGGGGGAGACCGGCACCCCGCCGAGGGCAACCGTGACCTGCCCGCCATGCAGTTCCACTGACTCCACGCTGAGCTCAGCCGACCCAGCCAGCGGATTGGAATAGCCGGCCCGAACGTGGGTGCTGGTCTGCAGAGAGAGTAGGTACTCCAGGGCGGAAACGGCCGGATCCTCGGTGCGCAGCGGAACCGTCTCCACAATGGAGAGCACATTGCCGCAGCCGAAGGGTTCAGTGCGCGCGATTTCTGCATCAGATACCGCAGTTCCGTCCTCCGGCGGGGCCGAGGCAACCAGGGCCACCGGCATCCTGATCAGGTCATCGGATTCGAACTCCGGCTGCCGCAAAGGGTTCTCCGCGCCTTGCTGGGTCTCCGCCCCCTGGTTCTGATCCGGATCTGCGTCCTGAGGTGTAGGGGAGCCACATGCTGTGGCGACCAGAGCAAGACTGATTCCGGCGGCCACAAGCCTGCCGCGCGTCATCGTGGAGATCATTGAATCAGGATAAAGGAAAGCGCGCGATGAGTCTGTTCGGCAGCACTGTGACGGCCATTGCAGAAGACCGAGATCGACCGTCATTATCCGGCAAACGGGCCAGGCTGAAGCCGGCTCTCGGGTAGGCTGAGACCATGCCAATCCGGAACCGTCGAGCCGCTGCTCTGCCCGCCAAACTCTCCCGCTCCTGGCTGCTGATCAACGCAGCCAAAGAGGAAGATTACGCGCCGGGTCTAGCCAGCGAGGCGGACTCGGTCATCTTCGATCTTGAGGCCTCGGTACCGGATGAGAAGAAGGACGCTGCCCGTGCCTCAGTGCTGCGGGCTCTCAACGGTGGAATGACCGCCTGGGTGCGGATCAGCCCCACCACGTCCCGGCACTGGGAGGACGACGTCGCAGCACTGGCCGAGGCCGAGGGGCTGCGCGGTGTCATGCTCGCTGAGACCGAGCGCCCGGATCAGGTCACCTACACCGCTATGCGGCTGCGCGCCGGCACCCCGGTGATTGCCCTGGTGGAATCAGCACTGGGCGTGGAGAACGCCACGCAGATCGCCTCAGCACCGGGCACATTCCGGCTCGCGTTCGGCACCAACGATTTCCGTAAAGACACCGGTGTCTCCACCGATCCGATGGCTCTGGCCTACGCGCGTTCACGCCTGGTCATCGCCTCTCGCGTGGGCGGATTGCCGGGGGCTATCGATGGGCCCGCCGAAGCCAACGCCGATGAGGCCGCCATCGCCGAAGCCTGCCAGGTGACCGCATCCATGGGCATGACAGGGAAGCTCTCGCTCAACCGCGCCCAGGTGGAACTGGTCAATAAAGGCCTCAGCCCCTCCGAAGATGAGCTGAACTGGGCACGCGAGCTGATCGAAGCCCACGAAAAGGGCGCCTCCATTGGCGACGGTTCCTACCTGCCGCGACTGGCGCGTGCGCAGAAGATCGCCAGCCTCGCTGATTCCTACGGTCTCTGGAACGCTTAAACCCCCTGGTGGAAGGCTCCAGCTGCAGCATGTAACCTCAGTCACATCACTGGTGATGCGATCAGGAGGTTGGTGTTGGGCAGAGAGACCTATACGGGCGACGTCGCTTTTGAAGTCCGCGGCCACCTGGGGATGATCACGCTCAATCGGCCCAAAGCGCTCAACGCGCTGACCCAGCTGATGTGCGAGTCCATCCTCATCCAGCTGCAGGACTGGGCCGAGGACCCGACTGTCGCTCAGGTGCTCATCCGCGGTGCCGGAGACCGTGGTCTTTGCTCAGGCGGAGATATCTCCAGCGTCTACCGGGACATGCTGGAGCACCAGCCGCGGGACGGCGGGGGGCTGCTGCCCGAATCCACCCCGAGCTACGCTGCGGCGATGCCGGCTGAAGAGTTCTTCGCAGTGGAGTACCGGATGAACCTGACCATCGCTGAATACCCCAAGCCCTACATCGCGCTGATGGATGGTGTGGTGCTCGGCGGCGGCGTGGGAGTCTCCGCCCACGGCAGTCACCGGGTGGTCACTGAGCGCAGCCGGGTTGGCATGCCGGAGACCACCATCGGGTTCTCCCCGGACGTGGGCGGTACGTACTTGCTGCCGCGTTCCCCCGGCAACACAGGACTTCACCTCGGGCTTACCGGTATTCACCTCACTGCCGCCGATGCCATCTTCACCGGCCTCGCGGATACCTTTGTGCCTGCCGAAGCTCTAGAGGAACTGACCCAGCAGCTCACTGAGCACCCCGTGGATCAGATACTCCCGCGCTATGCCACGCATCCTGGAGACTCTGCAGTGGAACAGGATGCCGAATGGATCGATGCCGCCTATTCCGCAGGGACCGTTGAGGAGATTCTCGAGGAGCTGGAAGAGCACAGTTCCAGCTACCCAGGTGCCCAGCAGGCCGCGGCAGCTTTACGCGCTAAGAGTCCGACGATGCTGAAGGTAGCGCTGGAGGCCATCCGCCGGGGTGCTCAGCTCAGCCTCTCTGGAGCCCTGGCCCAGGAGTACACCATTGCGATACACGCCTTGCGATCCCATGACTTCCGGGAGGGAATCCGGGCACAAGTGATCGACAAGGACCGCACCCCGCGGTGGAGCCCCGGACAACCCGAGACTGTGGATGAGGACCTCGTTGCCCACTACTTCACCCCGGTGCCGGGCAAACTCTTAAGTCTGGAGTGAGCCCGTGCGTGCCCGTCACACTCGGCGGAGGCCGTAGTCATCCTGAAAGTATGGAGGCCTACGGGGAGTCATGCTGAGCATAGAGGGGTGCTGATGGGGGAAACACATAGCGCGCAGAGCGAGCCCGAATTTGTCACCAGTTATCAGGAATCGGTGCGCACCGGTAAACCTCTGCGCGGGGATGATGGCACACTCATCTATACGCACTTTAATAACCGTCCGCGTCCACACTTCACGCTCGATCCGTTCCACCGGGTGCTGTTCTGGGGGTCGGTCATCGCCCCCACTGTTCTTATTGTGTGGTTCATACTGCGGCTCATCAGCGGTTCACTTGCCGAAGAAGTGCCCCTGCATTATGGGATCGATGGTCAGCCCACTCGCTATGGTTCGCCGCTGGAGGCGCTGATACCGCTAATCCTGCTGGCTGGTTCGCTCTACGGCATCGCTGTGCTGACGCGCTACCCTCGGATCTACAACTTCCCCTTTGAGCTCAATGAGCATAATGTGCAGCGCCAGTACCAGAACGCAGTGCAGATGATGATCTGGATACAGGTGTCGATGGCGCTGGTTCTACTGGCGATGCTTCTGGACTTCCAAGGTATGAACATCCTGCTTCCACTCATGTCTGCGGCTATGGTCATCATGATCGGTTCTTTGGTGGGGGGCATCTTCCGGATGTACCGCCTGCGTTGATGCAACTTCCCAGGAGAAGGACGAAACATGCTGGAATCAGCCGCGGCTGAAGGACTCGCCACAGCGCTCATAGGCCTGGCGCTGGTGCTCGGCGTCGTCGGCGTGATCCTTCCGGTACTGCCAGGAAGCCTGATCATCATCCTGGGGCTGCTGACCTGGGGTGTGCTGGTGGGAGGCCCCTTGGTATGGACTGCTGCAGTGATCGGTGTGGTGCTGGCGATCTGCGGTTGGAGCGCTTCAACGGTGCTGACAGGTCGTGCTCTGCATCGCGAAGGGATACCGCGCGGCCCTATCCTCATCGCGGTAGTGGTCGCATTGGTCGGGATGATCCTGCTGCCACCCTTGGGGCTCTTTATCGGATTTGCTGCAGGGCTCTTTGGCGCTGAGGCGGTACGCCGGGACTATGACTTCCGAGCCGCAGGCGCTGCGAGCCTTAAGGCACTGCGCGCTATGGGACTGGGCATCCTCGTGGAGTTTGCTCTGGCGGGGACTGCGGTATCCGTTTTTGTCTTGGCCGCGGTGATACATTTCCTGTTCTGAGATCCGCATTTTCCTCTCCGGCGGGGCTGACTGGGCCTGAGCTGTATATGATCTGTTGACAGGCTTTTGCGGGTGGGGGATCAAGGACCCTGCTGCAGTCGTGCAGGTGCCCATCAGGCCGGCCAGACCCCCGGGAGGACGTATGGAGAGTGCCGAAGCATCGGCAGCGCAGCCGCTGCTGCGCATCTCCTCACCCGTGCTGATCCTGGCAGGACCTTCGCCGGCTTCCAATGAACTGACCCGGAGGCTGCGTGCCCTGGACGTCAAAGTCCTCAGCGCCCCCAGTGGATCTGCCGGATTAGGCATAGCGGAGGAGGAGGGAGTGAACCTCCTGGTGGCTGATGGCCGAACCTCACGTCGCGTCAGTGACCTGCAGGAGGCTCTATCCGGAATCCGGAGTGCGCGACCGGACTTGGTTGCGCTGTTCTGGGTCGATGCGGAGGCCGAGGATGCCGAGGTCCTGCAACTGTGTACCAGCGCTGATGACCATATGACCGGCACGGTGGGCGTAGCTGAAGCCCTGCGTCGGCTGCATCTGCTCAGTGGGAGGCTCCCGGAGCGGCGCGAGGGAGAACGTCTGGTGGTAGGGGACCTCGAACTGGATACCACGACCCGCACGGTGACCCGGGCAGGCCGGGATATCGATCTCTCGGATACTGAATTCCGGCTACTTCGACTCTTGATGCGGCATGCACGCACAGTCCTGCCCAAGGCGGAGATTCTCCAGCAAGTCTGGGAGTACGACTTCGCGGGTCAGGCCAATATCGTCGAGCTCTACATCAGCTATGTGCGCAAGAAGATCGAGGCCGATATGCCGCGCATGATTCATACCGTCCGCGGCGCCGGGTATGTGCTTCGGCCTGCTGTGGTCCAGGAGGATCCCACCGGATCAGCAGGCTAAAAGGGTCTGACGCACCTGCCGAATCGGCGTCGGCTCATCCGTGCAGACGCCGGGAGAGGGTCAGCGAACCGACACCGAGCCCGATGATCAGCAGCGCCACAATCGTTAACGCGGCTGCCGCGTGAGCGTCCATACCTGTCAGTGCCAGATCATCACCCTCATCTTCAGAGTCAGTATCAGACTCTGGGAGCTCGCTCTCTGGCGTCTCTCCAGGTGTGGCAGAAGCTGTGGGCTCAACGCCAGCTCCCGGCAGCCAGGGCAGCATCGGGATACCTGGAACAGGGAGGAGAATGCTGGGCCTCTCTGGCCCTTGGCTAGGTGACGGGGCGCCCGGCACACTCGGCGGTACAGCGGTGGGCTGGCCATCGACAATCGGCGGCTCTGCCGGAGCCGCGGTTCCGGGCTGTTCGGTGGCAGGCTGCTCGGTAGCAGGCGGAGTGGTACCTGGTGTAGGAGTCAGTTCGGGGGACTGCGGCGGGCTGGTGGCACCCTGATCCGGGTCAGGAGATGCGGGGGGAGTAGGGCTCGGTGTCTCTCCGTAGACGGTGAAGAGAATCTGGCACGTTGCTCGCTGGCCCTGCGAGTCGGTGCCTTCAACAGTGAAGAAGTCCTGTCCGGTGCCCACATAGCTCGACGGCGCGGTGTAGGTCACTTCATTGCCGCTGAGGCTGATACTGCCACCCAGCTGCGAACTAGTAGAGCCCAATGCCAAGGAGGTTCCCGGGGGCGCACTGATGAAGACGGAGACCGAAGCGCCGGGAGGCACGCTGGAGTTGGAGCATTGGATGTTCAGGGGCGCCGGTTCAGGAGACGGCTCTTCCGGTGGCTCAGTGGCGTCGTCGTCCTCGTCGCCCTCAGGAAGCGGCGATGTGGTCGGCTCATCCGCCGGACCTGGATCCGGTGTCGGCTCAGTCGGCTCCTGAGTGTCCTCGCCTTCTTCCTCGTCGGCGGTGGGCGAGGGCTCAGCAGTCAGAGCGGCCGGGGAAGAAGCATCTTCCGGGGCAGCAAGAGCCGCAGCAGGGGCGCCTAGGACCAGCGCGCTGATCAGCGCGCAGCAGGCGGCAGTGCGTTGGATAGGGGCAGCCACGGTGACAAGTTTACGTCAGGGCAGCAGTGCAAAGTGCCTAGGCCAGTCGCGCCGGCGGAGACTTGGTCAGAGCGGGGTCGTCCTGGGCCAGATGACCGACCACCGCATCAATGGCCTCCATGGTGGAACCATCCAGTTCGACACCTGCTGCGGCAACATTCGAAGCAATCTGCTCGGGACGTGAAGCCCCGACCAGGGCGGACGCAACATTCGGGTTCTGCAGCACCCAGGCGATGGCCAGCTGGGCCAAGGTGAGGCCATGGTCCTCGGCAATGGGCTTCAGCTTCTGTACCGCAGTCAGGATCTCCTCGGTGAGGTACTTCTCAATGAACTGCGCACCGCCGTCCTTATCTGCAGCACGGGAGCCCTCTGGCCAGGGCTGGCCCGGCAGGTATTTGCCGGTGAGCACGCCCTGAGCGATGGGGGACCACACGATCTGGCTGATGCCCAGCTCCTCAGAGGCAGGGATGACCTCGGGCTCGATGACTCGCCAGAGCATGTTGTACTGCGGCTGGTTGGAAATCAGCTGAATGCCCAGTTCCTTGGCCAGCGCGTGACCGGCGCGCAGCTGTTCGGCGTTCCACTCGGAGACGCCGATGTAGAGCGCCTTGCCCTGCCGGACAACATCGGCGAAGGCCTGCATGGTCTCTTCCAGCGGAGTCTCGAAGTCATAGCGGTGAGCTTGGTAGAGGTCCACATAATCGGTGCCCAAACGCTGCAGGGATCCGTTGATGGACTCCATGATGTGCTTGCGGCTCAGCCCAGTGTCGTTGTGTCCCTTGGGGCCAGTGGGGAAGTAGACCTTGGTGAAGATCTCCAGGGACTCGCGGCGCTGGCCCTTCAGCGCGTCGCCGAGTACCTGCTCCGCCACGGTGTTGGCATAGACATCAGCAGTGTCGAAGGTGGTGATACCTGCCTCGAGCGCGGCATGGACGCATTGGGTGGCGACATCCTGCTCGACCTGCGCACCGTGGGTCAGCCAGTTGCCGTAGGTGATTTCTGAGATCTTGAGACCGCTGTTGCCGAGGTGCCGAAATTCCACGCTTGCTCACTTTCGTTTCGAAGTCCCTGCCAAGTGCCCTAAGCCTATCGTTGCACAGTGACCGGGGCCATAGACTTTTCCCGGTGAGAATAGAGGTGCTTGGACCTGTTCAGCTCGGGGACGACGACGCCGCTGTCGTAGAGGTGCCCGAGCGGAAAGTCCGTGCCCTGTTGGCGGCCCTGACTGCCGCCGGAGGTGCGACAGTTTCCGTCGACGCCTTGATCGACAGTGCCTGGGGTGTGGGCGTGCCGAGCAATCCGCAGCGGGTGCTGCAGGCCAAACTCTCTCAGCTGCGATCCCTGTTGGACGCTGCCTCTTCGGGCGGACGGAGTCTGCTGGTCCGCTCTCCCAGCGGCTACCGGCTAGCGGTGACGGCGCAGAACTGCGACGCCACCGAGTTCCGACTAGCGCTCAGTACCGCTTCGGCGCTGCCTGCCGGGCGGCAGCGGGCCGAGTTGCTTGAATCTGCGCTGAACCTGTGGCGGGGGAGCCCATATGGAGAGTTCACCGATGAGCTCTGGCTCACCGCGGAGGTTGCGGGACTCCAGGAAGCCAGAATCCAGGCTGTGGAGCTCTGCGCTGAAGCGTGGGTTGCTGCAGGCGCCCCGGAGAAGGCACTCGCTCTGGCTGCTCCGTACTTTGCGAAGCATCCCACCAGGGAAGGGCTGGCGAAACCCCTGTTAATGGGTAATTACCTCACGCGGCGCTTGCCGGAAGCCTTGGCTGTTTATGAGCGCGTGCGCAGCCACTTGGCTGACGAATTCGGTGTAGATCCCAGCCCTGAGCTGAAGGATCTACACCTGAGCACTCTGCGACAGGACCCTCAGATCGATCCACCAGGGCGGTCTGAGGGTCTCTGGCGCCAGTCCGTCCAGGGCGACGCTGGTGCGCAGCCGCCCTGCGAAGGCCGCCTGCCTTCCTATTCGTCGCCGTTTCTGGGCAGAGCCGACGAGGTGCGCGATGTCCGTGCCCTGCTGGCCAAGCACCGGCTGGTGACCCTGCTGGGCATCGGCGGCATCGGAAAGACCCGGCTGGCGGTCCAGGTCGCTGGGTCCCTAGCTGCCGAGCAGAAGGTTGGAACATGGTTCGTGGACCTTACGGAGGTCCCTCGGCATGGTTCGGGTACGCGTGGGGAACCGACTCGGCGTGTGGAGGGGCTGACTGCGGCGGCGATCGGTCTTACCGCCGACTGGCAGAACAGTTCGGATCTTTCCGTCCGCATTGCTGCAGCCCTGGAGGACCGCCAAGCGCTTCTGGTGCTGGACAACTGTGAGCACATTATCGACGAGGTGGCGGCTTTCGCCGACGGGCTGATGCGGAGAGTCCCTGGAGTGCGGATACTTGCTACCAGTCGGGAGCCGATGAGCCTTGCTGAGGAGCAGCGATACTTGGTGCCGCAGTTGCCGGTCAATGTCGGGACTGGCCCAGCGGTGGAGTTCTTCCTGACTCGGGCCCAGGCTGTCAGCGGAGGGGTTGAGGCGGACTCGGACACCGTGGAGGCCGCGGCTGAGCTGTGCCGCAGGCTGGATGGGCTGCCGCTGGCGCTGGAGCTAGCCGCAGCGCGCACCAGCACGCTCTCGGTGCCGGAGCTTCTGGAGTGGATCACCGACCGGCTGGACTTGTTGGCCCGGCCAGACCGTGCCGCACCCCGCCGGCAGCAGACTCTGCGCGGCATGCTGGACTGGAGCTGGTCGCTGCTGCAAGAAGAGGACCGGGTGCTGCTGCGCCGCCTGGCAGTGCATCCAGTGACCTGGCGGCTGGAGGTCATTGAGCAAGTCTGCTCGGATACGCAGAAACTGCCGCGTCGTCGGGTGCTTCCCGTCTTAGCCGGGCTGGTGGATCGCAGTCTAGTCACCACGGTGCACGTGGACGGGAGAACAAGCTATCGGCTGCTGGAGACCGTAGGCGCCTACGCGGCGGAAAAGCTGAGCGCGTCAGGGGAGAGGGACATCGTGGCTGGCCGGCATCTGGCCTACCATCGCAACCTGGTCGACTGCGCCCAGGGCTACCTGTTCGGCCCGCGCACCCGGGAATGGATGCAGCGACTGGATGAGGCCCGTCCGCATCTAAGCCGCGCCGTCGATGAAGCACTGCTTCGTCAGGACGGGGCCAACGCCGTTGCTCTGGTGCTTGCTACTTTCTGGTTCCGTTGGATGACCGGGCGCATCGGCTCATTAATCCAGGAACTCGCGGCTGCTTCGGACTGCCCCAATCCCGGGCAGAGTTCGGAGGAGCTCAATGCTCATGCCCAGGTGGTCGTGCTGGCCAGAACCGTGGAGGACACACCTCGCGCGGCCAAGGTGAAGCAGCTGCTGGCGGCACTGGATGCGTTCAGCCCTGACCAGCAAGGGCAGCTGGCCCGTATGCAGGTCCAGTGGTTTGCCGCCAGTGCAATGTTCGGCAGTGCAGAGCACCGGGATCGGGGACGGCAGCTGGCTGATGAAGCGATCCAGTACCTGCTGGCCGCGGGAGAGACACGGGCAGCTGCCTTCGCCAGTACCCAGCGGGACTGGTTCCTCCTGGAGTTCTGGAATATGCCTCCTCAGGGGATGCCGTGTGGGTTCGACGCCGAACAGATCCTCCGGTCTCACGGTGATGACTACGGTCTGACTCAAGCTCTGGGCGTGCAGCATCTTTGGGCCGAAACCGAGGGTCGCCACGAAGAAGCCCAACAGCTCGCGGATGAGGTGACATCACTGAGCTCGAGGCTCGATCTCGACGGTGAGGCTGCCTTCTGGCATTCAATCCAGGCGGTTCTGCGGTTGCGTGCTGGTGACCTCATCGCCGCGCAAGAGCAGTTGGAGCACAGTCGGCAGCTGGCCAAACGGGTGGCCTTTGTCTACTGCATGAGGCTCAACGACGCTGTGGCTGCCATGCTCGCAGAGCGGCGCGGTGAGGACCGCGAGGCTGTGCAGGCGCTGGAACGGTTCTCCGCAGAAGAGAAAGCGAGCACCAGGCGCGCCCTGGTGAGGTATTTCCGCGAAGGAGAGCTGCCCGCGCCGCTTCGGCTCAGCGCTCTCTGAGCAGGTCAGTCTGGCCTGCGACGAGCCATTAAGGGCATCATCAATCCAGCCAGCAGCAGCGATACCAGGGCGAAAAGACCATACCCGGATTGGATGGCGGTGGTGAGTCCTGTCTCTACGGCGTTCATCAGGACCTGCTGCTCGGCGGACTCAAGTAGAGGTAGCACCGCGGTGGAGGCGCCGAAGCTCTCCGAGGCCGAATCTAAAGCTTCCTCCGGAATGTCCGTATCAGCCCAGCTGGCGAGCACCCTTCGGTAGAGCGCCAGGGCGCCGGCACCGAGGAAAGCAAGCGAGGAGGCCATGCTGAGGCTGGAGGCGACATCCTGCAGAGCCGTGGCTGATCCGGTTTTCTCCTCTGGGGCTGCTCCGATCAGCAGCTGCGAGATCAACGCGACCACGGGCGCGATGACCGCAGCGAGCAGGGTCAGCGCCACGATCAGGCCGAGCAAGTTCGCTTCTGGGAGCCACAGAACCAGGACTGCGGCGAGAAGTCCAGTGAGCGCCATCGAGCCGGCCAGAGCTAGCCCCTTGTTGTTGGCTCCGGCCAGAAGCGGTGTGAGCATGGTGCCTGCTGTGCTGGCTAGTGCAGGAGCCAACAGCACCAGCCCGGTTTCCAAGGGACTGAAGCCACGGATGAGCTGCAGGTACTGGGGCAGGAGCATGTCCACCACGGTCATGCTGAACATCAGAGCGCAGAGGATCAGCAGCATCAGTCGCACAGTGCGGATACGGAAGAGGTTGAGATCCAGAAGCGGGTGGGCAGAGGTGTACTGCCGACGGATAAAAAGCACCAGCAGCCCCCCGCCCAGACTGGAAGAGAGCATCGGCAGCCAGGAGAGTCCGGACGCAGAGAGCTCTTGGAGCCCATAGACCAGGGTCACGATGGCCGCGATCGACAGTACGACGGAGACCAGATCGATCCGCACCGTATGGTCTGCATAATTGTGTTCCAACAGAAATGGCCCTCCAATCAGCAGCACCGCCGCGATCGGCACATTGATCAGGAAGACCGCGCCCCACCAGAAGTGTTCCAGGATCAGTCCGGCGACGGGAGGGCCGGCTGCCATGCCTCCGGCGAATGCGGCCATGTAGGCGGCGAAAGCAACGTTGTACTGCTGAGGATCCCGGAAGGTTCGCCGTACCAGAATCATCCCCGCGGGAGTAAATGCGGCAGCAGCTGTGCCAAGCAGCGCCCGGCCGCCGATGAGCATCTCCGGATTGACGGCATAGGCCGCCACCGCCGAGGCAAGGGCGTAAACGGCTACAGCCCCTAGAAGAAGCCGACGGGGGCCGATGCGGGTGGCCAGTAGTCCGAAGGTAATCATCGTGGCAGCGCTGAGGAACTCCCCGATGTGCAGTATCCACAGCTGCTGTGAGCCCACGGGGAGCAGGTCTGCGGTGATCGCTGGCATGGCCAGATAGAGCGCCGTCACGTCAGTGGCAAGCATGAACAGTGGGATGACCATTACGGTCAGACCAGCCCACTGTTTCCAGGTTGCCCGGGGAGTTGCATCGAACTGGGCTGTCCCGGTCATGTCGCCGACTCCGGCTGTATGGGCATGGGGGCGGTAGTCATGATCCTCCTCCAGTAGGTCGGTGCTTCGATGCACTGATTCTCGGAGGAGAGGGTTCTGGGAAAGCTCCGGAAAAGCTCCGATCAGCTCAGACGGTGCCTGGGTCTGTGGCAGCGGCTTTTAACAGGGAGCGGATCGCCTGCTGGCGGGCTTGGAATCCGTTGATCTTTCCTCCAGACTCGCGGGGGAGGTGATGGACCATGTAGAGCATCGCCCACACGGAGCTGGCCAGCCATTCCACGCTGAGCTGTGGGTCGATAGTGCCGTCCTCGTGGCCGCGGGCGATCATCGCGCCGATGCGCAGTTCGGTTTCGTCGGGAGCTTTCGGATCTTCAGTGTCCGCATTGACACCCCACCACCAGATGAGCAGGGAGAGCCCGCCCAGCAGCTCAGTGCAGAGCCGTCGGTAGGCCTCGAAGCCGGTGCCCTCCTCGAGTCGAGCCCTGTCGGCCACCTCTCGCCATGCCTGCTCGGCAGCTGTCTTGGCGGCCTCACGGAGGGCTGCACGATCGGAGAAATACCGGTGAAAGGTACTGCGCGAGACACCAGCCTGCGCAGCGATCTCGGACAGCGGGGCGCTGGGATTAGTGCTGAGCACCTCGATGCCGGCCTCAAGAATGGCGCGACGGGTGCGTTCGGCGGCGGGGGTGTTCTCCGGCATGTCATAAGACTATAGGTCAGAACGAAAAGGCAGAGCCCCATTGTGGTGCACCTATTGACACTATTGGGACAGATGTGTCTCAATAGTGGTTATGAATGACTCACAGTCCGAGCCTGCTCTCGACTCCACAAGCGCTGAGACTGACTCAGCCCCCACATCGGCGCGGCTCCGCATCCTCTGGTCCTTCGCCCGCCCCTATCTGTCAGCACTTCTGGTGGCGCTGCTGCTGGGTCTGCTGACCTCCGCGATGGTTCTAGCCAGTCCTCTGGTCACCGAATGGGTGCTGGAGACACTGGCAGTGGGTGGTTCACTGCGCGACCCGATACTGATCCTGTTGGGGCTGCTGGTGCTCGGGGCCGCCGTCGGGTGGTTCCAGTGGGTGTTGCTGGGGCGGCTGGCCGAGGACATCGTCTATGACGCGCGCCGACGCATGACGCTGCGTTATCTGGGGAGCCGGGTCTTTGATCTGCTTCGGCATAGCCCCGGTGAACTGGTCACGCGCACCACCAGCGATACGGTGCTGCTGAACCAGGCCGCCTCCAGCTCCATCATCGGCCTGATCAACGGCACGGTGACCCTCATCGGCTCGCTTCTGCTCATGGCATGGCTGGATCTGCCCCTGCTGCTGGCCACCTTGGGCGCAGTAGCGCTTGTTTTTGTGTGCTTTGCCGTGCTCATGCCGCGCATCGCCAAAGCTGAAGAGAAGGCCCAGGCGGCACTGGCCGGCCTCGGCACTGAGGTGGAGGGTACGGTGCGGGCGGTGAAGACCGTGAAGTCGTCCTCTGCTGAATCTGCGCGCTATGACGCGGTGATGATCCATGCTGCAGAGTCTCGCCGGCAGAGTATGAAATCAGTGCGAACCCAGGCGGCAGCCTGGACCATCAGCGGGGGAGCCATGGACCTGGCCATCATCGTGGTGCTGGGCTTCGGAGCATACCGGGTGAGCCTCGGGGAGATGGGTGTGCCGACTCTGGTGGCCTTCCTGCTCTACGTCTGGGGCCTGATGGGGCCCATGATGGAGCTCACCCAGAACCTCACCACCCTGCAGTCGGGACTGGCGGCTGCCGGGCGTATCGCCCAGATTGAAAAGCTCCCGGCCGAGGATTCCGCCCTGGAGGTCACGGTCACCGGCCAGGCCGATGACAGTCTGCGACGGGCCGAAGAGCGGCTCGTCGTCGGCGGTCCGAGTGCTACGCCCGTGGGTGCGACGCAGCATGAGGCAGCCTCAGGCACGCCAGTGGTTGAACTGCGCGATGTCACCGCTCGCTATGCCGAAGGAGCAGAGCCCGCCGTCGTCGGCATCGACCTGCAGGTTCCGCGCCGAGGTCACGTGGCCCTCGTCGGCTCCTCTGGGGCAGGCAAAACCACGGTGTTGAATCTGATGCTGCGCTTCTTGGAGCCTGCGAACGGACAGCTGCGACTTCACGGCATGCCCTACGAACAGCTGACCCACGCGCAGGTTCGTCGCGCCTTCGCCTACGTTGAGCAGGAAACTCCGGTGGTGCCCGGAACTATCCGGCAGAACTTGCTGTTCACCAATCCGCAGGCTTCAGCGGAGGATATTGAGGCTGTGTTGGAGAGGCTTCAGTTGGCGCAGAAGATTCAGTCCCTGCCTGATGGGCTGGACACGCCGCTGACCGAGACGAATGTCTCCGGTGGTCAACGGCAGCGGATTGCGCTGGCCCGGGCGCTGCTGGCTCGTCCTGAGGTGCTTTTGCTGGATGAGGCCACCGCGCAGGTGGATGGGATCACTGAAGCCGCTATTCAACAGACCATTGCAGAGGTCGCCACTGTTGGGGCGGTGGTGACCATCGCCCACCGACTCTCCACAGTCCTGGACGCTGATGAGATCCTGCTGATGGATGGTGGCCAGATTGTGGACCGCGGGAGCCACGTGGACCTCATGGGGTCGTCAGGGCTGTACCGCGAGCTCGTGGCGGCGCTGCGGATCGAAACCCAGGCGCGCTGAGCAGGGGCGGGCGTCTGGTCAGGCTGTCGTCTTTCTTGTTACCGGTCAGTCACATAGCATGTGGCTATGAATGTGATCTTCCGCACTCTGCTAATCCTGCTCAAAGCCCGACGGCGCCCTCGCGTCTCTCCCTGGGAGTCCACAGAGATCACCCTCAGAGCGCTGCCCACGGATGTTGATGTGCTGATGCATATCAACAACGGCCAGTACTTTTCGCTCTTTGATCTGGGGCGCTATGACTTGATGGCCAGATCGGGACTGTGGAAGGCAACCCGCCAGCGCGGCTGGCACCCCGTGGTGCAGGCCGAGCAGGTCACGTTCAGAAAGTCAGTGAACTTCTGGACCAAGTTTCAGATCTTCAGCAAGATCATCGGAATGGATGACCGCTGCTTCTACATCGAGCATCGCGTGGTGGTGGAGGGGGAAATCTATGTCCGGGCCTTTGTGGCCGGTCGGTTCATCGGGGATGCAGGGCCAGTCAGTAACGAGGACATCCTGCAGATGGCTCAAGAGCTAGGGCATCCGGCGCCGGCTGACTTTGACGTGAGCGAGGAGCTCCAGCGCTGGCGACGGGAGTCTGCGCTGCCGGCCGCGCGCCGTCCCGCCCCGCACGCCGGGTTCTGAAGCCGCTTGCGCAGAGTGCACCGCGCCCGAACCTAGGCCTGTGGGCGAATGAGGCGGTCGAGCGCTTCCTTCATATGCGACTCCACTGCTTCGACCAGTGCTGCGTCATTGTTCTCTGCGATCGCCTCGGCGATCAGTCGGTGCTCGTGAACCTGATCCTCCGGGTCGCGATAGGTGCCCTCCAGTGCGGTGAGACACATGCGAGTTTCGACCATGAGGGTTTCATGCATCCGTTGCAGTCGGGGGCTGCCGGAGGACGCGACAAGTGTCTCGTGGAAATGCAGATCGGCATCGGAGAGTTTCTCCAGGTCGCCTGCCTCAGCCGCTGTCTGCATGGCGGTGCAGGCCTCTCGCAGGTCAGTCGCTGCTGCTTCAGTGCGCTCCGGATTATCGAGCCCGGCGCGAATGATCAGTCGCCCGCAGGAGGTTTCGATGGCAGTGCGGGCAGTGTAGAGATCACGAATCTCATCCTCGTCCAGTTCTTTGACAAAAAGACCTCTGTTGGGCTCACTGCGCACTAGTCCTTCTTGCACCAGCCGCTGCATCGCCTCTCTGAGCGGGCCGCGGCTGACGCCGAATTGTGCGGCAAGGGTCACTTCCGAGAGCTGGGTCCCCGGAGTCAGGCTGCCGTACATAATCCCCTCGCGCAGTTGGCGGGTAATCAGCCCGGCGGTGGATTCCCGGTGGACCCGCTGGAAAGAGGTGGCAGACATGAAAACTCCGTAGGCGACAAGGGTGGGCGATAGCGCGGCAGTATCGTGAGGATTGTTGACAATCTTCGCAGGGCTTCCCTAGTGTAGCAACATGTCAGAGCCTCATCCGGTGATCACCGTGCTTTGTCCCGCTGATCCCGACGTCGAGCTGCGTACCCCTCCGGGGCTGGACTCACTGCGCGAGCAGGCCCAGATCCGCATCACCGACCCGGAGCATCTGGCTGAGGACATCAGCGGTAGCCACGTTCTCTTCTTGTGGGACTTCTTCTCCGAGGCAGTGCAGCAGGCCTGGCCGCATGCCGATTCCCTTCAGTGGATCCACGTCGCTGCCGCCGGGGTGGACACCCTGCTTTTTGATGAGCTCGCCGACTCTGCGGTCACTGTGACCAACGCCCAGGGCATCTTTGATCGGCCCATCGCAGAGTGGGTGCTCGGGGCGGTGCTGGCTGAAGCCAAGGACTTTGCTGGCAATTATCGGAACAAGACGCAGAAGCGCTGGGATCATCGGGAGACCAAGCGTGCTGAGGGCGCACAAGCGGTCGTCATCGGCACCGGTGCCATCGCCCGGGAGATTGCCAGGTTGTTCAGCGCAGTGGGGATCGAGGTCATCGGCGCCGGCCGCACTGGCCGGGACGGGGATGAGGATTTCGGCGTCGTCGTGCCTTCTGGCTCCTTGGAGGACCATGTGGGTGAAGCCGACATCATCGTCAATGCCGCCCCGCTCACTCCCGCCACGGAAGGGCTGATCGGCCCGGTGACCCTGGCGGCGGCCAAGCCTGGAGCGCATTTGATCAATATCGGCCGCGGCGCGTCGGTCAATGAGGAAGAGCTCGTCAAGGCACTGCGCGAGGGGCCACTCGGTTTCGCTTCGCTGGACGTCTTTGCCGAAGAACCGCTGCCGCAGGACTCGCCCCTATGGGGGCTAGAGAACGTGATGATCAGCTCCCACATGTCAGGTGATGTGCTCGGTTGGAAAGAAGCACTGGCGGATCAGTTCCTGGCCAATGCCCGCAGGTGGCTGGCCGGGGATCAGTTGTTCAATGTGGTGGATAAGACCAAGGGCTACGTGCCGCGTCACTAATGACTGTCGGTTCCCGGCGGCGAAAGGGGAGGGAAGCCCATGACGGACCTTGCGGAGCTCAGCGCAGCAGAGTTGCTCAGCGGCTATGCGCACGGAGAATTCACGCCGGTGGACGCCGCCCAGGCTGCCCTTGAGCGTATCGCCCAACGCGACGGTGACCTCAACGCCTTCGTCCTGGTAGACGAACAAGCTGCTCTCACGGCTGCGGAGGCGTCCGCGGCCCGTTGGCGCAGTGGGGAGACCCTGGGACCAGGCGACGGCGTCCCGACCTCGATCAAAGACATCTTCCCCACCACCGGGTGGCCAACCCTGCGTGGAAGCAAACTGATCGACGAGGCAGGCCCCTGGGAGTTCGACGCCCCGTGCGTTGCCAGACTGCGGGAGACCGGTGCGGTACTGCTGGGCAAAACAGCCACACCGGAATTCGCGTGGAAGGGAGTGACGGACTGTCCGCGCAACGGCGCCACCTCGAATCCCTGGAACCCCACTCTCCACGCCGGTGGGTCATCCGGCGGATCCGCTGCCGCGGTGAGCGCGGGAATGGGCCCCTGGTCAGTGGGCACCGACGGCGGCGGCTCAGTAAGGATTCCGGCCTCCTTCACCGGGACAGTAGCCATCAAACCCACTTATGGCACTGTGCCGATGTTCCCCTCCTCACCGTTTGGAACCCTGGCTCACGCCGGACCCATGACACGGACTGTCACCGACGCAGCCCTGCTGCTGGATATCATCGCCGGCTTTGACTCCCGGGACTGGTCAGCGCTGCCGACCCCACGGTCATCCTTCACCGACGGGCTCGGGGATGGGGTGGCGGGCCTGCGCATCGCCTATTCACCTGCACTGGGCTTTGGGGAGAACCACCCGGAGGTGGAGCAGGTGGTGGCAGAGGCGGTGGGACTGTTCGAGGAGGCCGGCGCCGTCGTTGATCAGGTGGACCCCGGTTTTGAGGATCCTGTGGAGGCTTTCCACGTGCTGTGGTTCACCGGTGCGGCGAAGGTGCTTGAGGTATACGGTCCCGATGCGCTGGGTGAGATTGACCCGGGGCTGCGTGCCGGAATCGAACAGTACCGCGGCGCCACGGCCAGTGATTATCTCGACGCCACCGCCGTGCGGATGTCGATGGGGGTGCTGATGGGGGCATTCCATGAGGAATACGACCTGCTGGTGACACCGACCATGCCGATTCCGGCCTTTGACTGTGCTCGACAGGCCCCTTCAGGGTGGAAAGCGGACCTGTGGACCTCATGGACGCCGTATACCTATCCGTTCAATATGACTCAGCAGCCGGCGGTCTCGGTGCCCTGTGGACTGACCTCCAGCGGCCTGCCGGTAGGACTGCAGATAGTCGGGGCCCGCACCCAGGACCGTCTGGTGCTGCGAGCGGCCCGGGCTTTCGAAATGGCGTCAGGAGAGCGCTTTACCCGCCCGGTTCCGGCCTGAGGCCGGAGCCCCATCAGGTGCGGGCTAGGCTCGAGGGTATGGGGAAGATCTTCAACAATCAAGTTGGTTTTGACCGCTGGAACCGCGGTACCGAGTGGCCCATGGCGATCATCTCCCTGGTTTTCCTAGGGGTCTATGCCTATGTGGTGATCGGTAACCTGCGGCCTTCGGATACTGACTGGCCCGAGGTGCTGATGAATGCGATCTGGGTGCTCTTTGCCCTGCATTACGTCATCTCGCTCATTCTGGTTCCGCATACCGGGCGCTGGTTCCTGACCCATCTGCATGAGCTGGCCATTGTGGTGCTGCCCTTTCTGCGTCCACTGCGACTGCTGCGCCTGGTCACGCTGCTTTCGGTGCTGCAGCGCTCCGCCGGGGCGGCCCTGCGCGGGAAGATCACCCTGTACGTGGGGTTTACCTCCGGTCTGCTGGTGCTCATCGCGGCGCTGGCCATCCTTGATGCTGAACAGAACCACCCGGAGGCCAATATCACCAGCTTCGGCGACGCCACCTGGTGGGCTGTGGTCACTATCACCACGGTCGGGTATGGCGATCACTATCCGGTGACTGATCTTGGACGATGGATCGCAGTGGGCCTGATGATTGCAGGCCTCGGCCTCATCGGTTCGGTCACCGCAACACTGGCCAGCTGGTTTGTGGAAAAGGTCCGCGAAGCTGCCCAGGAACATGACTCAGCGGTGGTCCACGAGCAGGCCACCAGCCAGGCTGAGGGTTAAGCGCCGGCTCGGAGCTGATTCCTGCGTCGCGGTCTCCATTGGGCCAGCGCCACGCCGGTGAGGCAGATCGCGCCGCCGGTAATAGCCAGCGGCGGCGGGACTTCGCCCAGGGTCAGCCAGGACATCACGACGACGACGGCGGGGACTGTCAGGGTGGCTGAGGCAACACGACCGGTGGGGAACCGGGTCATGGCATAGCCCCAGAACCAGAAGCCCAGCGCAGTGGGGCCAATGCCCATATAGACCGCGCCCAGCAGGGTTGCGGTGCTGATGCCATCGCCGCTGCCGGTCCAGCCCAGCTCGGTGAGGGTCTGCGGAAGGAAGGGCAGAAGTGCCAGCAGGCCGGAAGTGCAACCCAGCCAGGTGGCGGTGAGTGGGTCGGTGTGCTGCAGTGCCAGCTTCTGCACCATCATGCCCGCGGCATACAGCACAGCTGCAGCGAAGCCGATGAGCAGCCCGGCGACGGCGAGCTGGCCGGTGCTGCCAGCTGCGGTGATGAACCCGATACCGGAGAGCGAGACCAGCATTCCCAGGAAGAGCCGGCGCGAGAAGGCCTCCTTAAAAACGACAACGGCGGCCACACCCACCATCAGCGGTGCCAGGTTGACCACCATCGCCACAGTCCCGGCATCCAGGAAATGACCTGCCCAGTTAAAGGCCAAGGTGTACACCGCGAACCAGATCACGCCGAAAGCCGCTGTCAGCAGCAGCCCGCGCGGACCTGGCATCTTCGGGCGGCCCCGCCGGGAAATCAGCACCAGGGCTGACAGGGTGAGAGATCCCGCGAAGAGCCTGATCAGAGCCAACGGGCCAGGGGAGATGTCCACTGCCGCCGCACGCATAATGACGAAGGTGGAGGCCCACATCAGCACAGTGGTCACAATCGCGGCCACAGGGAGCAGGGGCGCAGCGGGTTTGTCCTCAGCAGCGGAGGAGGCAGGGGCAACGGTCACTGCATGATCATCTCAGGAGAATCGTCGCAGCACCGGCTTTGCCGAATGCGATCAGCCGGGATACCATTGACAGTCGCAAGCTGAACTGTGCTGTGCCCGGAAACGGGTTCGGCTCCGGAAAACAGTCCAGCCCTGTGAAGCCTGGATTCCAGCGCACCACAGACAACACCGTCAAGGCACTTCGGTTGGATCTCACCCAGCCTGGTCGTCCTCGTACGTCACGGTGATTCAAAGGTGGCGGGACTCGGCTCAACGATTGCGTCCTTCTAAGCAGTCTGCTGTGCAGAAGAGCGTGTTCGCGGGTACCGCCCGTTACATCTACGTACTGATAGTTAAGAGGAGTGATCATGGCAGCACGTTGCCAGGTGACGGGAGTGACGCCGCAGTTCGGCAACCAGATCTCCCACTCGCACCGCCGCACCAAGCGCCGGTTCGACCCGAACATCCAGAAGAAGACCTACTGGGTGCCTTCGCTGGGTCGCAAAGTGACCCTGAACCTGTCCGTTAAGGGCATCAAGACCATCGACGTGCGCGGTATCGACGCCGTCGTCGCCGACCTTCTGAAGCGTGGTGAGAAGATCTAATGGCAAAAGATAAGGACGTACGTCCCATCATCAAGCTGAAGTCGACCGCCGGCACCGGGTTCACCTACGTGACCCGTAAGAACCGTCGCAATAACCCCGACCGCATCGTGCTCAAGAAGTACGACCCCGTGGTCCGCAAGCACGTCGACTTCCGAGAGGAGCGCTGATCATGGCTAAGAAGTCCAAGATCGCAAAGAACGAGCAGCGCAAGGTCATCGTTGAGCGTTACGCCGAGAAGCGCGCCCAGCTGAAGAAGACCCTCGTTGATCCCAACGCATCTGACGAAGAGCGCGAGGCAGCTCGCGTGGGCCTGCAGAAGCTGCCCCGCGACGCTTCCCCGATCCGCGTCCGCAACCGCGACAGCATCGATGGTCGCCCCCGCGGTACCTTCCAGAAGTTCGGTATTTCGCGTATCCGTTTCCGCGAGATGGCTCACAAGGGTGAGCTGCCGGGCATCACTAAGTCCTCTTGGTGATACTGGCCTAAGCGGCTGAAGCAGCATAAGCGGGGTCTCCTTCGGGAGGCCCCGCTTTTTGTTTGCCCGCACGGGCCCCGCCGGAAACACAGAGGGCTGCAGGAACAGGCGAAGAGCGCCTCAACGGTCCGCTGGCAGCGGAATGACGGCCCCAACACGCTGTACACGCCCGATTTCATGCGGGTTTGACCCCCGCTGCGTGGTAAGTTGCCTTTCTGAAAGCCCAAAGGGCCTCCCGATCCGCGGAAATCCGCGGATTTTCCGGACCAATGGGAACTCATAGAACAGTCCAGGAGGACACAGTTATGGCACTGAACCGCAGCGAGCTCGTCGCAGCCGTCGCCGAGAAGTCCGGCAACTCCCAGGCCGCCGTCAACGGCGTGCTGGATGCCGTCTTCGAGGTCTTCACCGAGCAGGTCTCCAAGGGCGAGAAGGTCTCCATCCCAGGTTGGCTGTCCGTGGAGCGCACCGAGCGTGCCGCTCGCACCGGCCGCAACCCCCAGACCGGCGAGACCATCCAGATCCCCGCTGGTTACTCCGTGAAGCTTTCCGCAGGCTCCAAGCTGAAGGCTGCCGCTTCCGGCAAGTGAGCTTTCACGCTCGGCTAGCATCACGCTAGCCCCGAATACGACGACGGCTCCTGACCTGTAATGGGTCAGGAGCCGTCGTCGTCTGGTGTCACGTGGGGTGCGCCCCAGTTCTACCGGGCGTAGAATTCCGGTATGGCATCCGGCTCCCTCCTCCTCCCGCTGACCGCAGCCTCCCATGTGGGGGCGATGGCCGCGGATGCGCCGACCTGGGCACCGATCGTTTTCGCCGCCGGAGCCTTCGCGGTGGTCGTCCTTGTCCTAGTTCTGATGCGCCAGAAGCTCAAGCAGTCAGAATCCTGGCACAAGGACCACGAGGGGCCGGGTTCCGAGAATCTGGGCCCCCGGCAGTCCGATGCTGATGACGACGCTGAGGACCACCGGCCGGGAGACGAAGCCCGGTGACAACTCAGACTTCTTCGCGGCGGGCCCTCTGGGCGGCGCCGCTTCCGCTGACCGCGCTGACGCTCGCTACTGGTTTGGCGGCGTTGATCCTGGCTGCGGTGCTTACTGGTATGGGCCGTTCCGGGGTGATTTCCAATCCCGGCCTGCTGACCCAGTGGGGGCTGCCGGTGGCGCGTTATGTCCACCACATCTCCATGGCGATGGCGGTCAGCGCGGCGATCCTGGCCGCCGTCGCGCTTCCGGCCCGCACAGGTCCTAGACAGCGACAGAAACGCAGGGCGGGCCAGGAGCACCCGTTGTTCTCCCGGGCCGTGCTGATCGCCCAGTCTGCCTCGGTCGTTTGGACGATGGCGGCACTAGCGGTGCTGGTGCTCTCTTTCTCGGCCTTGGCCGGCCTACCGGTTTCAGCTGGCGAGGGCTTCTCTGCTGGTTTCTTTGACTACGCGGTCAACATCGCGACCGGCCAGGCTTGGCTGAGCATCGTGCTGATCGCAGCACTGTTCTCCACACTGGTGGCGGCAGTGCGCAACCCGGCCGGGCTGGGCTTCACCGCGGTACTAGGGTTGGGCGCCATCGTTCCCATGGCCATGGTGGGGCATTCGGCCTCTGGAGATGATCACACTGCAGCTGTGAACTCTCTGGGACTGCATCTGCTGGGAGTGGTGATCTGGGTCGGGGGTCTGCTGGTGCTTGCCCTGCTTGCCCCGCAGATTGCGCGCACTGCGCAGGAGCTGACAGCCCGCGATCAGGGCGGTCCCCAGATCCTGGGTACTCTGATTCGTCGGTACTCAGTGCTGGCGGGTCTGGCGCTGGTCACGGTGGCGGTCTCGGGAGTGGTCAATGCGGACTTACGCATTGAGAACCTGCAGCAGCTGGTGAATACCCCATATGGTCTGCTGCTAGTGCTGAAGGCAGCGGCCACTGTGATGCTGGCGACCATCGGCTGGATGCACCGAGCCTGGATCATCCCACGACTGTCCGGACCGCATACTGGAGCTGGCGCTCCGCGCGGTGAGGGCTCCGAGGTCTCTACCAGCTACACAACATCACGGCTGCTATGGCAGCTGATCTTGGTGGAGGCCGCCATCATGACTGCGGTGATCGGCATCAGCGCGGTGCTGGGCCGGACCCCACCGCCGGTTTCCGAGGACCTGCCACCAGATGCCACGCCGGCGCGTATTCTCACCGGCTACCCGCTGCCTCCTTTCCCTGAACTGGCGAACTACTTCACCCAGTGGCGCATTGACTGGCTGTGGCTGGCGGTCATCATCTTCCTCGCCGGCTGGTATGTCCGGGCTACTGTCCAGGTGCGACGCCGCGGTATTCGCTGGCCGCTGATGCGTGCAGCAGCTTGGCTCTTCGGCCTGCTGATCTTCTTCTGGGTCACCTCCGGTGGACCCGCCGTCTATGGGATGGTGCTCTTCTCTGGCCACATGGTCCAGCACATGACGCTGACCATGGTGGTGCCGATATTCCTGGTGCTCGGCTCTCCGGTCACGCTGGCCATGCGCGCCCTGACACCTCGCTCAGACGGCACTCGCGGTGCCCGCGAGTGGATCCTATGGCTGGTGCATTCGAAATGGTCCAAGCTGGTGACTCACCCGGTGGTAGCAGCGGTGAACTTCGGCGGATCGATTGTGCTGTTCTACTACACGCCAGTCTTCGGATGGTCGCTGGAGTATCACCTGGGGCACATCTTCATGACGGTGCACTTCCTGCTCACCGGCTACATCTTCGCGCTGGTATTGATCGGCAGAGACCCGCTGCCCAGCCGTCCGCCGCATTTCCTCAGAGTCATCATCCTGCTGGCAACTATGGTCTTCCATGCGTTCCTGGCGGTGGTGATCTCCGGATCCGAGGAGCTGATTCAGGCCGCCTGGTTCGGCAATATGGGTCACGGCTGGTTCCCCGCGCTGCTGGACCAGCGACGCGGCGGGGAACTGATGTGGGGACTCGGTGAGATTCCCGCGGTGCTGATGGGCGTCATCGCGGCGGTGCAGTGGTCCAAAGACGACACCCGGGAGAGCAAGCGCCTGGACCGTGAGGCTGACCGCAGTGGGGACGCCGAGCTTGAAGAGTACAACCAGATGTTCGCTGCGATGAACCAGCGGAACAACTGAAGACGATGACACGTTGGGGGAAAGTATGACTGAGACTATCCAGCGCAGCGCACGTGTGCGGGCCTCCGAGCTGATCGGCCGAGGCTGGCTGAACACCGGAGGTAAGCAGGTCACCCTCGAGGACCTGCGCGGCAAGATCGTCATTCTCGATTTCTGGACCTTCTGCTGCATCAACTGCCTCCACGTGCTGGACGAACTGCGTCCGCTGGAGGAGCGTTTCCACGATGTGCTGGTCACCGTGGGCGTGCACTCCCCGAAGTTTGAGCATGAGGCTGACCCCGACGCGCTGGCCGCTGCGGTGGAACGCTACGAGATCGAGCACCCTGTCCTGGATGACCCCGAGCTGGTCACCTGGCAGAACTACTCCGCCCGGGCCTGGCCCACACTGGTGGTCATCGACCCCGAGGGCTATATTGCCGCCTCGCTCTCCGGTGAGGGTCATGTGGCGGGTCTGACGTCACTGGTGGAGGAGCTCGCGGCTGAACATGAGGCTAAGGGCACACTGCATCGCGGTGACGGACCATATGTCGCACCCGAGCCGGTCTCTCGGACCCTGCGCTTCCCCAGCAAGGCTGTGCCGGTGAACCGCACTCTGGGTGCCGACGACGACGCCCCGGGCCGATTCCTGGTAGCCGACACCGGGCATCATCGTATTGTGGAGCTGGCCGATGATCTGGAGACGGTCACCCGTTCCTGGGGAACTGGTGAGAAGGGCTACGGCGACGGTGGGCCTGAGTCCGCGCAGTTCAATGAGCCCCAGGGCCTGGCGTTGCTGCCGGAGAAGCTGGCCGCCGAAGTCGGCTATGACATTGTGGTGGCCGATACGGTCAACCACCGGCTTCGCGGAATCAACGTGGCCACCGGTGACGTCACCACGCTGGCTGGAAATGGTGTGCAGCGCCTGCTGGATGCTGAGCGGACCCGCAGCGACGTCGTCGTCGGTTCCTTGGGAACCGATCCGTTGAACGTCTCGCTGTCCTCACCTTGGGATGTGCTCTGGAGCGAGAGCATCGGCCGGGTCATTGTTGCCATGGCCGGTACTCATCAGATCTTCAGCTTTGATCCGCTGACTGGTGAGCTGGCGGTGTATGCAGGCACTGGCCTTGAAGGTCTCGTCGACGGCGCGGCGGGGGAGTCCTGGTTCGCGCAGACCTCCGGGCTGACCGAGGACGCCGCCGGTGACATGTGGATTGCTGATTCTGAGACTTCGAGCCTTCGGGTGCTGCGAGTGAGCCAGTCTCCAGAGGCACCGGCAGTGGAGACTGTGGTCGGTGAAGGACTCTTTGACTTCGGTTTCCGTGACGGGGATCCTGCCCAGGCCCGCCTGCAGCACCCGCTGGGTGTCACCGCACTTCCGGACGGATCAGTTCTGGTAGCTGATACCTATAACGGCGCCATCCGCAGGTACCAGGCGGAGCACCTGGCTGCTGATGGCAGCACTGTGCCGGCGCAGGTGTCCACCGTGGCACGCGGGCTGAAAGAACCATCAGATGTGCTGCTGGACGCGGACGGTACAACTCTCTTGGTGGTGGAGACCAACGCCCACCAACTGGTACGCATCGCGGTGCCGGAGGAGTACCTGTCTGTGGATGAGGGTGCTGCGCAGACGCAGCGTCCGGCCACAGCGGTAGCTCCAGGTCAGGTGCAGCTCAGCGTGGGCTTCTCAGCACCTACCGGCCAGAAGCTCGATGACCGGTGGGGAGATCCGACCCAGCTGCAGGTTTCATCGACTCCAGCTGAACTATTGATGGAGGGATCGGGCACCTCTGTGGGGCTGCAGCGCACTTTGCAGCTGAATCCTGAGATTTCTGCAGGGGTTCTGCATATCACTGCCCGAGCTGCGGCATGCGACGGTGCACCGGGTGAGGAGATCCCCATGCACGCTGCTTGCCACCTGTACCAGCAGGACTGGGGCATCCCGGTCACGCTGGAAGAGGGGGGAGACTCCGAGCTTCACCTGGACCTCCGCGGTGTGAAGTAAACGTCCATGTCAGCCGAAGGGCAGGGGCGGCAGCGCCCCCGTCTTCCGCGGTTCTGGACGGGATTTCTCTCGGCTGTCACGCTGGCGTTCCTCGCTGACCTCTGGCGCAACGAGGGTGATGTGCTGACACGTTCGTTGATCTACCTCGTGCTGGCTGGCCCCGCTGCCTTTATGGTGCTGCGGTATGTCGCATCGCAGGAGGAGATCCCGGGCAGCGAGGGCGAGCAGGAGACAGAGGATGAGCAGGACACAGAGGGCGAGCCCGGTAGCCCACCGCGGGGTTAGCAGCCGGTGAGTCGGGTTACACCGGGTCGCGTTGGGTGGGACAACTCATGCAGCGGGGGCCACCTCGACCTCGACCGAGTTCTGCGCCTGGAACTTCATGGACTTCAATCCCTGAATCGCGCAGAAAGGCGTTGGAGGTAGGTGTCCGGTCGTAGGTGATGACCACACCGGGTTCAAGTGCCAGGGCGTTACAGCCGTCATCCCACTGTTCCCGGGCCGCGGAGTGCAGGTCCTGCTCCGGAGTGAGGATGCGCAGGTGATCACGTCCCAGCGCATCGGCAATTGCGGCGTGCATGCGTTCTGGCGGGTGGTCCTGGATCTTCAGCTCTGGGTCTACGCCGTTCTCGCGCGGAGTGATGGTGTAGGACGGCAATGTCCCCAGTCCTGCGTATTCGATGAAGGACCGTTCATCCACCATGGTCATCACCGTGTCTAAGTGCATGAACTCGCGTGCTTTGGGCATACTGAGTGCCACCACGCGGTCAGCCGAACCCTCAGCGAAGAGCCGCTTCGCCAGGCGTTCCACGCCCTGCGGGGTGGTGCGTTCGCTCATCCCGACCAGAACTGCGCCGTCGCCCAGAACCAGCACATCCCCGCCTTCAACGGTGGCCTGACCGTCTGTGAGACCGTCAGACCAGCGCTGCCAGCTCGTAGAAGCGAAGCGGGGATGCCAGCGATAGATTGCCTCATAGGTGATGGCTTCCCGAATGCGGGCAGGCTTCTGCATGGAGTTCACCGCCACACCGTCGTAGACCCAGCATGAGGCATCGCGAGTGAAGAGGTGGTTCGGCAGCGGAGCCACCACAAGGTCATCCATCGCGAGGGCATGGATGACCACGGACCGGGGTTCAGCGGTGAGTTCCAGAAGTTCCCGCTTGGTGAGCCCGCTGATGACTAACTCTGCGAGGTCGGCGTGCGGCATTGAATCGGCCAGCTCCCGAAGCAGCGGGGCGGCGGCCGGGCCGAAGAGGCGCTCATCGAAGGTGTGGTCCAGGACAAACTGGCGGGCCTGCGGCACCGAAAGAGTCTCAGTCAGGAGCGTATCGAGGTAGAGGACGTCTGCCCCTGCTTCACGGAGTACGTGGCAGAACTGATCGTGTTCTTCCTGAGCGCGTCGGACCCACAACAAGTCATCAAAAAGCAGATCGTGCTTGGTCTCGGGGGTCAGTCGCAGCAGCTCTACTCCCGGACGGTGAACGATCACCTGGCGCAGTCGTCCAACTTCAGAACCTACGAACGGTCCCCTCTGATGTGGTCGTTGGGGTAGCGGGCCGCCGGGAACAGCCTTCTCGGTGGTCTGCTCACTGTGGGTGACTGTTTCAACCATGGGTTCCACAGTAGAGGGATGGATGTACGGCGGACAGGTGCGTGGTGCATATTTTTGTGCAATCAGCTGTCGCTTTGAAGGCTGAGAGTTAGCATTCTGTTCATGGAGAGACTCACGGACCTGGACCGTCGCCTGATAGCAGCCTTGCGTAAGGATGGGCGTGCGCCTATCTCATCGCTGGCCCAGCAGTTGGGCGTTTCCCGTGCCACTGTGACCTCCCGTATTGAGAAGCTCACTGCATCTGGGGTCATCGTGGGATTCAGTGTGCGCGTGCGGGAAGATGCTGATCTCTCTAGGGTCCGGGCGATTTCGTTTATCGAAGTAGCAGGCACCAACACTGATCGGGCGATCGATGAACTGCGTGGTTTGCCGGAGATCATCGCCTTGCACACCACCAACGGCGCCTGGGATCTGGTGGCGGAAATCAGCTGTACGGATCTGCGCGATCTGGACAGGGTGCTCCGCCTCATGCGGGGTGTGAAGGGAGTTCTCAACAGTGAGACCTCGTTGCTGCTCAGTTCAGTGGTGACGTAGCAGGACTGCTGCCCTGATAGGCGGCGGGCACGATTACGCAGCAAGGTCGTAGCGGATGGGCATGGGCGCGGACCAGATGAAGTCTGGTCTTGCCGGGTGCCCTGGAGCTGAGTCTGGTGGTTCGGGCTCGGGCTCGGGCTCGGGTTCGGTGTTGTGGGGCTGTTGCTTATCCGGTGGGTGGAGGAAGCCGTGGGATTTCATGCGGTGATGTCGTCGGCACAGTGCCCAGAGGTTGCTGGCGGTGGTTTCCCCACCCTGTTCCCAGGGGGTCTGGTGATCAACATCGCAGCGTTCGGCGCTGATGGTGCATCCGTCTGCTTGGCAGGTGCCGTCTCGGAAGGTCAGTGCGTCGCGTAGCCGGTTGGGTGGGTAGCGGCCAATATAGCGGGCACTGAGCAGGTCGTAGTCAGCGTTGTTGGGATCCTTGCGGGTATGGCCTTGGTACCAGTGGTGGTTGGCCTCGGGATCTGCGGCGAGGTTGCGGGCTTGGTGGGCGGGGATCATCCATGACCGGTCTGCAGCCATCGCCGGCTCATCACTGTCACCGGCGAGGGTGGCCTCCGGGATCATGATCATGATTTTGGCGTCAACCGGGGTGCCATACACTCTCCCGTCACGTAGCCAGGCGGTGAAGAGGTCAGCTTCCCGCTGAGCAGGGGTGCGAGGGTCACCGGTGCGGGGGTCCGCGGTGCGTGGGTCCGAAGTTTGAGGATCGGAGGCAGGGCCGTCAGTGGTACTGGAGTCGGCGCCACTGGCTTCCTTTGGAGCTGCGGTCGGGCTGCCCTGTCCTGGGCCCTCATGTGCGATGCCTGGTTCCGCGGCCCCAGGGTCTGCCTGGCGGTGATCAGTCGCGGTGTCCCCGCCCGACGTGTGCTGGTCGAGTCCGCGGGCTGCGGCCTTGAGGCGCTTCTCAATAGCGGCAGCTTCCAGGGTGGGGATGTAGGCCTGGAGGTAGCTCATTCCGTGGGACTGGTGCTGGAACCGCACGAACCGGGACTGGGTTTCTTTCTCACAAGCCCTGGCGTAGGCCTCTGGGTCTAACCCGGCGGTGTAGCGGGTGAGCCAGTGGTGGAACTCTGCGAGGCTGCGGCGTTGGGCGTGTTGTGCGGCGGCCTGGTCCAGTTGTTTCAGCAGGTGTGCGGGGAGGTCACTGGTGGCGGCGTCGACGGTTTTCCGCACCCTGGGCAGGTCAATGAGTCCCTCAGTAAAGGCCCGCCAGGTGTGGGGGAGGAAGTGCTTGGCGTCCCCGGTGGTGTTGAGGATGGTAGTGGCGGTGCGGTCACTGACCCCGAGGATGCGGGCGGCGTCCCGGACCGCTGCACGGTCTGCCTCGGTCCGGACGACCAGGGGTTCCTGGACATAATGCGCGGTAGCTCGTGCACGGTAGTCCAAAAGCGCGGTGATGGTGGCTGCTTCAGCTCGCCGCGCAGCGACCTGCTGCTCCCAGGCTGCAGCGAGTTCTGGTTCCCCGGCGAGTTGTTCGAGGTGCTCGGGCATGGGAGGGGCACTGCTGGCGCTGCTGGTGGAAGAAGCCGTCATGGTGATCACCCCTGCCTTCGTGCCGGCCTTGCTGCCTGTCTTTGTACCTGTCTGCGTGGTTGTCTTCGCGCTCGCCTGTGTGGCTGTCGTCCTGGCTGTTTACTTGGGTCTCGCCCTGCGGCCCTGCCTCACCATATCGAATCTATTTTCTATTATTCCATGCTTCAGCGTGATGGTCGAGGGGTTTTGATGAGTTATTTCGCTCTTTGGTGTTCCTGGGTGATCATGCCGAGCGAGCGCGCCTCCGTTGAGGCACCAGACGCGTCTCCGCAGCCGAAAGACCGCGCCACCATGCTCTCGCCCGTCAGTCATCGTCGTCCGTCACTCATGGCCGCTCCGCCGCATCTCGGCACGTGGCAATCTGTCACCACCGGCTGATCGGTCTGCTCAAGAACTAGGCAAAAGTCAGACATTTCTGCTCTGTTGCACGCACATCGATATTCCTAGTGTTGGTTCCATCAGTCCCAGCCCGTCTCAAGATGGAGGAAACCATGACTCAGTTCGTCGACGTCGCCCATATGGTCCAGTGGATCCAGAACCGGGGCGTAGAGCCCATCATGACTGGCATGGTCGAGTACCTCGAGTCTGACTTCAGCCGCTGGGAGAGCTTCGACAAGATCCCGCGCATCGCCAGCCACACCCCCTTCGGGGTGATCGAGTTGATGCCCACCTCAGATCATGAGACCTACGGCTTCAAATACGTCAACGGGCACCCGTCCAACCCTGCGCGGGGGTTCCAGACTGTCACGGCATTCGGCGTGCTAGCGGACGTGGACAATGGCTACCCGACTTTTCTCGCCGAAATGACTCTGCTGACCGCACTGCGCACCGCTGCTACCTCGGCCATGACTGCCAAGCGCCTTGCGCGGGCGGATTCCCGGGTGATGGCGATGATCGGCGCAGGCTCCCAGGCCGAATTCCAGGCACTGGCCTTCAGAGCCGTCCTGGGTATCGAGGAACTGCGCGTCTTCGACATCGACCCTCATGCCATCCATAAGCTGCGCCGCAATCTCGAACCACTCGGATTCCGGATCACCACTGCCACAGACACCGATGATGCGGTCACTGGTGCCGACATCATCACCACCTGCACCGCAGATAAAGCGGTCAACACCATCCTGGCAGACCACCAGGTCCGCCCCGGCGTCCACATCAATGCCGTAGGAGGCGATTGTCCCGGCAAGACCGAACTCGACCCTCCCATCTTGGACCGGGCCCGGGTCTTTGTGGAGTATCCGGAACAGACCCGCATCGAAGGCGAAATCCAGCAGAAGCCCGCGGACTTCCCGGTCATCGAGTTCTGGCGGGTGCTCACCGGAGCCGAACAGGGCCGCCGCAACGATGAAGACATCACTCTCTTCGACTCCGTCGGATTCGCCATCGCCGACTTCTCGGCACTGCGCTATCTGCGTGATGACACCGTTGGTTCATCACTGCAGACCAGTATCGACCTCATTGCAGACCCGGAGGACCCCAAAGATCTCTTCTCCCTGGTGACCTCGCTGAAGCCGGTGGGCTGAGCTATGCCAGAGCCCACGGCATTGACCTCGCAGCCGCCGGTGACTGTGACAGTGGCATCACCGGTCGCGCCGTCGGCCGCTGTGGACATCCGCATGGGGCGAGCTGGGCACAGCGTCGTTGCATACGAGCAGACCAACGACGACGACGGCTCCTCTGCCAGGGCCCTCATGAAGGGGTACGAGGCAGCTGGAGACCCGCAGCTGGCAGCCCGAGTAGTGATGGTCCGGCCGCATCACTTCAGGCCGAACCCGGTAACCGCCCAGGACAACGCCTTTGGAGCGGAAATCGCCGAGGATCCGGTGCTGGTGGCCGAGCGTGCCCACGGGGAAGTCTCCAGGCTCGCCGAGCAGCTTCAGCGGGCCGGCGTCGGCGTGGATCTTTTCGAAGACACCGGAACTGTCACACCCGACAGCGTGTTTCCCAATAACTGGTTCAGCACGCACGCCGATGGTCGGCTGGTGCTCTATCCGATGTTCGCCCCGAATCGGCGCGGCGAACGCCGGAGGGAGATCGTGGAGTACCTGAAGGATCGCTACCGCGTCACAGAGGTGCTGGACCTCTCCGGCGCCGAAGAGCACGGCGCATATCTAGAAGGCACCGGGGTGATGGTGCTGGACCACGCCAGCCGGACCGCCTATGCGTGCTATTCCCAGCGTATTACCGCGACTCTCTTCTTCCGCTGGTGCAATGAGTTCATGTACGAGCCCGTACTGTTCCATGCCGCTGACAAGACCGGCACGCCGGTCTATCACACCAATGTCATGCTCAGCGTGGGCAGTGCCAGCCCCGAGCATGGTCTAGCGCTGATCGGCAGCTCGATGATCCACAGCCGGTACGAGCGCGACGCAGTCCTGGACCGGCTGCGCAGCACGGGACGCACCGTAGTGGAACTGAACGAGACGCAGATCCGGAGCTTCGCCGCCAATGTGCTTCAGCTGCAGGGCCGCCACGGACCGGTTCTGGTGATGTCGACGACGGCACGTGCCAGCTTTACCCCCGCGCAGCTCCAGCAGCTGGAAGCCAGAGCGCAGATTATTGATGCAGAGGTCTCCACTATTGAACGCGCCGGGGGATCAGTGCGCTGCATGCTCGCGCAGAACTACCTTTCGCCGCAGGCTCCCAGGAAGACGTGGGGTTGCGGAAACACAGCTGAAACATCCCGCCGGTACCCTCGCCTCTCATGACTGAGACCAGCAGCCAGAAGCCCTCACTGTGGCGCCGTTACCTAGGGATCTCACTGATCTGGAAACTGGCCGTAGCCCTGGTGCTCGGCGTGGTGGCCGGGCTCATCTTCGGCCCTGATATTGCCGTGATCCAGCCGCTGGGTGACATCTTCCTGCGGCTGCTGACCATGCTGGTGATGCCGCTGGTGCTCTTCACTCTCATGGCCGGGATAGCCTCGGTCTCGCCCAAGACCATCGGGCGTATTGGCGGGAAGACAGTGGCGTTCTATCTGATCACCACCGCTTTCGCCATGACAGTGGGTATTGCCCTAGCGTTGCTGATCTCACCAGGTGTCGGGCTGGATCTGCCCGGTGGCACTGAAGCAGAAGAACGTGAGGCACCACCACTTGCGGAGGTGCTGACCAATATCGTCCCGGACAATATCTTCGGCGCGCTCTCCGAGGGACAGGTCCTCTCGGTGATGTTCTTCGCGCTGGTGGCCGGCGTCGCCCTGTCCTTCATGGTGGACAGCGATGACGAGCGCCTGGCTGGTATGGGTGCTGATCTACGTCGCCTGGTGGACTCTGCCGTTGAACTGGTGTTCATTCTGATCCGCGGCGTGCTCCAGTATTCGCCCATCGGTGTTTTTGCCCTGATCGCGGTAGTGGTGGGTGAGACCGGAACCGATGCGCTGCTTCCGCTGCTGGCGCTGACCGGCACCGTCTACGGCGGCATCCTGGTCCAGATCCTGGTCTACGTGGGCATTCTCGCGCTCTTCCGCGCCTCCATCGGGCAGTTCTTCCGCGAAGTCCGTGAACCGATGCTGACCGCCTTTGTCACCCGTTCCTCCGGGGGCACCCTGCCGGTGAGCATCCAGGCCGCCGAGCGTCTAGGGGTGCGTAAGGGTGTCTACTCCTTCACCCTGCCACTGGGTTCGAACGTGAATATGGACGGCACCGCTATCTACGTCGGCGCTGCCACGGTCTTCGTTGCCAATGTCACCGGCACGGACTTGAGCCTGACCCAGATCGTCACCGTGGCCGCCGTCGGTGTTCTTGCCTCCATCGGTACCGCAGGTGTGCCGGGCGCGGGACTGATCATGCTCACGATGGCGGTGACCGCCGCTGGTCTGCCCATGGCGCCGGTAGCCCTGGTGGCCGGCATCGATGCGATTCTGGACATGGGCCGGACCATGCTCAACGTCACCGGCGATCTGACCTGCACCCGGGTCGTGGCAAAAACCGAGCCCGGCATGCTGGCCGAACCCGAGGCTGCCGCTGACACAGCAAGGTCCGACGGCGCAGACTCACCACCTCAGACCTGATATCCGCGATAAGCTGAAGCCAGCACCGAAGTCCCTGGCGAAAGGTGAAAGACCCATGACCACCATGGTCGTAGTCGCGAGCAAACACGGTTCCACGGCGGAGATCGGCGAGCGCATCGCCTCCACGCTCAGTGCCCGCGGCGTCAAGGCACACGTCAAGGACGTCGGGGAAGCGGGCAAGTGGCTCTACGAGACCGATAACGTCGTCGTCGGCATGCCTGTCTACCGGCAGAAGCTGCTAGGCGTGGGAACCCTGTTCCTGGAGGCCCACCGCACAGAGCTGATGGGCAAGCCGCTTTTCCTCTTCGCCGTTGGCGGAGGACCGGTGCTCGCCCCAGAACTGACTGAGCGGCTGAAGCAGTTCCCGCACAGGGAGATCGCCTACTTCCGCGGGGCCCTGGATGCTGAGAAGCTCAGCTTCCTGGAGAATCTGCAACTGCGTGCGGCGCGGCAGCCCAATAACGCTGACTACCGCGACTGGCCGGCTGTGGAGGACTGGGCCAACTCGCTGATCGCCTACGGCATCAGCTAAGCCGGCGGGTCCCGGCGCCAGCGGATCATCCTCCTGAGATGGGGATTTAATAGCGGCGTTCGGTGGTTTGACTTATGGCGTAACGAAAAGTGCGCGCTGAAGCTTGCGGGGTGTTAGCGTACACCCTCGTTGCACGCTTCCATGTCCTTGAGAAAGAGCACTAAACCCATGAGCTTCCGCCGTCATTCTGCACTCGCCGTCACTGGTATCGCCGCACTTGCTCTAGCTGCCTGCGGTAACGACTCCGCGGAGCCCACCGCCGAGCCCACCGCAGAAGAGACCTCCGGCGGCGTGAGCCTGGAGCAGGTCCAGGAATCCGGTCTGACGGTGGGCACCGAAGGAACCTACCGTCCCTTCACTTTCCACGAGGGCGGTTCTGGTGACCTGACCGGCTATGACGTAGAGATCATCGAAGCCGTAGGCGAGAAGCTGGACATCGATATCCAGTTCCAGGAAACCCAGTGGGACGCGATGTTCGCCGGCCTGGATGCCGGCCGCTTTGACGTCATCGCAAACCAGGTGTCAATCACCGAGGAGCGTCAGCAGAACTACCTCTTCTCCGAGCCCTACACCGTCTCCAACGGTGTGATCGTCACCCTTGCCGATAATGATGAGATCAGCAGCTTCGATGACCTCGACGGTAAGACCACCGCTCAGTCCCTGACCTCTAACTGGTACGAGCTGGCCACCGAGTCCGGTGCCAATGTTGAAGGTGTTGAAGGCTGGGCTCAGGCTGTGGCGTTGCTGGAGCAGGGCCGGGTTGATGCGACCATCAACGACAAGCTCACTTTCCTGGATTACCAGACCACCGAGGACAACGAGAACATCAAGATCGCGGCTGAAACCGATGACCACTCCTATGCTGGTTTCATCTTCCGGCAGGGCAGTGAGACGTTGGTCGAGGCCTTTGATGAGGCTCTGGCCGAGCTGGCCGAGGAGGGTACGCTGACTGAGATCAGCGAAAAGTACTTCGGCGCTGACGTCTCTCAGTAGTCCCGCAGTGCGGCATCAAGATCCGCGCCCGACTCGAGGAAAGGCAACCTGGACGTGACCATCGACTGGGAACTGGCGGCCAGTTCCTTCTGGCCGATGCTCGAAGGGGCCATCAAAGGCACCATTCCGCTGACCCTGGCGAGCTTCTCGATCGGCCTGGCGATCGCCCTGGTGGTGGCGCTGATGCGCATCAGCAGCAACCGTGTGCTCGCTGGCCTGGCACGGGCCTATGTCTCGGTGATCCGCGGCACCCCGCTGCTGGTGCAGCTGTTTGTGATCTTTTTCGGGCTGCCGTCCATTGGGGTCAACATTGACCCGTGGCCCAGCGCGATCATCGCCTTCAGCCTCAATGTGGGCGGCTACGCCGCAGAGGTCATTCGTGCTGCGATTCTCTCCGTGCCGAAAGGCCAGTGGGAGGCCGGATACACCATCGGCATGTCGCAGACCCAGACGCTGCGTCGGATTATCCTGCCGCAGGCCGCCAGAGTTTCTGTGCCTCCGCTGTCCAACACCTTTATCTCGTTGGTGAAGGACAGTTCGTTGGCTTCGCTGATCCTGGTCACCGAAATGTTCCGTGTTGCGCAGCAGATCTCGGCGTCGTCCTTTGAGTTCATGGCCCTGTACCTGCAGGCGGCAGCTATGTACTGGGTGATCTGTCTGCTGCTGTCCATGGTGCAGGTCAGGTTGGAAAGGAGACTGGACCGCTATGTGGCCAAGTAAGCCGCTGCTGGACGTTACGGGTCTGCAGAAGTCTTTTGGAGAGAACAAAGTGCTCTCCTCCATCGATCTGAGAGTCAATCCCGGGCAGGTCACCGCGCTGATCGGCCCCTCGGGCTCGGGCAAAACCACCGTGCTGCGCTGCCTCAACGGGCTTGAGCAGCCCGACGCCGGGACGGTGGCCTTCGATGGCGGCCCGCAGGTGAACTTCGACTCGCGCACCTCACGCCAGCAGCGGGAGAGCCTGCGCACGCGCAGCGCGATGGT
The DNA here is from genome assembly GCF_039544555.1 of Nesterenkonia rhizosphaerae. Lineage (NCBI taxonomy): Bacteria > Bacillati > Actinomycetota > Actinomycetes > Micrococcales > Micrococcaceae > Nesterenkonia > Nesterenkonia rhizosphaerae. Next base: position 594,066 of record NZ_BAABLW010000007.1, read on the forward strand.
CTTCCAGGGCTACAACCTGTTTCCGCATATGACCGTGCTGCAGAACGTCATCGAAGGTCCCGTGCAGGTCCAACGCCGCTCGAAGGCAGAGGTTATCGCCGAAGCCGAGCAGCTGCTGGCCCGGGTCGGTCTGGCTGAGAAGCGGGACCAGTACCCGCATGAGCTCTCCGGCGGTCAGCAGCAGCGTGTAGGCATTGTGCGGGCGCTAGCTCTGCGGCCTTCACTGCTGCTCTTTGACGAACCGACTTCAGCGCTAGACCCGGAGCTGGTCGGAGACGTGCTGACGGTCATCAAGGAGCTCGCCGAAGAGGGTTGGACCATGGTTCTGGTCACCCACGAGCTGACCTTCGCCCGAGAAGTTGCCGATCAGGTTGTCTTCATGGACGGCGGCGTGGTGGTGGAGCAAGGTCCGGCCAGTGAGGTGCTGCGCGCGCCCCGCGAGGAGCGCACCCGCCGGTTCGTGCACCGGCTGCTGAACCCCTTCTGAAGCAAGTCTGTAGACCGGCATCGGCACAGGGTGATGCCCTGAAGGTGGATAGAGTCTCATCATGAGTCGGTTGAAGATGATCGTCGCAGCTCTGCTGTACCTCTCCAGCGACAAGACCGCGGTAGTGGTACAACACGCGACCTTTGTGGGTGCCTTAGTGGCTCCTGTCGTGGTCCTTGTGGCCGCCCGTCCCTCCGGGCCTGCGCTGGTGGGCAGTGCACTGGGTGTGCTGCTCCTTGCAGTGGCTACGGTCCTAGTCCTGATGTCCCCCAAGGAAGGACCGTCACGGCTGATGTGGTGGGTGGTCCCCACTCTGAACATTATGGCCTGCGGAGTCTTCCGAGTAGCGACCGCCCCTGGGGGAGCGTTGATCTCATCGTTAGTGCTCGTTCCCGCGTTATGGCTGGTCCTGCGCTTCCGTGGACGAGGCGCTGGCGCGGCTGTACTTTTAGTTCTGCTCACCATCACCGCTCCCTCGCTAGTTGTTTTTGAGACTCATCTCTCTTTGGCGGGCGTCGCGAGGTACCTGATCCTTCCGGTGACAATGGTGCTGCTGGCTCTTGCCGTGCTTGGTATCCTTCAGCGCCAGGACGCCGCCTTTGCACAAAGTCAAGAGTCTTTGGTGAGACAGCGTGAGGCCGCACGAGAACTGGCGCGTAGCGACGACCGCCTGCGGGGGGTGCTGGAGAACCTCAACGTCGGCGTACTGGTGATGGATGCTCAGGGCAACGACGTCATGACCAACCACACACAGCGAGAGCTGCACTCCTTAGTCTCACCGCCGGACAACTCCGACCCCACAGAGTCTGGGCACCTCGTCTTTCGCCTCGACGGTTCGTGCATGCCGCCTGAGGAGCGACCGGCAGCACGTGCTAACGCTGGCGAGACTTTCGATAACGTGATGTTCCGCGCGGGAGCCCCCGGCCCAGAGCAACGAGTGGTGTCCTGCACCGCGCGGTTCATAGCGGATCAAGAAGGGTCGCTGGATTCTATTCTCTTGATGTTCCGCGATGTCACCATCGACACGAACCTGCTGCGGGCCCAGCAGGATGTCATCGCCAATGTCTCCCACGAAATGCGGACTCCATTGACGTCGATTGTTGGGTTTACAGACTTCGCAGCAGACTCCTTGGAGCAGCTGGAAGACACACAGGCACGCAGCGACGTCGCTGAGTATCTGACCGTGATTCGGCGCGGTGCCGAGAAACTCAGCGCACTCGTAGAGGACCTTCTCCTGCAGCAGCAGGCAGCATTGGGCAAGCTGGCGCTGAATCTGGAACCTTTGGATCTGTCGAACCTTGCCCAAGAATGCGTGGAAGGCTTCAGGCCGTTGGCGCAAGAGCGCGGCATCACTGTCGATCTTGACCTCAATGCGATGCCTAACGTGCCCGCGGACTGTCAGCGCATGATTCAGGTGCTGGATAATCTTGTGGGCAATGCCTTGAAGTACACTCAGCGCGGCGGACGTGTTCTGGTGGCTGCGGAGACGACGGCGCAGGGCGCTTTGCTCCAGGTATCGGACAACGGACCGGGAATGACACGAGACGAAACCAGCAGAATATTCACGCCCTTCTACCGCGCGGTCTCGGCCCGCCGATCAGAAAAAGGGGGAGCCGGGCTCGGTCTGGCGCTCACTAAGTCCATCGTGGATGCACACGGTGGAGATATTCGGGTGACCTCTGCTCTGGGCGGGGGGAGCACCTTCAGCGTCTTGCTTCCCTTTGCCATTCCAGGCAAAGATCACGAGTCCGGCGAAAGGACCCTATGAAGAACCGTCCGGATACCGGAAACAGTGAAGCACCGGCGACAGTTGAGCCAGGTCGTGTGTCGCTGCTGACCTTCCTTGGGTGCTGCGTCTACGGAATACTAGCTGCCTTCGTTTTCTGTTTCTCGGGGGCCTTCGGGACTTTTGGCGAGCATCCTGTGCGCGATGCCGGCCTCGTCGTCGTGACGGTGATTTCCTCACTTGCGCTGACGTATATCAGTCTCCTTCTTTATACCTTTTTGCGCCACCGTCCCAGCACGCCCGGTGACCCGACCGAGCTGAGCTGGCATGTCATGATTCCGTGCCGGGATGAAGAAAGCGTCATTGCCGAAACAGTATCTTCGGCCAGATCGACGTTCCCGCAAATGCACGTATGGGTCATCGATGATGCCAGTGACGACGCTACTGCCCGAATTGTCACGGGTCTGCAGGACTTCGATGACAAAGTTCACCTCATCTCCCGCCGCCCTCCTGAAGCGCGGACCGGCAAGGGGGATGCGCTTAACGCTGCATACCGGGTGATTTCAGCAACTATCAGCACAGACCCTGATCAGCGCAAGGACACCATCATCGGTGTTCTAGATGCCGATGGATTTCTTTCTGAGAACGCGTTGGACTTATTGGCGGGACCCGAAGCATTCGCAGCCCCCGATGTAGGTGCTGTCCAGCTTGAAGTCTGGATGAAAAACCGCGGAGATAAGCGTCCGAGGCCGCTCTCTGGAAAGCTGAAGAACCTCGTGGGCCGTGTCCTGGTTCGGATGCAGGATATTGAGTTTCGCACCTCAAACTCCGCCATGCAGATGCTGCGGGTTCAGACCGGCACAGTGGGCATGGGAGGTAATGGACAGTTCACGAGGCTCAGTGTGCTCGATGACCTGGACCAAGCCTATGGCCAGCCGTGGGGTAAAAAGCTGTCTGAGGATTACGAACTTGGACTCAACATCATTACCCGCGGGCACCGTACGCACTATATTCCCGAAGCCCACGTGTCCCAGGAGGCGCTGCCCTATGGGCGACGACTGTTGACGCAACGCACCCGTTGGGCACAGGGCAATATGGAGTGCGCAGCAATTCTGCCGGCGCTACGACGCAGCGGGAATCTTCGAGTCCCCGGCTGGGCAGAAATCCATTACTTCATGAGCCAGCCCTGGCTCATCATGATCAACCTGGTGCTGGGTCCTGTGCTTCTCGTCCTTGCCATAGCAGAAGGACGCTTCGGCTTCACCGCGGGAGAGTCCTTGGAGTGGATAGTCCTGCTTGCGGCGGTCTTCATCATACTGCCCTATTTCCTCTGGGGCATTGTCTATAAATACATTTCCGGCGAGGAGATACGTTTTACTTCGGCACTGTTCTTCGGAGCGGTATATCTCATCTATGTGTACTTGACCTATATCTACTATCCTCGCGCTGTGGGAAGGATAGCGACCGGCCAGAACGCATGGTCCAAGACACTGCGGAACGCGGCTGATCTTGCTGCGCTGCGACCGCAGACGTTGCGTGAGGACCTGCTGCGACTGGCGGTCCTAGATAGGCAGGTTCTAGAGACTCTCGCGGACGAGCTGGACGGGTTCGATGAGTATGTCCAGGAGCTCGTGCGCGCCTTCGGCCTGATGTGGCCTAGGCGTTGGGCCAATCTGCGTCTAGCAGTCGCCGCTGAGGACCATACAGGCACCATGGATGCACTGGCTAGTATCCGTGTGTCCTCTCACATGCTCGGTGCCGCGCGGCTCGCGAGCAGCGCTGAGGACCTGGAGCGACTCGCGGCGGTGCGCGACTATGAGTCAATCCGCCAGGGGCTGCCGATCATCGCAGCCGTAGGGGAGGAGACTGTCGAGCACATCCGCGGTGAGTTTATTCGCAGCTGAGCTCTGCGCCGCAGTCCTATGGGGCGGGTTTAGCGCTGAGTAGACCCTCGAAGTGTGCACGCAGCTCGCGCGGCCTGAACGGCTTGGTCAGGTAAAGGTCCGCGCCGGCCGCCATGCCGTGCGTTTCGTCTCCGGTAGAAGCACGAGCGCTGATCACGACGATTCGTCCGGTAAAAGTGGAGCGAATCCTGCGGATGACTTCCAGTCCGTCAATATCAGGAAGACCAATGTCCACAGTCGCAAGCACGTAGTCCTCTCGTGCGGCCCAGGCGACGCCTTCTTCGCCGCTGGAGACTGTGTCCACCGTGAAGCCTGCCTGGCCCAGCACCATCTCGAGCAAGCGGCGTATATCGTCGTCGTCCTCGATGACTAGTGCTCGGCGCTCCTGTGGCATGCCCTGATCCCTCTCTCGCAGGCTAATTAGATGCCATCCTACGGCACCGTGTCCGCCAGCAAATCAGGCCTTTCTGATAGTGGTGGCGCGGCTTAGTCGAGATGGCCACCAGATACGCCGGTCCAGTTCCACGCACAGGGCGGGGACCTGCAGGGTGCGCACAATGAAGGTGTCGATAAAGACCCCGACAGCCACCAGGAACGCCAGCTGCACCATAAACATCAGTGGCAGGACCGCAAGGGCCATGAAGGTCACCGCCAGCACAATGCCCGCGCTGGTGATCACCCCTCCGGTGACGACTAAGGAACGCAGCACTCCCTCTTTCGCCCCATGTTCACCGGTTTCCTCCCGGGCGCGAGTCATAAGGAAGATGTTGTAGTCCACACCAAGGGCCACCAGGAACATGAAGCCGAAGAGCGGCACACTGGCGTCAGCCCCAGGGAAATCGAAAAGATGATTGAACACCAAGGCGGAGATTCCCAGGGCTGACAGGTAGGACAGCACAGTGGTGCTGATCAGGATCAGTGGCGTGATCACAGAGCGCAGCAACAGAATCAGGATGGCGGTAATAGCTATCAGCACCAGCGGGATGATGACCAAGAGATCGCGCTGAGCGGTGTCATTCGTATCCAGCTGGGTGGCCGTAGTGCCGCCTACAAGGGCTTGGCCGCTGAGCTCATTGAGATCCTCACGAAGCTGCCGAACAGTCTCTTCCGCCTCAAGCGAGTCACCCGCGGCGGTCAGGGTCGCAGAGATCTGCACGACGCCGTCGACGTCCCGGGCCTGACCCGGAGTTTCAGCCGGCGAGTTGCTCTCCCCGACCAAGTAAGCGGTTGCGACACCCTCAACCTCGGAGACGACCTCCAGGGCCTGCTCAGCCTCATCCGCTGGAACGAAGATGGTGCTGGGCGCACCGGTTCCGGCGTCGAAATGTTCCTCCAACAGCTCCTGGCCGGCGCGAGTGTCCGTTTCTCCCAGGACCAGATCCGACTGTGGAACGCCGTTGGCCTTCAGTTGGGTGACTCCTGCGGCGCTGACCAGCAGTAGGAGCGTCACCACGAGCCATACGGTACGCGGCCTACGCCGTACGACTCCTGCTGTACGGCGCCAGAAACGGTACTGCGAGGCTGATGTGTCGGTCTCCACATGGGGCACCTTCGGCCAGAAAGCGGGGCGACCGGTCAGCGCGAGCATGGCTGGCAGGAACGTGAGGGTGGCAGCCATGGCTAAGACAATGCCGGTGCTGGCCACCGGCCCCAGGGCTCGGTTCGAGTTCAGGTCGGAGAAGAGCAGACAGAGCAGGGCAACCGCCACCGTTCCGCCAGAAGCCAGGATCGGCGGCGCTGAACGGCGCACCGCCGTGCGCAGCGCAGCGAACCTGTCCTCAGCGCGCGCGAGCTCCTCGCGATAGCGGGCCACCAGCAGCAGGGAGTAGTCGGTGGCCGCGCCGATCACCAGAATGGACAGGATCCCCTGAACCTGCCCGTTGAGCTGGATCCAGCCCTGCTGAGCCATGAAGAAGACCACCGTGATGGCGGCGCAGAGCGCGCCCACCGAGGAAAGCAGTACCAGAATAGGCAGCAGCGCCGAACGGTAGACCACGATCAGAATGATGAAGACGGCGACGACGGCGACAAGCAGCAAGATCCCGTCGATACCCGCGAACGCATCGGAGAGGTCAGCTGACAGTGCCGCCGGGCCGGTGACATAGGCGGTCCATTCGGCATCATCAAATGATTCGCTGACCAGTTCGCGCAACGCCTGTAGCGCCTGGTCCTCGGTGGCATCTTCCTCAAGGAGCACCAGCACCTGCAAGGCCTGGCCGTCCTCGGAGGGCTGTGGAGGGATGACCTGGAGAACACCGGATAGTTCTGCCGCCTCGGCCACCATATTCTCGGCGGTGCTGAAGTCCTCAGGGGTCAGCTCCTCGCCCTCGGAGACGGCCACCACAGTGGCAGGTACGGCGTCCTGATCGCTAAAGCGCTCCTGCAGCTCCAGAGCCCGAGTGGACTCAGCCTCAGCGGGAAGGAAGGTGGCCTGATCGTTGGTGGTGACTTGAGAGAGGTTTCCGAAGGTCTGGCCGCCCCAGGCAGTCCATGCCAGCCAGATAATCGCCAGCACTGCGGGGATCAACAGGCGCAGACCCCGCGACTGTGACGGCGCATTCCTGGCCCTGCGCCGCTCTCGCCGTGTCTCAGGCGCTTCGCTGCGCTGGGTTTCCATAGTGTTCACGTGGGGTCGCTTTCTCGCTGTTCAGAGGAGAGCCGGGTGGCTAGCGTCTCGAGGAACCCGGCGATGGTGTGCAGATCTGTGCTGTCCATTGGCTCCATCAGTTCACGCATCGTGCTCAGATGACCGCCGAAGTGCTGAAAGAAGTGCGCGCGGGCTTTTGGCGTCAGGACGAGGATCCGTGAGCGACCGTCGCGGGGATGCGGGTGTCGCTCGGCGAAGCCTTGTGCCGCGAGTCTGTCGATGAGTGTGGTGACTGCAGCAGTGGAGACACCGAGGTGTTCGGCCAGCTCATGCGGACTCACATCCCGCTGCTGCTGCTCACGGATGGCCAACATGCGCAGGGCTTTGAGATCCGAGGCATTCATCTTCATCAGTCCGGTGAGGTCACTGTGCATGCGATCCAGGGCGTCATTGAGCAGTTGGATAGCTCGCAGAGTGCGCATCACGGCGGAAGGATCGGACATGTTTACGATAGTACAGATAGCTAGATTATTTAGCTATCTGGGTGAGGTGCCGGCTCCTTCTGCATAGACTCAAGATCATGCGCCGTGCCGATGAGACGATCACGTGGAAACCCCAGCGTATTGCGGTGGCAGGAACCAGCGGGGCTGGCAAAACCACATTGTGCACGGAGCTGGAGAAGATCACCGGCTTTCCGTGTGAAGAGCTTGACGGCCTCTACTGGGGTCCGGACTGGACGCCCAGAGAGACATTCGACGACGACGTCGAACGTTTCACTGCGCAGCCGCGCTGGATCATCGAACTGCAGTATCGGGCAGTCCGGCCGCTGATTGCTTCACGGGCGGACACCGTGTTGTGGCTGGACTATGCGACCCCGCTGAAGATGCAGCGGCTCATTCGGCGCACTCTGAGCCGGCGAATCCGGGGCACCGAACTGTGGAACGGAAATATCGAACAGCCGTTGTCCAGGATCTTTACCGATAGAGACCACATCATCCGCTGGGGCTGGAGGACGCGCAACAAACTCAAACCCGTAATCCCCACCCTGGAAGAGCGATTCGAGGGTCTGACTGTGGTGCGACTGCGCAGCCCACGGGAGACCAAGCGCTGGTTGCAGGCGCTCAGCGACTGCATGCAGCAGTAGACGCACAAGGGCCCGGCGCTCATTCCTCGCGGAACAAGATCGTCGGGCCCTTGTGCGGGAAGCAAGACGACTACTTCATCAGTGCTTCCGTGGCCTCAATGGCGGTATCGAAGCGGCTGGGCAGTACGCTGCTCCAGGCGTCCTTGAGCTCATCCAGTCCGATGCCGAAGCTGCCTCCCTCGAAGGGGCCGGTGACCTCTAGGCCGCCGGACTCGGCATCGACCACACCGATCCGTAGGGCAGCAAAACCACGGGCGCTGGTCATATCGGTGAAACGCAGCTCCTCTGAACGCGGCAGTGCCACCAGAGCCCGGGCCTGGGATTCGCTGAACAGTGCGGTAAAAGCGTCCACACCATCGCGTTCGCAGATCCCGTCTACAGCCACTCTCGCCCCGACCCCGAAGCGCAGCGACATCTCGGCCAGAGCCGCCGCCAGACCGCCCTCGGAGAGATCATGGGCGGAGTCGATCATGCCGTCACGTGAAGCATTGATGAGGATCTCACCCAGGGTCTTCTCCGCGGCGAGGTCCACCTTCGGGGGCAGACCGCCCAGGTGGCCGCGCATCCGCGCGAACTCTGAGCCATCGAGTTCATCACGGGTCACACCCAGCAGGTAGATGGCCTGGCCATCAGCCCAGCGCTGGAAACCGGAGGGGGTGCGGCGTCCGACGTCGTCGAATTTGCCCAGCACGCCCACCACCGGAGTCGGGTGAATAGCCCGGCCGGCGGTCTGGTTGTACAGCGAGACGTTACCGCCGGTCACCGGGACTCCCAGTTCCATGCAAGCATCGGCAAGCCCGCGCACGGACTCAGCGAACTGCCACATGATCTCAGGATCCTCCGGCGAGCCGAAGTTCAGGCAGTCGGAGACCGCCATCGGGATGGCTCCGGAAGTTGCCACATTGCGGTAGGACTCTGCCAGTGCCAGCTGCGCACCGGTGTAGGGATCCAGGTAGGCGTAGCGGCCGTTGCAGTCGGTGGACAGCGCCACGCCCAGGCCGGTCTCCTCGTCCACGCGGATCACCCCGGCGTCGTCGGGTACAGACAGCGCGGTATTACCGCCTACAAAGCGGTCGTACTGGTCGGTGATCCAGGAGGCATCAGCCATATTCGGCTGAGCCATCAATTCGACGACGGCGCTGCCCAGCTCTTCTGCGGTGGCGGGAAGATCCTGTGCGGCGGGGGAGGTGCGGAAAGCATCGGCCTGCAGCTCGTCCTGCCACGCGGGACGGTGATACGGGCGCTCGTAGACCGGTCCGTCATGAGCCACGGTGCGCGGGTCGACATCAACGATGGTCTCACCGTTCCACTCGATGATCAGCCGGCCGGTGTCAGTCACCTCGCCCAGCCAGGAGTACTCCACGCCCCATTTGCCCATCACGGCCTCGAAGGCCTCGACGTTCTGCGGAGTCACCACAGCCATCATGCGTTCCTGGGATTCCGACATCAGGATCTCACCCGGAGTCAGAGTGGGATCGCGCAGCAGCACATTGGTCAGCTCCACGTGCATGCCGCCCTCACCATTGGAGGCCAGTTCTGAGGTCGCGCAGGAAATACCGGCGGCGCCGAGGTCCTGAATGCCCTCGACGAGCTCATTCTTGAACAGCTCCAGGCAGCACTCGATGAGCACCTTCTCTGCGAAGGGGTCGCCCACCTGCACAGCGGGACGCTTGGAAGGCTTGGAATCATCGAAGGACTCCGAAGCCAACACAGAGGCACCGCCGATGCCGTCGCCACCGGTACGTGCACCGAAGAGCACCACCTTGTTGCCCACACCGGAAGCGTTGGCCAGGCGGATGTCCTCGTGGCGCATCACCCCTACAGCCAGTGCGTTGACCAGCGGGTTGTCCTGGTAGACGGAGTCGAAGACCACTTCACCGCCGACGTTGGGCAGCCCCAGGGAGTTGCCGTAGCCGCCGATTCCGGAGACCACTCCGGGCAGCACGCGCTTAGTGTCTGGGTGATCGATATCGCCGAAGCGCAGCGGATCCATCACACCCACCGGGCGGGCGCCCATGGAGATGATGTCGCGAACAATGCCGCCGATGCCGGTGGCCGCACCCTGGTAGGGCTCCACGAAGGAGGGATGGTTGTGGGACTCGATCTTGAAGGTCACCGCCCAACCATCGCCGAGGTTGGTGACACCGGCGTTCTCGCCGATGCCCACCATCAGGTCCTTCTTCATCTCCTCGGTAACCTTCTCGCCGAACTGGCGCAGATGGACCTTGGAGGACTTGTAACTGCAGTGCTCGGACCACATCACCGAGTACATCGCCAGTTCCGCGGCGGTAGGGCGGCGGCCCAGGATGTCCACGATCCGGTGGAACTCATCCTCTTTCAGGCCGAGCTCAGCCCAGGGGAGTTCGGTCTCCGGGGTGGTCGCAGCGTTGGCCACGGTGTCGATGTTGAACTGGGTCTGGTGCACCGGCACCTCTGCGGCGGTGGGCTGCTCGGACGCATTTTCGGTCATTTAGTTGCTCCTGCCAGGGACGAGATGACGGAGGTGAACAGGGTTAGTCCGTCGGTGCCGTTGCGCATACCGGTGGTGTCGTCCGGTCCGTAGCCAGCTTCTACGGCATGCTCCGGATGCGGCATCAGGCCCACCACATTGCCGACCTCATTGGTGATCCCGGCAATGTCATTGCGGGAACCGTTGGGGTTGCCGCCTACATAGCGGAACACCACGCGGCCCTCGTCCTCGAGTCGGGCGAGAGTGGCGTCGTCGGCCACATACTGGCCGTCCTGGTTCTTCAGCGGGATCGCGATGATCTCATCATCGGTGAACTGGCTGGTCCAGGCGGTCTGATTATTCTCCACGCGCAGTGCCTGGTCGCGGCAGATGAACTTCAGATGGTTGTTCTTGATCATCGAACCGGGCAGCAGATGCGCTTCGGTGAGGATCTGGAACCCATTGCAGATACCGAGGACGGGCAGAGCAGCCGCAGATGTGTCCTTGGCCTGAGCTTCTTTGACGATGGTGTCCATCACCGGGGCGAAGCGGGCAATGGCGCCAGCGCGCAGATAATCTCCGTAGGAGAATCCGCCGGGCAGCACCACAGCGTCCACTCCGTGTAGGGACTGGTCTGCGTGCCACAGTGCAACGGGGGTGCCGCCGCCGAGGCGAACCGCGCGGGCGGCGTCGCGGTCATCGAGTGTTCCGGGGAAGGTCACCACGCCGATACGCGCACCATCCAGCGGGGATTGAGCAGGTGCGGCGGTGAAATCGCCAATCAGAGGGGTGTCCACGCTCACGCGGCGTCACCCTCGTCATCAACTCGCACAGCCACCACGTCTTCAATCACCGGGTTGGAGAGCATCTCCGCGGCGGCCTTGCGGGCCTGCTGGAGGATCTCCTCGGTGACCTCGCCGTCGACTGTCAGCTCAAACCGCTTACCCTGGCGGACGCCGGAGAATTCGGTGAATCCCAGGTGGGGGAGTGCGTTGACGATTGCTTTGCCCTGCGGGTCGAGGATCTCAGGTTTGGGCATGACCTCGACAATAATGCGCGGCATCGATTCTCCTGCGTTTAAGTAGATGCGGTGATCTGCCCGCTGGAGTGCCGTCTCACGCTCGAGTCCGAGCGCTCCGCGAGCTTGCCCATCAAGTCTACCCGTGATGCGCAGGCCCGCAGGGCCGGTGACCTCCGCCACGTCGGGAACAGTTGGCGTCGTCGTCGTGTTCTTTCAAATTGGAAAGACCTTGACCGTCAGCCATACCGATCCAGATGAGGGGACACGCTCATGCCGCAGCCACTGACTATAGGGATTCTCGGCGCCGGTCGTGTAGGCACTGCCGTGGGCCGGCAGGCCGTGCGCGCCGGGCACACCGTGAAGATCGCGACGAGTCGGCCTGCTGAGGAAATCAAGCTGCTGACCGAGGTGATCGTCCCCGGTGCCACCGCCGTCAACCGGGACGAGCTGCGCGGATCCGACATCATCGTCCTGGCAGTGCCGCTGCACAAATACCGCTCCATTGACGCCAGCGTGCTCCAGGGTCACGTGGTCATCGACACCATGAACTACTGGGCTCCGGTGGATGGGATCATGGAGGAGTTCGAGACCGGCCGCTCCACCAGTGAAGTCATTGCTGACTTCCTCGGCGATGTACGCCTGGTCAAGACACTGAACCACATCGGCTACGGGGACCTCGAGGTTGATTCCTACCCCGCCGGTGACACCAAGCGCCGCGCCCTGGCTGTGGCCTCTGATGACGAGGCCGCCAAGCAGCTTGTGGCTGAGTTCGTTGACTCCCTGGGCTACGACGCCGTGGACGCAGGACCGCTCAGTGCAGGGAGGACCTATGAAAACGGCACGGAGATCTTCAACGGCCGGCATACCGCCGAGCAGATGCGCGCGCTGCTGGACCAGTGCCAGCAGGTACTCACCGGTGCCAGCGCCTGATCCTCAGGGGTCTATGCCGGCAGTGCCTCGAGGTGGTCCAGGGCCGAGAGAATCTTGCCGCGCAGCACCTGCGCTTCTTCACTGAAGGACTTTTGGGTCCGGGCATACTCTGCTCGCCCTGAGGGCTCCTCAATACGGACCGGCTCATAGCCCCAGGCCCGCAGATCATAAGGTGAGGCCCGCATATCCAGTTCTCGGATGCGCCAGGCTAGGTCGAAACACTCGAGCAGCAGATCACTGCTGATGGCAGGGGTGAGCTTGTACGCCCATTTGTACAGGTCCATATTCGCGTGAAGGCAGCCCGGCTGTTCCATCTGGACCTGGGTCTCGCGGGTGGGCTGCTGGGCGTTCAGCGGCTTGGCTGACGGGGTGTAGAACCGGAATGCGTCAAAATGAGTGCACTTGATGCTCAGAGATTCCACGAGATCGTCGGTGCCGGCTGCACCTAATCGCAGCGGTACCTCATCGTGGCGCTGACCGTGCTTCTGCGATTGATAGACCATGGCCCACTCATGCAGCCCGAAACAGCCTAATTGGGCTGGCTTCGCGGCAGTGGTGCCGAGCAGCCGCCGCGCAAAATCAATCATCTCCGCCCGTTCTTCGCGAAAGCGGGCGACGTCGACCGTAGCCCCACCGGCTGGCGTTCCGTCATCAACGGTGGTGTAGAACTTCCAGGTTGCCTGCTCAGAGCTGCCAGCTTCTGCAAGCACTACGCCTGCGCCAGGATGCCAGCGAGAGAGTTGGCCCGGGGTATGTGAGTAATAGGTGAACAGAAAATCTTCCACCGGGTGTTTCTTGCCAGCCTGCCTGCGCTGAAGGAAGCCCTCAGCAAAGCGAGCGACGGCGCGCTGGTGGTCGATCGCACGCGCGCGGTGCTGTTCCCTGGAGAGCTCAGTGAAGGACATTGTCTGTGTGACCATAGGCAACTTCTAAGGATACAGAGCCGTATCACTAGGCAATGTTCAGGCAGCAGTTTCTAGCCGCAGAACTGCTGACTGCTGGCTGAAAGTTCGCTACACTGATGGGCAACTCGCACCAGACACTTAGGGCGCAGGATCCTCACGGAACCTGCGCCCTAAGGTTTTCTAGCTTCCGGCCGAGCGGTTCAGCGTCCGGTGCCTGCGTAGACGGTGGCCTCTTCGTCGGCGTCGAGTCCAAAGGCTGTGTGGATGGCCTGTACTGCCTTATCCAGAAGCTCCACATCAGTAATGACCGAGACACGGATCTCCGAGGTGGAGATCAATCCGATGTTGATTCCGGCATCCCGCAGGGCGCTGAAGAAGCGCGCGGAGACGCCTGGATGATTGCGCATTCCACCTCCGACCAGGGAGACCTTGCCCACGCGCGGAACGAAGTCCAGGTCCTTGAATCCGATGCTCTCCTGGTGCTGGGTCAGAATGTCCTGAGCCTTGGGCCCATCGGCGCCCGGGAGGGTGAAGGAGATGTTGGTGGTCTTGGTCTCCATGGACACGTCCTGGACGATCATGTCGATGTTGATACCGGCCTCAGCGATCAGGTTGAAGATCTCTGCCGCCTTGCCGGGCACATCGGGGACACCGGTGATGGTCAGTTTTCCTTCGGAGGCATCGTGAGCGACGCCGGAGATGATGGGCTGTTCCAAGGGTTCACCTTCCTGGAGGGTGACTTTGTCTTTTTCATCTGGGATAACCCAGGTGCCTTCCTTTTGGCTGAAGCTGGAGCGTACATGGAGCTTCACTCCGAAGCGGCGGGCATACTCCACACTTCGCAGGTGCAGGACCTTTGATCCGGCAGCGGCCATTTCCAGCATGTCCTCGCTGGAGATCACATCGATTTTCCGCGCAGTCTTGACCACCCGCGGATCGGCGGTGAAGACCCCGTCAACATCGGTGTAGATCTCACAGACATCGGCCTTCAGCGCAGCAGCCAGAGCCACTGCCGTGGTGTCAGAACCGCCACGGCCCATAGTGGTGATGTCCTTGGATTCCCGGCTCATCCCCTGGAACCCGGCGACAATGCTCACATGGCCGGCATCGACCGCTTCCTGCACGCGCTGCGGGGAGACCTCGATGATGCGGGCCTTGCCGTGGATGGCATCGGTGATCATGCCGGCCTGGGAACCGGTAAAGGACTGGGCGGATTCTCCGAGCTCATGGATGGCCATAGCCAGCAGCGCCATGGACATACGTTCTCCTGAGGAGAGCAGAATATCCATTTCACGCAGCGGAGGATTGCCGGAGATATCGGCGGCCAGATCAAGGAGATCATCGGTGGTGTCTCCCATTGCGGAGACCACGACCACCACCTGGTTGCCGGCCTTTTTTGTCTCGACGATCCGCCGTGCCACGCGTTTGATGCTCTGGGCATCCTGGACAGAGGATCCGCCGTACTTCTGGACGATCAGGCTCATAGGTGTAGTTCTCACTCCCGGTGAGTGTATGAATCAGGTTGGTTCATCACAGTCTATGGGCGCTTTCTCAGAAGCCGCAGGGCCGGTTGACTTCGTCTCACGCTTTGGCCTATCCCGCGCGCGGTTTACCAGATTCAGCTGACGCTGCGGCGACCCTCAAAGGCCCGGCCGAGAGTGACGTCGTCAGCGTATTCCAAATCTCCGCCTACGGGCAGGCCTGAGGCCAGTCGGGTGATGTTCATGCCTAACGACCCCAGCATGCGCACCAAGTACGTAGCGGTTGCTTCGCCCTCCAAGTTGGGATCGGTGGCGATGATGACCTCCTGGATGGTCTCATCAGAGAGCCGATTCAGCAGTTCGCGAATATGCAGCTGGTCCGGACCGATGCCGGCAATGGGATTAATCGCGCCACCGAGGACGTGGTACCGGCCGCGGAAGGAGCGGGTGCGCTCGATGGCCATGACATCCTTGGACTCCTCCACCACGCAGATCACGGTGGCATCGCGACGGGTGTCCTGGCAGATCCGGCAGGTGGTCTCTTCCGAGACGTTGAAGCAGATCTCGCAGAACTTGACCTTTTCCTTGACTGTGCGGATTGCCTCAGCCAGTCGCTTCATATCTTCTGCGTCGGCCTCCAGGATGTGGAAAGCCACACGCTGAGCGGATTTTGGCCCGATGCCCGGCAGTCGGCCGAGTTCATCGATCAGGTCTTGTACAGCGCCCTCGTACACAGCGGGTCGGGTGCCTTTCAGGTGGGGTGAGGCCGCAGGGGAGTCCCCGCCGCAGCCGCTTCAGGACAGCGAGGAACAGTCTACTGGCGGGTGCTGACAGCGGCTGCCACGCGTGACCTTTAGGAGCCGTCCTCGTGGAGACTGCGTTCTTCCAGCAGCACACCGCCGAGGATTCGCTCGATGGCGCGGCGTCCGAAGACACCGGAATGCTCCAACTGGATATCGTCCTCACTGGGGATATCCTCTTCGGCCGTCGGTGGCGCGGCTTCAGCCCAGTCCGGAGGCGGTGAATTGTCGTACATCGGATCAGGCGGCTCGTAGCCGTAGGGGTCCGCGGGAGGCTCCGTTGCGGCGGGTCGCTTGGAGGCTAGCCGCTGCCTGATCTCCTGTGCGCGGCTGCCGGGCTGACCCGCCGAGCTTGCCGCTGTACCCGGGCCGGCAGCGCCACCAGCCGGAGCCGAAGGCCTTGGTTGCGCCGGGGCAACGGCCGGGGCTGCGCTGGCAGCAGCTGTGGTGCCGTTCCGGCGCGCAAATGCCGGGATAGGAGGCTTAGGCGGTTTTTGCGCGGCATCCCGGTCAGTAGCTGTCGACGTAGCGTGAGGCTGTTCAGCTGCGACGGCTGGACCCCGGTGATCAACTGTTGGCGGAGTCGTCGCGGAGGGTGCGTGATCCAGCGCGGGCGCTGGCGGGGAGGCCGGTGACACGACAGGCGAATGCGCCACCGGAGCGGAGTCGGGCTGAGCTGTATCAGGCCGGGCTGGCTGGGGACGAGCTGAATCAGGCAGGGCTGATTCGGGCTCAGCGGCGGCAGCCTGTGGAGCGCCCAGCTGACCGGTGTCTGTGGCCGGCGCTGAGGTGATGGGCTCAGGCCGGCCTTCAGCTTTTGGGGGTTCCCCACCGCCTGAGGGCGGAGCGCCTCCGGTGACCAGCTCGAAGCTGACCTGCATGCCCAGGATTTCCTGGATGGCTTCGTTGAGTGCTTGATCCCCGGCCCGGTTGGAGAAGGTGGCTCGGGCGCCGTCGTTGCTGAATCCCAGGGTCAGGGTCTTGCCGTCAAACCCGGCCACCGAGACATTGCCTTTGACCAGCATCCACAGCATGCGTGAGCGAGACTTCATGGCTTCGACGATGTCCGGCCACGCCCGCTTCATCATCTCCGCAGAGCCGCCGCTGGGAGCACTTGACGACGACGGCGCCCGGGTGTGTCCCGCAGGTGCCTGAGCGGGAGCGTCCTGGGCTGGAGAGTTCTGGCTTGGAGCGTTCTGGGTTTGGGCGCTCTGAGCGGGAGAGCCCTGGCGGAGAGCATGCTGGCTCGGCGAGCGCTGGGCTGCGGGAGCCTGTGTTCCAGAACTCGGTGCTCCAGGAGCCTGCGGCGGGGCTGCATGTCCCGCCGGTGCAGAGTCCCGCTCAGGGCGTGCTGGCGCATGAGCGGTGGGTTCAGCGTAGGAGTCTGACGTTGTCTCTGCGATGCGCTGCGAGGGCGCTGAATCCACCGGCACTGGGTCACCCCAGCTGACGCCGGGGGTTGCCCAGCCGTCGTCGCTACGAGGCGGGGTGGTCTCGGCTGGTGTCTCCGCAGATGCCCCAGCTGTGGGAGTGTCCGCGGGGGAGGGGGCCGGTCGCTGGGTCGGCTTGGGTTCCTGGACCGGCTTGGGTGCCTGGGCCGGTTTGGGTGGCTGAGCCGGTCTAGGTGTTTGGGCCGGGGTGGTTGTTTGGGTCGGTTCAGGCGCTTGGGCCAGCTCGGACGGTGCTTCCGAGGCCGGGGTGACGCCGGCGCCGGAGGTGAAGTCCATGCGGCGCTCCAGGCGCTCCAGCCGGGCAGCCAGGCTTGAGTGGCCCTGCTCGGCATGAGGCAGCAGCAGTCGGGCCATCAGCAGTTCCAGATGCAGCCGAGGGGAGGTGGCACCGACCATTTCCGTCAGCGCTGTAGCGGTAATGTCTGCAGCCCTGGAGAGTTCAGCAGGGCTGAGCGTCTGGGCCTGGGCCTGCATAGTGCGGATCTGGTCTTCAGGGACTCCACGCAGAATGGCCGCAGGATTCTCCGGCACTGAACTGACGATGATGAGATCACGCAGCCGTTCCAGCAGATCCTCTACAAATCGCCGCGGATCCTGCCCCGACTGCACCACACGGTCCACTACTGAGAAGGCCTGGGCGCCGTCGAGGGCTGCCACCGCCTCCACCACATCATCGAGCAGCGCGCTATGCGTGAAGCCCAGCAGCGCCACAGCACGGTCATAGTCGATGCCGCCGGTGTCGGAACCGGCAATCAGCTGGTCCAGCACCGAAAGAGTGTCTCGGACGGAGCCGCCACCGGCGCGCAGCACCAGCTGCAGCACACCCGGGGCCACAGGAACGTTCTCCGCAGCGCAGAGCCTTTCCAGATAATCCAGCAGCGGCTCCGGGGGAACCAGCCGGAAAGGATAGTGATGGGTGCGGGAACGGATAGTGCCGATGACCTTATCCGGTTCCGTGGTGGCGAAGATGAACTTGATGTGTTCGGGGGGTTCCTCAACGATCTTCAGCAGCGCGTTGAAGCCAGCCGCGGTGACCATATGAGCCTCATCGATGATGAAGATCTTGTAGCGGTCCCGCACCGGGGCGAACGTGGCCCGCTCGCGCAGGTCACGGGCGTCGTCGACACCGCCGTGGCTGGCGGCGTCGATTTCAATGACATCCAGGGAGCCCGGCCCGCCGGTGGCCAGCTCGCGGCAGGACTCACACTGACCGCATGGAGACCCGGTGGGGCCCTGGGCGCAGTTCAGGCAGCGCGCCAGAATACGGGCTGAGGTGGTCTTGCCGCAGCCGCGCGGACCGGAGAAGAGATAAGCATGGGAGACCGCATCCTTGCCCAGCGCAGTCACCAGCGGTCCGGTGACATGCTCCTGCCCAATGACGTCAGCGAACGTATCCGGGCGGTAGCGGCGATAAAGGGCGGTACTCACGCAGTAGACCTTACCGTGGGCATCAGACAACTGTCCTTCGCGGCTGATCCTCTGGCTGAAGATTAGTGCTGGGTCTGTTGCGAGCCGCCCAGTGCAGCCCGGTTGTGCAGCCGCGCAGCGACCCGCTGATGGTGCGGGAAGACATAGAGCCATGCAGTCCATGGGCGCAGCCGCACCATGAGCAGCGTCAGCGCCATACCGAAGACCGTGCACATGGAGACATACAGTGCCGGATCCGCATCCAGGTGCCGCATCAGCCGGTGAATCAGGATCACCAGCGGAAAATGCGTGACATAGATGACAATCGAATTGCGCCCAGCCCATTCCAGGATCTGCGTGAAGTTCCCGCGCGGCACCCGGGGAGCGATCCACAGCAGTACAGCGATCCCGAGTATCGCCGTCAAAGCTGAGAAGGGAGTGCCCAGCCGGAAGCTGCGGTCATCAAGTCCCAGATTTGCCAGTACGACGGCGACTGCCCCCAGTCCCACCACAATGCTCACCGGGGCGTTCACCCACTTCACCACAAGCCTGGCGCAGGCGGCGCCGAGGAAGAAGAACGCCCCGTAGTAGAGGGTGCGGTTGACCAGGGACTGGCTGATCTCGCTGTGATAGCGCAGCAGAATCATCGCCACGAAGAGCCCGGTGCACAGCAGGCTCATGACCACCGGACGCGACGCTACCGGCTTCAGCAGCATGGCCGTGCCGTAGCAGGCGCACAGCGCTAGTAGGAACCACAGATAGTCACCGGTTCGCCAGTACACAGGATCTGTGGGCCCGCCGTGGTAGATCAGGAAACCGAAGAGCAGCATCCACACCACCGCAGGCCAGACGATGGCCGCGAACTTCCCCCAGGCATACTGCGGCAGTGTCTTCCCTAGGGCTCGGGGCAGCAGCATGCCGGAGAGGAACATCAGCATCGGCATCCGGAACGGTTCCAGATACAGGTGCAGGCGGGACCACTCATCCACACCCTTGCCATTGGTCATGGGGATGTCCGCTGCGTGCATGACCACCACCAGCAGGACCGCCACTCCGCGCAACATGTCCATCCACCCCATGCGCGCAGCAGGGGTGCTGACCGGCGCTGAAGAAGGAGTGGTGGCGGCAAGCATTCCTCCCACTTTACCGAAAAACCGCACAATACCGCTGCTCCTGCCGGAAGCGCAGACTGCTCGGGACCAAAGAAGTCCGTGACCGCCGTTAGGGTGGAGGCTGCCAATTGGCCGGATGGACCGGGGACAGCACCGTCGGATCGCAGCAGCACAGAAGGGCAACACCATGGACTTTGAGCAGGTCAGCTCCTTGCGTGAGCGTCATCCTGCCTGGCGGCTGCTGCGCCGTGACCACGCCCCGCTGATCCTGTCCTTCCTGGGCAGTTACTACCTCGAGGGCGGTCGGGGTGCTCAGCCGGCACATGAAGTAGCCGGTGCTCTGGAAGACCATCTCTACGCCCTCAACGCGCCCTACCCCGAAGCCCCGCCCTTTCCGCGGACCGCAGAGGAATACCTCGAAGACTGGGCCTCGGCGGAGTCCGGCTGGTTGCGGCGCTTCTATCCTGCGGATTCAGATGAGCTGCACTACGACGCCGCCCCCGCCCTGGAGAAAGCACACTCCTGGATCTCCAGCCTCCAGGTAAGACCCTTCGTAGCCACCGAATCCCGGCTGCAGACCGCCGTGGACCTGCTGCGTCAGATCACCTTGGGCACCGAGGACGATCCGCAGGTGCGTTTAGCTGAGCTGCGCCGTCGTCGTGAGGAGATCGACCGGGAGATCCAGCAGATCGAAAAGGATCCGCAGTCCGGGCTGCTGGACCCCACTAGCGTGCGAGATCGGTACCAGCAGTTCGCCTCCACCGCACGTGAACTGCTCAGTGACTTCCGGGAGGTCGAGGAGAACTTCAGGCGTCTGGACCGCACTGCTCGAGAGAAGATCGCCACCTGGGGCGGCAGCAAAGGTGAGCTTCTGGAGGAGTTAGTGCGAACGCGCTCCAACATCACGACAACCGATCAGGGCCGCAGCTTCCAGGCCTTCTATGACCTACTGCTGTCCCAGACGCGGCAGAATGAGCTCTCCGAACTGCTGGCCCGGGTCTATGAGCTCGATGAGGTTGAGCCCGATCATCGGCTGCGCACTATTCACCACGACTGGGCCGACGCGGCGGAGCGCACCCAGCAGACGGTCCGGCAGATCTCAGAACAGCTGCGGCGATTCCTGGATGACCAGATCTGGGTGGAGAACCGCCGGGTGCTGGAACTGGTGCGCTCCATTGAAACTGCTGCACTGAGCATCCGGCAGAACGCCGGGGTCCTGGAACCGAATCTGGGCCTGGAAGTCGATGATCAGGGCATCGGGATCGACATGATCATGGAACGCCCGCTGTATCAGCTGCAGCCCGAAGCAGAAGTGGACAGTGCCGTGGAGGTAGCCCAGGCCCAGGACATCAGTACTGCGGCGCTGGTCTCGCAGACCTTTGTTGATCAGGCCAAACTCGCCCAGCAGCTGCGCGCGGTGGTGCCGCCGGGGGCCTCGGTCCTGCTGGAAGACGTGATTCAGATGTATCCGGTTCAGCAGGGGGCAGCTGAGATTCTTGGCTACCTGTCATTGAAGGACGAAGACATCGACGTCGTTATTGAAGACGAAGGAGACACTGTCATCGAGTATCAGGAGGCCGGAGAGCCTCGTCGTGCCCGCCTATCCCGTGTGGTGGTGAAGCGCCGGTGAGGACACTGCAGGAGCAGCAGACTGCCATGGCCATCATTCGGTTGATGAACGGGGTGGTCTACCAGGAACTGGATGAGGATGCGTGGCAGGCCCTGCACCGTCATACCGCGGCAGTGAAGGATCATTTCGCCGGCATCGGGGTAGAGGTGGTGATCGACGACGCCGAGGGCTATGCCTATCTGCGCGCCCAGCCTGAGTCCGAGACCGAACGTCCGCTTCCTCGCCTGGTGGCCCGGCGGGCACTGCCCTATCACGACAGCTTGTTGCTGGTGCTGCTGCGCAAGCGCCTGTTGGAATTCGAAACCACCGGCGGGGAGACCAAACTGGTGGTCACCCGCGAGGAACTGATCAGCATGCTGCAGATTTTTCTTGCCGATACCCAGGATGAAGCCCGTGCCGTGGACCGGATCGACACCATCATCCGCCGCGTCACCGAGATGGGTTTCCTGCGCCCGCTGCGCGGTGAGGAGAACACCTGGGAAGTGATGCGGATCCTGAAGGCCTATGTGGACGCCCAGACGCTCGCTGATTTCGAGGCCAAACTGGCCGAGTACGCCGCCGCGGCGGGGAGGTTTGACCATGCATGACACCGACGCCCTCTTCTCCGCGGTAGACCTCGGCATCAAAGGACGCCCCGGCTTCCGACTGGCCTCCCTGGAGGTTTATAACTGGGGAACCTTCGATAAACAGGTCTGGACGCTCAAGCCTGACGGCGACACCACTCTGCTCACCGGAGACATCGGCTCCGGGAAATCCACGCTGGTGGATGCAGTGAGCACCCTGCTGCTGCCCTCGCAGCGGATCGACTACAACAAGGCTGCCGGTGCTGAACGCAAAGAGCGCACCCTGCGCAGCTATGTGGAAGGCCACTACAAGACCACCCGGGATGAGGCCACCGGCATTACCCGCCCGGCTGCCCTGCGCAGCTCGAGGTCATATTCGGTGATTCTGGGAGTCTTCACCAACGAAGGCTACGAGGAGACCGTCACCCTCGCACAGGTCTTCCAGCAGCGGGAGGCCTCCGGCCAGCCCTGGCGGCGGTTCATCACCGCAGCCCGCAGGCTCAGCGTGGAGGAGGACTTCGCGAACTTCGGCAGCGACCTCGGTGAACTGCTGCGCCGACTCCGTGAGAGCGGAGCCCAGGTGGAGAAGGACTTCCCTCCCTATGGCAGGGCGGTGCGCCGGCTGCTGGGCATCCGGTCCGAACAAGCCATGGAGCTCTTCCACCAGACCGTCTCGATGAAGGCGGTGGGCGATCTCAACGAGTTTGTCCGTACTCACATGCTGGAACCAGCAGAGTCTGAAGAGCGTGTCCGCAAGATTGTCAGCCATTTCGACAACCTCAGCCGGGCCCATGAGGCGGTGCAGAACGCCCAGCGTCAGCTGGAAACGCTGGCTCCGCTGAGTGAAACCGTCAGCATCTACGACCGGTCCCTGGAACAGCGTCAGCAGCTGCAGGCCCAGCAGGAAGCCGCTGCACTGTACTTCGCTGAGCTGCGGCTGCAGCTGCGCAAAGCTGAGGCCGCGCAAGCTGAGACCGAACACGAGGAACTCAGCCGCGAGGCCGCTGCTGCAACCGCCCAGCGTGAAGAGCTTGAGGCTGAACACGATGAGCTGGTGACCGCTCGGGCACAGGCCGGCGGTGATCGCGTCACCGTTCTGGAGAACGAGGCCGAGCAAGCCCGTGCCGAAGCTCAGCGCCGTCGTCGTGAACGTGAACGCTACAACCAGCTCCTCGAGCGTGCCCAGCTGGAGACAGCCGACGACGACGCCCAGTTCCGCCAGCGTCAGGCTCAGGCCGCTGAACTGCGCGAGGAGCTGGCGGCGCAGACTGCAGCTCTCGAGGACCAACGATCCAGGCTGGAGGCCGCCCGCGGTCGAGCCGAGGACGAGGCTCAGGCGGTGCGCGAGGAACTGGCCAGCCTGCAGAAGCGGCGCAATAACCTGCCTGGCAGCGTCCTGGAGATCCGCGAGCGGATCTGTGCGGCCCTGGGTCTGGACATCTCCGAACTGCCTTTCGCCGGTGAGTTGCTGGATGTGGCAGAGGAGCACCGGCAATGGCGCGGTGCCGCTGAGCGGGTGCTCAATGGCTTCGCCCTGTCGTTGCTGGTGCCGCAGCGGCACTATCGGGCAGTCTCGGACTGGGTCAACAGCAATCGCTTGGATGTGCGCCGGGCCGATGGGTCAGTGGCCGGTGGGCGCTTGGTGTATGAGCGCGTGCCGGAGCAGCAGGTGCGCCTCCAACCTCCGCGCGGGGAGGGCCTCTTCCTGGCCGAGACCATCGAGGTAGCGGATAGTCCCTTCCGGGAATACCTCTACAACGAGCTCTACCGCCGGGCGGACCATCACTGTGCTGAGACTCTGGAGGACTTCCGCCGGGAACGCCGGGCGGTCACCAGGGAAGGCCAGGTCCGCAATGGGGAACGGCATGAGAAGGACGACCGGCGTCGGGTCAACGATCCGCGGGCCTGGGTGCTCGGTTGGGCCAATGAGAGTAAGAAGCAGGCCATTGCCGATGAGCTCCAGGAGCTCAACTTCCGCTGGCAGCAGACCAAGGACGAGATCGCGCAGATCAGTGGACAGCTGAAGGATTTGGCGCAGCGCTCCCATGCCTTGGCGGCCCTTGTGGACTACACCTCCTGGGCTGAACTGGACTGGGAGGAGTCCCAGGCCCGGGCTGACCAGGCAGAGGCCGAGCGTGCACGGCTGATCCACGGCAGCTCAGAACTTGCTGAGATTGAGGCCCGGCTTGAGAAGAATCAGCAGGCTCGGCTCCAGCTGCGGCAGCGCCAGGAGGGGCTGACCGAACGGCGCGCCGAACTGACATCGCTCATCCGGACGGCGACGGCGGCCAACGAGCGGGATGCGCAGATGATCGCCGCTGCTCCTGCTGATGAGCTGGCACGTGCGCGAGCGAACTACCCCACCCTCCAGGAGACGCTGGAGGTGCCACCAGCACGAGCCGACGACGTCGCCGACGCGGAGCGGCGCACCGGTCAGCAGCTGAAAGATGAGCTGAACACGCTCTGGCAGGAGACGGATACCCAGGCCCGCGCCATCGAACGGGCGATGGATCGGTTCGCTCGCGAATGGCCTGCGGAGACTAAGGAGTTCGACGTCAGCCTGGAGTCCCGGCACCAGTATGTTGAACTCCACGACAGGCTGGTAGCTGATGACCTTCCGCGCTTCCGCGAAGAGTTCAAAGCGCAGTTGAACACCAACACCATCCAGGAGCTCGCTGCCTTCAATAACTGGCTGGCGCGCCAAGCTGATGCGATCGACCAGCGCATCGGGCTGATCAACGACGCGCTGGGTTCAATCGACTTCAGCCCCGGACGGTATATCCGGCTGGAGAAGGAGCTGACAGTGAACCACGCGGTCCGCCAGTTCCGCCGGGAGCTGCGCGAGGTCACCTCCGACACTCTGCTCGGTGGTGAGGAGAACCGCTACTCGGAGAGCCGCTTCGAAGAGGTGCGGAAGATCATTGAGCGCTTCCGGGGGCGTGAGGGCTACGCCGAGGTGGACCGGACCTGGACCGAACTGGTCACTGATGTGCGCAACTGGTTCACCTTCTACGCCACAGAACGCGACCGCTCCACCGGCCGGGCCCATCAGCACTATCGGGATTCTGACGGCAAGTCTGGTGGTCAGAAGGAGAAGCTGGCGTATACGATCCTGGCGGCGTCGCTGGCCTACCAGTTCGGGCTGGAATGGGGCGTGGAACGAGCCAAGGACTTCCGCTTCGCTGTCATCGATGAGGCCTTCGGTCGCGGTTCCGATGCCTCGACTCGCTACGCGCTGGATCTCTTCCGGCGTCTGGGACTGCAGCTGTTGATCGTGACCCCGCTGCAGAAGGTCCACATCATTGCGCCCTATGTGCGCAATATCGGCTATGTGGAGAACACCGACGAAGGCGACAACTCCCGGCTGCTGATGATGGCCACCGAGGACTACCGCGCGATGCGCGAAGGCAAGGCATGATGTCAGCAGATGAGCAGTGAAGAGGAGCCCATGCGTTTTCAAGTTGTTCCAGCCGCCTACGTGCTGCTGATTGATGAGCAAGACCAGGTGCTGCTGTCCTACCGCCGGGGCACCGGGTATATGGATGAGCACTGGGCCTTCGGAGCTGCCGGTCATGTGGAAGCCGGCGAAACGGTCTTCGAAGCCGCAGTCCGGGAAGCTCACGAGGAGTTGGGCGTAGAGATCAATGCCGCGGATCTTGAGCCGATGACCGTGATGCACCGTACCGGTGCCAGCGGTGAGCCGATTGATGAGCGTGTGGACTTCTTCTTCGCTGTACGCCGCTGGAAGGGGGTGCCCGGGATTCAGGAACAGGACAAAGCCGCTGATCTGCGCTGGGCGAGTCTTGACCAGCTGCCTGCCCCGGTGGTTCCGCATGAGGAGTATGTGCTGCAGCAGTGGACTCGGGGCACGCTTCCTGCGGTCACGGCGTTTGGGTTCCAGACGCAGTAGCTGCAGTATCGAGATCTGGCTCTCATTCGCAGCCCAGAAACGCAAAACCCCCGCCTGATCTAGGAAAACTCCTAGTCGGACGGGGGTAAATGCGGAGGCGGGGGGATTTGAACCCCCGATCCCCGTTTAAAGGGATCCTTCATTAGCAGTGAAGTCCGTTCGGCCGCTCCGGCACGCCTCCGTGCGCCTCATGAACGGAAACCGCTCAAGACGCGCCTGTCTAGGGTAGCCGCCCAACGTGTCTGAGAGCAAAATATGACCCGTGCTGATCCCGGTAGGGTCTTTCCTATGAGCAACCAGCAGGAATTTGTCCTCGCCGTCATCGGTGCCGGGCCCCGCGGCACATCATTCCTGGAACGCCTGCTGGCACACCTAGAAGACAACGACGACGTCGCCTCCGCTGCGCGACTGCGCGTGTTGGTGGTGGACCCCGCACCGCATGGACCAGGACGAGTCTGGAACCCCGAGCAATCAGACCTCTACCTGATGAACACCCCGGCCAGCTTCCCCACCGCCGCGCCCGTCGGCAGCACCCAAGAGCAGCTGCGTCCCTCCTCCGTCTCGCGCAGCTTCGCGCACTGGCGCGGGGATGCAGAGACCACCGACTATCCGGCACGCCGGGATTACGGCAGCTATCTGACATGGCTGCATGAGGCGGTAGTGCAGCAACTGCGGAACCGTGGCGTCGTCGTCGAACCCATCTTCAGCTACGCCACCGGGCTCCACCGGGTGGCCGGGGGCTATCAACTGCAGCTCCAGAACGGTGCGCGGCACAAGGTTCACGCCGCAGTGCTGTGCCTCGGGCATATTCCGGCGCGGCTTACCGGCGCGGCGCAGGAGTTCCAGGAAGCCGCCGAGCGCCTGAATCTGCACTACATTCCGCCATCAATCCCCACCGATGTGGACTACAGCGCCATCGACGCCGAGCAGACCGTGCTGGTCCGCGGAATGGGGCTGAACTTCTTTGACCTGATGATTCAGGTGAGTCAGGGGCGCGGTGGGCGTTTCGAAGCGGTTCCGGATGCTCCAGCCGGACAGAAGCTCCGCTACCGGCCCAGTGGGACTGAACCGAAACTGGTGGCAGGGTCGCGGCGCGGCACTCCCTACCGAGCCAAGACCGCCGCCGCAGGATTCGTGCCCGAGGGAATCCAGCTGCGGCACTTCACCAAGGATGCGGTGGCACGCCTGCTGGAAGTCCACGGCCCGCTCGACTTCGCCGAATACCTGTGGCCACTTATTGAAGCCGATGTGCAGGACACCTACCGGCGCATAGCCGGCGATGGCGCCCCGCGCTTCGATATCCGCAGCTATGCCCGACCCTTCGACACCAGCAGGTTCAGCAGCAGCGCCGAGTACCAACAAGCCATGCTCGGCTGGCTCCAGGAGGATGCTGCAGCCTCAGCTGCAGGGACCCGAAGTCCGGAGAAGATGGCGCTCAACGCCATGCACGCCGCCAGACTGCAGCTCAAAGCGCTTATCACCGCAGGGCACATCGACCCGCTGAGCCGCATCACCCAGGTGGAGGCCTGGTTCGAGTCCCTCGTGGAAGGGTTGGCCAGCGGGCCACCGGTGCAGCGCATCGAGGAGCTGGCAGCCCTGGCGCGAGCTGGCATCGTTGAATTCCTCGGTCCACATCCGGCATTCACCGTGGATGAGGAGGCCGGCTGCTTCGCCGCAGACTCTCCGCACGTCCAAGGGGAGCCCTACCGGGCAGCTTGGCTGCTGGAAGCGATGATGCCGCCCAACCGGGTGTCGGTGGCAGATTCTCTGCTGATCCACCAGCTGTTCGAGGAAGGGTTGGCCCGACCCGGCCAAGCCCATATCACCTCCACCGGCGACGACGGCCCGCGCCCAGGCAAGGGCTTTGACGTGACTGACCAGCCGCACCAGCTCATCGGTGCTGATGGCCGACCGAGTGAAGGCCTCTACGCGCTGGGACTGCAGCTGAGCTCAGCGCAGTGGGGCACCGCGATCGCGGCCGAGGCGGGCGGGGACCCCGCCACCACAGCACGAAGCCTCGCCGACGCCGATGCCGCCGCCGCGGATGTGCTGGGCAGTCTCTGACCCCCAGGCTTTCTAGCAGGCCGGTCCGGAGTTCGCATGACCTGCCGGTCGGACCTCAGGTGTACCGACCTCGGGAGGAAGAGTAGAGGTTTCTGACTGGATTACCTACCGGACGGTCGGTAAGTCTGTTACAGTTCCCTCAGAGTGACGTGAATCACATTGGGGAAGCTCCGCCACTCGCACTCCGCAGACCCGGACGCACCCATGGAGGCGCAATGAGCCAGCAGGCATACCTCAGCAAAGACGGTCACAACCTCACTCGCGAGGAGAAGAAAGTCCTGGCGGGGACCCTGGTCGGGACCACCATCGAGTGGTACGACTTCTTCATCTACGCCCAGGCGGCAGGATTTGTCCTGGCCGTGCTCTACTTCGAGCCGCTGGGCCAGGAGAGCGAGACGCTCGCCCAACTGGTGGCCTGGGCTTCAATCGGCATCTCCTTCCTGTTCCGTCCGCTGGGGGCCATCCTCGCCGGCTGGCTGGGAGACCGCTTCGGGCGCAAAATCGTCCTGGTCATCACCCTGATGGGCATGGGCGGCGCCACCGTGCTCATCGGCCTGCTGCCCACCTACGCCGCATGGGGCATGGCTGCTCCCATCCTGCTGATCACACTGCGCGTGCTGCAGGGACTCTCAGCAGGCGGCGAATGGGGAGGCGCTGCGCTGCTGGCAGTAGAGCACGCGCCACGCCATAAGCGCGGACTCTTCGGCATGTACCCCCAGATCGGTGTTCCGCTGGGCATGCTGCTGGCCACCCTGTTCATGTTCGGTCTCAACAGCGTGCTGACCGAAGAGCAGTTCTTCGACTGGGGTTGGCGTGTACCCTTCCTGTTCTCCTTCGTGCTCATCGTGGTGGGCTACCTGATCCGCCTGAAGGTCGAGGAATCCCCGGTCTTCACTGAGATGAAGCAGCGCAAGAAGGAGTCCTCAGCACCGCTGAAGGAGCTGGTGACCACCCACAAGAAGTACACCTTCCTGGCCGCGCTGATCTTCGCCGCCAACAACGCTGCCGGCTACCTTGTCATCGCGTTCTTCGCCTCCTATGGGGCATCGGCACTGGGCATGTCGCGGACGCAGACACTCATCGCCTCGCTCATCGGAGGCTTGGGATGGTTCGTCTTCACCATGCTCGGCGGCTGGATATCGGACCGCATCGGACGGGTGCGCACCTTCCAGATCGGATACGGGATCATCATCCTGTGGGCCATCCCGATGTGGTTCCTCATCGACACCGGTGTGGTCTGGATCTTCGCCCTGGCCATCGTCATCCTCACCATGGGCCTCGGTCCCTCCTACGGGCCGCAGTCAGCGCTTTATGCGGAGATGTTCCCGGTCTCCATCCGGTTCTCCGGAGTCTCCATCGGCTACGCATTGGGGTCAATCATCGGCGGAGCATTCGCGCCCACTATTGCCCAGTGGATCCTCAACGAAACCGGTCAGTCCTGGCTGATCGGCGTCTACATCGCCCTGCTGGCAATGATTTCATTCGCCGCCGTCTCGATGGTTCCGAAGAAGCTTCAGGGCATCAACCTGCATGATGACAGTGACCGCGAAGAACTCGAAGTCAAAATCCCTGCCGTCTGACCCCGCGGCAGTCTCACGGATGAGACATAGAAGCCAAGATCAGGCAGAAGGCGATTAGGGTTATTCACCATGGCTAGGCAAGTTCCACCATCACACGCACCGGCAATACCACCCCTTGTGTAAGGAGAAGACCATGTCACGACTCACCGCCACCACCCGGCTGGCTGCTGCAGCAGCAGCCACCGCCCTTGTCCTCACCGCCTGCGGCAACGACGCCGAAGATCAGGGCACTGAGGACACCAGCAACGGAGAGCAGGCGCAGAGCTATTCGATCGGTGTGACCCAGATCGTCTCGCATCCTGCGCTGGATGCAGCCCGGGAAGGTTTCAAGGACGCCTTTGACGATGCCGGTATTGAGGTCCAGTGGGATGAGCAGAACGCTCAGAATGATCAGGCCACAGCATCGAATATCGCAGGCACCTTTGCTTCTGCGGATCTGGACCTGATCTACGCGATAGCCACGCCGACTGCTCAGGCATCAGCTCAGCAGATCACTGATAAGCCGATCGTCTTCTCCGCTGTCACCGATCCGGAAGAGGCCGGTCTGGTGGCCTCCTGGGATGAACCCGGCGGAAATGTCACCGGTGCCTCGGACATGAACCCGGTGGCTGAGCAGCTGGACCTGCTGCTGGAGATCATGCCCGACGCTGAGACCGTGGGCGTCGTCTACTCATCCGGTGAGACGAACTCCGCTGTCCAGGTTGATCTGTTGAAGGAAGCCGCAGCCGAGCTCGGTCTGGAGGTCCAGGAAGCCGCGATCTCCGCTTCCTCCGAGGTTCAGCAGGGTGTGGAGTCCCTGGACGTGGACGCTATCTACGTGCCTACCGACAACGCTGTGGTCTCCGCACTGGAAGCAGTGATCCAGTACGGCCAGCAGAATGACGTTCCGGTGATCCCCGCTGATACTGACTCCGTGATCCGCGGCGGCGTGGCCACCTACGGCATCGACTACTACGGGCTGGGCCGCCAGGCCGGCGATATGGCCATCAGCATTCTGCAGGACGGCGAAGAGCCCGGCAGCATGCCGGTTGCCACCTCCTCCGAGCTGACTCTCATCGTGAATCCCGAGGCGGCCGACGCCATGGGCATCGAACTGCCCGAGGCCGTGCTGGAACGCGCCGATGAGGTCGTCGGCGAGGATGTGGAAGCAGAAGACCCCGCTGATGCAGGAGAAGAAGACTCCTAATGATCACCGCACTGGAACTGGGCCTCATCTATGCCGTGGTCGCACTCGGCATCTATGTGACCTTCAGAATCCTGAACTTCCCGGACCTGACCGTGGACGGCTCCTTCACCACCGGAGCCGCCACGGCGGCCATTATGATCGTCAACGATATTCACCCGGTGCTGGCCACAGCTGCCGCCTTCCTGGTGGGGACCGTGGCGGGTCTGATTACCGGACTGCTGCACACCAAGGGCAATATCAACGGTCTGCTGGCAGGCATTCTGACCATGATCGGGCTGTATTCCATCAACCTGCGCATTATGGGTGGGGCGAATGTTCCGCTGCTGG
Source organism: Nesterenkonia rhizosphaerae (assembly GCF_039544555.1). NCBI lineage: Bacteria > Bacillati > Actinomycetota > Actinomycetes > Micrococcales > Micrococcaceae > Nesterenkonia > Nesterenkonia rhizosphaerae. Next base: position 624,730 of record NZ_BAABLW010000007.1, read on the forward strand.
GCCAGGACACCATCATCACCTCGCTGCGCAGCTTTGCAGGAGTGGGGTGGACCTCAGTGCTGGTGCTGGCCGCCGCAGTGCTCATCCTGAAGCTGATCATGGACTGGTTCCTCCACACCGATACCGGGCTGGCCCTCCAGGCCACCGGTGACAATGAACAGATGATCCGGTCCTTCGCCGTGTCCACTGACCGCATGAAGATCATGGGGCTGATGCTCGCCAACGGTCTGGTGGGCATGGCCGGAGCTATCGTGGCTCAGCACCAGGGCTTCGCCGATATCGGCATGGGTATCGGCCTGATCCTGGTCGGCCTCGCCTCAGTGATTGTGGGTCAGGCGATCTTCGGCTCCCGGCTGGTCATTCAGGCCACCCTTGCCGTGGTGCTGGGTGCGGTGGTGTATCGACTGGCCATCCAGTTTGCGCTTAACGCCGGTCTGAACCCCAACGATATGAAGCTGATGTCGGCACTGCTGGTGATCGCTGCCCTGCTGCTGCCGCAATGGAAGGGCTTCAGCAAACTGGTACGACGGCGGCGAGGCAAGTCAGCACTGGTCTCCGCAACTGAGGCGACGCTGACTTCGGAGGCCGCGCAGGACACTGCCGCCAAGGCCGGAAGGAGCGCATAAGCATGCTGAAGATCTCATCGGTCTCCAAGACCTTCTTTCCCGGCACCGTCAATGAACGCCGCGCCTTAGTGGATGTGAACCTCACCCTGGATGACGGAGACTTCGTCACCGTCATCGGTTCCAATGGGGCGGGAAAATCCACTGTGCTGAACACCGTGGCCGGCCGCATTATCCAGGACACCGGCACCGTCAGCTTGGGCGGGCGCGATATCTCACGGCTCAAAGAGCATCAGCGAGCCGCCTATGTGGGCCGGGTCTTCCAGGACCCGATGGCCGGGACCAGTCCCAACCTGACCATTGAAGAGAACCTGGCCCTGGCGGATAAGCGGGGGAAGACCCGAGGTCTCGGGCTCGGGGTGACCTCAGGGAAGCGGGAGCGTTTCGCCGAGGCGCTGAAGGTCCTGGAGCTCGGCTTGGAGAACCGACTCAAAGCCAAAGTCGGGCTGCTTTCGGGTGGTCAGCGGCAGGCGCTGAGCCTGCTGATGGCCACCTATACCCAGCCCAAAGTGCTGCTTCTCGATGAGCACACCGCCGCCCTGGACCCGCAGCGCGCTGAGCTGGTCACCAGACTGACGCGCAAGATCGTGGAGGAGCAGGGACTGACTACCCTGATGGTCACCCACAATATGAACCAGGCGCTGGAGGTAGGCAACCGGCTGATCATGATGCATGAGGGCCGGATCATCCTTGATGTTGACGCCCAGCGGAAGACACAGTTGAGGCCAGAGGATCTGCTGGAAGAGTTCGCCCGGATCAAGGGCGGCGTCATGGATGACAAGACCATGCTCCAGTAGTTGCGCGGCACACAAGGGCGGGCCCCTAAGGGATGATTTTCCCTCAAGGGCCCGCCCTTTTCTGTGCCCAGGGGGGAGCAGCACACACCAGCAGCAGCCGCGACTCCGCCCCGCCGCTGGCTTAGGAGTCGTAGCTGTAGAAGCCCTTGCCTGTCTTCCTGCCGAGCTCTCCGCGTTCCACCATGTCCCGCATCAGCTGCGGGGGAGCGAAGCGCTCGCCCAAGGTGGACTCCAGGTACTCGGCGATGCCCAGGCGCACGTCCAACCCCACGATGTCCGTGAGCGCCAGGGGCCCGATGGGGTACTTGTAGCCCAGCACCATCGCATTGTCGATGTCCTGCGGGGAGGCCACCCCTTCCTCCACCATGCGGATGGCCTCCAGCCCGATGGCGACACCCAGACGTGAGGAGGCGAAGCCGGGAGCGTCCTTGACGACCACAGCCGTCTTCCCCAGCGCCCGTACCCACTGCGGAGCCAGACCAGCCAGCTGATGACCGGTGGAGTCGGCGATGACCACCTCCACCAGCTTGGAAGCCGGCACGGGGTTGAAGAAGTGGAGTCCGCAGAACCTCTCCGGTCGCTGCAGATGAGCCGCTAAGTCAGTGATCGAGAGCGAGCTCGTGTTGGTGGCCAGCCACCCTTCAGCGTCCAGCTGCGCCTCCGCGCGCTGCAGGGACTCCACCTTCAGCTCCATCTTCTCCGGAACAGCCTCCACCACCAGGGAACAGCCGGCGAAAGACTCTGCATGGGCGCTCACCTCCACGCGGGACATCCAGTCCTGAAGATTCCCGGTGATCTTGCCCCTCTCCAGGGAGGAGCGCATATCGGTGCTGACCCGCTGCAGGGCGGCGTCGGGATCAATATCGACGACGACGATCCGGTCAGCCCCGCTGATCAGGAACGCGTGGGCGATGCCTGCTCCCATGCGCCCTCCGCCGAGCACTCCGACGGCTGAGGGAAGAACGGGGGAGAGGGTCAGGGTCATCAGCTGCTCCTTCTTCAGGGGATGCGGGGAGGAATATGGCTGCAGAGTCAGTGGTGAGCACGCAGCAGGACAAGCACAGCCTCAGCTGCGCTGCCCGCCCTTCTTGCGATCGATGAAAGCCTGCATGCGCTCGAACTTCGCCTCGGACTCGAAGAGGATCGCCTGCGCGAGGCTGTCCACCTGGGGATGGGCGTCTCGAGGCATGTCGAACAGCTGCTTGGTGATGCGCACCGCCAGTGGGTCCTGTACCGCAATCCGATCGGCCAGTGCATGGGCGGCATCTATTAGCTCTTCAGGCGGGTGAAGGGAGGTCACCAGCCCGTGCTCAAGCGCCTCCTGCGCAGTGAGAATCCGGCCAGCCAGCAGGATCTCTTTGGCCAAGGCCTCGCCGGTCAGTTCCTTGAGCCGCCAGAGCGCTCCGGCGGCGGGGATGATCCCCAGCCCCGTCTCGGGTTGGCCGATCTTCACCTGCGGGGTGCCGATTCGGAAGTCCGCCGCCCAGGCCAGCTCAGCTCCGCCTCCTAAGGCGTACCCGTCAATGGCGGCGATCACCGGCATCGGCAGCTTTGCTATTCGCTCGAAGGCCCCGGCGTTGATGCCGCGGAGTGCGTCGTCGCGGCGTCGCTGCCGTAGTTGGGAAATATCGGCACCAGAGGCGAAGATGCCGCGCCCTCCGCTGCCCTCCTGGGGGGAAGCCCCCGAGATCAGCAGGATCTTCGGGTGTTCCTCCAGGTGAGCGCAGATCAGGTGGATTTCCTGGATCATCTGCGCATCAATGGCGTTTTTGACCCCAGGCCGGTTCAACTGCACATGAATGCGGTCCTCAGATTCGGTGACCAGCAGCGTGGAGAAGGATGCATCTATTGCCATGCCGATCACACCCGTTCCACAAGCATGGCCGAACCCTGTCCTACGCCGACGCACATGGTCGCCAGGCCGCGGCGCAGACCCTCATCTTCTAAGCGGCGTACCAGTGAAAGCACAATGCGGGATCCGGAGGAGCCCAGCGGATGGCCCAGCGCAATGGCCCCGCCGTCGGGATTGACGATGTCAGGATCCAACCCGAGCTGGCGGATACAGGCAATGGACTGGGTGGCGAAGGCCTCGTTGAGCTCCACAGCCTCGAGGTCAGCCAGAGTCCACCCCGTACGCTGCAGAACCTTCCGGGTGGCTGGGACAGGACCCAGGCCCATCACCTCCGGAGCTACACCTGCGCTGGAGCTGCCGATAATGCGTGCCCGAGGGGTTAGGTCATATCGGCTGATCGCTGCTTCGGAGGCGACGATCACCGCAGATGCTCCGTCATTCAGCGCTGAGGAGTTCCCGGCGGTGACTACGGACCCTCCTGCAACCACAGGGCGCAGCGCGGACAGGCCCTCGATTGTCGTGTCAGGACGGGGCCCCTCATCTGTGTCCACCAGATGCGTCCGGCCTTTGCGATCCGTGACCTCCACCGCCGTGATCTCCCGTGCCAGACGCCCTGATCTGGCAGCTTCAGCGGCTCGACGCTGGGATTCTGCGGCGAAAGCGTCAGCCTCCTCACGGGTGATGCCCTCCCTGCGCGCCACCTCCTCAGCGGTCTCGGGCATGGAATACGTCCGCCCCTGATGCTGAAGATGCCGGGGATTCACGAACCGCCAGCCGATGGAGGTATCGAAGACCTCGCCGGGGCGAGCGAACGGCGTGGTCGGCTTGGCCATCACCCACGGGGCTCGGGACATGGACTCCACGCCTCCGGCGACGACGACGTCGGCGTCTCCAGCGGCGATCATCTGCGAGGCCATGGCGATTGCCGACATCCCCGAAGCACACAGCCTGTTGACGGTGATTCCAGGAACCGAGTCGGGGAATCCCGCCAGCAGCCAGGACATCCGGGCTACGTTGCGGTTCTCCTCCCCGGCGCCGTTGGCATTGCCCATGATCACTTCATCAATGGCTTCGGGCGGGATGCCCGCATCCTCCACCACGGTGCGCAGCAGCAGAGCCGCAAGGTCATCGGGGCGCACTGAAGACAACGCGCCGCCGTAGCGGCCTACCGGGGTTCGGGTTCCGGAGACGAGGAAAGCGGCAGGGGCTTCTGACATATGGTCCTCCCGTGATGGTGGCTGGGCGTTGTGGGGCGTGTGGCTCTAGATATCCAGCAGGGCCGAAGCTGGGTTCTCCAGGCAGCTGGCCACATAGTTGAGGAAACCGCCGGCCGAACCGCCGTCGCAGACCCGGTGGTCAAAGGCGATCGTGACGGTGGCGATTTTGCGGCCAGTCAGCTCGCCGTCCACCACCCAGGGACGGTCGATGGTGCGGCCGATGCCGAGGATGGCGACCTCGGGATAGTTGATGATGGGTGTGGCGCCGTCAGAGCCGAAGACTCCGTAGTTGTTCACCGTGAACGTGCCGCCGGTCAGCTCTTTTCCGCTGAGGGAACCTTCGCGAGCTGCGGTGGCCAGTCGCGAGATCTCCTCGTGCAGTCCCCGAGCTGAGAGCAGATCCGCCCGGCGGATCACAGGTACCATCACCCCCTTGTCAGTCTGCGCGGCGAATCCCAGGTTCACGCCTTCGAAGTGCACGATCTCCTGGCCGGAGCCGGTCTCTTCCAGACGCACCGCAAGCTCCGGGTAGCGCTGCAGACCCGCCAGCACAAAACGGCTCAGCAGGGCCAGCACCGACGGCGCGGACCCGCCAGAGGCCTTGAGCTCTTCCCGCAGGGTGACGAGCCGGGTCATATCCACGTCCTGCCACACGGTGGCCTCAGGAATCTCACGGCGCGACTGAGTCAGCTTCTCGGCAATAGCACGCCGAATGCCGGTCACCGGCTCGCGTTTGAGAACACTGAGTCCTGAAGCATCACGCTGACCTGCTGTGGAGGCCCCATTTGCAGATTCCCCGGCTGCTGATTCCCCGGCTGCGCTGCGGGTATTACCGGTCTGTTGCTCAGCAGAGCCCGCAGCCTGGAGAACATCGGCGCGCAGAATCAACCCACCGGGGCCGGAACCGGTCAGCTGGTGCAACGCGATTCCGTGGTCACGGGCCAGCCGACGAACCAGCGGGGAGGACACCCGCGGGGCGACCGTGTCGGTGCTGTTCATTGTGCGGCCGTTGCTGTGCTCCGTGCTGTCAGAGTTTTGGCGCTGGCGGCGGCGTCGGCGTCGGGTTCCAGTGTCTTCCGATGTCCCGTAGCCGATCAGCACATTGCCGGAGCCGCTGGTTTCGGGAATGACGGTACCTGCCATCTCCTCCTCGCGGTAGGACAGTGCACCGGTCTCTGCGGGTTCAACCCCGTTGCGGGGGGCCGCACCGCTGCCCACAGTGATCAGCGGTTTCCCTACTTCCAGCACTTCTCCGGCCTGGCCGTGGAGAGCCTGAACAACCCCGGCGTAGGGGGAGGGCACCTCGATGGCAGATTTTGCGGTCTCCACCTCGGCAATGGGCTGATCGACCTCGATGGAGTCGCCTTCGCTGACGAACCAACTCAGCAGCGTGGCCTCGGTCAGGCCCTCACCCAGATCGGGCAGGTTAAACGTCTTGGTCTCAGCCTGTGTCATCTCAGTCCTCCCACTGCAGCTCATCCAGGGCGTCCAGGATCCGGTCCACCGTGGGCAGATGATGCTCCTCCAGCTTCGGCGCCGGATAGGGAACATCGAAGCCGGTGACTCTGAGCACCGGGGATGCCAAGGAGTGGAAGCAGCGCTCCTGGATGCGCGCCACGATCTCACTGGAGACCGAGGCGAACCCCTGGGCCTCTGCGACGACGACGGCGCGGCCGGTCTTCTCCACGGTGCGCATCAGGGCGGCGTCGTCGAAAGGTACGATGCTGCGCAGATCCAGCACCTCCACCGAGACCCCATCCTCTGCCGCCAGGTCCGCAGCCTTCAGCGCGGTCGGCACGGAGGGACCGTAGGTGATGAGCGAAACATCGGTGCCGGAACGGCGAATCTGCGCGGCCCCCTGGGCGCCGACGCGCCCACCCTGGGAATCCTCATATTGCAGCCTCAGAGCCGAGAGGTCTGCTGCATCCTTGGACCAGTAGAGCTTCTTAGGCTCGAAGAAGACCACCGGGTCCTGGGTGTCGATGGCTTCGCGCAGCATCAGATAGGCATCGGCCACAGTGGCCGGTGTGAAGACTTTCAGCCCTGCGGTGTGGGCGTAATACGCCTCGGAGGAGTCGCAGTGATGCTCCACTCCGCCGACTCCGCCGCCGTAGGGGATGCGGATTACGATCGGCAGGCGGACGCGCCCACGGGTGCGGTTGGCCATTTTGGCGATATGGCTGAAGATCTGCTCCAGCGCCGGATAGGCGAAGGCGTCGAACTGCATTTCGATCACCGGTTTCAGCCCGTTGATCGCCATGCCCACCGCAGTTCCGGCGATTCCGGACTCCGCCAATGGGGTATCGAAGCAGCGCTCGGGGCCGAACCGTTTGGTGAGCCCGTCGGTGATGCGGAAGACACCGCCCAGGGTGCCGACATCTTCGCCAAAGACGACGACGGAGTCATCGTGCTCCATGGCATCGGACATGGCAGTGTTCAGCGCGGCTGCGAATGTGGTGGCTGTAGCGGTGCTGGGCGCGGCAGCGGGTGCGGTCATGGGTGCTCCTTCTTAGGATCCGTCGGCGCTGCGAGCCAGCTCATCGGCTAGCCTGCTGCGCTGCTCAGTCAGCTGGGCGGTAGGGGCGGCATAGACGTGCTCGAAGATCTCCAGCGGGTCCATCTGTGGTTCGGCAGTCATGGCTTCGCGCAGCGAAGCGGCAACTGCTTCAGCCTTCTGCGTGATGCTGGCTGAGACTTCCTCGTTGAGCAGACCCTTATTGCTGAGGAACTTCTCCATGCGCAGCAGGGGGTCTTTTCGCCGCCACTGCTCGACTTCATCCTTATCCCGATAGCGCGAGTCGTCGTCGGCGTTGGTATGGGCCTGCATGCGGTAGGTGGTGGCCTCCAGCAACAGTGGCATCGAGTGCTCGCGCGCCAGGTTGACCGCCCGGCGCAGCGTGGCCAGCACCGCGACCATGTCATTGCCGTCCACCTGTTCACCGGCGATGCCGTAGCCGATGGCCTTATGAGCCAGGGACGGGGCCGCCGATTGGTGGGCCAGCGGCACAGAGATCGCGTAGCCGTTGTTCTGCACGAAGAAGACCACCGGGACCTCATAGACGGCGGCAAAGTTCAGCGCCTCGTGGAAATCTCCTTCGGAGGTAGCGCCGTCTCCGCACATTGCCACCACCACAGTGTCCTCACCGCGCAGCTTGGCGGCCCGGGCAACCCCCACAGCGTGCAGCAGTTGAGTGGTCAGGGGCGTGGACATCGCCGCGACCTTGTAGTCATAGGGGTTGTAGCCACAGTGCCAGTCACCGCGGAAGGAGACCATGACTTCCAGCGGATCCACCCCGCGAGTGATCACCGAGACAGTGTCCCGGTAGGTGGGGAACATCCAGTCACCCTCAGCCAGGCACAGTGCGGCACCGACTTGGCAGGCTTCCTGGCCGTGGGAGGAGGGGTAGACGGCCAATCGCCCTTGGCGTACCAGTGCATAGTTCTGGTCGTTGATACGCCGCCCGACCACCAGCGCCTCATAGGCGGCCAGCAGGGCGTCATCTTCGGGCAGTTCATATTCATGGCCGGGTCCAGTGCCCTGCTGATCCTCGGGGATGAGTCTTCCTTCAGGGTCCAGCATGCGGATCTGCTGCTGGGCCGGGAGCATGTACTGCTCCGGGGTGATGCCGAAGGACCTGCTCGCCTCGACGATCCGCTGGGCGTGCTCGGCCTTGCTGTGGCCCGGTGCGGGACCGCTGATGAGATCTTCCACTGTCCACCTCTATGTCGAAAGCGGGTGCGTGCCGTGCGCTTGGCAGCGAGCTGACCACGCATTGATGTGATGCCTGTCACGTTAGTGTATCGTAAATACTGACCGAATGGTCGGTATCGCGTACGGAAGAGGACCCCATGACAGTTGAGGCATTCGCATCCCAGGCCGCCGGCTCCGCCCAGGCGGCCCCTATCCTCCCCAGTTACATCGCCGGCTCCTGGTGGACGCCGTCCCAGCCGCAGCGCATCGCAGAAGTCCACGACGCCGTCACCGGCGAGCTGGTCTGTCAGGTCAGCACTGACGGGTTAGACACCGCTGCCGCCGTTGTCTACGCCCGCAGCACCGGTCAGGCCAGCCTGGGAGAGCTGACCTTCCACCAGCGTGCACTGCGCCTGAAAGAGTTGGCGCTGCATCTGAGCGAGCATAAAGAGACTCTCTACAACATCTCTGACCGCACCGGCGCCACGCGTAAGGACCACCTGATCGATATCGACGGCGGCATCGGCACTCTCTTCGCCTTCTCCTCGAAGGGACGCAAGGAACTGCCGAATTCACACGTCATCATCGACGGCGATATCGAGCAGCTCTCCCGCGACGGCAGCTTCATCGGTGAACACATCTATACCCGGCTCACTGGAGTGGCGGTGCAGATCAATGCGTTCAATTTCCCGGTCTGGGGCATGCTGGAGAAGCTGGCGCCGAGCTTCATCGCCGGCGTACCCACTATCGTCAAACCTGCCACTGCCACCGGCTACGTCACCGAAGCCTGTGTTCGGCTCATGCTTGAGTCTGGGCTGCTGCCCGAAGGGTCCCTTCAGCTGATCTCTGGATCTGCCCGGGACCTGCTGGACCACCTGGACCACCGCGATCATGTGGCCTTCACCGGTTCGGCGGCCACAGCGGCTGCGCTGCGCTCGCATCCGAATGTTCAGGAAGGCGGGGTGCGCTTCACTGCGGAGACTGACTCGCTCAACGCGGCGATTCTAGGACCCGACGCCGTGCCGGGGACGCCAGAGTTCGACGCATTCATCAAGGCTGTGGTCACGGAGATCACGGTGAAGGCAGGCCAGAAGTGCACTGCGATCCGGCGCGTCATCGTCCCCAGTGAACACGTGGATGCGGTCGTGGGCGCGCTGCGTGAACGGGTGGACTCCCGTGCAGTGCTCGGAGACCCGCGAGATTCGGAGACCACGGTCGGGGCGCTGGCATCAAAAGACCAGCAGGCTGAAGTGGCTCGAGCAGTGGAGAAACTCATCGCAGCGGGCGGCTCAGTCTGCTTCGGCGGGCCGGATGCCACATTGCAGGGGCGGCTTTCTGGCTCCGCAGACCCTGAAGCCGGTGCGTTCTATCCAGTCACGGCGCTGACCTTCCCTAAGCCGCGAACCCCGGAGGTCCACCAGGTTGAAGCCTTCGGTCCGGTGACCTCTGTGCTGGGCTACACCGACATCGACGACGCCGTCGACCTGGCAGCCCTGGGGGGAGGTTCGTTGGTGGCCACCGTGTGCACCCATGATCCCAAGATCGCCGCCGAGTTCGTGCGCGGAATCGGCTCCCACCACGGGCGGGTGCATCTGCTGGACCGCGACGACGCCAAGACCTCCACCGGACACGGCTCGCCGCTGCCGCATCTTGTCCACGGCGGCCCCGGCCGCGCCGGCGGCGGTGAAGAGCTCGGCGGAATCCGCGGAGTCAAGCACTACATGCAGCGCACCGCCCTGCAGGGAACACCTGATCTGCTCACCGGCATCACCGGAATCTGGCATCGCGGCGCGCAGGCCGATACTGCGACCCCGGAGTCGATCGCCGCGGGGACTGCTGTGCACCCTTTCCGCAAACCACTGGACCAGCTGCGTATCGGAGACCAGTTCGCTTCGGGGCTGCGCGAGGTGCGCCTTGAGGACATCGAAGCCTTCGCCGAGTCCACCGGGGATACGTTCTACGCTCATACGAACGAAGAGGCAGCCACAGCCAATCCGTTCTTCCCGCGCCGGGTCGCTCACGGGTATCTGCTGGTGTCCTGGGCTGCGGGGCTCTTTGTAGAGCCGGCGCCGGGACCGGTGCTGGCCAATACCGGCCTGGAGAATCTGAGCTTCCTGACGCCGGTGACCTACGGAGACTCCATCCGGGTCACCTTGACTGCCAAGCAGATCACCCCACGCGAGACCGACGACTACGGGGAGGTCCGCTGGGATACGGTGCTGCACAATCAGCACGATGAGATTGTGGCAACCTACGATGTCCTGACCCGGGTGGCGAAGAAGATGCCGGATTGGGCGCAGTAGGTTCAGGGCCGTGCTCGCTGAACTGCGCTGCCGAATGCAGAAGGGTCCTCATCAGAGGGTTGCCAGGTCATCGGCATCTCGGTCCTTCAGCAGGAGCAGGTCAGCAACGGTTCCAGTTCATTCACGGCGATCCCAGCGAGACCGTCCAGCCGGAGCGCGGTCGCGTTGAGCAGGCTGCCGTCCACTACTGCTGTCGCCAAGGACACGGAAACCTGAGGGTGGCCGCACGCATCGAGTAGATCTCGCAGCTGAGCATCCATCACTTCCCGGTGCTCCCGCATCCGCAGGGACAGCCTGTCAGACTCTCGGGCGCAGTCCATCACGAGACCCACATAGCCCTTCAGGCAGGTGTCACTGAGACGGGGTCCGTAGAAGGCCAGAACAAACAGCTCTGCCGCACGGCGAGACGGAAGCTCGGCCTCAGCCTCCCTGATGGCTCCGCGGGCCGCCTGTGCGCGTGCCTCCTCAAGCTGGTCTACAGCCGCCAGGAGGAGGTCTTCGCGACTGGAGAAGTAATAGCGGATTGACCCCAGAGGGGTTTGGGCCGCCTCTGCAACCTGCCGGTGAGTCACCGAGGCCATACCATCGCTGAACAATAACGACACGGCCGCATCCAGAATGGCCGCTCTCCGGGCTTGTCCACGGCCTTGAACCGCAGTCATGATGTTACCTTCCTCACAAAGTTGTACGTTCGTATCATTATGGTTGTAGTGTAAACCTTGACGACGCCGTAGTACCTCGAGCGTCGCACCCGCACTCCCCGCGTCAGAGGGCCGTCAAAGATAACTCCAAGGAACAAGCTATGAGCACCACTATGGCACCCGAGGTGACCCAGCGGGTGAAACCAACCGTAGTCCTGGGGCTTGCCTCCATCGTGGGCCTCGTCCCCTTTGCCATCGACATGTACCTGGCCTCCCTGCCCGACATCAGCCAGGAGTTTGCCGCCCCGGTGTGGGCCACACAGCTGACTCTCACTGGCTATCTGCTGCTGCTCGGAGCCGGGCAACTCGTGGCCGGTCCCATCACGGACGCCGTCGGCCGCCGAGGGCCTTTGATGGTTGGCTTGGTCTTGTTCGTGGCTGGCGCAGTACTGGCAGCACTGGCCCCCAGCATGCTGTGGCTGATCATCGCCCGCCTGCTTCAGGCGGTGGGCGGAGCCCTGGCCGCGGTGGTAGCGAACGCGACTGTCCGTGACAGGGCCTCTGGCGAGGGTGCCACGCAGCTCTTTGCTGTGCTGATGACGGTCACAGCCCTAGCTCCCATCATCGCCCCGGCAGTCGGTGGGTGGCTGGACGGGGCATGGGGCTGGCGTTCAGTTTTCTGGGCCCTGGCAGCCCTCGGTGCAGCGGTACTGCTGTACTGCGCGCTGTTCCTGAAGGAGTCCCACCCTGCCGAGAACCGATCAACGCTGGCCCTGGGATCGACGCTGCGAGGCTACGGGAGCCTGTTGACCTCACGGTCATTCGTGCTGCCGTGGGCAGCCATGGTCTCGATGTTCATGCTGCTGTTCGCCTATATCGGCGGTGCCAGCTACATCTACCAGGACGATTACGGAGTCAGCTCAGAAGCCTTCGGGCTGCTGTTCGCCTCCACTGGCATCGCACTGATGGTCGGGGCCTTCGCCGCCAACCGACTGGCCAAGACGGTGCGGCAGCACACCCTGGTCCTGACCGGAGTGGCACTCGCCGGCCTCGGCGCCGCACTGGCGCTGACCGTCGCCGTGACAGGTACACCTATCGGCGCACTCGTAGGCAGCATCGCCGTGATCATGCTGGGTCTGGGCGTCTCCGAACCAGCCCTGATGAGCAACGCGCTCTCCTCGGTCGAGGAGAACACCGGCCAGGCCGCTGCCTTGCTGGGTGCCGGGCAGTTCGTGCTCGGTGCCGCAGCCGCAGGCGTGACAGGGATGGTGGTGGCGTTTGGCCCTACTGCGTGGACAGCGCTCCTCCTGGCGATCGTGGCACTGGCACTGGCACTGAGCACCGGCAGCGCACGACACTACCGGTGAATCACCTCCCAAGACCGACCCTCCTCCGTAGAAGCCACCTCTGAAAGGAAATCAACACCATGGCAACACTCGGTAACTCAGACATCGACGTCTTCGGCCTGACCCTGGGCGGAAACACCTTCGGCTGGACCAGCGACAAGGACACGTCCTTCGCCGTACTGGACGCATACCTGGCCGGCGGAGGGAACTTCGTCGACACTGCGGATGTCTACTCCATTTGGGCTGAGGGCAACTCCGGCGGCGAGTCCGAGGCGATCCTCGGCGAGTGGCTGACCTCCCGCAACAACCGGAACGACGTCGTCATCGCGACCAAGGTCGCCCAGCATCCGCAGCGGCCGGGGCTTGCTCCCGCCAACGTCGTCGCGGCTGCGGAGGACTCTCTGCGCCGCCTGCGCACCGACTACATCGACCTCTACTACGCCCACCAGGAGGACCCTGAGACCCCTCTGGAGGAGACCGTGGCCGCCTTCGACTCGCTGGTCAAGGCCGGAAAGGTTCGCGCAGTGGCCCTCTCCAACTTCTCGGCCGAGCAGACTCAGCGCTGGATCGAGATCGCCCGAGAGACCGGCGCCGCCCTGCCCGTAGCAATCCAGCCGCACTACAACCTGGTGCACCGGGGCGATTATGAGGGCCCGCTTGCCGAGGTCGCCGCCGCTGAAAACCTCGCAGTGCTCCCATACTTCTCCCTGGCCTCGGGCTTCCTCACCGGTAAGTACCGCAGCCGCGATGACCTCGCCGGAACCAGCCGCGAGGCTCTGTCCTCGGGCTACTTCACGGCTTCCAACCTTGAGGTGCTCAAAGTGGTCGAGCGCATCGCCGAGTCACATGGCGTGGCCATTCCCACGGTGGCCCTCGCCTGGCTGCGCACTCGCCCCCAGGTGGTCGCCCCAATCGCCAGTGCCAGCCGGGTCGAGCAGCTCGATGCGCTGCTCGCCAGCGCCACCTTCAAGCTTCCCGAAGCCGACACGAAGGCTCTGACCGAAGCTTCGGACCAGGCTGCCTGAGCCGGGACCCGAAGTCAGTCCTCACCCACCCCCTCTAAACTACGGAGATTCCCCATGACACATATCACTATCCTCGGCGGTACCGGGTACGCCGGTGCCGCGATCGCCCAGGAAGCAGCCGGACGCGGCCACCAGGTCGTCTCGGTCTCCCGCAGCGTCCCGGCAGCCCTGCCTGCCGGCGTTGAGCACGTCGCTGGCGATGTCACCGACCAGCAGTTCCTCACACGCCTGGTCTCTGCGACCGAGCACATCATCCTGGCGCTCTCACCGCGCGGAACTATGGAAGGCCACGTCCGCGAAGTTGCCCAGGCCCTCATCCCGCTGGCCGCAGCTGCCGGCGTGCGGGTCGGGGTTATCGGCGGGGCCGGTTCCCTGCGGGTCAGCCCCGAGGGCCTGCGGCTAGTTGACACCCAGGAGTTCCCGCCGGAGTTTCGAGCAGAAGCACTGGAGCTGGCCGAGGTATGGTCCCAGCTGCGGGAGACTGAGCACGACCTGGACTGGTACTACATCTCGCCGGCCGCTGGTTTCGGGGCTCACAACCCCGGTGAGCGGACCGGGAAATACCGCACGGATGACTCCGGTGTGCTCCTCACTGACGCTGACGGCGCTTCAGAGCTCTCCGCAGAGGACCTGGCGGTCGCCGTCGTCGACGAGGTCGAGATGCCCAAGCACCGCAAGGCCCGCTTCGCTGTCGCCTACTGAGCAGCTGGGTCTTCCCTGATTAATGCCTTTGGCTCGGCGTCCAGTACCGCCGGGCCAAAGGCATTTCAGCGTCCTACCCGTGACTAGGGGAGCTATTTGCCTGTGAAGGAGGGCTTCCGCTTGGCTTGGAACGCAGCGAAGCCCTCGGCATAGTCCGCGGAGTCGCATAGTCGCCCCTGGGCGCGATTCTCATCGCTTAAGGACTCCCAGAGGCCAATGCGCTCGTCACGGATGCGAGCAACCAGCGCCTTGGACTCCCGGAACGCCAAGGTGGCACCCGAAGCAGCGCGCCGCGCCTTGTCCCGGGTGAACTCCAGGAGCTCCTCGCGGGGCACTGCACGGGAGAACAGTCCGGAATGGACCGCTTCGGCCCCAGACATCAGTTCTGCGGTATAGATCAGGTCCAGAGTGCGGTGGGCGCCCAGGCGCTCGACGAACAGCGCATGGCCTCCGGAGTCCAGCGTGGCGCCCAGGGAAGCAAAGGGGGAGCCGATCTTGGCGTCCTCGGCGACATAGACCACATCAGTGGCAATGGCCAGTCCCAGGCCAATCCCCAGGCAGGCCCCCTGGACCGCAGCGAAAGTTGGCGCCGGGAACGCTGCTATCCGGCGCAGCACCGGGGTGACTGTGTCGCTTAAGAAGGCGTAGGCGTCGTCGGTGGACGGGTCCACGGCGGATATGTCCCGGCCCGCGCAGAATCCTCGGCCTGCGCCATGCAGCAGCAGAGCGCGCACCCCTTCGGCTTCCGCCTGGGTGTAGGCCTCGCCGAGCTGGGTGAGAGCTTCTGCATCCAGGGAGTTCAGTTTCTGCGGTGCGTTCAGCTGCACTTCGGCGATACCGCCGGAGATACTCAGCTCGATCATGATCTGCCTTCCTGATCAGTGCGGGGATTCAGGCGTCGTAGTCGACGACGAGCTTGTCCGAAGTGGGTCGAGTCTGACAGGTGAGCACATAGCCGGCGTCTAGTTCCTCCGGCTCCAGCGCGTAGTTCTCCTCCATCTCGAACTCGCCGCAGAGGACCTTCGCCCGGCAGGTCCCGCAGACTCCACCGGCGCAGGCGAACGGCACATCTGAGCGCGAGCGCAGCGCCGCGTTGAGGACGGTTTCCCGCGCCGCCACCGGGGACTCGACCTTTCCGGTGAGACCATCGAGCGTGAACTCGATCGCCAGGCTCTTACCGCCGGGATCTGCTTCCACTGTGCGGCCCTGATGTCCTGTGGGCCGATCCGGGCGCCCGGTGGTGAAAAGCTCAAAACGCACTTTCTCCGCGGGCACACCACGGGCCGAGAGCTCATCGCGGACCAGCTGAACCAGTTCAAACGGGCCGCAGAGGAACCACTCGTCGGTCTGCTCGGTCAGCAGTACCTCATCAAGCAGCACACCGAGCTTCTCCGCGTCGAGTCGGCCAGTGAACAGCGGATTCAGCCGCTGCTCCCGGGAGAGGACGTGGTGCACCGCGAAGCGCCGCGGGCAGCGGTCCTTCAGATCCCCGATCTCCTCGGCGAACATCACATCGGTCGCCGATCGGTTGGCGTAGACCAGATCAAAGCTGGCATCGGGGGAGGTCGCCAGCACGGTCCTGATTATCGCCATGATCGGGGTGATCCCGGAACCAGCGGCGAATGCTGCCAGCCGCACGCCGGTCCGGCCGGCAAGCGCATCGGCAGCCACCTTCTCCGGACTGTTCAACGAGGTCATTGCGGTCTTGGAGATGAAGGCCCCGGAGGGGTTCATCACCTCGAGGACGTCCCCAGCTTGCAGATGCTCATTGGCCCAGGTGGAGAAAAGTCCGCCGATATCGCGTTTGATGGCGATGCGCAGCTCTCCGGGGACCGGTTCGGCGCATATGGAATAGGACCGGCGCAGCTGCTGGCCCTCCAGTGTGGTGCGCACCGCAATGTACTGACCGGGCACATAGCTGAATTCCTGTTCCAGCTCCGCGGGCACCTCGAAGGTCACCTCGATCGAGTCCGCGGTGAGCCTGCGCACCTGGGAGACCCGCAAGGAGGCGAATCTGGCACGCCGCGACGCGGGCGGATCCTGGGGGAGAGCGGGGGCATCTACTGTCATCAGAGCACCTTGAAATAGTCGAAGGGTTCCAGGCAGCTGCGGCACTGGTAAAGGGCTTTGCACGAGGTGGAACCGAACCGGGTCATCTCTTTGGTATTGAGGGAACCGCACCGTGGGCACTTCACGCTTAGGCCCACCCGCACCGGCCCAGCAGCTCGTCCGGTAGGAGGTGCGATTCCATATTCACGCAGCTTGGCCCGGCCGGTCTCGCTCATCCAGTCGGTGGTCCATGCCGGGCTCAGCACCGTGACCACCTCGACCTGGCTGAACCCAGCATCACTCAGCGCGGTCCTGATGTCTTCAGTGATGGTTTCCATAGCCGGACAGCCGGAGTAGGTGGGAGTGATCACCACATGGGCGACACCGCGCTGATCGCACGCGGCCGCGCGCAGGATCCCAAGATCTTCAATGCTCAGTACCGGGATCTCCGGGTCGGCCACAGTCGCCGCAGCGTCCCAGGCGGCCGCATCACGCGGCTCGGATGGCCTGATGCCTGATGGTCTCAGGGCCTGGGCCAGTGAAGCTGTGTCGCCAGTGGAGGTATGCGCTGAAGGGCCCATGACTGCTCTCTCACCAGGTCGCGCCGGGGTGCTGACGCGCGAGCACCTGCATCTCAGCCAGGATGAACCCGCGCTGTTCAGAGAACCGGCCGGTACGGTCAGCACCGCGAATGGCCGGGCCCTGCGGGAGATCCAGGCCAGCAGCCTCGATCCATTCGGTCAGCCCGCCTACGGTGTCCTCTCGCAGCGCTGACGGTGCCACGGCGATACCGGACTCCACCAGCTGCGGAATGGGATCGACGTCGATAAAAAGCTCATCCATGTAGGGCCACATCGCGTCCAGGCCGGCCTGCATGCGCCGTCGGGACTCATCAGTTCCACCGGCTAAGCGCAGGAGCCACTGCGAGGCATGGTCCACGTGGTAGTCCACTTCCTTCAGCGCCTTATCTGCGATGGCTGCCAGGGTTGTATCCGTGGAGTGCACCAGGCGGCGGTAGAGCTGGAGAGCGTAGCTGCTGAAGATCAGCTGCCGGGCGAGGGTAGCTGCGAAGTCGCCGTTGTCCTGTTCGACCAGTCGGCAGGAGCGGAACTCCTCCTCATCGCGGAAATACGCCAGATCATCCTCGCTGCGGCCCCAGGCTGTGCCGGCATAGCTGAGGAAGAAGCGGGCGTGCCCCAGCAGATCCAGGCCGATATTGGCTAAGGCGACGTCCTCTTCCAGCTCAGGTGCCTTGGAAATCCACTCACCCAGTCGTTGAGCGAGAATCAGCGAATCGTCGCCGAGGATGAGGGCATAGCGTGCGACGGCGTCGTCAGCGACTGCTGCTGAGGCGCGTAGTTCCTCCGGGGTGATGGCCTCACCCACTGAGATTCGGGTGGCCGAATCATGGGAGGCGAATCCACCTGCGTTCATAGGTGCTTCACCCCTTCTGACTGCGTGTAATAGGTGGCGTGCCGGTAGGTCTTGCCGCGCGGGGACTCGAAGAATCCATCTTTGGATGCCGGATCCGAGGCGGTGATGGCTTCGGCCGGGACCACCCAGATGGAGGTTCCCTCATTGCGGCGGGTATAGAGATCCCGAGCGTTTCGCACCGCTAGTGCGGCATCGGGGGCGTGCAGCGAACCAGCGTGTACGTGCGAGAGGCCACGAGAGGACCTGATGAATATCTCCCATAGTGGCCACAGGCTCTTATCCGCAGGGTCTGTCTCCACCACGCAACCGGCGGGCACCACTGCGGAGGCGGCACCCGGCTGCACACCGGTCTCTGGCTGTGTCATCAGTTCAGGGGACCTTTCTTATGTCACGAAATCTCAAAAGCGGCTTAGGCGCTCAGCAGGGTCTCTTCGGCGCTGCGGCGCTGGGCCTGCTTGGCGGCATAGGCTGCGGCGGCCTCTCTGACCCAGGCCCCTTCATCACGGGCCCTGCGGTAGTGGGCCAGCCGCTGGTGGTTGAGCGGACCTTCGCCTTTGATGACGGCGAAGAACTCATCCCAATCCAGGGCGCCATAGTCGTAGTGGCCGCGTTCCTCGTTCCACTTCAGGTCCGGATCCGGCAGGGTCAGTCCGAGGGCCTCGGCCTGGGGCACAATCATGTCCACAAAGCGCTGGCGCAGCTCGTCATTGGAGAAGCGCTTGATGTTCCACGCCATGGACTGCTGGGAGTTGGGTGACTCATCATCCGGCGGGCCGAACATCTGCAGGGCGGGCCCATAGGTGCGGTTCACAGCGTCCTGGGCCATCTGTTTCTGAGCTTCGGTTCCGTGGGAGAGAGCGTAGAGGATTTCCCATCCTTGACGCTGGTGGAAGGACTCCTCTTTGCAGATGCGTACCATCGCCCGGCCATAGGGGCCGTAGGAGGCCCGACACAGCGGCACCTGATTGGTGATCGCCGCGCCGTCTACGAGCCATCCGATGGCACCCACATCAGCCCAGGTGCGGGCGGGGTAGTTAAAGATCGAGGAGTACTTCGCGCGTCCGGAGTAGAGCTGATCAAGGACCTCGTCCCGTGGTGTTCCCAGGGTCTCTGCTGCTGAATAGAGATAGAGCCCATGGCCCGCCTCATCCTGGACCTTGGCCATCAGGACCGCTTTGCGTTTGAGCGAAGGGGCACGAGTGATCCAGTTTCCCTCCGGCTGCATGCCGATGATCTCCGAATGGGCGTGCTGCGAAATCTGCCGGACCAGGGTCTTGCGGTAGTCCGCAGGCATCCAATCCCGCGGCTCCACACGCATGTCTTCGGCGATGAGCCGCTCAAACTGCTCCCAGCCCACTTGGGCCTCATCGGCAGCCTCACGTGCCTGCTGAGCCAGCTGCTCGGCGTCGTCGTGGTGATCCAGAGCCTGCAGCGCCGGTGTATGCGTGGACATCATCAACCTCCTGAATTACCGACCGTTCGTTCAGTATAACAGCGCAGGTGAGATCTGCAACACATTTTATGCTTTGAGTTCAGCCTGCTGACCAACCTCAGAGGCGCCAGCCAACGCGCTGGGTTAGGTCCGTCAGGGCGGCCCTCAGGCCCGGTGGCGCAGTCCGTCCAGCAGCAGATGAACCACCGTATCTGCCAGTGGGGCAGCGGAGTCTGCGCGCTCAGGGCGGTACCAGTCGACGATCGAATTCACCATGCCCATGGCCAGGCGGGAGGCGGTTCTGGCGTCGACATCGTCCCGGAGGTCACCCTCTTCCTGTGCCTGCTGGATCAGAGCAGAGATGCGCAGGGTGATATCTCGACGACGTCGCAGCGCCTGGGCCTCCAGCTCTGAATTACCGCGCAGGCGCAGCAGCAGTGTGACAAAAGGCAGCGATCGGGTGAGCACGTTCACCGATTCCCGGATGATGGTCTCCAGCTCGTTGATCGCCGGGACATCTAGGGCTTCGGCATCGGAGACCACACGCTCTAGCTCCGCCAGAGAATGCGTCAGCGCGGTCTCCAGAATCTCTTCCTTGGACTTCACATGGTGATAGATCGCGGATTTGGAGATCCCCAGCTCCTCGGCCAGTACGCCCATGGAGGTGGCTTCGTATCCGTGCCGGTTAAAGACTTCTACGCAGACCCGTACCAGGCTGTCGCGGTCATAGCCGGGCCGACCTCTGCGTGAGGCGGCACCGGTTCGCGTGACAGGGCTGGTGGAGGCAGCAGAACGAGGCACGGGCTATTTCCTTACTGATCGGTCAGGCGGGATACCAGGTTAGCCCCTGCGGGTCTGCTAGCGACGGCGTTCGTCATAAACCCGGCGCAGTTTGCCGGATGAGCGCGCCAGCGACTCCGGCTCCTCCACGCTGACCTGACAGCTGGAGCCGATCTTGACTTTGATCTGCCGTGCGAGTTCGGCACCGGCAGCCTCAGCCTGTTCCCGGGGCACCTCTGGGCGGCGTTCGATTCGCACCGTCAGCTGGTCCATCGTGCTCGGGCGGGTCAGGCGCAGCTGGAAATGCGGTGACAGTTCGGGAACGCCCAAGGCGATCTCTTCGATCTGTGTGGGGAAGAGATTGACCCCGCGCAAGATGATCATGTCGTCGCTGCGTCCGGTGATGCGTCCCATACGGCGGTGCCCGGGACGGTCAGTGCCCGGCAGCAAGCGGGTGAGATCGTGAGTGCGGTAGCGGATCATCGGCAGGGCTTCTTTGGTCAAGGTGGTGAAGACCAGCTCTCCATGGTGGCCCAGCGGCAGAACCTCTTCGGAAATCGGATCAATGATCTCCGGCCGGAAGTGATCCTCCCAGATCACTGAGCCGTCCTGGCGCTGGGCCGACTCTCCGGCCACACCTGGACCCATAATCTCTGAAAGTCCATAGATATCGCAGGCAGTGATGTTGAAGCTGCGCTGGATCTCGTGGCGCATCTCTTCGGTCCACGGCTCCGCACCCAGAACACCGAGTTCCAGGGAAGTCTCGCGCGGATCCAGCCCGGCATGGCGGAACGCATCGGCCAGCGCCAGCAGGTAGGTGGGGGTGCAGAGAATGACTCGAGGCTTAAAATCCTGGATCAGTTGGATCTGCTTCTCGGTCTGTCCACCGGACATCGGGATGACCGTGGCTCCGAGTTTCTCAATGCCGTAGTGGGCCCCGAGCCCGCCGGTGAACAGCCCATAGCCGTAGGCATTGTGGACGATATCGCCGGGCCGGACGCCTGAGAAGCGCAGGCAGCGTGCCAGCAGCGTTGCCCAGCGGTCGATATCGCCCTCGGTGTAGCCCACCACCGTTGGTTTGCCGGTGGTTCCGGAGGAGGCGTGAATCCGGCGCACCTGCTCCATTGGCACGGCAAAGGACTGGAAGGGGTAGGCCCGGCGCAGGAACTCCTTGTCGGTGAACGGGAACTTCGAAAGGTCCTCCAGGGTCTGCAGGTCATCGGGACCTACGCCTGCGGCGTCGTAGAGCTCGCGGTAGGCGGCGATGTTCTCGTAGGCGTGACTGATGGTGGCCTGCAGGCGCTGAAGCTGGAGCGACTCAATGTCTGTTCGCGGCAGCAGCTCTTCTGCATCGGGCTCAGCACCCGGGGTGACCGGTGCAGCAGTGGCCGCATAGGCGGCCTGCACCGCGTTGGTCTGCTTCGCCACTGGCGAGACGGGACGGGAACCGGGGCCTGCCGGTGTTTCGCCTGCGGTGCGCTGTGCGGAGGGCAGTGGATCTGAAGCTGTGATGGTCATATGTCTCACCTCGCGGAAGGAGTCTCGGCGGACTCGGTGGCAGGGAAGGGGATTGTGCGGGAGCGTCCGCGGAAGACCGCGATGGTCTCGGTGCCGTGAGTGACGGTGACGTCATAGATTCCGCTGCGGCCGCTGCGGGAGACCTCCACTGCCTCGGCCACTAGCTCATCATCGAGCTTCGCTGGTCGCAGGAAGTTGATATCCACCCCGGAGGCCACGGTGATCGTGCCGTCATCGCCGTCGGGATGGTTGCAGGCCATGGCGAAACAGGTATCAGCCAAGGTGAAGATCATGCCGCCGTGGGCGATTTTGAACCCATTGGTCATCTCTTCCCGCACGCGCATACGCAGCTTGGCGTGCCCGGGCTCGGCCAGCAGAACCTCTCCACCGAGCCAGCGGGTGCAGGAGTCAGTCTCAAGCATCCTATGCCGGGGGCCGTCTGCGGGCATGGGCACACCATTGCCGGCTTTCTGGGCAGTGTGCTCAGCAGTCTCCTCAGCGGTGGCTGGGGTGGCAGTGCTGGGTGCAGGCATCCGGGGCTCCTTGCATCAATTCCAGACCGATTGGTCAGTAAGTCAACTCAAGCACCCTGAAAATGTGATGTCAAGCACATTTAGGCGGCTCTATAGGATGGCATCATGTCCGCCGGTCGCTACGCCCCCAGCCCCTCAGGGGACCTGCACCTGGGGAACCTGCGCACCGCCCTGTTGTCCTGGCTCTTTGCCGCTTCAACCGGCCGTCCGCTGCTGCTGCGCTTTGAAGATCTGGACGCCGGCCGGACCATCCCCGGCTCCGCCGAGCGTCAGTTCAAGGACCTGAGGGCAATAGGCATCACCTTCAGCGGCGAGCCACTGTGGCAGTCCCAGCGGCAGCACCATTACGAGGCCGCCGTGGCCCAGCTGCGCGAGGCCGGTCTGGTCTACGAGTGCTTCTGTACCCGCCGCGAAATCCAGGACGCGCCCCGGGCGCCGCACGCACCGCCCGGGGCTTATCCCGGCACCTGCCGAGATCTCGGCGATGCAGAACGTCGCCAGCGCCGCCAGCAGCGGCCTCCGGCGCTGCGGCTGAAGGCTGAAGCCGGCGAGTACCGGGTGGCTGACCTGCTGCTTGGCGAGGTCACCGGACTCGTGGATGATCTGGTGCTGGTGCGCAATGACGGCACTGCCGCATATAACCTCGCCGTCGTGGTGGACGATCACTTAACCGGTGTGGACCAAGTGGTGCGCGGAGATGACCTGGCCAGCTCCACCCCGCGGCAGGTGTATCTGCGCGGCCTGCTCTACGGGCAGCAGACCGCTGAGTCGGTGCAATATGCCCATGTTCCGCTGGTGCTCAACCGGCAAGGTCAGCGGCTGGCCAAGCGTGACGGCGCGGTGACTCTGGGGCAGCTGAGTGAGTTGGGACAAAGCCCGGAACAAGTCCGCGATGAGCTCCTGGCCTCGCTGGGGCTGCCGCGTGGTCCTTTGGAACAGTCTGTGGAGACTTTTGATCCCTCTCGACTGCCGAAGCAGCCATGGGTGTTTAGCCCTGCATCGCAAAAACGCGGCCCAAGTGAGTCCATATAGCGAAACGTTTCATCCTGACTTGCGGCCCGTGCCACAAGTGGGCTTCACTTATAGCCACGGTCAAGAGTGCCAGCGCAAAACCCCGGTTTGCTGGCCGGCAACCCTCCTTCGCGGTGGGGTGCCCCGGGTGACGACCAGGTCGCAGCGCAGAACCGCGCTGAGGCAAGCGCGAGTCATGAGGAGACATCTCTATGTCTGAGAACACCCCCACTTTTTCCCCGGAAACCGCCAAATTCGAGACCCGGCAGATCCATGCCGGTGTCGCCCCGGATCCCGCCAGCGGTGCCCGTGCCCTGCCGATTCAGCAGACCACCAGCTTCGTCTTCCCCAGCACTGACGCTGCCGCCAAGCGCTTCGGGCTGGAGGAGATCGCCCCCATCTACACCCGGATCGGCAATCCGACGGTGGAAGCGGTTGAGAACAAAATCGCAGCCTTAGAAGGCGGCGTCGGCGCTCTGGCAGTCGGTTCGGGGCAGGCCGCCACATCACTGGCGCTGCTGAATATCGCTGAAGCCGGCAGTCATATCGTCGCCTCACCGACTCTCTACGGCGGCACGCAGAATCTCTTCAAGCACACGCTGCCCAAGTTCGGCGTGGAAGTCAGTTTTGTGGAGGACCCCGATGACTTGGAGTCCTGGCGAGCTGAGATCAAAGGCAATACTGTCGCGTTCTTCGCCGAAACCGTGGCCAACCCGCGCGGAGATGTGCTCGATCTAGAAGGTGTAGCTGGTCTGGCGCATGAATTCGGGGCACCGCTGATAGTGGATAACACCCTGCCCACCCCGTATCTGCTGCGTCCTATCGAATACGGCGCCGACGTGGTGGTGCACTCAGCCACGAAGTTCCTCGGCGGGCACGGCACGGCCATCGCCGGGGTGATAGTGGACTCCGGAAACTTTGACTACAGCCGCTACCCCGAGCGCTTCCCGGGCTTCAACCAGCCGGATGAGAGCTACCACGGACTTGTCTTCGGCCGAGACTTAGGACCGGAGGGCATCTTCGGAGTCAACCTCTCCTACATCCTGAAGGCCCGGGTGCAGCTGCTGCGCGACCTCGGCCCCTCGCTCTCACCCCATAACGCTTTCGAGATCAACCTGGGCTTGGAGACACTGAGCCTGCGCGTTGAGCGTCATGTCCAGAACGCCCAAGCTGTGGCGGAGTTTCTTCAGCAGCACCCTGCTGTGCGCCGGGTGTACTACTCAGGCCTGCCCTCCAGTCCCTGCTACGAGCGGGCGCAGAAGTACCTGCCCAAGGGCGTGGGCGCAGTGCTGGCGTTCGAGATCGATGCAGCAGGAGATCACAGCGCCCAGGCTCGAGCGGGACAGCAGGTGGTCGATGCGCTGGTACTGCATTCACTGGTCGCCAACGTCGGTGACGTGCGTTCGCTGGCCATCCATCCAGCCACCACCACGCATCGGCAGCTGGGTGAGGCAGAACAGCGTGCTGCAGGCATCAAGCCTGGCCTGGTGAGGTTGTCGGTGGGCCTGGAGCACATCGATGACATCCTGGCCGACCTCCAGCAGGCACTGGACACCCTGGACCAGAAGGCAGCGGGCTGATCCACGAATGACCCACGGTGTGACGGTGCTGAGCCAGCCCGGCGGGCTGAACGCAGGCAGCAGCAATGACTTCGGCACTCGGCCAGCCGGTGCCCTGCGCACAGCAGAAGTCGGTGCCTACACGTTCGAGACCGGCGGGCGGCTCCCCGCCGTCACCATTGCCTACGAGACCTGGGGGAGCCTCAACGCGGCCGGCGACAACGCCATCCTGGTGGCCCATGCGCTGACCGGAGACTCCCATGTAGCGGCCACCGACCGTGACCCCAGCTTCGGCTGGTGGGAGGGTCTGCTGGGTCCGGGGCGACCGATCGATACCTCCAAGTGGTTTGTGATCGCCCCGGCTATGGTCGGGGGCTGCTATGGCTCCACCGGTCCCGCCTCCCTGGATCCTGAGGGTGTGCCCTGGGGCTCACGCTTTCCGTATGTGACTATCCGGGATTCAGTGCACCTGGAGCATCGGCTGCTACAGCAGCTCGGAGTCAGGCGCCTGCACACCGTGGTCGGCGGATCGATGGGCGGAGCTCGGGCCCTGGAATGGGCTGCGACGTATCCTGAGCTGGTGGAGGGGCTGGCGGTCTTCGCCTGTGGGGCGGCCTCCACCGCCGAGCAGATCGCTTTCGGCCAAGCCCAGGTGGCCGCTATCCGCAATGACCCGAATTTCAGCGGCGGAGATTATTACTCCGGTCCGCGTCCCCATGCTGGACTAGGCATTGCTCGACGCATCGCGCATATCACCTACCGCACTGAGGCCGAGCTGCAATTGCGCTTCGGTCGCGCCCCGCAGGGAGATGAGCAGCCGCTGGGCTCTCCTACTGCTCAGCGGCAGGGCCGCTACCAGGTGGAGTCCTATCTGGACCACCAAGCCAATAAACTCATCAGCCGGTTTGATCCCAACGCTTACCTGGTGCTGGCCGAAGCGCTGATGAGTCACGACGTCGGGCGTGGCCGCGGAGGCGTGAAGGCAGCCCTGAGCAGGGTCACGGCGGTGCCGTTCTTAGCTGCTGTGGACACCGACCGGCTGTTCTTTCCGGAACAGTCCCAAGAGATCGCCGATGCTATCCCAGGACAGCACCTAGTCCATTTGATTACCTCACCGATCGGCCACGACGGCTTCCTCACCAGCGCCGAACAGCTTGCCGCGGCGATGCAGCAGACCCTGGACCTGTAGTTTCGCAGGACTGCCGTACCTGGTCTTGGGCTAGTCCCGGCGCAGCACGGTCATCGTCAGGAACTCTTTGATGTGGCTGACTTCCTGGGGGACGATCCCGTGCCCTGCCCCGGCGTAGAGAACTTTGGTCAGCTTCACCGTGCTGGTGGCCCAGCTATGCGTGTAGTCGATCTGTTCAGCCGGTATAACCGGGTCCTGCTGATCCCGTCCCCAGAAGAGAGGCACCTGCTGGGCTGTCAGCGCGGCGTCGTCGAAGTACCCTTCAAGCCCCTCACCGCGCTCGGGGTCCACGGCAAA
Organism: Nesterenkonia rhizosphaerae; assembly: GCF_039544555.1. Lineage (NCBI taxonomy): Bacteria > Bacillati > Actinomycetota > Actinomycetes > Micrococcales > Micrococcaceae > Nesterenkonia > Nesterenkonia rhizosphaerae. The sequence continues at coordinate 650,729 of NZ_BAABLW010000007.1, forward strand.
GCCGGAGAGCCCGACCACTGCGGCAAACTGATCGGGACGGGTGCGCAGCAGCGAAGTGGCCATCGCCATACCCATGGAGAAACCCAGCAGAGTCACTGAGGAATGCTGATCCTTGACTTCCGCCAACCATTCCCAGAGGTCCTCAACCGCCTGCCGGGCCGCCTGGGAGGAGTAGGCCAAGCGCTCGACGTCGAGGTCGAACCAGGTGTAGGAGCCGTAGCCCATAGACACCGGGGCCTGCACAGCGGCCACAGTGAACTCAGCCGGGAGCCCCGGAACCAGCCCCATGAGGTCCTGGGCATTGGCCCCGTATCCATGCAACAGCACCAGAAGCGGGGTGCCCCGGCGTTCGGATTCATCACGTGTCCAGATGACTTCATAGCTACCGCCCATGAATTCCATCCTAGATGCCCGGCACAGCTAATCATCCTCAAGGCCGATGGACCCTGGCACAGGTTCATGGAGAATGACCGGGTGAGCGGAATCAATGACGCAGAGACCATGACACCCGATGAGCAGCCTTTTGGAGTTCCCGGAGCAAAGCACCCGTGGTTGCGCTATGTGGCCCTGGGGGATTCCTTCACCGAAGGGATCGGTGACCCTGACGAGTCCCGGCCGGGTTATCACCGCGGCTGGGCCGACCGAGTAGCAGAGGAACTGGCCAACGGGACTGAGAACTTCGCCTATGCGAATCTGGCCATCCGTGGCCGGCTGATCGAGCAGATTCGTGACGAGCAGATCGCACCGGCACTGGAGCTGAAGCCTGATCTGATCACCCTGTGCGCCGGCGGCAATAACGTCATCCGTCCTGGTGGCGACCCAGATGAGACGGCACGGATTCTTGACACTATGGTTCAGCTGCTGGCCACCACCGGCGCAACCATCGTGCTGTTCAACGGCCCCGATGTGCGTGAAACCCCGGTGGTGGGTTCCATTCGCGGTAAGGTCGCGATCTTCAACGAGAATGTCCGCACGGTAGCTGCACGGTATGACGCGCTGGTGGCGGATATGTGGTCTCTGCGCGAGCTGACGGCCAAAGAGATGTGGGATGAGGACCGCCTGCATTTCTCGCCGCTGGGCCATCACACTATTGCTCGCATGGTCCTGGACACCCTCAACGTGAAACATGATCTGGACCCTGTGGAACCGCGCCCTGTCTTGGAGCGATCCTGGCGCGAGGCGCGCGTGGACGACGTCGTGTGGGCCCGTCATCACCTGTTCCCCTGGGTGATCCGTCGGCTGCGGGGACGTTCCTCTGGCGACGGAGTGACACCCAAGCGACCGAATATCGAACCGCTCTTCGGTGGTTCCATGCCGCCAGGCGGGAGTCCTGAGGAGAGCTTCCCGGTCTGAGCCCAGAAGGCTCGCAGCGGGGCTTTGGTCAGTTGAGTTCGGTAGTTCGCCTCAGCGAGTGCGTAGGGTAGCTACTTCACCGATGGGCCCGAGTTTATCGCCGAGCCCGTAGCTGCGGTTCTTCAACTGAACCACAAAGCCCGCCTCGGTCATGGTGCGCAGCAGCCGATGAGCGGTGGCGGCCGGCAGGCCGGTGGCCTGTGCCAGTTCGCTCAATGTGGTGGCCCCGCCACGGGAGGCGATGACCTCCAAGATCTCCAGTGCCCGCTCCACCGACTGAACACCGTTGCGCCGTGCCTGACTCATGCGCTGACTACCCAGACCTTGCGGACGCGGCCCTTGAACAGGTCCTCTTCGGCGATCAGATGGCGCAGGCTCATAGCCCAACTCTAGGGACGGAGTATTTCGGCTATGTTGACGGCGTGTTCACACCGGGTATCGGGCCTCGTGTCGCAACAGGCCTTATGACGCTAGCGAATCCTCAGCGCTGCTAGTCCTTGGCAGCCGAACCCGGTTCGGGCTGGGCATCCTTTTTGCGTACGATCTGAATGGGACCGGTGGCCCCCATTCCGCCCAGTGCTGCGGGGACGCCGGTGGAGATCATCTTCTTCTTAGGTTCGTTCTGCTCGTCCTTGGGGGAGTGCTTCTCAGCCATCGACTCGTGTTCTCCTTCAGCGGGTTGACCGGTGTCAGCTTAGCGGGTGCACCTTGGTGCTACCGCTGCAACAGCTGGCGGTAGATATCCTCGTGGACTGCCGCGATCTGCCGGCGCTGGTCCGTGCGCCACTGCCGACGCTTTGTGCACCTGTGACTGGAATCCTCTGCGCGTCTGCCGTGCGCCACTGCGGCATCCCTGACGGCTTGCCGCAGTGAGGCAACATCGAGTTCCTCGCCCCTCCAGCGGTAAGTCAGGTCAGCTCCCTGGCTGGCATAACACCCCACATCGGGTGCGATCACCGTGGTGCCCAGATCGTGACAGGCCTCCATCCATCCTGAATGTGTCCCGAAGCGATAGGGGAGCAACGAGGCGTGCAGGCCAGCGATGTAGTCGTAGAGCTCACCGTCAGTGAAATAGTTGTGCACCCGAAGATCCACCGGATGGGTGTTGAGCCACTGAACCAGCTCAGGATCGTGTTTCTGGGGATTGAACTCGGGCCCGGCGTCGTCGTACACATCCCGATGGACATTGACCTGCAGGACGCCACCGGGGATGCCGTGCACTGCCTCCAGCGCAGCCTCCAGTACGGGTATGGCAGACATGTTCTGGCGCAGGCTCTTGAGGTGAATTCCCAGACGGAACTCCTCAGGTTCACGTCGCGGAGACACTCCGTAGTCCTGGATCAGTGGCAGATCCACCACATGAGGATGCGGTACGACCCGGGCACGCACACCCCAGCGGTCCTCAATGATCTCCGCGGCCCTGCGACTGAGGGTGATCACCGCGGCTGCACGCGGAATCAGCACATCCAGTTGTGCGGTGTGCAGGGCGGTGTCAGTATGGTGCGGATTCTGCAGGTCATGAACCGTGTAGACCAGCGGCACACCTTTGGTGTCGAGAGCATCGACCACCTCGTGCAGCCGCTGCGGGGACTCTGCATCAAAACCGAAGTGTATGTGGAAGATATCAAAATCCTCCTCGGGACCACGTGGGGCCAGGATCCATTCGGGATCCAGCATCCGCGGCGGCCACCATGGGGCGCCCGTGGGGTGGTCCTCACGCCGTGCCGGAGGATCCGGCAGTCGCACCACTGCGCTGCGTTCTCCCTCGGGAGGGGACAAGTGGCGGATATAGACATGGGATTGCGGCACGGAGGCCACCCGGATAGTGCGGACATAATCAGTGTCGCCGTCGCGACTGAGACAGGTGACCAGGCCGCGTTCTTGAAAAGCGGCAATCCAACCCTGCATGGGCCAACGTCCCCATTTATTCGCAAACCGGCGACCGTTGGCCAGGATGTCATCAAGGTGCTCTACCGGGGGATTCGATACCGGATGGTGCTGGTGATAGGCACGCGCCGAGCCCACCCAGCAGAGGCCGACGCCGCGCGAGCGGGCCTGCTGAGCGAAGTCGGTGTCCTCCCCGCCGTATCCGGTGAACCGTTCATCGAAGCCGCCGATGTTCTCCCAGACACTCCTGCGCACAGCGAAGGAGAGCGACCAGAAGAGGTCGTAATTGGAATCCTGCGTGTACTGTCCGGGCTCGGGGGCCGGGCGTGCCGGGTGGGGCTCGGCCAGAGAATCTAGGTACCGGGGGCTGAGATCTTGGAGGTCCGTCTCTGGAAGGTAGGCCACTGGTCCGCACAAGAGGGCGCCGGGATTCTCCTGGGCTGCCTGAAGGTATCCCCGAACCAGGTCCGGGTGCGGTATGCAGTCGACATCCAAGAAGATCAGCAGATCCTCGGCGTGACCTTCGGTTGAGCTGATGTCGGAGGATTCCGAGTGCGCAGCTGTAGAAGGCCGGAGTGCGCTCTTGCTGAGCTCGGCGCCTATGTTGCGCGCGGCAGCCAGCGGCAGCGTTGCGGTGGGGGACGACGGCGCTGCCGCAGTTCGGGTGGGCACCTCAGATGCCGGCTCGCTGGCCAGGGCCTGAGCCAGCTCGTCGTCGTCCATAGTGATGATCAGGTGCTCATCTGGGAGCAGGCTGCTGGCCCCTAAGGCCTCACGTTGTTTGCGCAGATGATCATGGCGGCCATGCACTGTGGTGATGATGACTGTGCGCGGCCGTTGTGCTTTCCCCGGTGCGGGGGACTCCAGGGCGTCAGTCGGCGAACCGACGGGCTTTGCGTCAGTCGCCGCGGCTGCGGTGTAGGGGTGCGGGGTCATGGGGTATGCCTCACTGGTTTGTCCGGGGGCTCGGTCCCGGAGATGCCTGCACGGTGGGGATTGACGGCGGGGATTGTGCTGGGTGGGATTGTGCTGGGTGGGATTGCACTGGGTGCGGTTTCATGGAGTCTCGGACCTGCTCCAGCAGAGCGGCGAAGCGGTGCTGAGCCTGACCGTCGCACCAGGTCCTCCAGTCATTACCGTTGAGCTGCAGTGCCGCCTCGAGCACGTGTCGCCACGCCACGGCGTCGGCGGATTCCGGTGCTGGGATCACTGGCCATGGTCCTCGCCGCAGCGATTCCAGGGTGTGCCGCTGTTCCTGATGAGGGCGGTCCAGGGCGTAAACCACCGCTGGTGTTCGGCTGGCTGCGACCTCGGCAAGAGAGTTCTGTCCCGCTGCGGTCACCACCACGTCGGCCTGCTGCAGCGCACTCCAGGGATCCGAGGTCCAGGTGCCTGTGGTGCCACCTATGTGGGTGATCCTCGCCTGCGGAAATGCCGCAGTGACAGCCCGCTGGGCAGCAGGGGGGATACCCCCGCCCCCGCGTCCGCCCATGATCAGGATCCCAGGTGCCTCTGGGCTCCTCGGTGCGCGCGTGGAGTCTGGATTGTCCGCTGCTGCGGGCGTAAAGCGGGAGATCGCGCCCAAGGGCGAGACTGCTGCGCCCTGGTCCTGCCTGCCGATAATGCCGGTAGCTGCAGGCGGCCAGAATCCGGCAATAGCCGAGGAGATCTCATAGCCCAGGGCATGCGTGCGGTCAGTGCGGTCACCCGGCAGCGCCACCGTCACCACCGGTACCCCGTGCAGCCTGGCCAGCATGGCGACTTCGACTGAGACATCCGCGACCAGCAGATCCGGGTTCTCGGAGGAGATCCACTGGGAGATCCTGGTCATTCTCGACCGCAGCCCAGCGTGGTGGACTGGGGCCCAGTGCAGCACACCCCCGGCGCTGTGATGACTGGTGCTGCCGTCGTCGTCGGCTTCCAGGCTGACCCACGGACCGGGCCAGTCCCTGGGCTGCTCCAGACTGGAGAGACCTGCGACGGGCTCCTGGTTCAGCTGAGACCAGGCGCGGGCCCAGGTCAGCGAGCGGTGGAGGTGACCGGCACCCTGGTTATGGATATAGCAGCCGATCATGCGGCCCCCGCTCGGTCCTGGGCTGCCGCAGAGACGGGGGAGAGCGCACGGTAGAGCTGTTCGTATTCGCTGACCATCCGGTTCAGCGAAAGCGCACCCAGTGCATAGCGCCGCACTCGCTCCCGCGGCAGCTGTAGAGCATTCAGAATTGCCGCAGCCAGCGCATTCTCCGAATCATCTCGGGCCAGCACTCCACCCTCTGGTCCGACGATCTCCACCAGGCCACCGCGCGGTGTGGCCGCCACCGGTGTGCCGCAGGACATCGCCTCGGCCGCCACTAATCCATAGGGCTCATCCCACTGCGAGCTGACCACCGCTACAGAAGCGGAGGCCACAAGTTCATGCAGTTCCCGGTGGTCCAGATGGCCCCGGTAGATGGCGTCCTCACCTAGTCGCGGAGCGATCTGCGCCTGGTAGTAGGCCTGATCCATCACCGGGCCCGCCAGGATGATCGGTACCCCGGCCCGGCGGGCGGCATCGATGGCCAGATGCGGTGCCTTCTCCGGAACAAACCGTCCGGTCCACACCGCTGCACCGGATCGTTGCGTTCCGGGCAGCGGACACCACTGATCGGTATCGACTCCGTTGGTAATCACCGACGCTTCGGCCACCGAACCCCAAGCACGCGCGGTGGCTGAGCTGACAGCGACAAAGACGGTGCGCGGGGATGAGTACTCCACTGCGGACTCAAGCCACGGCGTGGGCGGGGTGTGCAGTGTGGTGACCATCGGTGTCTTCAGCAGCGAAGACATCGCTACCGGCAGGTGGTGGATGGAATTGTTGTGGATGACGTCGAAGTCACGGGACTCTGCCAGCTGCAGCATCAGCCCCAGATAAGCATGGTGCTGGCGCATCCACTCCTCCGGGGCAGCGGAGACATCGCGCCTTCCGCATTCTGTTCCGGTGAAGCGCTCGGGCACCAGGCTGCGCGCGCCAAGGGCAGGGTCGCTGCCTTCGGCGGCGAAGAGGGTGACATCGTGACCACGGGACTTCAGCGTCCGCGCCGTCGCGTGGGTGTGGGCCTCCAAGCCCCCAGCGAAGGGCTCCCGGATGGGGAACTGGCTTGAGGCGATCAGACAAATGCGCACAAAAGCGGACCGTACCGATGGTCCCCGAGAATTGGCTGTACGTTTCCTTAACGCTACGACCTGGGACTATTGGGCGTCAGGACTCAATTGTCGGTATGAGAGTGACACTCGGGAGGCCGAATTCCTCCCCGCGGAAATCCACTTTCTGCCCCGGCTGGATCTGGCGGCCGCGTCGAGTCTCTGTTTCACCATCTACCAAGACCGCGCCTGCGGCGATGACTTCGCGCGCGAGAGCCCCGTTCTCTACAGCCCCGGCGAGCTTCAGCAGCTGACCGAGCCGGATGGAATCGTCCCTTAACGGTACTTCTATGGCGTCACTCATACTGTTAAGTCTCTCATCGTCACAGAAGAGCTGGGCTGCCCCTGAGCGATCACCCAGCTGGATTAGAGTGACATGCATGAGCCCAGATCAGCACCGGTCCCACTCCGCGCAGGAGCAGCCAGGGCATTCCCCGCTGGTGTGGATCGCACTGGTGACACTCATGCTCATGGCTGGTATTGCCATGCCCGGGCAGGGGCGAGTCAATGCGGCATTGGCTGCGCAGACCGGAGATGCTTTCCTAGCTGCCCTCATCAGCTTCACCACTGGGTTAGCGCTCATGCTGGTTATCGCCTTTGCCACTGCCCGCGGACGCCGCACCATGCGTCAGGTGAAGCCGGCGTTCCGCTCCGGAGCAGTCAAATGGTGGTACCTCTTGGCAGGCTGTGTCGGCGGCTACTACGTACTGACCCAGACGCTGACCATCGGCATGATCGGGGTCGCGGTCTTCACCGTGTCAGTAGTGACCGGCCAAACTGTGGGCGGGCTGCTATGGGACCGAATCGGCTTAGGACCGGCAGGGCGAAAGCGGCTGAGCCTGATGCGCGTGGCGGGTGCCCTGCTGACCGTGGCGGCCGTGCTCTGGGCTGTCTCCCCGCAGCTTTCCGGAACGGATCGCGGTCTGAGCTGGCTGCTGCTGGTGATCCTGCCCTTCTCAGGGGGCTTCCTCAATTCTGGTCAGCAGGCGCTTAATGGACGGCAGTCGGCAGCCTATGGCAGTCCCATACCCGCCACTCTTTTCAACTTCATCGCCGGTACCTTCGTGCTGCTGCTGGCCTGGCTGGGCAAGCTGCTCTTTGTCGGAGGAGTCCCCGGTGCGCTGCCGGATCAATGGTGGTATTACATCGGGGGACCGCTAGGTTGCATGTTCATCGCCTTAGGGGCGGTGCTGGTGACCAAAGTCGGGGTCCTGGTGGCAGCGATGGGCATGATCGCTGGGCAGCTGGTGGGTTCCCTGTTGCTCGATGTGCTGATGCCTGCGCCAGGTTCGCTGGTGACCTTCTCTACAGTGGCCGGAACTGTGCTGACTCTAGTAGCCGTCGTCGTAGCCTCTCTACCGGACATGCTGCGCAGGCCCGGTAGAGGCAAACGGTAAGCTGGCCTGCAACTGACCATTCATCTTCGCACCATTGGGAGCACCACTACTTATGGCCAAAGAGTCCACGCTGGATAAAGTCATTTCCCTGGCAAAGCGCCGCGGCTTCGTCTACCAGTCCGGCGAGATCTACGGCGGCTCTCGTTCGGCCTGGGACTACGGACCGTTGGGCACCGAGCTGAAAGAGAACATCAAGGCCGAATGGTGGCAGACCTTCGTGCGCGGACGCGGCGATATGGTCGGCCTGGATTCGGCCATCATCCTGCCATCGCGGGTCTGGGAGGCCTCGGGCCATGTGGAGACCTTCACCGATCCGCTCGTGGAGTGCCTGCAGTGCCATAAACGCCACCGTGAGGACCACCTCATCGAGGCATTCGAGGACAAGCACGGTCGCAGCCCGGTGGACGGGCTATCCGAGGTGCCCTGCCCGGACTGCGGCACCAAGGGCAAGTTCACCGAACCGCGTGCCTTCTCCGGGCTGGTCAAGTCCTATTTGGGAGTCCTCGACGACGCCTCGGGGCTCCACTATCTGCGCCCGGAGACCGCCCAGGGCATCTTCGTGAACTTCGCCAATGTGGTGACCACCGCGCGGAAGAAGCCGCCCTTCGGCATCGGCCAGATCGGCAAAGCCTTCCGCAACGAGATCACCCCCGGCAACTTCATCTTCCGCACGCGTGAGTTCGAGCAGATGGAGATCGAGTACTTTGTGCCCCCGGCTGAGGCCGGTGAGTGGTACGACCGCTGGGTTGAGGACTGCGAGAACTGGTTCCTGAACCTCGGTTTGAAGAAGGAGAACATCCGCCGCCTGGATGTTCCTGAGGACGAGCGTGCCCACTACTCCGCCGGCACCATCGACCTGGAGTACCGCTTCGGCTTCCAGGGCTCCGAGTGGGGCGAGCTGATGGGTGTGGCCAACCGCACCGACTACGACCTAGGTCAGCACATCAAGCACTCGGGCAAGGAACTCAGCTACTTCGACCAGGCCACCGGCGAACGGTACACCCCCTACGTCATCGAGCCGAGCTTCGGTCTGACCCGCTCCATGATGGCGTTCCTGGTGGACTCCTACGCCGAGGACGAGGCCCCCAACACCAAGGGCGGGGTGGACACTCGCACCGTCCTGAAGCTGCACCCGAAGCTGGCTCCGGTAAAGGCCGCAGTGCTGCCGCTGTCCAAGAAGGCCGAGCTGGCCGGACCATCCCAGAAACTGGCCGATGAGCTGCGCAAGCACTGGAACGTTGACTACGACGACGCCGGTGCCATCGGGCGTCGCTACCGCCGCCAGGATGAGATCGGCACGCCGTTCTGCATCACAGTGGACTTCGACACACTCGAGGACCAGGCCGTGACTATCCGCGACCGCGACCAGATGACTCAGGAGCGCGTCAGCCTGGACCAGGTCGTGTCCTACCTGGCAGCCAAACTGCTGGGCTGATCGCTCCGGCAAGACACCGGGTATGACCTTCCGACGCACCCCACTTCAGGTGTGCGCACTCAGCTACGGCAGGGTGAGCACGGCCGAAGTGGGGTGCGTTTTTCTGCACTGAGAGCGCGCAGGTTGGTACTCCTGGCACCGGTTTCTTTGCACCCTCAAGCTTCCAGGTCTAAACTCGCGCAAGTGCTGAATAGCCATCCCGATCACCTCGAGGCCCCCGATACCCCTTCGCTGACTCTAGATTCCGGGCTCACCGTCCGCCCCTGGCGCGACGGCGATGACCTGAAACTGCTGGAAGTCTGGGGCGATCCCGAGAACCCCATGCATCATCAGGACCGCGGCCTGCTGCGGCCCTCCTCCAACGACCCCTGGTCCCGCTGCATCGTGGCCGAGCACCAGGGAGTGCCCGTGGCTGCCGCCACGATCTTCCGCTCCTCGCTGCACCCGGACCGGCTCTCCTTCTACGCCGAAGTTGCCCAGGAGCACCGCCGCAAGGGGGTAGCGGCCCAGCTGCTGCAGATCCTTGAAGCTGAAGTGCCCAACTGCGCGGTGCAGTCCATGAAGTCCCGGGTCGCCAAGGGATCTGCTGCCCAGTGTTTCCTGAAGGACAACGGCTTCGCCAAGGTCCAGGCTTCGCGCCAGATCATCGTCCAGCCCGGGGCGCTGCCGCTGCCCGACCTGGAGAACAGCGACCAGGATCTTCAGGACCTTGCCACAGGCTCTGTGGAGCTGACCAAGCTCGTCGCCGATTTTTACAACGCGGTGCATGAATGGGACCGCGCGGAGATGACCCTGGGCCGAGCCCAGCAGATGCTGCTGGCACCCGAGACCGGAGCCTCAGGCGTCGTCGTGCTGCGCGACATCTCAGCAGGAGAAGACGCCCCAGCCCCCATCCTGGCCTTTGCCATCAGCTACACCTCCGAGCGCACCGATGCTCCAGCCGATGTGCTGCTGGGCTGGAACCCGGAGCTCCCCGAGGACGAAGCCGAAACTGCGGTGCGTAATCTGCTGGCCCTGGTGGCAGCCCGCTACCCGGTCTCGGTGGAGGTCGACGACTCCATGAGCCCGCTGAAGACCGTCACTGCCGAGCTGCTGGCCAGCGGGGAGGCGGAAGTGGACTTCGAAGCGCTCATCTACGCACGCGACAGTTCTGCTTCCGACAGTTCTGCTTCCGTCGGCGGGGAGCCCCCGCAGTGACCGAAACTCTTCAACGCCCCGCCTCCGCCCTGCTGCCGCCGCTGCAGCTGGGGCCCATCACCGTAACCACCCCGGTGATTCTTGCCCCCATGGCGGGCATCACCAACACTGCCTTCCGTCGGCTGTGCCGTGAGTACGGCGGGGGGCTCTACGTCAATGAGATGGTCACCGCCCGCGCCCTGGTGGAACGCCGGCCCGAAAGCCTGCGCATCATCAAACACGAGCCCGATGAAGTTCCGCGCTCGGTCCAGCTGTACTCAGTGGATCCCGTCACCACCGGACATGCGGTGCGCATGCTGGTCGAGGAAGACCGGGCCGATCACATCGACCTGAACTTCGGCTGCCCGGTCCCCAAGGTCACCCGCAAGGGCGGAGGATCAGCGCTGCCCTGGAAGATTCGGCTTTTTGAAGCCATCGTCTCCACCGCGGTGCGGGAGGCTGCCAAGGCGAATATCCCGGTGACAGTCAAGATGCGCAAAGGCATCGACGAAGATCACCTGACCTATATCGAAGCCGGCAAAGTGGCCCGGGATTCCGGGGTTGCTGCCGTGGCGCTGCACGGTCGCACTGCCCGTCAGCACTACTCGGGCCAGGCCGACTGGTCAGCCATCGCGACTCTGCGGGAATCCCTTCCCGATATTCCGGTGCTCGGCAACGGAGATATCTGGTCGGCCGAGGACGCGGTGCGGATGGTCGAGCAGACCGGAGTCGACGGCGTCGTCGTCGGCCGCGGCTGCCAGGGCCGTCCCTGGCTCTTCGGCGACCTGCAGGCTGCTTTTGACGGCCGCGAAGACCGTCACCGCCCGGACTTGCCGATGGTCTCGGCGACCCTGCTGCGCCATGCAGAAATGCTCATCCCGTATTTCGACGGCGATGAGCGCAAGGCCATGCAGGATATCCGCAAGCACGTGGCCTGGTACTTCAAGGGCTACCCGGTCGGTTCGGCGCTGCGCACCCAGCTGGTCACCGTGGAGACCATGGCCCAGCTGCAGGATCTGCTGGGCCAGCTGGATCAGTCCATCGGTTATCCCGGTGAGGCTGTCGAAGGTCCGCGCGGACGAGCCGGCTCTCCCAAGAAGGTCCACCTTCCCGAGGACTGGCTGGAGTCTCAGGAGCTCAATGAGGATCAGCGCGAGATGATCAAGGCCGCTGAGGTGGACACCTCCGGCGGATGAGCCGCGCGGCCGGGAGATAGGATGGGCCGGGTGTCCGCCCCGGTTCTTCCAGACGCCACGCGCACCATCACCTGGCGCAGGCTCGCCAGTCCGTTGAGCGTACTGGCTATTGTTGTGCTGGCCGCGGCGATGGTCGCCCAGTCACTGGCCACCATCGTCTCCGGCCAACTCGCCGAAGCTCCCACCTTTGAGGGTGTGGTGCTGCTCGGCGCGCTCATTGTGGGCGCCGCGCTAGTCCAGGTCGGCGCCCAGGTGGCGTGGGCACGGGTGATCGATCGTGCCGCCGGTGCGCTCCGTCGGGACCTGCTGGCCGCGGCCTTCTCCCAGCCGCTGAGTGTCTTAAGCGAACAAGCCGTCGGCGAGATCCTCGACCGGGTTGATGATGACACCAATGCCATCAACGCACTGATGCGCCAGCAGTGGTGGGCAATGATGGGCACCATCCTGGGTGCAGTTCCGCTGTGGATCATCGCCGGAAGCATGTGGTGGCCGGCCTGGATCCTGTTGCCTGTGCTGGTGACCGGGACAGTGCTCCTGGTTCAGCCGCTGTTCGCCATCATCGCCGAGCGCAAAGTGCTCAATGAGCAGTCCTGGACCGATCACGCGGCTGCATTCGAAGAGGTGGTGGCGGCTCGTGACGATCTGCGCACCAGCGGGGGACAAGCCTTCGGGATGCGCCGAGTTACCGAGCTGGCTGCCGAGATCCACCGCACCTTCCACCGCATGGTGATCAAGGAGTCAGCGCTGATCCTGCGCTCGCAGACTGTGCTCCAGGCGATGTTTGCCGGCCTGATCGTCGGCGGGGTCGCACTCGTCACCACCGGCGGCCTTGAACTAGCCCAGCTGATCACCTTGGTGCTGGCCACTACTATGCTCATCGGCCGAGTCGGCGAGCTGATCAACCAGCTGCCGCAGCTGCAGGAGGGCCTGGGGGCCATCACCCGCGTGAAGCAGATGATGAGTCTCGACCCCGAGCCCACCGGGGGAGAGCCGCTGCCGCCGACCCATGACGTGGAGTTCCGGGATCTGGACTTCTCCTATGCCCAAGGCAGCTTCGCACTGCAGGGCGTTTCGTTGAAGGTCCGTGATGGCGAGACCCTCGCCCTGGTAGGCCGTACCGGCTCAGGCAAGTCAACACTGGCTTCACTCTTGACCCGCGCCGTCGAGCCCCCGGCAGGAACCGTGCTGCTGGGTGGGGTTGATGCCACCACCATCGACCTGCACCTGCTGCGCCGCGGGATCGGAGTAGTCACCCAGCGCACCGAGCTGCTCTCGGGGACCCTGGCGGAGAACATCGCGCTCTTCGCTCCGCTGCCACGCAGCCAGATCGAGGCAGCTGTGGAGGAACTGGGCTTGGGGGATTGGGTCGCCCGGCTGCCGGAAGGACTTGATACCCGCCTGGGCGCCGGTGGAATTTCCCTCTCCGCAGGAGAGGAGCAGCTGGTGGCTTTCGCTCGGCTGCTGGTCCGCGATGTCAGCGTTGTCATCCTGGACGAGGCCACGGCCCGCATGGATCCGCTGACCGAACGGCGGGTGGTTCGCGCCTCCGAACGTCTGCTCTCCGGACGCACAGGTCTGCTCATCGCCCACCGGCTGAGCACCATCGAACGAGCGGACCGCGTCGCCGTCCTGGACCACGGCCATGTCATCCAAGAAGGCGGCTACCTCGAACTCGCCTCCGAACCCGGGCCATTCCAGGAATTGCTGGCCGCCTCCAGAGAGCACCATGGTTTCCTCGACGAAGAACCAGCCGAGACGGCGTCGCAGCAGGACCACACATCGGCGCCCATCGGCAGCGCACGACGACGCACCGCGCCTCCGCAGCGCAGTACCGTGGGGGACGGACCGAGTCTGACCCGCGGGGTGCTCAGCGCCTTCCGACACCGCCCAGGTTGGGGCCTCTTCGGGCTTTTCCTGTTCCTCCTCATGGCCACCTTTGCCCCGCAGGGGCTGATCACCAACTGGCTGTGGGGGCGCATCGCAGACTCACTAGCTGCAGGTGTCCAGGATGTGTGGGCACTTGTCGCTGTCCTGGCGGGAACCTCGATAGTGGTGATGCCCGTGGTGTTCGGACTGGCGGTCAACCTCTACCCGCGCTGGTGGGTTTCCTGCCTGACCCGGCACCGGACCCGAGTGCTGGCCGGTCAGCTGGGGGAGCCGCGGCTCGAATCCACCCCGCCGGGTGAAGTGGTGGCCCGGGCCATGGACGGGGACCGCATCCAGGACTACGCAGACCGCTGGGGTGACCTCGTCTCGGCCACGCTGATCGTGCTGCTCTCGGTGCTGCTCTCAGGTACCTGGTTGGTCGGAGCAGTGCTGGCCAGCGTGCTGATCGGCTCGGCGGCGGCCTCCTGGGCCGGACGCCCCGCCGCGGGGCGCTCAGCCACCAGGTCTGCCAATGCGCGCGTAGTATTCGGCCGGGTGCTGGTCTCAGCGCTGGATGCCGCCCGCACAGTGAAGCTCTCCGGATTAGCCCAGCCGGTGCGAGAACACCTCCACACCGTGGATGACCAGCGCGTCCAGGCCCAGATCCGTGAGCACCGCGTCCAAGCGATCCTCGACGGCGTGCCCGGCCTGGTCATCGCCGGGGGCGTCACCTTCTCTTGGGCGATGCATCTGACCGGCACCTGGGATCTCGCCACCACTATCCTTGCCGCGGGCAGCGTCCTGGGCTTCACCTGGTATGGCCTCTGCGCTGGCGCCGTGGTGACTAAAGCCCCGGGAGTGCGGGCCTGGCAGGTCGCAGCCCAGCGGCTGGCTGCCGGGGAGGATATCTACCGTGTCGTCGACGGTGTTGACGAGATCACCGGCACCGCACCGGCGCCGGAGCCAGAGCCGCAGCAGCGGCTCGAGAGCCTGGAGCTGCAGGGCTTCACCGCTGTGCACAGCGACGGCACGATCGGCGTGGAGGATGTGCATCTCACGGTGCAGCGTGGGGAACTCATCCTGATCCTGGGTGGGATCGGCTCCGGGAAGTCCAGTCTGCTTAAGTCTCTGGCCGGGCTGGTCCCGCATACCGGCAGTATCCGCTGGAACGAAGCCGCAGCAACCGGAGAGACGTTCCTGCGACCGCGTCGTATCGCCTACGTGGCGCAGATACCACGGGTGCTCTCCGGGACCTTTGCAGAGAACATCCGGCTCGACCGGGATCGTGATACTTCCGGACCGCTGAGCATCGCCCGGATGGATCAAGATGTCGCCGCTGCAGGAGGGGTCGACTCCGCCATCGGGCACCGTGGTGTGCGACTCTCCGGTGGACAGGTCCAGCGTCTGGCCACGGCCCGCGCCCTCGCCACCGGCTCCCAGGTGCTGTTGGCTGACGATGTCTCCTCGGCTCTGGATGCCAATACGGAGATTGAGCTGTGGCAGGCACTGCGGGCCGAAGGGCTGACGGTCATCGGCTCCACTTCCAAGCGCTCAGCCCTGGCGCGGGCGGACAGAGTGCTGGTGCTCCAGGATGGCAGGGCGGTCGCCGTCGGGCCCTGGCAGCAGATTGCCGGCCGCTGGGGGCACCTGGCCGGCTGAGACTGGAGCACCTTAGCTGCCGGTAAGGTGTTCGATGTGAATGCGCGGAATGTAGAGCGAGAAGAAGGTCAGTATGCGGAGCTGCGGCCCGGCTATACGGAGGCCGATGAGGACCGCTGGGTTCCCGAGCATGGCAAATCTGTTTACCGTTCAAGCTTTGAGCGCGACCGGGCCCGCCTGCTGCACTCTTCCGCACTGCGCCGCTTAGGTGCCAAGACCCAGGTGGTCTCCCCGCATGTGGATGACTTCTCCCGTACCCGCTTGACCCATTCTCTGGAGGTCGCTCAGGTGGGCCGGGATTTGGGCCGGATGCTCGGCTGCGACCCCGATGTGGTGGATGCCGCCTGCCTCTCGCATGATCTGGGCCACCCGCCGTTTGGGCATAACGGGGAGACGGTGCTCAATGAACTGGCCGCGGATATCGGGGGATTCGAGGGCAATGCGCAGACCCTGCGGATCCTCACCCGGCTGGAGACCAAACGGTTCCACCCCGATGGGCGTTCGGCCGGGCTGAATCTGACCCGGGCGTCGCTTGACGCAGCGGTGAAGTACCCCTGGCGGGCCCATGAAGCGCCGCTGAAGGCTGATGGCACGCGCAGCCAGAAATTCGGGGCCTATGAGGATGACCTGGACGTCTTCTTCTGGATCCGCCAGGGTGTCGAGGGCATGGGTAAATCCATGGAAGCCCAGGTCATGGACGCTGCCGATGACATTGCGTATTCGGTCCACGATGTTGAAGACGGAATTGTCAACGGCAGGTTCCAGCTGAAGTTTCTCGATGACGATATTCAGCGCCGTCGAGTCATTCAGACTACCCAGCAGTGGTACCTGCCCGATGCTGAAGAGGACCGGATTGAGGCAGCGCTGGAGCGTCTGGCATCCAGTGAGAACTGGGTCAAGGAGTCCGACGGGTCGCGACGGTCACTGGCGGCGCTGAAGAATATGACCAGCGAGCTCATTGGTCGCTTCTGCAACGCCTTTTGGGCGGCGACGCGTGAAGCCTACGGGGAGAAGCCGCTGGTCCGGCACGAAGCCCATCTGGTCGTTCCACAGGAGACCCTGGAGGAAATCTGCCTGATGAAGGGGATCGCCGCCAACTACATCATGGCCTCGCGCGAGCAGATGCCGGTCTATGTGCGGCAGCGCGATGTGATTGAAGCTCTGCATGCGCTGCTGCTGGAGACCGGTGACCGGTTCCTGGACCCGCCCTTCCAGGCTGATTTCCACGCCGCCGCCGACGACGCCGGCAGGCACCGCGCCATCATCGACCAGATCGCTTCACTCACTGATGGCGCCTGCCTGGAGTGGTACGCCACCCTGGTCCACGGCAAACCGGTGACCAGCCCGCTCTTCGGCTGATTCGTTGCCCAGGACGCTACCGGGGGAGTCGAGTGGGCAGTTTGTCCGTTAAGACGCGGGCAGAACGCCTCTCATTACGGACAAAGTGACCAGTCAATTGTCGGCGACTGAAGTTCCGGAGCTTTCTGTCCCAACGGCTCCGACAGCGCCAGTAGGCGGGTCGCCTATTTGCCGATATCTCCGGTAATGACCTGAAAAGCGGCGAATAACTCGGGAGAATCCACCAGCAGGCTCAGGTGGGGTTCACCAGCACCCATCGCGATGCGCCCGCTGATGGACTCATCGGCATAGACCGGCAGCGGCGTCGTCGACCCCTCCACCGCTGTCGCACCGAAGGGGTTGATGGTGCCGGGGCGGTAGCCGGTGGCCGCGTAGCCCTCATCGGGTGAGGCCATGGACATCTTCTTGTAGCCAGCCAGTTTGCGCAGCTTGGCCCAGTCCACGGCTTTATCTCCGGGGATCAGCGCCAGCACATACTCGGAGTCCGCGGCGGTCTGGGTGCGTTTGGCCTTGGCCACTAGGGTCTTGACGATCTCGCGGGGCTCAAGCCCCAGATTTGCCGCGGCTTCCTCCAGCGACGACGCCGGGCCGCGCTCTACGAACTCAAGGTCTACCCCGCGGGCTGCAGCATCGGCAGCCACACGTTCACGTCCGGTGAGATCAGCGCTCATGGTGCCCAAGCCTACCTATCTGGTCCGAGAATCGTTGCGCAGTGGCCGCCCCGTTCGCCTGTGGAAAAGCGGCGCAGTCACCATCTGAACCCGGGTAGATTGGAACTGTGGCTGGACTGATCAAGCGTGAGGATATCGATGCGGTGCGTGAACGCGCCGATCTGCGCGAGGTCGTTGAACAGTACGTCACTCTCAAAGGTGCCGGGATCGGTTCCTGGAAGGGGCTGTGTCCTTTCCATGATGAGCGCTCGCCGAGTTTCCATATCCGCCCCCATGTAGGGACTTATCACTGTTTCGGCTGCGGGGAGTCTGGTGATGTCATCGCCTTTCTGATGGCCATGGAGCACACCAGCTTCCAGGAGACCGTTGAACGGCTCGCCGGGAAATACGGCATCGAGCTTCGCTACGAGGATGGCGGCAGCGGCCCGGATAAGGCCGAAGTGGGCCGCCGGCAACGACTGCTGGATGCCCATAAGATCACTGACGAGTTCTTCCAGAAACACCTGCACAGCCCCGAGGCGCAGATCGCTCGCGAACAGCTCACCGTCCGCGGATTCACCAAGGACCATGCTGAGCAGTTCGGCGTAGGGTACGCCCCCAAGGGTTGGAGCAATCTGCTGGAACACCTGCGCAGCCGAGGCTTCCGGGATGATGAACTCAAACTCACCGGACTGTTCTCTGAAGGCAACCGCGGCCTCTACGACCGCTTCCGTGGACGCCTGATGTGGCCTATCCGGGATATGACCGGAAACACTGTGGGTTTCGGCGGACGACGGCTCTACGAGGATGATCAGGGCCCCAAGTACCTGAACTCGCCCGAGACCGCGATCTACAAGAAATCCCAGGTGCTCTACGGGATCGAGCACGCCAAACGCAGTATCGCCAAGAAACGCCAGCTGGTAGTGGTGGAGGGCTATACAGATGTGATGGCCTGCCACATTGCCGGGGTGGACACCGCCGTAGCTACCTGCGGCACCGCTTTCGGCGACGGTCACATCAAGATTGCCCGCAGGCTGCTCTCCGATGACGGCAGCCCTGCCGAGGTGATCTTCACCTTCGACGGGGATGAGGCCGGCCAGCAGGCTGCAGTGAAAGCCTTCAACGAGGCCAATCAGTTCAACGCCCAGACCTATATCGCGGTAGGTCCTGAGGGCATGGACCCCTGCGATGTGCGCCAGCACCGCGGAGACGAGGCTCTGCAGCAGGTCATCGAAGGCAAGACCCCGCTGGTGGAATTTGTGGTTCGACGGCGGCTGCGTGACTGGGACCTCAATTCGGTGGAGGGCCGGATCGGGGCGCTGAAGACCTCTGCCCCGGTGGTGGCCTCCATTCGTGACACTGCGCTGCGTGCGGCCTATACCAGGGAGCTGGCTGGGTGGCTGGGCACCGATGTCGGTGAAGTCGAAGCAGCCATTCGGAACTCCCCGCGCCAGACTGCCCGGGCCACCCCCGCGGCGGAGCAAGCCGCTACCGCAGGAGGAGGTCCTGCCGCGCCCAAGGGGCAGCGTTCTCACGGCTCCGGTCGGCAGTATGAGGAACCGGTAGCGGAGGACTACTACCAGAACGGGTATTCGGCACCTAACCATCAGCCCGCTGCAGGTCAGGCCCCGGCCTTCCAGCGCCCGGATCCGCGGGATCCTGCCGTGATGATGGAGCGCCAGGCCCTTGAAGTCATCCTTCAGCACCCCACCCGACTGACCCCGGAGCAGTGGGAAGAGATCTTCAGCGTCCGCTTCACCGCCGCCGCCCACCAAGCCATCCACGACGGCATCCGCATCGCCGCAGCCAATGCCTCAGATCCCCGCATCTGGGTGCAGAACGTCCGCGAAGAAGTTCCCGAACCGTTGCGCAACCTGGTCTCAGAACTCGCGGTGACCGCGCTGCCGGCCAAGACAGAAGAACATCTGGACCGTTACTGCCAAGAGATCCTCAACCGGCTGGTCGAGCTGAAGATCCAGCACGAGAAAGCGAACCTGCTGGGACGGCTCCAGCGCATGGACCCCAGCGCAGAGCCGGAGGAGTATCGCCGCATCAATGAGGAGCTGATGGAACTGGAGCGTCGTCGTCGTACGCTCCGCCAGCTGGACTGAGCTTGATAACGTGTCCTCGAACACACCGCGTGACGATGGGGTCGCGCATAGGCCTCGAGGTGATTAACCCACCACGACCAAAGAGGAGACCCCGGATGACCCACACGGAACCCCAGGCGCACCGCGATGCACAGCAGTCAGCACAGGCGCAGCACTCTCGCGCAGCCGCTGAGCATGAAATCCCAGAGGCCATGCGCCGCGACGTCGGGCTCCTGGGCGGCCTGCTGGGACAGGTCCTGACCGAATACGGCAACGCCAAGGAAGACTCCGCTGGCCTCTACGAGGATGTGGAGAAGCTGCGGGCGCTGACCATCGCCGCCATCGAGGATCCTTCGGAGGAGACCCTGGCCAGTGCTGAAGCTCTGGTGGAGTCCTTCACCGCCGAACGCGCAAAGGAGGTCGCGCGCGCCTTCACCTGCTACTTCCTGTTGGCTAACCTCGCCGAGGAACAACACCGGGTGCGCACGCTGCGCTCCCGCGATGGTGAGCTGCCGCTGCAGCAGCAGCAACCATCGGATTCCGTGGCCGCTGCCTTCCAGCACCTGGCCGATGAGGTCGGTGAAGGCGAGGCAGAACGCCGCCTGAAGGAACTGCGCTTCCACCCGGTGCTCACCGCCCACCCCACTGAAGCCCGCCGAAACGCCATCACCGCCAGTGTCCGGCGTATCGGAACCCTGCTTGATGAGCGCGATGACCCGCGCATCGGGGCTACCTCGTTGGCGCGGAACACCCGGGACCTGCTCGAAGAGATCGACAATATGTGGCGCACCGCCCAATTGCGGGTCTCCAACCCTTCCCCGCTGGACGAGGTGCGCACCGCCTTGGGCGTCTTTGACGCCTCGTTCTCCTCGGTGTTCACCCAGGCATACCGTCGCATGGACGACTGGCTGCAGGGCGAGCGGGCCGGAGCTGCTGCACCGAAAGCCCCTGCTTTCATCCGGCTGGGCTCATGGATTGCCGGAGACCGAGATGGCAACCCCAACGTCACCGCCACCATCACCCGCAAAGCCGTAGCTCAGGCAGCAGACCGAGTGCTGACGGATCTGGAGCGCCGCGCCCGTGCGGTGGGCCTCTCGCTGACCCTGGACGAGCGCTACACCCCGCCCACCAGCAAGCTCAGCGGCCTGTGGAATCAGCTCAAGCAGCTCTCGGAGGAACTGACTACGACGGCGGCTGAGCACTCGCCCGGTGAACCTCACCGGCAGGTGCTGCTGGCCATTGCCGGGCGTATCGAAGCCACCCGTGAACGCAATGCTGATCTGGCCTATGGGGTACCTCAGGAGTTGGTGGAGGACCTTAAGACGGTGCAGTCCTCGCTGGCCTCTGCCGGTGCTCCGCGCGCCGCCTATGGTGACCTTCAGGAGCTGATCTGGCAGGTGGAGACGTTCGGTTTCCATCTCGCAGAGCTGGAGGTCCGACAGCATTCTGCGGTGCACAGCCAGACGCTGCAGTGGCTGAAGGACCCGGCATCGGTGGAGAAGATGGCTGTCCCCGGCGAAGAAGTCCTGGAAACGTTTCGGGCCATCGCCTCGGTTCAGCAGCGCTACGGGGTCGACGCGTGCCGACGCTACATCGTGTCCTTCACCCAGACTGCCGAGAACCTGGCAGATGTCTACCAGTTGGCCGAGGCGGCACTGGATGGGCCCGAGAATGCTCCGGTGCTGGATGTCATTCCGCTGTTCGAAACATACGAGGATCTGCAGAATGCCCCGCGCATCCTGGAAGAGGCCCTGCGGACACCGCAGCTTCAGGCACGTCTGGAGCAGACCGGTCGGCGCATGGAAGTCATGCTCGGCTATTCAGACTCATCCAAGGACGTCGGCCCGGTGGCCGCCACCCTTGCGCTCTACGAAGCGCAGGAGAAGATCGCAGCGTGGGCGCTGGAGAACGACATCACCTTGACCCAATTCCACGGCAGAGGTGGGGCGCTGGGCCGCGGCGGTGGACCCGCCAACCGCGCGATTCTTGCCCAGCCGCCGCATTCGGTGGATCTGCGCTTCAAAGTCACTGAGCAGGGTGAGGTGATCTCGGCCCGTTACGGCAACCCAGAGATCGCCCTGCGCCACATTGAGCAGGTTGCTGCGGCCACGCTGATGGCCAGTGCCCCTTCGGTGGAGAGACGAAACGCAGAGGCTGCTCAGCGATTCGCGGAGCTCGCTGCGGCACTCGATAGCGCATCCCGCGAACGTTTCCATGCGCTGGTGAAGGCCGAGGGCTTCGCCCCCTGGTTCGCGCAGGTAACCCCGCAGGATGAGATCGGGCTGCTGGCCATCGGGTCCCGTCCTGCCAAACGGGGCCTCTCCGTTGAATCTCTCGAGGATCTGCGTGCTATCCCCTGGAACTTCGCGTGGAGCCAGGCACGGATTAACCTCACCGGTTGGTACGGGCTCGGGACAGCGCTGGAGAGCGTCAATAACCTGGACCTGCTGCGCCAGGCCTATGCAGAATGGCCACTGTTCCGGGCGCTCATCGACAATATCGAGATGTCCCTGGCCAAAACTGACCGGCGTATCGCCCGCCGCTACCTCGCTTTGGGGGACCGTGAGGAGCTTGCCGAGGCTGTGCTGCAGGAGCTGGAACTGACTGAAAGGTGGGTGCTGGCCATCACCGGGCAGGACCGTCTCCTGCAGGATCACCGGGTGCTGGGCCGGGCCGTACAGCTGCGCAACCCCTATGTGGATGCGCTGAGCTTGCTGCAGCTGCGTGCCTTAAGGAAGCTGCGTTCGGGGACGCTCAGCGACGCGGAGATCGCGGATCCGCGGAATCTGCTGCTGATTACCCTCAAGGGCGTGGCCGCCGGACTGCAGAACACCGGCTGAGCCGGAGAAACCGGCACACCGCACCGCCGCAGCAGGGGAGAACGTCATCATCGGTGAGCAGCACCGGTGTCAGTCTAGACTCGGCCCATGGCTGATCTTAAGGACTCCCGGCTGATCGATCCGCAGAACGACCCTTTCCTGTGGTTAGAGGATGTCGAAGGCGAACAGGCTCTGGACTGGGTGAGCGAACACAACGCGAAGGCCGAGGCAGCACTGCAGGATGAGGCCTTCGTTCCGCTGAAGGACGAGCTGCGTCAGATCATGGACGCCGCAGATCGCATTCCCGGGGTCGTCAAGCGCGGTCCCCATCTGTACAACTTCTGGACCGACGCCGAGCACCCTCAGGGGCTGTGGCGGCGCACCACCTTGGAGTCCTACCGCGGTGAGAACCCAGAATGGGAGATCATCCTGGATCTTGAGGCGCTCTCCGTCCAGGAAGGCACTACCTGGGTCTGGCACGGTGCCACCGTGCTTCGCCCTGCCCCGGGGGCAGCAGACAGCCCCTGGCGGCGTGCGCTGATCTCGCTCTCCCGTGGTGGATCGGATGCAGATGTCACCAGGGAGTTTGACCTGCTGACCAAGCAGTTCATCCCGCAGGAAGAGGGCGGCTTCTACAAGCCAGAGGGCAAAGGCAGCCTGAGCTGGATTGATGAGGACACTGTCTATGCGGCAGTGAACATCGCCGGAAGCGACGAACTCGGCAGCCCGGTGACTACCTCCGGCTACCCGCGCATCGCCAGGAGGTGGAAGCGCGGTACCCCGCTGACCCAGGCGGAGCCGATCATCAGCGTTGCCGAGGACGATATGGTCGCCGGTGCTGGCTATGACTCGACTGAGGGCTATGAACGTCACCTGGCCAGCCGCGTCATCGGCTTCTATGACTCCGAGACTTATGTGCTCAGCTATGACGCTGAGGATGAACCCATCTTGACCCGGATTGACGTGGCCACTGACGTGCGGCTGGGCTTCCACCGCGACCTGATCTTCTTCGCACCGCGTACCGACACCCTCATCGCAGGAACCATGCTGCCCGGTGGAAGCCTCTACGTCGCCGACGCCGAGACCTTCCTGAACGGGCCGCGGGATGACGAGGACGTCGTCGAGATCACTCCACTGTTTGTACCCACAGAGTCCACCTCGCTGCAGGGCATCACCGCTACTCGCAATGTCTTTGTGCTGACCGTGATGGAAGACGTTGTGGAGCATGTAGAAGCTCACTGGCGAAATTCAGGTCACTGGCAGAGCAAGCGGGTCTTTGACAGCATCACCGGGTCAGTCTCGGTCAGTGCAGTGGACCCGCGGGAAAGTGACGACGTGTGGATCACCGCTGAGGATTTCCTGATCCCCACCACCAAGTATCTTGGCAGTCTTGCTCCGCTGCTCGAAGGTGAGGAAGAGACCGCTCAGCGGCTGAAACAGGCCCCGGAACGGTTCGAGGCCTCCGGCCTGGCCACCGCCCAACGATTTGCCACCAGCGCCGACGGCACCAAAATCCCCTACTTCCTGATTGGTCCGGCAGAGACTGTCCAAGCCGCCGTCGAGACCCAGCAGAATGTCCCGGGCGAGACCAGCATCGTCGGGCCCGAACCCCAGCCCACAGTGCTCTATGGTTACGGCGGATTCGAGATCAGTCAGACCCCTGGCTACCTGTCCCTGGTGGGCAAAGCCTGGCTGGAGAAGGGTGGAGTATTCGCCCTGGCCAATATTCGCGGCGGCGGTGAATACGGCCCACGGTGGCACCAGGCGGCGCTAAAGGAAAACCGGCACCGGGCCTATGAGGACTTCGCCGCGGTGGCAGAGGATCTGGTGGAAACCGGAGTGACCACGGTGGAGAAACTAGCTTGCCGCGGTGGGTCCAATGGCGGTCTGCTCACTGGCAATATGCTCACTCAGTACCCTCACCTGTTCGGGGCGGTTGTCATCCAGGTGCCGCTGCTAGATATGCGGCGCTACTCGCATCTGTTGGCCGGGGCCTCCTGGCGAGCAGAGTACGGGGACCCCGAGACCTCAGACTGGGACTACATCCAGACCTTCTCCCCCTATCATCTCCTGGAGAAGGGACGTGACTACCCACCGGTGCTGCTGACTACCTCCACCCGCGATGACCGGGTCCATCCGGGCCATGCCCGCAAAATGACAGCTGCACTTCAGGACCTCGGGGTAGACGTCACCTACTGGGAGAACACCGAAGGCGGGCACGGCGGAGCAGCCAACCCTGAGCAGCGGGCAGTGATGAATGCACTGATTTATCGCTACCTCTGGCAACGACTGAACGATTAAACGGGGCTGTTCAGTTCATCTCTCACCGGTAAGATGAGTCAGGAATCTCCCTGCACCCCTTTACCCCTTTGAGAGGCACACCTATGAGCGCGCCTGCATCAGCGCCCGCCCCCGGCATTCACGCCGCCTCTGATCTCGCCGTGGAAACTCACGGTTTGGTCAAGAGGTTTAAAGAGAACACCGCTGTCGACGGCGTGGACCTGTCCATCAAACGAGGCGGCATCTACGGTGTGCTGGGGCCCAATGGTGCCGGTAAGACCACCGCTATCCGGATGCTGGCCACGCTGCTTCGACCGGATGAAGGCAGCGCGACTGTGCTTGGTCACGATGTCTTCGCCGAGCCGAAGAGTATCCGCGAGAAGATCGCACTGACCGGCCAGTTCGCCTCCCTGGATGAGGACCTCACTGGCATCGAGAATTTGATTCTGCTGGGCCGGCTGCTGGGCTTCTCCAAGCACGCGGCTCGCGCCCGCGGCATGGACCTGTTGGAGGCCTTCGGGCTGACCGATGCCGCGAATCGTCAGGTGAAGAAGTTCTCCGGTGGCATGCGCCGTCGACTGGACATCGCTGGATCGCTCATTGTCACTCCCGAACTGATGTTCCTGGATGAGCCCACCACGGGAATTGACCCACGCAGCCGCAATCAGGTCTGGGACATTATTCGTACCTTGGTAGACGGCGGAACTACCATCCTGCTGACCACCCAGTACCTGGAGGAAGCAGATCAGCTGGCAGACCGGCTGGCAGTCATCGATCACGGCAGGGTCATTGCTGAAGGCACTCCCGGTCAGCTTAAGGCCCAGGTGGGTGCCGGTGCCCTGAAAGTGCGGGTGGTTGATCCCGCAGACCGAGAGCCCGCAGCCGAAATCCTGACCCGCACCCTCGGTGTTGAGGTAGTCCGCGAATCTGACGCCGCGGCACTGACCGCACGTCTGGGGGAGGGGCAGAACGCCGCGGTGGCGCTCAATGCCCTAGAAGAGGCAGCTGTGGGGGTCGAGACCTTCTCTCTGGGCCAGCCCAGCCTGGATGAGGTGTTCCTGGCCCTGACCGGCAAGCCTGCCGAGGAGAAGTCCAAGGAAGGCGACGCCGCCGAGCAGAATGAGAATGAGGAGACCTCCAAGTGAGCACCGTGACTGAATCTCGCGTCGCCGAAGGCCAGAAAGTTCTGGGCGTCCTCCTTCCGGAGACCGAACGCCCCACTCCCTCCAGCGCAGTGAGCGCATCCATCACCTTCGGCTGGCGAGCCATGCTGAAGATCAAACACATCCCCATGCAGCTCTTTGATGTGACGATCTTCCCGATCATCATGACGGTGATGTTCACCTACATCTTCGGCGGCGCCATGGGCGCAGTGGTCTCAGGCACCGGCCAGACCGGCGGCCCTGCAGTGAGTGAATATGTCCAGTTCTTCATTCCGGGCATCTTTGTGCAGACGCTGATCATGATCACCATGTACACCGGCATGACCCTGAATAAGGACATCTCCAAGGGTATCTTCGACCGGTTCCGCTCGCTGCCTACCTGGCGGCCTGCGCAGCTGGTAGGCGCCCTGCTGGGAGACCAGGTCCGCTACACCCTGGCTGGAGTCATCATCCTGGGTGTGGGCTTCCTGGTGGGCTTCCGGCCTGAGGGCGGACTGAGCGGAGCAGCAGCTGGGTTCCTGCTGCTGCTGGTGTTCAGCTTCTGCCTCTCCTGGGTGTGGACCACTCTCTCACTGCTGCTGCCCACTGAAGAAGCGGTGATGGGCGCGTCAATGACCATCATGATGCCGCTGACCTTTGCCTCGAATATCTTCGTGCCCACCGAAACCATGCCCAACTGGCTGCAGGGTGTGGTGGAGGCCAACCCGGTGTCCGTTGTCGTCACCGCAATTCGCGAGCTGATGGACGGAACCTACGATGTCGGCAGCATCACCCTGGTGTTCATCTACTGCGCTGTGCTGGTGGCGATCTTCGCTCCGCTGTCGATGTTCCTGTACAACCGCAAGAGCTGAGGCGCATAAGGATTCGTTCTAGCCTAAGCCAGCAGGCGTCGTCGCTAGTTCCCGTGTCAGGGGGCCAGCGACGGCGCCTTTTTGGCGCTTAGGCGGCAGGGTCAGTTCGACGGAGGGGAGTTGGGTTCTGCCTCTGTCACGGTGAAGGTATTGGCCCGCGCATCGTGGACGCCCCGCAGAAGAAAATCACCCCAGGAGCCTTCAGGGTGTGCCACATATGTCCCCTCATAGCTGCCCCAGTCCCAGTTGGTGATCGTGGGCCCTTCACACTGCGGCGGGGCTGACTCCATGACCATGCCCACGCAGAGGGTGGGTGAATCACCGCCTACGACGGTGACCGGCTGCTGCAGATGGACCTCACCCTCCGGCAGCCGGTCTTCGCCCATATGGGCACCGCCGCCTGAACAGGCGGAGGCAGCGAGCAGCGTGGCTCCCGCTGCGAGCCCAAGGACCGGAGCGGACCAGCAGGTCACGGCTAT
Organism: Nesterenkonia rhizosphaerae; assembly: GCF_039544555.1. Classification (NCBI taxonomy): domain Bacteria; kingdom Bacillati; phylum Actinomycetota; class Actinomycetes; order Micrococcales; family Micrococcaceae; genus Nesterenkonia; species Nesterenkonia rhizosphaerae. The sequence continues at coordinate 677,569 of NZ_BAABLW010000007.1, forward strand.
TTGAGCAGACGAATAGCGAAGGGGTAGCGGAAGGGCTGGCGGCGGTAGGCGGCTAGTGCCGCCAGAATGCTGAAGATGACATTGACGATGTAGAGCAGCGGCAGCAGCACAAATCCCACCAGCACCAGCATGAGTACCACACTGATCACATAGAAGATGAAGAATGTGATCTGCCAGTTCACCGCTTCTTTGCCGTGATCGTCGAGCATCCTGGAGCGCTCACGGAAGACCAGCCATAGCACTACCGGCACAAGCCAGCTGAGCACGAGGCCGCCCAGGTGCATACCCACACCCCAGCCCTGCTCCTCACCGGCGGTCATGGGACGCGGGGCGCTGTGACCGTACTGCGGCTCTGCCATGGAGGTTCCTCTCTCGATACGTCTCAAGTCCGAGCTTACTGCAGCATCCGGCGCCCAGGCAGTCTCCAGGAGGTGCGCTGTACCGTAGATCTATGCAGGTGCTCCACGACATCACCGAGGACATCCGAGCGTTGGCCCACCGGGCACGCCACGTCGCTGTGCTTTCCGGCGCCGGCATCAGTGCAGAGTCCGGAGTGCCGACCTTCCGGGAGGTGCAGGCCGGTCTCTGGGAGCGCTTCTCCGCGGAGGATCTCGCCACCGCGGAGGCTTTTGCCTGCAACCCCGATCTGGTGTGGACCTGGTACCGGTGGCGCCAGGCGCTGATCCAGCAGGTGCAGCCAAATCCAGGTCATCTCAGCCTGGCGGCATGGCAGCGCGCGCTCAATCGGCGCGGGGGTTCTGTGACCATTGTGACGCAGAACGTCGATGACCTTCACGAACGTGCCGGAGCCGAGGTTCTGGCCCACCTTCACGGCAGTATTTCCGCTTATCGCTGCGTGGACTGTGGCGAACCGCATGAGCTGCCTCGTCCCGACTATGACGGCTTCCAGTCGCCCCCTGAACCTGATCCGACACCTCCATGCGAACACTGCGAGAACGGACTGTTGCGCCCCGGCGTCGTGTGGTTCGGGGAGATGCTGCCGGTAGAGGCGTTTGAGGCCGCGGCCGAAGCGATCCGGCGTGCTGATCTTGTACTGGTAGTGGGCACCTCCGGCATTGTTCAGCCGGCTGCCTCCCTGCCGCTTCTGGCCCTCGAGCGAGGTACCCCCCTGGTGGAGGTGAACCCCGAAGAGACCGAACTGAGCGAACTGATGGACTACTGTGTGCGCGGAACAAGCGGTCAGATGTTGCCCGCCCTGACTTCAGGTCTCAGCTGAGACGCTGCCCGTACTGCACTCAGAATCCCGCAGTCACCCGATACTGTAGGACTATGTTGTGGCTCTATCTGCTCGCCTTGGTGCTCATCGGACTGATCATCATGCTTCTTGTAGGCCGCTGGGATGGAGCCGAAATTCCGCAGGAGGAAGGGACCGGGGGTGGGCCGCACAGCGTGCAGCACTTGCTGCAGCGCTCGGCGGGCAATATCAGGGCTGAAGACCTTGAGCAACTGCGTTTCGACTCGGGGGTACGCGGCTACCGGATGGATCAGGTGGACGCTCTTGTGGACGCTCTGGTTCAGCAGCTCCAGGCCCAGCAGAAGCAGGCTGACTTGCCGGAGGAACAGGCTCTGGCACCTTCAGAAGAGGCAGCCCGCACCGTGACTGAGATGACATCTGGACCTAGTGAGCGATAATAGAGGACGACAAGCCTCACACTGGCATACCTGACACGAGAGGGAATCACTCGATGGCTGCAATGAAACCGCGTACTGGCGACGGTCCAATGGAGGTCACCCAGGAAGGACGCAGCCTGATCATGCGTGTGCCGATTGACGGCGGCGGACGTTTGGTGCTGGAGATCAACAATGACGAGGCACAGGCTTTGAAGCAGTGCCTGGTCGAGGCCGTCGGCGAGTAACAGTATCCCCGCCCCGCCAAGGGCGCCGGCGCTATATGAGCGTGACTGTGCTCAGGTCCGTACTGCCAGCAGCAGTCCGGTTCCGGTGCCGAACAGCGCTGTGGTGACCCGCTCATCCTCAAGGAGGGCGCGCTCTAGCGTTCGGAGCGCGTGAGTCCCAGCATCCCGCACGGCAGGACGCGGCACGCGGTCACCGTGAAGAGCGTCATTGATCAACAGCATGCCCCCGGTGCGGAGCAGGCGGACTGCCTCGTAAGCGAATTCAGCAGCGCTCGCCGGATCCGTGTCGACAAAGACCATGTCATAGCCCTGCGTCTTCAGGCGGGGGAGTACCTGCTCAGCTCGCCCGGTGATCAGCCTGGTGCGCGAAGGGCTGATACCTTCTTGGCGCAACAGATCCCGAGCGGCAGCACTGTGATCGGGATCTACATCTATGGTGGTCAGGACAGCCTCCGGGGCGCCACGCAGCAGCGCAGCAGAAGAGGCGCCCACTCCGGTGCCTACTTCCACAATGCTGTGGGCTCTACTGGCTGCCGCCAAGGCGATAAGGGCCGAGGCTGTCCCTTCTCCGATGGTGTTCACGCCGAGTTCGGCAGCTCGCAGCCGGGCAGCTTCAAACACCGGGTCCTGCCCGCTGTGCTGTTCGGCGTAGGCCCAGCTCGCGTGCTTGGCCGTAGGTGCGCTGCTCATAGTTGTGCGGATCCTCCCTGCGATACGGGTTAATCCTATAGTTCCGGCTCTCCAGTGAGCAGACCGACCTTCATTGAAAATTTTAAGGATATTCTCAGGTTTCCCGGGCACACTTACCAGGATGCCCAGGGAGAACGGAATTCTTCGGGAGCCTGAGCCTGTCACCACGGCAGCTGGGGGTTCCGCAGCTAGACGAGCCGGACGTTTGTCGGTCGGCTGGATTTGTGCTGTCTTCCTGACCTCTCTGGCCACCGTCCTATGCCTGATTGTTGCCACTGCGTGGTTTCTCGGCGGTCGAGCGGTTCCGGTGCCTACTCTGCAATCTCTTCTGCCTCCAGAACCGCGAGCCGCTGATGAGCTTCCGACCCGGGAGAATGCAGATTCAGGCACTCCGGTAAACACCGCGGCCGCTGGGCAGCAGGCACCCCTGGAGGAGCCGGTCATTCTGCCCGGTGCACAGGGTGCCGCCCCTATTCGCGAGATCTCGCTGGACAACCTCAGTCAGCTCAAGCGCCTGGGCTGGGCAGTGCCGTATCTCGAAGGCGGCTACAACATGCGCTCGGAGTCCCTGAAGACCGGTTCAGTTGACGGTGTGCGCACTATGCAGCTGAACATGAGCGACGGCCGCAACTACGTCACCGTCGCTGAGACCCGGGTGGAAGAAGAAGATCTGGTTCTGGCGCCGCTGTCCGAGAAGCTGATGTCTCGCATCGATCTGGCGTCCGTGACCTCAGAGCGTATTCTGCTCTCGACAGGTCAGGAAGCACTGCTGTTCATCGATCGCGGTGGAGCCGCCTGGACTACCGCCGTGGAGACCGGAAGCGTCCAGTACGTCATCAGCTCAGACCTGCCTGCCGCCGCAGCCTCAGAGGTGACCTCCTGGGTGATGATTACGGACCGCTCGCGCGTGCAGATGCTGCCCACCTCACCGGGAACCGCTGACCGTTTGGAACGCGGGTTCGATGAGATCATCTCCTGGCTGCGATAGACGGTAAAGTTGCCCTGTGCCCGGCATCAACGTCTACGAGTTTCTGATACTCATAGTGCTGGCCCTGGTGATCCTGGGGCCTGAACGTCTGCCGCAGTATGCTCAGACCCTGGCAGGATGGGTCCGCAAAGCGCGTGGTATGGCAGAAGATGCCAAAGTCCGGTTCCGTGAGGAGACCGGAACGGACTTCGACGCCGTGGACTGGCAGAAATACGATCCGCGCCAGTATGACCCCCGGCGAATCATCCGTGAGGCGCTTGCTGATGATTACGACCAGGCGCGCGCAGGAGTGCAGAACCTGCAGAAATCAGTGGATCCCCGGGAGCTCTTCAGTTCCGCTCCGGCAGCTGGCAGCCGGCGGGCTACGGCCGCAGGAGTCGCTGGTGCAGCAGCTGGGACAGCAGGTACAGAGGCCGGGACACTAGACGACGAAGGCGCTGACCAGGATCCCCTGGCCAGCGCCCCCGCGCCGTTTGATTCTGACGCGACCTAACCGGTGGCACCTCGATTAGGCTGCTGAGCTCAGATCGAGCGGATGCTCAACCTGCCAGCAGAGCGGGCTTTGAGCAGCTGCACTGCCAGCACCAGAATCACCAGGCCAAGACCGATGAGGTCGAAGGTGAGATTGGTATTGAGCATCATGATTGCTCCTGCGGCGATCACCGGCCGCAAGTACCACGCCATATCCACCATGAAGTGGCCCTCAATTGCTGTGGAGAGCAGCAGAATTGCCACGATCGCCGAGATGACCACTGCGGCGCCATCGAGGAAGCTGACATCAAGCAGCAGCAGATCCGGGTTGTAAACGAAGATATAGGGAATCACGAAGCCCGCTGAGGCCAACTTCAAAGAGGCCAGACCGGTGGCCATAGGTTTGCCTCCGGAGATGCCAGCGGCAGCGAAGGAAGCCAGCGCCACTGGCGGGGTGATATTCGCGAAGAGCCCGAAGTAGAAGACGAAAAGGTGCGCCACCAGTGGTTCCACGCCCAGCTGGGTCAGCGCCGGAGCTGCCATAGTGGCGGTGACGATATACGCCGGGATGGAGGGCAGTCCCATGCCCAGCACCAAGCAGGCGATCATGGTGAAGACCAGGGTCCAGAAGAGCACTCCGCCAGAAAGCGAGACAATCGCGCTGGCCAGAGTCACGCCGAAGCCAGAGATGCTCACTACGCCAACGATGATGCCCACGCAAGCGCAGGCCACCGCCACGCCCAATGCAGAACGGGTACCATCCTCCAAGGCGGCCAGGATCTGCTTGGGGCCCATGCGTGTGGTTTTGCGCAGCATGGCCACCAGGACAGTCACCACAATGGTCATCGCGGCGGAGAACAGGATAGTGCGTCCGGAGAAGAAGAGCATGTAGAGCAGGAACAGCAGCGGCAGCATCAGGTGTCCGCGCTCCTTGAGCACATCCAGGACTGCCGGCAGGTTCTCCTTGGAGATGCCTTTGAGTCCCATGCGCGTGGCGCGAAGGTGAATCTGGGCGATCAGGCTCACGTAGTACAGAAGTGCTGGAACTATCGCGGCGAGGGCGACGGTGGTGTAGGGGACCCCGAGAGTCTCGGCCATGATGAACGCCGCAGCACCCATGATGGGCGGCAGGATCTGTCCGCCCACCGAGGCAGTGGACTCCACTGCCCCGGCGAAGGTGCGGGTATAGCCGATCTTCTTCATCAGCGGGATGGTAAAGGCTCCGGTGGAGACCACATTGGCAATAGCCGCGCCATTAATGGAGCCCATAAAGCCTGAAGCGACAGTGGCGACCTTTGCTGGCCCGCCGCGTGTCTGCCCTGCAATAGCTAGTGCGAGGTCGTTGAACATCAGGCTCATGCCGGATTTGGCCAGGAACGCGCCAAAGATGATGAAGAGAATGATGTAGGTCGCAGAGACTCCGATGGCAGTAGAGAAGATGCCCTCGGTGGTGGCGTAGAAGCTATAGGCCAGCGTGTCCCAGTCATACCCGCGGTGCCGGAACAACCCGGGTAGTTCGCGTCCGTAGAGCCCGAAGAGGATGAACAGCACGGCCAGAATCGGCAGCGCCCAGCCAGTGACGCGGCGTGCGGCCTCCAGCACCAGCACCACCAAGAGGGTGCCCACAGCTACGTCCAGCGCCGAGAAACGACCGGCCTGAAGGACAACCTGTTCATAATTCGCCCACAGATAGAACGTAGGTACCAGAGACAGCAGCGCCAGAATCACGTCCGGGACCCGCCACAGTGCTGCCTGCGCCTTCCGGGTGGGCGGATAGATCATGAACACCAGGAACAGCATGACGCTCACGTGCAGTGAGCGGTGCACCAGGGTGGGAAGCAGCGGCTGGTATGCGGTGTAGATGTGATAGAGCGCGATGAAGATCGCCACGCCGCTGATCACCAGGGCTAGGGGGCGCCACTGGTCCTTCCGTACACGGGATTCCGCGTCGTATTTGGCTGCAGCCTCCTGGGCCTCGGCCTCCCGTGCTGCGCGCTCCTCCTCGGATTCAGGGACCAGGGTGCTCAAGTCAGAGCTGCTGGGCGTGTCTCCATCCCCGAGGGTCAGCTGTGACTGTCCTCGGGGCTCTACACCACTTGCGGCTGTTGTCCTGCGGTGTTCATTACTGCTGGTCACGGTCTTAGTTCCTCATGCTCAGTGTGAGAGGTTCACGGTCGGGAAGTTCGGAAGCATCGATCAGTGACGGATCGTCGTTGATACTGATGCGGTAGTCGGCACGATGGGAGTGGAACCAACGGATTGCGTCAAAGTTCCGATTAATGTTCTCGATCACAATCTTGCCATCTCTGAGATGGACATCACCCTCGCCCAGGGGCATTCCTGCGCCGTATTCGAAGAACTCGGTACTGGACAGCACCAACCGGTCAGGTCGCACTAGATAGGTCTCGCTCCAGCGTGAAAGTTCAATGGAATGGATCCAAGAAAGAGTCACCTGGGTTCCGGTTTCCACCGGCGCCTGTGCGTAGACCTCACCTGTTCGCTGGTGCTCACAGACCAGACGCAGTCCGCTGCTGCAGGAGTTCAGCAGCAGAGGCGCCAGCGCGGCGGCGGCTGCCGACCCACTCAGGGCCAGCAGCCGCCGCCGCGACAGTGATGGTTCCCCGAAGGGCTCAGTCCAGTTCCACACCCTGTTCCTCGAAGTACCGGGCGGCGCCTGGATGCAGCGGTACCACCAGGCCATCAGTCACGGTCTCCAGGGTGATCTGCTGTGCTGCAGAGTGAGAACCGTGAAGGCGGTCAAGGTTGTCGAAGAACGCAGCAGTGATGTCGTAGACGGCGTCTTCGGAAAGCTCAGAGCTGACCAGGAGGTGGTTGGTCACACCGACGGTGGGCACATCCTCATCCTGCAGGTAGGTGCCGCCGGGGACGACGTCTTCAGAGAAGTAGTCATGCTCGGACAGCAGGTTCTCCGCACCCTCTCCCTCGATGGGCACCACAATGAAATCAGTATTGGTGCCCAGCTCGGTCAGGGTGGGGTTCGGCAGTCCGGAGGTGACGAAAGCGGCGTCGATGTGGCCATTGGCCATCTGATCGGTGGCCTCTGCATAGGAGAGGTAGTCCGCGCTGATGTCGTCATAGGTGATGCCATGTGCTTCCAGCACTGTGCGGGCGTTGAGCTCCACGCCGGAGCCGACGTCGCCCACGGCCACATTGCGACCCTCGAGGTCCTCCACCGCCTCAATACCCGAAGCAGCGGTGGCGACCAGCTGCACAGTATTGGGATACATGGTCATGATCGCCATGAGGTCTTCGCGGGCATCGCCCTCGAAAGGCCCGGTGCCCTCGGTGGCCTGGACCGCGGCGTCTCCCATGACAAATGCGATCTCGGCGTCGCCGTCGGAGATCATGTTGATATTCTCCGCCGAGGCACCTGTGGCCTGTACGGAGGTGTCGGAGTCCAGCTCAGTGCCGAGAATCTCGGACATCGTGGCACCGATCTGGTAATACGGTCCGGAGGATCCGCCAGCTGCGATAGTGATGAACTCAGCGTCCATGCTGCCGACTTCGCCGGCCTCTCCTGCAGAGTCACCGTTGCCCTCGCCATCTCCGCAGGCGGTCAGCAGCAGCGCCGATGCTGCCAGCAACCCGCCCAGCCGTAGGCTCTGGGTTTTCCACGTCATTGTTTTCTCCCTCTTCGAGTACATACGGTGCGAGCTAAGGCCCGCGTCACAAGAGCGCGGGTGTGAAGCGGCTCATATGGTGCAGGGCACAAGTGTATGTGAGCGGCATCATGTGATGCGTTTTCTATTACGAGGGGCCACCGGCCAAGGGTGGAGAAGGTTTAGGCGGCGAAGGTCAAGCGCTAAAGGTTCAGGCGATAGAGATTCAGGCGATGCTCAGCGGCAGTGAACGACCCCTGATGTCTCGGCCCCGTGAGGCGAGTTTTGCTGCGATGTTGCGCAGGGCAGTACCGGAGGGGGAGTCGGGTGCCGAGAGGACCACGGGGGCGCCGTCGTCACCTGCCTGGCGCAAGGTGGTATCCAGGGGCACCGATCCCAGCAGAGGGACCTCCGTCTGCAGCTGTTCGCTCAGACGCTGGGCGACCAGCTCGCCCCCGCCGGAGCCGAAGAGGTCCAGCACTGTGCCATCGGGCATGGTCATAGGCCCCATGTTCTCGATGACACCGGCAACCTGCTGCCCGGTCTGAGTGCTGAGCGCTCCGGCGCGTTCAGCCACCGAGGCGGCCGCGGTCTGCGGCGTGGTGACCACGAGGATTTCCGACCCCGGCAGCAGCTGAGCCACCGAAATCGCGATATCGCCGGTACCGGGGGGCAGATCAAGGAGCAGCACATCCAGATCGCCGAAGTGGACATCCGTGAGGAACTGCTCCACGGCCCGGTGCAGCATCGGCCCTCGCCAGGCCACTGCCTGGTTCCCCTCGACGAACATGCCGATGGATATGGTCTTCACCCCGTGTGCCACCGGAGGCAGGATCATCTCGTCTAGCCGGGTCGGTTTGGCCGTGATGCCCATCAGATCCGGGACAGAAAAGCCGTGGACATCGGCATCCACCACACCGACCTTCAACCCCTGTGCTGCTAGCGCGGTGGCGAGGTTGACTGTGACCGAAGACTTGCCGACGCCGCCTTTGCCCGAGGCCACCGCGTAGACCTTGGTGAGAGAATCAGCCTGGGCGAACCGGTTGATCTTCCCGCCCTGCCCGCCGCGCAGCTGCTCCTTCAGGACAGCGCGCTCCTCGGGGGTCATCACATCCAGCTGCACCTCAGCGGTGCGTACGCCTTCAGCGCGGACTGCAGCGGCGGTGACGTCCTCCACAATGCGGTTGCGCATCGGGCAGGCAGCTACAGTGAGCTTGATCTGCAGCGCGGCGGCGCCGTCGTGATCCACTGCAATATCGCCCACCATACCCAGCTGAGTGATGGGCACCCGCAGTTCGGGGTCGATGACCTCGTCCAGGCGGCGGCGGATGCTCTCGATGATGGATGGATCAGACACCTGATTAGTCTAGTGCCGCATGATGTGTAAGCACCTGATGTGCTTGTACCCACACCGCGCCCTGCAAGAATAGGGCTATGAGTGCGCAGAGAAACGCCGGAGGACTGCCCCGTGGTGAGCTGCTGGGCCGCTACCGCAGCTACGAGGATGCACAGAAGGTGGTGGACCACCTGACCCAGGCTGAGGGCTTTGATATCAAGGCCATCAGTATTGTGGGCAACGATCTGCGCTCGGTGGAGTACATCCGCTCCCGGCTCTCTTATCCCCGAGTGGCCGGTGCCGGGGCAGCGCAGGGTGCGATGTTCGGCTTCTTCATCGGACTGCTGATCTTCCTCTTTGCCCCCGAGGCCCCGGTGCTGAACCTGCTGATGTCCGTGGTGCTGGGCATGGCGATCTGGATGATCATGGGAGTCGTGGGATACGCCATCCGCCGTGGTCAGCGGGACTTTTCCTCCTCCACCCAAATGGTGGCCACCACCTACGATGTGGTCTGCGACTTCAGCCACGCCGGCCGGGCTAGAGCCCTAGTGGCCGGTGCGGGGGTTCATAGCCTCAACGCCTGGAACGATCCCACAGGTAAGACCACAGCACTCGGCGGGGCGGCGCCGATGAGGTCACATCCGGGCACTTCGGGTCCTGAAGCGGCGGTTGTTGATCCTGCCGCTCAGCCCAGCTCAGTCCCCGGTGTTGCCTACGCCTCCCTTCCGGATGGCCGGCCGCGTTACGGCGTCCGTCGCGAGGATGTCGAGAACGCCAACCAGTCGCAGCAGAGTGCGCCGGAGCCCGAAGGAGCTGAGTCAGCTGAACCGGCCTCCAGCCCGGATAAGGATGCTACGAGGGCTCAGGGTGCTGCGGAGGAAGACGCAGCCGATGCTGGAACGCAGCGGCGCGGGCGCGATGCTCAGGCCCCTGAGGGCGCAGATGGTGAGCCTCGCTAAGCCCGCTGCGTGGAGTCTGGGTTCGGTGCCGCGGCGGCAGGACCAGTCGCTGCTATAGACGCAAGGACCCTAGACGCGCGGGCCCTAGACGCAGCTGATCCGCCGATTTCACGAACCGCACCCGGATTTTCCGAGAGGCGGAGGTGAAATCGGCGGATCAGCCGATTCGCAGTCTTGAGCGGCTCACACGCCGCTCGCCGTGAGGCGTTAGGCTCTGGTGCCGCGCCGACCTGTGATTGCCTGCCAGATGAAGGCAACAATCACGCCGCCGCCGATGGCAAAGAGCCAGGTCGGAAGGTCAAAGAATGCGTCGTTCACATTGACATCAAACAGTGCTGATGCGATGAAGCCACCCAGCAGGGCGCCCAGTACACCAGTGATGAGTGCGGCAATCCAGCCGCCGGGCTGCTTACCGGGAAGAATGGCTCGGGCGATAGCTCCGGCGATCAGGCCGAGCAAGAGCCAACCGATGATTCCCATTTTTTGCCTCCAATTCGGTGGTGTAAACGTTCACTACATATCAGTTCATGCGAAGCTGGATGTTGGCCTTACGGAAGCCTGAATCAGCTGGGAATTTACCTCATGTGCCCGGAATCAGGCCGGTCGATGCCAAAGAGATGTGATCCACGCCTCAACGTCCTCAGCGCGCCTCGGCAGCGCGGCGGAGAGATTCTCGCAGCCATCCTCTGTCACCAAGACATCGTCCTCGATCCGCACGCCGATTCCGCGATACTCCTCAGGTACCGCAAGATCCTCCTGCTTGAAGTACAGGCCCGGCTCGATAGTGAAGATCATGCCCGGCTCCAAGACACCGTCCAGGTAGAGCTCGCGCTTAGCCTGCGCACAGTCATGGACGTCGAGCCCAAGGTGATGGCTGGTGCCGTGGGGCATCCAGCGCCGGTGGTGCTGACCCTCAGGAGCGAGCGCCTCGTCCAGGGACACCGGCAGCAGCCCCCAGTCATCGAGATGTTCCGCAAGGACGGTCACCGCCGCCTGATGGATCTCGCGGAATCGGATACCCGGCTTGACCACGGCGAAGGCCGCATCCGCTGCGGCAAGCACCGCCTCATAGACCCGGCGCTGAACTTCCGAGTAGGTCCCGCTGACCGGGATGGTGCGGGTGATGTCTGCGGTGTAGAGCGAATCCGCCTCCACACCGGCGTCCAGCAGCAGCAGCTCGCCGTCGTCGATTCGCCCGTGATTGCGGATCCAGTGCAGGATCGTGGCGTTGTTGCCGGAGGCAGCGATCGTGTCATAACCGAGGTCGTTGCCCTGGAGCCTGGCCTGGGCGAAGAACGCACCCTCCACGATCCGCTCCCCGCGCTCGTGTCCGACCGCGCGCGGCAGGGCGCGCACCACATCCTCAAACCCGGAGATGGTGGCGGCTACCGAGTGCCGCATCTGAGTGATCTCCCATGAGTCCTTCACCAAACGCAGCGCCGAGAGGAACTCGGTGAGCTGAGCGTCAAGAGCATCGGATGCCTCAAGGTCCACGCCGGTATTGATCCGTGACGTGTCCACCAGCGCATCTACGTTGAGGTCCACTTCACGCAGCAGTCGGATACGTGTCCCGCCGATCTCGACAGCGCCGGCATTCTTGGTGACGGCAACTTCCAGCTCATCGAGGTTGCGAGTGGCCAGCCCGAGCTTCTGCTCAAACTCCTCCAGCCCCGGGCGGGGACCTATCCAGAACTCTCCGTGCCGGGCATCGGCGTAGAACTCCTCGGAGTCGCGGCCTGCCATCGGCTTAAAGTACAGAGTGGCCTCGTGGTGGCCGCCGTCGTCGCCAGCGCCCTCATCCACTGGTTCAAAAACCAGCACAGCATCGGGCTCATGATCCACACCCAGTCCGGTCAAGTGAGCAAAGGCAGAGTGCGGACGGAAACGGTAGTCAGTGTCATTGGAACGCACCTTCAACGGGCCGGCCGGAACCACCAGCCGCTCACCGGGGAAGTCCTCCGAGAGCGCACGACGACGCCGGGCGGCAAAGTCTGCCACCTGCTCACGCTCATGCCGTAGTGCAGGGGCAGGGGCCCAGCTGGAGGCCATGAACTCCTTGAACGCCCGCGAATTGGGGCGCTGGGAGCGATTGTTGACCCGGTCCTTCAGTTCCTGTTCGTTGTGCGCATCACTCATGGCGGTAGTCTTTCATGTTGGTATGAGCTTTGATCTGCACACCCACTCCATGGTTTCCGACGGCACCGAACCTCCTGCAGAGGTGGTGGCCGCGGCAAAGCGGGCTGGGCTGCGCGGACTGGCGTTGACCGATCACGACACCACCGCCGGCTGGACAGCGGCGATCGAGGCCGCCCAGGCCCTGCAGCTGGTGCTGATCCCGGGCATGGAGATCACCACCCGCACAGATGACGGCATCAGCGTTCACCTGCTCAGCTACCTTCATGACCCCGCCCACGTCGGGCTGATGGACGCCATCGCTACCGCCCGCGGGGGTCGCGTGGAGCGTGCCAAACGAATATGTGAACGGCTGGCCGAAGACTTCCCGATCACTTGGGAGATCGTGGTGGAGCATGTCGGCCCCGATGCCACTATCGGGCGCCCCCATCTGGCCGATGCGATGGTGGCGGTGGGAGTTGTGGCTGACCGTAGTGAAGCCTTCGCGAAATACCTCCATCCCGGCACGAAGTACTACGTTTCCCAGGAGAACATCACCCCCATAGAAGCCATCCGGCTGGTCCGTGACGCCGGGGGAGTGCCGGTGATCGCCCATGCCATGGCCTCTGCTCGTGGCCGTACGGTGAGCGTCCCCCAGCTGGAGCAGATGGTGGAGGCTGGATTAGCCGGCGTCGAAGTCTGGCACCGCGATAATCCTGAGCCGGGTCGACGGCTTCTGCTGGATCTGGCCGCCCGACATGACCTGATCGCCACCGGATCATCGGATTATCACGGTACCGGCAAGCCCAACCGGATCGGGGAGAACTCCAGCCCCACCTCGGTGGTGGAGCGGATTATCAGCGAAGCCACCGGAAGTCCGGCCTATGGCAGGCTCTGAGCCTGCTCTACACTCTTCAGTCATGACTGAGACCGAGCCCGTCGCCGTGCGCGCCAAGCGGCTGCCGCGGGAGCAGCGCAGAATCCAGCTGCTGGACTGTGCGCTTCATGTATTTGTGGCCAAGGGCTTTCACGCCGCATCCATGGATGACATCGCAGAAGTGGCACAGGTGTCCAAACCTGTGCTCTATCAGCACTTCCCAGGCAAGCATGAGCTGTTCATCGACTTACTGGAGACCCAGCTGGGGCAGCTGCGTGAGGAGCTGACCGCGGCCTTGAGCGCTCATCAGGACAACGAGCAGCGGGTCACCGGCACCATCACCGCTTTTTATGAGTTCATCGCCAGGGAAGATGAGGCCTACCGGCTGATCTTCGCCTCCGGGATGGATAACGATGAGGAAGTCTCCGAGCGTCTGGACCGGTTTCATGACGCAATGGCTACCGCGATCGCTGAGGTGATCGTCGATGACACCGGGCAGCCCATGGCCGAGGCTACGATGCTCGGCCACGGCCTGATTGGGATGGCCACCTCCGCCGCCCGGCACTGGAGTCGGCTCTCGGAGCGGCCGGCTCTTGGGGTCTCAGCGCAGTTGACTTCGCGTTTGGCCTGGAGAGGAATATCGGGCTTTCCCAAGGAGAACGAGAGCTGAAGGTGTCAGTCCCTTGTACTATCGAGGGTGAGCCGTAAGCTTAACCGCCCTCGCGCGCCTGTCGAACCGGTGAGGCGAGGGCCCTCAGACAAGGAGTGGCATGGAAGTACGCATCGGAGTCCAGAACGTCGCCCGCGAGATCGTCATCGACAGTGCGGCAAGCGCCGAGGAGATCGAGAAGACCGTCGCTGAGGCTATTGAGAGCTCCAAGCCCCTGCTGAGCCTGACTGACCGCCGCGATAAGAAGGTGGTCGTCCCGGTGAGCTCCATCGGATACGTGGAGATCGGCTCCGACACCAAGCAGACGGTGGGCTTTGCCGCCGTCGCATCCTGAACCTACTGAAAGTACGTATGACTGAACAGATCACCGAGGCTGAAGCAGCTGAGACGACGACGCCGACCCTGACCTTCGCAGATTTCGACGTCCGCAGCGAGATCGTCGAGGCGCTGGCTGAGAAGGGCATCACCACGCCTTTCCCGATCCAGGCCGAAACCCTGCCGATCGCCTTGGGCGGCCACGACATCATCGGCCAGGCCAAGACCGGCACCGGTAAAACCCTGGGCTTCGGCATCCCTGCTCTGCAGCGGGTGACCACCCCGCACAGCGATGAGTTCCAGAACTTGCCGGCACCGGGTGCCCCTCAAGCGCTGATTGTCGCTCCTACTCGTGAGCTCGCCGTGCAGGTGGCACAGGACCTCAAGACTGCCGGTGCCAAGCTGGGCGCACGGATTGCCACTATCTACGGCGGACGGGCCTATGAGCCCCAGATCGAGGAGCTGCAGCGCGGTGTGGAGGTCGTTGTGGGCACCCCCGGGCGCCTGATCGACCTGCACCGCCAGAAGCATCTGAACCTGAAGAACATCCGCATCGTGGTGCTGGATGAGGCCGATGAGATGCTGGACCTGGGCTTCCTCCCGGATGTGGAGACGCTGCTGGCAGCGGTGCCCACCGTGCGCCAGACGATGCTGTTCTCCGCGACGATGCCGGGTCCGGTCATCAATATGGCCCGGCGCTACATGTCCAAGCCCACCCACATCAGTGCCGCAGATCCTGAGGATATCGGCGTGGTGAAGAAGGACATCCGCCAGGTTGTCTACCGCGCCCACCACCTGGATAAGGATGAGGTCATCGCCCGCATCCTGCAGGCCGAGGGACGTGGCCGCACCATTATCTTCACCAAGACCAAGCGCCAGGCCGACAAGCTCTCCACCGAGCTTCAGGACCGCGGCTTCGCTGCCGGTGCGATCCACGGCGACCTGGGGCAGGGGGCCCGCGAGCAGGCGCTGCGGGCTTTCCGCAACGAGAAGATCGACGTGCTTGTTGCCACCGATGTGGCCGCCCGCGGCATCGATGTCACCGATGTCACCCACGTCATCAACCTCACTGCGCCCGAGGATGAGAACACCTACCTGCACCGCATCGGCCGTACTGGTCGAGCTGGGCAGAAGGGTACCGCGGTGACCTTCGTGGACTGGGAAGACCTTCACCGGTGGAAGCTGATCGATAAGGCTATCGGCCTGGGCGTGCCTGAGCCGGTAGAAACCTACTCCTCCTCACCGCATCTCTTTGAAGAGCTGAACATCCCTGCCGGGACCAAGGGTCGGCTGCCGCGCCATAAGCGCTCCAAGACCGGTCTGAACGACGAGGTTCTGGAAGATCTGGGTGGCCCAGAGAAGAAGCAGTCCGGCGGCCGGGACCGTCAGGGCCGCGGTGAACGTTCCGGAGGATCCCGCGAGGGCCAGTCCCGTTCGGGAGGCCGCAGCCGCAATCGTCGTCGCGGCGGTGATTCTTCTGAAGCCCGCCGAGCAGACGGCGCCGCGAAGGACACTGCGCAGTCCGCACCGAAGGAAGCGGACTCTGCAGCCAGCGGCAGCGAAGGCGGCTCTGCAGATCAGCGGCGGCGTCGTCGCCGTCGTCGCAAAGTTGCCGGCGACAGCGACAGCTGAGCCTTCAGCCTCACTGATCAGTCGAGCAGGCCCTGCTCCTCCAGCCACCAGGCGGCAACATCGGAGGGGCTGGCCTGCTCGTCCTGTGAGTAGGCATTAAGCTTCAGCAGCTCATCCTGCGTCAGCCGCTGCTGAAGCTCATTAATAGCCGCACGCGCGGGTTCATCTACGTTTGCGGAGACTACCGGCACCAGATTCTGAGGCAGCACCAGGGATTCCGGATCCTCCAGTGCGACTAGGTCATTCTTTTCGATCGCTGGATCGGCGGAGTAGATGTTGGCGACCTCAACATCGCCGGACAGCAGCGCGTTGAGCGTCAGGGGTCCACCGGAATCCTCCACCGGAACCAAAGCCAGTTCCACTCCGTAGAACTCTTCCAGTCCTGCAGGCCCGTAGGGACGCGCCTCCCATTCTGAGTTTGACGCGATCCGCAGATCTTCGAGTTCCGCCAGATCTGCCACGCTGGTCAGATGATGTTCGCGGGCGAACTCGTCAGTTACTACATAACTGTCCTGATCCGTGGCCTCAGCGAAGTCAAGGACTTCCAAGCCTTCCGGCAGTGCCTCACCCAGGGCTGAGTGCACCTCGTTCGGGGTGGAAGCCTGAGCATCGGAATCAAGGTACTGCAGCAGGTTCCCCGTGTATTCGGGGAAGATATCAATGGCACCAGCTTCCAGTTCTGGCACATAGACCTCGCGCTGGCCGATCTCGAATTGCCGCTCAATGCTGTAAGCCTGGTCCTCCAGGACCTGGGCGTAGAGTTCGGCGACGATCGTATTCGAGTAGTACTGCTGGGAGCCGATGACCAGTTCTTCACGCGGCTCGTCACCAGAGTCCGCGGCGTCGTTGTTCTCCCCGGTGAGCGGGTCAGCAGAACTGCAGGCGCTCAGCATGAGCAGCGCAGCAGCTGATACTGCCAGGATATGGGGGATGAGTCTCATGGTCTTACCTTTCGGGTGAGGGTGGTCAGCAGGATCAGCGCGGCTGAAATAGAGAAGTTAATGGCCGGTTCTGAGCCGGGCAGCACGTTGGGAGAGGCTGAAGACGACATCCAGCGCGATCGCCAACAGAATCACCAGCACTGAAGCAGCCAGCATGAGGGGATAGTCCTGTGTTCGCAGACCAAGGAAAAGCTGACGGCCTAACCCGCCGGCGCCCACATAGGCAGCCAGCGTCCCAGTAGCCACCACCTGCAGGGTGGCCAATCGTAGGCCGCCGAGGATCAGCGGAAGTCCCAGCGGAATCTCCACCTGGAACAGCACTTGCCAAGGGGTCATCCCCTGGGCGCGCGCAGCATCCACCGTGACCTGACTGACCGACTCAACCCCGGAATATGCCCCAGCGATAATGCTCGGTACGGCCAGCACTATGAAAGCGATCATGGGGGCGGTCAGTCCGATGCCGAGAAAAAGTGCAGCGAGTGTGATCACGCCCAGGGTCGGCAGGGCCCGGACTACTCCCGAACTCAGTACTGCGGGATTCCGGCCTTTTCCGGTGTGTCCCACGTAGAGCCCAAGAGGCAGGGCGATCAGTGCAGAGGTTGCGACTGCCACCGCGGTATACCAGAGGTGCTCCAAGGCGCGAGCACCGAAGCCGCCGGATCCCTGCCAAGACTCGGCATCGCCAAGCAGCTCAAGCGCGTCGAGAAGGTGATTCATGCTCGACCACCTCGGTGTGCCCACGGCATCAGGAGTCGGCCAGCAGCCACTAGGAGCAGGTCTAGCACTAACGCAAGCACAGCTGTGCAGAGAATCCCGGCCACAATAGAGGGCACAATATTTCGCTCAAAGCCGTCAGTGAATAGTGAGCCTAGCGACCGAACACCGAGCACCGCACTGACCGAAACCAGTGAGATAGTGGAGACTGAAACTACCCTCAGACCAGCCAAAAGTCCCGGTCCAGCCAGGGGAAGATCCACGGTGAAGAATCGGCCGAGCCGGGAGTGTCCCAGCGCAGTGGAGGACAACCGGACTTCTTGAGGCACTGACTGCAGGGCGTCTGCTGCGGAACGGACCATCAGAGCTAGTCCGAAGAGGGTCAGCGCCGCCACGACATTCAAAGGATCCCGCACTCCAGTGCCCAGAATCAGTGGTAGCACAATGAACAGCGGCAAGGACGGAATCGCGTAGAGCAATCCGGTGCCGGAGATGACTACTTCACGCAGTGGGCGTACGGCGTTGGCAACCAAAGCCAGCGGCACGGCCAGGATGAAAGTGGCCACGATGGCCGGCGCGCTGAGCAGCAGATGATCTAGCGTCAGCTCGAGAATCCGGCTGCTGTTATTGAGAATCCACCCCATGGCATTCAGTCCGTCTCGGGCGCCCGGTCAATGGGAGCCTGATCACTGGGAGCCTGATCGACAACTCCTAGCGGCTTGCCGCGAGCATCGGAGATGAACCAGCCACCTCCTGCCCGTGGCCGGGCCGAGAGCGTCCTGCGCTGGGAATCCAGTCCCAGGAACTGGGCTACAAACTGATCTGCAGGATTCTCCACAATCTCTTGCGGCGTCCCCACTTGCGCCACCTCCGCACCCTTTTTCAGCACCACGATCTGGTCTCCCAACGTGAGCGCTTCATCAACGTCGTGGGTGACGAAGATGATGGTCTTGCGCAGCTCGGTCTGAATTCTCTTCAACTCGCGTTGCAGCTCGATGCGCACCAGGGGGTCCACTGCACCGAAGGGCTCGTCCATGAGCAGGATATTCGGATCTGCCGCCAGCGCCCGGGCTACGCCCACACGCTGCTGCTGGCCTCCTGAAAGCTGCCCGGGGTATTTCAGCGCCAAGGTGTAGTCCAGGCCCACAATCTCCATCAGCTCATAAGCTCGCCGCTTCGCTGCGCCGCGGGAAACTCCATTGAGCCGGGGCACGGTGGCTATATTGTCGATGACCTTGCGATGCGGAAGAAGCCCCGCGTTCTGCATGACATAGCCGATGCGTCGACGCAGCGCTACTGGTGCGGCCCGGGCCACGTCCTCGTCATCAATCAGCACTGACCCTGACGTCGGGTCCACCATACGGTTGACCATGCGCAGCAATGTCGTTTTGCCGCAACCAGAAGAACCCAGCAGCACTGTGGCGGTATGGGAGGGGATATGCAGGCTGAACTTCTGCACCGCCGCGGTGCCATCGTCATAAGTCTTGGTCACCTGACGGAAGTCGATCGGCATGAAGTCCTTGCCTTCTTTGTTTGTCCCAGCTATGACGGTTAGTTTCAGCCTATCGGTGGGCTGGGTCTGTGCGCACTCCGCGGTCATGTGATGTGGGAAGATGCCAGTGATGAGTTCTGAACACCCCATGATCGCCTCGCCCTCATACGCTGCCGTCAGTGGCATGCATTCGCTCGTGATCCGCCAGGCTGTGCCAGCGGAATATGGGCGTATCGGAGAGCTGACGGTCAGCGCTTATGTGGATGGCGGGTTCCTCTCACTGGAGGACTCCTATGTGGTACAGCTGCGCGATGCCGCCTCCCGGGCTCAGGGTGCTCAGCTGTTGGTGGCCGAAGTGGACGGTGAAGTTGCGGCTTCAGTGGCGATCACCGACTACGGCGGCCCCTATGCTGAGGTCTCGCAGCCTGGGGAGCTGGAGTTCCGTATGCTCGCGGTTGCGCCGGAGTACCAAGGACGCGGAATCGCTCGGCAGATGGTCCGCCACATCATTGCTCTGGCACAGGCGCGCGAGGATATTCACGCCGTCACCTTGTGCAGCCTCACCAGCATGACTGCCGCCCATGCCCTCTACCGTTCTGAAGGCTTCGTGGAAGTTCCCGAGCGCGATTTCATCCTGGATCTGCCCGAGAAGAAGGCCCGTTTCCCGTTCTTCATCCGAAAGGTGTGACATGAGCGAAAAATACACAGTCCTGGCTGTCTGCACCGGCAATATCTGCCGTTCACCAGCCATGGAACGTCTTTTGGCCCAGCTTGTAGGTGATGACACCGGCACAAAGATTCTCTCGGCCGGTACTCACGCTCACGTGGGGGAGGACATACAGCCGGAGATGAAGGAGCGGATCACCGACTTCGGGGCTTCAACTGAGGGGTTCACCGCAACTCAGCTGACCACTGAGATGATCGAATCCAGTGACCTCATTCTCGCCGCCACCCGGGTACATGTAGAGGACATCCTGGCCGAAGTTCCTGCCGCAGCCTCGCGCACCTTCACCCTGCGGCAGTTCGGGCGGATCCTGAAGAACCTGGATGACGCTGAGATCCACGGAGCTAGTGTGGGTCAAAAGCTGCACGCCCTCGCTGACCTGGCGGATCAGCAGCGCGAGGCGGCAGGGGAGAACGACGACATCGTCGACCCCTACATGCTGCCCGATGACGTCTATGACGAGTCCTTCCAGCAGATCCGGGAGCCGATCGAGACTCTCCGGGGTGTGCTGGGGCGCTAGGTCCTCAGAGTAGGCTTTCCATGCCGAAGCTGCTGAGCACAAGCGGGAAGGCGAGGAAAGCAACCGCATCGAGCAAGAAATGCGCGATGACCAAGGGCATGACTCGGCCGTAGCGCAGGTACGCCCAGCCGAAGATGATCCCCATAGCCAGATTCCCCAGCCCGGGACCGAAACCCTGGTACAGGTGGTAGGCCCCGCGCAGCACGGAGGCCGCGGCAATAATCACCCACATGCTGGTGCGCGGCCAGATGCGGCGTGCCCGGTCGAAGAGGTAAGCGATCATGATGACTTCCTCCAGCAGCGAATGGCGCAGTGCGGCCAGCAGCAGTGCCGGGGCGCTCCACCAGTACTCGGTGACATCGGCGGGAACGATGCGCACGGTTGCGCCCAGGCTTCGACCGGCAAAGTAGACCGCCAGTGTGCCCAGTCCGATAAGGATAAACAGCCCCGTACCGTAGAGCCAGTCGCGCCCGGGCCGCCGGAAGTCCAGACCCCAGCGTCGGAAGGGATTTCCCCCATGGAGGAAGACGAGATAGACCACCAGCGCTACCGGGACGAGCGCGAAGAGCGAATCCAACACCTGAAACGCAGCATCGAAAAACTCGGCTCGCGAACGTGACCGCTGAACAGTGGCGCTCTGTTGGCTCAGCGGCGCCACTCTCAGCCGCTCCGCCAACTGCAGCACCGCGTAGATCGCACTGCGGCCTAAAGAAAGTGCCAGCACAATGCCGAGCTCCCAGCTGAGGAAGCCTCGGCTGAGCTGCTGTTCCGAACTGGTGGTCGCCATCGTCGTCACCTGCCCATTATGACCTTTGACTTGGTATTCGCCCCGCCAGTCCAGAGCGGGGCTCCTGACGCACTGAGGCCCCGCTCCATAAGGAGCAGGGCCTCAGCAGGGAAAGGGGAGTCAGCGATCAGTGATCGTGTTCGTCCTCGTTGTCCTTCTTCTCCACCACCAGGGTCTCGGTGGTCAGAACCAGGGCGGCGATGGAGGCGGCGTTCTGCAGCGCAGAGCGGGTCACCTTCACCGGGTCGATCACGCCGGCGGCGATCAGATCGCCGTATTCGCCGGTCTTGGCGTTGAAGCCGTGGTTGGGCTCCAGCTCAGCGACCTTGGAAGCGACCACATAACCGTCAGCGCCGGCATTCTGGGCGATCCAGCGAAGTGGCTGGACAAGTGCACGGCGGACGATGCCCACAGCAGCGGCAGCATCCCCTGCAAGGGCCTTGACCTCCTCGTCCTCATCCAGAACGGACAGTGCGTTGATCAGGGCGGTGCCACCACCGGCGACGATGCCCTCTTCCAGCGCAGCGCGGGTGGAGGAGACAGCATCCTCAATGCGGTGCTTGCGCTCCTTCAGCTCCACCTCAGTGGCCGCGCCGACCTTGATGACACCCACGCCACCGGCGAGCTTGGCAAGACGCTCCTGGAGCTTCTCGCGGTCCCACTCGGAATCGGTAGCCTCCACCTGGGACTTGATGAGAGCCACACGGCCCTCCACGTCCTCCTTGGAGCCTGCACCCTCCACAATTGTGGTGGCGTCCTTGGTGACAGTCACCCGGCGTGCGGTGCCCAGCTCATCCAGGCCAACCTGGTCCAGCTTCAGGCCGAGATCCTGGGTGATGACCTGAGCGCCGGTGAGCACAGCAATGTCTTCCAACATTGCCTTGCGGCGATCGCCGAAGCCCGGTGCCTTCACGGCAACGGCCTGCAGTGTGCCGCGCAGTTTGTTGACCACCAGCGTGGACAGGGCCTCGCCCTCAACGTCCTCGGCGATGATGAACAGCGGCTTCTTGGCCTGCAGCACCTTCTCCAGCACCGGCAGGAACTCTGCCATGTTGGAGATCTTGCCCTGGTGGATCAGGATCAGCGGATCCTCCAGCACAGCTTCCTGACGCTCAGCGTCGGTCACGAAGTGCGGGGACAGGAAGCCCTTGTCGAACTGCATGCCCTCGGTGATCTCCAGCTCGGTGGTGGTCGTTGACCCCTCCTCGATGGTGATCACACCGTCAGCGCCCACGGCGTCGAACGCGCGGGCCAGCAGTTCGCCGACCTCGTCGTTCTGTGCGGAGATCGCACCGACGTAGGAGACTTCCTGCTGACCGGAGACCTCGCGGGCGTTCTCGCGCAGTCGGCGGGTCACCGCGGCCACAGCGGTTTCAATGCCGCGCTTGATCTCGCCGGGAGCTGCACCGGCGGCCACATTGCGCAGGCCTTCCTTCACCAGTGCCTGTGCCAGCACAGTTGCGGTGGTGGTGCCGTCGCCAGCGACGTCGTTGGTCTTGGTGGCGACTTCCTTGGCCAGCTGAGCGCCGAGGTTCTCGTAGGAGTCCTCCAGCTCAACTTCGCGGGCGATGGTCACGCCGTCGTTGGTGATGGTCGGGGCACCCCAGGACTTGTCCAGGACCACATTGCGGCCCTTGGGACCCAGGGTGACCTTGACGGTGTCGGCGAGCTTGTCGATGCCGGCTTCCAGCGCGCGGCGAGCGGCATCGTCGTAGAGAAGCTCTTTTGCCATAGGTTCCTACTCCTTGTGTAAGTCGAGCGGGTGAGTGTTTACTTCTCGACCTTGGCGAGGACGTCGCGAGCGTTGAGCACCAGGTACTCTTCGCCGCCTACCTTGACCTCGGTGCCGCCGAACTTGGAGTAAATGACGACGTCGCCCTCGGCAACGTCCACGGGCAGACGCTCGCCCTTATCGCTTACGCGACCCGGGCCGACGGCGACAACCTTGCCCTCCTGCGGCTTCTCCTTGGCGGTGTCCGGGATGACCAGGCCGGAAGCGGTGGTCTGCTCGGCCTCCAGGGGGCGGACAACAATACGATCCTCGAGGGGCTTGATGGAGACTGACACGTCAGTACTCTCCTTTGCTTAAGGGTGAATCGGTACAGGTTGCTCGCCTTGCGGGAGTGACCAACCGTCGTCGCGGGTGCCGGATGGTGCCCCTTCAGGCTTATGGATTTGCGCGGGTGACGGCCCGCGAAATCGTTAGCACACGGACACTCCGAGTGCTAAGACAAACTATAAGACCCTCTTAGCACTCGATCAAGAAGAGTGCTAAGAGCTGAAACCTCGGGCGCGCCCAGCGCTGTCTAGAGCCAGGGGGTGTCATGCGTGTCTGAGAAAAAGTTCACTTAATATTCACGTGTCATGGTGCAGCTCACGTGGTCACTGCGGAATTGTGCGGCAAGTAGACTTGTTGTCGCTGTCCACCGCATCAGCCGCGATACCACTGAGAGGCACCGCACGTGAGCCACACCCATGCTGAGGGGCACGATCCCTTCGCCTTTGTCGGACTGACCTATGACGATGTTCTGCTTCTTCCGGGCGAGACCGATGTCATTCCATCGGATGCCGATACCACTACACGCCTGACGAGGAACATCACGCTCAGCGCTCCGGTGGTCTCCGCCGCCATGGACACTGTCACCGAAGCGCCTATGGCTATCAGCCTGGCCCGCCTGGGCGGTATCGGGATCATCCACCGCAACCTCTCCATTGAGGAGCAGGCTAAGCAGGTGGATCAGGTCAAGCGCAGTGAATCCGGCATGATCACTGACCCGGTCACCATCACCCCGGATGCCACTATTGCCGATCTTGACGCGATCTGCGCGCACTACAAGATCTCCGGACTGCCGGTGGTGGACGAGAACCGCAAGCTGCTGGGCATCATTACTAACCGCGATATTCGTTTTGTGCCGCCTGAGGAATACCTGACCACCAAGGTCTACGAGAAGATGACCCCCCAGCCGCTGATCACCGCGCAGGAGGGCATCTCCAATGCCGAGGTGCTGGCGCTGTTCTCCAAGCACCGTGTGGAGAAGCTGCCGCTGGTTGATGACCATGACATCCTCACCGGCCTGATCACCATCAAGGACTTCGATAAGGCCGATAAGTATCCGCAGGCCACCAAAGACGACGAGGGTCGGCTTCGGGTCGGTGCTGCTGTCGGTTTCTTCGGCGAGGGTTTCGAACGCGCCATGACACTGATCGAGGCCGGGGTGGACGTCCTGGTGGTGGACACTGCCAATGGTCATACCCGCGGTGTGCTGGACATGATCGCCAAGCTCAAGGCCGAGCCAGGCGCAAAGGGTGTTGATGTCATTGGCGGCCAGGCAGCTACTCGCGCCGGGGCTCAGGCGATCATCGACGCCGGTGCCGATGCCATCAAGGTAGGCGTTGGCCCCGGCTCGATCTGCACCACCCGCGTGGTGGCAGGCGTGGGCGTTCCGCAGATCACCGCCATCTACGAATCGGCCAAGGCCGCCATCCCGGCTGGAGTGCCGCTGATCGCCGACGGTGGTCTGCAGTACTCCGGAGATATCGGCAAGGCGCTGGTCGCCGGTGCCGACTCCGTGATGCTTGGGTCGGTGCTCGCCGGTGCCGCTGAGTCTCCGGGGGACTTGGTCTTCTATCAGGGCAAGCAGTTCAAGGCCTACCGGGGGATGGGCTCGCTCGGGGCGATGCAGACCCGGGGCAAGAACACCAGTTACTCCAAGGACCGCTACTTCCAGGCCGATGTCCCTGATGATGAGAAGCTCATCCCCGAAGGCATCGAGGGCCAGGTGCCCTACCGCGGACCGCTCTCGGCGGTGGTGCATCAGCTCACCGGCGGCCTGCGCCAGACCATGTTCTACGTCGGTGCCCACACCATTGAGGAGCTCAAGGCCAAGGGCAAGTTCGTGCGGATCACCTCAGCCGGGCTCAAAGAGTCCCACCCGCATGACATCATGATGACCGTAGAAGCCCCCAACTACGGCCGGAAGTGAGCCCGAAATCGTGAACGAGATCTCCATCGGCATGGCCAAGTCCGGACGCCGTGCCTGGGCACTGGACGACGTCGCGCTGGTCCCCTCCCGACGTACCCGCAGCCCGCGTGATGTCAGCCTGGACTGGCAGATCGACGCCTACACCTTTTCCATGCCGGTGATCGGTGCGCCCATGGACTCCGTGATGTCCCCGGCCACTGCGATTGCGCTGGGCCGACTGGGCGGGCTGGGTGTGCTCAACCTTGAGGGACTGTGGACCCGGTATGAGAACCCGGAGCCGGTGCTTGAGGAAATCGCTCACCTGCAGGCGAAGGAAGTCTCCCCGGATAACACCCGGCGTCTTCAGGAGATCTATTCTGAGCCCATTAAGGCTGAGCTGATCAAGGCCCGCCTGGCTGAGATCCGCGAGGCAGGTGTGGTGGTCTCCGGCTCGCTGACGCCCCAGCGCACCCAGGAGTTCTACCAGACCGTGGTCGATGCCGGGGTGGACATGTTCGTCATCCGCGGCACCACTGTCTCTGCCGAGCATGTGGCCCAGCAGGGTGAGCCGCTGAACCTCAAAGAGTTCATCTACGAACTCGATGTGCCGGTGATCGTGGGTGGAGCTGCCGGCTACACTCCGGCTCTGCATCTGATGCGCACTGGTGCCGCCGGTGTTCTGGTGGGCTTCGGCGGCGGTTCTGCCACCACAACCCGGCGGGCCCTGGGGATCCGCATCCCGATGGCCACTGCCATCTCAGATATTGCAGCTGCACGCCGTGACTACCTGGATGAGTCCGGTGGTCGTTATGTGCATGTCATCGCCGACGGCGGACTGGGCAGCTCCGGGGACATCGTGAAGGCCCTAGCTATGGGTGCTGATGCGGTGATGCTCGGTGCCACACTGGCCCGTGCTGAAGAGGCCCCCGGCCGCGGCTGGCACTGGGGACTGGAGGCGGTGCATCCGGACTTCCCGCGCGGCCACCGCACCCAGGTGGGCACAGTGGCGCCGCTGGAGGAAGTCCTGGTGGGCCCCGGGCATCACACCGATGGTTCCTCGAACCTGATGGGCGGGCTGCGTCACGCTATGGCCTCATGCGGGTATGTGGACCTGAAGTCTTTCCAGCGGGTCGATGTCACGGTCACCCCGGCCGCTGGCAGCTTCTAGGCTGATCTTCAGAGGGGCTGGTCTTCCGCTGGACTGGTCTTCAGAGGTACTGGATATTCTCTTCGCCCAGCCGGGCGCGCATGATCTCCATGGCTTCGGGGTTGGAATCGATCATGACGAAACGCCGGCCTAGCTGCTGGGCGACGGCGCCTGCGGTGCCGCTGCCTGCGAAGAAGTCAAGGACCCAGTCTCCTGGACGTGAGGAGGGCTGGAGGATTCTCCTCAGGATGCCTTGGGGCTTCTGGGTGGGGTAGCCGGTTTTCTCTTTGCCGTTGGTAGGCACAATTGTGTGCCACCAGACATCTGTGGGCAGCTTGCCGCGGGCAGCTTTTGCCGGACTGACCAGTTCCGGAGCCATGTAGGGGATTCGCTCGATCGAGTCCTGGTTGAAGTAGTAGCCTTTCTGGCTTTTGGTATAGACCAGGATGGTGTCATGTTTGGCCGGCCAACGACTCTTGGAGCGTCCGCCGTAGTCATAGGCCCAGATGATCTCATTGAGGAAATTCTCACGCCCGAAGATTTCATCGAGCAGGATCTTGCAGTAGTGGGCTTCCCGGTAGTCGATGTGGAAGTACAAGGTGCCGGTGGGGTGGAGCAGGCGATGCGCCTCTTCCAGCCGTGGAGCGATGAAGCTGAGGTAATCGTCGTAGACGTCGAGGAAGACCATCCGGCGGGTCTCTTCGGTGTGGTAGCGCCTGCCGCCGAAACCAGTGCGCCTGCCGTCCTCAGGGGCGGGGCTGACTTTCAGGGTTCGGCGCAGCTGGGTACCGCCGGTATTGAACGGCGGGTCAATATAGATCAGCTGGAACTGCTCATCCGGCAGCTGCGGCAATAGCTGGGAGTTATCGCCCTGGATGACGTAGTTGGTTGCTGAGGAGAAGTCCAGCTCCGGGAAGTCCCGGGGTGTCTCTTCCAGCGGCTGGCCGGTCTGGGGAAGGTCCGTGTGCTGGTGGGGACTTTCCTGTTCAGTGATGGTCATGGTGGGTCAAGTCTATGCGTGATACGCCCGGGGCCCAGGGACAGCTTTCGCCGTTTCCCTGGGCCCCGAGGATAGTCCCGGCTAGCCAGCCGGATCAGTCACACGCTTAGCAACTGCCCTGCGGCTCCCAGGGGCCCCACTGTTCCCCGGGCTGCTGGTTGCGGCTGTACCACTTGGCGGTGTAGATGGTGTCGCGGTGCACCACCGTCTCTCCGCCACGGAACTCGGTACTGGGTGCCCATGCAGGCAGCACCTCGCCGGCGCACTGGGTGGACTCTCCCACTTCGGCCCATGCGCTCCACACGGAGGACCCGGGCTCCTGGTATTGGGTCCACCACAGGGCGGTGAAGACCCGGCCCTGATGCTCCACGGTTTCCCCGCCGGTGTAGACCGTCGACGACGACCACGCCGGGTACTCAGAAGGCTCCTCGCCCGGCTCTTCAGGAGCGTCGCGCAGGGCGATATCCACCACGATCGGATCATGGTCCGAGGAACGCCACTGATCAGGAGAATGCAGCTGGGAGGCGGTGCCGTTGTACCGGCTGTACTCCAGGGCGATCGGCTCAGCGGCGTTGATCGACCAGATCTCGGCGTGAACGATGGACTCGGCTGCCGCTTCGGTGGTCAGCACGTGGTCCAGGGACCCGACTCGGCCGGAGAACATATAGCTCCACTGACCCAAGTCCCCGGAGGTATTGGTGAATCCTGAGTCCTCCAGGACACGGATGGGATCTTCACGCTCATAGGAGTTGAAGTCGCCCATCAGATAGACGGACTCGGTGCCGGTGTGCTCGGTCAGAGCCTGGGAGAACGCGGCCAGGCCGTGGGCCTGCTCAACTCGGTCGGCATTCCATGCACCCTGGCCGTCACCGGTATCCCGGTTGGGGTTGGTGCTTCCGCTGGGGGCCGAGCCCTTCGACTTGAAGTGATTGACGATGGCGATGAACCGGTCCTCTTCACCGCCGGCCACCGGCTGGAACTCCTGGGCCAGCGGTTCGCGGGCGTTGGAGTAGATAGCCGTCAGATCCAGTCCTACGAAATGGTCTCCGTTGAGTTCTTCGATGCCTTCATCAAAGAGGATGTAGGAGTCGCCCACAGGTGCTACCCGGTCGCTGCGGTAGATGAATCCATTACGGATCACATCTTCCGACGACGCCGCAGGGACAGCCTGCGGGGAGGCCACATAATCCCAGACCTCGGTGCCGGCTTCGCTGTTGAGCGCCTGGACCAGATTCGCCAGGGCATGATCGCGCCCGCCGTCGTCGAAGAAGTGCCTGGAGTTCTCGATCTCCTGCAGGGCCAGCACATCAGCGTCCATGCCCAGGATCGCCGAGACGATCTTGGACTGCTGCCGGGCGAAGCTCTCGGCGCTGTAGGCGCCGCGGACGTCGCAGTAGTTCGTGGTGGTCGGTTCGCCGTGGCGGTCGGAGTAGTACTCGCAGCCCGGTTCGTCCTCGCCGAGAGAGACGAAGTAGTTCAGCACGTTGAAACCGGCCAAGCGAATATCTCCCTGACGTGCGGAGATCTCGCTGCGAGTGTTCTCAAAGGTCGCGGGGCGCGCATCCTCTGAGCCGGTATCCACGTTGTAATGACCCAGCGGCTGGAAGCGCCACTGGTCGAAGCGGTAGTCCAGGATCACCTGGGTTTCCCAGTTCACGCTGGCACCTACCCGGACAGGGGCATCCGGGTACACATAGGGCAGCCGGTTGTGCACGTTCTCGTTGCCAAAGGCCCAGCTGGCTGAGGAGCCGTCATCGAGGTAGATGACCCGCTCGGCATTGCGGGACGCCATGGCCTGTGCCTCTTCGCCGGGCAGCACCACCGAGGTGGGGTTGCGCAGCGGCTCGGTGCCGGTGACGATCCCGACCTCACCGTACTGATTCAGCGTGTAGTGGTCCGTGACAGTCCAGTCGCCCTGGGGGTCCACCAGCATATGCTGCAGGGTCAGCCGCTCATCGGAGGTCTCGGGAAACTCGTCAATGACGACAGGCTTGATTGCCTCGAAGGGCTCATCCTCGATGATCAGCAGCTCATGCTCCTCGGGACCAGCCGAACGGGTGTCCAGGTTCAGCTGGACAGCGCCGCTGTAGACGGTCACATCAGCGGTGAGCTCCACCAGGTCCCCGGACTCAACATTGCGGGCCTCTTGCGGGGAGTAGACGAAGATCCCGTCGGAGGCCACGTGGGTGTCCAGGTCGATATCCCCGCCGGTGCCGGGGGTCTGAATGACGAAGCCGCCGAGGCCGCCCGTTGGGTAGGTGGCGGTGACTACGCCGCGTACGGTGACCGGCTGGTTCAACAGCGGGTTCTCGGCCGCGGAGGTCTCCCGAGGAATCTCATTGATCTCGACCTCCTGGACGTCCCCACGCGGAGCTGGTTCGTGGACGATCTGCTCGCCGCTGGAGTTGGTGGGGGAGATCCGTTCGCTCAACTGGAAGTCAGCGGCGTTGTCATTGGTGTCCACGCCGTCTTCCACGCGGGCCATGGAGAGGACCTCGGTGGTGCTGCCCGAACGGGCCGGAGCAGATTCAAAGGTATTGGCGGTGCCGTAGCCGAGGAGGTCGACGACGTTCTCCGCCTCCTGCACGTCTCCGAGGGGGACCTGCAGACGCTCAGTGGTGGAGGCCAGCCAGATCACCCCGTTGGAGGTGGCGATGCCGCTGCTGAGGTGGCTATCCGGTGCAGGCAGCTGCTGACCGTTGCCGCCGCTGAGTCCCTGGTTGCTGATCAGGTAGTAGCCGCCAGCGTCGATGGTGCCGCCGAGGGCAACTGTTCCGGAGGGACTCAGGTTGGTTTCGGCTCGGGTAGCCGGTCGGTACTGCAGTGACCAGCCGTCCAGAGAGACCGGCTCAGTGCCGTAGTTGTAGAGCTCGATGAACCGCTGCGAGAAGGCTGCCTCGGCGCCTCCACCCTGAGCATAGACCTCGTTAATGACCACGGTGGGATGATCATCGTCAGGCTCTGGGGTCGGTTCCGCGGTGGGTTCGGGTGTCGGCTCGGGAGTCGGTTCCTGAGTGGGCTCTGGGGTTGGTTCCGGTGTCGGAGTGGGCTCCGGTTCAGAGCCAGAGAGGGTCTCTCCGCGGGAGTTGGTGGGGGAGGGGGCCTGCCGACTGAAATCGGCGCTGTTGTCGTCAGTGTCTGCTGCGTTCGTGCGGTGCAGGCTCTGCGTGTTGGTGCCGGCGATGGCAACGGCGGTTTCGAAGGTGTTGGACCCGCCATATCCCAGCAGGTCCACGACCTGTGGATGCTCGGTGACCGAGCCGGTTCCCAGATCGCTCAGCGCCTGGGAGGTGGAGGCCAGGATGAAGGTACCGCCGGCTGCTGCGCCGATTGCTGCTCCGGTTTGGGCATCAGCTGCTGGCAGAGCCTGTCCGGTACCGGAGTTGCCGCCGCCCTGGATCAGGTAGTGACCACCTGCAGGCACCGTGCCGCTGAGCGCCACTGTGGAACTGGGTGTGCCGGTGCTGCCCTGAGCCCGGTACTGCAGGGACCAACCGTCAACCGAGACCGCGTCGTCGCAGGTGTTGTACAGCTCAACATAGCGATTCAACAGCGCAGCCGAGCCGGATCCGCCATTGGGAAATGCCTCGTTGATGACAACGCAGTCAGTCTCGGCCGAATCAGCGTGAGCCGTTGGTTCCGCCTGCGCGGGAGCGAGGGCCGATCCTAAAAGAGCGCCGGTAAGTCCCAGCGCCGCTAGTGAACGCCTTATGCGAGAACCGAGCCGGCCTGCGTTCTGGGAAGGCAGTGGTGGTGTGCTCATATTTTTCTTTCTCATCAGTGCGGGCAGCAAAACAGGCAGGTGAAAACTGTCCTGGCTGCGTGATCCAGGTCCCATCCAAGCAGGCCTAGATGAACGCAATGCAACATGGCTGGGCAAACCGCCGTTCACCTTGATGCCTTGGGGCAGCGGATTGCTACATAAGGATCACGCGGGGGTGCGGAAGGATCAGTGTCCTTCCGCACCCCCGCGTGATGAGTGCCTCGGTGAGACTAGTTCCGTGCAGTGGCCCGGCGCTGCCGGATCACTAGGAATGCGCCGACCGCCAGGAGCAGCACCGCCAGCAGGCTGATGACTGCCACGGTGGCACCGGTCTGAGCCAGTCCACCGGCCGGTGCAGCCTGGGGGCCTTGTCCGGCTCCGGCGTCTCCTCCAGCCGCAGGTGCCGAGGGGGACGGTGTGTCAGCGGGTTCGGTGGGGTCCGGAGGAGTCTCGGCACCGGCGTCGGCGTCAGCTGCCAGGACGGTCACAGCTAGGGTGATCTCGAGCCCGGTGGTGGGCTCGGTGATCACCAGCGGCACCTGCAGCTCAGTGAGCTCAGGGGTGCCGACAGCGCTGAAGCCCGCACCCAGACCCGGCTGGAACATTGCGTCCCAGAGGATCTCCTGCGGAACGTTCACCCGAACTTCGGCGCGGCCGCGCAGGTCGTTGTCCTCGCCCAGATCTACCCAGTCCTGGTCGATCTCAGCTTCTCCGACGTCGATACCGGCCAGAGTCACCTGCACCGATTCGCCCTGCGGCAAACCGGGCACCGACCAGTTCAGGCCAGCTAGGTCGACGGCGATCTCCTCACCCGGAGCGTAGACAGCGTCCTCTTCACTGACCCAGGTCACGCCCACGGAGCGTTTGGCCAGATCCGGGGCAAGTTCTCCGTGCTCCTCGAAGTACTGAATGAAGCCGTCCATATCCACCTGGCCGGTGGTACCGAGGTTGCCAGGAGCGAAGGGCGTGAAACCATCACCGCCGGCGGCGAGGAACGAGTTCATGGCCAGCAGGTAAGTGGCCTCAAGGTCGAGAGGTTCTCCGTTGAGCCACATTCCGGTGATTCGGTCGCCTTCAGGGGCCTGCGGGTCATAGCTGTAGTGGAACTCAGCCGAGGTGCCCAGCATGAGGTCCCGGCCCTCGCGCCACTGCAGCTCCAGTGCTTCCTTGATGCCTGCGCCGGTGATTTCCACGGAGTTGATCAGGTTGCCGAAGGGCTGGATGGTGGCCAGATCCCGGTAGGTGATCTCCCCACCGGCACCGTCAGACCCCGGAGGGAGGTCAGCGCGCACACCGCCGGGGTTCATCAGAGCGAAGTCCACCTCATTGCTGGACTGCCGGGCCGCCCAGGCCTGAGCATCTGCGATCAGATCCGAAAGGGTGGAGCGCGCTGAGCGGTTCTCGGTGCCTTCGGCATTCTGCGCACGGGCGAATCCAGGCTCCACTGAGCCGATCACCACATTGCCGATCTCCTCTGCCGTCTGCTGAGCGTCGGCGACAAGGGCAGCAAGGTCCGGACGGTCGCCCTCATTGCAGTAGATCGGCTCGTCGTCTTCTGAGATCAGCGGAAGGATCAGAGCTTCCGAGGAGACGATCTCGCCGGTAGCGGTGTCGTACTGAATGACCATCTGGCCGATATTGCGGGTGTACTCACCGGTCTGGGTGACCCACATGCCCGACTCAGTCTGCAGCGCGTACTCGCGGTGGGTGTGTCCGGAGATGATGGCAGCAATATCTTCGTGAGCGTTATTGACCAGATTCCCGAATTGGCCGCCTGCGTGGGAGAGCTCGGTGCCGGCGATTCCGTCGTGGACCAGCACCATGGTGAGGTCGGCTTCGTCGTTCTCCGCGATGTGCTCAGCCCAGTAGTTCGCGGTGGCATCCAGGTCATGCCACTCAATGCCGGCGATGCCGTCTGGGGACACCAGGCGCGGCATATCGGTGGTGTTCAGACCGATGAACGCGATCCGCACGCCGCCGACTTCCAGCACCTGATAGGGATCCAGGATCGGGTCACCGGTAGCGGCGTCTACGGCATTGGCTGCCAGCCAAGGGAAATCTGAGAGCGGCATGACGCGGTCACGCAGGTCAGCCCATCCGCGGTCGAATTCGTGGTTGCCCACTGAGGTGATGTCCAGACCCATCAGGTTCAGCGCCTCGATGGCAGCTTCATCATCGGTAGCCCACGAGGTGAAGGTGGAGGCACCGATGTGGTCACCGGCACCGACAAAGAGGGTGTTGGGGTTCTGTTCGCGGAAGTAGTCCACGGTGCAGGCCATGATCTCCACCCCGGCAACATCGCCGCTGCGTTCCAGCCGGCCGTGGAAGTCGTTATCCGAGATGATCTGCAGCTCCACAATGGAGTCGCTGCTCTCCTCAGCGGCGTCGCCAGTCTCCAAGAGTGCTTCTTCGGCAGCGTCATCGGCATCCTGCTCCGCTGCGAGCTCGGGGGCCTCTGCACTGGGTGCCTCCGTAGCGGGGTCCTCCGCAGCGGGGCCCTCTGCACCGGGGGCCACGGTATCGAGGTCTTCTGCGACGTTGTCCGCGTCCTCGGCGGGATCTTCGGCTAGCTCGGCCTCCACCGGGCTCTCAATCTCCTGAGCGGAGTCATCCGAGCTCTGCTCGGCAGAGGCGGCGTCATCGGCTGAGCTGAGCTGTTCGGTGTGCTGATCGTCAGTGGCGTCCTGGTCCTGGTCGGTCACAGTGGCGGCGGCGGCTACCGGCGCCCCGATCAGCAGGGCAGCGGAGAGACCGGCGGCGGTCAGGGTCAGGCCGCGGCGGCGCGCGGGCTCGGGGTATTCAGGCAATCCGGTCATGGGTTTCCTCAGCAGGAGTGCGAATAAGATGTGGCACACCACGGCAGGGTCTGCCGGAATTGATCCAAACAGCCTCAGGTGAACTTTGGAAGACATGTGGGTGAATTGAGCGCGGTGACTTTCAGCGGCTATACGGCGAAGACTCCGGTAGTTATCGGCTTTCGCGCAGCAGCAGATCCTGCTTCAGGGGCAGACCGTAGCGGAATCCGCCGAGGGTACCGTCACTGCGAATGACCCGGTGGCAGGGGACGAAGAGCGCGGCGGCATTCATGGCACATGCCGCTGCGGCTGCACGCACAGCCGTGGGACTGCCGGTTGCCGCCGCGTATTCGCGGTAGGTCACCGGTTTCCCCGGTCCCACTTCGCGCAGCACATCCCAGGCCTTCTGCCGGAAGGGTCCTGACTTTTGATGCACCGGGACGGCGCTGATCGCGGTCAGGTCGCCGTCGTAGTACTCCTGTACTGCTTTGACCGCCTGAGAGAGCACGACGTCGGCGCCCAGGTCCTCATATCGCGTAGATGTGGGTGCCAGGCCCGGGTCTCCGATGCTGCGCAGGCTGGGGTGGATGAGCAGCTCCAGGGACTGCAGATCAGCAGTCCACCCGGCGGCGAGCACCGCCGAGTGGCCCGCGATGATGCTGAAGATCCCGTCCGGAGTCTGCACGGAGGTGCTCGGGAGGGCGCTCTCAGGCGTGGCCTGGACTTCGGTGGTGGTCATGTGCTGGACCTTTCACTGCGGTGATGGCGATCGGGTACGGCTGCGGCGCTCCAGAGGTGCATGGCGGCATAGGAACGCCATGGTGACCATCTTCTGGCATGATCCCGCAGCAGCCGATGGGCCGTCGTCGTCGGTGTACTGGTGCTGATGAGCCCCAGCCGGCGAGCCCCAGCCACAAGCGCCACATCCCCGGTCATCCAGATATCCGGTGGGCTGAGCACACGCAGCAGCAGATAAGAGGCTGTCCATTCGCCGATGCCGGGCATTGCACACAGTTGAGCCCGAAGAGTCTCGGGGTCTGTGCCGGTATGCAGCGTTAGGTCTCCGTTCACCGCGGCGGAGGCGAGGCTGCGTACGGTGCGAACCGAACGAGCTGGCAGCCGCAGCGGACGCTCTGGGTCTGAAGGGCCCTGCTCAGCTGCGGGCTCGGGGATGCCGTCGAGCAGCTGTTGCGGGGTGGGGAAGAGCAGGGTGAGGCCGGGAATGCTGGAGGCGTAGGGGGTGCCGAGCAGTTGGACGAGTCGGCTCAGATGGGTACGGGCAGCGCGCACGGAGATCTGCTGGCCGACCACGGCACGGGTGAGGTACTCCTGTGCGTCGAGGGCACCAGGCAGCCTGATGCCGGGTCTCGCAGCCACCAGCGGTGCGAGAACAGCGTCGGTGCTGAGCGCGGAGTCTACTGCCACAGGATCAGCGTCGAGGTCGAAGCTGCGTCGGATCCGGCCCACCAGTAACGGGATATCAGCCAGCGAGCTGACTTCACAGTGCATGCTCAGCTGCCAGCCGGCCTGCCCGGCGGTTGCCGTGACCTCTACCGCGGCCGGACCGTGAGGCAGCTGCAGCGTCCGCGCGTATCGCAGCGTCGCCTCGGTGAGTTCGGCGGTTTCCACACCGGGCAGCGCGCGTTCGGCCAAGAAGCTGAAGATCCCCGGGGCGTCATAGGGCTGGCGGGTGGGGAGGGCCAGGTGAAGGTGCAGGCGGTTCGCTGCTGGATCTGTGAACGAGGCAGCGGTCGATTCTCCCGCCGAGCGGGAGTCAACCGTGCCGGGTTTGCGGGAGGTTCTGCGGATCTGCAGGGGAGTGGCGGCGAAGATCTCCTGCATGGTGTGGTTGAACTGGCGCAGGGAGTGGAAGCCCGCGGCGAAGGCCACCTCGGCGGCGGGAAGATCTGTGGATATCAACAGAGTTCTGGCGATCTGTGCGCGGTGGGCCCTGGCTAGTGCCACGGGACTGGCACCTAGTTCGCTGATGAGTGTGCGATGCAGATGACGACTGGTATAGCCGAGCCGCTCGCTGAGAGCCTGGACCCCGCCGTCGTTCATGATCCCTTCACTGATGAGCCGCATAGCGCGTGCGGCCAGGTCCTGGCGCAGATTCCACTGCGGGGTGCCCGGGGACGCTTCAGGCAGGCAGCGCTTGCATGCCCGGTACCCGGCGGCATGTGCAGCTGCGGAGGTCAGGTAGAAGGTGACGTTCTCTGGTTTCGGGGTGAGTGCAGGGCAGGACGGTCGGCAATAGATGCCGGTTGACGAGACTGCGGTGAAGAACTGGCCGTCGAACCGCTTATCTCCGGCTTGCACGGCGCGATAGCGCTCAGCGAACTCAGCGTCAGGCTGGGTTAGCCGGGGCAGCGTGCGGTCCGATGTCATGGCACCATCTCATCGCGTCGGCGGCGAGAAAGCTAGCGGGAATCGGACATGACGTGAGCCGCCAGCGGTGAGTGTCTTAGGACAGGGCCCGCCATGGCGTGTTCATAGGTGACGACGGCGACCGCGCACGTAGGTGCTGACAGAGGCCAGAGCCATCGCGGTGATGACCATGACGCCGAAGATGACGACTGAGAACTCTGCTGCATTGGTGAGGGCGTTGAGGATATTTTCCATACCTCACACGCTACGCAGCAGTCGCGGGCCCGGCATCGGAGCCCGGGCTGATCTTTGACTCAGCCTGCGGGTGGAGAAATGGGCAACTGATGCGCCGTGCCTGACATCGCATAGGGTAGAGAAAGTGTGACGCGGCTAACTTTGTCATCCTGGGGGTGACTCAGCTTCAGGCTTCGCGGTGGGTGTGTTGACGAGAAGTCAGGGGCGTTGGGTATGTGGATTTTTGTGGTGGTGCTGCTGGTTCTCGGGCTGCTGCAAGTGGTGTCCCCGGTTGCCGGATGGTGGCTGGCCAACTTCTGGAAAGTGGAGTCAGGGGCGGAACCTAGTCGCTTGTCCCTGGTCCTGTTGCGGATGCAGGGGATCGTCTTTTTGCTAGTTTCTGCAGGGCTAGCGTGGCACCAGCTGCAGGCGAGCTAAACGCGCCGCAGTCAGGGCTGGAAGGCACAAAGAAACCCCCGCCCGGCCAGGAACGCGCCTGGCCAGACGGGGGTCAACAAGTGGAGACGGCGGGAATCGAACCCGCGTCCGATCTGGATTCACATGGACTTCTCCGGGTGCAGTCTGCTGACAGATTTTCTCGGCCCCAGGCGTCACGCAGACAAGCGCCTGACGGGCTCAGTCGTGTTAAATCTCGGGCGACCTTCCCACGACAAGAAGGTCACCCCAGTGGCTATCTAGCTGATGCCAGGCACTGAGTCGATAGCAAACTCAGGCTGACAGACTCGCGGTCGCTGCTCAGGCAGCGAGGGCGAAGTCAGTGCGCTTAGATTCGGCACTTATTGGGTTGCACAAGGGGTATTTACGTGGTCACTTGGCGTCCACGACCCGCTTCCCCATGATCAACTCAGATCGTCGAAACCGATCGTCCCCGTGTTTTGTTGTCAAAGCCCCGTCACCGGGGTGCACATCCCGCCAGAAGCGGGACTCATCAGTCTATCCAACCACGCTGGGCGGCGCAAGATTCCCGGGGAGCGTCACGACATCAGCAGATGCCCCGCCCAAATGCCCAGCACGGCTGCGGCCAATCCCAACACTGCATGAGCACACCACATTCCCACAGCCCGGAGCCGACGACGACGCATCCACAGCTGCGCTGCCCGCAAAGAGACCGTAGCGAAGGTGCTCAGCGCACCCAACAGGCCAACCGAGATCATCGCTAACAGTGCCGGGTGCATCGGAGGCGGCCCATCCGCCGTCGTCACCTCATCCAATGCGCCGAAGAGCAGGCCGATCAGCAGTGAGCCCAGCACATTGGCCAGCAGCACTCCACCGGGGAGAAAACGGTCCAGCAGATAACGGGCGGAGGCTCCTAATGCGCCACCGAAACCCACCCCTACTGCGACGAGCAGCAAATCTGCTGAGATCATCTCTTGGCCCCCTTCGAGCCCTCATCCTCAGGTGCGTCGCAGCCGAAGATCGCATGCCCCACGGTGATGCCCCCTGCTGCCGCTCCACTGCATAGCAGTATGGAGATGACCAGATAAGCGATCCACTCCACCGTGGGGGAGGGGGCAAAGGCGATACCCATCTGCGTGGTGTCCAGCAGTGCCGGGTCAATCAGCTCACGGGGAGTATTCAGCTCTGGACTGGTCGGGAGTCTCATAGAGTCCACTGCGGCCAGCATGACTGAGGAGAACGTGGTGAAGGATCCCAACAGTCCGGTGCCCAGAGTCGGCATGACCCATCCGGGAGTTCGCGGCAGGGCGTGCACGATTCCCACCAGCAGACCCAGCAACGCCGAGCCGCCCACATTGATGGCAAAAGTCACCCACGGGAACTTCATGCCTTGTTCAGGAATCAACTCCCCGAGCAGCCAGCGCAGCAGAGCACCGGCCGCACCGGCCAGAGCCACACAGCCCAGCAGCAGGATGAGTCGCCGGAAGGGCGTGCGGGGGGCGTCGTCGTCGGCGCTGCGCGGCTGACCGGCAGCATGCTGTTCACTCACAGAGTTCATCAGGCGGCGATGCTCACCCGCACTGCGTGGGACACTTCGTGCTCCATAGTCACCGGGGAACCCTCAGGCAGGTGGAGCACCACATCTCCAGAATTGCTGGAGACCACGCGCAGCTGCGCGCCGATTTCCAAGTGCTGTTCAGCCAACAGTCGTAAGGCTTCCGGTACCGAATCATCGACCTGCTCCAGCCGGACCTGGGCGTCCTCGGGCACGCGGCACAGCAGGACTGTCTGGGGATAGCGCATGGAAAGATCCTTCGCTGGAATCGGGTCGCCATGGGGGTCCACTTCAGGGTGCCCCAACTTCTCCGCTAGACGTTCCACGAAGAGCTCGGACACAGAGTGCTCCAGGCGTTCGGCCTCATCATGAACTTCATCCCAGCTGTAGCCAAGGTCCCTGACCAGCCAGGTCTCAATCAGCCGATGGCGGCGCACCATGGCCAGCGCCAATCTGCGACCCTCTTCGGTGAGCCGGATAGGTGCGTAGGGCTGGTGATCAACCAGTCCCAGATCCGCCATCTTGCGGACCATCAGGGTCACCGAAGGATTCGATACGCCGAGATTCTTCGCCAGGGCGCTGGCGGTGACGGCCGCACCTTCCCACTCCGCCAGACCATAGATGGTCTTGGCATAGTCCTCCACACTGGTAGTGGCAGACGCCGTGGCCGTGGAGCGGCCCTGGGCGGAAGTGCGTGGCATAGGCCCCATTCTACGAGGACGGCTGAGCTGCCTGGGGCATTCGGCTCCTGATGGCGCGCGGCAGGACGCCCCGGTGCGGGCTGAAGAGATACGCACAGGTGAACAACGCTGAAGCCGAAAGCACGATCGCACCACCGGTGGAGATATCCCACCACCAGCTGGCATACACCCCGACGACGGCGGCAGCCGCCCCCACTGCTGCTGAGATTCCCAGCATCACGGGGAAAGTACGAGCTACCAGAAACCCTGTAGCACCGGGGATGATCAGCATCGCCACCACCAGAATCACACCTAAGGTCTGCAGCGCAGTCACCGTGGTGAGGGCAAGCAGCACCAACAGTGTGGCACTCAAGGCGGCCACCGGCAGTCCAATGGCATGTGCATGGGTGCGATCGAAGGTCAGCAGTGTAAAGTCCCGGCGCTTGCACAGCAGAACCACCGCTGTCAGCAGCGCCAGCGCGGCCACCTGGAGCAGATCGGTGCGTGAGGTGCCCAGGACATTGCCAAAGAGGATGTGCTGCAAATGGGTCTGGCTGGGGGTACGAGAGATCAGCACCAGCCCTAAAGCGAAGAGCGAGGTGAAGACCACTCCGATCGTCGTGTCACGTTTGAGGACAGTGGAACGGCCCAGCCCTCCGATCAGTCCCACTGCCAGCATCCCGAAGACGAATGCTCCAACGGCCAGTGGGGCGCCAAAAATATAGGCCAGCACTACACCCGGCAGCACGGAGTGCGCCACTGCTTCACCCATCAGGGACCAGCCCATCACCACAAGCCAGGCTGAGAGCATCCCGCAGATGGTTGAGGCGATGACGGCCACCAGCAGCGCGTTCTGCATGAACTCGTAATTTAACGGCTGCAACAGTGAATCGATCATGGGTTTCCCCCGGGGCCGGGATTGCTGAACCCCGCGCTGAACACACTGCCAAAGGCAGCGCTGAGCTGCTGCGGGGTCAGCACATCTTCTGCCGGGCCTGCAGCCAGCACCCGCCGGTGCAGCAGAACGACGTCATCCGCAAGAGCCGCCACGCCTTCTAAGTGGTGGGTGGAGATCAGCACGGTGGTGCCTGCCGCGGCCAGGTCCTTCAAGACGGTGCTGATCAGTTCCTCGCTGCCGCGGTCCACGCCGGCGAAAGGCTCATCCAACAGCATCAAGGGCGCGCCCTGAGCAATGGACCGGGCCACAAAAGCTCGTTTGCGCTGGCCTCCGGAGAGGGCTCCGATGCTGCGGCTACGCAGCTGACTCAGCCCCACCTGCTCAAGCGCCCGATCCACGGCCCGATGGTCCTCAGGGCGGGCGCGCCTGGTGAAGCCCATATGCCCATAGCGGCCGGTCAGAACTGTCTGCTCCACGGTGATGGGGAAAGTGGTATCGATGTGGTCATGCTGGGGCACAAAGCTCACCAGGTTCTGTTTCCGCGCCTGCCCCGGGGCGGTGCCGAAGATGCGCACAGCTCCGCTGCGCAGCGCCCCGGACTGCTTACCGAGCATTCCCAGCAAGGCAGCGAAGAGGGTGGACTTGCCTGATCCGTTGGCGCCTAACAGGGCCGTGATCCGTGCTGGGCGCAGGCGTAGGCTGACCTCCTCCAGTGCAGTGACCCCTGGGTATCCGGCAGTCAGGGACTCGACGACGACGGCGTCGTGCTGGCTTTCAGTCACTGAATCTGCCCTCCGCTCCATTGAGGATGAGCTCGATATCGTATTCGAGCATCTCCAGATAGCTGGGCACCGGGCCGTCGCCTTCGGAGAGTGAGTCCACATACAATGGGTCGCCGAGAGCGGCCCCCGCGGCGCTGGCTGCGCTGCTCTGGGCAGAGTCGTTGACAGTGGATTCGCAGAAAACGGTGGGCACCTGGTTCTCCGAGATGTAGCGGATCTGTGCCTCTACTTGGGCCGGCGTGCCCTCGTCTTCGGCGTTGAGGGGCCACAGGTAGTGCTCACCCAGTCCATAGTCCTCGGCGAGGTAGCTGAAGGCACCTTCGCAGGTCACTAAGTGGATCTCGCCGTTGAACTCCTCGATTCGCGTGCGCAATCGCTCATCTAGCTCCAGCAACTGCTGCCGGTACTGTTCAGCATTCTCGGTGAAGTACTCGGCATCCTCGGGGGAGAGCTCGCTGAGTGCTTCCTCGATGTTGTCCACATAGGTCAACGCCCGCACCGGTGAGATCCACGCATGCGGGTTCACTGGCATGTCTGCGCTGTCAGCGGCCTCGGGGTGGCCAGGCAATCTGGTGACTGGGAGGGTGTCGACACCTTCGGTCAGCGTCACGGTGGGGGCATCGGAGTGCTGGGTGAACTGCTCGAACCATTCCTCCAGCCCGAGGCCGTTGGCCAGGATGAGGGAGGCAGTCGCGGCGTCGCGGACATCGCTGGGCACCGGATCGTATTCGTGAACCTCCGCGCCCAAGGGTGTGATGGAGCGGACCTCTACGCGTTCGCCCCCGACGGCGGCCGTCATGTCCTGCAGGACGGTGAAGGTCGTCAGCACCACGGGGGTCTCTGATGGGTCATCGGCTGCACCGGCGGAGCATGCAGTCAGCGTAAGGCTCAGGCCCAGCACAGTAGGGGCCAGGAGGGACCGCCGCTTCGAGGTCTGGGAATGGGCCATGCCGAAACCATAGTTTAGGTGTGCCTAAAACTGCAAGGAGGGGGTTCGTTCATTCAGCGTCGGCGGGAGTGCAGTGCGGTTTTCACTCCGCTGTGGGTCCCGGTTGCTCGCGGCGCAACCCCTTAAGGGGAGTCTCAGTCCTGGATGGGAGTTGCGCTGTCCAGAGCAAGGGCGCCCATAGCGGCCTCGTGCAGCAACCCGTTGGTGGCCAGACCATTGGATCCGGAGCAGCCGGGATCACCGTCCAAGGAGGTGAAGCGCCCCCCGGCCTCCTGCACGATGGGGACAAGCGCGGCCATGTCATGGAGATTCAGCTCGGGCTCGGCGGCGACATCCACCACGCCCTCAGCCACGAGGCAGTAGGACCAGAA
Source organism: Nesterenkonia rhizosphaerae (assembly GCF_039544555.1). Classification (NCBI taxonomy): domain Bacteria; kingdom Bacillati; phylum Actinomycetota; class Actinomycetes; order Micrococcales; family Micrococcaceae; genus Nesterenkonia; species Nesterenkonia rhizosphaerae. The sequence continues at coordinate 719,214 of NZ_BAABLW010000007.1, forward strand.
GTCACCGAAGGCGCGGGTGCGCCAGACAGTATCGGTGAACTCCAAGAAGTTCTTGCTGCGCCCGGCCTCGCGCCAGCCGTAGAGCGAGGAATAGGAGAAATTAGCGTCCTCGATGCGAGACACCTTGGAAACTCGAAGCTGTTTGGCTGAAGACAGGGACTTGCCGGTGTAGGCCCCACCATCCTTGGCCGCCCACCAGCGACGACCCAGGGCAGGGGCGCTCACCAGACCCACCACGGGCTCCCCGTGGTCCATCAGCGCAATCAGGGTGGCCCAGACCGGCACCCCGCGAATGAAGTTCTTGGTTCCATCAATGGGATCGATGACCCAGCGCCGCGGTCCCGAACCAGAGGATCCGAACTCCTCACCGTAGACCGCATCCCGCCCGCGCGCCCGGCCCAGCTGGGCGCGAATGTACTCCTCAGCCTGGCGGTCTGCCACCGTCACCGGAGTCAGATCCGGCTTGGTCTCCACCTCGAAATCCTGGGCGTTGAAGGACTGCATGGTCTGCGAGTCCACAGAATCGGCGATCATATGCGCCAGGCGCAGGTCTTCGGTGTAGGGGCTGGAGTGCAGGCTCATAGTGCTTACTCTACGTAGGGTCACGCACTATGACGGCAGTTCGCGCCGTTCAGGGGCGTTTCGGCCGGAAAATGTCGTCATAACGCGTGACCGAACAGGATCGAGTCCGGGGGCCGGCGTATCAGCTGCGTCCGAGAGTCTTCTCCTCGGGGCCGTCCTCTTCACCGGACAGCGAGGCCAGCAGCCCGCGCAGGGACTCCAGCCGCGCACTGCCGTGGGTGCCGGCTCGACCGGAGGCTACCCAGGCGTCCAGGGCGCAGCCTCCCTCCGGCGATTCGTGCCGACAGCCGGGCTCACAGTCAGCTGAGCCCTCCACCAGGTCTCCGAAAGCGGCAAGCACATCGTCGGGATCCACATGCGCCAGCCCGAAGGTCCGCACTCCTGGAGTATCGATTACCCACGATGTCAGCGCAGCGGTCTCATCGAGATCCCCGGCGGGCTCAAGATTCAGCGCCACAGCTGAGGATGAGGTGTGCCGTCCGCGACCGGTCACCGCGTTGACCCCGCCCACCGCCCGGTCTGCGCCGGTAAGGGCATTGACCATAGTGGACTTTCCCACCCCGGAATGCCCGATAAGAGCCGTGACATGGCCGGCCAGCAGCTGGCGCAGCTGTGTCACCGCCGCTGGGGAGAGGGCGGGGTCTTCGGCAGCTGTGTCCTGCTGGGTACGCTGGGAGATCACCGTGGTCAGCTCCAGCTCCCGGTAGTGACTTACCAGGCCAGCGGGGTCTACGGGATCCTGCACCAGATCTGCTTTGGTGATCAGCAGGATGGGCCGGATCTCAGCGTCGAATGCTGCCACCAGTGCGCGGTCGATGAAACCAGTGCGCGGCTCAGGATCAGCTGCGGCCACCACAATCAGCAGCTGATCAGCATTGGCAACAATGACTCGCTCAGCGTCATCGGTGTCATCGGCGGAGCGGCGCAGCAGGCTGGAACGCTCTTCGATGCGCACCAGCCGGGCCAGCGAGCCCTCGGCCCCGCTGGTATCACCCACCAGGCCGACAATATCCCCCGGAACCACGGGTGTGCGGCCCTCGGGGTGTCGGCGCATCGCCTTGGCCCGCATCGCGGTGACCACCCGCTGGTCCTCCAGCATGGAGACGGTATAGCGTCCGCGGTCGACCTGAACTACTCGGGCCAGCTCAGCATCTGCGTGATCAGGAGTATCTTTGGTGCGCGGACGCGAACCCTTCTTGTTCGGGCGTACTCGCACCCGAGATTCGTCCCAGCTGTCCCAGCGGCTCATGAGGCGAAATTGCCGACGCCGGCGGTATCAGCGGCTTCCCCGCGGACCAGCTTCAGCCACATGGTGGGGAAATCAGGCATGGTCTTGGAAGTGCAGCTGATGTCCTCCACTGTCACTCCGTCTAGAGCCAGACCCAATACCGCACCGAATGTTGCCATCCGGTGATCGGCATAACTTTTGACCATGCCGCCATGGGTGATCGGAGAGAAGATGCGGAAGCCGTCGTCGGTCTCTTCGATGCCGCCCCCGAGGCGCCGGATCTCAGCCACCAGGGCGGCGATGCGGTCAGTTTCGTGACCGCGCAGATGCTGGACGGAAGTGAACTTCGTTTCGCCTTCGGCCAGGGCAGCAAGTGCCGCGACGGTGGGGGTCAGTTCTGCGGTGCCGTCCACGGTCCCCGGTGAGACGATCTTCTCCGGGCCTCGCACAGTGAGGGTCAAGGTGTCGCCGCCTGCTTCTTCGGCAGTACTGACTTCTGCGCCAAAGTCCCGCAACAGCTGTATCCAGCGGCGGCCGATCTGCGTGGAGCGTTTGGGCCATCCGCGCATGGTGACTTCTCCGGCGGTGACGACAGCCGCACAGAGGAAAGGTCCAGCATTGGAGAGATCCGGTTCGACCCGGACGGTAAAGGGCGGAATGGGGCCTGGTTCAACGCGCCAGGTATAGGGGGACTCTGAGGAGACTTCCACGCCGAGTTCATTCAGCACGCTCAGTGTCATCTCCACATGCTCGAGAGACGGCACCTGGGTGCCGGAGTGGTGGAGGGTCAGTCCCTGTGCGAATCGCGGAGCGGCCAGCAGCAGCCCGGAGACGAACTGTGAGGAGGCTGACGCGTCAATGGTGATGTCACCGCCGCTGATGCCCTCCGGTGCATGAACGGTAAAGGGCAGGTACTCAATCGCTGCAGAGCCAGCGGTGTCCTCAGCGGTGATCTCAGCGCCAAGTGCTCGCAGGCCCTCGAGCACGGCGCCCATGGGCCGGACACGAGCCTCCGGGTCGCCGTCAAAAGCGGTACGTAGACCGGTCAGCGCCGCTACCGCAGGCAGGAACCGCATGACGGTGCCGGCAAGTCCGCAATCCACCATGGCCTCGCCGCTGCGCAGTTGTGTCGGCAGAGGCGTGACCCGCACGGCGTCTTCACCGGTGCCCTCCCAGTCTTGCAGGTGCTCGATAGTGGCACCGAGACTCTGCAGGGCCTGCAGCATCAGACGTGAGTCGCGGGAGTGCAGCGGGTTGACCACCACTGAGGGGCCCTCGGCAAGAGCTGCCAGCAGCAAGTATCGGTTGGTCAAGGATTTAGAGGCTGGCACTGTCACCTGACCACGCACTGGTGCCCCCGCCCGGGGAGCGCGCCAACCGGCGGTGCTCGAAGGGTCTGGGGGCACCAGTGATTCAGTATTCAGATGTGGCATGCTCGCTAGACGAGGTCCTTGGCCTTCTGAGCCTCCTTGGAGGCCCGAGCAACAGCCTTGCGAGCTTCCTTCTCGGCCTTCTTGAAGCCCTTCTTGGCGTCCTTTTCGTAGGCCTTGAGGGTCTTAGATGCGTCATCGCCGAGACCCTCGGCGTACTTCACGGTCTTATCGGCAAACTTGGTGCCCTTTTTCTTCGCGTCCTTGGCGAGGTGTTCTGCTCGCCATGCCAGCGAAGGCTTGCCAGCCAAATCCGCCGCAGCGATGCCCAGCCCACCCAGGATCGAGATGTTTTTCAGCAACGTCTTACGCTGAGCGGTGACGTCTTCCTCGGTCTCCAGTTCAGCCGAACGGTACTCGGCGTAGCTGTTGAACTTATGCACACCACACAGGGTCAGTGCGGCAAGACGGGGGAATTTTCCAAGAGCCAGTGCAGCACCAGCGGCTACCTGCACGCCGCCGAGAACCTGAACAGTCAGCTTGGTGTTGGAAGTGAGGAACTCTGCCTGCGGAACATAGGAAACGATCTCCTGCAGCGTGGGCTCCAACTGCTCGGTGGCCTCTTCGCTGTTGCGCAGGCGGTCAATACCACCGGCGATAAAGCTGGCACCCAGCAGCGGTCGTGCGACTTTGCGGATGAGGGACATGGGATCCTCCTAGATCGGCTGGCTGACTCGCTGAAGCACTGTCCAAGGACCAATCTACCAAGCCAGCAGGAATGTGACAGGGGGCGACGTCGTTATTCTCGGTATGACAGCAGCAGTTCTGACTCCCACACGAGATCATGCCGTGCGCGTAGACTCATATGCGATGACTGAGCGCACAGCAAAGACTGCCGCACCCGTGGCGGAGGCGATCGACGTCGCTGAAGAGACTGATGCAGCGCGCAGGGCTCGCTTTGAGCGTGAAGCCCTGCAGTACGTGGATCAGCTCTACTCGGCTGCGATGCGCATGACCCGCAATCCGCAGGACGCTGAAGACTTGGTGCAGGAGGCCTACACCAAGGCCTATTCGGCGTTCCACCAGTACAAGCCCGGCACCAATCTGAAGGCCTGGCTGTACCGGATTCTGACCAACACCTATATCAACATCTACCGCAAGAAACAGCGCCAGCCGCAGCAGGCCAATACCGACACCGTTGAGGATTGGCAGATGGCTCAGGCCGCTGAGCACACCAGCACCGGGCTGCGTTCTGCTGAGGCTGAGGCACTGGACCACTTGCCGGATAGTGATGTGAAGAACGCTTTGCAGCAGATCCCGGAGGAATTCCGGCTTGCTGTCTATTTCTCCGACGTTGAGGGCTTCGCCTACAAGGAGATTGCAGAGATTCTCAACATCCCCATCGGGACGGTGATGTCCAGGTTGCACCGCGGACGGAAACTGCTGCGGAGCCTGCTAGCCGATTACGCGCGTGAACGTGGATTCAACCGAGGGGAGGGGAAGTGATGAGCACCGAGAACTGCAAGGACTGTGAAACTAGCGAAGAGTCCTCCGCCCGACTGGAGCGCATCTATGAATATCTGGACGGGGCGCTCTCCCGGGAGGATATCGAAGAGGTGCAGTCTCATCTTCAGGCTTGCCCTGAATGCGCCTCCGATTACGATCTGGAGTGCCTGATTCGCAGCTCCGTGCGGCGGTCCTGCGTGGAGCGTGCACCGGAGACACTGAAGGTCACCATCATTGAGCGGATCAGCCAGATCCGGGTGGAAGCCGGACACGAGTAGCAGCGGGGAGGCTTATCGGCCTCACCGGATGCAAGAAGGCCCTGACGGAGATTCTCCGCCAGGGCCTTCTCTATATGAAGCTCAGGAGTTGGGCCGCTTGCCGTGATTGGCCTTGTTCTTGCGGCGGTCCTTGCGCTTACGTCCGCGCTTGCTCATAGCAGACCTCCTTCTCTAGACAACTCGGCCCAGTTTACACCGATTACGACGACGGCGCCGGTTCAGTGACGCCCAGCCACTGGTACCAGCCGCGGTGGAGCACCAGCCAAGCGATCAGACCATAGGCTGCCTGGCCCGGGCGGCCTTCGTTTGCCGCGAGGTCCTCACTCCACTGCTGGTGGTTGACCAGGGGAGTGAAAGCGTCCACATAAGTGTGGGAGCGCCGGGAGGCCACGTCCTGATACGCCCGGTTCAGCTCAGCGATCCGGCGGTTGCGCTCCTGATCCAGTGTGGGCGTGGGCCCCAGCACCAGACAGCGGGTACCCTCCTGGGACGCGCGATCCAGGATATTTGCCAGATTCAACCGTGAGCGGGCAGAAGAGGTGGCGCTGTCCAGGTCGGTGTCATTGAGCGCGATCGCCAAGAAGTTCTCAGTGTCCTCAGCGTCGCTGAAACGCAGCGACGCCTCCGTCTGCCAGCGATCCGAGAGCGCCTCAGTGCCTTCCCCGGGAACAGCCAGCACATAGTGCTGCAGCTCAATGCCTTCCAGCGGGGTCTTCGAGATCACTCGACCAACCCAGCCCAGTCCACGGGGATCGCCGACGCCGGTGAGAAGCTCATTGCCGACGACGGCGATCCGTAGGTGTCGCATCTCCATTCAGGAAACCTTACAGCCCTTACAGCTCCAGGTGGGGGAAGGCCTGAGCCAGCAGGGTTTCCAGCTCCTTGGCGTGGCGCTTGGCCTGGCCCACCGAGGTCGCTGCGGACTCCTTACGCGCCACCAGCTGCAGATCCTGCTTCAGCAGCGGCTGGAGATTCAGTCCCAGGAACGGCCAAGGCCCCTGGTTGGCTGGCTCATCCTGTGCGTAGACGAACTCCGTGGCAGATGAGTACTTGTCCAGTTCAGCCTGCAGTTCCTCCACCGGCATCGGGTAGAGCTGCTCCAGGCGAATAATGGCAGTGGTCTCGTCATTGTGCTTTGCCCGGGTGGCCAGCAGGTCGTAGTACAGGCGTCCGGAGACCACCAGTACGCGCTTGACCTTCGCTGGATCCACAGCGGCATCCGGAATGACTTCCTGGAAGGTGCCGGTGGTGAAGTCCTCCACTTTGTTCGCAGCAGCCTTAAGACGCAGCAGCTGCTTGGGGGAGAAGACCACCAGGGGCCGGCGCGGCCGTGCCACAGCCTGACGGCGCAGCAGGTGGAAGTAGTTGGCACCGGAGGACGGCATGACTACGGTCATATTGTCCTCTGCACACAGCTGCAGGAAGCGCTCTGGGCGTCCGGAGGAATGGTCCGGGCCCTGGCCTTCGTAGCCATGGGGCAGCAGCATGACCAGCGAGGAGCGCTGGCCCCACTTCTGCTCTGCGGTGGCGATGAACTCGTCAATGATGATCTGGGCACCGTTGACGAAGTCACCGAACTGCGCCTCCCACAGAACCAGCGAGTTCGGGTTCTCCACCGAATAGCCGTACTCGAAGCCCAGCGCTGCGTACTCAGAGAGCAATGAGTCGTAGATGAAGAAGCGGGCCTGATCCTCAGTGAGGTTCTTCAGCGGGTACCACTCGTCACCGTTGGCCCGGTCATGGAAGACCGCGTGGCGCTGCACGAAGGTGCCGCGGCGCGAATCCTGACCGGACATGCGAACCTCGGTGCCTTCCATCAGCAGCGAACCGAAGGCAGCCACTTCAGCGAAGCCCCAGTCGATGCCGCCTTCGCGGGCCATCTTGGCGCGCTTCTCCAGCAGCGACTTCAGCTTCGGGTGCGGGGTGAAGCCCTCGGGGATGTTCATGTGAACCTCACCGATATGGGCCAGCGCCTGCTCCGAGATAGACGTGTCATCAGCGGCCCGTGCGGGGGTCTCGTCCTCTTCAGCAGAAGCCGTAGGAGCCACGCCGGGGTTGGAGGAGCCTCCACCGGATTCGATGGTGGAGACCGGCTGGGTCTGCGCGGCGTGAGTTTCGGTGAACACCCGCTCCAGACGCTGACGGTAGTCCTGCAGTGCCTGATCTGCCTCTTCCTGGGTGATATCACCGCGACCGACCAGCGCCTCGGTGTAGAGCCGGCGGGTGGTCCGCTTGGCTTCCACCAGGTTGTACATCTTCGGCTGGGTCATCGAAGGATCGTCACCCTCGTTGTGGCCACGACGGCGGTAGCAGACCAGGTCGATGACCACGTCCTTGTTGAACCGCTGGCGATAACGGAAGGCCAGCTGGCCCACTCGGGCCACGGACTCCGGGTCATCGGCGTTGACGTGGAAGACCGGGGCCTGGATGGCCTTGGCCATATCGGTGGAGTAGGTCATCGAACGTGCCGAGGACGGCGCAGTGGTGAAGCCGACCTGGTTATTGACCACCACGTGCACAGTGCCACCGGTGCGGTACCCGCGCAGCTGGGACATATTCAGCGTTTCAGCGACTACGCCCTGGCCGGCGAACGCCGCGTCACCGTGGATCAGCAGCGGCATCACCGAGAAGCTGTTGAGGTTGTCAGTGCCCTGGTCGAGGCGATCCTGCATCGCGCGGACAACACCCTCAAGGACTGGGTTGACCGCTTCCAGATGGGAGGGGTTCGCCGCCAAGTAGACGCGGGTGGAGTTGCCCTTATCGGAGGTGAACGCGCCGCGGGTGCCCAGGTGATACTTCACGTCACCGGAGCCGGTGCCGGCGTCGCGGCCTTCGAACTCGCGGAAGACCTGCGCGTAGGTCTTGCCGGCGATATTGGTCAGCACATTCAGGCGACCGCGGTGGGCCATACCGATGGCCACCTCGTCCATGCCCTCATCTGCCGCTTCGGAGATGATGGTGTCCAGCAGCGGGATCAGCGACTCGCCGCCCTCCAGGGAGAAGCGCTTCTGGCCCACGAACTTGGTCTGCAGGAAGGTCTCGAAGGCTTCGGCCGCATTGAGCCGGCCCAGGATGCGGAACTGTTCGTCGCGAGTCGGCTTCTCGTAGGGATGCTCGATCTCGTTCTGGAACCATTCGCGCTCTTCAGGGGACTGGATGTGCATGTACTCGATGCCGGTGTTGCGGCAGTAGGTATCACGCAGCACGCCCAGAATGGAGCGCAGCGGCAGTGCGGACTTGCCGCCGAAGCCGCCGGTGGGCCATTCGCGGTCGAGATCCCACAGCGTCAGGCCGTGGTTCTCGATATCCAGGTCCGGGTGGGAGCGCATCTTGTACTCCAACGGGTCAACGCTGGCCATCAGGTGTCCACGCACGCGGTAGGCGTGGATCAGCTGCTGGATGCGCGCCACCTTGTTGATCTGCTCTTCAGGGTTGACCTGAATATCTGCAGACCAGTGGATGGGCTGGTAGGGGATGCGCAGGGCTTCGAAGATCTCCTCGTAGAAGCCGTCCTTGCCCAGCAGCAGCTCGTGGATGGTCTTGAGGAACTCGCCGGAGCCTGCGCCCTGGATGACGCGATGGTCATAGGTAGAGGTCAGGGTGATGACCTTGGAGACTGCGAGGTTGTTCAGGGTCTTCTCGGATGCGCCCTGGAACTCCGCCGGGTAGTCCAGTGCGCCAACGCCCACAATGACCGCCTGGCCCTTGGAGAGGCGGGGAACCGAATGCACGGTACCGATGCCACCAGGGTTGGTCAGCGACACCGTGGTGCCGGCGTAGTCGGCAGGAGTGAGCTTATTGTCCCGAGCGCGCTTGACGACGTCGTCGTAAGCAGCCCACCACTCGGTGAAGTTCATCTCTTCGGCGGCCTTGATACTCGGGACCACGAGGGCGCGGGTGCCGTCGGGGCGAGGCATATCGATGGCCAGGCCGAAGTTCACGTGTGCCGGGGTGATCATGACCGGCTTGCCGTCCTTGACGTCATAGGTGACGTTCATGGAGGGATGCGCGCGCAGGGCACGGATCATCGCATAGCCGATGAGATGGGTGAAGGAGACCTTGCCACCGCGGGTGCGCTTGAGATGGTTGTTGATGACCGTACGGTTATCGATCAGCAGCTTGGCAGGCACTGCACGCACGGTGGTGGCAGTGGGCACCTCGAGGGAGGCATCCATATTGGCCGCAATGGCCTTGGAGATACCGCGCAGCGGGGTGACCTCATCCTCGCGCTCGCTGGTCTTGTCTCCCAGCTCAGGCTTAGCCGGCTCCGACGGGATCGCTGCCCCGGCGTTGTCAGACTTGCGAGTCACCGGAGACTTCGGTGCCACGGGCTTCTCGCTCCGGGCCTTCTGCGCCGACTCAGGCTCAGCTGGCTTGGCGGTGGAAGGAGTGGTCTGCTCCTTGCTGCTCTGGTTCGAAGCGTTAGGGGAGTCCACCTGAGACTTCGGAGCCTCTTTGGCAGCGGTCTCTTTCGGCTTCTGGGTTGCCGGCTTCGCTGACGAGGCGGAGGATGCGTCGTTTTTCTTAGAAGCACCGTCGCTTCCCGACGGCGAATCAGACTCCAGCCGCTTGAAGATGTCGGCCCACTTCCGATCTACGGAATCGGGGTTCTCCCTGTACTTGTCATATATGTCGGCGACCAACCATTCGTTTCCGGGAAATTCCTCCGCGAGACGGCTGGACGTTAGCTCTGGCACTGTGGATACGCCTCTTCCATATGTGATCTGTAGCGGTCTGCTGGCACTGCATTGTGCTCTGCTTGTGTCACCTCCGCTCCAGCATAGTGACTTTCCTACCCGTGGTGCCAGCGCAGGCGGTATCGTGTCAGTGATGCGCTTTCTCAATGACCTCACCCACGAGCTGACGTATTCCGACGTCTTCCTGGTTCCTTCGCGCTCTGCGACAGCTTCGCGCTTCGACGTAGACCTCTCTGCCGAAGACGGCACCGGCTCGACCACACCACTGGTGGCGGCCAATATGACAGCGGTGACCGGACGGCGCATGGTGGAGACCATGGCGCGCCGCGGTGGTCTCGGGGTGCTGCCGCAGGACATCCCGGTCGAAGTCATCCGCGAAGTGGCGCACTGGGTCAAACAGCGTCACCCGGTGATGGAGACGCCGCTGAAAGTCACACCCTCGCACACGGTTCTTGATGTGCTGCATCTGCTGGATAAGCGCAATCACGAAGCGGTCTGCGTTGTTGACGAGGATCGCCGCCTGGCGGGAGTGGTGACTCAGGCCGATGGCGAAGGCGTTGACCGGTTCTCATCAGTGGGTGCAGTGATGCGCATGCCTCAGGTGCAGCTGGCTGCTGAAGAGTTCGAAGAAGAAAGCTCTCGCGCCGAGGCGCTGCAGCGCGCCTTCGAGACCATGGATGCCGCAGGTTCCGACTACGCGCCGGTGACCTCTGCTGATGGGCTGCTCACTGGGGTGCTGACTCGCAAAGGCGCGCTGCGCTCTACGATCTACACTCCGAACACCGACGCCGACGGCCAGCTGAAGGTAGCTGCTGCAGTGGGCATCAACGGTGATGTCCAGGGCAAAGCTGAGGCGCTGTTGGAGGCCGGAGTGGACGTCCTGGTGGTAGACACCGCCCATGGACACCAGGAGAAGATGTTCCAGGCCTTGGCCGTGGTGCGCAGGGTGGTGGACGCCTCAGGACTTGAGATTCCGGTGGTCGCCGGAAACGTGGTGACAGCCGATGGAACCCGCGAGCTGATTGAAGGCGGCGCGGATATCGTCAAGGTCGGTGTAGGACCAGGTGCGATGTGCACCACCCGAATGATGACCGCGGTGGGCCGCCCGCAATTCTCCGCGGTGCTGGAGTCCGCTGCCGCCGCGCGCGAGCTGGGTAAACACGTATGGGCCGACGGCGGAGCCCGCTACCCGCGGGATATTGCGCTCGCGCTGGCAGCCGGCGCTTCGCAGGTGATGATCGGATCCTGGTTCGCCGGAACCTACGAGTCGCCCGGGGATCTGCTCACCGCCGCCGATGGCCGCAGGTACAAGGAGAGCTACGGGATGGCCTCAGCTCGGGCGGTGCAGCATCGTACAGCCAGCGAGGGTGCTTTCGCCCGGGCCCGCAAAGGCCTCTTCGAGGAAGGCATTTCCACCTCGAGGATGTTCCTGGACCTGGAGCGGCCCGGTGTGGAGGACCTCATTGACTCCATCACTGCTGGAGTCCGTTCATCCTTCGCCTATGCGGGCGCGGCGACTCAGGCGGAGTTCCGCCAGCGTGCTGTGGCCGGTGTGCAATCAGCTGCCGGCTATGAAGAAGGCAAGCCGGTCTCACAGACCTGGTAGCCGGGGGCGGGGGTCCCCGCCCGCAGAGCTGAGTCCTTGCTGTAGAATCCGAGATCTTATGGAGTATCGACAACCTGGCTTGAGCCAGCTTTTGATTTCTGTCTCTTATCCGGCCTTCACAGGTCTGCCCGCTATTCGGGGGTGCAGAGCCTAGGTGGAATGGCTGCTCCTGGGTCTTGGTTTCCTGCTGATTCTTGGTACTGGCTTCTTTGTCGCCGTCGAATTCTCACTAGTCGCTCTTGACCAGCCGACGGTCCAGCGTGCTATTGCCCGCGGAGATACGCGGGCTGAATCAGTTCTGAAGTGCCTGAAGTCCCTCTCCACTCAGCTCAGCGCATGTCAGTTGGGCATCACCCTGACCACGTTGCTGACCGGTTATGTGGCTGAACCTGCACTTGGCGCCCTGCTGGAGCGACCCATTGAAGCTCTCGGGGTGCCAGATGCGGCCGCAGGCGCCATTTCGCTGACACTGGCTATGCTCATCGCCACTATGGTCACCATGCTCATCGGCGAGCTAGTGCCGAAGAACCTGGCGATCGCCGAGGCATTCGTCGTCGCGCGCTTCCTGGCCCCGGCACAGCTGTTCTTCACTGCGCTTTTCCGTCCGCTGATTGTGGTGCTCAACGGTTTCTCCAATAAGGTCCTGCATCGTTTCGGCCTTGAGGTCAAGGAGGAGCTCTCCGGTGCGAGGACTCCGGAGGAACTGTCTTCTATGGTGCGGCGCTCGGCCATGCTGGGCACCCTCGATGAAGGAACCGCGACCTTCCTTGACCGCACTCTGCATTTTTCGGAGCAGAGCGCAGCTGATGTGATGACCCCGCGTCCACGGATGCTCACCGTAGATGCCGGGGCTTCCTTGGAGGAAGTGATCGATCTTGCCCGCCGTACCGGCTACTCCCGCTTCCCTGTGCTGGGTGAAGCCGGGATTGACGAGGTGCGTGGCCTGATCCATGTCAAAAAGGCGGTGGCGGTCCCGCGCGACAAGCGCGAGGGGCTGGTGGCCGCAACATTGATGAGCGAGGTCACCCGGGTGCCGGAGACCATTCATCTTGACGCGCTGCTTTCGGTGCTGCGTGCGGCACCGCTTCAGGCGGCCATTGTGGAGGATGAGTACGGGGGTACCTCTGGCATGGTGACCTTGGAAGATCTGATTGAGGAGATCGTCGGTGATGTGGCCGATGAGCACGACCGGCTGACCCCGGGCGTCCTGCAGGCGGCAAATGGTGAGTGGTACTTTCCTGGCCTGCTCCGCCCGGATGAGATCAACTCCCAGATTCTTGAACTGCAGATCCCTGAGGATCCTGCGTATGAAACCTCCGCAGGCTACGTCCTTTTCGAACTGGGCCGAGTCGCTGGTATCGGAGACGAAGTTCAGGTACCGGGCGGACGGCTGCTGGTGGCCGGGGTGGATGGTCGCCGCATAGACCGGCTGCGCTTTATTCCAGACCCCGAAGCCCGCCGGGCGGCTCAAGAAGCCGCTGCCGAGCGCGCGGCCAGGCTCGCGGAGGAACGCGCTGAGCATGAGCGCACTGTGCTGCGGGTCAGCGCAGAGAAAGGTGGCCCTCGATGAGCTCCGATCTCTTAGGCATCCTGTGGCTGATTGTTCTGCTGGCCGGTAACGCCTTCTTCGTCGCCGGGGAGTTCGCGGTGATGAGTGCTCGGCGCAGCCAGATTGAACCGAAAGCCGAAGCTGGATCAGCGCGGGCCAAGACAGCGCTCTACGCCATGGAGCACGTCTCCCAGATGCTGGCTATCGCTCAGCTGGGCATCACCGTTTGTTCGCTGCTGATCTTGTTAGTCTCCGAGCCGGCGATTCACCATCTGCTCACCACCCCGCTCACGGCACTGGGCCTGAGCTACGCTGCGGCTTCGGTGATTGCATTCATCATCGCCCTGGCCTTTGTGAGCTTCTTGCATGTGACCATCGGCGAGATGGTGCCGAAGAACTTCGCGGTCTCTGTGGCTGACAAAGCTGTGCTGCTGCTAGCTCCGCCCATGGTGTTCCTCTACCGCATACTGATGCCGCTGATCTGGGTCCTGAATATGTCCGCCAACCTCGTGCTGCGCGCCTTCGGCGTCACCCCGCGCGATGAGGTGATCTCCACCTTCACCCTGGAGGAGATGGAATCGATCGTGGCCGAGTCCAAACGTGGCGGCACTGTGCGCGATGACGCCGGGATCATCACCGGAGCTTTGGAGTTCAGTGAGCACACCGCTGAGGAGATCATGGTGCCGGTGGACGAGCTGGTGACCGTCCCCTCCGGTGTCACTCCGGCGCAGGTGGAGAAGGCGGTGGGCAAAACTGGCTTCTCCCGTTTCATTGTGGCGGAGAACGACGGCGCCCACACCGGCTATATCCACCTGAAGGACGTCATGGCCCTTCCGGAGCGTGCTGCCCGGGAACCCATTCCGGTCACAGTGGTGCGTTCGCTGGGGAATATGGGTCCCGGTGATGCCCTTGATGATTGTCTGGAGCGGATGCAGCAGACCGGGTCCCATCTGGCCCGAGTGCTCGATGCGGACGGGGTGACCCGCGGCATCCTCTTCCTCGAGGACGTGCTGGAGGTGCTGGTGGGGGAGATTCATGACGCCACGCAGGCTCGTGACTCCCGGCGTCGGCACACAGTGGCAGAAGTGTAGAGCTAAGCAACGCTGATTTTGAGAACTGTTTGCAATAGCAGTACGCTGGCATGCATGCGAAAAAACACCTCTGCCCCTTCACGTGCCCTGCGTTCACTGGGCCTGGGCGGCGTCGTCGTACTGCTGGCTGCTTCCTGCGGTGCAGAGGATGCGCCCGCATCTGAGCCTCAGGACGGCGTGGAGACCGACCTGCTGATCGTGACCTCTATTGACGTCTACGCAGACCTTGCCACTGAAGTGGTCGGCGATACGGCTGAAGTCCAGGCACTGGTGGATAACCCTGCGGTGGATCCCCACTCCTACGAGGCGACTCCGCAGGACCGGCTGGTGGTGAACCAGGCCGATGTGATCATCGCCAATGGCGGCGGCTACGACTCCTTCATTACGCTGCTCGCTTCGGCTGCTGACGCTGATGACAGTGTCTACCAGCTCATCGACGGAGAAAACCACCATTCCCACGAATGGGACGGCAGCTACGAGAACGAGCACATCTGGTATGACCTGGAGTACATGAGCGCCTTCGTCACCGATTTTGGCGAGTACATGGGGGAGCTGGTTCCAGAGAATGCCGAGCTCTACACCGAGAACGCCCAGGCACTTGCCGGAGAGATCGATGAGTTGGACGAGCGGAACCGCGCGATCGAGGCTGAGGGCATGAGCTATCTGGCCACCGAGGCTGTATCTGGTTTCCTGCTTCAGGACGCCGGATTCGAGGACCTCACCGAACTGCAGTTCCTCTCCGCGGTGGAACACGGCGATGATGTCTCCCCCCGGCTGTACCAGCAGGCATTGAACGTTGCCACCGGAGACGAGATCGATCTTCTGGCTTACAACCCGCAGACCGAGACCAACCAGTCCGCCCGGATTCGGCAGGCAGCCGAAGACTCCGGAGTCTCGGTACTGGAGTTCAGCGAGACCTTCCCCGATGGCTTCGACTCCTACACTGAATGGATGAGCGAGAACATCTCGACAGTCGAAGCCCTGGTGGAGGACCTGCGTGGCTGAGCCCGCCCGCAGTACCGGCGCTCCCGCTGCCTCCCTGAAGCAAGCCGCGGTGGGATTTGACGGTCGTACCCTGTGGCAGGACCTGGACCTGGACCTCCAGCCCGGAGAGTTCCTGGCGGTGCTGGGTCCCAACGGGGCCGGAAAATCCACACTGCTGAAGGTGCTGCTGGGGCTGCAGAAGCTCACCAGCGGCTCGGTGGAGATCGCCGGACACCCAGTGCGCCGCGGATCCGCCGCCGTCGGCTACATCCCCCAGCAGCAGACACTGCCGGAGGAGACCCCGCTGCGCGCACGGGACCTTGTGGCGCTGGGCCTGGACGGACACCGATTCGGACTGCGGCTGAAACCGCGCGCACTGCGCACCCGGGTTGATGAGCTGCTGGAGGAAGTCGGTGCTGCAGATTACGCCGAGATGCCGGTGGGGCTGCTCTCCGGCGGTGAGCAGCAGCGCCTGCGTGCCGCTCAGGCCCTGGCTTCGAATCCCGCGCTGCTGCTCTGCGATGAGCCGCTGCATTCCCTGGACCTGCACCACCAGCAGGCAGTCACCGAGCTCATCCGCAGGCAAGCAGTGGAGCGGGGCTCTGCCGTCGTCTTCGTCACTCACGAAATAAATCCGGTGATCGAACACGTCGACCGGGTGCTCTACTTCGCCCGCGGTCAGTACCGGATCGGCTCGGTCCATGACGTGATGCGCTCAGAGGTGCTCTCGGAGCTGTACCAGGCCCCGGTGGATGTCATCGAGCACCAGGGCAAACTTGTTGTCATGTCCCACCACCTGGAGGGGTATCACGATCATGACTGAGCTTGGACTCATCCAGCAGATCACCGACTCCTTCACCCTTGACGGCTACTGGGAGCTGTTCTCTCTGGTGCGCAACTCCGTCATCACCGCCGCGGTGCTTGGGCTGATGGGCGGTGTCATCGGCGTGTTCATCATGCTGCGCCGCACCGCACTGGTGGTCCACGGCATCGCCGAAATCTCCTTCGCCGGAGCGGCCCTGGCGCTGCTGGCCGGTGTGGACGTGGTGGCTGGCTCGGCGCTGGGAGCGGTGGCAGCCGCACTGCTGATCGGCGTGCTCTCACTGAAGGATAAGGATGTCGGCGGGGTGACCGCCGTGCTCATGCCCTTCGGCCTGGGCCTGGGCATCCTGTTTCTCTCGCTCTATCAGGGGCGCAGCGCCAACCGATTCGGCCTGCTGACCGGTCAGATCGTGGGCGTTGATGACATGCAGACCCGCACCCTGGTCACCGGTGCCGTGCTGATCACCATCGTGCTGGTGCTGATCTGGCGCCCGCTGATGTTCGCTTCAGTGGATCCCCAGCTAGCGGCGGCCCGTGGTGTGCGCGTCGGGACGCTCGCTATCGTGTTCATGATCCTGCTGGGTGTGGCCGTGGCCATGTCCGTGCAGGTGGTGGGTGCGCTGCTGGTGCTCTCGCTGCTGGTGGTCCCCTCAGCGGCCGCGCTGAAAGTCAGCGTCAGCCCGCTGAGCGTGGTGCTGCTGTCTATGTCCTTCGCGCTGATTGCTGCGGTGGGCGGGATCATGTTGGCCATTACCGGCACTGTGCCAATCAGTCCCTACATCACCACTATCAGCTTCCTGATCTACCTGATCTGCTTGCTGATCGGGCGCGGGCGTAGGCGCCGTCGTCGTGCTGAAGCAGCCCAGGTGATGACTGTCTCCTAGAGCGGCCCGGGGGAGGGCAGGAGTTAGTCTGCCGCGGCCGAGCAGGAAGCGCAGAGCCCGAAGATCTCGAGAGTGTGGCGTACCTCGGTAAAGCCGTTCTTGGAAGCCAGCTCGCCCGCCCAGGACTCGATGTCCGGGGCCTCGAACTCCACCGTCAGGCCGCAAGAGCGGCACACCAAGTGATGGTGGTGCTCCTCGCGGGCACAGAGCCGGAAGATCGCTTCACCGTCGTCGGGACGCAGCACATCCACCAGGCCGTCCTCCTGGTGAGCCTGCAGCACGCGGTACACCGTGGCCAAAGAGACTTTCTCGCCGCGGTCAGAAAGCAGCCGATGCAGGTCCTGCGCCGAGACGAAGTCGTCCAGTGAATTCAGCGCAGACCACACAGCGCGCTTCTGTCGTGTGGAGCGGCCGCGGATAACGGGGGCGGAAGGGGTCTCATTCATGCTTGCTCAAGCCTAACACCGCGGGATTTCAGGGGTTAGAGTGGTGGCCATGAGCACCGTCTTCACCAAGATCATCAACGGCGAACTCCCGGGCCGATTCATCTGGCAGGACGAGACCTGTGTGGCATTCCTCTCGATTGCCCCGCTGGCCTACGGACACACGCTGGTAGTTCCACGCACCGAGGTGGATAAGTGGACCGACGCCGACGGCGAGCTGCTGGCGCATATGAGCCATGTGGCCCAGCGCATCGGCAAAGCCCAGGTGGAGGCTTTCGGCTCCCAGCGTGCTGGAGTGGCGATCGCCGGCTATGAGGTGCCGCATATGCATATTCACGTCTGGCCCTCGAACTCCATGGCCGACTTCGATTTCGCGAAGACCATGGACAACCCGGATCAGGAGCAGATGGAAGAAGCCGCTGAGAAACTGCGGGTGGCGCTGCGCCTGATGGGAGAGAGCGACTACGTCCCTGCTGAGGAGGGCTGAGCCGGTCCGCAGCCAGGTAGCACGAGCAAAAACTAAGGGGCGCCACCGCAATCATGCGGGGCGCCCCTTAGTGCTCTGGCGGTGACGGTGGGATTTGAACCCACGGTACGGGGTTACCGTACACAGCATTTCGAGTGCTGCACCTTCGGCCGCTCGGACACGTCACCAGGCCTGACCACTATACGGGAGAGACAGCGCTGGGCTCAAAGCGCGTCATCATGACCCGCGGAACTGCTCGAAGAATTCTCGCAGCACAGCGGCGCATTCCTCCGCGCGCACTCCAGCATGCACTTCCACCCAGTGGTTCAGGCGCGGCTCGCGCAGCACGTCAAACACACTGCCAGCAGCACCAGCCTTCTCATCCCAGGCGCCGAAGATCAGTTGACCGATGCGGGTCTGGCTGATCGCCCCAGCGCACATCGGGCACGGCTCCAGGGTCACCGCCAACACGCAGCCATCCAAACGCCAGCTGCCCAGCTGTGCCGCCGCGGCGCCCAGGGCGTTCATCTCTGCATGACCTGCTGGGTCGTCGTCGCGCTCCCGGGTGTTGAAGCCTTCGCCCAGAACCTCTCCGGTGGGGGAGAGGACGACGGCGCCCACCGGCACGTCTCCGGAAAGCGGAGCTCGCGCGGCCAACTGCAGACACTGTTCCATCAGATTGCGCTGAATCTGCGGATCACGTGGGGAAAATGACACGCCTACAGCCTACGTGGGGGCGGATCGTGCTGATACCTTGAGTCCATGCGCGTACAGGTTGTCGAACACCCGCTTATTGCCCACAAACTCACCCACCTGCGGCGGGTCGAGACCACATCTAACGTCTTCCGTGAGCTGACCAAAGAACTGGTGACCCTGCTCTCGTACGAGGCCAGCGGCTCCATCGCCACCGAGCCGGTGGAGATCCAGACCCCGGTGGCTCAGATGACCGGGACTCGGCTGGCCGGCCCCAAGCCTCTTGTGGTGCCGATTCTCCGT
Source organism: Nesterenkonia rhizosphaerae (assembly GCF_039544555.1). NCBI lineage: Bacteria > Bacillati > Actinomycetota > Actinomycetes > Micrococcales > Micrococcaceae > Nesterenkonia > Nesterenkonia rhizosphaerae. The sequence goes on from NZ_BAABLW010000007.1 coordinate 737,716, forward strand.
GCCGGACTGGGGATGCTCGATGGCATGACCGCCATGATTCCCACCGCGGAAGTCGGATTCCTAGGCATGGCGCGCAATGAGGAAACCCTGGACATCGTCACCTACGCTGAACGGCTCCCAGATGACCTCACTGGACGCCATGTCTTTGTTCTGGACCCGATGCTGGCCACCGGCGGAACCCTCGCCGAAGCCGTTCGGTTCCTGAAGAAGGCGGGCGCAGCGAAGGTGACCTGCATCTGTCTGCTGGCTGCACCGGAAGGTATCGAGAGGCTGCGCGGCGAAGTGGGCGATCTGGACATCGAGCTCTACTTGGCAGCCATCGACGAGAAGCTCAACGAGAAGTCCTACATCGTCCCGGGACTCGGCGATGCAGGCGACCGACTCTACGGTCTCGCCGAATAAACGTGTGTTGCGTCACTATTGGGGGTCCAGGTCTCAAATAGTGGAATTTTTCGGGTTTTATTACTTGCGTTTCTGAAATATTACGGGGACGATGAGAGGGCCAATCGTCCGGCCGCAAGCCAGGAAGAGTAACGATCCCGATGTCCGCACCGCTTAATCCGGCCCATAATCCAGGCTACGTCCACGTCTCCGTGAGAAACGCAGCCCGTCGAGCCGAGATCGCGCGGCGCATGCGAAACGGGACAGGGGCTGCCGCCGGCTATCCGCGCACCGCTCCGGTGCCGGTGATTGCGCCCTCCGGCGGCACCCAGGTAGTGCCCCCTGATGTGGTGGCCCGTGGGTTCGTCATCTATGTGGGACTGGATGAAGACACTGCCAGTGCCGCGGGCACCTCGCTGCACAAGATCGCCACTGAGCTGCGTGACTATGTGGAGCACATTGCTCCAGAGTCCCAGGTTCATATTGCAATGGCGATGGCCTCGGCCGCAGCCGAGGGTTCTGACCTCGAGGTGGTGCGCCAGGCGCTGGGTGATCCCACAGTGACCCACCGCGTATCTGAATCGCCGGTGCACAGTTCTCCGGCGCCGTCGAGCTCTGGGGTGCTCATCGATTTGGCGCGACGAGAGGTCAAACTCGACGGCGAGAACCTCAACCTCACCTATAAAGAGTTCGAGCTGCTCAACTACTTAGTGGACAATGCTTCACGCACCGTGGGTCGCACTGAACTGCTGAAGACACTGTGGCGCAATGTGGATCAGGCGCAGATGCCCAATGAGCGCACGATTGACGTGCATATCCGGCGGCTGCGGTCCAAGCTGGGGCGGTTAGCGAACACTGTGCGCACCGTACGCGGTCAGGGATACCGGTTCTACGAGCATCCCGAGGTCACCGTGTGGGCCGCCCCGGAATACTCCATCTGATCCAGGCAACAGATTCGTGGCGCCTAAACGACTGCTCATCCTCCGTCATGCAGAAGCCGGGCACAGTTTCACCGGGGATGACCATTCCCGGACTCTGACCCAGCGTGGCCAGGCTCAGGCGCGTCAGATGGGGCGCTTGCTGCTCGATAGCGGACACTGGCCTGAGTCCACGGTGGTCTCCGATGCGATGCGCACCCGGCAGACCTGCATCTGGATCGGGCATGAGCTGGGGGAGAAGGCCGCCACCGCCTACCTGGACTCTCGGCTGTACCTGGCGGCGCCGCGCCGCATGCTCTCGGTGATCAACGAGACTCCGGAAACAGTGGAGACGCTCTTGATCATCGCGCATATGCCGGGGGTGCAGGAGCTGACCATGGAGCTGGCCAGCGTTGAATCCGATGAGCGCGCCGTGCTGGATATGGCCCAGCACTGGCCTACGGCCGGGATGGCTATTCTTGAGGTGCACAAGCCCTGGGCAGAGCTCGACGGCCGGGACGCTGTGTTGACACAGTTCCGCAGCTGAGCTGCTGCAGGCCGCCCGTATCTGCCAGGCAAAGTGAGGAAATAGCAAGAAAGCCTCGCGCCCCATGTCATGGGAGTTGCGAGGCTTTCTCTAGTGGTGCGCCCAAAGGGATTCGAACCCCTGACCTTCGGTTCCGTAGACCGACGCTCTATCCAGCTGAGCTATAGGCGCATGTCCTGTGTGGTTCGCGTTTCCGCGCCCCGGACCTAGAAGACTATACACGGGTTTTCTCTCGTCTGCCAAATCGTTGGTTTGGAGGGCTCTAGCCCGCTCAGCGTCGCGGGACTGTGGCGATTTCTGGGCTCACCCTGTCGGCTGCCATCGTGTGAATCCAGCCACATTTCTGCTCGCATTCGCAGGAGTGTGATCTTCTGCCGTTACAGTTGGAACAACTGCTTCTCCTGCTGTGCACAGCGAAATAGAGAAGGGGTAAGTGCGAACAGTGCGGTCCGTACTTCGACTCCAGCCGGTGCCGAAACCCTTCGATATGTCGGCACATCGGGAGAGGCAGCAATCAGAACCTGTACCCAATGGAGGGAAAAACAGTGACCACCGTTGCAACGGCGCCCGGTGCTGACAAGCTGGCCCAGAACATCGCTGCAGATGCTCCAACCACGCACCAGCCACTTATCGATTTCGTCGCCCAGATCGCCCAGCTGACTCGGCCGGAGAATATCCACTGGGTGGATGGCTCCGAGGCCGAATACACCAAGCTCACCGATGAGCTAGTGGAAGCGGGAACTCTTACCCGTCTGACCAGCCCAGATTTCCCGAACTCCTTCGCGGCGTTTTCGGATCCCGCCGACGTCGCCCGAGTGGAGTCCCGAACGTTCATCTGCTCCGAGCGTGAGCGCGATGCTGGCTTCACCAATAACTGGGTGGACCCAACAGAAATGCGGCAGACCCTCAAGGGTGTCTTCGACGGCGCGATGAGCGGACGCACGATGTACGTGATCCCCTTCGTCATGGGGCACCTTGAGGCTGATGACCCGAAGTTCGGTGTCGAGATCACCGACTCGGCCTATGTGGTGGCCAGCATGCGCATCATGGCGCGTATCGGCACAGACGTCCTGCGCAAGATCGAAGAGCTCGACGCCTTCTTCGTACCCGCAGTGCACTCCGTGGGTGCACCGCTGGAGCCCGGAGAGCAGGATGTGCCCTGGCCCTGCAATGAGGAGAAGTACATCGTCCACTTCCCTTCAGAGCGGGAAATCTGGTCCTACGGCTCCGGCTACGGAGGCAACGCGCTGCTGGGAAAGAAGTGCTATGCGCTGCGCATCGCCTCGGTGATGGCCCGGGATGAAGGCTGGCTGGCCGAGCATATGCTCATCCTCAAGCTCACCAGCCCCCAGGGCAAGAGCTACCACGTCTCCGCAGCATTCCCCTCAGCCTGCGGTAAGACCAACCTGGCCCTGATCGATCCCACCCTTCAGGGGTGGAAGGCGGAAACCCTGGGTGATGACATCACCTGGATCCGCCCCGGCGCCGACGGCGAGTTTCGGGTGGTCAACCCGGAGGCCGGCTACTTCGGAGTGGCACCGGGAACTGGCTGGCACACCAACGCCAACGCCATGCGCGCCATCGCCAAGGGTAATTCGATCTTCACCAACTGTGCACTGACCGACGACGGCGGTGTGTGGTGGGAAGGGATGACCGAGGAAGCACCCAGTCACCTGATCGACTGGCGCGGCAATGACTGGACGCCGGAGTCTGACTCACCGGCAGCTCATCCCAACGCTCGGTTCTGCACTCCTATCGATCAGACGGACATGCTGGCCGATGAGTACTTCGAGCCCAATGGCGTGAAGCTGGACGCGATCCTCTTCGGCGGCCGGCGTAAGACCACTGTGCCCCTGGTGACTGAGGCTCGCGACTGGAACCATGGCATCTTCTTCGGTGCCACGCTCTCCTCGGAGACCACCGCAGCCGCCGAGGGCGCGGTGGGAACCGTGCGCCGTGATCCGATGGCGATGCTGCCGTTTATCGGCTACGACGCCGGTGACTACCTCAACCACTGGGTCAAAGTGTCCTCCCAGGCAGATCCCGCCAAGCTGCCCAAGATTTTCCTGGTCAACTGGTTCCGGCGCAACCGCGACGGTGGCTTTGCCTGGCCCGGTTTCGCGGAGAACACTCGCGTCCTGAAGTGGATTGTGGAGCGACTGGAGGGTGAAGGCGAGGCAGTGGAGACTCCGATCGGGTTGACTCCCACCCCGGATGCCCTGGACTTGAGCGGCCTGGAGGTTGCGGCCGAGGACATCGAGGACGCCCTGAAGGTGGACCGCGAGGAGTGGGCTGCAGAACTGGCAGGCATCGAGGAATGGTTTGCTCGTTTCGGAGAGTCTCTGCCGGCGTCCATCACCGCCGAGCTTGAGGAGCTGCGCCAGCGCCTAGCGGCCTAGGTCTCATATAAGGGCCGGTCCTCTGCTGAATCCCAGCAGGCGACCGGCCCTTTGTTATTTCTTCGGGTAGGCAGCATCTGCCGCGAACTTTCACAGGAAATGAAACTTAGGGTATTGTCGCCCCATTAGCTATGCGTGATGTGTCCTAATTCGCGCAGTTCTTCTAGGAGGTTCTCATGCCCTCGTTCTCTGCTGGCTCTTCCCGCACTAGTTCCCTTCTGGCAGTGACGATGGCCGCCAGCCTGGTGACCCTTAGTGCCTGCTCGACTGACTCCGAAGCCGCTGGGTCCCAGCAGACCTCGAGTGGTTCTGGTGAGCCAGTGGTCATCGAACATGCCCTGGGCGAAGCGGTCATCGAGGAACAGCCTGAGCGCGTCATCACCCTGGGGCAGGGGTCAGCAGAAACTGCCATAGCGCTGGGTGTAGTTCCGGTAGGTGTGGAGGAATACCCCTGGGGAGCCGACGACACCGGATATCTTCCGTGGGTCCATGAGGCGGTCACCGCTGCGGGGGCGGAGCTGCCGAAGCTGATTCCCGGAGGTAGCGAACTGGACATCGAGGCGATCCTGGAACTGGACGCGGATGTGATCCTTGCCCCCTGGTCGGGATTGACCCAAGAGCAGTACGACATCCTCTCCGATATCGCCCCCACTGTGGCCTATGCCGAAGAACCCTGGACCATCACGTGGGAGGAGCAGATCGAGACAGTCTCCCAGGCCCTGTGGCAGCCGGAAGCTGCAGATGACCTCATCGCCGAGATCGAGTCTGAGTTCTCAGAGGCTGCTCAGGAAGACTGGGAAGACCTGACCTTCTCGTATATCTACAACGACGGGCCGGGCACCCTTGGGGTGTTCTTCCCTGGAGAGCAGCGCGTGGCGATGGTGAGCAATCTGGGCCTCACTGTCGATCCGGCCGTCGAAGACATGGGCGAATACGAAGTGCCAGGGACTGATTCAGCGATGATCGGGCTGGAAAACGCCGATATGCTCAGCGACTCCGATCTCATCTTCACCTGGTACTCCGATGAGCAGAATCGTGAGGAGATCGAGTCCCAAGAACTCTACGGGGCGATCCCCGCCATCGCCGACGATGCTGTGGTGATCTCCGAGGACAACTCCTTCGTCACCGCTTCGTCCATGATCAACCCGCTGACCGTACCCTGGGTCACCGAACGTTATATCCCGCTGATCAATGAGGCGATCGACTCCATCGGCAGTGACCGCACTGAAGGCTGAATCGCCCCCTGAATCGCTATATGCGGCTCGGGCGAGGCGGGCCGGATTCCAGCGACAGCTCTGGTTCGCCATAAGCGCTGCCGTCCTGCTGCTGGCAGCGATGATTGCCAGCGTGGCGTTGGGGACCCGTCCGATTCCCTTGCCCGAGGTGTGGGATGCCGCCATTGGAACCGCCCAACCCCACGTGGAGCAGGTGGTGGCCGCCCGAATTCCGCGGACCCTGCTCGGCGTCGTCGTCGGTGCTGGCTTGGGAGTCTCGGGTTTGCTGATACAAGCGGTGATGCGTAACCCGCTGGCTGAACCGGGCCTGCTGGGTGTCACCATGGGCGCCTCGGCCTCAGTGGTCACTGTCGCCGCCTTCTCCGGGCTCAGCCTGGGGCTGGGCGCCATCGGGCTGGCCATGCCAGGGGCATTGCTGGCCGTAGCGGCGGTGTACCTACTGGGAGGACGCGCACGCAGCAGTTCGGCAGTCTCCTGGGTGTTGGCCGGTGCAGTGGTCTCCGCTGTCCTGGGTGCCTATGTGCAGGCCATGGTGCTCTCCCGCCCCGAAGTCTTCGACTCCTACCGGCATTGGGTGGTGGGCTCTCTAGCTGGTGCTCACTTCGAGACACTGTTCACTGCAGCGCCGTTCATCACAGCAGGGTTGGCCTGTGCGTGGTCAATAGCCCCAGCCTTGAACCAGATCAGCCTGGGCGATGACCTCGCTCATTCGCTGGGGGTCAAGGTGGTGCTGGTGCGCACTATAGCGCTGGCGGCTGCGGCGGTACTTGCAGCTACCGCCACTGCAGCGGTGGGCCCGATAGCGTTTGTGGGGCTGGTGGTTCCGCATCTGGCCCGCGCTCTGGCCGGTACCGATTACCGGTGGCTCATCCTGCAGACGGTCCTCTTAGGGGCTGTGCTGCTGCTCGGGGCCGATGTGGCCGCGCGGGTAGTGGCCAGACCGCAGGAGCTGATGGTCGGCGTGGTCACCGCCTTCATCGGTGCCCCGTTCCTGCTGCTGGCCGTGCGACGCGGAAGGATCACCGGATGAGCGCGGTGCTGCCCGTGGCAGCCCAGCAGAGGCTCGGGCCCCGACCTCGACCGCGGTGGATGATCACGCTCGTTGTTGTCACTGTCCTCACCGTGACCTTGGCGTTGGTGACCCTGGCCTGGGGGAGTGCCGGGGTGAAACCGGCGGACCTGCTCGATGCCCTCAGCGGTGAGGCTGATACCCGCACAGCTTTTGTTCTGGAACGGCTGCGCGGCCCCCGGCTGCTCACCGCGGTGGGCGCAGGAATCGCCTTCGGCCTCTCCGGGGCGCTCTTTCAAAGCGTGACCCGCAATCCTCTGGGCAGCCCGGATGTCATCGGGCTCGGGGCAGGGGCCGGTGCTGGCGTAGCGATTGCCACGCTCTGGTTCCCGGGAGCCGTCTCAGCTCCAGTGGGAGCCCTTGCCGGTGCTGCCGTGGCGGTAAGTCTGGTGTGGTGGTCAACAGGCAGCGGTTTCGCCTCGCCCGGGCGAGTGATCCTGACCGGCATCGGGGTCTTCGCGATGGCGACAGCGGTGACCCAATATGTCGTGGCCGTGGCGCTTCGCGACTCGGCGCAGGGCCTGGCTGCCTACGTGGTGGGCTCGCTCAACGCCCGGAGCATGCATCATGGGCTCATCATCGCCCTGTGCTTAGTGGCGCTGCTTCCTTGGGCAGTGCTGCTGAGCAGACGGCTGCGGCTCATGGACTTAGGCGACGACGCCGCCCAGGGGCTGGGTGTGCCAGCGGTTCCCACGAGGACCTGGGCAATTATTCTGGCGGTGCTGCTTGCCGCGGCTGCCGTCTCAGTGGCTGGTCCGGTGGCTTTTGTCGCACTGACAGCACCACATATCGCTCGTCGCCTAGTAGGTGCATCCGGTCCGCAATTGGCCGCCTCCGCCGCAGTCGGTGCATTATTGCTCGTGGCAGCAGATCTCGCGGCACAGCAGGTCCCGGTGCTTGCCGGACTGCCGGTGGGCATTGTGACCACCGGACTCGGCGGCCTCTATCTCGGATTCCTACTGCTCAGGCTCTGGCGAGGGGGAAGGCCGGTCGCGCTGAGCTAGTCCGCTGAGCTAGTCCATCTGGCGCTGGCTCTTGAATTCCTGCCAACGCCGCGGCAGCTGCACGTCATAGCTGAGCCAGCCCATATAGTCCCGCATATGCTGCAGACGCTGGTGCGCGGCAGTGCCGGGGGAGACCGTCTGCAGCGCCTGCGCTGCCAGCATATGCTGGGATTCGAGGTACTTCTGGTGCTGCTGCAGGAAACCGCCCCACACATCAGCGTCCATCACGTGGTAGTCAGCACGCTGGCCTGGCTTGCGGTATCTGCGGACGAAGCCAGCGTGAACTAACGCTCGAGTGTGCTGTGAGACCGCCCCGCGGCTGAGCCCCAGGGACTGAGCAATCTGTGCCGCGGTGGCGCCGTCGTTCTCATCCAGCAGCAGAAACGCAGCGATCTGCCCCTCGGCCAGAGAACCTCCCTGAGAGGCCCAATAACTGGCGAAGCGCTGAATGAAATCCTCACGCGAGAACCCGGCCCCAGAGTGCGGCCGGCTCTGGGCCGCAGTTCCGGAACCGGGGTCAGCGTGGCTGTTCATGATTCTCTAGTGCTGCTGGTCAGCCTTGGCGGACCAGGGCCAGGACCTCATCGCGCATGGCGGCCATCTGCTCCTGAGTGTGGGCCTCACCGTTGAACCGCAGGAAGGGTTCGGTATTTGAGGGCCGCAGGTTGAACCACCAGCTGCCATCGGCGGCGCTGACGGTGAGTCCGTCCATGCGTCCGATGGCGACGTCGCGATCTGCGAAGGCTTCCAGCACTCGAGCCACTGCAGCGTCCTTGTCCTCCACCTTGGAGTTGATCTCCCCGGAGGCGAAGTAGGGGTTGTACTCGGCAGCCAGTTCATGAAGCCCCAACTGCTGCTCACCCAGTGCTGCAAGCACATGCATCGCGGCAAGCATGCCGGTATCGGCGTTGAAGAAGTCGCGGAAGTAGTAGTGCGCCGAGTGCTCACCGCCGAAGACGGCCTGCTCCTGAGCCATCACAGCCTTGATGAAGGAGTGCCCCACGCGGGTCTCCACGGCGCGGCCGCCCTCGCGCTCCACCAGTTCCGGGACCGCCCGGGAGGTGATCAGATTATGGATGATGACCGGAGTGTCCTCGCCAGCCGCCTTAGCACGGGCAATCTCGCGTCGGGCCACAAGCGCGGTCACCGCAGAAGGCGAAACCGGCTCACCACGCTCATCGATGACGAAGCAGCGGTCGGCGTCGCCGTCGAAGGCCAGCCCAATATCAGCCCCGTGCTCCACTACGGCCTTCTGCAGGTCGCGCAGATTCTCGCTCTCCAGCGGGTTAGCAGGGTGATTGGGGAAGGTTCCGTCGAGTTCAAAGTACAGCGGGATGATCTCCAGCGGCAGCGCCTGAAGCACAGCATCGCCCAGCACCGCAGGAGTGGTCATGCCAGCCATACCGTTGGCGGCATCCACCACCACCTTCAGCGGCCGAATGCCGGAGAGGTCCACTAGCGAACGCAGATATTCGGAGTAATCCGCAAGGAGCTCGGAAGTATCGGTGCTGCCGGTGGTTTCTACTGCAGGGATGTGGCCGGCCTCGAGGTAGGCCTGGGCCGCGTCGCGGATTTCCTCCAGCCCAGTGTCCGCGCTCAGCGGGACAGCGCCGGCTTTAGCCATTTTCATGCCGTTGTACTCAGCCGGGTTGTGGCTGGCGGTGAAAACCACCCCGGGTGCCTGCAGCTGGCCCGAGGCGAAGTAGAGCATATCGGTGGAGATCAGGCCCAGCTGTGTGACCTGCGCCCCGCGCGCCACCGCACCTTCAGTGAATGCGGCAGCGAATTCCGGGGACGAGGGGCGCATATCTCCGCCCACCAGCACGCGTTGGCCGGCCAGTCCCAGGACGTCAACGAAAGCCGCACCTACAGCGCGGACCGATTCGGCGGTGATGGTCTCGCCTACGAGTCCGCGGACGTCATAGGCCTTGAAAGAGGCAGAAAGATCAGTAGTCACGGGGCACATCCTATCCAGCATGCCTCGTATTCAGCTCAGTTGCGTAGACTACGCCCATGGAAATCGTGGTGGTGCTTGCGGTAGGCGTACTGCTGTTCCTGGGTGTGCGGATGTTCATGCAGCGACAGGCGCAGCGAATGAACCAGCGGCTGCAGGAAGAGATCACTCCGCAGCGGGCACGTGAAGCAGCGCTTGCTCTCAATGACGAGCAGCACAAGGCCATTTACCAAGCCATTGGCGTGGAGGATGCTCGCCGCGCCCTGGGCCTATTCAAGGAAGCCACAGGCGCTTCGATCAAGGACTCCATCGTCGCGGTGCAGGCGCTGCACAGGTATCCGCAGAGTGCGCCGTCGGCCATCCGATTCGAAGAGGACTTCAACCTCAACTCCGAGGACGACATCAAGGACGAGTCCCTGGAAGATGCCATTGATGATCTGCGAGATGACCTCAATGAAGAGGGTCCCATTGCAGAGGCAGATCCCAATACCGGTGAAATCCTCGGAGAGAACAGCAATAACGTGCCGGATATCCCCGGCGGTGAGCAGCCCAGTGTGTGGGACGAGGAGAAGAACGACGACGACGTCGACGCCCGGTCCCGTGAACTGCTGGAGAAGTCCGGCTTCGACCCGGATAAAGAACTGACCATCCCGGAGGACTGGGATGTGGCAGGTGAGGACCAGGCTGGTTTCCATCTTGAGGTTCAGCGCGGTGAGGAGAAGATCACGCTCTCCCATGAGGACTTACAGCCCTGGGTGCATGATCAGCTCTATGCCCTGCTGCGCGACGACGAGGTAGACCAGGCCGCAAGCCTGTTGGCGGCCAACTCACCACTGACCCATGAGGAAGCTCATCGATTCCTGGTGGTCTTCAAAAACCAGAGCTGACCCTTAGAACTCCTGTACGCCGGGGAAGCTGTGGTGATGGCTTCTTGCAGCGGCACGCAGGGTACAGCGCGAGCACTAAGTCCTCGAGTCGCGTATAGTGTCTTTCTGGACTTTTCGCAGTCCAAGGAGGGCTGTCCGAGCGGCCGAAGGAGCTGGTCTTGAAAACCAGTGTGCGGCAACCCCGTACCGTGGGTTCGAATCCCACGCCCTCCGCCATTGGGCCCAATGCATAGGCAGGTCATGAAGATCTTCACGCGCCGACGTCGCGCAAGGCGTCTGGAGAAGGAGCTCGGCACCGGGCTCTGGAGGCAGGCTCATGATCGCTATGTGCGCGGCCTGGATCGGTATCACCAGATTCTGGAAGGAATCGAGGATGATGCCGTCTATAACCAGCTGGTGCCTATCGGCGATAGTTTGGCAGAGCGGCTGAACACTGTTTTTGAACTGTGCCAACGCGCCCACCAGCACTTCCCCGCTGATGGTATGCACGTTCCGGGCGGAGCCAATGCCCTGCATTCCGCACTTTCGCGGGCAGCCAATCATGTGGCCACTACAGCTGAAGCTGCGGCGATGGTCAGGCTGCAGCACGGGGATGTTCAGGCCGTCCAGCGGCGGGCCGAACAGGTCCACGCCTGTCTGGATCAGGCTGAAGCTGCCCTCTAGATGAGCCCGGCCATTCTGCGGCCGATATCCACTAAAGTGACGCGCTCAAGCTGCTCGACCTCCTCGGGAGTGAACCAGCCGACGTCGTCCGTTGAGCCCTCCTGCTCAACTGTCAGCTCCCCACCGGTGATCTGGGCGCGGTAGACAATCCGCAGCGCCTGCAGGGCAGTGCCCTGTTCCTCCTCACGGATGCGGCGGTCTGCAGGAATCACCATACTGTCGATTCCCAGCAGCTGCTCGAGTTCGGCGGTGTAGCCAGTTTCCTCGTAGATCTACCGGATGACTCCATCGGCGGGGTCCTCACCGGGATCGATGCCGCCACCGGGCAGGGTCCATCCGCCGTAGTGTCCGGTCTGCCAGTGGGGCAGTAATAGGCGGTTGTTTTCGTCGGTGATGATGGCATAGGCCGCGACTCTGATATCCATGGCAGTTCCAGCCTACGGCAGAGTAGAAAGAGAGTTCAGAGCCTCCAACCGGATTTGAACCGGTGACCTTTCCATTACGAGTGGAATGCTCTACCAGCTGAGCTATGGAGGCGCGCGGGCGCGCGAGTCAACTTTACCCGCAGAGCAGGCGGCTGCGCCAACTGCGCGCTGAACGGTCCCGGAGAGTGACCAGGGCGGCGTCTTGCGGTCTGGACTTAGCAGTCCTGGCGTCCCTGGAAGAGCTCCCCGGAGATCAAGTATTCATCCACCACGTCAGTGACGCAGCTATTGCCCGGGCGATAGGCGATATGACCCTCAGCATCGGACACCAACAGCGAGGATGCCGGAATCTCTAGGTGCATGTCCTCGGCCCAGGCCACCGGGGTCGCAGGATCGCCGGTGGTGGAGAGCAACAGGACCTGCTCCACCTCGGGCAGCTCAGGCTCCCAAGGCTCATTCACTGGCGGGTAGGGCCACTGGGAGCACAGCACGCCGTCGTGACCCATGTAGGGGCCAAAAGTCGGAGCGCGCTCATTGAGTTCCTGCTGCTCAGCCTCAATCTCTTCCTGGGTCTGCGCGGTGGGATAGTCCAGGCACATCACAGCCCGGAACGCCCAGGTGTTGATCCACTCATAACTGCCATCTGGGCCGCGGCCAGCCTGCAGATCAGCCCAGTACTGGAAAGCGTAAAAATCATCCTCCGTTACCGCGGCGGTGAGGCCATCGCGCAGGGGACCCCATCCCTGCGGGTGGTAGAGCGGGGTGATGAAGCCGCTTACTAATGTAGAAGCATTCAGGAGACGGCCATCGGGCATCGTTCGGGGGTTCTGCTGGACATCGGCGAAAACCTCCTGCACACCGGCCACCACATTCTCTGCCTCGCCTTCCACCGGGCACTGGTCGGACTCAGCACACCAGGCGGCGAAGCTCTCCAGAGCCGATTCAAAGCCCGCCGTCTGGGTCACAGCAAGCTCGTGTGCATCCAAGGAGACATCCATGACCGAGTCCAGCACGAACCGGCCGACGTACTCCGGGAACAACTCCGCATAGGCCAGGCCGAGCTTGGTGCCGTAGGAGAACCCCACATAGTGCAGCTCATCCTGGTCAAGCACCGCCCGCATAATGTCCATGTCCTTGGCTGCGGAGAAAGTGTCCACATAACCCAGCAGCTCACCGCTGTGTTCGTGGCATTGCTGAGCGATCCGTTCAGCGTCGGCGAAGGCCGCGGCGTAGGCGGCGTCGTCGTCGAGATCCGTGTCCCCGACCTGCTGACGATAGGCATCCATCTGCGCATCATCCATGCACACCACCGGAGTGGAACGGTGCACGCCGCGGGGATCAAAACCGACGATGTTGAATTCATCCAGCACCTGAGGTGTCACCGTAGCGCTGAGGTTGTGGGCAACGGTGTCAACACCCGATTGCCCCGGCCCTCCGGGATTGGTCAGCAGGTAGGGACGATCCTCGAGGGAACTGGTGATCAGGGCGAGCTCAATCTGTGTCCCCTGTGGATCCTCATAATCGAGGGGGACCGCGAGGCTGGAACAGCGCATGTGCTCATCCACCCCGGTTTCGCAGTCCTCCCAGTTCAGCTGCTGCTGGTAGAACTCCTCCAGTTCAGCCGGGGGAGCAGCCCGATCCTGGGTCTCAGAGACACCAGTTCCGCCGGTTGCATCCGGTTCAGGCCCTGGCGGGGGTCCGCCCTCTGGGCTGCTGCAGGCACTGACCACAAGCACGACGGCGGCCAATGACGTCAAGACTGATCGACGGCGGCTGGTCACAGGCGAGGTCCTCTCCACAGTGTTTTCCCCTATCCCCGAATCCGGCGGGGTATCACCTGCATCATCAGCGCCTCCATCGCCAGTGCCGGCGGAACATTCTGTGTGATCCGCAGCCGAGCGGCATTCAGCGCATCCAGGCACTGCAGCGCCTGCTCAGCGCTGATCTGCCCGGCATAATCGGTCAGTTCCCGGCGCAGCTGTTCATTGATCAGCTCTACGCCGGCGCCAAGCTTCAGACTCAGGACATCCCGGTACACCGCAGCTAAGTCGATCAGCGTGCGATCCAGCGCATCAGCCACCGCGCGCTTAGCCCGGCGGGTGTTCTCCTCTTCGAGCCGTTTGAACTGGCTGCGCAACTTGGCCGGAATCTTCTCCTCCGGTTCAAGACCCAAAGAGCGGCGCAGCTGCTCCTGGTCCTTGGCCAGGCGAACCTCTGATTCGGCAGCGGCGTCGTCCTGTGCAGTCTTAACCAGCTCCGCGGCTGCCAGCACCGCCTGGGACGCCGTGCGCACCCGCAACGGCAGAGACACCACCTGTTCACGACGACGACGCGCCTCGGGATCTGCCGCCAGCCGGCGCGCCACCCCAATATGGTTCTGCGAAATGCGCGCGGCAAATGCGGCCTGATCAGGGCTGAGCCCGTCACGTTCAATGAGCAGCCGGGCCACCTCATCGGTGGGTGGGATGCGCAGACTCACCTGCCGGCAGCGCGAACGGATGGTCACCAGCACATCAGCCGGGCTGGGCGCGCACAGCACCCAGATAGTCTGCGGGGGAGGCTCCTCGATGGCTTTGAGCAGCACATTCGTGGCCCGTTCGGTCATGCGGTCAGCATCCTCGACGACGATGACTCGCCAGCGGGCACCCTGCGGCCGGTCCTGTGCGGTGGTCACCAGTTCGCGGACATCCTCAATCCGGTACGTCACATTCTCTGTGGAGACCATAGACACCGAGGGGTGGCCGCCTGCTGCGATCAACTGACAGGACTTGCACTGACCACATCCCGGCGTTGCACCAGGCGTAGTTGCCTCGCAGTTCAGCGCAGCAGCGAAGGCCCGCGCGGCATTGGACCGGCCCGAGCCCGGTGGTCCAGTAAACAACCAGGCGTGGGTGGGCGCACCGGAGGACGCAGCAGCTACCAGCTGCTCCACCACCGGCGCCTGGCCCACCAGCTCATCAAAGACGCTCATGGTGCCACCGCTGAATTCTTCAGCATCGGCTGCAGTCTGACCTGGATCTGCTGGTGGATCTGCGCAGGTTCTGCGGCGGCATCAACCACCAGGTAGCGCTGCGGCTCAGCAGCGGCTCGGTCCAAGAATGCGGCGCGGAGACTGGCGCGGAAAGTGTCATCAGCTGATTCCATGCGGTCCGCTGCTCCGCCGTCGCGCTGTGCCTGGCGAGCTCGGGAGACGGCGGGGTCGATATCCAGGACCACCGTAAGATCAGGTGTCAGGCCCGACGTGGCCCAGTCATTGAGCTCTGCGATAGCAGCGGCGCCCAGCCCGCGGCCCACGCCCTGATAGGCCACCGAAGAATCCACGTAGCGGTCGCAGAGCACCAGCGCCCCACGCCGCAGGGCCGGCAGGATCCGCTGCTGAACATGTGCGGCACGGGACGCTGCGAACAGCAGCGCTTCGGTGCGCGGATCCACCTCGCCGTGACCATGTTCGAGCACCAGCGCTCGGATGCGCTCCCCGATGGGTGTGCCCCCGGGCTCCCGGGTGCGCTCCACTGTCACGCCGCGCTGGGTTAGCCACTGTTCAAGCAGCGAAAGCTGAGTGGTCTTGCCCGCGCCGTCGCCGCCTTCCAGCACTATGAAGAGCCCACGATTCTGATCAGTCACGGCTTAAGCCTATCGACCGGTCCTGACATCACCGACTTATGAAGTCCGGTATCTGAACTGCGGGGCCCGCCACACCGGTGCAGGAGGCCGGACTGGGATACCGTGACCTTGTGAGCACGGAGTCCTCGAATATCAGTCAGTCCCAGGGCAGTCACCCCCAGGGCAGTCAGCATGAACGCACCTATGTGGTCTCCGCCGGGCGGGGGTCCCATCATGGGCACGCACCGGTGAATCAGCCGGTAGACTTCACGTCCACCTACAGCTATGTCCCGGGCGCGCAGCCAGCGGAGGAGACTCCCGGCGGCCAGCACTGGGCCTACGCCCGAGAGGGGATGCCCTCCTGGCAGCCCTTGGAGGAACTGCTGGCGCAGCTGGAGGCTGGAACCCGCTCGACCTATCAGGCCCAGGGATTCATCACCACTGCTGAGGACCACCCTGTGCCGGTGCTTCCGGGTCTGCTGTTCTCCTCCGGAATGGCGGCGATCTCCGCTGTGCTGCATCTGCTGCCGCCGGGAGGTCATCTCATCCTGCCGCGGCACAGCTATATGGGTTTCACCACGCTAGCCCAGCAGCTGGCTGATCAAGGACTGCTGACCCTGCATCCGGTGGACATCGCTGATACCGACCAGGTCATCAGCACCATCCAGGACATCTCCACCTTGGCGCAGGCCCAGGATGCTCCCGTCATGCTCTGGGTGGAGTCGCCCACCAATCCCATGCTGGAGGTCGCGGATCTGCCGGCGCTGCTGGCGGCGGCGAAGAAGCGCGGGGTGCTCACGGCAGTGGACAATACCTTCGCCACTCCGCTGCGGCAGCGCCCGCTGAAGTACGGCGCGGATGTGGTGGTTCACTCGGTGACCAAGTTCATCTCCGGCCATTCTGACCTCATCATGGGTGTGGCGATCACCGGCAACCCGCAGCTGCACCAGAAGCTTCACCTGCACCGCACTCTGCACGGCGCCATCCCCGGCCCGATGGAGGTCTATTTGGCGCTGCGCGGGGTGCGTACCCTGGCCGTGCGGTTGGACGCCGCAGAATCTAACGCTGCGCAGCTGGCTCACCGGCTGCACGAGCTCACCGGAAGCTCAGCTGCCGGCGAGCGGCCTTTGCACCTCAAAGCAGTGAACTATCCGGGTCTGCCCAGTCACCCGCAGCATGAGCGGGCAGCCCAGCAACTCGGCGGATTCGGCGCGATCCTTACCATTGAGCTCGACGGCGACGGTGAAAGAACTCCCGCGCAGGTAGCTGATGATGTTCTGGCCGCTCTGACCTTGTGGACCCCGGCCACCAGCCTCGGGGGCGTGGAGTCATTGGCCGAGCGGCGGCGTCGTCATCCCGGGGAACCCGAGTCCGTCCCGGACGGGCTGATTCGGCTCTCGACCGGTATCGAACATATTGAAGATCTCTTCGCTGACCTGCTCAACGCGCTGCGAACCGCCGCTGAGGATCAGCGGAGCATCGGCTAGCATCGAGGTATGCAGTTACCTTCCATCTGGCAGCTGGCCGTCACTATGGAGTTCTACCTC
Source organism: Nesterenkonia rhizosphaerae (assembly GCF_039544555.1). Classification (NCBI taxonomy): domain Bacteria; kingdom Bacillati; phylum Actinomycetota; class Actinomycetes; order Micrococcales; family Micrococcaceae; genus Nesterenkonia; species Nesterenkonia rhizosphaerae. The sequence continues at coordinate 754,347 of NZ_BAABLW010000007.1, forward strand.
CATCTGGCTTTCACCATCGGTTGCCTTGTGCTGGCCGTGGTGGCGCTCATCAAGTGTCTGCCGAAGAACGCCCAGCGTTTCGACATCGCGTTTAAGCGCACCAAGGGCTTCTGGATGCTCATGACCGGTGGCGCCTGCCTCTTGGCGCTTATCGGCCTGCTGGGGGCAGGGCCCTTCGGGATGCTCTTCCCGGTAGCCGCTGCCTGCATCGCCGCGGTGTACCTCACCGACGTCGACCCCGAAGTTTCCTAAGACCCTTCTCAATGTGAGGATCAGCAACCGCTTATGGCATACGACCTGATTCTGCTCCGCCATGGACAGAGCGACTGGAACCAGAAGAACCTCTTCACCGGCTGGGTGGACGTCCAGCTGACCGAGCAGGGGCGTGCAGAAGCTGCCCGCGGTGGCGAGCTGCTGGCCGAGCATGATCTGCTCCCCGATGTGGTCCACACCTCCCTGCTGCAGCGAGCCATTACCACCGCACACCTGGCTCTGGAGACTGCTGGCCGACTGTGGATCCCGGTGAAGCGCGACTGGCGCCTGAACGAGCGCCACTATGGTGCTCTGCAGGGCAAAGACAAGACCCAGATCCGGGAGACCTACGGTGATGAGCAGTTCATGACCTGGCGGCGCTCCTACGACACTCCGCCGCCGGCCATCGACGCCGACGACGAGTACTCCCAGGTTGGCGATCCCCGCTATGCGGATCTTGGCGATGCCGCCCCTCAGACCGAGTGCCTCAAGGACGTCGTCGACCGTTTTGTGCCCTATTTCGAGACTGAGGTGCAGGACGATCTGAAGTCCGGGAAGACTGTGCTGCTGGCTGCTCACGGCAACTCGTTGCGCGCACTGGTCAAGCACCTGGACGGCATCAGCGATGAAGACATCGCGGGGCTGAACATCCCCACCGGTATCCCGCTGCATTACAAGCTGGATGAGAACTTCAAGCCGGTGACCCCCGGCGGAACCTACCTGGACCCCGAGGCAGCCAAGGCCGCCATTGAGGCTGTGGCCAACCAGGGGAAGAAGTAGCGCCAACTACGTCCCTCGGGCGCAAAACGTAAAGAAACTGCCGGAACTCCTGCTGATTTGCAGGGAGTTCCGGCAGTTTCTTTACGCTCTCTTTTCCACAGCTCGTCGACGTGGGGTCCCGCCGCTGCCGGGTTTGGGCCAGGCTGGCACTATGCGACCGCCAACGCCTCTGCCGAGCCAGTTGATCGGCCGCGTCTTCACGCGAGCCGAGGCGTTCGCTCTCGGGATTCGGGACCGGCGCCTGGGCGCCCGCGATATTGAGCGGCTTGGCAGAGGCACCTATCGGCATCTTCCGCTGGCCCATCAAGTGGCCGCATCAGGGGCGCCGTCGCAGAACTCTTCTCCGGAGCCGGCGGAGCATGCCGCGCTACTGGCGGCGCTGTGTCGCTGATCAGTTATGGAGATCAACTGGTGCGTCTCCCGCGCTCCCGACCGGAGGATCGCAGCCACCCTTGGTGCAGCATCGCCGACCTGAAGAAGGCCGTGAAGCTAGGCAAGGGACGACAAGGCATCGCTCGGGCGCGCGAAGCCGTCGAGCTGGTCCGGGTCGGCGCGGACTCGCCGCCGGAGACGGCTATGCGTCTTGGGATTGGCCGGGCCGGGCTGCCGGAGCCTGAGCTGCAGATCAAGCGCGACCCGCAGGACCCCTATTCGGCCGCGGGCGACGCCGGCTACCGAGATCGGCGGATTGTTCTGCAATACGAAGGGAAACATCATTTCAGCGCCGAACAGCAGGCCCGAGACCAGCGTCGCAACTCAGAGTTCGCTCACGCAGGATGGACGGTCATTCAAGTCAATCGCGTGGATCTGGCGGAGAACTTCTCTTCGATGCTTGCGCGGCCGGAGATGCTGCTGGGGAATGGGCCGGAACTTAGGTAAAGAAACTGCCGGAACTGACCCTGATTGGCAGGGAGTTCCGGCAGTTTCTTTACGTTATTCGCAACGACGGCGGGTGGTGGCGTCTAGGCGCTCAGGCGGTGGGCTCAGCTTCCCACTGGCCTGTGACCAGGTAGAGCACCTTCTTCGCCACTGAGACACCGTGGTCGCCGAAGCGCTCGAAGTACCGGCTGGTCAGGGCCGAGTCCACGGTGGCCGAGGGCGAAGCGTCCCAGTTATCAGCCGCGATAGCGGTGAAGATTCCGGCGTGCAGCTCGTTGATCTGCTCATTCAGCGCAGCGATTTCAGCCACCAGGTCTACCTGGCGGGTGACCAGCAGTTCCACCAGTTTTTTGGCGATCTGGATGTCCTTCTCGGCCATCTGCCGATACACATCCACCAGCTGCTGAGGAGCAACCGGATCCGGATAGCGCAGCCGCACCAGCTGAGCGATGTGACGGGCCAGATCTCCCATGCGCTCCAGCGAGGTGGACATCCGGAGCGCACCAACGATCAGGCGCAGGTCTCCAGCTACCGGACCCTGGAGTGCCAGCAGTTCGATGGCTTTCTCATCGAGGTCGTTCTGCAGCGTGTCGATCCGGGTGTCAGCAGCGATGACTTCCTCGGCCAGCTGCACATCAGCAGTCTCGTAGGCCCGGTAGGCCTTCTCCATTGCCTCGGAGACAAGCACGGCGATATCGGTCAGTTGGTCTCCGAGATTATGGAGATCCTCCTGGAAGAGTTTGCGCACGTTACGCGGTTCCTTTCCTCGACGGGCCCTGTGTTGGCTCCTGGGACGCAGTATGCACCCAATATCTTCAGATACTTGGGTAAACACGCTCTGAGGTTCTAGGCAACCAGAAGATGAACAGAACGTGAACGATTAACGCCGGGCCGTCATGTGGGCAACACGAGGGTGAACAAGAGCATAAGCTGGAGGATCGTGGACCCCCTGCTCATTGCTGCCCTCTCCGGCGCCGTCGGACTCGCCATCGGCGTGGTGGGCATGCACGCCTTCAGAGTCAGCGAACGACAGCGTGCCGCCGGTATCGACGTCGATGAACCCACCATGCCCGAAGGCGCCACCGAGGTTCTTGCCTCTCTGGGGCTGGCCTATATCGTGGTTGACACCGTCGACGGCGTGGTGCGCGCCAACCCTGCCGCCTACGCCTTCGGCCTGGTGCGCGGCCATACAGTGGTCCATCAGGAAGTGCTGGGGCTTACTGCACGGGTGCGCAGCGACGGAGTCATCATTGACCAGCAGCTGGAGCTGACACGCGGACTGCAGGGCGAGACCACGATGGTGGTGCACCTGCGAGTGGCCCCACTGGGGGACGAGTACATTCTTGTGCTTGCTGATGACCGCACCGAAGTCTCTCGCACCGAAGCGGTGCGCAATGATTTTGTCGCTAACGTCTCCCATGAGCTGAAAACTCCCGTCGGAGCGATCTCTCTGCTGGCAGAGACTATCGAAGACGCTGCAGATGATCCCGACGCCGTGGCCCGCTTCTCCCAGCGCCTGCACAAGGAAGCCAACCGGCTGGCTGTGCTTGTCCAGGACATCATTGAGCTTTCCCGAGTCCAGGGCAAGAACGTGGTCCACGCAGGAAAGCCGGTGGACCTCAACTACGTCATCGCTGAAGCTGTGGACCGTTCCCGACTGCCAGCCGAGTCGAAGGGGATAGAACTCCGCGTGGGCGGGAAGCTACCGCGCCGAGTTCACGGGGACTCCGATCAGCTGACCATGGCCTTCCGGAACTTGATCGATAACGCCGTGCGTTACTCCCCGGACAACACTCGGGTGGGCATCGGGCTGACCAGCCGGGACGGTATCGCCCAGGTCACCATTACGGACCAGGGAATCGGCATCGCCCCGGAGAATCAGGAGCGCATCTTTGAACGCTTCTACCGGGTCGACGCTGCCCGCTCCCGCCAGACCGGTGGCACCGGCCTGGGCTTGAGCATCGTGAAACACGTGATCACCAACCACGGCGGTGAAGTAGCCCTGTGGTCTCAGCCCGGGCGCGGTTCGACCTTCACGGTGCGCCTGCCTGAGCTGGAAGAGGGGCTGGACAGCCTCACCGGGCTCGGCGAAGACCCCGTGGATCTCACCGCCCATCTGAATACCGATGACCTGACAGAAGACACCCAGTCCGCTCGCCGCAGCGCGGGTGAAGGAGGAAACGCGTGACCAGGATTCTCATCGTCGAAGACGAGGCTTCATTCTCGGAGGCGCTCTCGTACACCCTGCAGAAGGAGGGGTACGACGTAGTGGTCGCCGAGGATGGCTTCGAGGCGGTAGAGGTCTTTGACAAAGAGGGCGCCGACCTCGTGCTGCTAGACCTCATGCTCCCTGGTCAGCCGGGTACAGAGGTCTGCCGGCAGATCAGGCTGCGCTCTAAGGTGCCGGTGATCATGCTCACCGCCAAGGATTCAGAGATCGACAAGGTGGTGGGCTTGGAGCTTGGCGCCGATGACTATGTCACCAAGCCCTACTCCTCACGGGAGCTGCTGGCCCGCGTGCGCGCAGTGCTGCGTCGGCACACCGAACCGGAGTTTGATGACTCCTCCACCATTGTGGCCGGTCCTGTCCGGATGGATATTGAACGCCATATCGTAGAGGTGGCAGGCCGAATGGTGAATCTTCCGCTGAAGGAATTCGAGCTGCTGGAGATTCTCATCCGCAACGCCGGGCGAGTGCTGACTCGCGGACAGATCATCGACCGGGTGTGGGGCTCGGACTATGTGGGAGACACCAAAACTCTCGATGTTCATGTCAAGCGGCTTCGATCCAAGATCGAGGCCGACCCCGCCAAGCCGCGGCTGCTGGTGACCGTCCGTGGCCTGGGCTATAAATTCGATGCCTGATCGTCCACGTCGATCAGCGCAGGAGACCGGCGGCTAGACTGGTTCCCGGTCTTGACGGTTCAGCACTAAGGAGCGCCCATGGGTAACGAGCAGACTCTGAATCAGGAGCAGCAGCAGAGCGAGGCGGGAGTTCAGCCCATCAGGCGCGCGCTGATCTCCGTTTTCGACAAGACCGGTCTGGCCGAGCTGGCCCAAGGTCTCCACGATGCCGGTGTGGAGATCGTCTCCACCGGCTCCACCGCCTCCCGCATCGCAGCAGCCGGGGTCCCCGTCATCGAAGTCTCGGAGATCACCGGATTCCCGGAGTGCCTCGACGGTCGGGTCAAGACCCTGCACCCGCGAATCCACGCGGGAATTCTGGCTGATCGTCGCCTGGAAGATCACCGCCGCCAGCTCACCGAGCTCGAGGTGGAGCCCTTCGACCTCGTGGTGGTCAATCTCTACCCCTTCGCCGAGACTGTCGCCTCCGGGGCCTCGGAGGAAGAGATCGTGGAGAAGATCGACATCGGCGGGCCCTCCATGGTGCGCGCTGCCGCCAAGAACCACGCCTCGGTAGCTGTCGTGGTGGATCCGCTGCGCTATAGCGAGACCGTGGCGGCTGCCAAGGAGGGCGGCTTTACGCTGGGCCAGCGCAAGCGTCTGGCAGCACTGGCCTTCGCCCACACCGCCGCATATGACACTGCAGTGGCGCGCTGGACCTCTACAGAGTTCGACGACGACTTCGACACTGCTGCACTTCCTGCGCCTCCGGCCGCGGGCGAGAAGAAGCTCCACTTTCCGCCCTACGCCGGCCTGGCGCTGGAGCGGGTCTCCACGCTGCGCTATGGCGAGAACGCGCACCAGCCTGCAGCCCTCTACGCTGAGCAGAACGCAGCCGCGGGTCTGGCCCAGGCCAGCGTGCTGCACGGCAAGGAGATGAGCTACAACAACTACGTCGACGCCGACGCCGCGGTGCGTACGGCTTACGACTTCGATCAGCCGGCCGTGGCGATCATCAAGCACGCCAATCCCTGCGGTGTGGCCGTGGGTGAGACCATTGCCGCGGCTCATGCCGGCGCCCACGCCTGTGACCCGCTCTCGGCTTTTGGCGGCGTCATCGCCGCAAACCGGCCGATCACCGCGGAGATGGCGCAGGCCGTCAGCGAGGTCTTCACTGAGGTCGTCGTCGCCCCGGATTTCGAGGAGGAAGCGCTGAGCATCCTCACGAAGAAGAAGAACATCCGGCTGATCAAACTGGCCGCCGGACACAGCCGTGATCGCATCGAATACAAGCAGATCTCCGGAGGTATGCTGCTGCAGGCCTCCGACGCCCTGCACGCTGAAGGCGACAGCGCGAAGAACTGGAAGCTGGCATCCGGATCCGCGGCCGACGACGCGACCCTGGCTGACCTCGAGTTTGCCTGGCGCGCAGTGCGCTCGGTGAAGTCCAACGCCATCCTGCTGGCCTCGGCAGGGGCCACCGTGGGCATCGGCATGGGCCAGGTCAACCGCCTGGACTCCTGCCGCTTGGCAGTGCAGCGCGCCAACACTCTGGCTGGCGACGGAGTCGAGCGGGCACGGGGCTCGGTAGCGGCCTCTGACGCATTCTTCCCCTTCGCTGACGGACTGCAGAGTCTGATTACCGCTGGGGTGACAGCTGTGGTGCAGCCCGGCGGTTCGCAGCGCGACAGCGAGGTCATCGCCGCAGCGGAGGAGGCAGGACTGACGATGTACCTCACCGGTGCGCGTCACTTCTACCACTAAGGGCGGGTAGTCTGATGCTTATGAGTCGATCAAGTACCTAGCCCCGCGGCGCAGACCTGTGAAGGTCACGCTGCCGCAGGGGGCACGCCGTGACCACAGGCCTTGACCTTCTTCACCACAGGGGTGGTATTGATGACTGAACAGCTGGACGAACTTGCAGATCTGATCCGCGATGAGCGGCTGCGTGAACTGCGCGTGGCACTGGATGAGCTCCACATTGGCGACGTCGTCGACTTTCTCGAGCGTCTAGGCGTCAAAGACCGGGCGGTGACTTTCCGGCTGTTGCCCAAGGACACCGCCGTGGAAGTCTTTGACATGCTGGATCAGGCACTTCAGCACGAGATCATCGAAGGCCTCAAAGACGGAGAGGTCGCGCACTTCTTCGAGTCTCTGGAACCCGATGATCGTGTGCGTCTGATGGACGAAATGCCAGCTTCGGTGGCACGGAAGATGCTGCGTCATCTGGATCCGCGCGAGCGGTCGCTGACCAATATCGTTCTGGGCTACCCCTCCGGCACTATTGGGCGTCAGATGAGTCCGGAGTTCGTCGCCATCCCCGAGCACTGGAGTGTAGGGCAGGCGATGGAGAAGGTCCGCCGCGCCGGAACCGACGCGGAAACCATCTACACCCTTCCCGTAGTGGACCGTCAGCGGCTGCTCAAGGGCGTGGTGTCACTGCGGGATCTGCTGACTAATGATGATGAGCAGATCGTCGAAGCGCTGATGACCGAGGCAGACTCAGTAGATGCTGATCATGACGCCGAGGACGCGGCACGCCGCTGTGCAGACCGCAAGCATCTGGCCATGCCGGTCACGGACAAAGAGCACCGTGTGGTCGGGATCTTCACCGTGGATGACGCGCTGGACATCCTGGAGCGAGCCGAGTCTGAGGACGCTGCTCGCCATGGTGGTGCCGAACCGCTGCACCGGCCATACCTCTCCACACCGGTGCTGACGATTATGCGCTCCCGAGTGGTGTGGCTGCTGGTGCTCGCCGTCGGAGCTACGCTGACCGTGCAGGTGCTGGACATCTTCGAATCAACCCTGGAGCAGGTCGTAGCTCTGGCGCTGTTTGTGCCGCTGCTGATCGGCACCGGCGGAAATACCGGCAACCAGGCGGCTACAACGGTCACTCGTGCATTGGCGCTGGGTGATATCACCACCAGGGACGTCTTCAAGGTGCTCTGGCGTGAAGTCCGCGTCGGTCTGACTCTGGGGTCGGTGCTAGGAGCACTGGGGTTCGTACTGGTGGGCCTGTGGGGGCCGGGCGATGGCAACCCGTGGGCCATTGCCGCAGTCATCGGCCTGACTCTGGTCTCCATGTGCACCCTGGCGGCCTCCGCCGGCGGGATGATGCCGATCCTGGGTAAGAAGCTCGGCGCAGACCCGGCAGTCTTCGCCAATCCGTTCATCTCCACTTTCGTGGATGCCACCGGCCTGATCGTCTACTTCATGATCGCCCGGGCGGTGCTGGGGCTGTGATCGCCCTGAAGCCCGACGGCGGGGCCACTGGCGGCCGTCGTCGTTGATAGGTTTAGACCCGGACAATTGAAGATCTACACCACACGATCGACCGACCTCGAGGGAGATGCCTGCATGGCAAAGATCATCTATACCAATACCGACGAAGCGCCGATGCTGGCGACCTTCTCGCTGAAGCCCATCGTTGAAGCTTTCGCCTCCACCGCAGGTGTTGAGGTCGAGACCCGCGATATCTCGCTGGCGGGACGCATCATCTCGCAGTTCCCCGACTATGTCGGTGAGGACAAGGCTGAGGCCGATGCCCTGGCAGAGCTCGGTGAGCTGGCCAAGACTCCTGAGGCCAACATCATTAAGCTGCCGAATATCTCCGCGTCGGTGCCGCAGCTGAAAGCCGCAGTTGCCGAGCTGCAGTCCCAGGGCTATGCGCTTCCGGACTACCCGGAGAGCCCCTCCACTGATGAGGAGCGCGAGATTCGTGCCCGTTACGGCAAGGTCATGGGCTCGGCAGTGAACCCCGTGCTGCGCGAGGGCAACTCCGACCGCCGAGCACCGGCCTCCATCAAGTCCTATGTGCGCGCTAACCCGCACCGCATGGGGGAGTGGAGCTCAGCCTCCAAGACTGAAGTGGCCACAATGGGCGTCAACGACTTCGCCTCCAACGAGCAGTCGGTCATCATCGAGTCCGAGGATACGCTGACCATCCAGCACGTGGCCGCTGACGGTCAGGTCACCGTGCTTAAGGACGGGCTGTCTGTCCAGGCCAGCGAAGTGATCGATGCCACGTTCATGAGCGCTAAGGCCCTGGATGCTTTCCTCGTGGAGCAGGTTCAGCGCGCCAAGGAATCCGATGTGCTCTTCTCCGCGCATCTGAAGGCCACGATGATGAAGGTCTCTGATCCGATCATCTTCGGGCACATTGTGAAGGCCTTCTTCCCGACGATTTTCGAGAAGTTCGGTGCTGAGTTGGCACAGGCCGGTCTCTCGGCCAATGACGGTTTGGCCTCGATCCTGTCCGGTGCCGAGAAGCTGGGCGAGACCGGCGAAGCCATCAAGTCTGAGTACAAGAAGGCTCTGGAAGAGGGCCCCCGGATGTCCATGGTCGATGACCGCAAGGGCATCACCAACCTGCACGTGCCCTCCGATGTGATTGTGGACGCCTCCATGCCGGCCATGATCCGCAACGGCGGCCAGCTGTGGGGCCCGCAGGGCGAGACCGACGACACCCTCGCGGTGATCCCGGACTCCTCCTACGCCGGGGTTTACCAGGCGGTGATCGAGGACTGCAAGGCCAATGGCGCCTTCGATCCGACCACCATGGGCACCGTCCCGAATGTGGGCCTGATGGCGCAGAAGGCGGAGGAGTACGGTTCCCACGATAAGACCTTCGAAATCGAAGCCGACGGCAAGGTCCAGGTCCTCAACTCCGCCGGTGACGTGCTGATCGAGCACGAGGTGGAGGCAGGCGATATCTGGCGTGCCTGCCAGACCAAGGATGCCCCCGTCCGCGACTGGGTGAAGCTGGCGGTCACCCGCGCTCGCGAAACCGGCGCACCGGCGGTCTTCTGGCTCGACGAGAAGCGCGCCCATGACGCGAACCTGATCTCGAAGGTGGTGCACTACCTTGATGACCACAACACCGATGGTCTGGAGATCAAGATCCTCAACCCCGTGGAGGCCACCAAGTACTCAGTGGAGCGCATCCGCAACGGGGAGGACACCATCTCCGTCACCGGTAACGTGCTGCGCGACTACCTGACCGACCTGTTCCCGATCCTGGAACTGGGCACCTCCGCGAAGATGCTCTCGATTGTGCCGCTGATGGCAGGCGGTGGCCTCTTCGAAACCGGTGCCGGCGGCTCCGCCCCCAAGCATGTGCAGCAGCTGACCGAGGAGAACTACCTGCGCTGGGACTCCCTGGGCGAGTTCTTCGCGCTGGTGCCCTCTCTGGAGAAGTACGCCGAGCAGGCCTCCGCGCCTAAGGCCAAGGTGCTGGCCTCGGCTCTGGACCGTGCCACTGCGACCTTCCTGATGGAGAACCGCTCCCCAGGACGCAAGCTTGGTACCACCGACAACCGCGGTTCGCACTTCTACCTGGCGCAGTACTGGGCCAAGGAGTTGGCTGAGCAGACCGAGGACGCCGAGCTGGCTGAGCAGTTCAAGCCGGTGGCCGAAGCGCTGGTGGCCAACGAGCAGCAGATCGTGGAGGAGCTGCTGGCAGTCCAGGGCTCCCCGGCAGATATCGGCGGCTACTACCGCCCTGACGAGGCGAAGACCACCGCCATCATGCGGCCTTCGCAGACCTTCAACACCATCATCGACGGTCTGAAGAAGTAGCCCTTCCTCCGCTCGCGGTGAGCTTCAACGCCCCTGGTCTCCTCTTAAGAGTCCGGGGGCGTTGTGCTTACCAAGGCTCTCTGTTGGGCGCAGAGGATTCCGTTAAGGGGTTTAGGCTTGGGCTATGAGCGATGACACAGCGCAGGATGACACAGCGCAGCAGGTGCAGCAGCAGTACGACGCTGACGCCCGGGTGATTGCCCCGGTGATTGTCTCTACTCGAGCCGCCACCGGCGAGCGCGAGGACCTCTCGGCGCCGATCATCGAAGAGTTCGCTCACGAGATCGGCTTCATATGCCGCCCTCCAGTGATCATCCCCGATGGCGAAGGTGTGCTCGCCGCGCTCTCGGAGCTCCTGGTGCAGGTGGCCCCGGCGGTCATCATCACCTCTGGCGGCACCGGGCTGACTCCGGATGACCTGACTCCTGAGTTCACCAAACCGATGCTGGATAAGGAGATCCCCGGCATTGTGGAGGCCGTCCGGGCACACGGCCGAGACCGCACTCCGCTTGCTGCGCTGAACCGGGGTGTGGCCGGAGTCAAGGAAGGCACAGTCATTGTGAACCTGCCGGGTTCCCCCACTGCCGTGCGCTATGGCATGGAAGTGCTCGTTGAGCTGCTGCCTGAGCTCTGTGATCAGGTCGCTGACATCCGTTCCTCCGACAGCTGGGGCTGAATCCGCTCACCGCCTCAGGTCAGCAGTGCTGAGCCGAGGATGAGCGAGACTGCCAGAGCGGCCATCATCACGCCGATGCAGATATCGATCACCCGCCAGACGCCAGGTCGGTTGAGCACTGACGAGAGTGCCCTCGCGCCGAAACCCAGGGCGGTAAACCACAGTACAGAGCCCGCCGCGGCACCAGAGGCGAAGATCCACCGGCCCTGCACGCCGTGCTGATTGGCAAGACTGCCCAGCAGAACCACAGTGTCCAGATACACGTGGGGGTTTAAATACGTCAGCGCTGCGGCGGTGAGGACCACCGAGCCGCGGGAGCGGGGTGTCTGCTCCTGCCACGCAGTGGGCTTCCATGCCGCACGGAATGAGCGCACCGCCCACCACAGCAGATATGCCGCGCCCGCCCAGCGCAGAATCTCCAGAACCGCCGGGAAGGTTGCGACAAGCGCCCCGATACCGGCAGTACCTGCGAAGATGAGCAGCACATCGCTGAGGATGCACAAGACCACGACGGCGCCCACATGCTCCCGGCGCAGCCCTTGCCGAAGGATGAAGGCGTTCTGCGCTCCAATGGCGACGATCAGGGCCAATCCAGTCAGTGTCCCCATCCCAAAAATGCTCATAGCCTCACGCTAGGCAGACCGGGGTTATCAGACAAATGAATGCGACTGCTGCTGGATTAGCATTGCTTCATGAACCTGGACCAGTTGCGAACTCTGGCCGCCATCATCGACGAGGGTTCCTTTGAGGGCGCTGCATATCAGTTGCGGATCACCCAGTCTGCGGTGAGCCAGCGAGTCAAAGCCCTGGAGGCGCACGTCGGGCAGCTTCTGGTGCGCCGCGAATCACCGTGCTCAGTGACTGCTGCGGGATCGGCCATGCTCCGCCTGGCACGTCAAGTGCAGCTACTACAGGAAGAGACCTGGCAGGAGCTGAGCCCAGGACCCGCCGCCCGCACTATCACGCCACTGGCCGTCAACGCTGATTCTCTTGCCACCTGGCTCTATCCAGTCCTGCGGTCAGCAGCCGGGTGGAGCGACATCACGCTCGATCTGCACGTGGAAGACCAGGATCACAGCAGCGCACTGCTGCGCACAGCCGAGGTCCTCGGAGCGATCACCGCAGAACCGCAACCCATCAACGGCTGCACAGTTGAACACCTGGGGGATATGCGCTACCTGCCGGTGGCGGACCCGCTGCTGGCTAAGCGGCACACCACAGCCGCAGGAGTGGACTGGGAGTCGATACCGGCGCTGCGGTTCAACAGCAAAGATGACTTACAGCATGACCTGCTGCGCAGCAAAGGGATCACCGCATCAGCGCCGGCGCACGTGATTCCCTCCTCGGAGGGATTTCTGGATGCGGTGCGCGCCGGCCTGGGCTGGGGCATGCTGCCTCAGATGCAGCTGGGTACTCTGATCAGCGATGGCTCGCTGGTGCTGCTGGAGGAGGGACTTCACCGCGACGTCGCCCTGTACTGGCAGACCTGGAATCTTGAATCCGCGCGGCTGACGCGAGTCACTCAGGCCATCCGCGAAGCCGCAACAGACCTGCACTGACTCAGACTGCACTGAAACGGACTGCACTGAAACATCGGGCCGACGCCCAGGGCCGGGGTTCAGGTCCGGGGCTCAGCGAGCGGAGCGCTCCATCGCGATGGCCCTGCTCATCGATTTGCGTGCCCGTGACCGGTCACCGGCTACGTCATAGGCCACCGCCAGCCGGTACCAGGACCGCCAGTCCTCCGGAGCTGCCTCGGCCTCAGCCTTATAGCGCTGGAACTGCGCGTCGGCCTGTTCGCGGTTGGGCCGTCCGCCCGGTGAGCGCTCCACAGTGTCTTCCGGAAGCGCATCCTCGGCCTGAAGAATCCGTCCCAACCGCTCGGTGCGGAAGCCGAAGGCAATGGCGTGATACAGGAACCAGACGCCAATGGCCACCAGCAGCAGAGTGCCGATGCCCAGCGCCCGGGCAGCGGCGTCGTCGACTCTGAGGAAACGCCACGCACTGATGACCGCGCCGGTCATGACGATGCCCACCAGCACGATCATGACCCAGGTCCAGAACTTATCCCGCACCGCTACAGCCCCAAATCCAAATAGCCATCAAGACCGTAGGTCAGCCCCGGACGGGAGGCCGCGGTGCGCAGCCCCAACAGGACACCGGGCATGAAACTGGCGCGGTCGAAGGAATCGTGCCGGATGCTCAGCTGTTCTCCGGCAGAACCCAGCAGCACCTCCTGATGCGCTACAAGCCCGCGCAGCCGCACCGAATGGACATGGATATCCTCCACCACCGCCCCGCGGGCACCGTCCAACTGGGACTCGGTGGCATCGGGAGAAGGCGGCACGTGAAGCTCGCGACGAGCGGCAGCCATCAACTCGGCAGTGCGCACCGCAGTGCCAGAAGGGGCATCGACCTTATGCGGATGGTGCAGCTCGATGATCTCCGCGGACTCGAAGTACTGGGCAGCTTTGGCCGCGAAGGCCGATGCCAGCACTGAACCCAGTGCAAAGTTCGGGGCGATGAGCACTGCCACCCCAGCGTGCTCGGTGAGCTTCTGCTCCAACCGCTGCAAACGCTGGGCGTCCCAGCCGGTGGTCCCCACCACTGCGTGGAGTCCGTTCTCCACGGCGAAATGCACATTGGCCTCTGTGGAATCAGGGACTGTGAGATCCACGATGTGGGTAGCGCCGGCTTCCACTACCTGGTCAAGTGAATCTCCACGGCCCAGGGCTGCAACAAGCTGCATATCCGAGGCCGCCTCAACGGCCTTGACCGCCTCTGAACCCATCCGGCCCCCGGCCCCCAGGACCGCTACTGAAATCTGCTGCGCACTCATAGCCACCAGCCTATCGGTGAGTTGTCTATGGCCGCGGACCGGCCACTGCGGTACCGGCGGCATATGTGGCGGCTTCCAGCGGTCCGCGGAGTCCCAGCGCAGTCTTCAGCAGACCCAGCGCCAACGCCGCTACTACCAGGATCAGCAGCAGAGTCTCCGCGCTGAGATCATTCAGCACCGCGCCGTCGGGACGCCACAGATGCAGGATGACCAGATGTCCTGCATAGAGACTCAGCGGCATGGATCCGGCTCCGGCCAAGGGGCTCAGCAGCAGTTTGAACGGCCGGGCCAGCAGCAGGCAGAGCCCAAGCACAGCGGAAGCCACCCCAATGCTGTGCAGCAGCTCCACCGGGGTCCCCTGATGCGGTGTGGACAGCAGGAACCACCGGGGGTCAGTCACCAAGGGAAGCACATGATCCCCGGCGGTCAGCGCACCCCGAACCCGGTCCTGGCTGTAGCCGGAGACTGCTGCCATATTGACCACGATGTCCGACTGCCACATAGTCAGTCGGCCGATCAGCAGCATGACCCAGGCGGTAGCCGCACCGGCCACGGTGAGCCAGACCGCCGTCGTGACACTTTTGAGGTTCAGCCGGCCGATGGCCATCCCGGCGAAGAAATACGCAGGCCAGATCAACAGCGGGTAATAGCCGGTGACCAGTAGGTCCATGCCAAGCAGTGCAGGATCGGTCAGATCCAATGGGCTCGGGGAACTCCACAACCGGGCCGGATGGTCCAGCGGGGCCAGCGTCTCCCGCAGCGCGTTCTGCCAGTACCAGTAGAGCAGCGGTCCGATCGCCACCCAAGCTGCGGCAAGTGCAGCCAACGAGCGGGCTCCCAGGCGCAGAAACGGCAGCGCCAGAACGAACATCACGCCGTAGTGCACCAGAATGATCGCCACGCCTGAGGACAGCAGCGAGAGAACCAGGCCTATCAGGATGATCAGCACCGCTCGCACCGCCACCACTTTGCGATCCCAGTTCAGCCGGTCACTGGAGCGCTCATCGGCGGACCCGCCGGTCAGCAGCGCTAGGCCGACGCCGGCCAGCACGGCGAAAAGCGCTGCGGAGCGTCCGGAAAAGAGCAGTCCGGCCCATGTCGCCTCCCCGGAAAAATCGGTGGTGGGGATCACGTGAACCGTCATCATGCCCAGCAGGGCCAGTCCACGGGCGGCATCAACGCCCCACAAGCGTCCTGCAGCGGAACGACGGCGGGCGGAAGAGGTTCGGGTGCGAGAGCTCACAAACGGTAGGCTACGTCCTATGGCAGCAGAGAATGAGGTGGCGCGCGACGACGTCCACGAGGCACCCCGCGAATTCGACCCCTATCTGGCAGAGGGGCAGGTTCAGCACCCTGACCAGACCGACCCGCATTTCGGTCACCTCATCACCGCCATGGTGACCCCATTCACTAAAGACGACCGCGTGGACTTCAAGGCCTTCGAAGCGCTGGCCGTGAAGCTGGTGGACGAGGGCAATGACGCCCTTGTGGTCTCCGGAACCACCGGCGAGACCTCCACACTGGAGGACTATGAGAAGGCCGATCTGGTCCGTGCGGCGAAATCCGCAGTAGGGGACCGGGCCAAGATCATCGCCGGCACCTCCACCAATCACACCAGCCACGATCTGGAGATGGCAGCCAAAGCCGAACGGGCCGGTGCCGATGGCCAGCTGGTGGTCACCCCCTATTACAACAAGCCCTCCCAGGACGGCGTGCTGGCCCACTACCGGGCAGTGGCAGATGCCGCTGACCTGCCGCTGATGATCTACGACATCCCCGGTCGTACCGGCATCCCGATCGCCACCGAGACCATCCTGAAGCTCGCTGAGCACCCGCGGATCATGTCCCTGAAGGACGCCAAGAACGACATCACCGCCACCACAGAGGTCCTCACCAAGACTGACCTCGAGGTCTACTCCGGTGATGACCAGAACGTGCTGGCCTGGATGGCCATGGGCGCTGCCGGTGTGGTTTCCGTGACCTCTCACGTGGCCAGCCCCACCTTCCGACGGATGATCGACGCCGTGCTCGGCTATGACCTGAAGGAGGCCCGCATCGCCCACAGCGAGCTGGGGCCTGTGATTCGTGCACTGATGACCCGGGTGCAGGGTGCGGTGTCCTCCAAACTGGTCCTGAACTGGATGGGCTTCCCCATCAACACAGACGTTCGCCTGCCCCTGGTGCAGGCCAATGAGGCCGAGCAGCAGCTCGTCCTTGCCGACCTGCGAGAGGCAGGCTGGAAGCTCTAGAAAGGAACCCGTCACATAGTGGCACCTGAAACACTTCAGACCCCGCCCAAGCTCAAGAACGGCACGCTGAGGATCGTGCCGCTGGGCGGTCTCGGGGAGGTCGGCCGGAATATGGCCATCTTCGAGATCGACGGCAAAATCCTCATCGTTGACTGCGGCGTGCTCTTCCCCGAGGAAGAGCAGCCCGGCGTCGACCTCATCCTGCCTGACTTCAGTTACATCGAAGACCGGCTGGATGACGTCGTCGGCGTCGTACTCACCCACGGCCACGAGGACCACATCGGCGCAGTGCCCTATCTGCTGCGCAAGAAGCCGGATATTCCGGTGATCGGTTCCAAACTGACCCTGGCGCTGGTGGAGGCCAAACTGGCCGAGCACCGGATCAACGCCTATACGCTGACGGTGGCCGAGGGGGAAGTGGAGCGATTCGGCCCCTTCGAGTGTGAGTTCGTGGCGGTCAACCACTCCATCCCAGATGCCCTGGCAGTCTTCATCCGCACCGAGGCAGGCACAGTGCTGCACACCGGTGACTTCAAGATGGACCAGCTGCCGCTGGATGGGCGGATCACCGATCTGCGGCATTTCGCCCGGCTCGGCGAAGAGGGCGTGGACCTCTACATGTCCGACTCCACCAATGCCCATATCCCCGGGTTCACCACTCCTGAGAAGGAGATCGGACCGGTGATCGAGCAGGTCTTCGGCCGCGCTCAGCGCCGCATCATCGTGGCCAGCTTTGCCAGCCATATCCACCGCGTCCAGCAGGTGCTCGACGCCGCTGTGGCCCATGATCGCAAGGTCGCCTTTGTCGGCCGCTCCATGGTGCGCAATATGTCCATTGCCGCCAAGCTGGGCTACCTCAATGTGCCGGAGAACATCCTGGTGGACATCAAGAAGGTGGACCAGCTGCCCGATCACAAGGTGGTGCTGATGTCCACGGGATCCCAGGGCGAGCCGATGGCCGCCCTGTCCCGGATGGCCAACGGTGATCACCAGGTCCAGGTGGGGGAGGGGGACACCATCATCCTGGCCTCCTCACTGATCCCTGGTAACGAGAACTCGGTCTACCGGGTGATCAACGGACTGATGAAGCTCGGCGCCGACGTCATTCACAAGGACAATGCCAAGGTGCACGTCTCCGGACACGCCTCCGCAGGCGAGCTGCTCTACAGCTACAACATCCTCAAGCCGAAGAACGCCATGCCCGTCCACGGTGAAACCCGGCACCTGATCGCCAACGGCAAACTGGCCGAACAGACCGGTGTGCCGGCACAGAACGTGCTGCTGTGCGAGGACGGATCGGTGGTGGACCTTCGTGCCGGCACCGCCCGGGTGGTGGGGCAGATCGAGGCCGGCTACGTCTATGTGGACGGATCCTCCATCGGTGAGATCACCGACACCGATCTTAAGGATCGGCGTGTGTTGGGCGAAGAAGGCTTCATCTCCGTGGTGACCGTGGTGAACCGGCAGACCGGCAAGATCGTGGCCGGACCGGATATCCACGCACGTGGTGTCGCCGAGGAGGATGAGGTCTTCAAGGGCATCAAGCCCAAGATTGCCCAGGCTCTCACTGAGGCGATCCAGGAGAACAAAGAACACACCACCCACCAGCTCCAGCAGGTGGTTCGCCGCACTATCGGGGCATGGGTCAGCCGCAAGCTGCGGCGCAAGCCCATGATTGTCCCGGTGGTAGTCGAGACCTGAGCACCTCAGGCTCGATGAGCCGCTAACCAGCGCAGGGCTGCCGCTGTCATGGCGTAAGTCCCTGCGCTGAGCGTAGGCTCCAGAAGCGGTGCGAAATACGGCGAGTGGTTCCCCGGTGGATTCACCACATCCGGCGCAGAGCTGCCGAAGAACCACAGCACACTGGGCACACCAGCGGCGCGGCCCAGCAGTCCGAAGTCCTCTGAACCCATCCGCGGGCGCTCCACAGTCACGTTCTCCTCGCCCAGGGCTTCTCCCAGGCTGGCGAAGACTTCGGCGGCGGCCTCGGCGTCGTTGACAGTGGCCGGAAGCTGAGCGTAATGCTCAATCTCCGGCTCCGGCGCACCTGAGGCCTGAGCCTCTGCTCGGATAATCCGGTGGATGGCGGCCAGCACCTGCTCGCGCACTGATTCGGTCAGGGTGCGCACATTCACCCGGAACTCCGCCTGCTCCGGGATGATGTTCTCCTTCACACCGCCCTGGAAGACACCGACGGTGACCACCGCCGCATCATGGGCATCCACCTCCCGGGAGACGATGGTCTGCAGGCGCAGCACCATCGCTGCCCCGAGCACAATGGGGTCAATGCCCAGATGAGGCCGCGAGCCGTGGGCCTGTTTGCCGTAGACGGTGACCTTCAGCGAATCCAGAGCCGCCATCGCTGGGCCCATCGCCATTGTCACCGTGCCGGCCTCACCAGGGGAGACGTGCTGTCCCAGGACTACCTGCGGCTGCGGAACACGGTCCCAGAGCCGGTCATCGATCATCGCCTGAGCGCCCTGCCCGGTCTCTTCTCCGGGCTGAAAGACCAGCACCAGCGTTCCGCTCCAGCTGCTTCGGCAGCGCAGCAGCACCCGCAGGGCACCTAGCAGGGAAGCCACATGCGTATCGTGCCCGCAGCCGTGCATGACTGCGGTGGGCGTCCCGTTGGGCAGCACCCCGCGCTGCTGGGAGGCATACTCCAGGCCGGTCTTCTCCTCAATGGGCAGCCCGTCCATATCCGCTCGCATCGCCACCACTGGGCCTTCTCCGTTGTGCACCACTGCCACCACGCCGGTGTCAGCGCAGCGAAAGTGCTCAACATCGAGTTCGCTCAAGACCGTCTCTATCCGTGCGGCCGTCTGATGCTCCTGCATGCTGAGCTCTGGATGGGCGTGCAGTGTCCGGTAGAAGTCGTGGAGACGAATGGGTTCCTGATCAGTCATCTCGAATTCGCGCGGCAGTGCCATGGGGTCCTTCTGAGTGGGTGATAGGGTCCTGTGCGCTATCGTACGGGGCGCAGATATGCGGACCGCTGCGGCGTGGAGTCCTACACATCGGGGGTGTCAGCGGCTAAGTTGGGGACCATGGCGACACGTACTTCCCCCTCGCGAGCCGCCGGATCGAAGAAGAGCTCCTCTTCCAAGGCTCGCGCGACGACGTCGAAAAACTCCTCAGCACAGCCCGAGGCGCGCGGCAACCTGCTCTTTGCAGCCCTGCGCGGCATCTGGCTGGCCCTGGCTACCCCGGTGGGCGGTTCAGTGCGCAGCGTCGGGCGGCAGGTGAAGATCCACCCTGATGACCGGCGCGACGGCGCGGGACTGGTCTTCTTCCTGCTGGCAGGTCTGACCGCTGTGGTCGACTGGTGGGGTGCCGCCAACTGGGACCACTGGATCTCTGCGGTGGTGCACCGCGCCACGGCCGGGACTTTCGGCTGGGCCTCGGTCATTCTGCCGCTGGTGCTGCTGATCACCGCTGTGCGCTACTTTCGAACCCCGCAGGAGCACGAAGCCAACGGCCGCGTCGCCATCGGCCTGAGCATCGTCCTGGCTTCTGCTGCTGGTCTGTCCCACCTTGCCGGTGGGATGCCCACTATTAACGAAATGTTCGAGGCCGGAGACACCGGGGGCTTCGCTAACCTGCTGACCTCCGGCGGGATCCTGGGCTACCTGGTCGCGGCCCCCATCGCCTCGCTGATCACTCAGTATCCGGTGTGGATCTTCTTGAGCCTGACCCTGGCAGCTGGTCTGCTGGTGCTCACCGACACCCCTGTGCGACGCATCCCGGAGCGGATCGCCGTGGCCCGCAATTACGTCATCGGCGAGGCCAGCCAACCGCAGTACCGGGACTACGAAGACCTGCCCTCCGGTGGGGAATCCCAGCAGCGTCAGGCTGAGGATGAACCTGCCCCGCGCCCGCGCCGGGCCAAGAAGACTGCCGCTGAGCCGGAGGAGTCCGGAACCTCGCTGCTGGCCAAGATCGCCACTGGTGGCCTGGCCGGGAAGAAGAATGACGACGCCCGGGCCGCCACCCAGCCCACCGAGGTCTTTGATATCGACACCCACGCCAGTGGATCCGGTGAAGGTGAAGCCGATGCTGCCGCCGAGGGCGCGTATGAAAGTTCGGTGCTCACCGAGCCTGCGGCAGAGACCGCCGAGACCAAGGCGGCACCGCGACTGCGCCCGGGTGTGAAGCGCCCCACGAAGCAGGAACAGGAGATCGCCGAGATCAAGCGCGCCGCAGGTGTCGCTGAGCCGGAGGAAGAACCGGAGCGCTCTGCTGCTGCGCCTGTTTCTACACCCAAACCGGTTTCCACGCCGGAGGCACCGGCAGCACCTACGGATTTCCCCGCCCGCAGCGAACAGCTGGAGCTCTCCGGGGACGTCACCTACACCCTGCCGGATCAGTCCATGCTGCCGGCAGGCCCGCCGCCTAAGGAGCATTCCGAGGCCAATGCGGAGATCGTCGAAGCGCTGGACAACACCTTCCAGCAGTTCAAGGTCGATGCCGAGGTCACCGGATTCTCCCGTGGACCCACTGTGACCCGGTACGAGATCGAGGTGGCACCGGGCACCAAGGTGGAGAAAGTCACTAACCTGGAGAAGAACATCTCCTATGCGGTGAAGAGCCCCGAGGTTCGTATTCTCAGCCCTATTCCGGGCAAATCCGCCATCGGCATCGAGATCCCCAACCGGGACAAAGAGGTGGTCTCCCTAGGGGATGTGCTGCGTTCCAACGCTGCGCGCAAGACCGAGCACCCCATGGTGATGGGTGTGGGCAAGGACGTCGAGGGTGGCTACGTAGTGGCCAACCTCGCCAAGATGCCGCATCTGCTGGTTGCCGGCGCCACCGGTGCTGGTAAGTCCGCGTTCATCAACTCCATGGTGACCTCGGTGCTGATGCGCGCCACCCCGGATGAGGTCCGCATGGTCATGGTGGATCCCAAACGCGTGGAACTGACCGCCTATGAGGGCATCCCTCACCTGATCACCCCCATCATCACCAACCCCAAGAAGGCCGCAGAGGCCCTGGAGTGGGTGGTCAAGGAGATGGACAACCGCTACGACGATCTGGCCCACTTCGGCTATAAGCACGTCGATGACTTCAACAAGGCGGTGCGAGCAGGCAAGATTCAGCTGCCGCCGGACTCCAAGCGGGTGCTGCGCCCCTACCCCTACCTGCTGGTGATCGTGGATGAGCTGGCCGATCTGATGATGGTGGCCCCGCGCGACGTCGAGGATTCGATCGTCCGCATCACTCAGCTGGCCCGCGCTGCTGGCATCCACTTGGTGCTGGCTACCCAGCGCCCCTCCGTCAATGTGGTCACGGGCCTGATCAAGGCCAATGTGCCCTCCCGGATGGCCTTCGCCACCTCATCAGCAACTGATTCGCGCGTGGTGCTGGACTCCGTGGGTGCGGAGAAGCTGCTCGGCCAGGGCGACGCGCTCTTCCTGCCCATGGGCATGTCCAAGCCGATGCGTGTCCAGGGTGCCTGGGTCAATGAGTCGGAAGTGCACGCCGTCGTCGACCATGTGAAGTCCCAGCTCAAGGCCCAGTACCGCGAGGACGTGGTGCCCAAGGAGACTGCGCGCAAGAAGGAGATCGACGAGGATATCGGCGATGATCTCGAGCTGTTGCTGGCGGCCACCGAACTGGTGGTCACCACCCAGTTCGGCTCGACCTCCATGCTGCAGCGCAAACTGCGCGTTGGTTTCGCCAAGGCTGGTCGCCTCATGGACCTCATGGAGTCCCGCGGCGTGGTCGGCCCCTCCGAAGGGTCCAAGGCGCGCGACGTGCTGGTCACCCCGGATGAGCTGCCGCAGGTGCTTGCCACTATCAAGGGGGAGGGACCATCGTCCGCCGAGGATGATGCCGAAGCCCCCTATGAGCATGATGTGGTCAAACGCGAACCCGGCCGCTCGGTGCCTGCCGAGAAGCCAGCGCAGGCTGACCAGGAGTACAGCCCGGCGCAGAGCAGCAGCCCGTCAGCAGCCGAGCCCGACGCCGAGTCCGGATCGGAGTACAGCACTGCGCAGAACCCGCAGCAGGACTGGGGGGAGGACCTCATCGCCAGGGATATGGCCGCTCGGACTGCTGGGCTGCCCCAGGCGCAGGAGTACTATGACGGTCACGAGAACACCAGCTCTGAAGATGCCTGGCAGCTGACCGGACGATAAGGACACTGACTCCCACGTGACCACACCTCAGCAAGCTCCCCTGTGGAACATCGCCAATATTCTCACCATGGTGCGCATTGCGCTGGTACCGGTTTTTATCTGGTTCCTCCTCCTTGACACTGCCGGTACCGAAGAAGCCTTCGCCGCGGAGAACGGCCCGTGGCGCTGGGCTGCAGCCGGTGTCTTCGCTGCGGCGATGATCACCGACAAGATCGACGGCGACTTAGCGCGGGCGAGAAATCTGGTCACCGACTTCGGCAAAATCGCTGATCCCATCGCCGATAAGCTGCTGATCGGTGCAGGTTTGGTGATGCTCTCGCTCTTGGGCGAGCTGCCCTGGTGGGTCACCATCGTGATCCTGGTGCGCGAAATCGGTGTGACGGTGCTGCGCATGGCCGTTATTCGTTACGGGGTCATGCCGGCATCACGGGGCGGGAAGCTGAAGACAGTGCTGCAGTCTGCAGGCCTGCAGCTGATGTTGCTGCCGCTTGTGGTTATTGCCCCCTGGCTGGCCGATATTGCGTTCTGGATCATGATTCTGGCCGCTGTGGTGACCGTGGTGACCGGCGTTGACTATCTGATCTCGGCACTGCGGATGCGGGCGGCTGCGCTACGTTCCCGTGGCGACTGACTCCGCGTCGTCGTCGTTGACGTTCTCAGCAACTGTGCGGACTTCGGGTCTAGGCTTGGGTTCATGCCTGTTGAAGGAGACGCCCAGAAGGTGGCCGAGGAGGCCGAAGCCAGTACCGACCCGGTAGAGATCGTCCAGCGCTGCGCCCACCGCGGGCTGACTCTGGCCACCGCCGAATCTCTGACAGCCGGTTCCCTGGCTGCCCGTATTGCGGATGTGCCTGGTGCAAGCCAGGCCCTGCTGGGTGGGGTGATCGCTTACAGCAACCAGGTTAAGGAGCACGTGCTGAAGGTCTCGGCGGAGCTTCTGGAGACCCGTGGCGCCGTTGATCCCATCGTGGCGGCTTCGATGGCTCAGGGAGCAGCGGAACGTTGCGGAACTGATATCGGCATTTCAACTACCGGGGTGGCCGGGCCTGCGCCGCACCAAGGTAAGGACGTCGGCACCGTCTATCTGGGCATTGCCTGCCGTGAGGATGCTGTTCAGCGGCTGGGCCTGAGCCTTCCGCAGGGCTGTGACCGGATTGACCAGGACATATCGCAGCAGTGGCTGGCCGGTGCACTGCTGCTGGATCTGGACCCTTCGGCTGATCCTGACCAGATGCGGGTTGAGATCCGAAAGGCTTCAGTGCAGGGAGCGTTGAAATTGGTGGAGGATTTTCTGCTGACCGAACCGGCGGGACTGCCCGCCAGCGCCGGTTCTTAGCTAGAGTGGGGAACAAAACGGCGGGCAGGTCAGTTGGTTCTTAGGCGAGACGCATGAATCTTAAAGGAGCGATTTCCATGGTTCGACAGCCAGTCACCGTCAACGGAGTCACCCGTTGGAAGGACATGGACGTTGATGGTGCCGCCGGAGCGGACACCCGAGAGTCCAAGGGAGTGGTCCTGCGTCAAGAGATTGGTGACGTGCTGCGAAGCATTCGTCAGTCCGAAGGTCGCACCCTGCGTGATGTGTCCCACGATGCCCGAGTATCTCTGGGCTACCTTTCAGAAGTGGAGCGCGGACAGAAGGAAGCCTCCTCTGAACTGTTGGCCTCTATCTGCACGGCGCTGAATGTGCCGCTTGCGGTCATGCTCTTCCAGGTTGCTGAGCGCATCGCTACAGCCGAGGGCCTGACAGTGCCGGATACTGTGCCCACCGAATTCCAGCGCGAGTTCGGTCACGAGGAGCTCGTCTCCTACTGATGTTCGAAGGCGGCCGTCCGTGAAAGCGGGCGGCCGTTTCACTTCCGCTTAGACTGGCACGCATGACATCGACCGACCGCCGTGCCAAAGTCAAGGAGCTCCAGGAGGAGTTCTACAGGCTGTTCGTCCGCCGCCGCCATAATGCTATTCAGTTGGCGCAACGGATCGATCCGGAGATTGAGCCTGCATCCTATTCGGTGCTCTCGACCCTGCAGACTAACGGCCCGCAGCGAATGACGACCATCTCGCGGCATCTGGGCATCGGCAAGCCGACTCTTTCCCGTCAGCTGAGCACTTTGGCTGAGCGCGGTTTCATCACCAAGAAAGCAGATCCCGACGACGGGCGCGCGCTGGTCATCTCCCTGACTGAGGAAGGGCGCGAGCGCTTAGAAGCAGCCCAGAAGGAGCGCTCGGAGCGCTACCTGGACATGCTGAGTCCCTGGACGTTGGAGGAGATTCAGACCCTCTCGGGACTGTTGTCCAAGCTCAACCGGACCTACGCAGAGTACGACGACGCCCCGCGCAGCCCAACGCCCGGGCGGGCTGGGGCCGATGGAGCAGCTCAGTGAGGGAATCGCGGTTCTGGACGCTGATGGAGGACGAATTCGGCGCATCCTATGCTCACGTGCTGGCCGGGGAGCTGGTGATCTCCCGGTACCAGCTCACTGCCAAGCAGGCCCTGGCTGCGGGAGTGTCTCCGCGCGAGGTATGGGAGGCGCTGTGCATCCAGCAGGACATTCCTGAGGAGCGCCGGTTCGGCAAAGATCGGCCTCCCAAGCGAGACTGATTCGAGACACGCGCAGCACACTATCGAAACTGTGTTCGATCAAGGGTACAGTTTTCCCCAGAGCAGTAATACGTGGCCCGATGGCGTTTCTCTCCACAGCAGGACAGCGGCCCATCAACATGTCCGAGGCTCTCAGTAGCCTTAAACATGTATCGAGCATCGGTGCGCACGTCGCATCACTAAAGACCCGTGAGGTGAAACATGGCAGTCAATCCGAATAAGCAGAGCGGCGACCGGCAGAAGGCGCTGGAAGCTGCACTGGCGCAGATCGACAAGCAGTACGGCAAGGGTTCGGTGATGCGCCTCGGGGATGAGACCCGCGCGCCGATCGAAGCAATCCCTACCTCTTCGATTGCCATGGACGTGGCACTGGGCATTGGGGGTTTCCCACGCGGTCGCGTGGTGGAGATCTACGGTCCTGAGTCCTCCGGTAAGACCACCGTGGCACTCCATGCGGTGGCTAATGCCCAGCGCAATGGCGGTATTGCAGCATTCATCGATGCTGAGCACGCCCTTGACCCGTCCTATGCCGAGAAGCTCGGTGTGGACACTGATGCGCTGCTGGTCTCGCAGCCGGATACCGGCGAGCAAGCGCTGGAGATCATGGACATGCTGGTCTCCTCAGGCTCGCTGGACATTGTAGTGATCGACTCGGTGGCAGCTCTTGTGCCGCGCGCTGAGATCGAGGGCGAGATGGGTGATAGCCATGTGGGTCTGCAGGCTCGGCTGATGTCCCAGGCGCTGCGAAAGATCACCGGCCGCCTGGCCCAGACCAAGACCACCGCGATCTTCATCAACCAGCTGCGCGAGAAAGTCGGTGTCTTCTTCGGCTCACCGGAGACCACCTCTGGCGGTAAGGCATTGAAGTTCTACGCATCTGTGCGTGTTGATGTTCGGCGTATCGAAACCCTCAAAGAGGGCACTAATGCTGTGGGCAACCGTACTCGCGCCAAGATCGTGAAGAACAAGATGGCGCCGCCGTTTAAGCAGGCTGAGTTCGACATCCTCTACGGCGAGGGTATCTCCCGTGAAGGTGGACTCATCGATATGGGCGTAGAGCACGGAATGGTGAAGAAATCCGGTGCCTGGTTCACCTATGACGGTGACCAGCTCGGTCAGGGCAAAGAGAAAGCTCGGCAGTTCCTCAAGGACAATCCGGACTTGGCTGATGAGATCGAACGCCGGATCAAGGAAAAGCTCGGCATCATCAAGCCTGCCGAGGATACCGATGGCCCGGCTTTGAAGGCCGTAGACGCCTAGGGTCGACGTCATGAGTATGCAGGATGACCGCGGAGGGCAGCAGCAGAAGCTGGATGCCCTCCGCGAGACTCTGGCCAAGCTCGAGGCGGGAGAGCTGTCCTCGGATCTCTTTGACCCCGCACCACAGGACAGCGCCACGCAACCACAGGGAAGCCCAGCGGATGCCGAACCGCAGGGGATCACAGCCGACACTGAACCGCAGGGTACCGTCGACGCTGCACCACAGGGCAGCACCGCCGACGCCGAACCGGCCGGGTCTGGCTCTGCTGCACCGGCAGCCGAACCTGACCTCAACAAGGCATCCAGTGCCTCTCGGGAGGATCAGTACGCCAAGGCCCGGGCAGTGGTTCTGCGTAAGCTCACAGGCTCGCCTAAATCCCGCCACCAGCTGGCGCAGGCATTACGGGAACGTGAGTTCAGCGAGGAGACACTCACCGCTGTGCTTGACCGTATGGAAGAAGTCCACCTCGTCAATGACCGCGAGTTTGCCCGGATGTGGGTACGCACACGGCATGAGACCAAAGGCCTTGGCAGTGCGGCCCTGAAGCGCGAACTGCGCGATAAAGGCATCAGCGAAGCAGATGCCGGGGACGCCCTTGAGCAGCTGAGCGCCGATGATGAGACAGCAGCAGCGCGGGAACTCATCGCCGCTAAGCTCCGCGGCGTGGTTGTCCCTCCGGCGCACAGTGTTGAAGACCGCAAGGAGCGTGACAAGCTCACGCGCCGACTGGTGGGCATGCTCGCCCGCAGGGGGCACAGCCCGGGCGCCGCGTTCAGCCTGGTGCGCGAAGAGCTCGACGCGCGCAGCCGGTAGAATTGCCGAGCACTGAAGCACCCGAACCCGCATTGAGTTGAGCCATGACTGAGACCCTTCTGGAACGCCCTGACACACAGCACGCTGAACGCACCTACGAGGTGCGCACTTTTGGATGCCAGATGAATGTCCACGACTCAGAGCGGATCTCGGGGCTGCTTGAAGATGCCGGTTATGTACCGGCCGAGCAGGGACAACAGGCAGACCTTGTCGTCTTCAACACCTGCGCAGTCCGGGAGAACGCCGATAACCGCCTCTACGGGAACCTCGGGCAGCTGAAGCCGATCAAAGCCAAGCACAAGGGAATGCAGATCGCCGTCGGAGGTTGCCTCGCGCAGAAGGACCAGAACGCGGTCCTGGAGAAAGCACCCTGGGTCGATGTGGTCTTCGGCACCCATAACATCGGCTCACTCCCTACTTTGCTGCAGCGTTCTCGGCACAATGCTGAAGCTTCCATCGAGATTCTTGAATCTCTTGAGACCTTTCCCTCCACCCTGCCTACCAAGCGCGAGTCCGTGCATTCGGGCTGGGTGTCGATCTCCGTGGGCTGCAACAACACGTGCACGTTCTGCATCGTTCCCTCCCTGCGAGGCAAAGAGCGCGACCGCCGCCCCAGGGAGATCCTGGCAGAGGTGCAAGCGCTGGTCGACGACGGCGTGGTTGAAGTCACCCTGCTGGGGCAGAACGTCAACACCTACGGTGTGGAATTCGGCGACCGCCAAGCATTCGCGAAGCTGCTGCGAGCCTGCGGTGACATCGAAGGTTTGGAACGCGTGCGATTCACCAGCCCGCATCCGGCCAGCTTCACCGATGACGTCATCGATGCGATGGCTGAGACGCCAAACGTCATGCCGCAGCTGCACATGCCGCTGCAGTCTGGCTCGGACCGAATCCTGAAAGTCATGCGACGCTCTTACCGCGGGAAGAAGTTCCTGGGCATCCTGGAGAAAGTTCGCGAACGTATCCCGCATGCGGCAGTGACTACGGACATCATCGTGGGCTTCCCCGGCGAGACCGGGGAAGACTTCGAAGACACCATGCGCGTGGTTGAGCAGTCCCGCTTCTCCAGTGCCTTCACCTTCCAGTACTCACCGCGTCCGGGCACTCCAGCGGCCACGATGGATGAGCAGATCCCGAAGAAGATCGTCCAAGAACGATTCGAACGACTCGTAGCGCTTCAGGACAGAATCTCCGCAGAAGAGAACGCCGCCCTGATCGGTACCACACAAGAACTGCTGGTCACCGCCGATTCCGGATCCAAGGGGGCCAGCACGGGTCGGCTCTCCGGCCGGGCAGCAGATAACCGACTGGTCCACTTCTCCGTTCCAGACGGCGCTGACACGCCCCGGCCGGGTGATTTTGTCTCGGTGCCGATCACTGAAGCAGCAGGATTCCACCTGGTCTCAGACCCTCAGCTCGAGCAGTATTCATTGCGCCGCTCCCGTGCCGGTGACGCCTGGGACCGATGGCAGGCTGATTCTTGTGGAGTGGGAACAACCCAGGTCGAAGGAGCCAAGCCCGGTGCCGTCTCTTTGGGGATGCCCGCCCTGCGCCCGGCAGTCGGCACCACCCGGTGATGGACTCAGCTGCAGGGACACCACCGCTTCTCGTCGTCGTGGGTCCCACTGCCTCTGGCAAGTCCGGGCTGGCGATTGATCTCGCGGAACGCCTCAACGGCGAAGTCATCAACGCCGATTCCATGCAGTTCTACCGCGGCATGGATATCGGCACCGCCAAAGTCACCGACCAGGAACGTCGATCGGTGCCGCACCACCTTCTCGACACACTAGACCTGAGTGAAGAGGCCTCAGTGGCCACTTTCCAACAGCAGGCCCGCGAGAAAATCACTGAGGTCCGCTCACGTGGCAAGACTCCGATCCTTGTCGGAGGTTCCGGTCTCTACATCCGCGCTGCCATCGACGACATTGAATTCCCACCCACAGACCCTGCGGTGCGTCAACGCTTACAAGACCGGCTGGAGCAGGAGGGGGCTGCGGTGCTGCGCGATGAACTGCGCCGCACCGATCCAGAATCGGCCAGTGTGATTCGAGACGACCGCCGACTAGTGCGTGCCCTTGAAGTCGCCGAAGTCAGTGGACGCAGCTTTACCTCTTTCATGCCGCAGCGGGTCTATCACCGGGAGATGACGCCGGTGGTGCAGTTGGGGCTCAATGTGGAGCGGGGACTGCTGCATCAGCGGATCGCTGAGCGGGTTCACCTGATGCGCGAACAGGGGCTCCTCGATGAGGTCAAGCGCCTTGAGCAGGCCGGACTGCGCGAGGGACGCACCGCCGGTCAGGCCATCGGGTACCAGCAGTTCCTCCGTGTCCTCGATGGGGCATTGAGCCTGGAACAGGCAGTGGAAGAGACCATCGTGGCGACCCGAAAATTCGCCCGCCGTCAGGAAACCTGGTTCCGTGCCGACCCGCGCATCACGTGGCTGCAGGCCCCCGCCGAGGATCTCCTGGATTCAGCCCTGGAAGCTATTGAGACAGCAGGTGGTTGACTATGACTATGCAGTTCACCAAAGCCCACGCCACCGGCAATGACTTCGTCATGATCGCCGACCCCGCAGGGGGCATCACACTGAGCCCCGAACGTGTGGCGCAACTGTGCGACCGCCACCTCGGCGTTGGTGCAGATGGGCTCATCCGTGCTGTACCCGCTCATGCCTTTGATGAAGGTCGCGACGCGCTGGAGGCCGTCGGGCTGACCTGCACGGAGCAGGCGCCGCTGTGGTTCATGGACTACCGCAACGGCGACGGGTCCATCGCCGAGATGTGCGGCAATGGTGTGCGGGCTTTCGCTCATTTCCTGCTCAGCAATGGCTACGCGGAGTTGGAGGATGGCGGAAGCCTCCCGGTGCTGACCCGCGGTGGGCTCAAGACTGTGCAGAAAGTGCCGGAAGGCTATGCCATCGGCATGGGCATCTGGTCCTTCATCGACCCGGAAATGGCGGCGGAACGAGCCAGCGATTCACTGGTCCAGGCAGCCGGCCTGGAGGACCCGAGACCTGCCCTCAGCATATCTATGGGGAACCCGCACACTGTGGTCGCATTGCCAGATACTGCGTCCCTGCAGCGGCTCGACCTGCACCAGGCCCCGAAGGTGGAGCCTGTTCCGCCTCACGGCACCAATGTGGAGTTCGTGGTGCCCGCCGAACCTCTGGTGGAGACCGGAGTGGGACGCGTGAGTATGCGAGTCCACGAACGAGGCGTGGGTGAGACCCTGTCCTGCGGCACCGGCGCGTGTGCCGCCGCAGCGGCTGTCCGCGTGTGGGCGGCCGGCGACGGCGTCGATACGTGGAAGGTGGGCGTGCCCGGCGGAGAAGTGACGGTCCGTTTCCGTGCCCGGCCCGACGGCGCCGAGGAAGTGGAACTCGCCGGTCCAGCTGAGCTGGTCTACACCGGCACAATGCACTGAGGACGTCAGGCCAGGAAGAGCCGCTCGGCGTCGACCTTGAGGGTGCGCAGCACCAGCGAGGTGAACAGTACGGTCCCCGCCGCCAACGTATGACCCTGGCGCAGCATTGAATCCAGCTGGTCATCGGTGACCCACTCCCAGGGCCAGGCATCGCGCTCAGGCATGCCGGTATAAGCCCCCGGAATCTTCACGAAGACCTTGCGGCCTGGGAACTGCCGCAGTCGCTGAATGAAACCAGCAAGGTCCTTCGACGGCGGCAGGCACACCAGCACCTGGTGGTCCTGATGCCCCCAGGTCTGCCGGCAATAATCCAGTGCAGCATCCAAGCCCGCAGCTGAAACAGCTGAGTCCACCACGCACTCCTGCTCACCGAATCGGTGCAAAGACAGCCTGCCCGGATACTGCACGGAGCGCAGCGCCGCCAACAGGTCGGCCTCCTGCTCAGCCCCGACCACCCCGTGGAAGGCGCGCGCTGCGGCCACACCGAGAGCCGCATTGGTGCGGCCAAAGCCGGCCGGCAGGTGCTCGACCATTCGGTACTCCCAGAGGCCGGACTCCAGAAGCACGGCCTCACGGCTGCTGCACCGCTGGATGAGAATCTGTGCGACTTCTGCAGATTGCGGGAAACTCACGCAGAATCGCGTGCTGGAGGTGACCACCGAGGCCTTATCACGGGCGACGTCGGCCACCGTGGGGCCAAGGATCTCCAGGTGCTCCGCAAAGATGCCGGTGACGACCACACCCTTGAGAGGCCAGTGCGAGAGATCATCGGAGGCACCACCGATTCCAGCTTCTGCCACGGCCACGTCGATGCCCTCCTGGGCGAAGATCATCATCCCCATCAGCAGGAACAGTCCAGTCGGTGCCAAATACCCGGACTCGGCTGTCGCGGGCGGTAGCTGCCTGCGCGCTGATTCGATCTGCAGCAGCACCCGACGGCGTACTGGCTCCTCAACGACCCGCCCGGCAATCCGGATCCGGTCCGCATTGGACACCGCTCCGGGGCTCATGACTGTCCCCACCCGGTAGCCGAGACCGGCCAGTGCCGCCGAGGCATAGGCGGCTGCCGTTCCCTTACCTTTGGAGCCCACGACGCCGATCACCTGATGGGGCGGCTGCGTGGGCTCATAATTCAGTGCCGTCATCAGCGCAGCTGTGCGCGTCAGCGATCGTGTGGACGCCCGGCGCAGCTCGCGCCACTCGGAGAAGATCACCGCCTCTTCAAGCTCGGCGATGGGAAGCTCGGCCAGCTGTTCCAGTGTCACTGTGGGTGGCCCCGGCGGACTCGCAGCAGCCGGAATCCTTTATCCGTCTCTGGTCGGTCGACAAGGAATTCGCTATCAATATCGGCGAGCATGCTGCTCATCCACTTTTGAAGTGAGTCTGCTCCTAGATTCTTCTGCACCACCAGCCACGCGGTGCCACCAGGTTCCAATCGGGGGAGCCATGTCTGAAGCAGTTCATGCAGCACCGCTTTGCCCACCCGGATAGGAGGATTGGACCAGATCGTGCTGAACCGGACGTCGTCGGGAACATCCTCTGGGGCGTGGACTCTGACCTGAGGCAGATCCAGCGCTGCGGCGTTCTCGGCACAGAGGGTGCGCGCCCGGTCATTGACATCCACCGCCCACACCTCGGCCTCGGGGGAGCGCATTGCCATGGACAACGCGATCGGGCCCCACCCGCAGCCGATATCAAGCAGATTGCCTCCGGCTGCAGGGTCCGGAACGTGGTGCAGTAGCACCGCGGTGCCCTTATCCAGGCCGTCAGGGGAGAAGATGCTGCCGGCGGTGGTGACGTGAACGTCCCGACCCTCAAGGGTGACCGGGATAGTGCGGCGCTGCATCGGAGCGGCTGGATCAGGGGAGAAATAGTGCGAGGAGCTCACCTAAGAGATCGTATCCTCCGCACCTGTTCGGTGCGGATTCCCCCTGTCCAATACTGGCTTGATGTGCGATACTAGAATCCATGTGGATTCGTCACACCGTGTTTGCCCGTCCCCGCGGCTGAAACACCTCACTGGAAATTGCTCCCGGGCTCTGAAGTAAGCCGCCGGTTGAGCTTGTCCGAATCCCATTAACTATTTGGACCCCGATCCGGGTCCCCGAGGATTTATGACTGAATATAAGAACTCAGAAAAAGACAACGCTCAGTCGAGCATTGATGCCACTATCGCCCGCATCCTCGCGGCAGATGAGGCCAACACCAACGGCAAGGCGACCCGCTTCGTCGCTGATCAAGAACACCTCAATGAGGACGCCAGGCAGCGTCGTCTTTCGATCCTGGGTGATCGAGCCCGCGAACTTGCTGACTCCGATGCCCACACCGAACACGACGGCGAGCAGTACGACCTCTTCGAGCGTCGCTCGCTGCGCCGCGTGGAGGGTCTCTCCACAGAGCTTGAAGACGTCACCGAGGTCGAGTACCGGCAGCTGCGTCTAGAACGCGTGGTCCTGGCCGGGCTGTGGACTGAAGGAACCATCACCGAAGCCGAGTATTCGCTGCGCGAGCTCGCGGCACTGGCCGAGACTGCCGGTTCCACGGTGCTTGACGGGTTCATCCAGCGTCGCGGCAAGCCCGACCCGGGAACCTTCTTCGGCTCCGGCAAAGCGGTAGAGATCAAAGAAGCGGTCGCTGAGCTCGGCGCCGACACTGTCATTGTCGACTCCGAGCTGGCCCCGTCCCAGCGCCGAGGTCTTGAAGACATCGTGAAGGTCAAGGTCATCGACCGCACCGGCCTGATCCTGGATATCTTTGCCCAGCACGCGAAGTCCCGTGAAGGTAAAGCCCAGGTGGAGCTGGCCCAGATGGAGTACATGCTGCCTCGACTCCGTGGCTGGGGTGAGTCACTGTCCCGTCAGGCCGGTGGTCGAGTCGGCGCTGCCGGCGGCGGCATTGGTTCCCGCGGCCCCGGTGAGACGAAGATCGAGCTGGACCGTCGGCGCATCAACCAGCGCATGGCCAAACTGCGCCGCGAGATTGCTGGCATGAAGCCAGCCCGTGATGCCAAGCGGGCTAACCGTAAGCGCAACGCTGTGCCGTCGGTGGCCATTGCCGGGTACACCAACGCGGGCAAGTCCTCTCTGCTGAACCGCCTCACCGACGCCGGGGTGCTGGTGGAGAACGCATTGTTCGCCACCCTGGATCCCACCACGCGTAAAGCAGTGACCCCTGATGGCATCGGATACACGCTCTCTGACACGGTCGGGTTCGTTCGGCAGCTGCCCACGCAGCTCGTGGAGGCATTCCGCTCCACCCTGGAAGAAGTCGCCGACGCGGACCTGATCCTGCATGTTGTTGACGCCTCCCACCCGGAGCCCGAAAGCCAGATAGCTGCAGTGCGCAAAGTGCTGGCCGAAGTGGACGCCCACGAAGTCGATGAGATCATCGTGCTGAACAAGGCTGACGCCGCCGAGTCGCATGTGATCGATCGGATCCGGCGTCGCGAGCCGCATGCCATTGTGGTCTCTGCCCATACGGGTCAGGGTATTGACGAGCTGAAGCAACTGATCCGTGACTCCATCCCACGTCCCACAGTGCCTTTGCAGCTGTTGGTGCCTTATGCCGACGGCGAGGTTGTCTCACGCCTGCACGCTGAGGACGCCGAGATTCTCTCCACGGATTACCAGGAGGAGGGCACCAGGATTCATGTCCTGGTGCGTCCGAGCCTTGCCGCGGAACTGAGTCAGTACCAGGTGGAAGACTAGGAGCGTGACTTCGGCTTCCACTTCTACCGCGCGCCCTGCTGAGATCAGCCCCGCTGCTGACCGAGCTGAAGAACTGCTCACCACAGCAGTAGACGCCTTCGACGGCAGTCGGCGCGAGGGGCAGGTGGAGATGACGCGACGGGTGGCAACTGCGTTGCGTCGTCGAAAGCATCTGCTGGTTCAGGCCGGTACCGGTACTGGTAAATCCATGGCCTATCTGGTGCCTGCAGTGGCCCATGCGGTGGAGGCTGACAAACCCGTTGTGGTCTCCACCGCGACTCTTGCCCTGCAGGCCCAGATCATGGGTCGGGACCTGCCGCGTCTGCTGGAGAGCATTGAGCCTGAGCTGCCGCGTCCTGTGGAGGTCGCCCTTATCAAGGGCAGGGCCAACTACCTGTGTAAGCAGAAACTGGCCGGCGGATTCCCCGAGGGCGACGACGATCAGGAAGCCCTTTTCGCCGCGGCCGTGGAGCCTACCGGCGGTGTGACCACCTTCGAACCCACCTCGCGGCTGGGCAAAGAGGTGGTCATGCTGCGCGAATGGGCTGAGACCACAGACACCGGAGATCGCGACGACCTGCCCGACGGTGTCACAGATCAAGCCTGGCGTCAGGTGTCGGTCAACGCGGTGGACTGCATCGGCCCACGTAAATGCCCGATGGCCGAGGAGTGTTTCTCGGAGCTGGCGCGACGCGACGCCGCTGACGCGGACTTGGTGGTCACCAACCACGCGATGCTCGCTATTGATGCCTTCGAGGGGTTGGAGGTCTTGCCTGAGCATGATGCGGTCATCATCGATGAGGCTCATGAGATGGCCGAGCGGGTCACCTCTGCGGTGACTGCACAGCTCTCGGCGCAGATGATCCAGGCTGCCGCCAGTTCCGCGCGAAGGCATACCGCCATTAGCGTCGATGCTCTGCAGGCCGCCGCATCGGCCGTGGAGACGGCTTTTGGCGCTGCCGAGTCCGGTCTGTTGGTGAGCACCCCGCGGCGACCGACCGGAATGAACGAACAGCAGCTCCAGGCCGTTGAGCTGGCTAGAAATGCTGCCCGCACTGCGCTCTCTGATTCCAAGCCCTCAGGTGACGGTGAAGCAGATATTGGCCGCACTACGGCGCGTTCACGTCTGCAGGCGGTGATGGATACTGCCAACCGGATGCTGGATGCGGGTGAGACCCCGGATGTGATCTGGTTGTCCCGCCCTGGAACATTCACACCGGGGCAGGGGTATCGGGAGGCTGATATTTCCGAGCCGCCCATCATTTATGTGGCACCGACCTCGGTGGCCGGCCGTCTCCGGGAGGGACTCTTCGGGGAACGCACCGTAGTGCTCACGTCGGCGACACTGACTATCGGTGACAGTTTCGATCCGGTAGCCGGCCAGCTTGGCCTGAAGGGCGAATCAGCCCCGGCGTGGGAGGGCATTGATGTCGGCAGCCCATTCGACTATCCGCGCCAGGGAATGTTGTATGTGGCGAAGCACCTCCCGGCGCCGTCACTGAAAACCCAGGATGTCCAGCGTGAGGAGCTGGCAGGGCTGATCGATGCCTCGGGAGGCGCAACTCTTGCGCTGTTCTCCTCGCGGCGAGCTGCCGAAGAAGCCGCAGAGGAACTGCGCACCAAGCTGGATGTCCCGATCCTCTGCCAGGGGGACGCGACCATGTCTGCCCTAGTGCGGCAGTTCGCCGAGGATGAAGAGACCTGCCTTTTCGGCACTATGAGCCTGTGGCAGGGCGTTGATGTTCCAGGTCGGTCCTGCCGGCTGGTAGTTATTGACCGGATTCCGTTCCCGCGGCCCGATGATCCGCTGACCAACGCCCGCAGTCAGGAGACAGCCCGAGCTGGCGGCAATGGATTCATGCAAGTCTCTGCCACCCATGCAGCCATCCGATTGGCCCAGGGCGCAGGGCGATTGATCCGCACCGCAGAGGACCGAGGCGTACTCGCAGTATTGGATTCGCGGTTAGCAACTGCGCGTTACGGCGGATTCTTGAAGAAGTCCATGCCGGACTTCTGGGCCACTACTGACCAAAAGGTCGCTCGCGGTGCCCTAGCCCGACTCCGCGAGGGCTAGCTCAGACTCCGCAGTACGGTGACGACCTTGCCCATAATCGTGGCGTCGTCGCCCAGAATTGGCTCGTACATGCGGTTCTGCGGCAGCAACCACTGATGACCATCACGACGCTTGAGGGTCTTGACAGTGGCCTCGTCCTCGAGGAGAGCGGCCACAATGTCCCCGTTATCAGCATCCTGCTGACGGCGGACCACAACCCAGTCGTCTTCGAAGATTCCAGCTTCAATCATGGAATCGCCGCGCACCTGAAGCATGAAGAGCTCGCCCTCACCAGTGATCTGGCGAGGCAGCGGGATGACTTCTTCCACGTTCTGTTCGGCAAGGATGGGACCACCAGCGGCAATGCGTCCTACCAAAGGCACCTCTGAGACACGGCTATCGCTATCAGTGCGGTAGGCGTCCAGCTGGACCACGGTCTCGTCCTCGGCGCCCTGGCCGCGAGACTGTGCTGAATCGCTGCTGCTGTTCTCGGTGGCCAGCAGACGTCCAGACGAGTCACGAATGACCTCCATGGCGCGAGGTTTACCCGGGACGCGTCGCAGGTAACCGAGCTGCTGAAGTCGAGCCAGCTGGTGCGTCACCGATGAGAGCGAGGCAAGACCGCAGGCATCTCCAATCTCCCGCATAGACGGCGGATAGCTGCGCTCAGCCAGAGACTTCTGGATGACATTGACGATCTGGCGCTGACGCTCAGTCAGTGCTGGTGCTTCATCGGTCTCCGGTGCCGCCATGTGCCGATCCTCCCTGTGACGGACTTTCGTGTCAGACCCTCCCCGTTGAATAGGGAACGTCATCGAAAGTCACTTCGAACATTACGGTCAGGCTACTCGAAATCGCAGAAAGATTCCATAGATATATGCGAGTGTCTGGCCATGAGTCGAAGATATGTGCTAGAAATAGAACACAGGTTCGAAACAGGAGG
This sequence comes from Nesterenkonia rhizosphaerae, assembly GCF_039544555.1. Lineage (NCBI taxonomy): Bacteria > Bacillati > Actinomycetota > Actinomycetes > Micrococcales > Micrococcaceae > Nesterenkonia > Nesterenkonia rhizosphaerae. Next base: position 791,385 of record NZ_BAABLW010000007.1, read on the forward strand.
TTCTTCCCCATGACCACCTCATCTCAGGTCCCCACCAATATGCTCCGCTCTCATACGGCTCGTACCGATAAGGATCGGACAAACACCGCCCGCGCCAAAGGACACCTCTCTGGGGTCGCTCTGCGCCTGACCCGCCGGGGCCGCTTGATGTTCCTTGGCCTGCCTGCACTGCTGCTTGCCGCAACAGTCGTGGCGGGTGCCCTCTTCGTCTCCGCTTCCTTCTTTAATCAGGTCCAGGCCGGATCGACAGAAGCCGCTGGTGTCCATGCCGAAGAAATGAAGGTCAATGCCGGGGACACTCTCTGGTCGATCGCCTCTCGTGCTGACACCAACGAAGACGTCCAGACGGTGATCCTGCAAATTGCGGAACTCAATAGCTTGGATTCGTCAGAGCTTCAGCCAGGCGAGGTCATTTATGTCCCCACCTCGGGGCCGCAGAACTGAGTCATTTCACTCTGTGGTCTTCGCCCCGGGGTCGTATACCTCCAATTCAGGCGAGGACTAGGATAGTCGGGTGAGCGAACAGCAGACCCGCACTTCCCGACTGGCAGCCCTACCGCTGCGTGATGAGCTCCGCGGTCAGGCGCCCTACGGCGCACCTCAGCTAGCAGTTCCAGCAATGCTGAATGTCAACGAAACCACCTATGACGTCCCGTCAGATGTCGTTGATGCCATCGCGAAAGAGGTCCGCAGGGCTGCAGAGAGCCTCAATCGCTATCCAGACCGTGAGTTCAGCCTGCTGCGCCAGAAGCTCGCGGAGTACCTCAACCGTGAACTTGCTCGCGACGCCTCTGACTTTGGAGCTGCGGCGGTCCAGCTCACTGGTGAACACATATGGGCGGGCAACGGCTCCAATGAGGTGATGCAGCATATCCTGCAGGCCTTCGCCGGCCCGGGTCGTAGCGTGATGTCCTTCCCGCCGACATATTCGATGTACCCGCTCTACGCCCGTGGTGTATACAGCGACTACATTGCAGGCACCCGCGGTCCCGGCTACACCCAGACACCTGACGATGTCGCGGCCCAAATCCGTGCGCACCGTCCCCATGTGGTCATTCTGTGCTCACCGAATAATCCGACCGGTACGGCACTGGACCTGGCTGTGGTGGAGGCCGCCTACGAGGCCGCGCTGGACACAGAGACCATGGTCATCGTTGACGAGGCTTATGGAGAGTTCCGTCAGCCCGGCACGCCCTCAGCCCTGACACTGCTTCCTTCACGCCCACAGTTGATCGTCACCCGCACCATGAGTAAGGCCTTCGCCCTTGCCGGCGGCAGACTCGGTTATCTTGCCGCAGCCCCAGAAGTCACCGACGCCCTGCGCCTGGTTCGTCTGCCCTATCACCTCTCGGCCATCACCCAGGCTGCCGCCTGTGCTGCCCTGGACCATGCGGCTGACCTCATGGCCAACGTTGAGCGGATCAAAGCTCAGCGCGACCGGATCGTCGTCGAACTTCGGGGGATGGGCCTTGACCCATACCCCTCGGACTCTAATTTTGTGTTCTTCGGGGGCTTGTTGAATGAGAAGGACGCTTGGCAGCACCTGCTCGACGACGGCGTGCTCGTCAGGGACGTTGGTATTCCGGGGCATCTGCGCGTCACGGCTGGCACCGAAGAGGAAACCACGGCGTTTCTGACATCCCTTGCACGGCTCGTAGAGAACTCCACAGCCGGCGTCACAGCGGAAAGATAGACTGGAGCTCTTATGGCAGCTGAACTGATGAGCGGGCGCATCGCGCAGATGGAACGCACCACCAGCGAATCGCAGGTACGTGTGCGGATGAACCTTGACGGCACAGGCACGTCAAATATCAACACCACTGTGCCCTTCTACGACCATATGCTGACCGCTCTGGCCAAGCACTCCCTGATCGACCTGGACATTGAAGCTGAAGGCGATACTCATATCGATGTTCACCACACGGTTGAGGACACCGCCATCGTGCTTGGTGAAGTGCTGCGCACCGCACTTGGCGACAAGCGCGGCATCCGACGTTTCGGTGAAGCGACCGTCCCCTTAGATGAGGCCCTGGCCCAGGCCGTCGTTGATGTCTCCGGGCGCCCCTACCTCGTGCACTCCGGTGAACCGGAAGGCCAGCAGTATCACCTGATCGGCGGGCACTTCACCGGCTCCATGACACGCCATGTCTTTGAGGCGGTCACCTACCACGCTGGTATCTGCCTGCATATGCGGGTCCTGGGTGGTCGCGATCCCCACCACATCGTCGAAGCCCAGTTCAAGGCTTTCGCCCGCGCGCTGCGTGAGGCCGTGGAGTCAGATCCGCGCACAGATGACATTCCATCCACCAAGGGGGCACTGTGAGCGCTAGGCCCACAGTCGCGGTGCTGGACTACGGCTCCGGGAACGTGCACTCGGCAGTGCGCGCCCTGGCACGCGCCGGTGCCGAGGTTGAATTGACCCAGGACACTGAGAAGATCCTCAACGCTGAGGGTCTGGTAGTTCCCGGCGTCGGAGCCTTCGCTGCGGTGATGGACGCTCTTAAAGCTATTGATGCACCACGCTGGATCGGTCGCCGCGTTGCCGGGGGTCGGCCGGTGCTGGGCATCTGTGTAGGACACCAGATCCTTTTCGAACGCGGGGTAGAGCACGGTATTGCCGCAGACGGCATGGGGGAGTGGCCAGGCGAGGTCACCGCGCTGCCCGATGACGTCGTCGTTCCCCATATGGGGTGGAACACCGTACGTGCTCCGGAGGACAGCGTGCTCTTCGAAGGGCTGCAGGATGAGCGTTTCTACTTTGTGCATTCCTACGCAGTGCAACGCTGGGATTTTGATCAGAGCGTGGAAGCGATGCATCCGCCCCAGGTCACCTGGGCACATCACGGCACCGACTTCATCGCCGCAGTGGAGAACGGTCCGCTAGCGGCCACGCAGTTCCACCCGGAGAAGTCCGGGGATGCCGGTATGGCGCTGCTGCGCAACTGGATCAAGAGCCTCTGAGCGCCCACACGGACGCAGGCTGAGACGAACCATAACGGGTAAGAGAAAGAGACACCGCCATCATGACTGAGACTGCCACCGTGCCCGCTGCAGCAACACCCGCACTCGAGCTGCTGCCTGCAGTGGATGTCGCCGGAGGTCAGGCCGTGCGCCTGGTCCAGGGTGAGGCTGGGTCTGAGACCAGCTACGGGGATCCGCTGGAGGCGGCTTTGACCTTCCAGGAGCAGGGGGCTGAGTGGATTCACCTGGTGGACCTCGACGCCGCATTCGGTCGCGGACATAACCGCGAGGTGCTGGCACGGGTAGTCAAGGAGGTCGGCATCAAGATCGAACTCTCCGGAGGAATTCGCGACGACGAGTCCTTGGATCGCGCACTGGAATTCGGCGCTACCCGAGTCAACCTCGGCACCGCGGCGCTGGAGGATCCGGAATGGACCGCCCGTGCCATCGCCCGCCATGGCGATGCGATCGCGGTGGGTCTCGATGTTCGTGGGGAGACGTTGGCAGCCCGAGGCTGGACGCAGGAGGGCGGGAACCTCTGGGAGGTGCTGGCGCGCCTGGAGGACGCTGGCTGCCCCCGGTACGTGGTGACTGACGTGACCAAGGACGGCACCCTGCGCGGTCCCAACACCGACCTTCTGGCGCAGGTCTGCTCTAAGACTGACAAGCCTGTTGTGGCTTCCGGTGGTATCTCTTCCCTGGAGGATATCCAGGCCTTGGCCAAGATGGTGAGCCTCGGTGTTGAGGGCGCCATCATGGGCAAGGCGCTCTACGCAGGGAAGTTCACGTTGCCGCAAGCTTTGAAGGCTGCCGCCGCCTCGGCCTAAGCACAACATGTCCAAAGAGCTACCGGCGCATATCGCGAATCTGCTGCAGCGTCAGCAGCGCAGCCCTGATGGGCGCGCTGCTGATTCGGCAGGGGTGCCCTGGGAGGGGCGCGATCTGGCCGGTGAAGGCAATCCGTTACACACCTTCGACGGCGACGACGGCCTAGCTACCCCGCAGGTCCAGACTGCCGGGCAGGCGCTTATCTCCGGCACCGGGGACGAAGCTGGTTTTGTGAACGCCCTGGCCGGGCAGCGGCTTTTCGCTCCGGTGATCGCCACCGTGGCAGAAGAGGGCGAGGCCTTGGAAGCGGGCGGTCCGGTAGGGGATAAGCAGGCCGATATCGCGCTGGTGACTCTGACCGCTCCAGATGGACGCCAGGCCATGCCGGTATTCACCTCTGTGCAGGCGTTGACGGACTGGCACTCCGAGGCCCGTCCGGTGGCCGCTGAAGCCGAACGCATTATGCTGGCCGCGGTGGCTGAGGGCGCGGAACTGGTTGTCCTGGATCCGGGCGCGGAGCTGACTTTTGTGATCCGCCGTCCAGCGCTCGAGGCTCTGGCACAGGGAAGCACCTGGGTGCCCAGTTATGCTGATGCCGAGCTGGCCCAGGCGCTGTCCGAGGTCCCCGATCTCTGCCCCGGCGTGGAGTCTCTGGTGCTGCAACCTAATGCCGGCATTGTCGCGACCACAGCAAGCGGTACCCAGGTGATGGGCGGCGGAGCCGGTCCGGAGCTGAGCATTGGGGTGATCTGCTCACCGGGGGCCGATGCGGTGGATGAGCGGCTAGCCCTGGCCGCGGTTCAGGCAGCGCTGGAGGATGTGGAGATCCTGCGCCGCCGTGCTGACTCATTGCAGATTTTGCCGGCGCGGCGGCAGTAATTTAGCTCTTCAACCGAGTCCCGGATCAGCCGAAGCCCGGATTAGCAGGGTTCCGCTTCAGCTGCAGCTACGGTCTGCAGGATCTGATCGCAGATCCGTTTGAGTTCTTCGGCTTCTGTGTTGTCCAGTGCCGGGTGGAACAGCTGTTTGATGTGCTGGGCGTGGAGCTTGGAGGCGGTGGCGAAGACGCTGCGTCCTTCTTCGGTGAGCCGGGCGGTCATGCCGCGTTTGTCCTGTGGGTCTGCGCAGCGTTCGATGAGCCCGCGGGAGGTCAGCGACTTCACCTGGTAGGAGAGCCGGGATGGAGAGAACACCATCTTCTCGGCGAGCTCGCCCATCCGCAGCTGCTGGCCTGGAGCTTCTGAGAGCAGCAGCAGTAGGTTGTAGTCGGTGAGCTTTAAGCCGGTGGTGGCGTGCAGTCGCTTTTCCATCCGGTCGCTGATGATGGCGCTTGTTTCGAAGAAGGCTCGCCAGGCGCGCGCTTTGGGGGTGTATCCGGTGAGGTCGCGGCGCTCAGGCTGCGGTTCGGCGGGGTGCCCGCTCTGTTCGATGCTCACGGAAACACCTCTTTCTTAGACAACGGCTGTGGGCCCTACTGGCAGTTGAAATAGTCTACCGGCAGGGCCCACAAGTCGTATTGAGTTAGGTGGAGATCACTCCAGATCAGTCGCTGGTGCGCACCACATCTCCGGTGGACACATCCACATAGACTTCGGCGCCGTTGGTCAGTTCGATCTCCCACACGACGGTGCCATCTTCAGTGTTGAGTTCGCCCTGATAGGGCTCGGCGCCGCCTTCTGACTCGGCGGTCTGAATAGCCTCAGCGATCTCGATCTCTACGGCTTCTGCCTCATCGCGGTCATCTCCGTCGATGCCGTCATCTTCGCTGTTGATGATCTCGAAGGACTGCGAATCGATCTCGAGCTCCCACTCGGTCTGGCCATCGTAGACGAAGACCTCGATGTAGCCATCGTCATCGGTGTTGTCCTCGAACTCGGTCACTACGCCGTCGGGGTACTCGGCGAGTGCTGCATCGATTGCCTGGTAGACCGGGTGATCCCCAGTAGCACCCGCTGCAGCGTCATCGGTGGCTTCGTCTGTCGCGGTGTCTTCAGTGGCTGCGTCGGTGGGGGATTCTTCAGCTGTGGGGGACTCCTCCGGGGTGGGGGAGTCCTGGACTTCGGCGGCGCCGTCGTCTGTGGTCTGCTCGGTGTCGTCTGGGGCGCAAGCTGCCAAAGCCAGAGCGGCAGCAGCAGTAACGGAGAGGATTCCCAGCGGGTTTGATGAAAGATCAGCCATGGGAATATGTCTACGCATCGTCTCTTCACAGCAGCTATTAGCAAGCTGGAAGGTTCCTCTACATGCCTCCACCCTCATATGGCTGCACCGTCCGGTTCCGCGAACGCCCACTGGAAAATCCGTGGCCCTTCGGGCCGCAGCTGAACCGCCCTGCCCGGGATGGTCTGTTCCAGCAACGGCATCATGGAGGGTACTGCATCGGTCTCACTCCTGCTTACTGGTGAGAGGAAAACCACCCCTCCCGAGTAGCGAGCCGGGTGGGCCCACGGAAGCTGACTGAAGAGTGTTGCTGAGGGGGATGCGGTCGCCACAATAGCGGCCCCTCGCGAGGCCCATTCCTGGAGCTGTTGATGCTGGGCGGAGCTGCACCGCTCGGCGTCGTCGACCAGGATCAGGGACAGTCCAGCTGCTGATCCTTCAGCAATCTGGTCCGGGAGGTGCAAACCCCAGTCGTTGCCGCCTTCCAGGTACAAGAAATGGGAGGAAAGCTGCTGAAAAAGTCGCAGACAGCTGGTCTTGCCAGTACCAGGGGAACCCACAATGAGGGTCACCGGCGCTACCTTCAACCTCACCGGACGCCAGGTGAACTGTTCAATCCCGACGGTGAATGAGTCGGAGGGTCCCTGGTCTTCGGGATGCCCCGCGAGGGCATCCATCAGCTGCGAATGCGGAAGTCGCTGGGGTAAAGGCCGAATCCACAGTGGGGGTCGCTGGCTAGGCTCTTTAGTCACAGGCGGGGGCTGCGCGGCAGTGATGAGCTGTACTTGCAGCCCAGGTGGAGCGACGGTGGGGTCGAGAAGCACGCCTCTGCCCGGTTGGGAGTCACTGGAACGCAGCTTGGGCCACAGATACGTGATGTCCTGGGACGAGCCGAAAGGCAAGTACACCCGCTGCGGTATCCGTCCCACTAGTTTTCCGACTGCTAGTTCCCTGCCGCCGCAGATCATCAGCGACATCCCTGCTGCGGAACCTTCGGCAGCAATCAGCCCCAGCTGTTGCTCTAGGGATCCGCCGGTGCCGAACTGATCTTTAGCTGCCCATTGAGACCACCCGGTCACAACGATGACCACCGGGTGGCGGTCCTGTGTCTGACCAGCGCGACGGGCGCTGAGATCCCCGGTGAGTAGCCCCAGGATCTTCTGCACTTCGGGCATCTCATCCGGGGTCAGCCAGCACCCCAGCTCGTCACGTTCGGCGAACTGCGTGAGGCTCATATCCCCATCGAGGAGGTAGAGATATGGCGGGTCGGGCTGCTGCAGGAACTGGCAGACTGCGCCACAAACGGCCGCTGCCGCTCCGGCGCTCGGTTCACCTATGAACGCGATGCTGTGCGGATCCTGCGGGTCGAACGACAAGTCACGCTGGTCTTGGCCCGCGGGATCGTCCACCCGCCCCAGAAGAGCCATCTGGTGGTCGAATCCCTCTGCCTTCAGCGCGTCTGCAGGACGCAGTTCATCGGGAAGTGGAGGCAGCAGGGGAGTGTGGGGGCGCCGTCGTCGAGAGTGCACAAGGGCTGTTTCAAGAACCTGGGGAGTGCTGTGTTGTACCTGGGAACCTGCCGGTACGGGTCCCTTCTCAGGAATGACCTGAATTCTCAGGTCATCCAAGATCAGCTGGGCTGTCTGAAACTCCCGGGCCGGTTCACCGGAGCGCTTGATAAATCCGCGACCTGGTAGCCGTGCAGGAATAGCCGCGGCCTGTCCACCGCCGATGAGATCCCGGGATTCTTCTTCACTGCGCACTCGCAGGCTGATACTTGTGCCGATATTGGCTCGAATATCTGCGGTGACCACACCCTGGGGGCGTTGCGTTGACAGAATCAGGTGCAGACCGAGGGACCTCCCCAGTGTGGCCAGACGCATCAGTTCGTCCATGGCGTCCGGCAGTTCGTGGGCGAAGACTCTGAATTCGTCGATGACTACCAGGATCCGTGCCAGCGGAGAGTCCGGTCGCTGGTGTCGGTATTGCGCGTAATCGGAGACATCAGCCGCAAGGAAGAGTTTCTCCCGGCGGATGAGTTCACTGCGCAGACCTTCAAGAGTGCGCTCGGCCTGCGCGCGGGAGAGATCCGTGACGAGAGTCAGGCAATGCTCCAGCTGTGCCAGCTGATGAAAAGTAGCACCTCCTTTGAAATCGATGAGGGCCAAATTCACCTCCTCTGGACCGTAGCGAGAGGCCAACGAGACCAGCAGAGTCCTCAGCAGCTCAGACTTTCCCGAGCCGGTGGTACCACCGATCAGCAGATGGGGGCCATCTGAGACCAGATCGATGGACTGCATGTGCTCACGGCCCTGTCCCAGATCAGCTACCAGAGAGGATTTGGCGTCATTGCTCCACCACGGAGCCGGAACTCTGACGCTGCAGGTCTCCGGAAGTCCTGCGAGCCCGCTATCGGTGCTGCCTTCAGGAACAGCCTCGCGCAACAGGATTTCCAGCGTGCTGAGTGAGAGTCCGTCGGCAATGAGCTGGTTTGCCTCAACGGAGACGGATTCTGACCGCTCATGGCGGGTCACCTGCCTTGTCTCCATGCAAACTCTGCGATCCGCTGTACTTGCAGTTTCCGCAGAGGTGTCGCGACGGCTCTGATCATTGCTGACCTCACATGTGAGGACGTGCCATCCGGATGCGAGGGCGGCAGTGACAAACTCATCAGGAGCGGTCCCTGCGCACACCAGGACCCCCGGTGCTCTGTCCGCCAGCTCGACGGTCAGCGACGAGGCATCGTCGACCAACCTCACCCGCCGATAATCGCGCAGCATCTGTAGTTCCACCAGCGGCTCAGCAGCAGCGTGAGGCAGCTGGTACATCAACACATTGGGGCGAAGCGGATGAACGACTAATTGCAGAAGGAACCATCTCATCAGACGCATTGAGTCGCGATGATTCCCATGAATGAGGGTGAGCCGACCCGGTGCCAGTTCGGCCCCTGCTACTCCCATCACTTCCGCATCGGCGTCACTGATCTGGCTAGTGGCGGATCCTGCCTCCACAGAGGCGAGTATCCGAGCATGACCGATCCTCACTACTGGGAAGCGAAGACCTCCGGGCTGGTCTGGATGATCCTGGCAGTCCTCAGCGCAGACATACGTCGCTGAGCCGCTGACACGACGCTCCGGCGTGCGGGTGCGCAGATCTAGCGCGAGCAGGCCTGCCGACCGTAGGGCTTCTTCACCCAGTAGTGCCCAACGAGTTGCTGCGTGACGGACGGCATGGCGAAAACGACGACGTCGCCGGTGCGAGTCCCAGGCAACTCCTGCAGCCAATGCCGCACTTGCAATACTGAAGATCAGGAAGAACCACATGCCGGTGACAGCGACCAGCACTAAGCCAACTACAAGTGGAATACACGCGGTGGCCAACATCATGCGGTGACGGCCTTCAGGCGGGGAGGCCTCAACCTTCTGCGCCGACGGGGGCCATATCCGGTTATTGCTGGCGGTTCTGTGTTGGGCCAGGGTGAGTGTGGAGTATCCGACCTCTAGCACGCTGTCGGTATCGAGCACGTGAGGCCGTGCGGAGGGGGAGGATCCGCGTTGTGAGGCACGAGTCACGGTGATCTGCTGCGCGCTGACTTCGATCAGCGCATGCCGACGGGAGAGTTCCGGATCTGCGACTTGAATGTCACAGTGACCGCGGCCAAGCCAATAGCTGCCGCGGCGCAGGGAAATGAGCTGGCCGGCATCAGGGCCGGACTCGACGCAGAGACTGAGGCCTGGACGGCGGATGCGGCGCAGTCTTTCACCAGGAGGGGCTACAAGTACAACCATTCCTGGATGCAACAGCGCAGAGCCGGGGTCTAGATCAGCTAGCGGACGGCCCGCGGTGCTGAGCTGCACTTCGGGCTCAGCGTCGGCTCCGAAGAGGAACGATCGCAGCGCTGCGCTGATTTCTGGACCGGTCGCTTCGTCGGTTCCGCCGGAGGCATGCAGTGCAACTCGCAGTTCATGCTCGGCGGCGCCGGGTGCAAGGCGACGCAGTTCAGCCCATCGTCCCGGACTGATACCTCCGGGGGCGTGGACCACAGTGATGGTCAACATCGGGGCACCTGCTGGAGTAGAAAACACGGACTATATCGCTTAGCAGATTAGGCACTAAAGAACTCCCCGTGCTCGGAGGGATGGCCAACCTGTGGAAAAACTCGCGTTCTCCACAGCTTCGAAAAAGTGCTGGTGCCCTTCGCCCATGCTGGCTATCGTGGGGCTCGGGAGCGCCGGCCGCCGGTGTCTCTGATCGAACAAAGAAACACTGGGTCCAGGTTCAGTTCAGGGTACGGAAGGGTCTGCGTCGTGGACGCACTGGCAATCGTTGAGGACGAAGTTCGAGAACTCATTCGCGGCCGCGGTATTGATCCGGCGGATGACCCGTCTGGCGTGCGCGAAATTGTCGATACCGCCGTGGCCGAGTATGACCGTCGTGCCATCATTTCTGCCCTGCCGATGATTCACGACGTTCCGCAGGCTGTCCGGCGTATTTACGACGCTGTTGCGGGTTTTGGCGAATTGCAGCCGCTGCTAGACGACCCAGAGGTAGAAGAAGTCTGGATCAACGGGCCGAATGAAGTATTCGCTGCCAGATCCGGACGTTCAGAATTGACGTCAATTACGCTCTCTGAGACCCGTATCAAGGACTTGGTGGAGCGGATGCTCAAGAGCTCTGGCCGACGTCTTGATCTCTCGAGCCCCTTCGTCGATGCCGCACTTCCAGACGGGTCCAGGCTGCATGTGGTGATCCCCGACATCACTCGCCGCCATTGGGCGGTGAATATCCGGAAGTTCATCAGCCGGGCGTCCTCACTTGATGACTTGGTGAGGCTGGGGTCGCTGAGTCCTCTTGCAGCTGATTTCCTTTCCCAATGTGTCGCCGCTGGGATGAACGTTCTTGTATCAGGAAGCACAGGAGCCGGGAAGACGACCCTGCTGAACTGTCTTGCCAGTGCCATCGGTCCCCGCGAGCGCGTGGTGACTGTGGAGGAGATCTTCGAGCTACGCATCCCGCTTAGGGATGTGGTGGGGTTGCAGTCCCGTCAAGCCAATTTGGAAGGCGAGGGCGAGATCCCTCTACGGCGTCTTGTGAAAGAAGCGCTGCGGATGCGACCGGACAGACTGATAGTCGGGGAGGTGCGCGAGGCGGAGAGCCTGGACATGCTGATCGCTATGAACAGCGGCTTGCCCGGGGCGTGCACCATTCATGCGAATTCCGCGGTAGATGCGCTGACCAAGATATGCACCCTCCCGCTCTTGGCTGGCGAGAACATCTCGCGCAACTTCATCTTGCCCACAGTAGCCTCATGCATCGATCTCGTGGTGCACTGTGAGCGCGAACCGTCCGGTCGCCGGTACGTCGCTCAGATCTTGGGAGTAGGTTCTCGCGTTGAGGCGGAACTCATCGAGACCTCCGATCTATTCCACTGGGAGGACGGCAGTCTGCGGCCGCGGCCCGGTGCGGTCTTTGAACACCCACGTCTTCCGGCCCCGGCCCAGGCGCTGCTTCGGGGAACGTCATGAGCAGCACTTTCTGGATCGCACTGGCCCTGGGTGTCTCACTAGGTACTGGAGGCGTTCTGATCCTGCTTTCGTTCACACCGAAGACACCGCGGAAAAGGGTCTCCCCAGGGACCAGTCGATTGCGCAGACTGCTCGATGAAGCAGGTCAGTCCCGCCTTCCCGTCTCCGCGTTTCTCACCGCTGTGGTGCTTAGCGCGGGGGTCACTTTCTTCCTGGTGTATGCGCTGACCAGAGCTGCACCCATTGCAGCATGTTTGGCGATCTTTGCCTCCCTGGGCCCGTGGGCAGCACTGCGCTGGCAGGGCCGAAGACGCCGCGCACAGCTGGCCCAGGTTTGGCCCGATGTCGTAGATCATCTGCGCTCAGCCATTCGCTCTGGTCTCTCCCTGCCCGAGGGCCTGATTCAACTTAGCCACAGTGGACCTGAGCCGCTGCGGGCGCCCTTTGCCGAATTTGCCCGGGACTGGCGCGCCGGACAACCTATGGCAACGGCATTGGCGAAGCTGAAGGACAGGCTCGCTGATCCGGTGGGAGACCGGATCATTCTCGCGCTGCAGATTACGCGGGAATTGGGAGGATCGGACCTGGGCCGGCTGCTCAATACTCTTTCAGAGGTCCTGCGCGATGCCGCCAAAACCCGAAGCGAACTTGAGGCGCGACAATCCTGGACCGTCAATGCGGCGAAACTCGCGGTCGCTGCGCCCTGGCTTGTGGTGTTGCTACTGGGGACCCAGCCGGCCGCAGCCGAGGCATACCGAGGCGCTCAGGGCATGCTTGTGCTCGGGGCTGGCCTTGTTGTTTCCCTGGTGTGCTATCGCATCATGCTTCGAATCGGGGCGCTGCCGCAGGAAGGTCGGGTGCTGGCATGACCGCGCCGCTGCTGTGGGCTATTGCTGCCGGTGTCGGGCTGGTGACACTGTTCTTCGCGTTGCCAGTCATGAACCAGCCGCGGTTGAAGGAGCGGGTAGCGCCCTATGTCGCTGGAGTGCTCGTATCGGCGCCTGAGCCCGCATACCGACCATTGCAGATCAGTGGAGCCGCCCGTATCTTCGCCCCGCTGGCGGCTGCAGCGGTGTCCCAACTGGACCGGTTCAGTCTGAATACGGATCAGCTGCGCCGGCGCCTGCGCCATGCAGATATGAACCTCAGCGTCAGCGACTATCGCTTACAGCAAGTCCTCTGCGCCGCTGCAGGCGTGGTCATTGCCCTTATGCTCAATGTCTTGATGCTCCTGGCGGGTAATGGGAGTGTGCTTTTCGCCGCGTTCAGTGTGCCCGTCACAGCAGTGTGCGGTGTGCTCCTTCGTGACTATCTGCTCTCCGAGCGAGTATCCCGGCGTCGAAAGCGAATGCTGACAGAATTTCCCACCATCGCCGAACTGCTCGCCCTGGCGGTGAGCGCCGGAGAGAGCGCCCCCGGTGCCTTTGAGCGTATTGGGCGAAGTTCCACAGGACTGTTGGCGGCGGAACTAAGCGCTGTGATTCAACAAACGCGGACTGGCGAGAGCTTCGGTACCGCAGTCAGGAACCTGAACCAGAGGATAGAAGCCGCCCCCATTGCCAGATTTCTCGAGGGCATTCTCATCGCCCTTGAACGAGGAACACCGCTGGCTGAGGTGATGCGGGCGCAGGCGGCGGATGTCCGGGAACTGTCCAAACGGGAACTGATGGAAGCGGCAGGGAGAAAAGAGATCGCCATGCTGGTGCCGCTGGTCTTCGGGATCCTTCCGCTGACTGTGATTTTCGCGGTCTACCCCGGCTTGGAGCTGCTTTCGATTGGCTTATGACCTATATCCCTACTGGACACGTCACGATAAGAAACGGAGAACTCCATGAATACACCACCATCTCACCTGCTGACGTCGCTGCTGCGAAGCCTCCACCGCGAAGAGCGAGGGGATGTTCCAGGCTGGGTGATGATCACGCTCATGTCAGCGGTGCTGGTCGCGGGCCTGCTTGCCATCGCTCAGCCGGCGCTGTCTGGTCTGTTCAATGATGCGATTAACCAAGTCGCGCCCTAGAGAAGCCGGCCACGCTTCCGAGCAGGGTTCCGCACCAGCAGAGTTCACCATGGTTGCGGGCCTCCTCGTCATGCTGTGCCTGATTGTTATCCAGTTCGCCGGGATGATTCACGTGCGCAACACACTCATTGACGCCGCATCCACCGGTGCTCGTTTCGGAGCGCTGGCCGACCGCACAGCAGAAGACGGCGTGGAGCGCACACATCAGCTCATCACGTCCGCAGTATCAGGCCGCTACGTCCAAGACATCAGCCACTCCTACTCCAGCGAGAACGGGGAGGGCCGGATCTTGGAGATTAGAGTCCGGGCGCAGGTACCGGTGCTCGGCGTCTTAGGCGGTTTAGGTGAGGTGGAGGTGTCAGGCAGTGCCTATGAGTTCCCGTGATGCTCTCCTGCGACCGCCCTTGCCCCGATACTCCGACGCCGGGGAAGAGGGCTCAGCGATCATTGAATTCATTGCGCTCGCCACACTGCTGCTCATTCCGGCTGTCTGGTTCCTGGTAGCAGTGGCGCAGATTCAGGCTGCCTCGTATGCGGCAGTGGGTGCATCTGATCAAGCAGCAAAAATGTACGTCACCACTGAGGGGCCGACCGCTGTGCGCGCGGCGCGCAGTGAAGCCGCCGTGTCCCGAGCGCTGCAGGACTTCGGCATCGATCCCGACCAGGCCGATATCACTCAGCACTGCCCGGAAGGCTGCGATACCGCTGGAGCGCCAGTGGGCTTCTCCGTGGAGATCCGCGTCCCTCTGCCGCTGATCCCTGAATTCGGCGGATGGGAACACCGGCTGGTCACAGTCAGCGCCACCTCCGCCCATGTGCAGGACGGAATATGAGTCCTCCTGCCAGGAATCCGCGGAGAATCGAGGGCGAATCTGGGCAGATCAGCGTGCTCGTCCTTGGAATGGTCCTGATTGTCCTGATGCTCACCGCTGTGATCTTTGGGGCAACCCGGGTCAATCTCGAAGCCCGCAAACTGTTCTCCACAGCAGATGGCGCGGCGACGGCTGCGGCCGCCAGCATTGAGCCCGGGTACAGCATCCAGGCGCCCGCTGAGGCTCAACTGCAGGCAGCCGTCGAGGATCACCTAGCGGTCACTGGCGCACACCAGAACCACTACCGGTTGCACGTGGTGAGAACCTGGGCCAGCGACGACGGTGAGACCGTCCACGTGGAACTGGCAGCGGAAGCGGAATTACCTGTGCTGCGGTGGATCATGCCCGCTGGTGTGCCCGTCGTCGCTGACTCCCATGCCCGAGTCACCATCAACCGCTGAGCCGCCCAGTGGGCTGTCCTCCCCACAGAACGTGGCCCAGACCGGTACTGTAGTGACGTTATGGCAGAGACAGATTTCCCCACCGAGCTCAGCGAGCTGCGCTCCACCCTGCGCCGGATCACTGACGTCATCGACGTCGCCGCCCTCACCAAAGAGGTGGAAGACCTCGAGCAGCATGCCGCAGATCCCAATCTCTGGGACAACCAGGAGAACGCCCAGCGCGTGAACTCCCAGCTGAGCCACAAGCAGGCCCAGCTGCAGCGCATCACCAAACTGGGCACCCGCATCGAAGATGTTGAGCTCATGGCGGAGATGGCCAGAGAAGAAGGCGACGACGACGTCCTCGCCGACGCCGTCGATGAACTGGGCTCCATCCGCAAGGCGCTGGCAGCCCTGGAGATCGTCACACTGATGTCCGGCGAATACGACGAGCACGACGCCGTGGTCACCATCCGCGCCGGCGCAGGCGGTGTGGACGCCGCAGACTTCGCCGAAATGCTGCTGCGCATGTACACCCGCTGGGCCGAGCGCCGCGAATGGGACGTCAAAGTCTTAGACACCTCCTACGCCGAAGAAGCCGGACTGAAATCCGCGACCTTCGAGATCAAAGCCCCCTACGCCTTCGGCACACTCTCCGTGGAAGCCGGCACCCACCGTCTGGTGCGCATCAGCCCCTTCGACAACCAGGGCCGCCGCCAGACCAGCTTCGCGGCAGTGGAAGTCATTCCGCTGCTGGAAGGCACCGAGTCCGTGGAGATCGACGAAAACGACCTGAAGGTCGACGTCTTCCGCTCCTCCGGCCCCGGCGGACAGTCGGTCAACACCACCGACTCCGCAGTGCGCCTGACCCACCTGCCCACCGGCATCGTGGTCTCCATGCAGAACGAAAAATCCCAGATCCAGAACCGCGCCGCAGCCATGCGCGTGCTGGAGGCCCGGCTGCTGCTGCTGAAAAAGCAGGAAGAAGCCGCGGAGAAGAAGGAACTGGCCGGAGATATCAAAGCCTCCTGGGGCGACCAGATCCGTTCCTATGTGCTGCACCCCTACCAAATGGTCAAGGACCTGCGCAGCAACCACGAAGTCGGCAACGCCTCCTCCGTGCTCGACGGCGACCTCGACGGCTTCATCGACGCCGGCATCCGCTGGCGCTCCCAGGGCGGAGACGAGAGCTAACCGCTCATGATCCGCTTCGACCAGGTCTCCCGGTTCTACCAGTCGGGCGGCAAACCCGCGCTCGAAGACGTCACCGTGGAGTTCAACCGCGGCGACTTCGTCTTCCTCATCGGTGCCTCCGGCTCCGGCAAGTCCACGCTGCTGCGGATGATCCTGCGCGAAGGCCTGCCCCAGCGCGGAAAAATCACCGTCGCCGGCCAGAACCTGGCCCGCATGCTGGAACGCCGCGTACCCGAATACCGGCGAAGCATCGGCATGGTCTTTCAGGACTTCCGGCTGCTCCCGGATAAGACCGTCTACGAGAACGTGGCCTTCGCCATGCGAGTCATCGGCGCACCCCGCACCCAGATCCGCAAACGCGTCATGAAGATCCTCTCCCGCGTGGGACTGGAGAACCTGGCCAAGCGCTACCCGCATGAAATCTCCGGTGGCGAACAGCAGCGTGCAGCCATCGCACGCGCCATCGTCAACAGCCCAGCCATCCTGCTGGCCGATGAGCCCACCGGAAACCTCGACCCGCGCGCGGCAGAAGAGGTCATGAAGATCCTGCGCTGGATCAACGCCTCCGGCACCACTGTCATCATGGCCACCCACGACCGCGCCATCGTGGACCGCATGGCCCGCCGTGTGGTCCAGCTGCACCGCGGCAAACTGGTCCGCGACCAGCAGGACGGCAGCTATGACGCCCCCGAAGGCAGCTACGCCTGGGAACTGCTGACCAAAGAGCAGGAAGAATCCGGGCTGCGCGCCCACGACCCCGCACCCCTGCTCACCCAAGCCGTACCCATGGTGGCAGTCGGTGCAGCCGCTGAGCGCAGCCAACAACAGGGCACTGAACAGGGCAGCACAGACCAGGCCCGCGCTGACCAGAGCAGCACTGAGCGCAACAGCATTGAACACCCGCACGACGGCGAAGCTCGCGTTGAGCCCGAAGTGGCCCCTGAGGATCAGCGCGACACTGAGCCTATGGACTCCGCTGCGTCACTGGAGCATGAACCCGATCCAGCGCCGGAGGAGACCTCAGTGGCAGACGCGCCTGAGGCTGAACTCGAGCCGGAGCAGCCGATGGAGCCGCCAGCGGAGCAGGAAAGCGCCGAGGACTCCGCAGCAGCGTCTGCGGACAGCCACCGGGTGATCCCGCGTGAGTTCCGGGTGACCTGGCCAGAAGACGCCAGCGACGCCGACCCCATTGAATCCTCCTCTCCTGCGGGAGTCGACGCAGCCGATATGCCAGCGTTGGATGGCGAAGCCTTCGAGGAGAGTCCTGAGGCGACACCGCAGGAACCAGTGGAGACTACAGACGTTGCAGCTGATGAGCCTGAAACTGACGCGTTGACTCCCGTACCGCCGAAGCGGATCCCCGGGCCGCCATCACGCAGCACCACACAGTCCCGGCTGGCGTGGCTCTCCCAGTCTGAGGAGCCCCAGGGGGCCGAAACTGATAAGCCTGCGGCTAATGAGCCCGCAGGTGAAGCACGCCCCGAGGTGCCCAAACCGCGCGCCTCCGCATCTGAGGCGAGCTACAGCGATACCCGCCGCACGGCAGAGCAGCTGCGGGCATCCAAGCGCGGCATCTTCGGCAGGAGGGGCAGTCGGTGAGTCGATTCTTCTACCAGCTGGGGGAGACCCTCAGCTCACTGCGCAAAAACGTCGCCATGGTGGCTTCGGTGGTGCTGGTCACCTTCATCTCGCTGAGCTTTGTGGGCGCCGCCGCCCTGATGCAGATCCAGGTCAACCAGATGACCGATGACTTCTACGACCGCCTCGAGGTATCGGTCTTCCTGTGTACTGAAAGTTCCTCCGCCAGCGCCTGCCCCACCGGAGCCGTCACCGCAGACCAGCGCGAGAATATCGAGGAGATGCTCCAGAACGGAGCAGCGAGCCAGTATGTCTCCTCCTACCGGTACGAATCCCAGGACGAGGCGCTGCAGAACTACCTGGCCGCCCACGAGGACAGTGTCCGGGCGGCGTCAGTCACCGCTGAGGACATGCCCGAATCATTCCGCCTGCTGTTGCACGAACCGCAGGAATACCCGGTGGTCAGTGAGCTCTTTGCCGCAGTGCCAGGGGTGGAGAACGTGGCTGACCAGCAAGAAGTCCTGGAGTCCATCTTCGGGATTCTCAACGGGCTCACCGTCGTCGCGCTCATCATCGCAGCGGTGATGATCCTGTGCACAGTACTGCTGGTCTCCACAACTATCCGACTCTCGGCTTTCAGCAGGCGACGAGAGACCTCGATCATGCGCATGGTGGGGGCCTCGAAATCCATGATCCGCACGCCCTTCATTATGGAAGGGGTGATCGCCGCTGCTGCCGGTGCCGTGCTGGCCTGCGCGGCCACCTGGGTGATCGCCGAATTCATGCTGGGGCAGTGGCTGCCACAACAGGTCCCCGGCGTCGTCTTCATCTCTGCGCAGGACTCCTGGATTGTGATGCCGGGCCTGTTGCTGGTCGCTATTCTGCTCGCAGCGCTGTCCTCCTGGCTGACAGTGCGCCGCTACCTGCGTGTATAGTCGTCAATTACGTTTTCGCCCATCACAAGCAGCACCGCGTAGGAGGTGGCACCTGTGGCTAAGAAAAAGTCCAAGAACGACAAGGACCCGAATAATCACGTGGTGGCGCTGAACCGCCGCGCCCGGCATGACTACACCATCATTGACCGCTATGAAGCGGGCTTGGTGCTGACCGGTACGGAGGTGAAGTCCCTGCGCGAGGGCCAAGCCTCGCTGGTGGATGGGTTCGCCGCCTTTGATCGCAGTGATGAGCTGTGGCTGGAGCAGGTCCACATCCCGGAGTACCTCAACGGGACATGGACCAATCATTCTGCTCGACGCAAGCGCAAGCTGCTGCTCAACCGCAAGGAACTGATCAAGATCTCCCGGCAGATCGAGGACCCGGGAAACACCATCGTGCCGCTGAGCCTCTACTTTAAAGAGGGCAAAGCCAAAGTGGAGATCGGCATCGCACGCGGTAAGCGCGAGTTCGACAAGCGTCAGACACTGCGCGAAAAGCAGGATGCCCGCGAGGCCCAGCGCGCTATGCGCTACCGGAACCTGCAGGCATCCTGATCGATCTAGCTGGGCCTGGGCAGATCTACTGCGTTCTCACAGCACAGGCCGTGTGTGCTCAGCCCAGCAGACCGGCGATATAACCGACAAAAATCAGTCCCACCAAAATGACGATCGCCACCACCACAATGGTGATGACCATATTGGACTTCGGTGGCTTCGTGGGAGCCGACTGCGGCGGGCTTGCCGTGGCTGAGTTCGACGCAGGGGGAGTCTCCCCTGGCTGCGTCTGCTCAGAGCCGGGGTCGATATTGGGGTTGCGGCGTGTCTCATCGCGACCATAGCGCGCGCCCTCACTCTCATCCCCGACTGAAGCCGGTGGGGGAGTCTCAGAGTCACTCAACTCCTGCTCCTGCGGGGCAATGCCGTGACGCTCGGCCTCGTCCCGTTCCCGGACGTTCTGCCGCTGGGCGTCGTCGGGCATCTCCTGCGGTGCAGGCTGCGGATTTGAGTTCTCCGGCTGGCCCTCTTGGCGGCGGGCAGGATCCGAATTGCCCGAGGCCTGAGTCGATCCGAGATGCCGTGTGGTCCAGTCGCCTTCGCTAGCCATGATCATCACCTTCCCTGTGGCCGGCCGTGCGGTGACGGCCGGCGGTTGGCAGTGACTTCAGCGTAAACACTCAAGACTGCAGGTCGGGTCCACATAGCCTGGAAGAATCATCAGAGAACGCTCTGCGTGCGTTCATGGGCATGAAAGAGCCCCACGCGCACCTGCCAGAGCCCGCCTACCCTTGCTACCTTCCGGTCCTGGGGGAGTTCAGCAGGATGACACCACGCGTGGGGCCGGAGACCATGTTATCGCGGCCAGGCGCTCCTTGGCGAACTGGCCAGCTGTCGGAAGGGCGTACAAGGGTACGATGGCGGTGATGACGCAGACCACTGATTCTCACCTCGATTCCGCTGTCCTTCCGCTGGCGAACCTGCGTGACCTGGGCGGAATCCCGGTCAGCGGGGGAGTCCTGCGGGCCCGCGCACTCTGGCGCTCGGATGATCCGACCATCTCACCCCAGGAAGAGATCCAGTCGCTGGCCGGTCAAGGGTTGGCGGCAGTGATCGATCTGCGCTCCAGCCACGAGGTGCGTGCTTCACCGCATGCGCAGGCACCGCGGCTGGGAATCGCCCACCATCACCTGCCACTTGCCGAAGCAGCAGTGCATCCACTGGCGATGATCGAGGCAGCCGGGTCGATACAGTCCCCGCGGGATGTCGGGCACTGGTACGCCGGTCTGGTCCGCAACCACGTTCCAGAGGTGGTACAAGGGCTGCAGCTGATCAGCAGCACCGGCGGAGGAGTGCTCTTCCACTGCGCTGCAGGCAAGGACCGCACTGGCATTCTGGCAGGTGTGATTCTCACGCTCCTGGGCGCGGACCAAGACGTGATCGTTGAGGATTACGCCCACACGCAGGAGAACCTCATCGGAATCTTCACCCGTCTTCAGGCTGCCAGCTATACCCGCAGCAAACAGGGAGACATCGACGACGATGCTCGGCGCGCTGCGGAGTTCTTCGCCTCCGACCACCCGCTGCTCAGCGCAACCGCCGATTCTATGGAAGCGATGCTCACTGAACTTGGCGGCGCAGGCGGACTGATGGATCTGATCGCCCGTTACCAGGCCCCAGATCCCTTGGTGGAAGGGCTGCACGCGAAGCTGGTGACCTCCACCGGTCAGTAGGGGTCCCTCGCTTGAACAGCGGCCGGGATGCCGATTGGCACAAACCGCACCTTATCGGCTAGGCTATAGTCTGCTCTTGAGCAGGGAAATGAAGCATCATCTCCCCATTCGAGAGTGCTAGGTGACGTGTCCGAGCGGCCGAAGGAGCAACGCTGGAATCGTTGTGTACGGCAACCCCGTACCGTGGGTTCAAATCCCACCGTCACCGCCGATGATCTCCACTGGAGGTCGACGCCCCGGGTGCTAGCGCCCGGGGCGTTTTGGTATCCAGATGCAGGTACCCCACGTCAGTCAAGGTCCGCCTGTGGCGGCGCACTCCGGGCAATATCATTCTTCAGGCCGATGCCTGGCGCAGCGCTGGCCCGTAGCGTAGGCCCTATGGTGAATACACGGACTCCTGGCACATACCGTTTCAGCCGCGACCCCTGGGGACAGGCGGTGGTGAGCGGGGCCCTTTCCATCATTCCGGCGCGGAACTATCCCCGCTGGCTCCGCCGTGGAATCATCGCGGCTCCCGCTATTGCACTACCGGCGTTCAGTGCATGGGTAGCAACGTCACCAAGCGCCCAGCAGAAGATCGCAGCCTGGGCCGGCGGAGATTCATCTTCGGTGGGCGGTGCGGCCGATACCGAACCTGTTGCGCCAGAGGAGCCAGCAGAAGCTGAATCTGCCATCCGCGCGCTTACGCCGGTCTCGTTCGGGGCGCTTCTGGCTGTCACTGTCCCACTGGGCGCAGTGACGTCGGCGATGATGGCAGCAGGATTCTGGGCTGATGAAAAGATCGAAGCTGGCCTCCGGCAGCTGAAGGTTCCATTCCCCCGCCTGGTCATGGGCTGGGGCGCCGGAGCCCTGACCTGGTGGATGGTCAAGCAGGAAGTGGCCCAGGAGGAGAAGCAGGCACTGGAAGCACAGAAAGCGTCCACCGGAGAGTAGCCAGTCGGTGTCGACGCCCCTGCAGGTCAGTGCCGGTGGATAATCTTGGGGACCATGTCTACCAATCGGCATCTCCAGAAGACCATGAGGCGTCACGTCACCAGGGCTGCCCGTCGTGGCATTCGTCAGCGCAGGGCTGCTGCTGGCACAGCACGAGGCAAGCACAACCCTGCCGGAAGCCAGGGCATCTGGATGTGGTTCGGCGTCGTCGTGCTGGCCATTCTTGCCGCGGCAGTGATCAGCTGGATACAGCAGCGCGAACCAGCGGTACCCGATGGTTTCTCCGAAGATGCCCAAGCTGCGGTGCTGGAACGCGTCGTCGATGGCGACACGATCGTTGTGCGCATCGGAGGAACTGAGGAGCGGGTGCGGCTGCTCAATATCGACACCCCGGAAACGGTGCATCCGAATCGCCCGGTGGAATGCGGAGGCCCAGAAGCCAGCGAACACCTGAAAGACCTGCTCTCACCGGGTGACACTGTGATTCTAGAGTTCGACGAAGATCTGCGTGACCGCTACGACCGGCTGCTGGCCGGAGTGTACGCAGAGGGCGTGCTGGTCAATGCCGAGATGGCGGAAGCAGGCTGGGGTGAACCGGTGTACTTCGCCCCGAACGCGCGCTTCCTACCAGAGGTGGAAGAAGCCTGGGCACAAGCAGAGGCCGCCGGAGTGGGTCTGTTCTCCGACGGCCTCGACTGTGAACCCGCGCTCTGACGGGCCTGCTTTGTGCTGATTTAGGCGTTGGACTTCTTCCACCGGCGAGCCGCAATGAAGCTGCGTACCCCCAGGACCAGGTAGATCACCAGAACGATCACGGTGACAAGCGCGGAAATCACTGCCGCAGGTCGCTCTGCCTCGCCGGCGAAGAGCGCCGGCAGGCTCATCAGCGGCATGAACATTGCCAGGGCACCTAGAAGAGCCAGCAGCAACGCCATGTGAATGCCTGCCATCAGGTTCTTCTGTGCCACTGCGCCGCTGATCAGCAGCAGCACACCGATCAGTGACGGAATGAAAGCGGTCCAGTGCTGAGTGTCATTGGCGATCGAGGCGACATAGCCGATGATGCCGACGAGCACCAGGAGGCCTCCGGTCAGGAAGGTCAGCCGGGGCATCGGGCTCTTGTGGTACTGCGAGGTCATAGTCAGCTCCTTTAGTTGAGTCATAGGCTCAGAAGCCAGTCTACTTCTACGCCCCGTAGAAGAAGAGGTGACCGAAGTCACCGAGCGTGGTCACATTCGTGAGATCTTCTCAAATAGCGAAGAAATGCAAATCTTTGATCCAAATGTCCTGGTCTGAGGCTTGTCAGGGCGTCAAGACTGGAATTGTCCTCATCGACGCGGACGAGCGAATCAAAGGAGATTCACATGACCGAGACACTCAGCAAACCCACCCAGGACGCCACTGACACACCGGTGCTGCAGCCGGAAAGCCGTGATGTCTTCGAGCAGAAGGTTCAGGCCCTCCAGAAAGACTGGGACACCAATCCGCGCTGGGAGCACACCACCCGGGACTACACTCCGGAGGAAGTCGTCAAACTTCAGGGCACTGTCCAGGAGGAACAAACTCTGGCCAAGCGCGGAGCAGAGAAGCTCTGGGCGCAGCTGACCGAAGAGCATGCCGCCGGCAAATACACCAATTCCCTCGGCGCGCTCTCCGGCAATCAGGCCGTCAACTACGTC
Organism: Nesterenkonia rhizosphaerae; assembly: GCF_039544555.1. Lineage (NCBI taxonomy): Bacteria > Bacillati > Actinomycetota > Actinomycetes > Micrococcales > Micrococcaceae > Nesterenkonia > Nesterenkonia rhizosphaerae. The sequence goes on from NZ_BAABLW010000007.1 coordinate 814,675, forward strand.
AAAGCTGGCCTGCGCGCCATCTACCTCTCCGGATGGCAGGTGGCAGGAGACGCCAATCTCTCCGGTCACACCTACCCCGACCAGTCGCTTTACCCGGCGAACTCGGTGCCGAATGTAGTTCGTCGTATTAATAATGCGCTGCTGCGTGCTGACCAGATCGAATACCTCGAAGGTGTGCGCACCGTGGAGGATTACCTGGTGCCGATCGTTGCCGATGCTGAGGCTGGTTTTGGTGGACCACTCAACGCCTACGAGCTGATGAAGCAGATGATCGGTGCCGGTGCCGCTGGCGTGCACTGGGAGGATCAGCTGGCTTCGGAGAAGAAGTGCGGCCACCTCGGGGGCAAGGTTCTGGTCCCCACGGCTCAGCACATCCGGACCCTACAGGCTGCACGGCTGGCAGCAGATGTGCACAATGTCTCCAGCTTGATCATCGCTCGCACCGACGCTGAGGCCGCCACCTTGATCACCTCAGATGTGGATGAGCGCGACATGCCCTTCATCACCGGTGAGCGCACCGCCGAGGGCTTTTACAAGGTCACCAACGGGTTGGAGCCCTGCATCGCCCGCGCCAAGGCCTATGCACCCTACTCCGATCTGATCTGGATGGAGACCGGCACTCCGGACCTTGAACTGGCCAAGAAATTCGCGGAGGCGGTCAAATCCAAGTTCCCCGATCAGATGCTGGCCTACAACTGCTCACCTTCCTTCAACTGGAAGAAGCACCTGGACGACGCCACTATTGCGAAGTTCCAAAATGAGCTGGGCCAGATGGGCTTCACCTTCCAGTTCATCACTCTGGCCGGCTTCCACTCGCTGAACTACGCGTCCTTCAACCTCGCCAAGGGGTACAAGGAAGAGCAGATGAAGGCTTACGTGGAGCTCCAGGAGGCCGAATTCGCCGCCGAGGCCGAGGGATATACCTCAACCCGCCATCAGCGCGAAGTGGGCACCGGCTACTTCGACGCGATCTCCACCACCCTCAACCCAGAATCCTCCACGGTGGCTCTGAAAGGCTCCACCGAAGAGGGCCAGTTCCACTAGAGCCGCAAGTGAGGTCGATATGTCTATCGAGATCAACGGAATCGCACTGAGCAGTCAGCGGGCACCGCGACAAAACGAGGTGCTCACCGCCGATGCGCTCAGCTTCCTGGCCGCACTGCACCGCCAATTCTGGGCACGGGTGACCGAACTGGAGGAAGCCGGAGCACTCAGCGAGGGCGTCAGCGTGGCTGTACAGGACGGGGACGACGTCGTCGAACTCTCCTGGAATGCGTTCATGGCGCACCTGCTGAGCACACCGCCGAGCACCATCGTCCGTCCCCGGGGCCTTGCCCGCCGGGAACAACGGATGCTGTGCCAGGGCACTCCACTCTCGGCAGGTCTGGTGGACCTCGGCCTCTATCTCCACCGCAACGCACGCCGGCTGCTGGCCGAAGGCCGTGCTCCCTTTGTGGAACTTCCGCTGCTGGAATCCGAAGAGGAGGTGCAGCTGTGGCAGGACATCTTTACCGCAGCCGAGCGTCTCCTAGGACTGCCGGCTCGCAGTGTCCGGGCTATCCACTTGCAGCCCAAACAGCGGGCATTCCACAGAGAACAGACCCGGTTAGCGGCATAGTCGCCGCCGGTGCATAAACCACCGCCGCCCGGTGAGTCGGGGTTTCGAGGTCCCTTGACTCACCGGGCGGCGGTCTCTGTTCTCAGCTACGAGATATGTGACTAGGCGAAACTGATAATGCCCAACAGCAGCGCAGCGCCCATCATCACGATGGAGAAGCCCCACACGATGAAGAAGGAATACCGCAGGTGCTCGCCCAGGTTCGCACCGGCCAGACCCAGTGCCAGCCACAGGGCAGGGGAGAAGGGGCTGACGAAGGTGCCGATGATGTTACCGATGAGCATCGCATGGGCGATCTCCATACCCGGCACGCCGAACTGGCTTGCCGTGGCATCCACCAGCGGCAGCACCGAGAAGTAATAGGCGTCGGTGGAGGTCAGCAGATCCATGGGCACGCCCAGAGCGCCCATCGCGATATGCAGGTTCGGGCCCAGTGCTTCGGGCAGGATGGCCAAGGCGGAGAGCGCCACGGACTCCAGCATTCCGGAGGAATTGAGCACACCCAGGAAGACGGAGGCCGCCAGAATGACCGCACCCATCATCAGAGCATTCGGGGCGTGGGCGCGAATCCGCTCCATCTGCAGGTTGGATCCCTTGAAGTTCAACGGCAGAGCCAGTGCCACACCGATCATGAAGGCCAAGTGCGGGGGCAGTACATCGCCGAGCATCAGAGCAATAATGCCGACTGCCAGCACAACGTTGGCCCAATAGATCCAGCGGGCCGAGTTCATCCGCTCCACAATGTCAGCACGTTCAGCCTGCTGCCGCTGGCTGAAGGCATCAGCGATTCCGCGGACATCAACCTCGGCGGCCATTTCGATCTCACCGGCCGCTACCCGCTTATTGATGCGGCGGGTCTCGCGGATGCCCAGCAGCACAGCCAGGGCCACAATGATCAGCACGCCCACCACCTGCAGCGGGATCAGCGGGCGGTAGAGCTCCACCGGATCAATGCCCTGGACTGTTGCCGCCCGACCGAGCGGCCCGCCCCAGGGGATCATATTGACGATGCCCGCCGAGATGGCCAGCAGGAGCAGCAGCAGGTAGCGGCTCATATTCAGGGCCCGATACAGCGGCAGTAGAGCCGGGACCGTCAGCAGGAAGGTGGTGGCTCCCGCGCCGTCGATATGGGCCACCACGCCGATCAGCGCGGTGCCTACCGTCACCAGGACCACTTTGCCCCGGGTAGCCAGGATCAGTGCACGCACCACCGGATCAAACAGTCCCGCATCCGTCAGGATCCCGAAGAACAGGATCGCGAAGATGAACATGACGGTCACATTCATGACCTGAGAGACGCCGGAGTTGAAGAAGTCGACGACATCGGCGACGGCAAAGCCCATCAGCAGGGCTCCGAGAATCGGGGTGACCACCATGGCCACCACCGGAGAGACTTTGTTCCACATGAGCAGACCAACGGTGACGGCAATAATGCCCAAGCCGCCGAGGGTCAGCAGAGTTGAAGGCTCGTCCATTGAGCGAGAATTCCTTTGCAAGTTCGGGCCCCCGGACGTCGTCGTGACGAGAGCCGCACCACACCATATACCAGCGGTATCACTGTGATGTTGTCGCGGTCACAAAGATGACGCCGCTGTGTAAACTGACTCACATGCTGGCTCAGCAGGAGAACGACGACGACGTCGACCTCATCGCCCTCGGCCGCCGGGTCCGGCACCTGAGGAAGAAGCAAGGGATGACCCTTGATGACCTCGCCGAGCGGCTGAGCACCGCGCCGTCGCAGCTGTCTCTGTTGGAGAACGGTAAGCGCGAGCCCAAGCTCTCCCAGCTGCAGGTCCTGGCAAAAGTCCTGGGGGTCCGCCTTGATGACCTGTTCGGCGCCGAGCCGCCCTCGAAGCGGGCCGCACTGGAGATCGAGCTGGAAAAGACACAGCGTGGACCGCTCTACGCCGCACTAGGGCTGCCTACTGTGCGTATCTCCAGCAGGCTTCCCATGGATGTTCTGGAGTCCATGGTGGCACTGCAGCGCGAGCTCAAGCGCCGCCTGGAGGAACAAGCTGCCACCCCTGAAGAAGCGCGCCGGGCCAATACAGAGTTGCGCGAAGAAATGAAGGGGCGCAATAACTACTACGCCGAGATCGAGGCGGAGGCCCAGCGGATTCTTGATGCGGTGGGGCATACCTCCGGGCCGCTGAGCCACCATATCGCCGCTGATATTGCTCAGCATCTGGGTTACACACTGCGATTTGTCCCTAACCTGCCCAACTCCACGCGCTCAGTCACCGATCAGCGTCATCAGATCATCTACCTGACCCAGGGACGTTCCCGGGACTGGGATGCGCGAAGCGTCCTGCTTCAGGCGCTGGGGCACCAGGTGCTGGGGCACACCGAACCGCAGGACTATTCGGAGTTCCTGCGCCAGCGCGTCTACACCAATTATTTCGCTGCGGCCCTGCTGATGCCCGAGCGAACCGCAGTGGAGTTCCTTGCCCGGGCGAAGAACGCCAAGGCGCTGGCCATTGAGGATCTCCGCGATGCCTTCGCGGTCTCATATGAATCAGCCGCCCACCGATTCACCAACCTGGCCACCGAGCATTTGGGCATCACCTGTCATTTCCAGAAAGTGCATGAATCCGGGATCATCCACAAGGCCTACGAGAACGATGGCGTGAGCTTCCCTGCTGATCACTCGGGCGCGATCGAGGGGCAGACTATCTGTCGGGAGTGGACATCGCGTCAGGTATTTGATGTGGAGGACAAGTTCCGTTCCTTCAATCAATACACTGACACCCCGGCCGGTACCTATTGGTGCACCGCTCGTACTGAGGCCCACTCCTCAGGCATCTACTCGCTCTCTATCGGGGTGCCTTTCGCGCATGCGAAGTGGTTCCGCGGCCGGGACACCACTTCGCGTTCAGTCTCGCGCTGCCCGGATGATCCCAGCTGCTGCCGGATGCCTCCGGCGGCACTTGCTGAGCAGTGGGAAGGCCAGGCTTGGCCCGCGGCGCGCGCCAACACGCACTTATTGGCAGCTATGCCGCAGGGCGCGTTTCCCGGGGTGGACACCACTGAGGTGTATCAGTTCTTACAGCGTCATTCTCGGCCGTAATCCTGCGCTGCCTCACTATGTGAACAGCTCTCCTCTTGTTGACGTCGTGGTGTTATTGTTGAACAATCCGGAACGTAATGCAGGTCTCACCGGGACCTCTGACCGAGGAGGAATCGCATGCCACAGATCGATCTGAACAGCGACGTCGGAGAGTCCTTCGGCAACTGGAGCATCCCCGATGAGACCATGCTCGGCATTGTCTCCAGCGCCAATGTGGCCTGTGGCTTCCACGCCGGGGACCCCATGCGCATCAGGGCCACTGTTGAGCAGGCTGCCGCTGGAGGCGTAGCCATCGGCGCGCATATCGGCTACCGGGATCTGCCCGGTTTCGGGCGGCGCTTCATCGACTATGACGCAGAAGAGCTCGCCGCTGAGGTGCTCTACCAACTTGGTGCCCTAGAAGGTCTGGCGGCGGTGGCCGGCACCCAGATTCGATACGTCAAGCCCCACGGCGCCCTCTACAACACCATCGTCAGCCACCAGGTCCAGGCTCGTGCGGTCATTGATGCCATTGCCAGCTACGCCGAGGCCACCGGACGAGACCTCCCGGTGCTGCTGCTGCCAGGATCATATGCGCTGGAGTATGCGCGCGAGACTGGGCTGCGCGGGGTGGCTGAAGCCTTCGCCGACCGCAACTACAACCCTGACGGAACACTGGTCTCCCGGCGTGAACCTGATGCGGTGATTCACCAGCCCGAGCAGGTGGTGGAGAATATGCTCCGCTTGGCCCAGGAGGGGGTGCTCATCGCTCGTGACGGCACACGGATCGAGACCGAAGCGGAAAGCATCTGCACCCACGGTGACACTGCCGGGGCAGCAGAACTGGCGCGCACGCTGCGGCAGGCTCTGGAGGACGCCGGCGTCGAGATTCGCAGTTTTACCGCCTCATGAGCACCCAGCGATCCCAGCCCGAGGTGCCCGGCTCCATCGCGGAAGCCACTAGCAGCATTCACCGCGCGGGCACGCACTCGCTGCTGCTGGAGTTCGCGGACCTCTCCACCGTTCTGGCCTGCCATCAACAGCTGCGCAGCCAGCCGCTGCCCGGGCAGCAGGAGCTAGTGGCTGCCGCCCGGACGCTGATGATCCGGTTCGCAGCTCCGCACCACATCAGCCAGGCACGTCGATCCTTAGAGCGGATCACTGTCCCGGAACTTGAGTCAACCGGGGCCAAAGAAGTGGTTCTTCCGGTGATCTACGACGGCGAAGACTTGGCTGAACTGGCGGAGTCACTGAATATGAGTCCCGAGGCTTTGATCCAGTGGCATACCGGAATGCCCTGGACCGCGGCCTTCGGCGGGTTCGCACCTGGTTTCGCGTACTGTGTGCCGGCCGGGCAGGACGCTTCAGGGAAAACGCGTGCGCTCAGCATCCCCCGGCGAACCTCGCCCAGGACCGCAGTGCCGGCAGGGGCTGTGGCCCTGGCCGGAGAATTCTCCGCTGTCTACCCGCGCGTCTCTCCTGGAGGCTGGCAGCTGATCGGTCACACCACTGAGGCCATGTGGGATCTCCACCGCGCAACCCCGGCGCTGCTGAGCCCCGGTGACACGGTGCGCTATGAAGCCGTCCGCCCCGAAGCTGCCCGCTCCGAAGCTGTCCGTGCCGAAACGGTGCGAGGTTCCGCCGAAATCACGCCTGAAGCCGGCGACGACGCCGCACCTGAAGGTGCAGTACTGGAGGTGACCTCCCCGGGGCTGCAGATGCTTATCCAGGATTTCGGGCGGCCCGGGCTCAGTGACCTAGGAGTCTCCCGCGCCGGTGTTGCCGATGAAGCTGCCGCGCGCCAGGCCAACCGCCTTGCAGGAAACCGTCCTGAGGCAGCGGTGCTGGAGATTCTCAACGGGGGCGCCAGCTTCCGAGCTCAGGACACTGTGGTGCTGGCGGTGACCGGGGCCGAGGCGTCTTTGGTCATAAAGGATCTCGACGGCGGCGAACGTCCCGTACCGCAGCGGGCGGCCATCGCCCTCGTGGCGGGGGATGAGCTGAGCATCAGTACCGTCGAACGAGGAATGCGCGTCATCCTAGCGGTGCGCGGCGGAATCAGCGCCAACCCAGTGCTGGGCAGCGTCTCAGCCGACACGATGTCCGGCCTGGGGCCCGCGCCGCTGCAGGTCGGGGATCTCCTCAGCTGTGGAGCCGCCGCCGTCGGGCCCGTTGGATGGCCGGAACCCACCACCCTGCCCGAACCTGATGAACAGGGGCGAATCCAACTTCGCTTCACCTATGGTCCCCGCGATGACTGGTTCAGCTCCGAGGAAGCCACGCGACTTGCCGCCCAGACTTGGGCTGTGAGTGCCCAGGCAAATCGCATCGGCATTCGGCTGGCACCGGCAGCAGAGGATCCCGCAGCTCGACCATTGCAGCGTCTGAAGAAGCAGGAACTGCCCAGTGAAGGCGTACCGCGCGGTTCGCTGCAGATGCCCCCAGAAGGAAACCCCGTGCTGTTCCTCAATGATCACCCAGTCACCGGTGGCTACCCGGTCATGGGAGTGATCCTGCCCCAAGATCTCTCCGCCGCCGCCCAGCTGCGCCCCGGCGATACTGTCCAGCTGGTCCCCGTTGACCCCGACTTTCCCCAGGAACTGACATGAAGCGCATTCTGATTGCTAACCGCGGAGAGATTGCTGCCCGCATTATCCGCAGCGCCCGTGAGGCCGGATACAGCACTGTGGCGGTCTACGCAGACCAAGACATCACCGCCCTGCACACCGAGCTGGCAGATACCGCAGTGGCGCTGGAGGGGGATACTGCAGCGCAGACCTACCTCGACATGCAGAAGCTGCTGCAGGCAGCGCAGACCTCCGGAGCCGATGCTGTGCACCCGGGCTACGGGTTCCTCTCCGAGAACGCGGACTTCGCCCGTGCTGTCATCGACGCCGGGCTGACCTGGATCGGGCCACGCCCAGAGACCATTGAGGCACTGGGCAACAAGATCACTGCCCGGGAAATCGCATTGCAGGCCGGTGCGCCTCTGGTGCCGGGAACCGACGGCCCGGTCAGCAGCGCGGAGGAGGTCCGCAGCTTTGTAGCCGAACACGGCCTGCCGGTAGCTATCAAGGCCGCTCATGGCGGTGGCGGTCGCGGCATGCGGGTGGTCCGCGAAGAAGCGGAGATCGATGATGCCTTTGCCTCGGCCGTCCGTGAAGCTGAGGCGGCCTTCGGGCGGGGGGAGTGCTTCGTTGAGCGGTTCCTGGACCGTCCGCGGCACGTTGAAGCCCAGGTGATCGCCGATACCCACGGCCGCGTCGTCGTGGTGGGGACCCGCGACTGTTCGCTGCAGCGCCGCAATCAGAAGCTCGTGGAAGAGGCTCCGGCCCCCTTCTTAGAAGATGACATCCGGCAGCGCATCCATGACTCGGCCCGCGCTATCTGTGCCGAGGCCGGCTACGTGGGTGCTGGAACCGTGGAGTACCTGCTCAGCCCCGATGGGCTGCTGAGTTTCCTGGAAGTCAACACGCGGCTGCAGGTCGAGCACCCGGTCACCGAGGAGACTTCCGGGCTGGACCTGGTGGCCGAGCAGCTGCGCATTGCCGAAGGCCGTGAACTCTCCGTGACGCAGGACCCGCAGCCGCGCGGGCACTCTGTGGAGTTCCGCATCAACGCAGAAGACCCAGCGTTGGGATTCCTTCCCACGCCCGGTCCGGTCGAGCTCTTCCAGCCCCCAGCAGGCGCTGGCATCCGTGTGGAGACAGCCGTGCGCTCTGGGGACGAAGTCTCCGGTGCCTTCGACTCCATGTTCGCCAAACTCATCGTCACTGCTGAGGACCGCGCTACGGCCATCCGTCGGGCACGGACCGCGCTGGCCGAAATGCGTATTCAGGGACTTCCCACCGTGCTGCCCTTCCACCGCAGTGTGTTGGAAGCTGAGGATTTCATCGCTGCAGAAGGGGACTTCCGGGTCCACACCCGCTGGATCGAAACAGATTTCGCTGTCGAGTTGGAATCCTCGGAGCATCTGGAACGTTCGGTGCGGCACCGTGAGCAGGGCATCCGCCGGGCCGTTGTGGAGTTGGATGGGCGTGCGGTGGAACTGGGGCTCCCCGAGAAGCTGCTGGGACTCTTCGGTCAGGCAGAGAGCTCGGCAGGGGCAGCCGACGACGCCGCAGGGGGCGACTCCGCGGTTCGCTCGCCGATGGCGGGAACGCTGGTGAAGTGGACCGTCGCGGACGGGCAGCAGGTTCAGGCCGGAGAGGCGCTGGCTGTAGTGGAGGCGATGAAGATGGAGCAGACCATCAGCGCCTCCGTGGCAGGGATCTTCCGTCGTGAGGAGCTGGAACCAGGTAGTTCGCTAAAGAGCGGCGATGTGCTTGGACGTATCGAGTAGAGAGCGCAGCACTCAGTCGGTATAGATTAAGTGGCTATGAGTACCGATGCCTGGGCGAACATTCCGCGGGTCGACCCCGGCGATCATGCCCACCTGGCTGAGCGTGTGGCTGCGGCTTTGCGCAGCACCATCTCCGGTGGGGCCGTGCTTCCTGGGACCAAGCTTCCAGAAGTACGGCTCACCGCACAGCTCGGGGTTTCGCGGCATACTCTTCGCAGCGCGTTCCAGCAGCTGGCCGGTGAAGGGCTAGTTGAGCGCCAGCCCAATCGGGGAGTTTTTGTCCATTCCCCGACGGCGGAGGACGTGCGCGAGATTTACCGAGTTCGACGGATTGTGGAGACGGGGGCACTTCGCGCGGCCGATTTCTCCAGCGAGTCCATTGCCAGACTTCAGGAGATCGTTGATGAGGCCAAGCGGGCCAGAGCGGACGTTGATGTCCCGGGTATGGGCCAGGCCAACCAGCAGTTCCATCGTCTGATTATCGCCCAGGCTCACAGCGCCACACTCGACACACTGATGAGCCAGATTCTGGCCCGGATGCGGCTGGTCTTCCATACCCGCAGGAACCAGCCAGACTTCCACAGCGGCTATGTGGACTCGAATGCGCAGCTGGCCGAGCTGATTGGACAGGGTCGGCGCCAGGAGGCTGAGAACTTCTTGATCGAGTACCTCAGCCGGGCTGAGTCGGAACTCCTGGAGCACATGGGGAAGCCGGCTGAGCGTGTTACACGCAGGTAAAACCTCGTGAGATTGTTCCACAATTCGTTGCCTAGATTGTGGAACAACAGCTATTCTCAAGCCAGCATGTGATGCACACCGCATTTACAGCTCACTCCACCCAACAGTGAGGCTTAAGACCATGGCTGAAACCACAGCGGCAAAGGGACCCACTTTTGTGGCTACCCGCCGCACCGCCCTGCTGGGCGCAATGTTCCTTATGGCTGTCAGTGCCGTGGGGCCAGGGTTCATTACCCAGACTTCCACCTTTACGCTGCAGTTCGGCGCGGCCTTCGCTTGCGCGATCCTGATATCGGTGCTCGTTGATATCGCTATCCAGCTCAATGTCTGGCGGACGCTGGGGGTCTCTGGCCTCTATGCTCAGGAACTGGGCAACCGGATTGTCCCTGGACTGGGCTGGGCACTGGCGGCGTTGATCTTCTTTGGCGGCATTGTCTTCAACATCGGCAATATTGCCGGGGCCGGGATCGGTATGAACGCGATGGCCGGTATTGATGCCCGTATCGGCGCCACCATTTCAGTGGTGATTGCGCTGCTGATCTTCCTGTCCAAAAAGGCCGGAGTTGCCCTGGACCGCATCGTGGTGGCCTGTGGTGCGATCCTCATTCTGCTGATGATCTGGATGGCCATCACCACCGCGCCTCCGGTGGGCGAGGCTCTGCGCCAGACAGTGGCTCCGGTGCTGCCGGACGGGGAGACACTGAACACTTTCTTCTTTGCAGTGGTTACCCTGATCGGTGGGACCGTCGGAGGGTATATCACCTATGCCGGTGCCCACCGGCTCATCGCCTCCGGGCACACCGGGCCGGAGAACGTCTCGGCAATCTCACGCACGTCAGTGCTGGGCATCGTGGTGGCCAGTGTGATCCGATTCCTGCTGTTCCTGGCGATCCTGGGCGTGATCAGCACTGGCGTGGCATTGGCAGCAGATAATGTGGCGGCCTCGGCGTTCCAGGCAGCGCTGGGTGAGATCGGCCTTCGGGTCTTCGGCGTTGTCTTCTGGGTGGCTGCTATCACCTCCATCCTGGGGTGCACCTACACCAGCATCTCCTTCGTGACCACGCAGAAGACTTCACCGCGAGTCCGGGCCTGGCTCTTCGCAGGTTTCCTGGCCTTGACCCTCGGCGTGTTCCTGACGCTGGGACAGGCCCCGCAGACCCTGCTGATTATGGCTGGTGCGTTCAACGGTGCAGTGCTGCCGCTGGGCTTCGCGGTGATTCTGATCGCGGCCTGGTTCCGGCGCGATCTGCTTCAGGGTTACCGATACCCGAAGTGGCTGCTGATCGCCGGAACCGCAATTTGGCTGCTGACTATCTACATGGGTGCGAACTCGCTCGGCGGGCTGGCCGCTCTGTGGAGCCAGGGCTGATTGAGGCCACTATGACTACCGGTGAGAACCTTGCGACTTTGCTGCCCTCAGCGGCCAGGTCCCAGTTCCGGGCGGGGCTGCGTCGGCCTACCAGCGGCTATAGCGCAGGCTATGCACAGGCGAATCTGCTGGCGCTGCCACGGGCGCAGGCCTTTGACATGCTGCTGTTTGCCCAGCGCAATCCAAAGTCGTGCCCGGTGCTGGGAGTTCTCGAGCCCGGTCAACTCAGTTCAACGCTGTTAGGAGGCGGGGATATCCGTACCGATATTCCCGCCTACCGGGTCTACCGTGACGGTGAGCTCATCGATGAACCCAGCGATGTCGTGGAGTATTGGCGCGATGATCTCGTGGCCTTCCTGATCGGCTGCAGCTTCACCTTCGAGGCGCCGCTGGTAGAGGCTGGGATTCCTATCCAGCATCAGCTGCAGGGAGTCAATGTGCCGATGTACCGGACTACGGTGCGGTGCGAGTCCGCCGGAAGCCTCAGCGGTCCCATGGTGGTGTCCATGCGGCCGCTGCCACCGGAGCGGATATCCGACGCGGTGCGGATTACCTCGCGGTATCCCGGTGTCCACGGCGCGCCGGTGCATATCGGAGACCCGCGCCAGTTGGGAATCAGTGACCTTCAGGCCCCCGATTTCGGGGACGCGGTAGAAGTCCCAGCTGGCTGGCTGCCGGTGTTCTGGGCATGCGGTGTCACGCCACAAGCAGCAGTGATGGAATCGCGCCCTGAGCTGGCCATTAGTCATGCGCCGGGACATATGCTCATCACTGATCTGCCCAATGCTTCCCTCCAGGTGCCCTAGGTGCTGGGCTAGGCGGCGAGGTCGTACTGGACCGGAGCGGCGCGCCACATCAAGTCTGCTGCGGTAAGTAGTCCGGCAGGTGGGGTGTCCTCGGCGGAAGTGTAGCCAGCAGATTGGCGGCCGTCAGGGCGATGGTCACTGAGGACGCGCTCGCTTAGCCAACGCTCGGTTTGTGAATGAGCACTGGGTGAATGGGTGCTGGGTGAACCAGCACAGCGTGAATGTGCGCTTCGCGAAGGAGCGCTCGGAGAATGCGCGCCGCTTGGTTGTGAGCTAGGCCAATGCGTTCTGTTGGCGTGAGAATGTTCTGCGCCGGGGGTTGGACGGTGCTGACTGCGGTTCGGACTGGAGTCTTGCTCGGAGTCGCGGGGTGGTGGGTGAAGGAATCCGTGGGATTTCATCCGGTGATGACGCCGGCATAACGCCCAGAGGTTGTCGGCGGTGGTTTCTCCGCCGTGTTCCCAGGGTGTTTGGTGGTCGATATCGCAGCGCTCAGCGCTGATGGTGCATCCGTCTGCTTGGCAGGTCCCGTCTCGGAAGATCAGCGCGTCGCGTAGGTGCTCTGGTGGGTAGCGGCCGATATAGCGGGCGCTGAGCAGGTCATACTCTGCGTTCCTAGAATCCTTGCGGGACCGGCCTTGGTACCAGTGGTGGTTGGCCTCGGGATCTGCGGCGACGTGGCGTGCTTGGTGGGCGGGGATCATCCATGACCGATCTGCAGCCATCGCCGGCTCATCACTGTCACCGGTGAGGGTGGCCTCTGGGATCATGATCATGATCTTGGCATCAACCGCGGCGTCATAGACCCGTCCATCGCGAAGCCAAGCGGTGAAGAGGTCAGCTACCCGCTGAGCAAGGGTGCGAGGATCACTGGCGCCAGGGTCACTGGCGTCGGGGTTTGTGGTGCTGGGATCCGCTGCACGCGCGTCACTGGCGCTGGAGCGCGTGGTGCGCGGACCGGCGCCATGGTGATGCGTGGTACTGGAGTCAGAGGACTGGGCATCAGCGGTGTGGCGACCCGCAGCGCCCGATTCCATGGTGCTCGTTTCTGCACGACCTTGTCCTGCGTCGCCAGTTTCTGCGCTGCCAGGGCTTGCCTGGCAGCGATCAGCCGCGGTGTCCCCGCCCGGGATGGGCTGGTCTCCGTTGGGCTGGTCGAAGCTGGGCTGGTCCATGCCGCGGGCGGCGGCTTTGAGGCGCTTCTCAATCGCCGCGGCTTCCAAGGTGGGGATATAGGCCTGCAGATAGCTCATCCCCTGAGACAGGTGCTGAAACCGCATGAACCGGTCCTGGGATGCCTTCTCACAAGCCCGCGCATAAGCCTCTGGGTCAAGTGAAGCGGTGTAGCGGGTGAGCCAGTGGTGAAACTCCGAGAGACTACAACGCTGGGCTTGTTCTGCCGCGGCCTGATCTAACTGTTGAAGCAGGTCCGCGGGGAGGTCACTAGTGGTGGCGGCGTCGACGGTTTTCCGCACCCGAGGCAGGTCAATGAGCCCCTCAGTAAACGCCCGCCATGTGCGAGGCAGGAAGTGGCGAGCCTCTTGGGCAGTGTTGAGGACGGTGGTAGCAGTACGGTCACTGACCCCGAGGATCCGAGCGGCATCATGAACAGCGGCACGGTCTGCCTCGGACCGGGTGACCAGGGGTTCCTGTGTGTAAGACGCTGCAGTTCGTTGTCGGTATTCCATCAGGGCGGTGATTTTGGCTGCTTCAGCCCGACGGGAGGCGACCTGCTGTTCCCAGGCGGCAGCCAATTCGGGTTCCCCAGCGAGAGTTCTCAGGTGCTCAGGCATAGGAGGGGCACTGTTGGCGCTGCTGGTGGTGGAAGCTGCCATGGTGATCACCCCTGTCCCTGTGCCGGCCTTGCGGCCTGGCCTTATACCTATGCGCACATGCCTGCGTGTACCTGTCCATGTATCGAATCTATGTTCTATAGTTTCATGTCGCCTGGTACTTGTCGAGAGTTTTTGGGCACTTTTTAAAGACAGGAGTAGAAAGGCTGCGAAACGAGAGAGGGGACGCGCCACAAAGCGACGGTTTCCCCGCCCCAGACGTGACTCGAGCAAGATCCCGCGGCTCAGACCTCCGGAGCCTGACCACCTCGTCATTCACACGCTGCTAGTGACGGCACTCTCCACGTCCTGGTGGATCCTCGCGGACGAGGACCCACCTACCTTTCAGACTTTGGGCATCAGCCCTGTGCGTGGTGGCGGCTCACCCCGGCGCGGACCCCGGGCCGCAACCCCTTGACGTACGCCATATCTGCCATGGACCAGCCAATACAGCCCCAGGGTCACAACGACGACGGCGGTGCAGCCGGTGTACATCACCTGATAGCCCCAGTGCTCCACCAACGGGCCGAGGAACAGTGGGGCAAAACCAAAACCCACATCCATCAGGATGAAGAAGGTCGAAATGCCGATACTGATCCGGTGCGAGGGGACCTTGAAGGTGATGGCAGCCTGCAGGGCAGGCAGCATTGAGCCGAAGCCGGCCCCAGCCAGGGCACCAGCCAGCACCACTGCCCATTCACCCGGAGCCCAGGCCAGCAAGCCCATGGACCCCACAAAGGTGGCCAATGCCGGAAAGAGCACCGCATTGTCGCCATAGCGGTCCTGAATCCTTCCGGTGAACAAGCGGGTGGTCAGCATGCAGGCGGAGTAGACCAAGAAGAAGATACTCGCGGCGTCGAGCATTCCTAAGCTGCGCGCGTAGCCATTAAGGAAGGTCATCACTGAGGCGAAGGAGATACCCAGCAGCATCCCCACCACCGCAATGGAAATCGCTCGGGGCTCCATGATGTCTGAGGGGCGCAGCCTCAACCGTTCCCTCAGTGGAGTGCCTGAAGGTTTGATCTCCGGCACCGTGATCAAGGCGGCGAAGAGGAATGCCAGTCCAGACATCGCCGTCACTGAGATGAACATCGCATCAAAGCCGAAACGTTCGGTCAGCTGAATGGCCAGCAACGGGCCGATGGCCGGGGGAAGGGAGTTGGCCAACAGGTAGTAGCCGGATCCCTCGCCGCGGCGAGAGCGCGGAATGATGTCGAAGACCGCTGCGGTGAGCGCGGTCTGCCCGAAGCCCAGCGCCACACCATGCAGCACACGCAGCCCCACCAGCATTTCAAAGGAGCTCACGCCCATATAGGCGACCCCTGCCAAGGTATACACCAGCATGCAGACCACCATGGTTCGCTTCCGGCCCAGGGTATTGACCCATTTGCCGGCAAGGAACCGGGCGAAGAGAGCACCTACCACGAACGCGCTGGCCGCGAAGCCGGCAGAAGTCTCACCAGCGGCGAACTCGCTGGCGGCATAGACTGCCATACCTGTCACCAAAGTAAAAAAGACTGTGGTGATGATCAGGTTGATCGAGGTGGCCAGCAGGAAGTTCGAGGTAAACAGTCGCTCAGGCTTCGGGCTCTGCTGTTCATCACGCGAAGTATCCTGATCCACAACATTGATTCTTGCACGTTGCAACTAGTTTGGGAGTCTCATGGTCCACGCCGTGCTCTGGGCGGGTCAGCGCGCCGTCCTCGTGGAGTTCGGCTCATTGGCAGAGATGATGCCCTTTCAGCTGCAATTCCAGCAGTCACCGCTGCCAGGTCAGCGGGAAGTCATCGCGGCGGAGCGAAGCATCATGCTGGACTTCCGCACGCGTAAAGATGCTCAAGCGGCAGTCCGGCAGATCCGGAAGCTGCGTCCGCGCGCCCAGAAACAGCAGCTTCCCGGAAAACTCACCGTTGATGTGCACTACGAGGGCGCAGAGCTGGACGCTGTGGCTGAAGAACTGGGCATGAGCAGACAGGCTCTCATCGACTGGCACCTCGCAACTGACTGGATCTCGGCGTTCACCGCTGCCGAACCCGGCCTGATGCAGTGCGTGCCCGGGGAACTGCTGAATAAGCGGCGGAGCCGGAAATCAGCCTCACCAGTGATCAACCCGGGCGCCGAACCGCAGGATCTTCCAGCCGGGGCGGTGGTGCTCGCCGGCGTGTACTCAGGCATCTGGCCGCGGGCGAATCCGGGAACCTGGCGGCAGATCGGACACCTTGCCGCCCCTGTTGCACCGATACTGCGGGAGGACTCCGCAGAGGGGCCATCTCAGGGCTCAACCGAGGCAACGACGGCGGGAGCAGGTGACACAGCGACCGCACCCCAGCAGTTCGCGGCGGTCTACCCGGGGCTGATTCCTCCCGGGACTGTGGTGAAGTACCGTCCGGTTCAGGAGCAGGTGACGGTGCAGGCCGGCGGCTCTGCGCGGAACCGCGAGGAGCTCCAGCCCCGCGCTGACGCTGTCTTGGAAGTCCTCGACCCAGGCGAAGAAACCCTCATCCAGGACCTGGGCCGAATCGGCTGGGCGGGACTGGGCGTGCCGTCCTCAGGTGCTCTTGACACTGCCGCGCTACGGCAGGCCAACCAGTTGGTCGGCAATGAGGACTCAGCGGCCGGTCTCGAAGTGCTCGGTGGCGGCCTGCGGTTGCTGGCCCGGCAGACGGCAGTGCTTGCGGTGACCGGTGCCGAGGTGGAACTCACAGTGACCGGCACTGACAATGCGGCCCGGTCGAACATGGCCCTCCACGGCACCGGCAGCAGCGAGGGGAACAGTCCAGCGGGTGCAGCTGTGGTCCGGAAAGTTCCGCAGCGGGCGCCGTTCTGGCTTTTCCCCGGCGAAGAGCTTGAACTCTCAGCCCCGAACTGCGGGCTGCGCAGCTACGTGGCAGTCTCCGGAGGTCTTGCCGTCTCAGAAACCCTGGGCAGCGCCTCTACTGACACTCATTCCGCCCTGGGGCCGGGGCCCGTCACCCAGGGTCAGAGTTTCGCCCTGGTCGGAGCCACCTCCCGCTTCGTGGGTATTGCTGATGTGTCCAGAACACCGCTGCCCTCAACGCAGGCTCCCGGCGCACCCGGCTGTGTGAGGCTTCGCTTTGTGCCAGGCCCTCGTGAGGAGCTGTTTGCCGGCACCCGCGGCCGGAATCCGGGCCTCGCAGCACTGGTGAGTCAACCCTGGAGCGTGCTGAAGGACTCATCGCGCTCGTCAGTGTTCTTGACCACAACCGATGAGGAACCAGAGGTCTCAGCTCTGCAGATCCCGGGCCACGCTGAGCGTGCCGCAGAACCAGTGCCGCGCGGGGCGGTGCTGATTCCTCCGGACGGGATGCCGGTGCTCTGCTTGGCCGACTATCCAGTGGTCAGCGAGCATCCGGTGATCGGCGTCGTCGTCCGTGAAGATCTGGGCTTGACCGGGCAGCTCTCCGCGGGGACGCAGGTTGACTTCGTGGCGGTCGATCCGACGAGCTTGATACCGATTCCCTGACCTCCTACTCGCCGGTGATCTCGTAAGCTTGGCGGGTGCACCAGAGCTCTTCAGAACCCCAGCCCAGCGATACCGCCACGCGTTCCGGCGGTGCCGTCGCCCACCGCCCCACCTCGCTGCCCGGCAACGTGATTCGCGGTGCCCTGATTGGCATTGTCGAGACGGTTCCGGGTGTCTCAGGCGGCACTGTCGCGCTCGTCGTGGGTATCTATAAGCAGTTGATCGACTCAGCCTCGGCTCTTGTATCTGCAGCGCGCAGCCTGATCACCGGCCCGCAGCGGCTGGCGTCAGCGCGCGAGCATCTGCACCACGTGCACTGGGCGGTGGTGCTGCCGGTGCTCATCGGAATGCCTCTGGGACTGTTCACCGCTGTGCAGTTCATCGGCGACTGGGTCGAGACCCACCCTGAGCTGACCCGAGCAGCCTTCTTCGGCATGGTGCTGGCCTCCATCGCAGTCCCGGTACGTATGGCCGGGCGGCTGAAGGGCAAACACTGGATTGCCGGGCTGGCCGCCGCGGCGCTGACCTTCTGGCTGGTGTCACTGCCGCCGAACAACGCCGAGGCACACTGGTGGATCCTGCTGCCGGCCGCCGCAGTGGCAGTCTGCGCTCTGCTGCTGCCCGGGCTCTCCGGATCCTTCCTGCTGCTGACCTTCGGTTTATACGAGCCCACCATCGACGCCGCCCGGGACCTTGACCTGGCCTACCTGGGTATCTTCGCGCTGGGCATGCTGCTGGGACTGCTCAGTATCGTCAAAGGTCTCAAATGGCTGCTGGACCACCACCACACCATGACGCTGACTGTGCTGGCCGGGGTCATGCTGGGTGCGCTGCGGACCCTGTGGCCCTGGCAGACCGAGGACCGGGTCATGCTGGCACCAGCTGAGAATCTCGGTCCAGTACTCGGCCTGGCGGCGGCTGGTTTCCTGGTCGTCCTGGTGCTGGTGGTCATTGATGCACGGATGACCGCACGCCACGCCCGGGAGCTCTGAGGGCTTCACCGGCTGTTCAGCTGGCGAAGCCCGGCAGCAACCAGGCCCGCGGGGCCATAATCTGCAGGCTCACCTGGCTGCCTTCGGGGAGAATCTGCTCCTCAGCCGGATCCATCACGGTGGCGTGCAGCGGCTGGGACTGCCAGTCGAGTTCGTACTCCACCCGATCGCCCATAAACACTGTGCTGGTCACCTCTGCGGTGGCCGGTCCCGGCTCGCCTGTTTCCGAGCTCAGCCGGAATGACTCCGGCCGGACCAGCAACTCCACGTGGCGGGCCGAGCCGACACCCAGATGGGTGGGCACCTGCAGACGCTGCCCCATGACCAGGACCTCAGCACGGCCCTCATCCCACTGAGTCACCTGGACGTTGAGGAAGTTCGCTCGGCCCACAAAACCGGCCACAAATTTCGACGCCGGGCGCCGGTAGATCTCAGCGGGCGTGCCCACCTGCTCCACCCGCCCGCCGTTGAGCACCACCACACGGTCACTCATCGTCATCGCCTCGGCCTGGTCATGGGTGACATAGACGGCAGTGGTGCCCAGCTGCCGCTGCAGACGACGGATATCGAGTCGCATCTGCTCGCGCAGGGCCGCGTCCAGATTGGACAGCGGCTCATCAAAGAGCATCACCTCCGGCTGCATGACCATGGCCCGAGCCAGTGCGACGCGCTGTTGCTGACCGCCTGAGAGCTGGGACGGGGCTCTGTCCTCATAAGCCCCCAGATGCATCAGGGCTAGAGCCTCCTCCACCCGCTGCTTCATCTCACGGCCCTTCACCCCCGAGGCTTTGAGTCCATAGGCAACGTTCTCCTTCACCGTCATATGCGGGAACAGCGCATAGGACTGGAAGACCATCGAAACCGGCCGGCGGTTCGGGGGAGTCCGGGTCAGATTCTTCCCGCCCAGCAGCACCTGGCCGCTGGTGGGCTCCTCGAATCCCGCGATGGTGCGGAGAATGGTGGTCTTGCCGCAGCCGGAGGGCCCTAAGAGGGTCACGAACTCCCCGGCCCGGATGTCCAGGCTCACTTGATCCACTGCGCGCTGCCCAGAGGACCGGTCATAGACCTTCACCAGGTTCTCCAGACGCAGGTGAGTCTCATCCGCGGAGGCGGGCACCGTCGTCGTCGTGGTCTGGGTCAAGACTGCACGCTCCTCATTCTTCGGGTCAGCAGGTGAATGGCCAGCATGGCGGCCAGCACAATGATCATCAGGACGGTGCAGAAGGCGAAGGCATTGCCGAAGCGGCCGCGCTCGACTTCGGCGTAGATCCGCGAGGTGAGGATCTGAGTATGCGGGGTGACCAGGAAGATGATCGCCGAGACAGAGGTCATCGCCTGGGCGAAGGCATACATCAGCCCGGTCATGAAGGCCGGGCGCACCAGCGGCAGAGTGATCCTGCGGAACGTCCCACCGGTGGACACCCCCAGTGAGGCGCTGGCCTCCTCCAGGGCAGGATCGATCTGCCGCAGCGCGGCAATGCCGGTACGCTGACCGGCCGGGGCAGACCCTGAGGCATAGGCCATGACAATGGCCACTGCGCCGCCGAAGACGGTGGAACCGCCGACCAGCGCCGGAAGCACAGGCACCCCGAAGACCATAGTGGGCTCCGAGTAGCTGATCACATAGCCGATGCCGATGACGGTGCCGGGCACCGCGATTCCCAACATGCCGAAGAAATCCAGCAGCGCAGCTCCGCGCTGCACCCGGGTGACCACCAGCCAGGCGGTGATCATGCCCAGCAGTCCGGCCACCGGAGTGGCGATAAGCGCCAGCAGTGTGGTGTCGATGATCGCGTCATTGCCCACCCCGGTGAGCACATAACGGAAGTTATCCAGTGTGGGGGTGTTATTCACACCGAGGATCCGCACGAAGGCACCGGCGACGATCGTGCCGTAGAGCAGCATAATCAGGGCCGTCATGGCATAGGCGAATCCCGCCAGTGGGATCCATAGCCCCGGCAGGCTGGTGGCGGTATGCCGCTGCCGGCGTCCAGAAGGCTTGCCGGTGATGGAGACGACGACGCCGCGAGAGGACCAGTAGCGCTGGATGGCAAAGATCGCCACCGCCGGGATCAGCAGCACCAACGCATAGGCCGCACCGCCGGGGAGGTTGTACTCACCGACGATAGCCAGGTACGCCCGCGAGGCCAGGACCTGATAATTACCGCCCAGGACCAGCGGATTGGACAGATCCGAGATGGCTTCGACGAACAGCAGCAGGAACGCACCGCCGAATCCCGGCACCAGCATCGGAGCGGTGACGGTGCGGAATACCCGCCACCGCGAGGCTCCTAGCGAGGAGGCCGCTTCCTCATGCGCCGGGTCCAAGGCGCGCAGCATGCCCAGCAGATTCAGATATGCCAACGGCAGATAGGACAGCGTCAGCGCCAGGACCAGGCCCTGCAGTCCATAGATGTCATAGCGGACACCAAAAAGGTCATAGCTGATCATTCCGGTGCGTCCGAAGAGCGTGATGATCGCTGCCGCCACAGCAAAGGGCGGGGAGATGATCGGCACCAGCGTCAGGATGTGGATCAGCCGCTGCCCTGGAAAGCGCAGCCGGGCCTGTGCATAGGCCAGCGCGAAGGCACAGCAAGTACCCAGCACCCCGACGATCAGCCCCAACTGGACAGTATTGAGGAAAAGCTGCCGGTTAGTGCGCGAGGTGACGAAGGACTGCAGCACCGTCAGCCCCTCACTGCTGAAGGCTCGGTTCATCACCCCGAGGACAGGCAGACCCACCAGCAGGGTCAGTGCGATCAGCACCAGAACAAGCAGCAGCCGCGACACCGGGTCCATGCGCCGTCGTACCGGTGCTCCGAAAGGCCGACGACGGCGCGGGGACGGGACAGCTGCTTCCGGCGGCACCGCCGAAGAGGAGCCTGAGGAAGCGCCGGGGGAGACCGCGGAGAGAGAGCCTACTGCCATCTGTTAACGATCAGTCATCCTCAGCGGGTTCGTCGGCGATCTCCTCGTCGAAGCGCTGCGTCAGGTCGCTGCGGTGTTCACCGGCTTCGGCAAAGTCGTAATCGATGAGCTCGATGTCCTCCATGGAGACCATGCGCTCATCGTCGACCGCATCAGGGTGGGTCAGCACCTGGAAGGCTCCCACCTCAGGACCAAGGTCCTGGGCAGCAGGGCTCAGCGCCCAGTCAATATAAGCCTGTGCCGCTTCCTCATTCTGGGTGCCGTTGATCATCGCCACCGCGCCGGTCTCGTGTCCGGTGCCCTCAGCCGGGAAGCTGAGCACCAGATCCTCGAAGCCTTCTTCCTGATGACTGATGCAGTCATGGGCGAAGACCAGCGAGACTGCCACCTCGCCGCGCCCGGCCGACTGGGCCGGGGCTGAGCCAGAGCGGGTGTACTGCAGGACATTGCGGTTGAAGTCCCGCATGTAGTCGAAGGCCGCTTCTTCGCTGCCCAGGCGCTCCACCTGAGTCCAGAGCGCGGTGTAGGCCGTACCGGAGGTGGAGGGATGGGCCATCATGACCTCGCCCTGCAGCTCTCCGGCCAGCAGGCCGTCCCAGGACTCGGGAGCGTCGATGCCCAGCTCGTCCAGACGGGACTGGTTCGAGCAGAATCCCAGGGCGCCCACATAGATTCCGGACCAGTAGCCGTCTTCGTCGATGACATCGGCTTCAAGCTCGGCCCGCTGCGGGGAGTCATAGGGTGCTAGCAGATCATCATCCATTGCCGCGATGAAGGCATCCACTGTGCCGCCGTGCCAGACATCGAACTCAGGGGTGGAGCCGCCGGCCTGAAGCCGTGCGGCGGCCTCGCCAGCAGATAGGCGCACATAGTTGGTCTGAACGCCAGTTTCTGCCTCAAATGCATCAGCCCAGGCAGCGCAGAGCTCCTCCGCAGGAGAGCAGACAACAGTCAGGGAGCCCTCAAGATCATCGGGCAGATCCGCCGAGGCAGTGTCTTCTCCGGACCCGCAGGCTGTCAGCGCCAGGGCCGCAACGCCCATGACTGCCAATGCGGCCCTGCCTTTTCGGGAACCTGAAGCTACGGTTCGGTGAGTGTGAGATGCAGAGCGCATTGAAGGATCCCCCAAGTCAGGTGCATGAAGTCAGTGACGTAACGTGTGCCGACGCTAGTGGCGGTGTTCAAACAGACAACGACGGCAAGTTTACGCAAAGGTGAACTGGCGAAGGCGCCCGCCAGTCGCAGCCGGTGTGATCTGGCACAATGAAAGCAGCTTCGCGCAACTGAAGCCGCCCAATTCAATACTGGCCACGTCCTCCACGCGGGAGAGACCTGCGATGCCCGGCCATGTCGGACACAGCAGGCGCCGAAGGAGCAAGATTCTCCCCTTACGAATCTCTCAGGCCCGGTGAACATCACCGGAAGGACCGCGCAGAGGTGGCAACTCTGGAAAGTACAAGGTGCGGCCACGACGTCGTACCCCACACCCAAGGTGCAAACTGAGGCTGTCGACTAGGGCTAGACCACGAGGTCTAGATCTAAGGGCAGCTGCAAGTGAATCTCTCAGGTTCCCCGCCATAGCGGTTGAGGGAAGTACAGAGCGAGGGGAGGAGATGCTCCTTACCCATGCCCACCGGAAGGCACTTCGATGACCAGCACCGTCAGCACCTACTCCGTTCCAGCCGGTTTCGCCGCCCGCCATATCGGCACTGACTCCGATACCAGCTCCACCATGCTCAAGACCCTGGGATATGACTCGCTGGACGAGCTCGTTGATGCTGCGGTGCCACAGAGCATTCGCCAGCAGAATCAGCTGAACCTCCCGGCAGCCCGCTCGGAGGCAGAGACGCTGGCAGCGCTGCGCAGTTTCGCCGCGCAGAACCAGACCAAGGTCCAAATGATCGGTCAAGGCTTCTACGACACACATACTCCGCAGGTGATTCTGCGCAATGTGCTGCAGAACCCGGCCTGGTACACCGCCTACACCCCCTATCAGCCGGAGATCAGCCAGGGCCGGCTGGAGGCGCTGCTGAATTTCCAGACCATGGTTGCTGATCTGACGGGCATGGATATTGCCAATGCTTCGCTGCTGGATGAGGCATCCGCGGTGGCCGAGGCGATTCTGCTGATGCGCCGGGGCAATAAGAAGCTCGCGAATGCCAAGATCGTGGTGGATGAAGACATCTTTCCGCAGACCCGCGAGGTCATCGTCGGCCGCGCCGAGGCGGTAGGGATCGAGCTGGAGTTCGCTGATCTTGCGGAGGGTCTTCCGGAGGGAGAGATCTGCGGCATCGTCCTGCAGCAGCCGGGCAACTCCGGTGCTGTGGTGGACCATTCGGCGGTGATCGCCGAGGCGAAGGAACGCGGCGCTCTGGTCACTGTGGCCGCCGATCTGCTGGCGCTGACCCTGATCACCTCGCCGGGGGAGCAGGGGGCGGATATCGCGGTGGGCAGTTCGCAGCGTTTCGGCGTGCCGCTGTTCTTCGGCGGTCCGCATGCCGCATTCATGGCGGTGAAGTCCGGGCTGCAGCGGCAGCTTCCGGGACGTCTGGTGGGCGTCTCCAAGGACGCTGAGGGCCGTCCGGCCTACCGCCTGGCGCTGCAGACCCGTGAGCAGCACATCCGCCGTGAGAAGGCCACTTCCAATATCTGCACTGCTCAGGCGCTGCTGGCGGTCGCTGCCTCCATGTACGGCGTCTACCACGGTCCGCAGGGGTTGAAGCGGATCGCCCAAGAAGTCCATGCCCATGCACGGACCCTGGCTGCGGCCCTGCAGGCCGGCGGTCGGGTACTGGTCTCGGAGTCCTTCTTCGACACCGTGCAGGTGAGACTGGGACTTGAGGTGGAGGCCGAGCATGTCATCAGTACCGCAGAGGAACTGGGCATCAACCTGCGTCGGGTGGACGAGACCACTGTGGGCATCAGCGTGGATGAGACCACGACAACGGCACATCTGGTGACGGTGCTGCGTGCTTTCGGTCTCGCCGCCGGTGAGGAAGATGCCCAGACCCGGCTAGAGGGTGCCGAGGTCCGTGGCGCCCACGGTTTCCCCGAAGTCCTGGTGCGCAGCAGCGAATACATGACTCACCCGATCTTCCACACTGTGAACTCGGAAACGCAGATGATGCGCTACCTGCGCCGGCTCTCCGACCGGGACCTGGCGCTGGACCGCACGATGATCCCGTTGGGCTCCTGCACAATGAAGCTCAACGCTGCCACAGAGATGGAAGCTATCTCCTGGCCAGAGTTCGCCGGTATTCACCCCTTCGTCCCGGAGCATCAGAGCGTGGGCTGGCGCCGGCTCATTGAGGATCTGGAGCATCAGCTGGCGGAGATCACCGGGTACGCAGGGGTTTCTATCCAGCCCAATGCCGGCTCCCAGGGCGAATACGCTGGTCTGCTGGCCATCCGCCAGTACCATCTGGCCAACGATGACGCCGCCCGGGATATCTGCCTGATCCCCGCCTCCGCCCACGGCACCAATGCGTCCTCGGCGGTGCTGGCGGGCATGCAGGTCGTGGTGGTGGCCACCGCTGAAGATGGCACCATCGATCTTGCCGATCTGGAAGCGAAGATCGCCCAGCACCCGGAGCGGATCGCAGCCATCATGCTGACCTACCCCTCCACGCACGGTGTCTACGAGGCTGATGTGCCCCAGGTGTGCAAGATGGTCCACGACGCCGGGGGGCAGGTCTATATCGATGGCGCCAACCTCAACGCGCTGGTCGGCTTGGCGCAGCCGGGGGAGTTCGGCGGAGATGTTTCGCATCTGAACCTGCATAAGACCTTCTGCATCCCCCACGGTGGCGGTGGACCCGGTGTGGGTCCGGTGGCAGTGGCGGAGCATCTGGTGAAGTTCCTGCCCAGCCGTGACCACGGTGCCACCGGCTCCGCTTCGGTCACCGCCGCCCCCTACGGCTCCGCAGGTGTGCTGCCCATCTCCTGGGCGTATATCGCCATGATGGGTGCTGAGGGACTGACCTCGGCCACCGCTCATGCGCTGCTCTCGGCTAATTACATTGCCGCCCGGCTGAAGGATCACTATCCCACGCTGTATGCAGGGGAGAACGGGCTAGTGGCTCATGAGTGCATCCTGGATCTGCGCGAACTGACCAAGGCCTCAGGCGTCACTGCTGAAGATGTGTGCAAGCGACTGATCGACTACGGCTTCCACGCCCCCACACTGGCCTTCCCGGTGGCTGGAACGCTGATGGTCGAACCTACCGAGTCTGAGGATCTGGCAGAGATCGAACGGTTCATCGAAGCGATGATCGCCATCCACGCGGAGATCCAGCAGGTCATCGATGGGCAGCTGGAAGCCGAGGGCTCAGCCCTGAAGCATGCTCCGCACCCGGCCGCCGTCGTCGCTTCGGACAACTGGGACCGCTCCTACTCTCGCGTTCAGGGTGCTTTCCCGGCCCAGGGGCTGCTGCAGGATAAGTACTTCCCACCGGTGTCCCGGATCGACGGCGCCCATGGTGACCGGAATCTGGTCTGCTCCTGCCCGCCGATTGAGGCGTTCGCGTCCTGACGGACTCACACGCCGCCATCGGCGAAAGACTCGATCGCCTCGTGAAGAAATGGACTGATGATGACTGAACTCAAAGAAACCGCCCTGGCGGCCGAGCATGAAGCGCTTGGCGCCAGCTTCACCGACTTCGGTGGCTGGCGGATGCCGCTGAAGTACAGCTCTGAGCTCGAAGAACACCGTGCGGTGCGAGAGGCCGCCGGGCTCTTTGATCTCTCGCATATGGGAGAGATCCGGGTGGTAGGCCCCGATGCCGCCACGTTCCTCAACACCGCCCTGGTGGGGAACCTCGCGAAGGTGGAGCCCGGGAAGGCCAAATACTCACTGATCTGCCAGGACGACGGCGGCATCCTCGATGACCTGATCACCTACCGCCTGGAGGAGCACCAGTACCTGGTGGTGCCCAATGCGGGTAACCGAGAGGCCGTGGCCGGTGCCTTACAGCAACGGGCAGTAGGTTTCGACGTCGAGATCTGGGACGAGTCCGAGGGCATCAGCCTGATCGCCGTCCAGGGCCCGCAGGCGCAGGCCATCATTTCTTCCGTGGTGCGCATGGACGAGACGTATCTGGTGGAAGGGCTGCAGTACTACGCCCAGACCACGGTGACCATCGGCGGGGATGAGGTGCTGCTTGCCCGCACCGGTTACACCGGGGAGGACGGCTTCGAGCTGTACACCCCTCATGACAAAGCCGGTGCGCTGTGGCGGGCTCTCCTGGAGGGAGGATCAGACTTCGGGCTGATCCCTTGCGGCCTGGCCTGTCGTGATTCGCTGCGCCTGGAGGCCGGTATGCCGCTCTACGGCAACGAGCTCTCCACCGAGCGGCTGCCGCAGGAGGCAGGGCTTCCCGTGGTGGCCTATTCCAAGGCAGAGGATTTCATCGGCCGGGCTGCTCTTGAGGCGGCCAAGGCTGCCGGGCTGGGCAAAACCAGCGGCCAGCGCCTGGTGGGGTTGAAAGGCACCGGTCGGCGGGCTGCCCGCAGCGGCTACCCGGTGTTGGATGAGCACGGTGATCAGATAGGCGTGGTCACCTCAGGCGTGCTGAGTCCCACGCTGGGCTACCCCGTGGCCATGGCTTATGTGGATATCGATTCCACCGAGCCGGGTACGACTGTGCAGGTTGATGTACGTGGCAAAGCGCAGCCTTTCAACGTGGTGCCCCTACCGTTCTACCGACGCCGAGCCGCTTAGGCGAAGGCCGAGTAGCCGGTGAGGTCCCGGCCAATGATCAGCGACTGCACCGATTCGGTGCCCTCGTAGGTGTGGATGGCTTCAATATCGGCAAGATGCCGGGCCACCTTGTTCTGCAGCAGGATGCCGTTGCCGCCGAGCATGTCTCGAGCGGTCTGCGCCAGCGCTCGCGCCTTACGAGTGTTGTGATACTTCGCCATGGAGGCCTGTGGGCCGCTGAGTTTGCCTGCAGCGTCGAGCTCAGTCACCTTCCGGGCGTGGAGCTGCATACTGGTGAGTTCTGAGGTCATCCAAGTCAGCCGCTCCTGGACCTGCTGGAAGCGGGCCAGTGGTTTGGAGAACTGCACGCGCTGGGTGGAGTAGGACAGCGCAGTCTCCACGACGGCGGCCGCGTGGCCTACCGCAGACCAAGCCACACCCAGCCGGGTGGCGAAGAGCACTCTGGAGGCATCTTTGAAGCTGGTGGCCCCGGGCAGTACTGCATCAGCAGGTACGTTGACGTCGTCGTACTGGATCAGGGCCTGATGTATTGCGCGCAGGCTCAGCTTGCCGCCGATGACTTCGGCGCGGTACCCCGGAGTGTCCTGCGGGATGAGGAAGCAGCGCACCTGACCGTCATGGCTTCCCCCGGAGACCCGGGCCCACGTGAAGGTGATGCCGCCGGAGGCACCATTGCCGATCCATTTTTTCGCCCCGTTGATGATGTAGTGACCGTTCTCCTCGCTGCCGTGGAGAGTCGCGGTGGTCTCCAGGGACACCGAGTCGGAGCCGTGCGTGGGTTCGGTGAGAGCAAAGGCGCCCAGGGTCTCCGCGGTGGCCAGTGCGGTGAGATGCTCGGCTTTCTGTTCTGCGGAGCCGAAGAGTGCGAGCGTGCGCAGAGCCAAACCGCCTTGCACGGCCAGTGCGGTGCCTAGTGAGCCATCGGCGCGGGATGTCTCCATATTGACCAGTCCGGCAGCCATCGGGGTGAGAGTCTCGATATTCTCGGCCTGGACATCGCCGACGTCGACGCCGTCGGTGAGCAGGCCCAGGCGCCCCGCTTCTCGGACGAGGTCCAGCGGGTACTCGGCCTTCTCCCAGTGCTGGCTCATGCGATCGTCGAGTCCGGCGCTGAACGTCCGGGCCCGCTCCCACCACTGGCGGTCCTGGTCCGGAATATCGGCGAAGACGCCGTAATAATCCAAGTCCCGCGGAGTGGTGAGGTCATAGACAGGATCAGTGGAGGCGTCGGGCGCATGTGTCATAGGCCACATGTTACCCACCAGTTACTAGCTGTGCCAGCCGCGTCTTTATTCAGGAACAGTGCGCGCCAGCGGCTGCGCCGCCCAGCGTCCCAGGCCCAGAAGAACGCCAGCGGGGAATCCAATAATTGGTATCAGCATCGGCATCAGGCCGCCCACCCCGGCGAAGAGCACCACGGGCCCATAGAGCAGTCCCACGGCAACATAACCAAGCACATGCACCACCGGGTTGAGGTTGTGGCGGTATATCCAGCCCACCAGCAATGTTCCGGGGATACCGACGACGACGGCAGCCGCGCCCAACAGCGGGATCAGCGGTGCCATATAGCCTTCGCCGTCGAGCCCGGGAACAAACGACAGACCCAGCAGCAGTCCGCCCATAATGGCAGTGGGCACCAGCCAGGACACGAACCAGCCGGTGAGCCCCAGCTTCAGCTGTGGTGAGGGGGAGTCCGCGGAAGAGCGGGCCGGGCGCCGTCGTCCGCCCGATTTTTCAGGAGCGGGGGTGGTCATCCGATATACCCCACATGCGCCAGTGCCTGGCGGATCAGTTGTTCACGGCCGCCGAGGAACTCAGCCTGTACCTCTGCCGAAAGCGCTTGTTCCGGGGTCAGCCAGGACAGTTCCAGCGCGTCCTGCCGGGCGGAGCACTCTCCACTGACCGGAACAACATAAGCCAGCGAGACCGCATGCTGGCGGTCATCGACCAGCCCCGTCTCAGAGGGGTAGGGGAAGTACTCGGCTACGGTGAAGGGCGCCGGCGACGGGGGCAGCTGCGGAAGCGCCAGGGAGCCAAGGTCCTTCTCGATATGACGCAGCAGGGCGGCACGGATGGTTTCGCGATACATCACTCGTCCGGAGACCACGGTGCGGAAGAACTGGCCGTCGTCGTCGGCGGTGTAGAGCATGCCAATCTCGGTGACGTAGCCGAGGGCGTCCAGACGGACTGGAATTGCTTCCACATAGACTATGGGGAGACGACGGCGGGCCTCATAGAGGTCCTCCTCGCTGAGCCATCCGGGGTTCGGGTCAGGGGTGCGTACTGCCATGCCACCCATAGTCTCATGTGGCGGCGTTTCCCCGCCCACCGCAGCGACGCTGCTGACTCAGATGATGTCTTCCAGCGGACGTCCCATAGCAGCGCGTCGTTCGGCGTGGTTGATCCGGTGGCGGCGGGACTGGGTGCACAGAATAACGACGAAGGCGCCCATGGCCGCACCGATGGCGACCCACACGCTGGTGACCTCGGTCAGTAGTCGCGGGAAGATCAGCCAGAACATGCCCCAGCCCAGCCCCAGTGCGATGGTGATGCGGCCACGCTCGGTCATCGAGTAGAAGGCCGCGGTCCAGACGCAGATGAACAGCCCGATCAGCGCCCACAGCAGTGCTGGGATGCCCGGAATGCTCCAGCCGTGGGCGGTCAGCCATATCGAGAAGAAGCTCATGGCCTGCACCAGGGCGAAACCGAAGAACAGGCCGATGATCCCGTCGGTGAGCCGACGTTCTGTGGTGTTGCGTGCGGTGTGCAGGTTGAACTGACGGATCGCATCCAGCAGGGTCAAAGCCACAGCTATGGCGGCTAGCGCGCCCAGAGTGAACAACCCGAAGTGCATGGCCGCGGTGATCACCAGCATCAGCCCGGACGCGGTGCCCACCAGCCAGCCCGAGCGGCGCTGGCGGGGGGTGGACCGCTGGGAGCTCTGCCACTGGAAAACCGCATGTGTGCCCAGCCCGATCACCAGAATGGGCCACAGCCAGTACATGTTGTGGTCGGGGGAGAGCAGCGCGAGCTCGCCGGAGAACCATCCCTCGGCGTGTTCACGCAACCCGTTGCCGGACAGCACTGCAGGGGCGGTGCCGAACCAGCCGAACATCCACATCAGGGAGGCGACGGCGGCCGCGGCTCCGGCAGAGACGAAGATGCGACGGTAGAGATCCACTGCGGTGGGCTCAGGGTCAGGGTCCCGAGAGGGAAGGTTGTAGGGCGGAATGTAGGTGTAGAGGTCTTCTTCCTCATCAGCGAACTCATACCGCGGAGGCTGATAGTTCTGGGCCGTGGCAGCCTCGATGGCTGCCGCCTTCTGCAGGATCACGTCACGACGGCGGTGCTCATCCAGTGCCTTGCGGACACGTACCG
This sequence comes from Nesterenkonia rhizosphaerae, assembly GCF_039544555.1. Lineage (NCBI taxonomy): Bacteria > Bacillati > Actinomycetota > Actinomycetes > Micrococcales > Micrococcaceae > Nesterenkonia > Nesterenkonia rhizosphaerae. The sequence continues at coordinate 844,927 of NZ_BAABLW010000007.1, forward strand.
GGACGGCAGTGCCAGGCGGGGCAGAGGCACCGACAGGTGGAGCATAGTCCTCGCGGTACGCCGGCAGCACAGTGGTGGACTCGGCGTCGGATTCCGGCTCGAAGTCCTGCGCATATGCGGGGATGGCAGCGGTGGCGTCGGAGTCGGCTGACTGGTCCTCCAGCACGGCAGAGTCTGCGGCGTCCGGTTCAGTCTGGTCAGCCTCAGCATCGGGTGATTCGATAGGAGCGGGCTCGACGGGTTCGACTGGTTCTGCCGACTCGACTGGTTCCGTCGTCTCGACTGGTTCTGCCGCCTCGACGGATTCTTCGTCCGAGTCCGGCTCAGAGTCCTGTTCGGCGGGGAGGTCAGGCTGTGTTTGCTGCTCGGCTGCAGCAGCTGTCACCAGCTCAGCTTGAGCGGCCTTGCGCGCCCGGCGCTGCGCCCACCAGCGTTTGGCACGCTCGTCGAGGGAGTCCAGGAAACCGCTCAGCCCTGATTCGGCTTCACGCTGGGCAGAGGCAGTCTGCTTCTCCGAGCCGAGAGCATCAGCCTCGCTCTCAGGGGATTCACCCTCTTCTGCATCGAGCATCTTCGGCCCGGGCACCTGTGACTCTGGCGATTCTGGCTCGGGCGCCTCTGAGCTCTCCGAGGGCAGGGCACTTGGCTCAGCGGCGTCGTCGTCCTCGGCGCGGTATTCAGGGAGAGCTTCGCTGGCTTCCTCTAATGAGTCATCAGCGCCCATATCAACCGTGCTGTTCCCGGCATCACGCTTCTCACCGCTTTGGTCACTGCTGGCCTCATTACTGGTCTCAGCGGTCGGCTCGGTGGTCAGCTCATCGGCGTCACCCAGCGGATCAGTAGATGCTTCCTGCACGGGTTCCTGATGCTGAGGGTCGGCATCAGCAGCAGCATCATCGGCAGCAGCGTCCGGGGACACTGCATTATGGGAGACCTCATTCTGTGACGCTGTGTCATCTGACTCGGCATCATCTGACACCGCGTTCTGCAACTCGGCATCATCTGGCACAGCGTTCTGCAACTCCGCATCGCCTGACATGGGGTTCGATGGTGCCGTCTCCAGGGCTTCCTCGTCCGGGGCAGCTGCCTCAGGACGTGACGGTTCGGTCAACGGAAGCCTCCCTCGGGCACTCAATCAGGTACTCAGTGTGGTCTCAAGCGGCCTATGCCGCCGCAGTCTGGTCATCAGCAGAAAATGCTTCCAGTCAAACCTGGGCGGATGCCCGACGTCGCCTGGTGTACAGCACCGCAATCGCCAGTCCCACTAGCGTACCTATAACAATGGCGGCGATAGTGCTCACCAGAGGGGGTAGGCCCGTAGTTGTTCCCGTAATGTAACCTAATCCGGCCAGCCAGGCCGTCCAGGTGGCCGCACCCAGCAGTGCCAACCCCACCAGCGGCCCCCAGGACAGGCGCATCATTCCGGCGCTGGCCATGGAGGCGGCCCTACCGCCAGGAACCCAGCGAATCAGCAGCAGGCCGATCAGCGTATTGGCATCGCCGGCGCGGATCGAAGCACGCAGCAGGGCGCGATGGATCTTGCGCCCCCACTTCCACCGGTGCAGCAGCCTGATGAACTGATACCTAAAGCACGCGTAGAGGGCGACGTCGCCGGCCAGGCATCCCAAGAAAGTCGCCAGAAACACAGCCCACAAAGGCATGATCGACTCAGCCGCCATGGCGCCGGAGGCGATGACCATCACCTCAGAGGGAAATGGCGGTACAAAAGCCGTAAATGCCACAGCCACTGCCTGCAGCGGCAAGTACCACAGACCCCATTGTTCGAACAGTTCGACCACGTCAGCCCCTTCTCATCTGCGGTCGGCAGTGCGGCCTTCAGCCGGTGCCTCCACAAGCTTACGTGCTGAGGTGAACTCTCTGATCCGGCCGCTGATCGGGTCGGTGAACTCCAAGCGCTGGGCCAACAGCTGAAGGGGCGCACCAAAGTCATCGGGAGCGTCATCCCAGAGATCCGGATAGAACCGGTCGTGCAGAATGCCCAGACCCAGCAGGGCCATATGGATGCGAAGCTGGTGAGTCTTGCCGGTGTGCGGACTCAGCCGGAACAGTCCCACCGGCGTTCCTGCCCGGCTGGTACCGGTGGCTTCAAGCTCCACACGGGAGGAAGCATTGGCTCCGGGAATCACTTCGGTGCTGCGGCGTCGCTTGCCGCCGCGACGGTCATGAGGGCGTCTGCCCGAGTCCTTGACCTCGTAGGGCATCAGCTGGCTGACCACCACGCCCTTGGTTTTTTCGATCCTGTTGCTGACCGTCAGCGGGAACCGGCTGGAGAGTTCCGCTCGGTCGATGCCTGCAGGAAGAGCGCTCACGCATTGGTACTGCTTGGCGACTTCGCGCCGTTCAAACAACAGCTGATAGGCACTGCGGGTCTCTGGCTGCTTGGAGAAGAGCACAAGCCCTGCGGTGCCGCGATCCAACCGGTGGATGGGCACCAGATCAGGAAGCTGCAGTCGGTTGCGCAGCCGAACCAGCAGTGACTGCTGCACGTACCGTCCAGCAGGAGTCGTCGGCAGAAAATGTGGCTTGTCTACTACCAGCAGATGCTCGTCTTCGAAGAGCACTTCCTCTGTCACCGGCAGAGGTGTCTCTAGGGGCACGTTGCGGTAGTACCAGAGGAACTCGACGTCGCCCAGGGGTGTCTCGGTGCTCAGCGGGCGACCGTCAATATCGACGACTTCTCCGTGGTGAAACCGTTGGGTGATGCCAGCGGCATCAATATGCCCGAACTTCTCCAGGACAAAGTCGTGCACTGTCGCCCACGGGCCCTGCAGCGGGATTCTCAGCCGGGTGGCATTGACTCCGTTGCGTACCGGAAGCGGTGATTTCATCCCCAGTCGGGGGCTTGGGCCTGCGCGACGTCCTTGGCCAGGTCGCTTCCGGGCTCGGGGGCGCCCAGCGGTTGATTGATCTGCCAGCTGACGCCGAACTTGTCCTGGACCCAGGCGAAGTTCTTGGCGAAATCGTAGTCACCAGGCTCCATCAGGTAGCTGCCGCCGGCGGCCAGCTTCTGGGTGATCTGAGTGAACTCGTCTTCGGTATCGACCACTACGGCCACCGAAATCGAGGGGGTGAAGTCGAACTCGTGTTTGATCAGAGAGTCCTGGATCATCAGTACCTGACCACCGATGCGCAGCTGAGCGGTGGCCACCAGCGTGGTCTGCCAGTCCACCACCGTCTCCATGGCGGCGGTGTCATCCATCCATGCCGAGGAGCTGGGGGTCGACGACGCCGGAGTCTGTGCTTCTACGGCGTCGTTCGCTGCTGCGGGACCTCCGGACTCCGGGTTTTCCTCGACGCTCTCGGTCTCGGCATCGGGAAGACTCTCATCCTCGAGCGGCTCCTGCGGGGCGGGTGCCTCGAAATCCTCGGCGTCTTCCGGGAAGCTCGAATGCTCGGAGGATGACGCGTGGTGGCTATCGGCACTCTCATCATCGTCAAGGTCGTTGCTGGTGGGCTCGTCTTCAGCTTCGAGCTGCTCAGTCCCGGGCGCCGAGACCTCAGCCTCGTCCAGTTCCTGGTCCGAGGTGAGTCCCTCCTGCTGTGCAGCAGGGTCAAAAATCTCTGTGCCTTCGGGGTGGTGGAGGATCTCCAGCAGCTCCGCGTCCGGGAAAGTCTCCAGGTAGTAGTCGATGGCCTCCTGGGCGCGGCCCTGGAACATCAGGAATGGAAGGCACAAAATCATAGGAAAAGACTAACCGCAAACCGCGCTGGGCGGGGTCCACCTCCGCTATGGGGTGAAACCTTCGCGCCGCAGATCAGGCTGAGAACCGCAGTCCTGAAGGGGAGGAATGAAAGCCTGCCTGGCGCAGCGACTGTCCGAACCGGTGCTGCAGAACCGGCTCGCCATTGACGCGCTCCACGGCGAGTCTGCCGGTTTTCGCCTTGCGCAGTCGGGTGGTCAGGGCAGCAGCTGCGGTGTCTAAGAGGAGCTCATCATCGGTGAAGACCAGAAGCGTCCGCCCACCACGTTCCATATAGGTCACCAACTCACCATCGATCAGCACGACGACGGCGCCAGCCTTGCGTCCAGGCCGGGCTTTGGCGTTTGCTGCCTGCTCGTGAGTGCTCGGCCAGTCCAGAGCCGCACCGTAGGGGTTGGCGGGGTCCACGGCAGCCAACACCACCGGAGATGACGCGGTGGCTTGAGACCTACTGACTCCGGAGTTTGTGCCCTGCTGGGCGTTGTGGTCCTCCTGCTGCTCGGCGATCTCGCGCAGCCGGTCGATAGTGGCCGAGCTGGTGAACTGTGCCGCACCCAGTCCTTCAATGAAGTAGCCGCGGCGGATCCGGCCGGCTTCTTCGGCTGCAGAGAGAACTTTGTACACCCCTGCGAAGCTGCCCGGAGTCTGCTCAGCCACCACAGATCCGCGGGTCAGCACGCCATAGCGATCCAGCAGAATCTCTGCGCGGGTGTGAGCTGCCTCGGTGGGGGAGGCGGAGGCCCGCGGAGCCAGCGCCCAGCGCACCCCTGCTGAGGGCGATTCGCCGCGGGCATTCTGCACCGCCTGGCGCAGTGCCACCCGGCGGGAGGTATGCCGGCTGCGCACCGGCTGGGCGCGGCGCCGGTGGGCGGTGCTGCCTCCGCTGAGCTGCTGTCGCAGGGCGGCGTAGCTGTCCGGTGCCACCCGGCCGGTCCAGAAGAGCTCCCACAGCGCGGTTCGGGTGTCTTCCAGCGAGGAAATCTCCGTGCCGTCATGCTCCCTGCCCAGCTGCTCATGCAGCGCCTCAGCGAACCAGGCGCCACCGCGGGCAAGGACCTGCAGAATCTGCTCCTGGAAGGGGCTGGATGTGTGGTCAGCCGGGGGCAGTACGGCGATGTCCTCAACAGGGGTGAAGCAGACCCAGCCGTCGTGACCGCTTAAGGCGCCTCGGCCGATCACCAGCACTTCACCTGAGCGCAGCAGTTCATCCAGCAGCGCTGGCGTGTAGTCCTTGACCCGCGCCGGCAGAATGAAGGACTCCCAGGCGCTGGCTGGTGCGGGGAAACCGGAGAGCTGGGCAATGACCTCGGCCAGCCCGGCCACGCCCTCAAGCTGCTGATTCGCTGTGACGGCCTGCCACTCAGTCAGCAGCGCGGCATAGGCCCGCGGTGTGACAGGTTCTACTGCAGCGCGCAGGGCGGCCAACGATCTGCGACGAATCCGGCGCAGCATCTCCGCATCGACGTACTCAACATCGACCGCCTGCTGACGGTCCGGTCGGAACAGGCCCTCCACAATGCGGGCCTCATCGGTCAGTCGGCGCAGGACCTGGCTTACCGCGGCCACCGGTAGGGCCAGGGCCTCAGCGGCTTCCTCTGCGGTGAAGGGGCCGTGGGTGCGTGCGTAGCGACTGACCAGATCCCCCAAGGGGTCTTCCACCGGGTCCAGGAAGGTCTGCGGTATGCCTTGTGGGATCGCCACACCCAGCCCATCGCGCAGCCTGGAGGCATCCTCCACGGCGGAGTAGCGGGGTTGGCCCTGCCAGGTCACGGCGAAGGCGCGCTGTGCTGCAACCAGCTGCTCGGCCAGCTCCGCGGCCCGTTCCGGGCTTAAGTGCGCGTCGTCGTCGGACACGTCCTCTGCGGCGAGCCGCAGCCCTAGCTGCTCAGCGGAGAGTGGTCCCAGCAGCCGCAGCAGATCTGCCGCGCCCTCCGCACCGCGCAGCCGCCTGCCGGGGCTCAGCCGCTGGGCGTGCTGCTGGGCGTCGTCGATGATCCCGGCGTCGAGGAACTCGCGCAGTTCCACCCGGCCCAACAGCTCGTTGAGCAGCTGCGGGTCAACGCTCAGCGCCGCCGCCCGCCGTTCGGCAAGCGGCGAATCGCCCTCGTAGAGGTACTGGGCGATATAGCCGAAGATGATGCTCTGCGCGAAGGGGGAGGGAGTCCTGGTGGTGGCCTCGACGATCCTGATCTTGCGCTGGGCGATGCCGCGGGTCAGAGCTTCCAAGGCTGGCAGGTCGTAGACATCCTGCAGGACCTCGCGCATGGCCTCCATGATGATCGGGAAGTCCGGGTAGCCGTGAGCCACCTCCAGCAGCTGGCTGGAGCGCTGGCGCTGCTGCCACAGCGGCGTGCGCTGACCGGGGTTCTGCTTCGGCAGCAGCAGTGCGCGCGCTGCGGCTTCACGGAATCGTCCGGCAAACAGCGCACTGGAGCTGACCTGGCGGATGACCAGCTCCTCCAGCTCATCATGCTCGAACCTGAACAGCTCAGCGCCCGGTGGCTCTTCCTCCATCATGGGCACCCGCAGCACAATGCCGTCATCGGAGGCGAAGGCAGCGCCGTCGAGCCCATAGCGCTGGTGCAAGCGCTCGCCCACCGCCAGAGCCCACGGGGCATGGATCTGCATTCCGTAGGGTGAGTGCAGAATGATCCGCCAGTCGCCGAGCTCATCGCGGGTGCGTTCCACCACCAGCGTGGTGTCGCTGGGCAGAGCACCGACCGCCTCGTCCTGCTCACGCAGATATCGCAGCAGGTTCTCCTGGGCCCAGGTATCGAGCCCCAGCGCACTCAACTGCTCCATGGCATCTGCGGGGGCGGCCGCGTGCATCCGGCGGGTGAACTCTCCCAGCGCCTTGCCCAGCTCGGCCGGGCGGCCCAGACCGTCTCCGCGCCAGAAGGGCAGGGAAGCTGGTTGCCCGAAGGCCGGGGAGACCAGCACCCGGTCAAAGGTGATCTCCTCGATTCGCCAGCTGGTGGCCCCGAGGGCGAACACATCGCCCACGCGGGATTCATAGACCATCTCCTCGTCGAGCTCACCGACGCGGCGCCCCCCGGTGCGGGAGTCCTCCGCGCCGACTAAGTACACCCCGAAGAGGCCGCGGTCCGGAATGGTGCCGCCGGAGGTGACGGCGATCCGCTGCGCCCCGGGTCGCCCGGTAATGGTGCCGGCATCGCGGTCCCAGACGATGCGCGGACGCAGCTCGGCGAAACGATCGGAGGGATATTTGCCCGAGAGCAGATCCAGCACAGCTTCAAAGGCTGATCGCGGCAGTGCGGAGAAGGGTGCGGCCCGGCGCACGGTCTCGAACCAGGTCTCCACCTCCAAGGTCTCCATGGCGGAGGCAGCAATGGTCTGCTGAGCCAGAATGTCCAGCGGATTCTTCGGGATATGCAGGGCTTCGATTTTTCCGGCCAGCATGCGTTCAACAACGACGGCGGTGCTCACCAGATCCCCGCGGTGCTTGGGGAAGAACCATCCCACCGAGACTTCGCCCACCTGGTGGCCGGCGCGGCCGATGCGTTGCAGGCCTGCCGAAACCGCCGGGGGCGCCTCCACCTGGATGACCAGGTCCACTGCACCCATATCGATGCCCAGCTCAAGGGAGCTGGTGGCGACCACGCATTTCAACCGCCCTGACTTCAGGTCCTCCTCGATGAGTTTGCGCTGCTCCTTAGACACCGAGCCGTGATGCGCCTTGGCCAGGTCCGGTAGGTCTTCAGTGTTGTCCTCCGCCAGGCCCTGGGACTCGCTCCAGATCTCGTTGATCCGGCCGGTGAGCTTCTCGGCCAGCCGTCGGGAGTTCACAAAGACGATGGTGGAACGGTTGGCGGTGACCAGCTCGACAACTTTGTGCTCCACATGAGGCCAGATCGAGGGCTGCAATGGCTGCGACCCCTCAGCCTCAGGCTCCACCTGCGGTGCGGCCAGGTCCTCCACCGGCACAGAGACCGTGATGTCCCACTTCTTCTCCGAAGCCGGAGCCACGATCTCTACAGCAGCGCGACCCGCCGGATAGTGACCGCCCAGGAAGCGCGCCACCTCATCCCGGGGCTCCACGGTGGCTGAGAGTCCGATGCGCTGAGCCGGACGGTTCCCAGCCGATTCCTCAAGGGCATCCAGGCGTTCCAGAGACAGCGCCAGATGTGCGCCGCGTTTGGTGCCTGCCAAGGCATGGATTTCATCGATGATGACGGTCTGGACGCCGCTGAGGGTGGTCCGGGCCGCAGAGGTGAGCATCAGGTAGAGCGACTCAGGGGTGGTGATGAGAATATCCGGCGGATTCTTCAGCAGATCCCGGCGCGCCTTAGGAGAGGTGTCTCCGGTGCGCACACCCACGCTGATCTCCGCCGGTTCCTGCCCCAACCGACGCGCGGTATGGCCGATGCCCACCAGCGGGCTGCGCAGATTCCGCTCAATATCCACCCCCAGGGCTTTCAGCGGGGAGATGTAGAGCACCTGTGTCTGGGCGGGACCTGCGGTCCGGGGCGCAGCATCTGGCTCGCTACCACCGGCGATCAGCCGGTCAATGGACCAGAGAAAGGCCGAAAGTGTCTTTCCCGAGCCGGTGGGGGCCACGACCAGCGCGTTCTTACCTGCGGAGACGGCCTCCCATGCGCCCTCCTGGGCAGCGGTGGGCGCGCCAAAGGAGGCCTGGAACCAGTTCCGGGTCGCTTCGGTGAATCTTTCCAGCGCAGTCACGCCCTCCAGCCTAAGCGTCACTGCTGACAGGCTGGCTGTTCAGCGCACCCAGCGCAGCAGGTCCTGCCGGCTCAGCGGCCGGTTGAACAGTGGGCCGTCGGGTTCCATGATGCGCCCGGCCGGAAGCGGGCCCAGTGACACCGGGTCGAAGCCCATCTGCGACACCAGCTGCATCACCTGACCACGGGCGTCGTCGTCATCTGCCGCCACAGCCAGTGCCCGGCGCTGCTCATGGGCAGCGTGCGGTGCAGCGGCCTGCTCCACCTCATGATGGGAGATGTGATTTAGCGCCTTCACCACCTGTGCTGTGCCGAAGCGTCCCGCAATGGCCATGGAGCTGGGAAGCTGCTCATCCACGGCGGCCTGCAGCCAGCCCGGCAGCGGCTCGTGGTGCCACGTGTTGGTGGCGTCTATGAGCACAGTGCCCGAGACCCACTGCGGATCCACCTCGTCGAGCTCCTCCTGGGGTACTGCCAGTACGACGATGCCGGGTCCCTGGCTGAGCGTGCGCTCTGCGATTTCCGCCGGCCAGACCGGCCGGGCGCCAGGAGCGTAGATCTTCAGATGGTGCTGCAGCGCTTTGGGCGGGCGAGTTGAGCAGATGTCCACGGCAATACCGGCTGAGAGCATGGTCCGGGCGAAGGCCGTGCCTGCCCGCCCCGCCCCTAGAATGCCGACAACCGGCTCGGGCTCCTGATGATCCTCAGACATGGTGATAGGGCCTTCCGCCGCTGATCTCCTGGGCGCGGTAGATCTGCTCAGCCAGAATCAAGCGCACCAGCTGATGCGGGAAGACCAGCCGGCTTAAGGACCAGGTGAAGTTCGCACGGCTAGTGAGCGCCTGGTTCACCCCGTAGGCACCCCCGATGATGAGCACCACACTGCGTCCACCGCTGAACTGGGTCTGGAGATGATTCGCCACCTCCGGGGAGGAGAGGTTCTTGCCGCGCTCATCCAGGAGCACCACATGGTCATCGCCCTTCACAGCGCCCAGCAGGCGAGCCGATTCCTCGTCCCGGGCGGCGTCACCTTCGCGGGATGAATGCGGCAGCAGCTTCCAGGTCAGATCGTAGGGCTTGCGCAACCGCTTGGTGTAGCGCTCGACTCCCTCGGAGACCCACGCCTCATGCTTCTTCCCGATGGCTAGAACAGTGATGCTCATGCCTGACAGCCTATGCGGGAGACCGCCGCGTCTGGAGTGAGACCAAGATCATAGAAGACCGGCGAGCGCCTTCATGCCTCCCAGCTGGCGTCCAGGAAGCTTGCAGGCCAATAAAATCGAGGGATCACGCGAGTCTGATCCTGCCGATTGGACGAACCGGTCAGTCTGTGCCTAAGATAGTGCTCGCTGTTTTCAGCAGTTCGAGGTCCCCAGGGACCCGGGTAAACCGGGATAACGGGGGCCGATGCGCGAGTGGCGGAATAGGTAGACGCGCTGGCTTCAGGTGCCAGTGCCTTCACGGGCGTGGGGGTTCAAGTCCCCCCTCGCGCACATAGAGCTGAGGCTCCGGGTCCACACCCGGGGCCTCAGCTCTTTTTTCTTCCGACGTAGACTGGACCAGCCATGTCTGACCTGCAGAATCCCGCCCCCGACACCGAGAGCTCCACACCTTCGGTGTGGACCCCGGAGAACCTGAACTATCCGGAGCAGCTGCCGGTCACCGGCCAGCGGGAAACTATCCTGAAAGCGCTGCGGGAGCACCAGGTGGTCGTCGTCGCCGGTGAAACTGGCTCCGGCAAAACCACCCAGCTGCCCAAGATGCTCCTTGAGCTGGGACTGGCGCAGCAGGGACTGATCGGCCACACTCAGCCGCGCCGATTGGCCGCACGCTCGGTGGCCGAACGGCTGGCCGAGGAGCTGAAGACCCAGATCGGCCAGACCGTGGGCTATCAGGTGCGCTTCACCGCTGAAGTCGGCAAGGACACCTCGGTGAAGCTCATGACCGACGGAATTCTGCTGGCCGAGATTCAGCGGGACCCGATGCTGAAGAAGTACTCGGCCATCATCATCGATGAGGCCCATGAGCGCAGCCTCAATATCGACGTCATCCTGGGCTATCTCAAACGGATCCTGCCCAAGCGTCCGGAGCTGAAGGTGGTCGTCACCTCCGCCACCATCGATCCGCAGCGCTTCGCCCGGCACTTCAGCCAGCAGCCGCTGCCTGCAGCGGAGGATGAGCTGCCTGAAGATATTCCGATCATCGAAGTCTCCGGACGCACCTACCCGGTGGAGATCCGCTACCGCCCTGTGCAGGACTTAGAAACCCTGGAGGACGACGACGGCGAAGCCGGTCTGCCCAGTGGGCCGGCCTCAGCAGGATCCGAGGATCGCGATCTGCTGGACGCAGTGACAGATGCCGTGCTGGAACTCAGCGGTGAGCCCGACGGTGACATTCTGATCTTCTTCCCCGGCGAACGTGAGATCCGCGACGCCGCGGATGCGCTCACCGACACCATCAAAAACCATCGAAAGCTGGCCAACTCGGAAGTCCTGCCGCTCTTCGGCCGGTTATCTCTGCAGGAGCAGCGGCGAGTCTTCACCCCGGGAGGGCGGCGCCGGATTGTGCTGGCTACCAATGTGGCCGAAACCTCGCTGACTGTGCCCGGCATCAAATACGTGATCGACATCGGCACTGCGCGCATCTCCCGGTACTCCACGCGCACCAAGGTGCAGCGGTTGCCGATCGAACCGATCAGCCAGGCCAGCGCCAATCAGCGTGCTGGCCGCTGTGGCCGCACCTCCGACGGCATCTGCATCCGGCTCTACTCCGAGGAAGACTTCCTCTCCCGTGATGAGTTTACCGACCCGGAGATTCTGCGCACCTCCCTAGCCTCAGTCCTGCTGCAGATGTCCGCGATGGGCATCACCAGGACCCCGGATGAGCTGTTGGATTTCCCCTTTGTGCAGAAACCCGACTCCAAAGCCGTCAACGACGCCGTGCGGCTGCTCTCCGAACTCGGCGCGTTGGAAGGCGGCGGCCGCAATGCTGGGCGAGTCACGGCCACCGGGCGTCGTCTGGCGCAGCTTCCTGTGGATCCGCGGCTGGGCAGGATGATGGTGGAAGCCGCCCGCCGGGATTGCCTGACCGAGGTCACCGTGCTGGTGGCAGGACTGTCGATCCAGGATGTCCGGGAGCGTCCCACCGAGAAGCGCGATGAGGCAGATGCGCTGCATAAGCGCTTCGCCGATGAGAATTCGGATTTTTCCGCGCTGATGAATCTCTGGCGCTACATTCAGGAACAGCAGAAGGAACTCTCCTCCAGCCAGTTCCGCAAACTCTGTCGCCGGGAACATCTGAACTGGCTTCGCATCCGCGAATGGCAAGACCTGGTTTCCCAGCTCGGCGAATTGGCCCAGCAGGCCAAACTCGCCGAGCACCGGGTCAAACCCCATCATGGCACCGACCATGTGGCCAAGCACGATGCGGTGCATAAGTCCCTGCTGGCAGGTCTGCTCAGTCATATCGGGCTGTTTACCCCGCGCACCCGGGACTATCAGGGCGCCCGTGGCACCCGCTTCGCGATCTTCCCGGGATCGGGGCTGTTCAAGAAAAACCATGATCTGGTGATGGCCGCTGAACTGGTGGAGACCTCCCGGCTCTGGGCCCGCATGGCAGCGAAGATCGACCCGACGTGGGCTGAGGAACTCGGAGCTCACCTGCTCAAACGCACCTACTCCGAGCCCACTTGGAGCGCGAAGAAAGGCGCCGTGGTGGCCACCGAGCGGCTGACCCTTTTTGGGGTGCCGATCGTAGCTGACCGCCAAGTGCTCTTCGGCAAGATCGATCCGGTCGGTGCGCGCGAGGAGTTCATCCGCCGTGCCCTGATCGAGGGCGACTGGTCTACCAAGCATCACTTCGACAAACGCAACCGCGCACGGTTCGCTGAACTCGAGGAGCTGCAGGAACGCACGCGGAGGCGGGATCTGCGGGCAGCGGATCAGCAGCTGGTGGATTTCTTCGACCAGCGCCTGCCGCGCAGTATCACCTCCCAGCGGGCCTTCGACGCCTGGTGGAAGAAACAGCGCCATGACACACCTGAGCTGCTGGACATCCCGCAGGACACCTTGATGGCACCGGCTGCCGAGCAGGTGGATCTTGAGGCGTTCCCAGCCGCCTTCGATCACGATGGCCTGCAGCTTGAGCTCACCTACGCCTATGAAGCCGGCGTCACCGTGCGTGTCCCGGTGCTCTTCCTCAACCAGCTGCAGCCGCACCGCTTCGAATGGTTCATCCCCGGGCGTCGTACCGAGATGATCACCGCCCTGATCCGGCAGATGCCGAAGCAGCAGCGGAAGAACTTTGTGCCAGCACCTGATGTTGCCGCCCAAGCCCGGCAGCTGCTGGAGGAACAGTACGACGTCGAGGTCTCACCCTTCACCGAGGCACTGGCTCGGGTGCTGCGCCAGCTCAAGGGCGTCGTCGTCGATAGTGAACACCTGGATACCTCCCGGCTGCCGGAGGACCTGCGCTTCACCTTCGCCGTGGTCAGCGAGCGCGGGCGAATCCTGGACACTGGGGCAGATCTGGCGGAACTGCAGGTGCGCTTCTCCGCGGAGAACCGAGAGGCCATCGGCCGTTCCCTCACCGGTGGGGGAGCCGGCTCAGTGGGCACAACGGGTCGCTCTGGTCAGCTCGGTCAGTCTGGTCAGCCCAGACAGTCCCGTCAGTCCGGAGGCGTGGAGTCTCACCAGCAGTCCAGCGCCGGCTCGCAGCAGGACCGGCAGGATGCCGTGACCGGTGCCGGGGAGCGCGTTGACACCTCAGCGCGACAGCAGGTGACCTGGACTTTTGGTGATATCCCCAGCACAGTAGCCACCCAGGTTGCCGGCCGCGAAGTGACCGGATACCCGGCGCTGACCCCCGATGGCCCCGGGGCGCGGCTGATGGTGGCCCAATCTGCCTCCGAGCAGCAGCGCACCCACCGCGCCGGCGTCGTGGCCCTGCTCAGTGCCGTGCTGCCCTCACCCCAGCGCTATGTTGTGGAGCACCTGAGCAACCGGGAGCGACTGGCGTTTGGCCAGTTCGCCAAAGACGCTTCCAGCAGCACCGAAAAGATGGTGGCTGAGGCAACCACTGCGGCGCTGGATCATCTGGTGCCTGCTGAACTGCCGTATGCCGCTGCCGCGTTTGAGCAGATCTCCCGGAATGCCCGAGCTGAACTGATCGAGACTGTGCTGTCGCTGACCGATGTCATGGCGCGGGTGCTGACTCTGAACACTGAGGCCCGGGCAAGGCTGAGCAGCGTGCGGTCGGCGGCACTGAAGCCAGCGGTGTCGGATATGCAGGCCCAGATCGACCAGTTGGTTCACCCCGGCTTCATCACCGCTACCGGTTTCACCCAGATGCATCACCTGCCGCGGTATCTTCAGGCGATGTTGCTGCGCCTGGACCGGTTGGAGGCTGGCCAGGGCCTGGCTAAGGACACCACGGATATGCAGGCAGTCCAGGAGCTCGAGGATGAGTACGACGCCGCCATCGAGGCCGTACCCCCGCAGCTGCCGGTGCCGCCGGAGCTGGCTCAGGTGAAGTGGATGCTCGAGGAACTCAGGGTCAATCTCTTCGCCCAGTCATTGGGCACGCCGCAGACCGTGAGTGCTAAGCGCGTCCGCCGGGCCATCAAGCAGGCCCGCCAGGTCTAAGGCCGGCAGCACCCGCTAGGAGGGGTCTTTCTCGGCCTCCAGCCGACGCTTGACCTCGGAGGCGTAGACGTCCACATACTCCTGGCCGGAGAGCCGCATGATCTGAGACATGATCTCGTCAGTGACCGCACGCTGAGCGAAACGGTCATCGGCGTTGCCGTAGTAGGTCTCGAAGCTCATCGGTTCGCCGATGATCATCCCGACTCGGCGCACCCGCGGGATGTTCTTGCCGATCGGCTGGACCTTATCGGTGCCGATCAGCGCAATCGGGATGACCGGGACCTGCGCGCTCAGGGCAAGCTTGGCCACGCCCAGCTTTCCGCGGTACAGACGCCCATCGGGGCTTCGGGTACCTTCTGGGTAGATACCCAGCAGGTGCCCTTCACGCAGGGCATTCTCGCCTGCAGAAAGCGAGTTCTGGCTGGCGCGTCCGCCGGACCGATCCATGGGGATCTGGCCGCTGGCGTTGAAGAACCAGCGATTCCACGCCCCGCTGACGCCCTTGCCCTTCCAATAGTCGTTCTTGGCCAGGAAGCGCACCTGCCGGGGCACAACCACAGGAATGAATACCGAATCAGAGAAGGACAGATGGTTGGAGGCCAGGATGGCAGCGCCCTCGGTGGGGATGTTGTCCAGCCCTTTGACCCAGGGCCGGAACACCGTATTCACCAGGGGAGCCACCACTAAGGATTTGGCGGAGCGGTAGAACAGAGATGACGACGGGGGCACGGGCAGGCTCTTCCTCTCGCCCCTCTGACTTCAGAGGGCACTACGGCGGATAAGACGTTCACCACAACAATAGGCGGTTTACAGTGAACTCATGGTGAACAGCGCTGCAGGTGCCCTGATCCTTCATGGATTCACATCAACCACTGCTTCGATGCAGCCGGTGGCTGATGCGGTGCGTCAGGCCGGCTACGAGGTGGAGATGCCGCTGCTTCCCGGTCATGGGACACGCTGGGAGGAGTTGGCGCTGACCCGAGCCGATGATCTCTTCGCTGAGGTGGACGCCGCTTATGGGCGGCTGGCCTCACGCTGCCAGACCGTGGTGCCGATCGGGCTGTCCATGGGTGGGGCGCTGGCTCTGTGGGCCGCGGCCTCCTGGGGTTCCGCCGGAGTGGCGGCCATCAATCCGGGACTGCGGCTGACACCTGGACTGGGCCGGATCGCTCGGCTGCTGGCCACGGTGCGGCCCTCTGTGGCCTCCATCGCCGGGGATATCGCGAACCCGGAGGTCACCGAGGAAGCCTACGGGCGTACACCGGTGCGGGCAGTCGCTGAGCTCAACGAGGTTTTCCGGCGCACTCGTGCCGTGCTGCCGTATCTGGAATGCCCGGTGCTGCTGCTGCGATCAGCCCGGGACAATGTTGTCGGCTCAGCTTCGGCCCAGCTGCTCACCCGCAGTGTGCCCAAGGGGCAGATCCAGGAGGTCATTCTGCGCCGCAGTCAGCATGTCGCCACTCTGGACTACGACGCCGAACTCCTTCAGCGCAGGATTATTCGCTTCATAGGAGAGGTGTCGGTATCGCCCGCCGGGTAGGCTGGTACCCATGAACAAGCAACGTGATGAGGACTCCTACTACCGCAGGAGCGGCTCACAGCCCGTTCCGGGGCGTCCGGTGCCGAAGAACCTCGGGCAATCCCGGGGCGGCGGCCAGCGCGGCCCCCGGGACTATCACGTCGATGATGCGGCGCTGGAGGAGATCGACGATTTCCGCCCGCCGAACCCCAAGAACCCGCTGGCAGGTGCCAAGCCCGCCGTCGTGCTTGGGGCCTTCCTGACCATTGCCGGAATCCTATCGCTGATTATCTTCCCCTTCCTGCCGGTGTCTTTCCCCGGCTGGACGACGGCGGCGCTGATAGGCGTGGTCTTCCTCGGCCTGCTTGTCCTCTTCCTGCAGATGCCCAGCAAGCGCACAGGCAGCGGCGACGGAGCGCAGGTCTAATAGCACTGCTGGCCGGTCGCACCAGGTGATTGAGCTAGCGGCAACGAAGCAGTTTTCTCACCTACCCAGGAGGAGTTCTAGCTTGGGGGCATACAGTCCGCGCGCACACGGAGCCGACACAGCACCAGCCAGCCAGCACTCAGTGCCAGCGATGGTGCAGGTTCCAACAGACATGAACATCACCGATCTGCTCCATCAGCAGGTCAATGAGGACCCCGGCAATATCCTGTTCACTCGGCGTGACAAAGACGGCCAGTGGGTAGATGTCAGCGCCGCCCAGTTCCAGCGGGAGGTCAGTGACCTAGCTAGGGGCCTCATCGCCTCCGGTATCGAGGCTGGCGACAGAATCGGCATACTTTCGGCCACCCGATACGAATGGGTCCTGCTGGATTTCGCCATCTGGTATGCAGGGGCGGTCAGCGTGCCCATTTATGAGACGTCTTCAGTCAGCCAGATCGCCTGGATCCTGCAGGACTCCGGTGCGCGGACAGTCATCACGGAGACGAAGTCCCACCGGAAGCTGGTCGCTGAAGCAGTGTCTTCGGAACAGCTGAGCAATGTCACCGAGATTCTCTGTCTGGAGCAGAATGCTCTGGAGGTGTTGCGGCGGTCAGCCCCGGGCGCGACCGCGAGCGAACTTGAGCAGCGCCGCAGCGCCGCCTCGCTGGAAGACCTGGCGACCATCATCTACACCTCCGGTACCACCGGTCGCCCCAAAGGCTGCGAGCTGACCCACGGGAACTTCACCGAACACTGTCTGCAGACTCTGGCAGTCATGGATGGGGTGATCGGCAAGCATTCCTCCACGGTGCTGTTCCTGCCGATGGCTCATGTTTTCGCCCGGTTCGTCTCGGTGATCTTCATCGCCGCAGGGGGCCGGGTGGCGCATACTCCGGATATTCGCCAACTCATCGATGATCTCGGTGATATCCGGCCCACCTTCCTGCTGGGGGTACCGCGGGTCTTCGAGAAGATCTACAACGCGGCAGTGCTGAAGGCCGAAGCCGAGGGTAAGAGCCGGATATTCTCCCGCGCCGTGGATGTGGCAGTGCGCTATTCCCAGGCGGTGACGGCGGGGCGGGTACCTCTGGGGCTGCGCGCCCAGCACAAGGTGTTCTCCAAGCTGGTCTATTCCAAGCTCATGGCCCGGATGGGCGGACAGGTCACCCATGCCTTCTCCGGCGGCTCGCCGCTGGGGGAGCGAACGGCGCATTTCTTCCATGGCATCGGGGTGCAGATCATCGAAGGCTACGGCCTGACCGAGACCACCGCCCCGGTGACCGGCAATATCCCCAGCATCTACCGCATCGGCACCGTGGGTATCCCGCTTCCTGGCAATGAGGTGCGCATTGCTGAGGATTCCGAGGTCCTGGTGCGCGGCACCTGTGTCTTCCGCGGTTATCGCGGCAGGCCTGAGCTGAATCAGGAAGCCTTCATTGACGGCTGGTTCCGCACTGGAGATCTTGGTGAACTCGACGACGCCGGACGACTGCGCATTACCGGGCGAAAGAAGGACATCCTGGTCACGGCCGGAGGTAAGAACGTCTCACCGGCGCAGCTTGAAGATGAAATCCGTGCGGATGTGCTGGTGTCACAAGCCGTGGTGGTGGGGGAAGGGCGTCCCTTTGTGGGAGCGCTGATCACCCTGGACTCTGAAACGATCAGCTCGTGGTGCCAACGCCGAGGTATCGATCCGCAGACTCCCATGGCTGAGCTGACTGAGCATCCCCAGGTGCTGAAGCATCTTCAGGACATCATCGATCGGGCTAACGCCACGGTCTCACAGGCGGAGTCCATCCGCTCCTTTACCGTCCTGGGGGAAGACCTCACTATCGAGTCAGGTCACCTGACCCCCTCGTTGAAGATTAAGCGCCCCGAGGTGATGCGCGACTTCTCGCAGGTGGTGGATGCGCTCTACAACAGGGCTTCAGCGGCCCGGGGCAAGGCCAAGCGGATGCTCGGTGGCGAGTAGACAACGCCCCTCTGCCTCACTAATGTGAATCACACCACATTGACATCAAGGCTTCAGGAGGGACCCCGTGGCAAATCAGCTGCAGGAGCACGCAGTGCCCAAAGTTGTTGAGGTCGCATCAGATCTGAACGTCACTGACCTTCTGGAGCGCCAGGTTGCCGAGGATCCCGGCAATGCGCTCTTCGCCCGGCAGCTTCAGCCCGGACAGTGGACTGACGTGTCCGCCCAGGAGTTCCGCGCCGACGTCGTCGCCCTGGCCAAGGGGCTCATCAGCCGTGGAATCAGTACCGGGGACCGGGTCGCGATTATGGCGGCCACTCGATACGAGTGGACTCTGCTGGATTTTGCCATCTGGTACGCCGGGGCGGTGACCGTTCCCGTCTATGAAACCTCCTCACCCTCGCAGATCGCCTGGATCCTGCAGGACTCCGGTGTCCGTATGGTCTTCGCTGAGAAGACCAGTCATCTTAAGGCAGTGGACCGGGCGATCGTGCAGGAGAAGCTCGACGACGTCGAGCATCTTTTCACCATCGAAGGAACTGACCTCGATGAGCTGCGCAGCGAAGGTGAAGCTGTGCAGGACGCGGAGGTGGAGAGCCGTCGCAGCGCAGCAGACTTAGAAGATCTTGCCACCATCATCTACACCTCAGGCACCACCGGTCGACCCAAAGGCTGCGAGCTGACCCACGGGAACTTCGCTGATCTCTCACTGCAGGCCGGCACCTCGCTGAAGGCAGTGATCAACAAGGAAGCCTCCACGGTCCTCTTCATCCCGCTGGCCCATGTCTTTGCCCGGTTCATCTCGGTGATCTCCGTGGCCACCGGTGCGAAAGTGGGTCATACCTCCGATATCAAACAGCTGGTCGATGATCTGGGCACTTTCCATCCCACATTCCTGCTGGCTGTACCGCGTGTCTTTGAGAAGATCTACAACGCGGCGATGATGAAGGCCGAAGGCGAGGGCAAAGGCAAGATCTTCGCCAAGGCAGCCGATACCGCGGTGGAGTGGTCCAAGGCGCAGCAGGCAGGAAAGGTCCCGCTGCTGCTGGGAGCCAAGCACGCGCTGTTCAGCAAACTGGTCTACTCCAAACTGCACGCCCGCATGGGCGGCAAGGTGACCCATGCGGTCTCCGGCGGCTCCCCGTTGGGTAAGCGGCTGGGACACTTCTTCCACGGCATCGGTGTGCAGATCATGGAAGGCTACGGGCTGACCGAGACCACCGCGCCGATCACCGTCAACACTCCCACGGCCTACAAGATCGGCACCGTGGGCCAGCCTCTGCCGGGCTGTGCCGTCCGGATCGCCGAAGATGGCGAGATCCTGGGCAAGGGCGTCTGCGTCTTCCGCGGTTATCGCAACCGGCCGGAACTCGCAGAGGAGACTTTCACCGCCGACGGATGGTTCCGCACTGGAGATATCGGCACACTGGATGACGCTGGATTCTTGACCATCACCGGCCGCAAGAAAGAGATCCTGGTGACTGCAGCTGGCAAGAACGTGGCACCGGCCCAGTTGGAAGATCAGATCCGCTCCGATGCGATCGTCTCCCAGGTGGTCGTCGTCGGTGACGGGCGTCCCTTTGTGGCGGCTCTTATCACTCTGGATCCGGAGACGCTGCCCGCGTGGTTGGATCGCCAGGGCATCCCCGCGGAGACGTCCATCAGTGAGCTGACGAAGAACCCGAAGGTGCGCGAGCACATTCAGAAGGTGGTGGACAAGGCCAACGAGTCTGTCTCCCGCGCGGAGTCCATCCGTACTTTTGAACTGTTGGACACTGATTTCACCATTGAATCGGGTCACCTGACACCTTCGATGAAGATTCGCCGACAGAACATCATGGACGACTTCGCAGAAGTTGTTGATGAGCTCTACGAGAACGCCGCCAAGGAACACGCCGCACGGTAGCTTCCATCATGTGAAACGGGTCTTGGCACATTAGGTGCCGGAATGATCGCGCCTTACCCTATACGGGTGACTATCGCAGACAAGCCCCGCCACGAGACCCCGCTGACCGCGCCCGGAGAGATCCTGCACACCGGCGCCGCAGAGTATCCGGGTCTCGACAACTGGCGTAGCCTGCCGCTGAGCCAGCAGCCGGACTGGCGCGGTCACGAGGACTTCGAGGACGCCTATGAGCAGCTCTCATCCAACCCTCCGCTGGTCTTCGCCGGTGAAGTCGATAAGCTCAAAGACCGGCTGGCGAAAGTAGCCAATGGTGAAGCCTTCCTGCTCCAGGGCGGAGACTGCGCGGAGACCTTCGACGGCGTGACGGCTGACAAGATCAGCGCCAAGGTGAAGACCATCCTGCAGATGGCTGTGGTGCTGACCTACGGAGCCTCACTGCCGGTGGTCAAGATGGGCCGGATGGCCGGTCAGTACGCCAAGCCGCGCTCCTCGGATATGGAAACCCGCGGAGAGACCACGCTGCCGAGTTTCCGCGGGGAGATCGTCAACGGCTTTGATTTCACCCCGGAATCCCGCCGCCCGGATCCCAAGCGCATGGTGCAGGCGTACCATAAATCGGCTGCCACGCTGAACCTGGTCCGTGCCTTCACCGAGGGCGGCTTTGCAGACCTGCGGGCCGTCCAGCAGTGGAACAAGGGATTCATGGAGAATCCGGCGCATACCCGCTACGAGCAGATCGCCGGGGAGATCGATCGCGCAGTACGGTTCATGGATGCCTGCGGCGTCGAATTTGAGGGCCTCAAGCGCACTGAGTTCTACGCCGCACATGAGGCGCTGCTGTTGGACTACGAGCGTGCACTGACTCGTATCGATTCCCGCACCGGCCAGCCTTATGTCACCTCCGGGCACTTCGTGTGGATCGGTGAGCGCACGCGTGAGCTCGACGGCGCCCACGTGGACTACCTCTCCCGAGTGCGCAACCCGCTGGGGGTCAAGCTGGGCCCGTCCACTTCCCCGGAGACTGCGCTGGAGCTGATCAATAAGCTCGACCCCGAGCGCGAGCCGGGCCGGTTGACCTTCATCACCCGGATGGGCGCTAAGAATATCCGCGAGAAGCTCCCACCCCTGGTGGAAGCCGTGCGGGACTCGGGCGCAAAAGTCGTGTGGGTGACTGATCCGATGCACGGCAATACCATCACCGCCAAAAACGGGTACAAGACGCGTCGGTTCGACGACATCATGGATGAGGTACGGGGCTTCTTTGAAGTCCACCGTGCCGCCGGCACCTACCCGGGCGGCCTGCATGTGGAGATGACCGGCGACGACGTGGCCGAGTGCCTGGGCGGCTCCGATGTCATCGACGAATCAGCCTTCGACGCCCGCTACGAGTCGCTGGTGGATCCGCGACTGAATCACAAGCAGTCTCTGGAACTGGCCTTCCTGGTCGCCGAAGCGCTCACCGCTGTGGGCTAGAACCTGCTTAACCGCCGCCGAGGCTGGGGATGAGCGAAGAGTTGATCCCCAGCTGGTAGGCCAGCAGCATCAGCACGGCGGTGAGGATCATCAGAATCGCTACCGCGACCCCCTGGCGAGTGGAATCGGGTGTGGAGAGTTCAACTTTCGGGCGCTGACGCTCTCGCTTGCTGGCACGGGGATCCGCCGCAGCGGTCACCGGTGTGGCGGTGGTGTCGTCGTCGTGGACGCTGAGCCGACCAGGAAGCGGCACTTCTGCCACTGTCTGCCGGTCTTGTTCGGCGAGGGCTGACCAGGGCTCATTCATCACTTGGGTGCCCTGAGCCGGCTGCGGGGCCTGCGGCCGCGGGGGCGCATAGTCCTGAGGTGCCGGCGGGCCGCCCGGTTCCTGAGCGCCTGGAGGTGTCTGACCCAGGACCGTGGTCGCGTCGTCGTCCCATTGCGTACGGTCCTCTGCGGTGGGGAAGTCCTCTCCGCCGAAGACCACAGTCTTGTCCTCTGAGGCGAAATCCTCATCATCCTCAGCGGGTGAGGACGTCTCGGGGGTATGGGCCGAATCTGCTGCTGTCGCGGCGGCAGCCGCGGCAGGCATAGCCGCGGTGGCTGCCGGTGCACCCGTGCCGTGGTGGCGGCGGTGCTTACGCGCCGCGCCGTCGAAGTCCAGCTCCTCATCGCTGAGCTGCTCGCGGACCTCCTGCAGCATATCCAGCAGTGCGTCAGCGTTTTTCGGGCGCTCCGCGGGGTCAGTGCGCGTTGCCTCTCGAACGAGCTCATCCAGAGCCTGAGGCAGTCCGGGAACGTAGGAAGAAGGCGCGGGCACGGTGGAATTCACATGCTGAAAGGCAACCCGGACCGGGGAATCACCGGTGTAGGGCTGGACCCCGGTGAGCATCTCGTAGAGCAGGATTCCGACCGCATAGATATCGGCGCGTTCATCAGCGCCCTCACCTGAGAGCAGTTCAGGAGAGATATAGGCCACGGTCCCCATCAGCGTGGACGTACCGGAATGATGGGTGGCGGCCCGAGCCAGGCCGAAATCGGCGAGCTTAATGCGGCCCTCTGGAGAAACCAACACATTCTCGGGCTTGATATCGCGGTGGACCAGACCGGCTCGGTGAGCGGCCGCCAGGCCAGCCAGAATTGCCTGCGTATAGGCCAGGGTCAGCCTTGGCGTCATCGGTCCGCTCTTGAGCAGAGTGCGCAGCGTGGCTCCGGGAACGTACTCCATGACCATGTAGGCGGTTTCCCGGGTCTGGCCCTGGTCCAGAACCTGCACCACATTGGGGTGGGAGATCAGTGCTGAAGTGCGCGCCTCCTGCTCGAAGCGCTGGACCACCTTGCGGTCCTCGGCCATATGCGGGAAGAGCACCTTGATGGCCACATCGCGGTGCAGACGCTCATCACGGGCTAGATACACCGTAGACATGCCGCCGCGGGCGATGCGCTTGGTGATCACATATCGCCCGTCGATGGTTGAGCCGATCCAGCTCTCTTCAGTGCTCATTGCTTCAGGGTATCGAAGGATGAAGCCGGGCGCTTTTAGGACGTCCGGGCGACCAGCCGCTGCGTCACGGCTTCGAGATCATGGAGTACCTCGTCATCGACGCCGAGATCATGCAGCTTCTCTACCTCAACGGCACTGCTGCTCAGCAGCGCCTCGATCGAACGCTCCACTTCTTCAACAGCACCGCAGGTGATGAGAATCTCGCGGGCCCGGGCGACGTCGTCCTGGCTCAGATCAGCACGGCCCAGCATTGAGGCGAGTTCATCAGCAGCAGCCGCGGGGGAGCGGTAGAGGCCGTAGGCGATCAGTTCTGTCCGTTTGCCCTCACGCAGATCATCGCCCACAGGCTTGCCGGTCACTGCAGGATCACCGAAGACACCGAGCAGATCATCACGCAGCTGGAAGGCCTCACCCACCGGCAGCGTGGCCGCAGCCAAAGCCCTGCGCAGCGCCGCAGAGCCCCCGGCCAGCGCACAGCCCAGGGTCACCGGGTATTCGCTGGAGTACTTCGCTGCCTTATAGCGCAGCACATTGCGTGCCTGAGCCACGGCCTCGGCTTCGTTCGTGGCGGCCGGGCCCACCTCGGCGAGCACATCCAAATACTGGCCGGTCATCACTTCGGTATGCATCCGCTGGAAAATAGCCTGAGCCTCAAACAGCTGCTCGGAGCTGAGTTCCACCTGCTGCTGGGCCTGCTGCTGGGCGTCGGCGAAGGCCTGCCCGGACCAGGCCAGTGCGAGGTCACCAGAGAGGATGGCTCCAGTGGTGCCGAAGTGATCAGTCTCCCCGGCGTAGCGCTTTTCGCGGTGCAGTGTTTCGAAACGCTTATGCGTGCTGGGTTGGCCGCGGCGGGTTGCCGAGCGGTCAATGATGTCATCGTGGACCAGCGCAGCAGCCTGGAAGAGCTCTAAGGAGACACCCAGTAGTTTCACTGCAGCGTCGGCGTCGTGCTTCTCAACCGCTGCGGGAAGGTGCTCTTCCGAGCGTGCGCTGCGCCAACCGATCCATGCCAGCACCGGACGCAGCTTCTTCCCGCCAGCGGTGAGATCGAGGATCGCATCGGCCAGCGGCGCTGCGTGTGCGGAGACTGCGTTGACTTCCTCACGGCGGATGAGCAAGTACTCTCGGCAGAGGTCGTTGACCCCGGCGACGAAGCGCTCGGCGCGCTGTGCGAAATCCTGCTGCGGGGTCTGATGTCTGAGCATGCCGTTAGCCTATCCATATGCCCGCCGCAGATCGTCCCCGCATCATCGCGCATGTGGATATGGATGCGTTCTATGTCGAGGCAGAGCTGCTGGATAAACCTGAACTGCGCGGGCGGAAGATCATCGTCGCCGGTGAGGGGCGTTCGGTGGTCCTCTCTGCCTCCTATGAAGCACGCGCCGACGGCGTGCGCTCGGCGATGCCGCTGAGCCGGGCACTGCAGTTGAGCCCGCATGCCACCGTATTGCCCCCACAGATGCACCGATACCGAGAGCTTTCAGTCGGGATTATGGGGTATTTCGACACCATCACCGATACCAAGGAACAGCTCAGCGTGGATGAGGCCTTCCTTGATCTCACCGGAGCGCGACGGCGTTTAGGGCAGCCGCAACAGATCGGTGAGCGGATTCGGGCCGATATCCGCGCTCAATTCGGGCTGCCGGCCACGGTCGGAATCGCCGACCGAAAATTCATCGCGAAGATCGCCTCGACCCGAGCCAAGCCTGACGGGTTATTGCTGGTCCCGCCCGCTCAGCGGCTGCGCTTCCTGCATTCGCTGAAGGTTGAGGCACTCTGGGGAGTCGGAGGCAAAACAGCGCAGGCTCTGCACGCCCAAGGTATCCACACAGTGGAGCAGTTAGCGCAGACACCGCGGGAGAGTCTGAAAAGACGATTCGGGGTCACCGGCGAGCACCTTCATGATCTGGCATGGGGGCATGATCCACGGGAAGTGGTGCCCCAGCGCGAGGAGAAGAGTATCGGGGCGGAGGAGACCTTCGCGATGGATATCGACTCAGACGCCGAGCTGACCCGCGAGTTGCTTCGCCTGGGGCACCGGGTGGCAGCGCGGCTGCGCCAGGCACAGCTCAATACCCGCGGGGTGAGCCTGAAGCTGCGCTATCAGGACTTCAGCACGCTGACCCGGTCCGCCACACTTGAACATCCCACCCAATCAGCCCAGGTGCTGACGCAGACTGCGGTGCGGTTGCTGCAGGGACTCGGGGAACGACCGCAGCCGGTGCGGTTGATAGGGCTCCGCGCGGAGCGGCTTCAGCGCGATGATGGGGCTCTGCAGCTGAGCTTTGATACACGGGCCGCTGAGTGGCTTGATGCCGAACGAGCCATCGATGCCGTGGCGCAGAGATTCCCCGACCTGCCAGTGGCTCCGGCCTCCTTGCTGCCGCGGGAAGCCCGACGTCAGGCCGGGGGCGGCTCCAAGCTTGAGGATGACTGAGAGTTTCGTGGCAAGTTGGTCATAGCTTCGTCATCGGCTAGGCCGCGACAGTCTTCAGAAGCTAGACTAAAGGCCCATACCCGCCGAGGACTCGGAACAAGGAGCGTCACGATGGCACTGTCGGAGCGCGAGCAGCGACTGCTCAAGGAGCTTGAGGAACAGCTTCAGACTGAGGACCCTGGCTTTGCGAGCTCTCTGCAGGAGACCGCTGTCGGCAAGCTCAACATCCGCAACCTGGTTCTCGGGCTGCTTGTTGCTGTCGCCGGAATTGGCGTGTTGATCTTCGGCATCTATCAGCAGCTCATCCCGGTGGGGGTCATTGGTTTTCTGCTGATGGGCGGCGGCGCCTACTTCGCCACCACAGGGGGAGGGGCACGTAAGTCCCGAGGCAACGGGAACAACGGCGGCTCAGGGGGCAACGGTGGTCCCGGCGGCGGATCCGGGCCGCGAAGCTCAGCCCCCAGTCCCTCCGGTTCCTTCATGAGCAGCCTCGAAGACAAGTGGGAGCAGCGCCGACAGCAAGGCTGAGTCTGCCCCGAGTCTTTTCCCGAACGAATCAAGCCCCTCCTAGTGAGGGGCTTGATTCGTTTATGCACTCTTCGGCCCGGCGAAGGGCCTGGACTCTGCTGTGCTCCACTTCCCTCCCTTACGCATCCCTCAAGGTGTCTCCACTTTCCTCCACCACCTGTGTGGTGAGGTCCACGCGGTGAGGGCACGGTGAGGAATACCAGTCACTTGTGGCTCCCTCCGCACATTTCCCTCCACCTTCCTCCCCACGGCCCTCCACTGCGCACCCCGCGCAAAAGCGCAGGTCAGAGCCGCCTCTTCTGCTGTCCCGTGTCCGTAATGAGGCGCGGGAGGGGGCCAAGCTGCCGATAATGGTTGGAAAGTGGGGTGAAGTGGAGTAAAGTGGAGCGCGATGGGAGAGAAGCTCTGATCATCTGAGCGAAGCGAGGTGGGCGCCATGTTCCTCGGCACCTACACGCCTCGTCTGGATGAGAAGGGGCGTCTTATCCTTCCCGCGAAATATCGAGATGAACTGGCCGACGGTCTGGTTCTGACCCGCGGGCAGGAGCGCTGCATCTATGTGTTCAGTGAGCAGGAATTCGCCAATGTGCACCAGCAGATGCGGCAGGCGCCGCTGACCTCCCGTCAGGCACGTGACTACATCCGCGTGTTCCTCTCCGGAGCCTCGGACGAGACCCCGGATAAGCAGGGCCGAATCACCATTCCGGCAGCACTGCGGGAATATGCGGGACTCGACCGCGAGGTCACAGTGATTGGCGCGGGAGACCGAGCCGAGATCTGGGACACCGCGGCCTGGAACTCCTACTTGGAAGAGAAGGAGACGGAGTTCTCATCTACCGATGAGGACGCCATCCCCGGTCTCTTCTGAGCCAGCGGCAGGCCTGGGGTGAGTTCTCCAGCCGCCCGGCACCACCTGACTTCTCTTCCCCGATGTCAGGCGGACCGGAGCGGAGGGGGAGCTGACTCCAGGCATTCGATTCATCACAGCGAAGGAGGCGCCATGAGTGAGCGTGCGGCAGCCGACCGCCACATCCCCGTGATGAGGGATCGCTGCATCGCCCTGCTCGCTCAGAGTGTCACCACAATCCAGCACGATGGCAGCCGACCAGTCGTCATCGACGCCACCCTGGGTATGGGGGGTCACTCCGAAGCTATGTTGGCGGCCCATCCAGATGTCACTGTTCTAGGAATCGACCGGGACACTCAGGCGCTTGAACTGGCCGCCGGTCGGCTCGAGCGTTACGGCAGCCGTTTTCGCGGCGTCCATGCGGTATACGACCAGGTGGACGAGGTTGCCAAGACGCTCGAGCCGGACCAGCGTCTGGCCGGAGTGCTCTTTGACCTCGGAGTCTCGTCTCTGCAGCTCGATGAGGCTGAACGCGGCTTCGCCTACTCCTATGACGCACCACTGGATATGCGCATGAACGCCGCGGATGACTCCCCAGATGAAACGGCTGCTCAGCTGCTGGCGCGGGTGGAGGAGAATGAACTGCGCCGGATTCTCTCCGAGTACGGCGAGGAGCGGTTCGCAGGGCGCATCGCCAAAGCGATCATCCGGGCTCGGCAGGAATCACCGTTGACCACCACGAGCCAATTGGCCGCCGTCGTGGATTCAGCAGTCCCAGCCGCAGCAAAACGTACCGGGGGGCACCCGGCCAAGCGGACTTTCCAGGCCATTCGCATCGCGGTGAACCAGGAGCTGGAGGTGCTGCGCCGAGCTATTCCGCATGCGCTGGATGCACTGAGCCTGGGCGGCCGGATCGTGGTGCTCAGCTACCACTCGCTTGAAGACCGGATCGTCAAACAAGCCATCGCCAAGCGCACCACATCCTCAGCACCTGCCGGACTGCCGGTGGAGCTTGACGAGCACAAACCCACCTTCAGCAATGTGGTCCGCGGGGCAGAACCGCCCACCGCGGAGGAGATCGCTGAGAACCCGCGCGCAGCATCAGCCAAGCTGCGCGCAGCCGAGAAGATCCGCCAGGCCAAGGCCCCAGTGACGGCAAGGAGTATCGCATGAGCGTCCTCTCCGTAGCAGATGTGCGCACAGTCTCCCCGGAGCACAGCTCGCCGCGCTCCCAGCAGGCTGTGCGCTCTCGGCCAGCACTGCAGGCTCTGCCGAAGGTCAAAGGGCGGCAGAAAGGGTTGATCGCCGGAGTGATTCTGCTGCTTGCAGCGGCACTTGCAGCGGTTCTGGCCCTGAATATTCACATCGCCAACGCCCAGTACAGCGTGGTCCAGATGCAGAATGAGCATCAGTCACTGGTGCATCAGAACCAGGCGCTGACCCAGCAGGTCCAGTTCCTGGAGTCACCTCAGTCACTGTCCAATGCTGCAGTGACCCTGGGAATGGTCATGCCAGCTGCGGCTGGGACCCTGGACTTGGCCAGTGGGGATGTCATCGGCAGTGCCGAAAGCGCTGACTCCTCCCACCGCCCCAGCAATTTTGTGGCAGCACCTGTGCTGCCCGGCCAGGACGTCAGCGCGGCAGTGGACGTGGCGCAACAGGCCGAGGGTTCGCCTACCGGACTACTCGGCGTCGGCGCGTTGGAGACCCTGATGCACGCTGCGGACGGGCACAATGGAGGCCAAGAAGCCCAGGCTGACCGCAAGTTCGGCAGTCAGGACTTAGAGGGCGGCACTATTCCCGCCCCGAAGCTGATCAACTGAAGCGGCCCGGAGGACAACTGACGCATGATGGGCACCACCCAGCGCGCCAAGACGCTCTCCTTCCGCATGCGCATCGGGCTTGCCCTGGTGCTGGCCATGCTGATGCTTCTGGGCGGAAGACTCTTCCACGTTCAGGCCCTCGACCCGGCCGGTAATGCTCAACAGGCGGTCAGCGACAGGCTGCGCAGTGTTGAGCTGCCCGGCGCCCGTGGAGACATCTTGGATGTCCACGGGCGCGTCATGGCCACCTCCGTGGAGCGGTACCACATCATCGCTGATCAGTCTCAGGTCGATAGCTACACCGTTCGGGATCCGGACACCGGCCTGAGAATTCCCATCACGGTGGAGGAGTCCGCCGCCCAGATCGCCGAGATCCTTGAGATCGACCGCCAGGAGGTCCTGGAAGCGATGACCGGGGACGGCACCAACCGGTACTCGATGATTGACCGGTCCGTGACCCCCGAGATGCGTCAGAAAGTCATGGAGCTACGAGTCCCGGGCATCTTCTCCGAGCCCCAGTCCGAGAGGGCCTATCCTGCCGGGCCCGTTGCCGGCTCCATCATCGGTTTCATCGGAGCAGATGGGCCCTTAGAAGGGGTGGAAGCGGCTCAGGACGACGCCCTCACAGGTGAATCGGGCCAGCGGATCTATGAAGTGGGTGCCGACGGCGTGCGCATCCCTACCGCGACCTTTGAAGAGGTCCCAGCCACCGACGGCCAGGACGTGAAGCTCACCATCGACCAGGATCTCCAGTGGTACGCCCAAGAAGCCATCGCGCAGAAGACCAACCAGTACAACGCCCAGTGGGGCAACGCTACTGTGGTCGACCTTCGTGAAGGCAGCGAAGGCGAGATACTGGCCATGGCGGATTCGGAAACCGTGGACCCGGCACAACCGGGTCAGACCGATGAGCTCTTCCGCCGTCCGCTTGCTCTGACCCAGCCTTTTGAACCGGGCTCCGGGGGCAAATCGATCACCTTCGCCATGGCGTTGGAAGAAGGCGTCATGGAGCCCGAAGATCACTACACGGTTCCGTACCGCTACACCTGGAACGGCCAGACCATCCAGAACGCGCGCTCGCATTCTGAGTACGAGATGACTGCAGCCGGCATCTACGCGCGCTCCTACAACACCGGGACCGTGCTGATCGGCAATCAGATCGATGAGCAAACCCGCTACGACTACATGCGCAAGGTGGGCATCGGCGATCCCATCGACATTGGCCTGGGGATCGAGGGTCAGTCTGCGCTGCGCCCGCCTGAGGAGTGGGACGCACGCCAGCCGCTGACCACCCAGTTCGGTCAGGGTTATGAGATGACCGTGCTGCACACTGTTCAGATGTACCAACTGCTGGCCAACGACGGCGTGAAGACGCCGCTGCGCATTGTTGACGCCTATGTCGATCCAGATGGAACCGAACATCCGGTGGAGACCGAATCCGAGCGGATCTTCTCATCGCACACTTCAGAGGAGATGCTCAAGCTCATGGAGGGTGTGGTGGAATACGGCAGCGCCCGCGGGGCTGCTATCGAGGGATACCGGGTCGGCGGAAAAACCGGCACCGCCGAGGCCGCCGGCGCTCAGGGGGGCTTCGACGGGTACACCGTGAACTTTGTGGGGCTAGCCCCGCTCGATGACCCGCAGTTCCTGGTCTCGGTCACCGTGCACCGCCCCGCCGGACGCTTTGGAGACTGGGACCTCACAGATACCTTCCGGGACATCATGTCCTATGCCCTCTCCAGCTACGACGTGCCTCCCTCAGGAGCAGAGTCGGAGGCCTATGATGGGTTTGTGGGCGAACAGCAGGACTATCCGTGGTGACCAGCGCTGTCAGCGTCGGCACCCTTACTGAGCATCTGCGAGCTACAGGGTATGACCCGCTTCTGAGTCCTTTCGCAGAACGTGCCTACGCCACGGTTCTGACCGGTGCGGCCATGAATCCCCAGCGGGTAGCGCCGGGGGATCTGTTCGTTGCTGTCAGCGGAGCGCGTGCGCACGGGGCCGACTTCATCACAGAGGTCATCAGCCGCGGTGCTGCCGCCGTACTGACCGACGCCGCCGGTGTAGGCAAGATTCGCGAGGCCATTGGCTACCAGCTGCCGGTCATCGAAGTTGCCGCAGTACGTGACGCCGCCGGTCCCGCCGCTGCTGTGATCTACGGCACGACCGCCTCTTCGGATCCGGCACTTTTCGGCGTCACCGGAACGAACGGAAAAACCACCACCACCTACTTCCTGCGAGCGCTGCTGAGCACACTGCTGGCACCTCAGGGGCGTAATACCGGCCTGATCGGAACTATCGAGATCGCCGCCGGTGCGACTCCAGAGGATTCCGAGCGCATCTCGTCGGATATGACCACCCCGGAGGCTGTGCAGCTGCATGCGTTGATGCACCAGTTCCGTGAGAAGAACGTCGCGGCCGCGGCTATGGAGGTTTCCTCCCATGCCATCAGCTACCGGCGGATCTCCGGACTGTTCTACGACGTCGCTGGCTTTACCAACCTCACCCAGGATCACCTAGACCTGCACGGGACCATGGAGGAGTATTTCGCCGCCAAGGCAGCCCTCTTCAGCCGCTCGCGGACCCGGATCAGCGTGATCACCGTGGACGACACCGGGGCCGAACAGTCCTGGGGGCACCGGATGGCTGCCGCGGCCACCGGTAAGGTCGTCACCCTCTCCACTCGCCCGGACAGCGTCACCCAGGCTCATTGGGAGGTGCGCGAGGTCGCCCCTGAGGGCCTGGGCAGCGCGTTCACCTTAGTCAACCGGCATACCGGGGAAGAGGTTCGCTCCTCCACTGCACTGCCGGGGGACTTCAACGTCTCCAATGCCGCACTGGCTGCAGTGATGGTCTTAGAGGCAGCTGCGGATCCGCACCGCGCCCAGGAGTTCACGCGAGAAGATGTCGTGGCCGCACTGGAGACCAAGCGGCCCTTCCACGTGCAGGTCCCCGGCCGGATGCAGGTGATTGCGGCTGGAACCGACGGCGCCGGACCTGCGGCGATCGTTGACTTCGCCCACAACCCCGACGCTATGATCCGCACCCTGCAGGCGGTCCGCCAGCAGCACGGCAAACTCATTCTGGTCATCGGCGCCGCGGGCGAACGTGACCGCAGCAAGCGTCCTACGATGGGCGCGATCGCAGTACGGATGGCCGACCACGTCATCATCAGTGATGACGATCCCCACGGTGAAGATCCCGCCCAGATCCGTGCCGACCTGCTCGAGGGCGCCCGTGACGCTATCGCCCGTGGTGGCCTAAGCACGGTGCTTGAAGAGATCAGCCCGCGCGAGGACGCCATCACCGCAGCGGTTGCTGCCGCTGGGCGAGCGGACACTATCCTGCTGGCCGGACGTGGTCATGAGTCTCATCAGGACATGGCCGGTGCCAAGCACGCCATCGATGACCGGGTAGAACTGGCCCGCGCGCTGTCTGCACGCGGGTACCCCACGCTTCAAGGAGACTACGCATGATTCCGCTGACCGCCGCTGAGATCGCTGAGATCACCGGGGGCCGGCTGCACGGATTTGAGGCCGCGGAGCTGGATCCGCAGTCCCTGACGCTGACCGGTGCCGATACAGACTCCCGGCAGATGACTCCGGGCTCATTGTTCATCGCTAAGCCAGGGGAGACCACTGACGGTCACCACTTCATTGACGCGGCCCTGGCATCCGGGGCCCAGCTGGTGCTCGCCGAGCGTGCGACCCATGCCCCTGACGGTACCGAGCACCCCTCGGTGATCGTGCCGGATGTGGTGGTGGCAATGGGAGCGCTCGCTGCTGAGATCGTCCGTCGCATACGCGCGCATTCGCCCACCACAGTGATCGGCATTACTGGGTCGGCAGGCAAGACCACCACGAAGGATCTACTGGCTGCGCTGCTGGGTGAAGAAGGCCCGACCACAGCGCCTCAGGGGTCCTATAACGGCGAGGTCGGAGTTCCGTTGACGGTTTTCACCGCCGAACTGGACACTCGGTACCTGATCATCGAAATGGGCGCCGACGGGCCCGGGCACATCCGCTACCTGTGCGAGATGGTGAAACCCGATATCGGGGTGGTCCTCATGGTCGGCTCCGCCCATGCCGGAAAGTTCGGCGGTGCCGACAAGATCGCCCAGACCAAGGGAGAACTCGCCGAGCTGGCCACTGAGCACGTCATCCTCAACGACGACGACGCTCAGGTCCGTGCCATGGCAGACCGTGCCAGTGCGCCGATTACCTGGACCACCTCGGATTCGATGGACGTCAGTTCCCGCACGGTGGCCGCCAAGAGCTTGACTCTCGACGGTGAGGGTCACCCGCAGTTCACGCTGAGTTTTGGCCCGAGCCGGGAGGAGTTCGCGGTGACCAGTGGGCTGACCGGAGCCCATCACATCACCAATATCCTGGCGGCTGCTGCTGCGGCCTACCGCGCCGGAGCCGAACCCGAAGACATCGCCGCGCGCCTGCAGGGGCTGGGACCGGCATCCCGTTGGCGAATGGAACGCAGCGTCATAGATTTCAAGGGCGAGCCGCAGTCGCTGACCATCATCAACGACGCCTATAACGCCAACCCCGAGTCCATGCGTGAAGCGCTGCGCACTCTGGCGATGCTGACCCGGCCCTCAGCCCATGACCCGCTGGCCACTGCGCGCCGCTCGGTGGCGGTTCTAGGAGCGATGCTGGAGCTCGGCGATGAATCGATCATCAAACACGCCCAGTTGGGTGAGACTGTCGTCCGCCTGAACATCGACAAGACCCTGGTGGTGGGGGAGACTGCGTACCCGCTCTACCGCGGCGCCATCGCCGAAGGCTCCTGGGGCAGTGAGGTCCACTGGGTGGCCACCGCAGAGGAAGCCGAGAGCTGGCTGAAATCGACTCTGGAACCGGGAGACATTGTGTTGTTGAAGTCCTCCAACGGAGCTGGGCTTAGACTTCTTGGAGACAAAATCGCCTCATGGGAAGGAACTGAGTGATCGCCGTCGTAATCGGTGCAGCCCTCGGCCTGCTCCTCACCCTTCTCGGGACACCACTGTTCATCCGCTTCTTAGTGCGTCGCGGATACGGGCAGTTCATCCGCGACGACGGGCCTACCAGCCACGAATTCAAACGCGGCACACCCACTATGGGTGGTGCTGTCATCATCCTCGCGGTGCTGATTTCCTATGCGCTGACCCACGGGGTGCTGCTGCTGATCAGTGACACCGCCGCCGGACCCTCGGCCTCGGGCCTGATCCTGCTGCTTCTGATGGCAGGTATGGGCGTTGTCGGCTTCTTCGACGACGCCGCGAAGATCACCAAGAAGCAGTCCCTCGGGCTTTCCCCGTGGGCCAAGATCCTGGGTCAGGGGATCGTGGGCGTGCTCTTCGCGGTACTGGCGCTGCAGTTCCCCAACAGTGAGGGCAACACCCCGGCGTCGACTGCTATTAGTTTTGTGCGCGAGACACCGATTGACTTCGCAGTCTTCGGCACCGTCATCGGCGGCATCCTGTTTGTCATCTGGGCGAATCTGATCAACACCGCGGCCACTAATGCGGTCAACCTCACCGATGGGCTCGATGGCCTCGCTGCTGCAGCCACGGCGATGGTGACCGCGGCCTATACGATCATCTCCATCTGGCAGTACAACCAGTCCTGCAGCGGGACCCGGGCTGTTGAATCGGTCTGCTACACCGTGCGGGACCCGATGGATATGGCCACAGTCGCCGCCATTATCACCGGCGCGCTGATTGGTTTCCTGTGGTGGAACACGTCACCGGCCAAGATCTTTATGGGCGATACCGGATCGCTTGCTCTAGGTGGTGCGCTGGCGGGCTTCGCCATCCTGACGCACACTCAGCTGCTCTTCGTGATCCTGGGCGGGCTCTTCGTGATCATCACGATGAGTGTGATCATCCAGGTGGGCTATTTCAAGCTCACTGGCGGTAAACGGGTCTTCAAGATGACGCCGCTGCACCATCACTTCGAACTCATGGGCTGGGCCGAGGTGACAGTGGTGGTCCGCTTCTGGATCATCGGAGCGCTGGCAGTAGGACTGGGCCTGGCGGTGTTCTACGGCGAGTGGGTGATCACGCAGTGATGACTTCCCATCCGCAGCTGCGCGGTTGGGACGGCCCGTGGGCCGGTGTCCGTGTGGCAGTGCTGGGCCTAGGCGTCACCGGGTTCTCCGCTGCGGATACTCTTGCCGAACTGGGCTGCCGCGTGGTTGTCGTTGACGGGTCCAGCACACCCAAAGAAGAGCGGGATGCACAGACCCTGCGCATCGTGGGTGTGGAGGATATCCGGCTGGGGGCCGCGGCAGTCGATGAGCTTCCGCTCATCGGGGATCAAGCACCTGAGCTGATCATCACTTCGCCGGGCTGGCGCCCGGACTCGGCAATCATGCAGCAGGCTGCCGCCGAGCATGTGCCGGTATGGTCAGATATTCAGCTGGCCCGGCGACTGGGCGCCCGACCCGGGGCCAGGCAGCCGCAGTGGTTGGTGCTCACCGGCACCAACGGCAAGACCACCACGGTGACCCTGCTGGAGTCCATGCTGCAGGCGGCCGGTCGACGCGCTGTGGCCTGCGGAAATATCGGGATGCCCATCCTGGATGCCATCCGGGACCCCGAAGGCTACGATGCGCTGGCCGTCGAGCTCTCCAGCTTCCAGCTGCATTACACAGAAGCCCTGAACCCGCTGGCCTCAGCGGTTCTCAATATTGCCGAGGACCATGTGGACTGGCATGGCAGCATGGCCGGCTATATCGCTGATAAGGCCAAGATCTATACCGGCACTGAAGTCGCCTGCGTGTACAACGTGGCTGATCCGGTCACCGAGCAGATGGTGGCCAGTGCCGATGTTGCCGAGGGCTGCCGGGCAATCGGGTTCACCACGGACACCCCGGATGTGTCGATGCTGGGTATGGTCCGTGCTGAGGATGGCCACGACATCCTGGTAGATCGCGCTTTCTTGGACAACCGTCGACACCAGGCCCTTGAGCTCGCCGTGCGTTCAGACTTTGGTCCGATGGCGCCCCAGCACCTGGTGGCCAATGCGCTGGCAGCCGCCGCACTGGCACGCGCTGCAGGAGCGGAGCCAGAGGCTATCCGTACTGCTATCCGGAGCTACGAAGCAGGTGACCACCGCATCCAGCCGGTGGCCAAGGCCGCCGATATCCTCTGGGTCAATGACTCAAAGGCCACGAACCCCCACGCCGCAGCGGCGTCGCTGAGCAGTTTCAGCGAGATTGTCTGGATCGCCGGCGGGCTCCCCAAAGGGGTGAACTATGACGAGCTGGTGCGCCAGGTGGCGCCGAGGCTGCGCCAGGTGATTCTCATCGGTACAGACTCTTCTCAGCTGCGTTCCAGCCTTGAACGACACGCGCCGCAGGTGCCGGTGATCGGCGGAGGCGTGAGCGAAGATGAAACGCAGAACCAGACGGGATCAGATACACCCCCACCGGTGGAGGACCTGCTGCGATCGGCTGATGGAACTGCCGCAATGCGTGCAGCAGTCGCGCAGGCACATCGCTTGGCTACCGCAGGCCAGACCGTGCTGCTCAGTCCTGCGGCGGCCTCGATGGATCAGTTCGCCTCCTATGCAGCACGAGGCGAAGCCTTCATCGAAGCAGTCGCCGAGCTGATGGAAGGTCCAGCTTAAGCAGCCACCCCAAGCCCGTAGAAGGAGGATCAGATGGATAAGCGCCCGCCGCGGCTTCCGGCCCGACCTCCTGCACCAACGGTACTGACCGCGCCGTCGCCGGTTGAAGCGGACTCGGCCGAGGAGTTGGTGACCGCAGAGCCGGAGACCCCGGACCTGGAGACATCCGGCCACAGCGGATCTCAGCGTGGGCATCTGCGGCTGGTGGATGACATCCCAGGAAGCAACACTGATACTTCGGCCGCAGCCACCTCGGGACATGAGGACGACGCCGCAGACGGTTCCACCGGGCGGGCCTGGCGCCAACAGCGCGCCGCCTCCCGAGCAGAACGGGTCCGCCAGCTGTGGGCGTTCTTCGAAGGGGCAAACCCTTACACCAACTTCTGGCTGGTATTAGGCTCAGCCATCGCGCTTTCAGTGATCGGCCTGACCTTCGTGCTGTCCTCGACCTCAGTCACCGGTGATGGGGACCCGTTCACCATCGTCGCCCGTCAGGCGATGTGGGCTGGCATCGGCGTCTTGGGCATGATCTTCATGATGTACGTGCCCACCCGTTGGATGGGCGGCATCGGCTGGGCCATGATGCTGCTCTCCGGAGTGCTGTTGAGTCTGGTGGCCTTCACTCCGCTGGGTTCAGACGGCGGCGGTTCCACCAACTGGCTGCAGATCGGACCTGTCCGTGGCCAGCCCTCGGAGTTGGCGAAGCTCGCCCTGGTGCTCTGGGGTGCGGCGGTGCTGGCCAAGAAGGGGCGACTGGTGGAGCAGTTCACGCACTGGGTGGTTCCCTTTGTGGCCCCGGGCGCGTTGGCTGTGCTGGTGCTGGTGCTCGCCGGTGGTGACCTCGGCACCAGCCTGATCATCATCACCGTTGCCGCCGCACTGCTCTTCGCTGCCGGTGTCTCCTTGCGCTACTTCATCGCAGCCGGTGCCTTGGCGGTGGTCGCAGTGGGCCTGCTGATGTGGATGACCCCGTACCGGATGATGCGCGTCTACGCATGGCTGGGTATGAACTGTGACCACAGCCTGGATCCCTGCCACCAGACCGAGATGGGCTACTACGCGCTGGCCTCCGGCGGTTTCTGGGGAGTGGGCCTGGGGCAGTCCCGGCAGAAATGGGACTACATCCCCGAGGTCCACAATGACTTCATCTTCACCATCATCGGTGAGGAGTTGGGCCTGCTGGGAACTCTCACTGTGCTGGGACTCTTCGCCGCCCTGTCCATTGGCATCTTCCGGGTGGCATTCGGCACCGATGACCAGTTCACCCGGTTGGTGTGCATCGGTATCATCGCGTGGCTCAGCGGACAGGCCTTCATCAATATCGGCATGGTCATCGGGCTGTTGCCGGTGGTCGGTGTGCCGCTGCCCTTCATCTCCTACGGCGGCTCTGCCCTGACCATCACACTCTTAGCAGTCGGGGTGGTGCTGAACTTCGCGCGCCGCCAGCGGCTCCAAGCGCGGGCGCCCAAGCGCCGTCGTCGTGGTACTGCTAAGCGGTCTACACTGGCACCGCGGTAAAGACGCCAGACCACGATCACGCCGACGTCCCTGATGCACCCCGCTATGACTGACCTGCCGAAGATCGTCGCTTAACACCCGAAGGAACCCCACACGCTATGAGCGCTCCCTCTGTCGTCCTCGCTGGAGGCGGCACTGCCGGACATATCAGCCCCATGCTGGCCATCGCTGAGGCGATCCACAGACTCGCCCCGCAGGCCCGCCAGTCCATGATCGGAACCCCCGCAGGCCTGGAGACCCGCCTCGTTCCGGAGGCCGGATACGAGCTGGACCTCATCGAGAAGGTTCCTTTTCCCCGCCGACCCACCCGGGATCTGCTGCGATTCCCGGGCCGTTTCCGTTCAGCGATCAACGCCGCCGGTGAGATCCTGGACCGCCGCGAGGCTGAGGTAGTGGTGGGTGTGGGTGGTTATGTCTGCACACCGGTGTATCTGGCAGCACGACGGCGCGGTATCCCGGTGGTACTGCACGAAGCCAATGCGCGACCGGGACTGGCCAATAAGTTGGGCAACCGGTTCAGCGCCTTCTCCGGGGTGGCTTTCGAGAACACTCCGCTGCGCGGTGCCGAGCATGTGGGGATGCCCATGGCTCAGGCCATCTCGCGTCTGGATCGTGATGCGGAGCGCGTGACTGCACGCCAGGCCCTTGGTCTGGATCCGCAGCGGCCCACCCTGGTGGTGACCGGGGGATCCTCCGGTGCACTGAACGTCAACCGAGCGCTGGCTTCTGCGCTGCCGGAGATTCTCAGCACCGGAGCCCAGATCCTGCACCTGACCGGCAGAGGCAAAGCCGTCACTGATGCCACTGGCGCGCCGCTGCGCGCTGAGCACTACCACCAGCGTGAGTATTTGGACGGAATGCACTTGGCCTATGCGGCTGCGGACCTGATCGTGGCGCGCGCCGGAGCGGCGACTGTCTGCGAGGTCGCCGCGGTGGGCCTGCCTGCGGTATTCGTCCCGCTGCCCATCGGCAACGGCGAGCAGGAGCTCAATGCTCGCGGCCTGGTGGACGCCGGAGGTGCCCTGCTGGTGAAGGACGAGCATTTCAGCAAGTCC
This sequence comes from Nesterenkonia rhizosphaerae, assembly GCF_039544555.1. Taxonomy (NCBI): domain Bacteria; kingdom Bacillati; phylum Actinomycetota; class Actinomycetes; order Micrococcales; family Micrococcaceae; genus Nesterenkonia; species Nesterenkonia rhizosphaerae. The sequence continues at coordinate 883,622 of NZ_BAABLW010000007.1, forward strand.
TGGATCCGGCGCAATGTTCTGCCGTTGCTGAAGGACCCACGGCTGCTGCTGACCATGCAGCAGCACTCAGAAGCCTCCGGAATCGCTGATGCAGACGAGCGGATGGCCCGAGCGGCCCTGCACGCAGCAGGTGTGGAGGCCCAGGTATGAGCACCACTTCAGCGACTCAGGCCCCCGGTCCCCAGATCCCACCGTCACTTGCGGCCCTGGGGCGTGTCCATTTTCTGGGACTGGCAGGTGTCGGCGTCTCTGCCATCGCCCGGCTGATGCTGGCTGCCGGGGTGCCGATCTCCGGTACCGATGCCAAAGACCTCCCGGTCCTGCAGGAGTTCCGTGACGCCGGGGTGCCGGTGCGGGTGGGATACAGCGCGCAGAATCTTGCCTCTATTGAAGCTGAAACCGGAGAGCCGGTGACCACGGTCATCGCCTCATCCATTGCCAAGGAGGGCAACCCGGAGTACGACGCCGCCCGCGCCGCCGGTGCTGACATCCTGCACCGATCCCAAGGTCTGGCAGCGTGTATGGCCGATCAGCAGGCGATCGCGGTAGCCGGCACCCACGGGAAGACCACCACCTCATCGATGACGGCGGTGATGCTTGATCGTGCTGGGGTGCAGCCAAGTTTCGCCATCGGCGCCAATGTGGCAGGTTTCGGCACCAACGCTCAGGCGGGTGCGGGTCAGTGGTTCGTTGCTGAGGCCGATGAGTCCGATGGCTCCCTGCTCAATTACCGTCCGCGCATCGCGGTCATCACTAACGTCGAGCCTGACCACCTGGACCATTACGGCACTGCGGAGGCGGTGGAGCAGGTTTTTGTGGACTTCACCGAGCGGATCGAGGCCGGGGGAACGCTGGTGATCTGTGCCGACGACGACGGCGCAGCCGCCCTGCTGGAGAAGGTGCGGGAACCTCTTGCCTCACGAGATGTTCAGATCCTCAGCTATGGCACCGGGGATTCTGCCGATATTCGGCTGAGCGAGCTGGTGCCAGCAGGTACCGGGCTGCATGCAGTGCTCCGCCACGCCGACCGGCGCGCGGATCTGCAGTTGAAGGTGCCCGGTGTCCATAATGCGCTCAATGCTGCGGCCGCCGTCGGCGCGGGACTGGCGTCCGGGCTCAGGCTGGAGCAGGCGGCGGCAGCAGTGGCCGAATTCTCGGGAAGCTCACGGCGTTTTGAGCTGCGCGGTGAGGTCTCCGGCATTCGGGTCTATGACGACTACGCTCACCACCCCACCGAGGTGGCCGCGGTGCTGGCCGCAGCCCGGGCCGCAGCGGCCTACCAGCCTGACTCGTCATTCGAGCCCGGTCAGGTCCATGCGATCTTCCAGCCGCATCTGTTCAGCCGCACCCAGTCCTTCGCCGCAGAGTTCGGCGCGGCCCTTGAAGCTGCCGACACTGCTCTGGTGCTGGATATCTATCCGGCCCGTGAAGAGCCCATCGAAGGGGTCACCGCTGAGCTGTTGGGCCATCCGGTGCACAGCCCCGACTCCGCGGTAAGCGCAGTGGCCGCCGTCGCCCGTCCCGGGGATATCATCCTGACTATCGGTGCGGGGGATGTCACCCACCTGGGCACCGGCATTGTGCAGGCCCTGCGGGAGCGCACCGGTGGGTGAGCCCCGACGGGACAGTGGTGAGCCACGGGACAGTGGTGATCGACAGCACAGTGGTGATCATGAGCCGCTGTCCTTTCCGGAACCGGAGACGGTCACTGAGCGCCGGCGCCGACGTCGGGGATTGCTCATGCTCGGTGGGGCCTTCCTCGCGCTGGTGGCGACAGTGGCTACGCTCTATTTCTCCCCGCTGCTGGCACTGCGCAGCATCGAAGTCAGCGGTAACGACCTGCTGACTGATGCCCGGGCCCAGGAGTTGGTCGAGAGCTTCTACGGAGAGCCCCTGCCTCAGGTGAGCACAGCCGATATTCGGGCCGCTCTGGAGCAGGAGAACGTGGTGGCAGATGTGCACAGCAGGGCAGAGCTTCCGCATACCCTGCATGTGGAGATTCAGGAGCACCCGCCGGTGGCCGAGGTCCATGAAGACGAGGCCGTGCTGTTCTACAACGACGCCGGGGAGGTCATCCGAGAATTCCGCGGGACCCAGGTCATGGACGCTGAGGGTTACGCCACGCCCGAGGTGTCAGCAGAGGCGGCCCTGGAGGATGAGGCCGTCTTCGCTGCCATCGTCTCTGTGCTGGGTCAGTTGCCGGAATCAGCGCGGGAGCAGATGAGCGCGGCCTCTGCAGAATCGATCGACTCCGTTCAGCTCGAACTGGCAGATGAGCGAGTGGTGGTGTGGGGCTCCGATGACCGCGGTGAGGAAAAAGCGGCGGTACTGGAGGCGATCCTGGCCTCCAGCGCAGAGGACTTCGCTGAAGCCCAGATTATTGATATCTCCACGCCGTCCACGCCGGTTACCCGCTGATCGGGCGTCAGGGCTGTAGGGTGGGGCAAAACTGCATAGGCACCCGCGGCTGAGGAGGCCTCAACCCTCTAAGGTTCAAGTGCAACTTGAACGTTGCTGCAGGGTGTCCGGAACAGAAGAATGGCATGTGTCACGAAGGCTCCGGCTGCTTGTAAGGGCGGCCCGGGACGGAGTCACCGTGTGTGAAGGCGGGTTGGCCTGAACCGATGCATCCGCGAACTGCATCGGCTTAAGCCGCGGACCCCGCCAGAGCGCGGATTGACGGGCAAGGCAGTGAGGAGCCTCCCGGTCAGCAGCCTGTTCAGGGCAGCTGGGGTCTTCGTGCATTAAGACTTTCGAGAGCTAAGGGACAAACTCACGTGGCTACACCGAACAACTACCTGGCCGTGATCAAGGTCGTCGGCATCGGCGGCGGCGGTGTCAACGCCGTCAACCGCATGATCGAGGTGGGCCTGCGCGGCGTGGAGTTCATCGCCATCAACACTGACGCCCAGGCGCTGCTGATGTCCGATGCCGATGTGAAGCTTGACGTGGGACGCGAACTGACTCGCGGTCTGGGCGCCGGCGCCAACCCCGATGTGGGACGCCAGGCTGCCGAGGATCACGCAGAAGAGATCGAAGAGGTCCTGCGCGGGGCCGATATGGTCTTTGTCACCGCCGGCGAGGGCGGCGGCACCGGTACTGGTGGTGCGCCCGTCGTGGCACGTATCGCCCGGTCCCTGGGCGCGCTGACCATCGGCGTGGTGACCAGGCCGTTCACCTTCGAGGGCCGCCGTCGTGCCAGCTCCGCCGAATCCGGCATCGAAGCGCTGCGTGATGAGGTCGACACCCTCATTGTGATCCCGAATGACCGTCTGCTCTCCATCTCGGATAAGAATGTCTCGGTGCTGGATGCCTTCCGGTCAGCTGATCAGGTGCTGCTCTCCGGCGTGCAGGGCATCACCGACCTGATCACCACCCCGGGCCTGATCAACCTCGACTTCGCAGATGTGAAGTCGGTCATGCAGGGTGCAGGCTCGGCGCTGATGGGCATCGGCTCGGCGAACGGGGAAGACCGAGCCGTCAAAGCCGCAGAGCTGGCCATCGCCTCCCCGCTGCTGGAAGCCTCCATCGACGGCGCCCACGGTGTGTTGCTCTCCATCCAGGGCGGTTCTGATCTCGGCCTGTTCGAGATCAATGAGGCCGCCCGCCTGGTGCAGGAAGTGGCCCACCCAGAGGCCAACATCATCTTCGGTGCGGTGATCGATGACGCGCTGGGAGATGAAGCTCGGGTGACCGTTATCGCGGCCGGATTCGACCAGGTGGATGCCACCTCTCGCCCGGCGGCACCGCAGCAGGCCGCCCCTGCGCCGCAGCGTCCAGCGGTTCCGGTGGCCCCTGTAGCTGGTGCCACCGCACCAGCAGCTTCGGCAGCCTCCCAGGACACTGCACCGCAGCCGCGCATCTCCAGCCCGGCCCCCGCGGCCCGCTCCCAGGAGGAGATCCCGGAGATCATCGAGTCGGATTACACCGGCAAGAACGACGATGACCTGGACGTTCCTGATTTCCTGAAGTAGAAATAGGGCAACAGACTTACGGCGATAACCTTCCCATCGCGCACGGGGGTACCGCCTGCCGCTCCAGGCAGGGGTGCCCCCGTTCTGCATCCTTAGACCATCCTCGCCCTCCCGTTCCAGCCCCATGCGCCGCAGCGATGCGGGATACTGAAGCGGTGACGTCACAGCAGCCACCCGCAGAAACAGCGCCGGCAGGACCGGACCGAGGCAATGAGCCCTTCTGGTGGAGCGCTGATCATGGTCCGCTCAGACTGGCCTTCACCTCAACAGCTGCCGGCACCATGTCGTTGAACACCGGGGTCAACGGCGCTAAGAACCGGACCAGGGTCGAACAGCATATGAAGATCCCCCCGGGCTCGCTGAAGTTTCTGAACCAAGTGCATTCTGCGACGGTTCACAACGCCGCAGAGACACCGAGCGCAGAGACATCGACCACATCAACGCCGACCACAGATCACCACCCAGGAACAGATCATTTAGAAGCCCGGACCGTCTTGACTGGAGACGCCTGGATTTCTCCTGAGGCGGGGCAGCCGCTGGCGATCATGACCGCAGACTGCCTTCCGGTGCTTTTTGCCGCCACACGTGAACCATCAGCGCAGGGGCAGTCCGAATACCTCACCGCAGCTGCCCACGCCGGGCGGATCGGTCTGTTGGGCGGCGTATTGGAGAACACCGTCGCAGCACTGCGTGAGCACGGTGCGCAGCAGATCAGCGCGTGGATAGGCCCCGCTGCCTGCGGTGACTGCTACGAGGTACCGCAGCAGATGGTTGATGAACTGGCTGTGCAGCGACCCGCCCTGGCTTCCACCACCAGCTGGGGGACACCCGCACTGAATCTCAGGGCGGAGGCGGGCCGTGTCCTTGAAGCCGAGGGCGTCCTGGTCAGCGATATCTTCGGCTGCACCATAGAGGATGCGGCGCTGTATTCTCATCGCGGCAGCCAGCAGACAGGTGCCGCAGAGGGCCGCATTGCCGGACTGATCTGGCAGCGCTGAGTCGGTTGACACGCGCTCCACGGCCAGAGATTCCGTGCTGCACTGCGGAGATACACTGACCTGCGTGACAGATCCCCGGACAGATGAGCTCAGAGACCGACTTCAGCGCGTTCACCAACGAATCGAGACGGCCTGTGCTGCCACCGGCCGACTGGACCGTCCCGAGCTGATCGTTGTCACCAAGTACTTTCCGGCAGCAGATGTCCAGCGTCTCTACCAGCTGGGTGTGCGCCAGGTGGGAGAGAACAAGGACCAGGAAGCCGCAGCCAAGGCTGTCCATACCGCGATATCGACGGCGGGACTGAACTGGCACTTCATCGGACAGCTGCAGAGCAATAAAGCCAAATCCGTGGCGCGATACGCCTCCGCGGTGCATTCGGTAGACCGCAGCAAGCTGATCACTGCACTCTCTAAAGCTGCAGACCAGGCCCTGCAGGAGGGGCAGCGGACAGCCCCCTTGGACTGCTTGATCCAGGTGGACCTGCGCGAGCCCGGCGTCGACGACGGCAGGGGCGGAGCAGTCCCGGCTAAGGTGGAGGAACTGGCCGCCCAGATTGCTCAGGCTACAGGTCTGCAATTGAAAGGCCTCATGGCTGTCGCTCCGCTGGGGGAACCGGCCGAGCCTGCCTTCGACAGGCTGCAGCAGCTGGCCAGCAGCCTCCGCGGCGTACACCCGGAGGCGCACTGGATCTCAGCAGGTATGAGTCAGGATCTAGAAGCTGCGGTGGCAAGCGGGGCGACACACCTACGCATAGGACGCGATGTCCTCGGCTCGCGACCTTATCCCGGGTAATCTCTGAGTCACGCAGGTCGCCAGCGGTTATCCAATCGCCGCAGGGCCTGAAGCTAACCACAACCTTCCCCAGGAGAATCTCATGGCCGGCGCACTGAAGAAGACCATGATCTACCTCGGCTTGGCCGATGGTGATGACTATCAGGAGGAGAGCTTCGGCAACGAGGAGCGCTCCTCCGCCCGTGCAGAGAGCAGCTCCGAGCGAGCTGCAGCTTCCACCGGAGCACAGCCGCCGGCCTCGGCGCAGCAGACCAGCTCAGTGCGTGCCGCGCACTCCGGGCGCGCGACTGCCGCTCAGCCGACTGGCGCCGTCGTCTCCCTTGCTGATCGTGCCTCCAGTGCCGAGGAGCCGGAGAACACCACCGGTGCCTACAACCGTAGCAACCTGGCCGTGGACCCCGACTACCGGGCCCCCGTGACCCCTATTAAGCGTGCCCCCTCCTCCCGGGATGAGAGCTCAGAAATGCGTAAGATCACCACCGTCCACCCCCGCTCCTACAATGACGCGAAAGTCATTGGCGAGTCCTTCCGTGATGACATCCCGGTGATCATGAATGTCACGGAGATGGGGGAATCCGAGGCAAAGCGACTGGTGGACTTCGCTGCTGGCCTGGTCTTCGGTCTGGGCGGCTCCATCGAGCGGGTGACCAATAAGGTCTTCCTGCTGACTCCGAAGAACGTGGAGGTCCTCGCGGAGGAGCAGGCCGCTCCAGTGCCGGCTGAGGGCAGCGCCAAATTCTTCAACCAGTCCTGATTCGCTTCAGTTCGGGTAGCCTTTCCACCTGTGGACTTCTTCCTTGCACCGCTCTATCTGCTGCTGAGCATCTATCAGCTGATGCTGCTCATCCGGATCATCTTTGATATCACTCAGCAGTACGCCCGAAGCTGGCGTCCCAAGGGACTCGCGCTGATGCTCGCCATTGGCGTGTATTCAGTAACGGACCCGCCGATTAAGTTTGTCCAGCGTAAAATTCCGCCGCTGAACCTTGGCGGCATCTCCTTGGACATGGGCTTCATCATCGTCTTCCTGGCCGTTGTCATCCTGCAGCGCGTCCTGGTCGCCATCGCCTTCTGATTCGCGCGCCTAAGACGGCCTGAAGGCCTGAAACCCTGACTTGAAGGTTGAGGTCGAAGGCGAAAGTGCCTGATGGGTATTCTGTGCGATGACGCAATCCCGCCCGCTTGTACAGCCACTCGATGAGGTGACACCGCATGGCCCTGACACCCGAAGACCTCCTGAACAAGGAGTTCCCGGAGACCAAGTTCCGCCCCGGCTATGACAAGGACGAGGTCGACGACTTCCTCGATGAGGTCGTCGTTGAGTGGCGCCGGCTTCTCCAGGAGAATCAGGAGCTCGAGGCCAAGGTCGCCTCCCTCCAGGAGCAGCTGGACAACGATCCTCGCCACGTCGAGCCCGATGACCTCAACGACGCCGGACTCTCCGGCTACGCAGGTACCGCCGCCGAGGTGACCGGTACCGTTGACCGGATCACCGATGAAGACCCCTCGGAGTCCGGAGCGAGCGCCGAGCAGCCCGAGTACAAGGCTGACCCCAGCATCACCGCCTACCCGGAGTACGCGCTGGGTACCCGTCCCGCTCAGGAGCGCCCCAAGCCGGCGCCTGCAGCGTCCGGGGACGACGCCGCCTCTGCAGCTGGTGTGCTGGCCATGGCCCAGAAGCTTCACGACCAGTACGTCGCAGAGGGCGAGCAGACTCGTGCGCAGTACATCACCGAGGGTGAGCAGACTCGTACGCAGTACATCGCCGAGGGTGAGTCCAAGCGTGCTGAGCTGATCTCCGAGGGCGAGTCCAAGCGCGAAGAGCTCATCACCGAGGGCACCAGCAAGCGTGAGGAGCTCATCACTGAAGGTGAGCGCACCCGCGAGCAGTACATCACTGAGGCTGAGCGCAAGCGCACTGAGATTGTGACCGAGGCGGAGACCCGCGCGGAGAACATGATCGAAGAGGCCGAGCTGACCTCCACCCGGACTCTGAATGCGCTGGAGCGCAAGAAGTCCGAGCTGGAATCCCGCGTCAGTGAACTGACGGGCTTCGAGCGCGACTACCGTGCCCGCCTGAAGGACTACATCGAGGGCCAGCTCAACGAGCTGAACACTAAGGGTTCTATCGAGAAGGAAGCCACCGGCGCCTAAGCCGGATGACTATCACGTAGAATCGTGGGGATGTCCGAATCCCCCAAAACACCACGCCGCAGGGCCGCGATCCTCCTCGCAGGAGGCATCGCGGCCCTTGCCTTTGTTCTCGACCAGACCACCAAAGTGTGGGTCGAAACCACCATGACCCTGGGACAGCAGATTGATGTGCTCCCGCCGGTGCTCTATTGGCGCTACCACCTCAACCCCGGAGCTGCTTTCTCCATGGGCACCGACCACACCTGGATCTTCACCCTGATTCAAGCGGCGGTGCTGGTCTTCGCATTGGTGACGTTCCGTAAACTCGGCGGTTCCTGGCTCTGGGTACTGGGGTTGGGCGGGTTGGCCGGAGGAGTTGCGGGCAACCTCACCGACCGGCTGTTCCGGGCGCCGTCGTTGGTCGATGGCAGCTTCGTCAGCTTCGGACAGGGCCATGTGGTGGACTTCATCTCCGTCCCGCAGTTTGCGATCTTCAATATCGCCGACTCCTTCATCGTGTGCTCGATCATCCTGCTGTGCGCGCTGATGGTATTCGGGATCAACATGGACGGCAGCCGTGAAGCCAAGAAGCCCAAGAAGACTATGAACCAGGACGAGGCCAACACTCATGACTGAGCATTCCCGCGCTGAGACCTTTGATCAGACCACAGTGCCCGCTGACCAGATCACCGCGCCCGCTGACGAGCTCATCGAGGCCGACGACGCCGCTTACGGTCTCACCGACTTCACAGTCCCCGCAGAACTCCGCGGAAAGCGTGCCGACGCTGTCCTTGCCGGGCTGTGCGATATCTCTCGTACTGAGGCCGCCGCGTGGTTGCAGGACGGGCGGGTCGGCTGGGCGGAGGATCGGCCGCAGCACCATACGCAGGACAGCCGTGCCACCGGTGCGGTGGTGAAGAAGTCTGAGAAGCTGCCTGCAGGAGCCCGGATCACCGTAGACATCCCGGAGCCCAGTGACCCCAATGAGCTGAGGATCGAAGCCGTGCAAGACCTGGTACTGCTGCATGAGGACGCCGATATCGTCGTCGTCGATAAGCCTGTGGGTGTGGCGGCACACCCCTCACCGGGCTGGCGCGGCCCCACGGTAATCGGTGGACTGCTGGCTCAAGGCGTGGAGATCGCGACCTCAGGGGCCCAGGAACGCCGGGGCATTGTGCACCGCCTGGATGTGGGTACCTCCGGAATCATGGTGGTGGCCAAGACTGAGCGGGCCTACAGCGTGCTCAAGGACGCTTTCCGCAACCGTACGCCGAAGAAGACCTATCATGCGCTGGTGCAGGGACTGCCCGATCCGCACGAGGGCACCATTGATGCGCCCATCGGCCGGCACCCCGGGCATGACTGGCGCTTCGCCGTCGTCGACGATGGACGTGATGCGCGTACTCACTACACGCTGATCGAAGCCTATGGTCGGGCGAGTCTGATGAATGTGACTCTGGAGACCGGGAGAACTCACCAGATCCGCGTTCACTTCTCCGCCATGGGGCACCCCCTGGCCGGGGATCTCACTTATGGGGCCGACCCCTACCTGGCTTCCGAGCTGGGACTGACGCGTCAGTGGCTGCATGCGGTAGAGCTGGGCTTCAGCCATCCGGCATCGGGGGAGTGGGTCAGCTACCGTAGCGAGCACGCCAAGGATCTGACACAAGCACTTGACCTGCTTCATGATTAAGCAGCGCTTCCGGCGCGCAGCGATGTCAGAGACTCAGGGCATTCTGGAGGCATGATGAGCAAGGATTTTGTCCACCTGCACAATCACACCGAGTATTCGATGCTCGACGGCGCGGCCAAGCTTGACGAACTCTTCGAGCAGACCCGCGCTCAGGGAATGAAATCCCTGGCCACCACTGACCACGGGTTCATTTTCGGTGCCTACGACTTCTGGAAGAAGGCCAAACAGCACGACATCAAGCCGATCATCGGCGTCGAGGCCTATCTAACCCCTGGCACTCACCGCAGGGATAAGACCCGTGTGCGCTTCGGCGATGGTGTGGACGATGTCTCCGGCTCCGGTGCTTACACCCATATGACCATGTGGGCTGAAACCACCGCCGGTATGCACAACCTGTTCCGGGCCTCCTCACTGGCCTCCTTGGAAGGCCAGTTCTACAAGCCGCGTATGGACCGCGAGATTCTGCAGACCTATGGGAAGGGGATCATCGCCACCACCGGCTGCCCAGGTGGTGAGATTCAGACCCGCCTGCGGCAGGGCCAGTATGAGGAAGCCAAGCAGGCTGCGGCGGACTTCCGCGACATCCTGGGCAAGGACAACTTCTTCTGCGAGGTCATGGACCACGGCATCGAGGTGGAGAAGCGGGTCAAGCAGGACCTGCTGCGCCTGGCCAAGGAGATGAATCTCCCGCTGGTGGCCACCAATGACTTGCACTACACCCACGCCCATGACGCTAAGGCCCACGGGGCGCTGCTGTGCGTGCAGTCCAACTCCACCCTGGATGATCCCAAGCGCTTCAAGTTTGAATCCGAAGAGTTCTATCTGAAGTCCGCCGCGCAGATGCGAGATCTGTTCCGGGACTTCCCGGAGGCTTGCGACAACACGCTGTTGATCGCTGAGCGCTGCGAGGTCGAGTTCAACGAATCCGCCTCCTATATGCCGCGATTCCCCGTGCCGGATGGGGAATCGGAGCAGTCCTGGTTCGTCAAGGAAGTGGAGAAGGGGCTTCACTACCGCTATCCGCAGGGCATCCCCGATGAGGTTCGTAAGCAGGCTGAGTACGAGATCGGCGTCATCACCCAGATGGGTTTCCCCGGGTACTTCCTGGTGGTGGCCGACTTCATCAACTGGGCAAAGGAGAACAGGATCCGGGTGGGTCCCGGACGTGGTTCCGGTGCAGGCTCCATGGTGGCCTATGCGATGCGCATCACTGACCTGGACCCACTGCAGCACGGTCTGATCTTCGAACGCTTCCTGAACCCTGACCGTGTCTCCATGCCCGACTTCGACGTCGACTTCGATGATCGTCGCCGCTCCGAAGTGATCCGCTATGTGGTGGACAAATACGGTGACGAGCGGGTGGCGATGATCGTCACCTACGGCACCATCAAATCCAAGCAGGCGCTGAAGGACGCAGCACGTGTGATGGGGGAGCCCTTCGCCACCGGTGAGCGGCTGACCAAGGCGATGCCGCCGGACGCCCAGGGCAAGCCGATGCCGCTGGGGGACATCTTCAATGAGAAGTCCAAGCGCTATGCCGAGGCCGGTGAGATGCGCGAGACCGTGGAGAACGATCCGCGGCTGAAAGAGATCTTTGATCTGGCCACCGGTCTGGAGGGACTGAAGCGGCAGTGGGGTGTGCACGCCGCCGGCGTCATCATGTCCTCGGACCCGCTGATCGACATCATCCCGCTGATGAAGCGTGAGCAGGATGGCGCCATCATCACTCAGTTCGACTACCCCACCTGTGAAACCCTGGGCCTGATCAAGATGGACTTCCTGGGGCTGCGAAACCTCACGATCATCTCCGATGCTCTGGAGAACGTGAAGCTCAATAAGGGTGTGGAGATCGATCTTGAGACTCTCCACCTGGAAGACCGGCCCTCCTATGAGCTGCTGGCCCGCGGTGACACTCTGGGCGTGTTCCAGCTCGACGGCGGGCCCATGCGTGCCCTGCTGCGGCAGATGCGTCCGGATAACTTCGAAGATATTTCCGCGACCATCGCGCTCTACCGACCGGGGCCGATGGGCGCCAACTCCCATACCAACTACGCGCTGCGCAAGAATGGGCTGCAGGAGATCACCCCGATCCACCCTGAGCTGGAAGAGTCGCTGGCTGAGATTCTGGACACCACCTATGGTCTGATCGTGTACCAGGAGCAGGTCATGGCGATCGCGCAGAAGGTGGCGGGATACTCGCTGGGCCAAGCAGATCTGCTGCGCCGCGCAATGGGCAAGAAGAAGAAAGAGGTCCTGGATAAGGAGTATGTCCCCTTCTCTGAGGGTATGAAGACCAACGGTTACTCCGATGAGGCCATTAAAACGCTCTGGGATATTTTGGTTCCCTTCTCCGAGTATGCGTTTAATAAGGCTCACTCTGCCGCTTATGGTCTGATCGCGTATTGGACTGCGTATCTGAAGGCGAACTACCCGGCGGAGTACATGGCAGCGCTGCTGACCTCGGTCGGTGAGAACCGTGACAAGCTGGCGATGTACCTTTCCGAGTGCCGCCGCATGGGTATCACGGTGACACCACCGAGCATCAATGAGTCCGAGCTGACCTTCACACCTGTCGGTGATGAGACCATTCGCTTCGGCATGGGCGCGGTGCGCAATGTGGGTGCCAATGTGGTGGCTGGCATGGTGGAGGCCCGCACCGAGCAGGGAGCGTATGAGTCCCTGAGTGACTTCTTCAAAAAAGTGCCGCTGCATGTCTGCAATAAGCGCACCATCGAATCGCTGATCAAGGCCGGCGGCTTTGATGAGCTGGGGCATACGCGCCGTTCACTAGTGGCGGTGCATGAGCAGGCCATCGATCAAGCAGTGAAGAAGAAGAAGGACTCGCTGCAGTACGAGACCGATATCTTCGGGGCGATGTCCACTGGGGACGACGGCATGGAGGACTTTGATGCCGTGCAGGTGCCCCAGCTTCCGGAGTGGGATAAGAAGGACAAGCTCGCCTTCGAGCGCGAAATGCTCGGACTCTATGTTTCAGATCATCCCCTCCAGGGCCTTGAGCGCACGCTGAGTCAGCATGCGGATCGGTCTATCGCCTCGGTCATGGGTGAAGAAGGCCCGCCGGATGGCGCAATCGTCACCATCTGCGGCATGATCACCGCCCTGGAACGCCGGGTCGCTAAGTCGGGCAATCCTTATGCCCGCGCCGCAGTGGAGGATATGGTCGGTTCCATCGAAGTGATGTTCTTCGGCAAGACCTACCAGGCGGTGTCTATGGTCCTGGCCGAGGACCTGATCGTCTCGATTAAGGGGCAGGTGGACCGCCGCGACGACGGCGGGGTGGTCCTCAAGGCCATGGATGTCACAGTCCCGGAGATCACCGAGGACGGTGTGACCGGCCCGGTGGTGGTGTCGATGCCGGTGCAGAAGGCCACCGAGAAGATCGTCACGGAACTGGGGCAGACCTTGAAGGCCCATGCCGGCAATGCTGATATGCATATCAAGTTGGTCTATCCGGATAAGTACGAGCTGATCCGGGTAGAGAACTTCCGGGTGAATCCCTCGCCGTCGCTCTATGGAGATCTGAAGGTCATTCTCGGCCCCACCTGCCTGGAGACTTGAGCTGGCCTCAATAGCGGCTCTCGCGGGGGGAACTGCATCGCTCCAGTACTAGATGTAGTGCTAGTGGGTTTGTTGGGCCCAATATGTAGTGCGTAGACTGGTGTCCTGAGGGGAGAGGAGGCCCCTCCAGACAGGAGATAAAAAGTGCACTGCCCCTATTGCCGTCACGATGCCTCACGCGTGGTGGATTCCCGCACACTGGAAGACGGGTCCGGTATTCGCCGTCGTCGTCAGTGCCCTCAGTGCTCCAAGCGCTTCACCACGGTGGAAACCACCTCCCTCAGCGTGATCAAGCGCTCGGGAGCAGCTGAACCGTTTGACCGCTCCAAGGTCATCAACGGTGTCCGCAAAGCCTGCCAGGGCCGCCCCGTCTCCAATGACGACCTCGCTGTGCTGGCTCAGGAGGTTGAGGAAGCCATCCGTGCCTCCGGCAACGCTGAAGTAGACGCCAACGACGTCGGCCTGGCCATTCTGGGACCGCTGAAGCGTCTGGATGTGGTGGCGTATATGCGCTTCGCTTCCGTGTACCGCGGATTCGAGAATCTCGATGATTTTGAGGCGGCCATCCAGGAGTTGCGCCACGAGGAGCTGCAGCCAACCGCGGCGCCGAAGGTGGTCCAGCCGCGATTCGGCTTCCGCTGATTTCCCCGGGGCTGAATCCTGGGAGGTGCGAGGGCCGCACAAGACCGCAGTTTCGGGTAGACTGGCGAGCACACCGGCGGTGGTCTCTTCAGGGGAAGGTTGAGACCGCCGCCGGTTTTCGCTGTCCGGACCAGCCTCAGCCGCACCTACGACGTAGCGGTGAGGCGGGGAGCGGTTAACTTCCTCGAATAAGCTTGCGCAGTTGCGCGATGGCCGCGTCGGGGTCCGCGGCCGAATAGACGGCGGAGCCTGCAACGAAGGTGTCCGCCCCCGCTTCGGCGGCACGGAGAATGGTGTCCCGGTTGATGCCCCCGTCGACCTGGATAGCAACCGTGCCTCCGAGGTCGTCTGCTGCCTGCCGTGCGGCCGTGATCTTCGGCAGCATCGCTTCCATAAACGACTGGCCGCCGAAGCCCGGTTCTACGGTCATGATCAGTAGCATGTCCAGCTCGCTGAGGATCTCCAGGTGGGGTTCCAGCTCGGTCCCGGGTTTGACGGCCATAGCCGCTTTCGACCCGTGGGAGCGCAGAATGCGAGCCAGCTCTTTGGGACGTGCGGCGGCCTCGATGTGGAAGGTCACGGACTCGCAACCGGCCTCAGAATATTCCGGCGCCCAGCGGTCAGCGTCGTCGATCATCAGATGGATGTCCAGGGGAAGGTCGGTGGCCTCACGGATGGCTTTCACTACCGGCAGTCCCAGGGTGAGGTTGGGAACAAAGTGGTTGTCCATCACGTCCACATGGACGGCATCGGCGCTGCTGATGCGCTGGAGTTCGGCGGCAAGGTTGGCAAAGTCGGCGCTGAGGATGCTGGGATGAATCGAAGTCACGTCTCTGATCCTAGATGCGTCAGTCTGGCTTCTTCTGCAGCAGTGCGAAGAACATAGCGTCAGTTCCGTGGATATGCGGCCACAGCTGCACAGTCTTGGCGATGACGGGGTTGGAGTTGGCCGAGGTGGTCGAGCGTGTCTCTTCGAGCAGCTTCTGTCCTTGGGGAAGTGCCACTGCAGCCATGGGCTCGTGGGCGTCGAGCAGCTGCAGTTCGGAGTGTCGGCGTAGCAGGTCTTCCACCTGAGCGATGGTTTCAGCTGCATGTGGGGAGCAGGTGACGTAGGCCAGCAGGCCCTCCGGCGCGAGGACGGCGACGGCGGCGTCGAGTAGGTCCTCCTGCAGGACAGTCAGCTCGGCGAGGCCACTGGGTTTGCGCCGCCACCGGGACTCGGGACGGCGCCGCAGGGCGCCCAGACCTGTGCAGGGGGCATCGATGAGGATGCGGTCGAAAGGCTGCTCGGGCGTGTAGAACTCGGGGTCTGAACTGAGCGTGCGGCCATCGCCTGTTCGCACGCTCCAGGCCGAGGGGTCGACGGCGGCCAGGGCCTTGGTCACCAGTTCAGCACGGTGTGGGGCAGGCTCATTGGCGGTGAGAGTCACGCCGTACTCAGCAGCGATCGCTCCGAGTAGAGCGGCTTTGCCGCCGGGCCCGGCGCAGAGATCCAGCCAGCGTTCTGCTGGTTGTACGGCTGGTTCGGTCAGCGCTTGAGCGATCCATTGCGAGCCGATGTCCTGGACGCGCAGCTGACCTTCGCGGACTCCTTCGAGGCGGCCGATATCTCCGCCGCGGAAGATCGCGGCGCCTTCGACGAGCTCCGAGGGGGTGGCTCCTGCGGTGACGGCTGATTTCAAGTGATGGGGGCCGGCGTCGCCGTGAAGTCCGGGCAGGCCGACCAGATGGACTTCCGGGGCGGCGTTGTCGGATTCAAGGAGCGCTTCGATGTCTTCGGCACGTCCGCGCAGCTTCAGCGATTGTCTGAGGGCGCGAACCACCCAGGAGGGATGGGCATGCCGCAGGCCGAGGGCGTCGTCGCCGGTGGAGTTTTCGGCGATGACGTCCAGCCACTGGTCACGGGTCTTCTCCGCGACACGTCGCAGGACCGCGTTGACCAGGCCGGAGGGGCCGGCACCGATTTGATCGCGGACTAGGGCTACCGTCTCGTTGACGGCGGCATGGGTATTGACCCGCATCGCCAGCAGCTGATGTGCCCCTAGCCGCAGCGCGTCGAGGATTGGTGGGTCGAGTTTGCTGAGTTCCCGGTCTACGCACCTGGAGAGCACAGCATCATAGGTGCCTTCTGAGCGCAGGGCGCCGTAGGTGAGTTCGGTGGCGAATCCGGCGTCGCGCTTATCGAGCTTGGCGCGGCGGATCTCTGCAGGAAGGACAAGGTTGGCGTAAGCATCGTCGCGGGAGACCGCGCGCAGTACCTGGAACGCCGCTAGGCGGGCAGGGTCCGAGCGGCGGCTGCGGGCCGAGGGAGCGTTCTTGCTGAATTGACGCCCAGATTGGCGGCTGGATCGGCCGCTCTGTTCGCCACGAGAGCCTGCGGCGCTGTGCTCGGAAGCGCTGCGGCTGCCGCGGTTGCGCTGACGTCCTTTGGCGTTTCTACGTTCGCCCTCGTGGGGGCTCTGGTTCCGGTGTGATTCGCTCATGCTGCGCTTCCTAAGGTGACGGTGCCTTGTTGGCCGCGGAACCAGTCAGCGGCGTTCATCATTGCTTTACCGGCGGGCTGGACTTGGGTCAGGACAACCCCGCGTGCGTCTCCTGCAGTGAGCACAATTAGGGAGTCTCCCGGCGCGCGGTCCGAGATCGCTTGCAGTACACGTCCGGGGGTGGCGTCTGGAGAGAGGTCGCCGTGGTAGAGCCTGGTGGGACCAAGTTTGAGGCGGTTTTCGCCATTGAGGGTCCAGGCGCCGGGCTCGGGGATGGTCGCGTTGATGCGGTTGACCAGCTGTTCTGCCGGTTCGCTGGGGTCGATGTAGGCGTCTTCGCGTGTGAGTTTCGGGGCGTGGCTGGGGGTGCCCTGCTGGCGTACTGGTTGTGAGTTGCCTGCCAGGAGGTCCGGGAGCAGTTTGGTGAGCAACGAGGTCCCAAGGGTCGTCAGTTCGGTCAGGACCGTCCCTGCAGAGGTGGCTTCGGGAATGGTGTATTCGGCGCTGGCGTGGACCGGGCCGGTGTCCATTCCGGCTTCAAGCTGGAAGATTGTGGCGGCCGTGGTGGCTTCGCCGTTGAGCATGGCGTGTTGCACGGGGGCGGCGCCGCGGTACTGCGGCAGCCGTGAGTAGTGCAGGTTGACCCAGCCCAGCGGCAGCGCCTCCAGCGCGGGCTGCGGCAGCAGGGCACCATAGGCAACGACGATGCCGAGCCGGGCTCCAGTCTGCTGGACCTGATTAGTGATGTCTGCGTCGACTTTGGCGGTTTTAATGGTCGGAATTCCGGCTTCCTCTGCAGCCTGCGCAACGGGCGAGGGGGTCAGTTGTTTTTTTCTGCCCACAGGGGCGTCGGGCCGAGTGAGGACAGCTGTGACGTTGTAGCCGGCGGCAATGATTCCACGCAGAGCTTGTGCGGCGATCTCGGGGGTGCCGGCGAACAGGATTGGGGTGCTGGTGGGTTGTGCGGGGTGAGTAGCAGATTCGGTCATGCAGGGTTCCCTTCACGCAGTGCACGCATGGCAGTCTTGCGGTGATCGCCTTCGAGTCGGTCCAGGAAGAGTTTGCCGTCAAGGTGGTCGAGTTCATGCTGGAAGCAGGCTGCGAGGAGGCCGTCGGCTTGGATCCGCAGTGGTTCTCCTGCCCTGTCGTAACCGGTGAGAACCACGTGGGGGTGGCGTTTGACCGGACCGTAAATCCCGCCGCGTACGGATAGGCAGCCTTCACGAAGTATGGCGTCTTCTTCAGTGGGTGCTTGGCGGGGGACAAATGCTGGTTCGCCCATCAGCTGGAGCTCCGGGTTGATGACTGCGCCCTGGTGCCCTTCTACGTCCCAGGTGAAGATGCGAAGGTTGACGCCTACCTGTGGTGCTGCGATTCCGATTCCGCCGGCGTCTTTGTTGGTGGCCTCCATATCCTGAATGAGTTGCTGGATACGGGGTTCTGGGGTTGCGGTATTCAGTGGCACAGCCGTTGAGGGTGTGCGCAGGACGGGGTCACCGATCATGCGGATGGGCAGCACAGGCATGGGGGACATTCTCTCATCTGTGGCGTGAGCCTGATGCGGTGTTGGTGATTCGGTGCTGGGATTCTGCGGTGCGCGGTATCAGCGTTTCCGCAGTTGCGCGGTGGATTCCAGATCCGGGTTGTGTGATCAGAACATCGAATCCTGCTGTCTTGATCCGATGATGACGCCGGCATAGCGCCTGGAGGTTGTCCCCGCGGGTGGGGCCTTCAGGATGCGGCTGGACGTGGTCAATATCGCAGTTCTCTGCAGGTACCGTACAGCCGGGTACCTGGCATGTGCCGTCCCGGAACCAGATGGCTTGGCGCAGCCGTTCAGGTGGGAACCGTCCGAGGTACTGGTGGGAGAGCGTGTCATATTCCTGAGCGGACGGCCCAAGTGGAGGTGGGTCTTTGCGTTGAAAATTGTCCTGGTGGTGCGGTGTAACGCGGAGCTCATGCCAAGTGGTGACTACTGCCGGATCCTTAATGAGGTTTAGCGCAGCCTCGGCTGGCAGGGTGTGGCTACGGTCGCGGCTTATTGCTGGATGGTTTGATTCCCCGGTGAGAGTTTCTTCTGCCACCAAAAGACCAATGTGGGCGTCAATGGTGATCGCGGATTCGGAGCGGCCGTTCAGGATCCAGGCGCTGAGCTGATCTGCCGCGCGCTGGGCCAGAGTACGTGTGTCGCCGTCGTGATAGGTAGTGGGAAGCGACTCGGCGGTGAGCGATTCCGGGCTCGGGGGCAGGCTCACGATGGTGGGCTCCTCCGGGGTTTTCGGTGTGCCCCCACGCAGCGGTTCTCCTGTCCAGATGTCCCGCGGCGTAGTCAGACCGCGGTAGGCGGCGATGCACTCCCGTATGTGAGCTTTGCGAGTAGCGGAGGCACTCAGGGCTGCGGTGATGGGGTCGTAGGGAACTGGTTGTTGGGGCGACCGAGCTACTGCGTCAAGGCGTCGCTTAATGGCTACCGCTGTGGGGGTGGGTAGGAGAGCGCTGAACCAGGACATGTTCTCGAAGTCATCTGCGGGGCGAACGGAGACGGTTCTCTGATCGAGTTCCCGCTGGCAGCGGTCTGCTGCATTTTCTGGTTCGGCCACGGCCGTGAACCGAGTGAGCCAGCGTTCCAGTTCGCGTGGACGGTGATGCTCTGCGTATTCGGGTGCTAGGGCATCGAGGTCGGCGCGGGATGACTTGTCGCAGAGCCTGTCACGGCTGGTCCGGGAAATACGGCTCAGTGCGGTGCTGGTGATTTTTCCTGAAAGGAACGCTTGCCAGACGTTGGGGAGGGCTGTTCTGGCGTGGGAGGAAGCGCTGAAGAGCGCTGAGGCGCGGTACTCAGAGGTGCGCATTGCCCGGGCTGCGTAGAGGAGTGCGGCGGATTCATCAGTTCTAGCTTCGCGATGCTCTTGTTTCTTCAAGGCGCTGGCACTCTGGTCCATCCCAAGGCTTATGAAGTCCTGGTAGCGCCGCTCGCGTTCATCGGCGCGAGTCCGGCAGAAGGCCTGGACATAGTCGACGAGTATTGAGACCTGGTGGGCTTCAGCACGTCTTACGGTCATTTCGGCCTCCCATAGCTCGGTTGGAGCAGATGGTTGTGCCGAAGAGGGGCAGGCCTGGTCGGACACGCTGTTCTGGCCGACACGCAGGTCCGCGTGCCGCAGCGACTGAGCTAGTTTCGTGTCCATGATTCGATTATATGTTCTAATCCAGTGGTCTGACAAGGGTTCATAGAAGAAAGATTCGAATAGTCTGGTCCGGTTTCCGTCCTGGCAGTTTGATTGCGTTTAGCCCCAGGTCAGCGGTCTCACTCCCCTGACGGGCGACCTATGCACGGTCGTAGCTTTTATCCACAGGCGGGATTTGACCCTGGTCACAAGGAGCAGGGCTTATTACCGTGGGGAGCGGACGGTAGGGGCGGAGCTGTTGGTGCCCCCGAGGAGCAGATGGTGGGCAGACCGTGCCAGACGGTTTGCGGAACGGGTGTATCGGCAAATGGTTGACGGGACATGGGTGCAGAACAAGGTTGCGGCTGCCGAAAGGTCGAAGGGCAGAGGCCGACACGGGTCGTGGTTTCGCCGTTCACCGGGGCGTGGCGGCGCCGGGCTCGGAATGATCGGGCTTCTCGTCCTGAGCGCGTGCTCAGGTGCGGATGGCGCGGAAGGCTGCGAGCCGATGCAGAACGCCCCACACCTTTGTGCTGATGGCAGTGAGAATCCCGAGGCCGCATCTCAGGCCGAGGTTAGTGCTAGGGAAGCGGCGGAGGGAGATGGTCAGGGAGCCGCCAGCAGTGATCCTGCAGCCGAAGATTCGGAAGTGAACGATGGCGATGACACCACGCCGGTACCCGCATCCTCCGAAGGGCCAGCCCAGAACTGGCCTGTTCCCGATCCGCCCGATGAGATATACGACCCCACCGAAGAGGGGGCAGAGGCGGCTCTGCGGCACTGGGTGGAGGTGCGGGCATACTCGCGAAACACTGGGGACACGGAACCTCTGGAGGGCGCTTCTAGCAGCGAGTGCAGAGTCTGCGAATCGCAAATTGACAATATTGACGGAATGTACGAAAGGGGCTGGTTTGTTCAAGAGCCGGACGAGTTTGTAGGTGTCTGGGTGCGCCCGATGGAATGGGACGGTCTAACCGATCAAGCGGAGGCCGTGTTTCGTGTAATTGAGAACGACTATGAAGGTTATTGGGACGGCGAACTGGCATTCGAAGAGGCGGGCGCTGGAGAAGGGGCGTGGCACTCGCTGCTCGTGTTCGAAGAGGGTTCCTGGAAGGTCGGTGAGCTGGCATTCTTAGGCTCAGATGAGGAGACTGCTCCTGGTGGAGAGGAGTGAGCCGTGGATTCTTCGCATTTCGTCACAGGTGTTGTTCTGTCAGTGGCACTTATTTGGTCGCCAACTGTCCCCGCGTTCGGCAGCGAGAGTCATAATGGCGAAGCCGAGCGGTTCTCGGGTAGCTGGAGGGATGACGCGGCGGAAGTCTGGTCAAGCACTGATGTCGAATCCGTGAGGCGCTACCCGCGCAGCGTGGAGCGGGAGCCAGGGTCGACAGGAGAAAGTGGTGGCGAACGAGTCCGGCAAATAGAGCATCCAAGTCGCTCTACGGGCTCAT
Organism: Nesterenkonia rhizosphaerae; assembly: GCF_039544555.1. Classification (NCBI taxonomy): domain Bacteria; kingdom Bacillati; phylum Actinomycetota; class Actinomycetes; order Micrococcales; family Micrococcaceae; genus Nesterenkonia; species Nesterenkonia rhizosphaerae. The sequence continues at coordinate 904,535 of NZ_BAABLW010000007.1, forward strand.
TGGAAAATCGAAGCATCCCTCACAATGAAAATACTCCGGGGGACAGGCTCTCAGGACTCCTCTCCAACCGTAACTTTTGCACAAACAGCGGCGCATCCGACCCTTCCTGTTGGGATCTTCTACCGCGAGACTGCCCTGTGGGGTTCCTCATCGGAGGCTTGGCAGCGGGTGGGCCTGCGGAATGTCCGTCTACCGACGAAGAACCTGTCGAGCTTGCGGTGGCCCCGCCTGCCCCTGATCAAACCGAAGTTGCTGAGGAGATTCCGGCTCATGAACTGGTCTACACAACCGTCGTTGACGAGTTCTCCCGCTTGCCGATCGATGGCGGTCGCGTCGCCTTTGAAGAGCAGCTTCAGGGATTCGGGTACATCAACCGTCACACGAATGTCTTTGCCGATGTAGAAACACAGACGCTCACCGAAGAGCTCCTGGGTCACACAGTGCAGATCCGCGCTATCCCCGTGGAGTACACCTTCGACTACGGCGACGGCACCGTTCGAACCACCAGCCGTGCAGGGGAATCTGCCGCACACTTCGCAGAGACAAACAACAGCATCAACCTCACCGACGCCGAGACTCCCACCAGTCACATCTACTCATCCACCGGCGTCTACCCTGTCCAAGTCACCACCAGATTCATCGGGGAGTTCCAAGTCGAGGACTCCGGCTGGATTGCCATCCCCGGCAGTACCACCGCAGCGGCCTCACCCGGTGAGGCTGACATCTGGCGCACCAGCCAGCGCCTGGTCTCCGGGGCCTGTCGCGACGCCGCCGACTACGGCTGCAACGGGCCGTTCACCATCGAACCCGGGGACCGACCTCCGGCCATCTACCAGGACCGCTACGACGAGGACGGGAACTGGCTCGGCCGCTGACTCACGGCCCCGTTCGCTACTCCATTCGCTACTCCGTTCACGGCTCCACTCACAGTCCCGGCCACCGGTCCGCCCGGCGCGCTCCACTATCGGTATCTGCACCAGGTCCCGCCAGCTGCATATCACCAGAGGCCTGGGCAGGGGGCGTCACTGCACCAACCCCAGCGCCAGCCGGCGGCGGGCCAATCGGCCGCAACGCGCGGCCGGTCTCCGTCACTGCCCGAGAGTGCTCCCACACCTGCCGCAATGCCCAGAACTTACGCCAGTGCGCCCGCAGCCCACCGGGGCTAGCCTGCACCGGCACTACCTCAGCCTCAGAAATCGCCACCGCAAGAAGCATCGCGTCCTCACCGCCGGCCCCCTGCCCGTAAGCCCAGGGGGACCACGTTCCCGCCACCGGATCCACCAGCATCTCTTCAGCCCGCAACCCGGCCACCAACTGCATCACCACCGACTCGCTCAGCGGCTTAGCCCGCCCGTCGCGAGTCAGCCCCTTCGTCTTGAAATCGATCAAACACAGCCGTCCGCCGATCTCCGCCACCAGATCCAACGTCCCGGCATAACCCACTGTGTGATTCCACACAGTGGTCTCCGCCGCAATCGGGCGCACCCCATAGAGCTGCCACCACTCATCAAACCGATCGGCGAAACGCGCATCACCGTGCTCAGCCAGAACCCGCCGGGCGCCGTCGGGATCCGCTCCCGGCGCGCCCAGTGCTGCAAGAGAAACCTGCTCAGCATAGGCATGGACACGGTCCCCGCGCGCGGCCGCCGCGTCCCGGAAGCGCTCCGCCGCCGAGGACGCCTCCCTCGCCAATCCGCGAAGAGTCGGCGCAGAACCCACTGCACCCGGCAGTCGTGGATCATTCACCAGCTCTGTGGCGGCCATATGCCCCGCCCACCCGGTCATATCCTTCGCCTCCTGGGCGATCACCGTGGTGATGGAGGGAACTTCGGGGGCAGATGAGAGCGAACGCGAGTACATCCGGCCGAACTCAGTGGCGTGGGCAAGTCGTGGATCCGTCATAAGAAATCCAGTCTGACACGAGCCTCGGACATCCTTGTGAATCCGGGGCTCAGCCCGCCGATTGGACTCTCAGGTGACATGTAGGTTAGAGTTTCATGTCGTCGAAACGCCCAAAAAGCGCCGACGAAATGCGGATGTAGCTCAGCTGGCTAGAGCATCACCTTGCCATGGTGAGGGTCGCGAGTTCGAATCTCGTCATCCGCTCGCAGGAAGGGACACTGAGCCCGGTAGAACCCTGGTGGGGTGGCCGAGTGGTGAGGCAGCGGCCTGCAAAGCCGTATACGCGGGTTCGATTCCCGTCCCCACCTCGCAAGTCAGGGAGCAGTCCCTGACAAGCAATAGCTGAATAAGCGCGATTGGCGCAGCGGTAGCGCGCTTCCCTGACACGGAAGAGGTCACTGGTTCGATCCCAGTATCGCGCACGGATCCAGTAGTATGGATCTGATGCGGATGTAGCTCAGCTGGCTAGAGCATCACCTTGCCATGGTGAGGGTCGCGAGTTCGAATCTCGTCATCCGCTCTGATGAACAACGATGAAGCCTCGGAATCAACTGATTCCGGGGCTTTGTTGTGTCTATGGCAAGATAGTCCGCACGTGCTTACGGGATCGGTGAAAGTCCGAACCGGCGGTCAGAGTCCGCGACCCTCCTTCAGGAGGCTGAGCTGGTGAAATTCCAGCACCGACAGTCACAGTCTGGATGGGAGTGGCACAGAAGGAGAACGCTTAATGCCTACGGCTGATGCCGACAACGGCCCCATGCGTCGTGCCCTCGAGGCCGCGCAGCTCGGTCCCCGTGGAGCAAACCCCCTTGTCGGGGCGGTGCTCACAGACGAGGACGGCACTATTCTGTCCACTGGCCACCACCGCGGAGCCGGCACTTTCCACGCCGAGCGCGATGCGCTTCGCGCTGCACACTCAGCCGGTGTCACTGATTTTTCACGCACCACCCTCTACACCACCCTCGAGCCCTGCCGGCACCGGGGGCGCCAGCCCGCCTGCACCGACCTCATCCAGGAAGCTGGTGTGCCACGCGTTGTCACTGCAGCCGCAGATCCCAGCGCCAACGGCGGAGGCGCGGCGCTGCTGGTGGGGCGCGGCCTCGACGTCGTCACCGGTGTTCTTGAAGCAGAAGCCACCAAGCTGAACCATCGCTGGAACCTCGCACAAACCCAGCAGCGGCCCTTCGTCACCGTTCACTTAGCCCAGACACTGGATGCCAAGATCGCCGCCGCCGACGGCACCAGCCAGTGGATCACCTCCGAACCCTCCCGCCGCCACACCCACCGGATCCGCCAGCGTGTGGACGCCATCCTGGTCGGCACCAACACCGCGCATATCGATAACCCCCGGCTGACCGCACGTAACGACGACGGCGAGCTGGCTGACTCCCAGCCGCTGCGCTGCGTGATGGGCCTGAGGGACATTCCCGAAGACGCCATCCTGAAACAGCACCAGCCCGAGGGGGACGGCTGGATTCAGCTGCGGACCCGCGACCCCTTGGAGGCGCTTCGCACCCTGGCCGGAACCACCCACGGGGGCTACCCGGTCAAACATGTGCTGGTCGAAGGCGGCCAGAGCGTTCTATCGGCGTTCTTCGCCGCTGACCTGGTGGACGAAGTCTTTGCCTATGTGGCGCCGATGCTGCTCGGTGTTGGCCGCAGCTCCCTTGGAGATATCGGAGTCACCACGCTGGCCCAGGCCCGACGATTCGCCCTCGACCCCACCGACGGCGGAGCCGTCAGCACCATGGACTCAGATGTGTGCATCCACCTCAAGCCCGAACCAGAAGGAGACGCATGTTCACCGGAATCGTGACCGGCACCGGTCAGGTGCTTGAGCGCACCCCCGACCCCGCTAAGGGAGTGGAACGCCTGGTGCTGCAGGCGCCGGGGCACACCGAGGGGCTGGGCCTGGGCGGATCCATCGCTGTCAACGGGGTCTGCGTCTCCGCTGTGAGTATCGAAGGTGAGGTCATCGCCGTCGAGCTCATCCCCGAAACCCTGAAGCGGACCACTTTCTCCCAGGTCAGCACAGGAGACCGAGTGAACCTTGAGCGCTGCCTGCCAGCCGGTGCACGCCTGGACGGCCATGTGGTCCAAGGGCATGTGGACGGCATCGGTGAACTGCTGGAGAAGGACCTCAACGATGGCCGTTACCGTTTCGGCGTGCCCGCGGATCTCGCCCTCTACATCGCGGAGAAAGGCTCCATCGCTATCGACGGGGTCTCCCTGACCATCACCGCCACCGGCGCAGACAAAACCGGCGGCCACTGGTTCGAGGTGGGCCTGATTCCCACCACCCTGTCCGAGACCACCCTCGGGGGCCTTGCAGCGGGCAGCAACGTCAATATCGAAGTGGATGTGTTGGCTAAGTACACCCGGCGCATGCTGACCTTCCAGGGCGAACTCGAGGTCTCACAGGCGGCAGAAGCTGAGCCCGCTGACAGCGCCGCTTCCGACACCCTGCCGGCAGTTCCCAAGCCCACCAGCCCCGCACCAGTGCTTGATCCCATCGAAGTGGCACTGGATCAGCTGGCCGCAGGACGCCCGGTGATCGTGGTGGACGACGCCGACCGTGAGAACGAAGGCGACATCATCTTCCCCGCCGCGGTGGCCAGTGAAGAGCTGATGGCCCTGACCATCCGGCACAGCTCCGGTGTGCTCTGCGTGCCCATGACCGCCGAGCGGGCGGCGCATCTCCAGCTGCCTCCGATGACAGCACAGAACGAAGACCCCAAAGGCACCGCCTACACCATCAGCTGCGACGCGATCACCGTGGCCAGCACCGGCATCAGTGCCGCAGATCGGGCCATCACCGCCCGAGCGCTCGCCGATGCTGGCGCCCAGGCCGCTGACTTCACCCGCCCCGGCCACATGTTCCCGCTCATCGCGCACGTCGAAGGAGTGCTGGGGCGTGACGGGCATACCGAGGCCGCCGTAGACCTCTGCCGGCTGGCTGGCTACCCGGAAGTCGGGGTCATCGCTGAGATTGTGCACGACGACGGCACCATGATGCGGCTGCCTGCCCTGCGCGACTTCGCCGATGAACACCATCTGGCGCTGATCAGCATCGCTGACCTCATTGAGTACCGCGGCGGTGAAGCCACATCGGATGCAGTGCGGGAGTCCTACCTCTCCTCCTGGGACTCGCCCCGCGAAGAGGCGCAGAAACTCGTGGTACCTGGTCCGGTGGTCAACCTGCCGACCGACTACGGAATCTTCCACGCCCAGGTGTGGACCGAGCAGAAAACCGGCCACGAACACATCCTGCTGTCCGCCCCGGGAAGCTCCTCCAGCAGTAATGGAAAGCATGAACCGCCGCTGGTCCGGATGCACTCAGAGTGCCTGACCGGAGACGTCTTCGGGTCCCACCGCTGCGACTGCGGCACGCAGCTGGCCGCGGCCCTTGAGACCGTTCAGGCCGAGGGCGGACATCTGCTCTATCTGCGCGGCCACGAGGGACGAGGCATCGGACTGGCCAACAAGATGCGCGCCTACAAGCTGCAGGAAGAGGGCGCAGATACCGTGGAGGCCAACGAAATGCTCGGCCTCGCCGCGGAGCTGCGCGACTTCACCGGTGCCGCTGCCGTATTGCACGGAGCCGGTATCTCCACACTGCGGCTGCTGACCAATAATCCCGCCAAGGTGGAGGTGCTGGCTGCCGCCGGGCTGAACGTCCAGCAGGTGCCCTCCACCGGCATTGTCCGCGAACACAACGAGCGCTACCTGCGCACCAAGCGGGACAAAATGCGCCATATGCTGGACCACCTCACCCTCACCGAGGCGGTCACAACAGCCACTGCAAACCCGCAGTACCCTTCCGAACAGATCACCACCAACGAGGAACAGGGAGAGAAATGAGCTCCACCGGAACTCCGCATATCGACGAGCACGAGCTCAACGAGCTCACCAAAGCCGCCCAGGATCTTTCCCTGCGCGTGGCAGTGGTGGCCTCCCGGTGGCATGACACTGTCATGAACGGACTTATTGCAGGCTCCGAGCGCTTCCTGCACAGCATCGGCATCCAGGATTACACCCTGCTGCGCGCCCCCGGCAGCTTTGAACTGCCGGTGATCAGCGCACATGCCGCTCACCACCACGACGTCGTCATCGCCCTGGGCGTGGTCATCCGCGGTGGCACACCGCACTTCGAGTATGTCTGCTCTGCCGCCACCGAGGGCTTGAGCACAATCGCGGTCGAGACCGGCAAGCCTGTGGGCTTCGGTCTGCTGACCTGTGATACCGAGGAGCAGGCCCTCGCCCGGGCCGGGCTGAGCGGTTCGCAGGAGGACAAAGGCTTCGAAGCCGCTCACGCCGCCGTCGCCGCCGCCATCGAAATCGCGAAACTGGACGCTTAAGGCATAGGCTTACGCCGTGAAATCTTTTGACGAACTCTTCGCCGAACTCGCCCGCAAAGCCGAGGAACGCCCCGCTGGATCTGGCACTGTGGCAGCACTGGACGCCGGAGTCCATCAGATCGGTAAGAAGATCGTCGAAGAAGCCGCCGAGGTGTGGATGGCCGCCGAATACCAGTCTCAGGATGAGGCAGCTGAGGAGATCTCCCAGCTGCTCTACCACCTGCAGGTCATGATGCTGGCCAAGGGCCTTAAGCCCGAAGACATCTACCGCTTCCTCTAAAAACGTTCATCGCAAAGGACACCATGCTTCGCGTAGCCGTACCCAATAAGGGCGCCCTGTCAGAGGCCGCCATGGCCATGCTCTCCGAAGCCGGATACTTACAGCGCCGCGACCGCAAAGAGCTGGTCCTGGTGGATGAGGAAAACGGCGTCGAGTTCTTCTACCTGCGCCCCAAAGACGTAGCCATCTACGTAGGACGCGGCATTATCGATCTCGGTATCACCGGCCGGGACCTGTTCCTTGACGCCGAGGTCGGCGGTGGCGCCGAAGAGATCCTCGGCCTGGGCTTCGGGCGTTCCACCTTCCGTCTGGCCGCACCCAAGGGACAGTTCAGCAGCGAGCAAGACCTGGCCGGTAAACGTGTGGCCACCAGCTACGACGGTCTGCTGAGCCAGTGGTTCGCCGACCGCGGTGTGGCCGATGTGGAGGTGGTCCACCTCGACGGTGCCGTGGAATCGGCTGTCCGGCTGGGGGTGGCTGACGCCATTGCAGATGTGGTGGAGACCGGAAATACCCTCAAAGCCGCCGGTATGGAGACCTTCGGCAGCCCGATCCTGCAGTCCGAGGCGGTGCTGATCTCTGGCAACGGGGAGCGTGAGGACGACGACGCTCACGCACCTGTTGCTCTGCAGACCCAGACCCAGCGACTGATCCGCAGACTCCAGGGCGTCCTGGTAGCGCGCCAGTACGTGATGATGGACTACGACATCCGCCGCGAACACCTAGAAGCAGCTACCAGGATCACTCCGGGGCTGGAATCGCCCACGATCTCTCCGCTGGCGGATGAGAACTGGGTAGCGGTGCGCTCGATGGTGCCGGCGAAGAAGACCAACCAGCTGATGGACGAGCTCTACGATCTGGGCGCCCGGGCCATCCTGGTGACCACGATCCACGCCTGCCGAGTCTGAGATGACCACGGCGAGCCTTTATCGGCTGTGCGCATCTGGCGTAGCGGGAGTGGATCTGAAGAGAGGAGTTCAGCCGTGACGCTGGCAGTTCGTGTCATTCCATGTTTGGACGTTGACGCAGGCCGCGTGGTCAAAGGCGTCAACTTCGAGAACCTCCGAGACGCCGGAGACCCTGTGGAACTGGCTCACCGGTACAACAAGGCCGGAGCTGATGAGCTGACGTTTCTGGACGTCACGGCGTCCTCCTCTGAACGTCAGACCACCTACGATGTGGTCACGCGCACCGCTGAAGAGGTATTCATCCCGCTGACCGTGGGCGGTGGTGTGCGCGCGGTGGAGGATGTGGACCGGCTGCTGAAGGTCGGGGCAGATAAGGCCTCCATCAATACGGCCGCGGTGGCCCGCCCCGAGGTCATCAACGATATCGTCGCCCGTTTCGGCAACCAGGTGCTGGTGCTCTCCCTTGATGCGCGACGATCACCGGATACGCCGTCGGGGTTTGAAGTCACCACCCATGGAGGACGCCGCGGGACCGGCATTGACGCGCTGGACTGGTGCCGGGAGGCCTCAGAACGCGGAGTGGGAGAGATCCTGCTCAACAGCATCGACGCCGACGGCACCAAGGAGGGCTTCGATACCGAGATGATCTCCGCAGTGCGTGCGGTGACTTCGGTGCCGCTGATTGCCTCAGGAGGAGCTGGCGAGCCGGCGCACTTCCCACCGGCTATTGCTGCCGGCGCCGATGCAGTACTGGCGGCATCGATGTTCCACTTTGGACCAGACGACATGATCGCCCAGGTCAAGGACGCTATCCGCGCCGCAGGGTACCCCGTGCGGTGAGTGCAGAAACCGATGAAAGTGCCGCAGTCATGAGCAGCTATCAGCTTCCCCAGGACCTCGCCCAGCAGGTGAGCTTCAACGAGGCCGGACTTGTTCCGGCTATCGCCCAGGATGTTTCCAGCGGTGTGGTGCTGATGATGGCGTGGATGAACGCCGAGGCGCTGGCTGCCACACTGGCCACTCAGCGGGGCACCTACTGGTCACGTTCGCGCCAGGAACTCTGGGTCAAAGGCGAAACCAGCGGACACACCCAGACTGTGCGCTCGGTGCACCTGGACTGCGACGGCGACACGGTCCTCCTACAGGTGGAACAGCGCGGTCCAGCCTGCCACACCGGTTCCGAAAGCTGCTTCACCGACCGCGAGATCATGCTGGAGAACTCAGCGGAAGGAAACAACCTGTGATGCACCAGCTCGGCGTCGTCATCCCCGCCCAGGACCAGTTCTTGAGTCTGGCCAAAGACCACCGGGTCATTCCCGTGTCCATGCGAATGCTGGCCGATAGTCACACCCCGTTGAGCATCTACCGGGCACTGGCTACTGAGGCTGACGGAACCGCGCGGCCGGGCAGCTTCCTGATGGAATCGGCGGCCCCCGGTGCGGCCTGGGACCGGCACAGTTTTATCGGGGTGAACTCCCTGGCCACACTTTCTGAACAGGACGGCCGTGCGCACTGGATCGGCCAGCCGCCAGCCGGGGCTCCCACTGAAGGAACCACCGCTGAGGTGCTGCGCGAGACCTTGAACTTCCTCACGGAGGGTTCGGCCACAGGCCGCGCTTTCACCGAGGAGCTGCCTCATCTGTCCTCCGGCCTGGTTGGCTACGCCGGCTGGGATGTGGTGCGGCACTGGGAGAAGCTGCCGAACCCTCCTGCCGATGACCTGGGCCTGCCCGAGATGGCCATGAACCTGGTCTCAGACCTAGCCGTCCACGATAACCGCGATGGCACAGTGACCCTCATCGCTAACGCCATCAACCGCGACGGCCGCGAGACCGGGGCCGCTGAAGCCTATGCCGACGCCGTGGCCCGTCTGGAGACTATGCGCACTCAGCTGGCGGCGCCGGTCCAGCCCGGGCTCGCGCTCGCCCAGGAATCCTGGGGCGAGCAGGTGGAGCAGGATCTCCAGGAGAAGGTCATTCACACCTGGGATCAGGACGAGTACCTTGCGACTCTGGGCAAGGCTAAGCAAGCGATCATCGACGGCGAGGTCTTTCAGATCGTCGTCTCCCGCCGGTTCGAGGTGGCCACCAATGTGGACGCCCTGGCGGTGTATCGGATGCTGCGGCTGCTCAACCCCAGCCCGTATATGTACCTGATGCACTTCCAGACCCCAGATGGTGAGCCATACCAGTTGGTCGGTGCCTCTCCGGAAGCACTCGTCACCGTGGAGGAGACCACCGGCGGCGAGCGAGTCGCCGTATCGCATCCGATTGCCGGCACCCGACCCCGCGGTGCCACGCCGGCGGAGGATAGGGAGCTGGCCGAGGACCTGCTGGCTGATGAGAAGGAACGCGCGGAGCACATCATGCTGGTGGACCTGGCGCGCAATGATCTGGCGAAGGTATGCGTGCCCGGTTCGGTGGAGGTCACCCGCTTCATGGCGGTGGAGCACTTCAGCCACGTGATGCACCTGACCAGCCATGTCCAGGGAACTGTTGCGCCGTCGTCGTCGGCCTACGATGTGCTGGCCGCGACGTTCCCAGCCGGCACGCTCTCCGGGGCGCCCAAGCCAAGGGCGCTGCAGCTGCTTGATGAGTGGGAGCCCACCCGTCGCGGCATCTACGGGGGAGTGGTCGGCTACTTTGACCTGTCCGGGCGAATGGACGCGGCCATCGCCATCCGTTCTGCTGTGTTGAAGGATGGGCGCGCCTATGTCCAGTCCGGAGGCGGAATCGTAGCGGATTCTGACGACGACGCCGAGCGCCAGGAGACGGTGAATAAGGCCGCTGCTCCGCTGCGCGCTGTGCTGGCTGCAGCCCGGCTGCAGAATGTTCCGGACCAGACGGGTTTCCCCGCCGCCGGGACTAGCGCTTCAGGTGTGAAGGCCGACGATAGGCGGCCGAGAGGCGAGCGGGGTTCCCCCGCCGCCGGGACTAGCGCTGATAGGTTTCAGTCCTAATGGGACATCTTGCGTACTTCTTCCAGCGTCGCAACACGGTTCTGCTCATTCAGGCCGGTGCGATCCTGCTGCTGATCTCCACCGCTCTGACCTGGGTCGCAGTTGACGCCCCGGGGGTTCAGCCGGTTGAGCTCAGCGGTGCTGCCATGGCGCCTATCGTGCGTACTATCGGGATGCTGGCGGTGGTGGCAGGTGTGCTGATCACGCTCTTCCGCGGCTGGTTCCGGGGTGCCCTGGGCGCGGTGCTGCTCGGTGGCGGCATCATCGCTGGCATCGCAGTGATCCTGGCGATGGTGGATCCGGTAGCCGCAGCGTCGGCAGCCTCTGCTGTCAACGGTGCGGTGGAAGCGGAATATAGCACCGGCGGTGCGCTGTGGGCCGGCCTTGTCGGCAGCCTCGCGCTGTTGGTCGGTTCACTGGCTGTGCTGCTGTTCTCGCAGAGCTGGGATGATGAGGCCCAGCCTGGCCGCGCCGCAGACCGGCGGGGGAGTGCCCGCTGATGAGCAACCGTCGCAATGCCGTGCTGCTGGCTCTGGCCGGTGCCGCACTCATGCTGATCTCGGTGACCATGACGTGGGTGACCGCCGAGCAGCTGGGTGAGACCGCCTCGGTGCAGAGCATTGAGGTCCCCGGTTCTCAGGCCTCCGATATCGTCACCGCCATGGGGCTGGTCGCCCTGGCCGGTGCGCTGACCCTGACCATCGCCCGGCGGGCAGGCCGCTGGATTATTGCGCTGCTGCTCAGCGCCGCCGCGGCCGCGGCGCTTTTTGACACCCTCCATGCAGTGGCTGATCCGGCTTCGGCCGCTGCGGTGGCCGTGGGTGAGGCCACTGGCCTCACCACGACAGCAGGCAGCTACGAACTCGGTGCCGGTCCTTGGTTGGGCGTGGCAGGGGCGGTGCTGGTCCTGCTGGGTGCTCTGCTTGTTCTGCTCTTCTCCCACCGCTGGACTGATAAGCGCAGCTCCAAGAAGTACAGCCGCACCGCTTCGGTCGATGACGCTGAACCCGATGAATTTGACCTCTGGGATGGGCTCTCCCAGGGAGAAGACCCCACGGAAGAGAGACAGCAGTGAATATTGGGCGAATCGTGATTATTGGTGCCGGTGCGGTCGGTGCTGGCACCGCAGCGGAGTTAGCACTTCGGGATCGACCGCACCTGCTGGTCGGCCGCGGTGAGCAGATCCGTCACCTGACCGAGCATGGACTGAAGTACCGCCGGCCCGAGGGCGTTCGTCAGGTTCAGCTCTCCACCTGCGATGGCATTGCGAACGCGCAGCTGCGTGCTGGTGATGTTCTGGTCATCGCTACTAAGACCCAGCATGTGGCGCAGGTTGCTGAGCAGTTGGCCTGGCAGCCGGTGGAAGGCGGCAGCACCGCCTCTGAGCTCCCCGTCCTTACCTTGCAGAACGGTATGGCAAGCGAGCCCATACTGCTGCGCTACTTTGCACACGTCTATGGCGGCTCAATCCTGATTCCTGCCAGCTACACAACTACTGGTGAGGTCATCTCCGGCGCCGCGCCCAAGATCGCCAGCTTCGTGATGGGCCGCGCACCACGGGGCCTGGATGAGACAGCCCAAGAGATCGCCGAGCATCTGCGCGAGATCGACTGGCTGGTGCAGTTGGATGAGAACGTCATCCGGTGGAAGGCCCTGAAGCTGCTGCACAGCGTGAAGAACGGCCTGGAACTGCTGGATCTCAGCAAAGAGCACTCTCAGCAGTTGGGGCATGCCCTGGTCCATGAAGCCAAGGAAACACTGTCCGCGGCGGCTATCCCGGTGGCAGAGAACTCCGAGCGCACCGAAGATATGTCCCTGTTCCAGGTGGATTCGTCCTCCGGCTATCAACCGGGGCAACAGTCCACGTGGCAGAGCTACGCCCGCGGCGCCAGTCCTGAGGTGGACTACCTCAACGGTGAGATCGTCCAGCTGGGTCGGCTGCATGCCGTCCCCACCCCGGTCAACGCCGCCCTGCAGCGTGTGCTGGGCGTGGCGTGGCTGCAGAGGCAGACTCCAGGGCAGATCGATGCCGGCCCCGTCCTGGCGGCGCTGCCGAAGACTGACTTCGACGCCGTGTAGTAGAAATCTGGCACAATTGGAGCCAGGCAACACCCCCGTAGTTTTTTCAGGAGAGGACAACCCAGATGGCCACCAGCCAGACCAAGGTGCGCGACGTCGAGCAGCAGCCCAGCGCCAGCGACGAGTTCATCCACTACGACCACATCGGTCACGGCTCCACTCCTGCCGCCTGGGCACTCTCCCTCACCATCATCGTGGCCGCCATCGTTGCCGGTATCGGCTTCGTCACCGAGATTTGGCTATTCGCCTGGATCGGTGCGGGCCTGGTCCCAGTGGCCGTCATCCTCGGCGTGGTCCTGAAGAAGATGGGCTACGGCGTGGAGATGGACTCCAAATCGGTGCTCAACCAGGGCGCTGACCCCCGCGAGCACGCTGGTCCGGCCATTCCTGACCACACCGAAGGCGGCGCAGACAAGCGTCGCCCCGAGTCGGGTCGCAGCTAAAAGCCGAATCCTCGATGACCACAGTCCTTGATTCCATCATTGAGGGGGTCCGCGAAGATCTCGCTCAGCGTCAGGCCCAGGTGCCGCTGGATCAGCTGATTCAGCAGGCTCAGGCTGCAGCGCCGGCCCTTGATGCATACGCCGCACTTGCTGGAGGGCGAGACGACGCCCAGGGCGTGCGCGTTATCGCCGAGGTCAAACGCTCCTCACCGTCCAAAGGCGCGCTCGCAGAGATCCCGGACCCCGCTGCCCTGGCTTCGGCCTACCAGGCCGGTGGCGCCAGCGTCATTTCTGTGCTCACTGAGCAGCGTCGCTTCCGCGGCAGCCTAGATGACCTTGCCGCGGTCCGGGCTGCTGTAGATATTCCGGTGCTTCGCAAGGATTTCATGGTCGATGAGTACCAGTTCTACGAGGCGCGTGCCTACGGTGCTGACCTGGTGCTGCTGATCGTGGCGGCTTTGGATGACGTCCAACTGAAGAGTTTCTTGCAGCTGACTCACGATCTGGGCATGAATGCCCTGGTTGAAGCCCACACTGAGGATGAGATCGAACGCGCCAAGGCGCTCGGTGCAAAAATCGTGGGCGTCAACGTGCGCAACCTGAAGACCCTGGAGGTCGACGTCGCCCACTACTCGGCCATGGCGCGGCACCTGCCACAGGATGTCATCAGAATTGCTGAATCCGGTGTGGACGGCCCGGGTGTGGTTCTGGACTACGCCCGTCAAGGTGCCGATGCGGTGCTGGTGGGGGAGGCCCTGGTCAAACACGGCGATCCCACCACTGCCGTGCGCGATTTCCGGCAAGCCTCACTGGCTGCCGACGCAGACTAAATTTCAACGGACGCGCAGCCGGCCGTTGGTGACCCACCCTCATGAGGAGAGCGATGACTCAGAACCAGTTCCGCGAAGCGGAGGGCCCCTACTTCGGTGACTACGGCGGGCGCTGGATGCCGGAATCCCTGGTCGCCGCCCTCGACGAGGTCGAGCGTGTCTTTCGTGAGGCCAAAGCTGACCCGGAGTTTGTGGACGAGTTCCAGCGGCTCTGCCGGGATTACACTGGCCGGCCCAGCCTGCTCACAGAGGTCCCGCGCTTCGCCGCGGAGGCCGGCAACGCACGGATCTTCCTGAAGCGCGAAGACCTCAACCACACCGGATCGCACAAGATCAACAATGTGCTCGGGCAGGCGCTGATTGCTAAGCGTCTGGGCAAGACCCGGCTGATCGCCGAAACCGGAGCCGGCCAACACGGTGTAGCCACCGCCACCGCCGCGGCCCTGATGGGCATGGAGTGCGTGGTCTACATGGGTGCTGAGGACACTCGCCGCCAGGCCCTCAACGTGGCCCGGATGCGGCTGCTCGGTGCAGATGTGGTGCCGGTGGAGCACGGCGCTAAGACACTGAAGGACGCGATCAACGAGGCCCTGCGTGACTGGGTGGCCACCGTGGAGAACACCCACTATGTCCTGGGCACCGTGGCCGGACCGCATCCCTTCCCGGAAATGGTGCGCTGGTTCCACCAGGTCATCGGTGAGGAGGCTCGCGCCCAGATCCTCCAGCAGGAAGGACGACTGCCCGACGCCGTCGTTGCCTGCGTAGGTGGCGGCTCCAACGCACTGGGTATATTCCATGCCTTCCTCGATGATGAAGATGTTGCTCTCTACGGTTTTGAAGCAGGCGGTGAGGGTCTGGAGTCCGGGCGCCATGCCTCGGCCATCACCCTGGGACGCTCCGGAGTGCTACACGGTGCCCGCAGCTACCTGATGCAGGACGAAGACGGCCAGACCGTTGACTCTCACTCGATCTCCGCGGGTCTGGACTACCCCTCCGTTGGCCCGGAGCATGCCTACCTGGCCGACGCCGGGCGAGTCAGCTATGAGCCGGTGACTGATGCCGAGTGCATGAACGCCTTTGAACGGCTCTGCCGCACTGAGGGCATCATTCCGGCCATCGAATCCGCCCACGCACTTGCCGGGGCCACCCGGCTGGCGCGCAGCTGGGGCGCTGAAGGGGAGGACCGCATTATCATCGTCAGCCTCTCCGGGCGTGGGGATAAAGATGTGGCCACCGCCGCTGAGTGGTTCAAGCTGCTGCCCGGGCAGGAGAACGACCCTGCCCGGACCGTGGCGGGGGATGAGGACGAGAACGCCGGTCAGGCGCCCGAGACGGGAGTGCAGAGTTGAGCGAGCAAGAAGCCCCGACGCAGCCGCAGCCTGGAGATGAGCACATCATGAGCAAGACCGCAGCAGCCATCGACGCCGCCAAAGCCCAGGGTCGGTCCGCCTTCATCGGTTACCTGCCCGCCGGCTACCCGGATAAGGACACCTCCATCGCCGCCGCGATTGCCCTGGTGGAGAACGGAGCCGACGTCCTGGAGATCGGGATCCCGTACTCGGATCCGGTGATGGACGGTCCGGTGATCCAGCAGGCCACCACCGCGGTACTGCAGCGCGGTTTCCGGATCGATGAGGTTTTCGACATCGTCAAAGCCGTCACCGATGCCACCGGTGCCGCAGTACTGGTGATGACCTACTACAACATCATCGACCGCATGGGAGCCGAGGAGTTCGCGCGTCGCCTGGCAGCCGCCGGTGGTGCAGGCGCGATCACTCCGGACTTGATCCCAGACGAGGCCGATGACTGGATCGCCGCCACCGAGAAGTACGGTCTGGACCGGGTATTCCTCTCCGCCCCCACCTCCACCCCGCAGCGGGTGGCCCGGATCGCCGAGCTTTCCCGCGGCTTCGTCTACGGGGTCTCGCTGATGGGCGTCACCGGAACCCGGGACACTGTCTCCGACGTCGCCGAGTCAGTGGTGAAAGCCGCCAAGGGCGCCGGAGCTGAACGAGTATGTGTCGGCCTCGGAGTCTCCACCCGCGCCCACGTCGAAGAAATCGGCGCCTACGCTGATGGCGTGATCGTGGGAACCGCGTTGGTGGCAGCACTGCGCGACGGCGGCGCGGCTGCCGTGGGCCGACTGGCCGCCGAGCTCTCCGGCCGGCCCTGAACCACACACCAGATAGCTGATAGGTTGCCCTCATGATCCTTGCTGGCTTCCCGCCGCCGCCTGCACGCGGCATCGACCTGCCCGGTCCGTTCTTCCTGAACTTCTACACCCTGGTGATCATCCTCGGCGGTATCCTCGCCGTCGTCGTGGCCACCCGCCTGTGGAAGTCCCGCGGGGGCAATGGCGACGACGTCTTCTCCGCAACCGCCTGGGCAGTGATCCTGGGCATCATCGGTGCGCGGATCTACCACGTGATCAGCTCCCCGGATGCCTACTTCGGCGAAGGTGGAGATGTGCTGCGGGCACTGCGCGTGTGGGAGGGCGGCCTGAGCATTATCGGCGCAGTGGCCGCTGGTTCCTTGGGCATCTGGATCGCCTGCCGCCGCTACGGCATGAAATTCGGTGCACTGGCTGATGCGGTGGTGCCCGGTGTGATTCTGGCTCAGGCGATAGGGCGCTGGGGCAACTGGTTCAACCAGGAGCTCTTCGGTCGCACCACTGAGCTCCCCTGGGGTCTGCGGATCGACCTGGAGCAGGCCAGCCAGGCACCGCTAAACACCTCTGAAAGCACGCTGTTCCACCCCACCTTCCTCTACGAATCCATCTGGAACCTGCTGGGCTTTGTGGCGCTGCTGTGGCTCTTCCGACGCTTCCAGTTCAAGCAGGGACTGCTGACCTGGACCTATGTGGCCTACTACGCGCTGGGCCGGTTCTGGATCGAGTCGCTGCGCATTGATGAGCCCACCAAATCCACCCAGTACCCGCTGCGGGAGCTGCTGGGTCTTGACTGGCGACTGAACCAGATCATCATGTTCGTGATCTTCGTGGTGGCTATTGCAGTGCTGCTCTACCTGTGGGCCCGTCGCCCGCGCACCCCGGAGGCCCTGGCAGAAGAGCTGGAAATCTACCGTCCTGACTCTGAAGCGCGTACTGGCGCGGGCGACGTCGCGGTGGAGGCTTCGGAGGAGAGTGCAGCGGACCAGGCTGACAGTGCCGAGGCGGTGGAGACTCCGGAGGAATCCACACGTCCACGCACTGAGACCTGAGCCGTTCTATTTGCCTCAGGTCACGCTCGCGCGCAAGATAGACCTGATCACCCGATGAAGGGTGTCCACCTAAGCGTGCCCACAGAATCGCACCCAAATTCTGGCTCTCGCTTTGAAGCGCCCACCCGAAGCGCCACTGTGATGCCGCCTGTGTGAAGCACAGCGCGGCGTCCCATAGGCAGGGGAGCACCCCTGGCCTTTCCAATGCCCGCTGCGGAGGAAGGAACACCGCTATGTCCGCTGATCAGGTCATCAGCCCGTACCAGCGCTTCGCCGCTTTCCCTGAGAAGGCCGGCCTCTACGATCCTGCCAATGAGCACGAGAACTGCGGCATGGCCGCAGTGGCCACACTGCGCGGTGAGCCAGGGCATGACATTGTTGACCACGCACTCGTAGCGCTGCGCAATGTGGAGCACCGCGGCGCCGTCGGCGGAGATGTCGGCACCGGTGATGGGGCAGGTATCCTCACTCAGATTCCGGATGAGTTCTTCCGTGCGGTCACCGAGTTCGAGCTCCCCGCTAAGGGACAGTACGCAGCCGGCACCGCCTTCCTCCCGAAGGAAGACACCGAGCGTGCTGACATGGTCGCCGCTTTCGAGGAGATGGCCGCGGATCAGGGGCTCCAGGTGCTGGGCTGGCGTGATGTCCCGGTGGATTCCTCCATGATCGGCAGCCTGGCCCGTGACGCGATGCCCTTCTTCAAGCAGGTATTCCTCGCAATGGCGGACCAGGATTCCGCGGAGTTCCAGGAGTCAGCACCGGGGAATCTGGATCAGCGTGCCTGGAGGCTGCGCAAGCGCGCTCAGGTGCGGCTGGGCATCTATTTCCCCTCGCTCTCCAGCCGGACCATCACCTATAAGGGCATGCTGACCACCGCTCAGTTGGAGCCCTTCTATCCGGATCTGGCCGATGAGCGCTATAAGTCCACACTGGCGATCGTGCACTCGCGGTTCTCCACCAATACTTTCCCCTCCTGGCCGTTGGCTCAGCCGCTGCGTCATATTGCCCACAACGGCGAGATCAACACCGTCAAGGGCAACCGCAACTGGATGCGTGCCCGGCAGGCCGTGATGGCCGGGGAGGTTCTCGGCGATGACCCTGAGTACCTGTTCCCCATCTGCACCCCGGGCGCCAGCGACTCCACCAGCTTCGATGAGGCCGCAGAGCTGCTGATGCTCGCCGGCCGTCCGCTGGCCCAGGCGATGCGCATGATGATCCCGGAAGCCTGGGAGAACAATAAGACGATGGACCCGAACCTGCGGGCCTTCTACGAGTACCACGCAATGTTCATGGAGGCCTGGGACGGTCCGGCGGCTATGGCCTTCACCGACGGCACGCAGCTGGGTGCCGTGCTGGACCGCAACGGGCTGCGTCCGGCCCGCTACTGGGTCACCGACGATGGCCTGGTCATCCTCTCCTCCGAAGTCGGCGTGGTGGAGGTGGAACACTCCAAGGTGGTTCGCAAGGGCCGAGTGGCCCCCGGCATGATGTTCCTGTGCGACACCGCAGAGGGCCGCATCATCGAAGACGATGAAATCAAGGCAGACTTCGCCTCCAAGGAGCCCTGGCAGGACTGGGTCAAGGACAATCTGGTCCGCCTCGAGGACCTCCCGGAGCGGCTGCATGTACGCCACCCCTCCGGCTCTGTCCGGCTGCGCCAGCAGACCTTCGGCTACACCCATGAGGAACTGAAAACCCTGGTGGGCCCCATGGCTGCCACTGGCGCCGAACCACTTGGCGCTATGGGCACCGATACCCCCATTGCTGTGCTTGCCGAGCGCCCACGGCTGCTCTTCGACTACTTCGTCCAGACCTTCGCGCAGGTCACCAATCCGCCGCTGGATGCCATCCGCGAAGAACTGGTGACCTCCCTGGGGCTGCATATTGGGCCCAAGGGCAACCTGCTGGCCACCTCCCAGGTCAAGACTCAGCAGATCGCCCTGGACTTCCCTGTGCTCAACAATGACCAGCTGGCCAAAATTGCCAATGTCCGCAACGACGACGGGCAGAAGGCCACACTGCGCATTCGGGGACTCTTCCGGGTGGGTTCCACCGAAGAAGAGTTCCGCCAGCGCATCCGCACTCTGTGCGAGCAGGTCTCAGCGGCGGTGAACCGCGGCGTCGGCTACATCATCATTTCCGACCGCGACTCCAACGCGCAGTGGGCACCCATCCCCTCACTGCTGCTGCTTTCGGCCATCCATCACCACCTGCTGAAGTCCGCCAACCGGACCAAGGCCTCACTGATCGTGGAGGCCGGCGATGTCCGTGAAGTCCACCATGTGGCCTGCCTGATCGGCTACGGTGCCGCCGCAGTCAACCCCTACCTGGCCATGGAGTCAGCCGAGGACATGGTCCGCCGAGGTGAGATCACCAATGTCACCGAGGAACAGGCGGTGGGCAACCTCATCACTGCTCTTGGCAAGGGCGTGTTGAAGATTATGTCCAAGATGGGCATCTCCACGGTCACCTCATACTGTGGTGCGCAGACCTTCGAAGCAGTGGGTCTGGCTCAGAACGTGGTGGACCAGTACTTCTCCGGCACCCACTCACCGATGGGCGGGGTCGGCATCAACGTCATCAAAGAGGAGGCCCTGGCCCGCCATGCCAAGGCCTACCCTGCTGATGGCAATGATCTGGGCCGCGGTGATGAGCTGGAGGTCGGTGGCGAATACCAGTGGCGCCGTGAGGGCCCGCCGCATCTGTTCAACCCCGAGACGGTGTTCAAACTCCAGCACGCGTCGCGGACTCGCCGGTACGACATC
Organism: Nesterenkonia rhizosphaerae; assembly: GCF_039544555.1. Taxonomy (NCBI): domain Bacteria; kingdom Bacillati; phylum Actinomycetota; class Actinomycetes; order Micrococcales; family Micrococcaceae; genus Nesterenkonia; species Nesterenkonia rhizosphaerae. The sequence continues at coordinate 924,278 of NZ_BAABLW010000007.1, forward strand.
TTCAAGCAGTACACCAAGGCCGTGGATGACCAGTCCAAGGCTCTGATGACACTGCGCGGGCTGTTCAAGCTCAAAGGCAGCCGACCGCCTGTGCCCATTAGCGAAGTGGAGCCGGTCAGCGACATCGTCAAGCGCTTCAACACCGGAGCTATGAGCTACGGCTCCATCTCCCAGGAAGCGCATGAGACGCTGGCCATTGCCATGAATAAGCTCGGCGGCCGCTCCAACACCGGTGAAGGCGGCGAGCACCCTGAGCGTCTGATGGACCCTGAACGGCGCAGCGCGATCAAGCAGATCGCTTCCGGCCGGTTCGGCGTCACCAGCCAGTACCTCACCCACGCCGATGACCTGCAGATCAAGATGGCGCAGGGGGCCAAGCCCGGTGAGGGCGGCCAGCTCATGGGCAAGAAGGTCTACCCCTGGGTGGCGGAGACCCGGCACTCGACTCCTGGTGTGTCGTTGGTATCTCCTCCGCCGCACCACGACATCTACTCCATCGAGGACCTCAAGCAGCTGATCTATGACCTCAAGCGTGCCAATACTGGCGCTCGGGTGCATGTGAAGCTGGTGTCCCTACACGGTGTGGGCACTGTGGCAGCAGGCGTGGCCAAGGCCAGCGCCGACGTCGTGCTCATCTCCGGACACGACGGTGGTACCGGTGCCTCCCCGCTGAACTCGCTCAAGCACGCCGGCACCCCTTGGGAACTGGGACTCGCCGAGGCGCAGCAGACCCTGATGCTCAACGGCCTGCGTGAACGCGTCACCGTGCAGGTGGACGGTCAGCTCAAGACAGGACGCGATGTGGTGATCGCGGCACTGCTGGGGGCCGAGGAATACGGCTTCGCCACCAGCGCGCTGGTGGTCTCCGGCTGCATCATGATGCGGGTCTGCCACTTGGACACCTGCCCGGTGGGTGTGGCCACCCAGAACCCGGTGCTGCGCGAGCGCTTCACCGGCAAGGCCGAGCATGTGGTGAACTTCTTCGAGTTCGTCGCCCAGGAAGTTCGGGAATACCTCGCCGAACTCGGCTTCCGCAGCCTGGACGAAGCCATCGGCCATATCGAGGCCCTGAATATGGACGATGCCAAACGGCACTGGAAGACCGAAGGCTTAAGCCTGGATGCTGTGCTGACCGGCTGGGATCCGCTGGATGAAACCACCGCGGCTATGCTGCGGCGGACCTCCGAGCAGGACCACGAGCTGGAGAAGCACTTCGACGTCGCGCTCATTGAACAGTCGCAGTCAGCCATCCGCGAGGGACAGCATGTGCGGATCTCCTCCAGCGTGGTCAACACTGACCGCGCCGTCGGTACCATGCTCGGCCATGAGGTGACCAAGGCTCTGGGCCTGAAGACCCTGGAGAACAACACCATCGAGCTGGACCTCGACGGTCACGCCGGGCAGTCCCTGGGAGCTTTCCTCCCGCACGGGATCACCATCCGGCTCGACGGCGACGCCAACGACTATGTGGGCAAGGGCCTCTCCGGTGGCCGGATCATCATCCGCCCCCATACCCGCGCGCCGCTGGTGGCCGAGGACAATGTCATCGCCGGTAACGTCATCGGCTACGGTGCCACCGCAGGAGAGATGTTCCTGCGCGGACAGGTCGGCGAGCGTTTCCTGGTGCGCAACTCCGGCGCCACTGCTGTGGCCGAAGGAATCGGCGATCATGGCTGCGAGTACATGACCGGTGGTCAGACCCTGATCCTGGGCCCCACCGGGCGGAACTTCGGAGCAGGCATGTCTGGCGGCACTGCCTTTGTGCTGGACTTCGACGAGCGCCAGCTCAACGACCACGCGGCTGCCCGTGGCGACCTGCTGCTGCTCTCCCCGGATGAGGAAGACCAGCAGATCATCCTGGACCTGCTCCGCCGCCATGTGGAGGAGACCGGATCCGAGGTTGCTCAGCGACTGCTGGCCAACCCGGAAGAGACGATGGCCAGGATCACCAAGATCCTGCCGCGAGACTATGACGCAGTGCTGCGCGCCCGCGCCGAGGCCCTGGACGAAGGTCTGGACCCCAATGGCGATGACGCATGGCAGAAGATTCTGGAGGTGACCCGTGGCTGATCCGCGCGGATTCCTGAAGCACCCACACCGCCGTCCCCGCCCCTCGCGGCCGGTTCCGGTGCGCCTGATGGACTTCAAAGAGGTCTATGAGCGCCAGCAGAAGGGCACCACCCAGGCCCAGGCCTCGCGCTGCATGGACTGCGGCATTCCCTTCTGCCACACCGGCTGTCCGCTGGGGAACCTCATCCCGGAGTGGAACGACCTGATCTGGCGTGATCAGTGGGAAGAAGCCTCCCGACGGCTGCATATGACGAACAACTTCCCCGAGTTCACCGGGCGGGTCTGCCCGGCACCTTGTGAGAGCTCATGTGTGCTGGGGATCAATCAGCCTGCCGTGACCATCAAGCAGTCCGAGGTGGAGATTGCCGATGAGGCACTTGAGCGTGGCTATGTGGAACCAGTCCCGCCGCAGCGGCTCACCGGCAAGACCGTGGCAGTGGTCGGCTCCGGCCCAGCCGGCCTGGCTGCCGCCCAGCAGCTGACCCGCGCAGGTCACACGGTGGCTGTCTACGAGCGCGATGACCGCCTCGGCGGTCTGCTGCGCTACGGCATTCCGGACTTCAAAATGGAGAAGCAGCTGGTGGACTTCCGCATCCAGCAGATGGAAGCAGAAGGCACTCGCTTCTACGCCTCCACCGAGGTCGGCACTGACATCACATGGGATGCCCTGCGGGACTCCTACGACGCCGTCATCGTAGCCACCGGTGCCATGGTGCCGCGTGATCTGCCCATTCCCGGCAGGGGCTTGAACGGCATCCACTTCGCCATGGACTATCTGGTGCAGTCCAATAAGGCCGTGGCCGGTGATGACGTGCCGGACCAGATCCACGCCCAGGGTAAGAAGGTTGTGGTACTCGGCGGCGGCGATACCGGTGCAGACTGCATCGGCACTGCCCACCGACACGGGGCGGTCTCGGTGACCACCCTGGCGATCGGTAAGGAACTCCCCAGCGAACGCACCGAACAAGAACCGTGGCCTATCGACCCGCGGATCCTGGAAGTTTCCAGCGCCGACGAAGAGGGCGGGGAACGCCGCTGGCTGGCCTCCACCGTGGAGTTCCTCGGTGACGAGAACGGCAATGTCCGCGCCCTCCGGGTGGCCGAGACCGAATACAACCCCGATGGCACGCGTACGCCCAAACCCGGCACCGAACAGGACATCGAAGCTGACCTGGTGCTGCTGGCGCTGGGCTTCACCGGTGCCGAGCCGCAGACTCTGACCAATCAGCTGGGCATCGAGTTCACCAACCGCGGCGTGATCGGACGGTCCGAGGACTACCAGACCAATATTGAAGGGGTCTTCAGCGTCGGCGACGCCGGACGCGGAGCCTCCCTGGTGGTCTGGGCGATCGCCGAGGGCCGGGCAGTGGCGAAGGAAGTTGATGAGTTCCTCGAGGGCTCTTCGCGGCTTCCCGCCCCGGTTCGCCCCAGCGACCGCGCCATCAGCCTGCAGGGTTAGTCCCGCGGGCGGGGGAACCCCGCCACGCTCTCGCTCGGCAAGCGCCGAGCTTCACGCCTGAAGGGTTAGTCCCGCGGGCGGGGGCCGCGGCTCTCAGGTGTTCTGGGTCACCCATTTGGGTATAGGCTCGTATGGTCACTGGTCCAGCGTCGTACCAGGATTGACGAAGAAGCTTGAAGTTAATCCGACAACGACAAAGGTGAGGCATGAGACACGCCAAGATCGTCGCAACATTCGGCCCGGCAACGGCCGGCTATGAGAAGACCCGGGAGCTGATCGAGGCCGGGGTCGACGTCGTTCGCGTCAATATGAGCCACGGCGACTACACCGTGCACGAAGAGACCTACAACACTGTGCGCGAGGTCGCCAAGGATATGCGCCAGGCGGTGGCAATCTTCGCTGACCTGCAGGGCCCCAAGATCCGTTTGGGCCGATTCATTGACGGGCCGCATTACTTGGAAGTCGGTGACCGGTTCACCATCACCACCGAGGACATTCAGGGCACCAAGGAGCGCTGCTCCACCACGTTGAAGACCCTGCCCCAGGACGTGGAAGTGGGGGACAGTCTGCTGATCGACGACGGCAAAGTCACCCTGCGCGCCTTGGAGGTCACCGACACCGACGTGGTCACCGAAGTGATCGTGCCTGGAAACGTCTCCAACAACAAGGGCATCAACCTGCCCGGTGTGGCCGTCTCAGTTCCCGCTCTCAGCGAGAAGGACGAGGATGACCTGCGCTGGGCGCTGCGCACAGGCTTCGACATGATCGCGCTGTCCTTTGTCCGCGACGCCGCAGACATCGAGGCAGTCCATCGCATCATGGACGAAGAAGGCCGCCACGTGCCGGTGATCGCCAAGCTGGAGAAGCCGCAGGCAGTTGACGCGCTGCAGGACGTCATTGATGCCTTCGACGCCATCATGGTGGCCCGCGGAGACCTCGGTGTCGAGCTTCCGCTGGAAGAAGTTCCTGTGGTGCAGAAGCGCGCGGTGGAACTTGCCCGCCGCTGGGCCAAGCCCGTCATCGTGGCCACCCAGGTGCTGGAATCCATGATCGACAACCCTCGTCCCACCCGTGCAGAGGCCTCAGACTGCGCCAACGCCGTGCTCGACGGCGCCGACGCCGTCATGCTCTCCGGTGAGACCTCCGTGGGTAAGTACCCGGTGAAGACCGTGGAAACTATGGCCAAGATCATCGAGACCACTGAAGCCAAGGGCCTGACCCGCATCCCAGAGCTGGGTACCCGGCCGAAGACTCGCGGTGGTGCCATCACCCGTGCCGCCAAGGAGATGGCAGAACAGCTGGATGTGCCCTACCTGGCCACATTCACCCGCTCTGGCGACTCTGCCCGGCGGCTTTCCCGGCTGCGCCCCAAGCAGCCGATCTTCGCCTTCACCCACGTGGAGCACACTCACAACATTCTGTGCCTGAGCTGGGGCGTGCAGCCTCGCTGGGTGGAGTTCGCCTCCCACACCGACCGGATGACTGCCCAGGTGGAGCGACAGCTTCTTGAAGAAGGCATCGCCGATGTGGGCGACCTGGTGGTCATCGCCGCGGGTTCCCCTCCAGGACAGGCTGGCACCACCAATATGGTCAAGGTTCACCGCATCGGTGACCTGCCAGATGGGGGAGTTGACCTTGAGGCATTGCGCCGCGGCGACGCCGATGCGCTGCCCACCAAGGAGCCGGTGGGACCGTGGCCCTCGCGCAGCGCAGCCAGTGCTGCCAGCGCGCTTTCAGCGCACTCGGCGCTGTAACAAAGGCAATATAGAAGTAGTCCGGGCGAGCGTGTTCAGCCGAGCCTGCAGTTTTGGGTAGACTGTAGCGGCTGGCCGGTCGCCCGGCCCGCGCCCGAATGGCGGAATTGGTAGACGCGCCGCACTCAAAATGCGGTACCTCTGGTGTGTGGGTTCGAGTCCCACTTCGGGCACATTTCTTAGGGATTTTCTGCCGGGAGGCCGCGTGGAAGAACTGACCCTGCTGGCCGTAGCGGCTGTGCTGATTATTGTGGCCGCCACACTCTTTGCGCAGAAGCACGGCATCGCAGCCCCCGTTCTACTGGTGCTCATCGGCATTGGATGCAGCTTCATCCCCGGCACCCCTGAGGTGCTGGTGGAACCGGAGTGGATTCTCATGGTGGTGCTGCCACCGATCCTTTATTCGGCCTCAGTTAACGTGCCGATCACCGACTTCCGTCGCAATCTGGGCAGCATCACCGTGCTCTCTGTCTTCCTGGTCATCGGCTCCGCGGTTGCCACCGGGATGCTGTTGTGGTGGCTGATGCCAGAAATCGGACTCGCTGCTGCCATCGCCTTAGGCGCAGTGGTCAGCCCTCCTGACGCTGTCGCGGCGGTCTCCATCGGCAAACGTCTGGGCCTGCCGCCCCGACTGGTCACTGTCCTCGAAGGCGAAGGCCTGGTCAATGACGCTACGGCTCTGGTCTTACTACGTACCGCAGTGGCCGCCGTCGCGGGATCTTTCTCACTGTGGCAGGCGGTCGGAAGTTTCGCCTACGCCCTGGTGGTGGGTATCGCTATAGGTGCACTGGTCGGTGTTGTCTCCGTGGGAGTGCGTTCGCGGATTACTCAGCAGCCAGTGCTGACCACCGCGATATCTCTGGTGGTGCCTTTTGTTGCGTTTATGCCGGCAGAACATATCGGCGCCTCCGGCGTGATTGCTGTGGTTGCTGCCGGGCTGATCACCGGACACCAGAGCGCGAAGAAGTTCACCGCTCACGACCGGGTCACCGAACGCACCAACTGGCGCACCATTCAGCTGCTGCTGGAGAACGGTGTTTTCCTTCTGATGGGCTATGAGATCACTGCTGTGGTGGCGCAGGTCCAGGCCTCCGGACGCGACATCTGGACGCCAGTTGGAATCGCGGTGGCAGTGACCGGGCTGCTTGTGGTGGTGCGGATTGCCTTTGTGGTGCCGCTGATCGCCGGACTGCGAAGAAAACGCGCCCGCGCCCTGGAATACGCCGCGCGGATCACGGGCGTGCCCGAAGCAGTGGATGCGGGCCGCGAGCAGCTCCCAGCACATCACCGAGGCCGCGGGAATCGGCAGGCGTCAGTGCAGAGACGTTTGCGAATGCTGCATTCAGACGCGCTGGCTTTAGCCCGCGAAGGACTCGGCTGGCGCGGTGGTGCAGTTCTTGCCTGGTCAGGAATGCGCGGGGTGGTCACCCTGGCAGCGGCACAATCACTGCCGCATCATGTGCCACACCGTGCCGAGCTGGTACTCATCGCTTTCACGGTGGCGGTGCTGTCCCTTGTCCTCCAAGGTGGGACGCTTCCTGCACTGATCCGCTTGCTGGGTATCCGCGGCACTGATGAGCAGCGCATGCGGCAAGAAATGTCGCGTTTGGCAGAGGAGATCGCGCAGGCGCGGCACGTGTTCCTGAACAGCCAGACACTGCTGCGCGAAGACGGCACACCTTTCTCCGCGGAAGTCCTGGAGGATATTCGGCACCGAGCCGCTCAGGACAGCGCTTCGATCGCCGCGCTGTTGGAGCTGCCCGAAGATCACAGCCCTGCTGCTCAGCGGCGCGAACTCCAAGCGGCGCTTCTGGAGGTCGAACAGGCAGTGATCCTGGATGCGCGGGCCGCAGGCACCTACAGTTCGCATACCTTGGAGAAGGCCCAGCACTTCATCGACGCTCACGCCACCAGGCCCTGAAGCGCAGTACTTCACGGACTCAGGCAACACCACAGAGATAGGTAAGATGACTGGGTTGACCACAAGCGACGGAATGCGGTGATGTGACGGGAATGTCTGATTCAGTACTTTCCCGGGCGCTGCTCACCCTGACTGATGAAGCCACACTCCAGGCCGCACACGCCATGGTGGAATCTGACAGCGTCTTCATCGTCAGTGATGAGACCCAGGACGGGCTGCAGCGCATCGAGGCAGTGGTGGCCTCAGCGGAGACCGGCAAATGGTACGAGCGCCCAGTGGTGGAGACCTGGCTGGACGACGACGGCACCGGCCAGATGCACATCACCTGCAGCTGCGGTGCCGCCCCGGGCTGTGTTCACGCCGCTGCAACTATCCTGGCCTCTGGGGACGCAGTAGTTGCCGGCCTCCCCGGCTACCGCCGAGCACGAGAAACGCCAGTGGTAGAAATCAGCGCAGCGGAGACCACTGAACTGGCCCCCGGAACCCCTGCAGAAACCGACGGCGACTTAAGCGCCGCAGGCGAGACCGGGCCGGAACTGCAGCTGAACAGCTCCAACGCCACTGGTGATTGGTTCGACCTGAAGGTCACCGTGACCATCGAGGGTGAAGAGATCAATTTTGCTGATCTGTTCGCCGCCCTCAGCCGGAACGAATCGATCTTCGTGCTGCCCTCTGGCACCTATTTCCCGCTGGATTCTCCTGAGCTGGACCAGCTGCGCAGCATCATCGAGGAAGCCGCTTCGCTCAATGATCAGCCCAGCGGCTCCGGACTGCGGTTAAGCCGATACCAGTCGGACCTATGGGAGCAGCTGGGCGATGTCGGCGTTGTCGCACAGCGGGAGCACCAGTGGTGGGAGAGCCTGCGTCAGCTCTCTGACGACGCCACGCTTCAGCTGCGCAAGCCACCTGCGGGCCTTCACGCCACGCTGCGGGACTATCAAGTGTATGGCTATTCCTGGCTGCGCTTCCTCTACGAACACCGGCTCGGTGGCATCCTGGCTGACGAAATGGGCCTGGGCAAGACCCTGCAGACGCTGGCGATGATCCAGTCGGTGCGGGAGGACGCTGCACCCAAGGACACTGCACCGTTCTTGATCCTGGCACCCACCTCCGTGGTGGGCAATTGGAAGGCCGAAGCACACCGCTTCACGCCGTCGTTGGAGGTAGTTGTCATCTCCGAGACGGCGCAGAAGAGTGGCGAGCCGCTGGCCCAGCAGGTTCAGGGCGCGGACATCGTGATCACCAGCTACGCGCTGTTCCGGCTGGAGGAGGTACGCTACCGGGAGCTGGACTGGGCGGGGCTGATCCTGGACGAGGCGCAGATGATCAAGAACCATGCCTCCCGCGGTCACCGTGCTGCCCGGGGTCTGAACACGCCTTTTACGCTGGCCATCACCGGCACACCGCTGGAGAACAACCTCATGGAGCTCTGGGCGCTGGCCGCACTGACCTGTCCGGGACTGCTGGGCAGGCGGCAGCGTTTCATCCAGACGTATCAGAACCCCATCGAGAAAGAGCGCGATGCCGGACGGCTGGCCACGCTGCGCCGTCGACTGCGTCCTTTCCTGCTGCGGCGAACCAAAGAAGCGGTGGCCACAGAGCTTCCTCCGAAGCAGGAGCAGGTCTTGAGCCTCGAACTCCATCCGGACCACCGTGAGCTTTACGACCGCAGACTCCAGCGCGAACGGGCGAAAATCCTGGGGCTGGTGGAGAACGTGAGCACCAACCGGTTTGAGATCTTCCGGTCCCTGACTACTCTGCGGCAGCTGGCCCTGGACGCTGAACTCGCCGGGGAGGGCACTGCCCCTTCGGTCAAACTCGAGGCCCTGGGTGAGCTGCTGGAAGAGGTCACCGCCGAAGGGCACCGGGTGCTGGTGCTCAGTCAGTTCACCAGGTTCTTGAAGAAGGCTCGCGCCACCGCAGATGAACGCGGGATCGCCTCGGCCTACCTGGACGGGGCCACCGCCAAGCGACAGGACCAGATCGATGCTTTCCGGGCAGGGGAGCGGGAGGTCTTCTTCATCTCGCTGAAGGCCGGTGGTTTTGGTCTGAACCTGGTGGAGGCCGACTACGTGATCCTGCTGGACCCTTGGTGGAACCCGGCAGCCGAGGCCCAGGCCATCGATCGTGCCCATCGCATTGGGCAGACCCGATCAGTCATGGTCTACCGGCTCATCGCCGCAAATACCATCGAGTCCAAGGTGATGGCCTTGCAGCAGTCCAAGCACGAGCTGTTCTCCCGGGTGTTGGAGGACAGCGACGACGCCGCTCCAGTGCAGCTCAGCGCAGACGACATCCGACAGCTGCTGCAGTAGAGCACACTGGCCGGTACTCTGCTGCCCGCCAAGTCCGGGGCGGTACCCTTATTTTCAGAGCAACTGGTGCGGGGCAGGCCCCGCCCATAGACCCTTAAGCATGAAGGAGCCCCGTGACAGAGCAGACTGAAGCCGGCGTCGCCCCCGCCCAGCACCAGCCACGCCGGGTGCTGGTGGCAGAGGACGAGACGCTGATCCGACTCGATATCGTCGAAATCCTCACCGGCGCCGGGTACGAGGTTGTCGGAGAGGCCGACAACGGCGAGAAGGCCGTGGAGCTGGCCCGTGAGACCGAACCGGATCTGGTGGTCATGGACGTGAAAATGCCGGTGATGGATGGGATCACCGCGGCCAAGACCATTGCCGAGGAGCGTATCGCACCGGTGGTGATGCTCACCGCTTTCTCCCAGCGCGACCTTGTGGAGTCAGCGCGGGAAGCCGGAGCTATGGCCTATGTGGTCAAACCCTTCAGCGAGAACGACCTCATCCCTGCCATCGAGGTGGCAGCCGCACGTTTTGATGAGATCCGCGCCCTTGAGGAGGAAGTCTCCTCGCTGGCGGAGAAGTTCGAGACCCGCAAACTCGTGGACCGCGCGAAGTCGCTGCTGACTACCAAGATGGGGCTCTCCGAACCTGAGGCCTTCCGCTGGATCCAGAAGACCTCGATGGATCGTCGGCTGACCATGCGCGAAGTCGCAGACACCGTCATCGACCAGATGGGTTAGCCTCTCGGGCACCGCGCAGGTCGGCCTTGCAGGCGGCTCTGGCGGCGTCAGCGCTCTGGGTGGCGCCAGGGTGCACAGACTTTTGTTGTTCCATCGCACACAAGGTCTTGTGAACTAGGTCACACTGTGGCTAGAGTCTCCACACGGGCACCTCAGCCCGGAGCACCCGCAGTTGACCAGTCACTCGCACCTGTCCAGATGGAGCATTATGAGACCCCTGCGCGCATTCACTACACGACTGACCGCCGCTTCAGCCGCGTTGCTCGCTGCTGCTGTAGTAGTCCCCACGCTCGCTGCGGCCCAGTCAACGCCGCCAGAACAGCCCGCGGCTGAGGGCACGCCGCTGATCAGCCACAGTTTCGATGCAGCCGACCTCGGCCCCTGGCAGAACAGCGGGGGTGAAGACCTGCTCGAGTTCACCGAATTCCACGGTGACACCGTCTTGCGCGTCAACCGCGCAGAGGACTTCCACGGCATTCAGTCGCCGCAAGGACTGCTCGCTGAGCACCGTGCGGCACCGGGCGACGTCGTTGTCTACAGTGCCGAGATCATGCTGGACGAGAGCCTTCAGGCCCCGCTTGATCTCCGCTGGATAGCCCACGACGACGGCGCCGCCCACAATTACCAGTGGGGTACGGCTTCAAGTGCCGCGCCGGGGGAGTGGACCACGGTCACCTCCGAGTTCCAGATCGACGACGCCACCGATCTCGACGCATTCCGGGCCTATCTGGGAACCCCCAGTGTTGACGGACTAGATTCGTACCCGTATTACATCCGTGCGGCCTCGGTGGTCCTCCGCAGCGGCGAGGGCCCTGACCAAGAAGGCCCCGGCGAGGACGAGGGCCAGGACGGCAACGGCGAAGAGTCCCCGGCAGACAGCCCTGAGACGCTCAGCCATGACTTTGAGGACGCCGACCTTGGCCCATGGGGTCCCCGCTACGCCAACGGTGAGCACCGAGTAGAGGTCACCGACGCTGATGCTCATCAGGGCGACTACTCGGCAGTGATCACCGAGCGCACCCACCAAGGACAGGGCATCGGCGCAGACGCCACCGAAGCCCTCGCCGGCGGCGTCCAGTACGAGATCAGCGCTGCACTGCGCTTCGCCGAAGGCGAGGAACCAGATACTGTCTGGTTCTCTGCAGCCGCCACCACAGATGGCTCTACCAGCTACTCCACCCTGGGTCAGCTCAGCGGCATCGACAATGACGGCTGGACAGTGATCACCCAGCAGTTCACCGCCCCCACGGCCGACCAGCTGTCCCTCTACTTCGAGACGACCTGGGATAACGACAACCCCGGAAACACCTCCACCTTCTATATCGACGACATCAAGATCACCCGAGTCCAGGACGACTTCGACTCCAGCTTGACCGCGTTGAAGGACACTGTGAGCTTCCCCCTGGGCGTGGCCATTGATGAGCGCGAAACTTCCGGAACCGCAGCCGGCGTCGTCGGCCATCACTTTGACCGCGTCACCCCGGAGAACCACCTGAAACCCGAGGCCTGGTTCTCCGGAGACGGCACAGACACGCTGCGTCTGCACAGTCAGGCGGAGGCCATCCTGGACTACGCGGCGCAGAACGAGCTCGGCGTCTACGGACATGTGCTGGTCTGGCACTCCCAGACTCCGGACTGGTTCTTCCGCGACGAAACTGGTCAGCTGCTTCCGCGGGAGAGGATGGACGCCCGCATGGAGGAGCACATCGAAGCCGTGGCGCGCACCCTCGCCGAACGCTACGGCCCCTTCGGATCCGCCGGAAACCCCGTAGTGGCCTATGACGTGGTCAATGAGGTCATCGCCGACGGCGGTGAGTTCGCAGACGGAATGCGTCGCTCAGACTGGTACCAGATCTACGGCGATGAAAGCTACGTGGATGCGGCCTTCCGCTACGCCGAGAAGTACTTCAACGATGTCTATGCCGCTGATGACAGCCGACCGGTGGCTCTCTACATCAATGACTACAACACCGAGCTCTCGGGTAAGCGGGAACGCATGATCTCACTGGTGGAGCGACTGCTGGAACGTGGGGTGCCTGTGGACGGGTTCGCTCATCAATTCCACCTGAACCTCTCCATGCCCATCAGCGCGCTGGAGCAGGCCTTCCAGCAGGTCGATGACAGGCTGCCGGGGCTGCCGCAGCTGGTCACCGAGCTGGACATCACCGTAGGCGATTCGGTCACTGAAGGTGCGCTCATCAATCAGGCCTACCACTACCGGGATGCCTTCCGGCTCTTCCGCCAGTGGGAGGAGAGCCTGGATTCGGTAGCCATATGGGGACTGACCGACGGGCGCAGCTGGCGTGCTGCCCAGGCACCGCTGCTGTTCAATGACAACTTCACCCCCAAGCCGGCCTACTACGGCGCCATCGATGCCGAGCTTCCGGCCCAGGAGAACCGTGCGGTGGTCTTCTACGACGAGGCCCCCGCCGCAGCCGATGAGCCCGGGTACTGGGATCGCTTACCGCTGCTGAGCACCGCAGCCGGTACGGCTGAGTTTCAGTTCCGCTGGAACACCGAGGGGCTCAGCGTGTACGTGGATTCATCAGCTGATGAGGTGACCTTGGAGCACGAGGGCACCAGCTACGAGCTGACTCCCCAGGCGGTGACTCAGCTCAGCATCGACGGACTGTCACCGGGATCCAGCATTGCGGTGAACCTTCGCGCAGGTGAGGACTCCTGGAGTAACGCCACACTTGTGCTGGCCGAGGAGCTCTCATACCACCTGGTTCCAGAAGCTGAGCAGGCCCCGGAACTGACCGCTGAGCTCAGTGAAGTATGGGAAGACGTCCCTTCACTGCTCACCGAGACAGAGATCATGACCGGCGGCAGAGAAGGCGCCCAGGCCGACGTGCGGCTGCTGCACCACGACGGCATCCTGCACGTTCTGGCGGAGATCACGGATCCTCATATCGACGTTTCAGCCTCGGATCCCTGGGTGCAGGACTCCGTGGAGTTCTTCTTGGACATCGGCAATGAGCGAAACGGCCCATACCGCACTGCTGCGCGGCAGGGACATCACCTGCTCAGCGAGCAGTTCGATTTCCAGTTCCGAATCTCCGCCGAGAACCAGGTCTCCGTGGGCACTGGCGACGAGCAGTTCCAGCTGGAGCAGATCGAGACCAGCACGGCGACCACGGAAGAGGGATACATCGTGCAGGCGGCGATCGATCTGCGCGAGTACGGCGAAGTTGGTTCTCTGCACGGCTTCGATGTGCAGGTCAATGACTCGCACGAGGGCACCAGGCTGGTCACCAGTTGGGCTGATCCGACCGGCAATGGATATCAGAACACCGAGCGCTGGGGCGTCATCCGGCTGCTGGGTGAACAGGACGACGACGGCGGCAGCGGATCTCCTGACCCGACGGGGGATCCGACGGAGGTACCTGGCCCCTCCGAAGAGCCCAGCGGGAAGCCAGATCCGACGCTTGCACCCACGGATGGAACTGCAACGCCGGCGCCCACCAGCGGACCTGGCGGCGACACCGGGGACCTGTGGCCTCCGAACCCGGATGAGCTCAGCGAATCCACTCGTGGTCAGGTGGAGATCCTCACCGATCCGGCCGTGGCCGGTCAGGATATTGAGGCCCTCATCGGAGAGGACGCAGCCGGGGAGGACACCCGCGTATGGCTGTTCTCGGAACCGGCTGATCTGGGCACGGCCACAGCCGATGCCGATGGTGTCATCACGGTGACACTGCCAGCGGACTCGGCAGGCGAGCACCGCTTCGCGGTCTACACCCCCGAGGGCGAGATCATCGGTTGGACCGAGATCACCGTCAGCGAAGCGGATACTGCGCGGCCTGGTGCCGGGCCCACTACGAGCGGCTCGGCTTCCACCGGGCTTGCCTCCACGGGTGCCACGATCGGTGCGATCCTGCTGGGCGCGCTGACGCTGCTCGGGCTCGGGGCGCTGGTGCTGCACAGCTCCCGGCGCCGACAGCGGCACTAATCCCGGGCTAAGAGACGAAGGCATCCGGGACGAAAGAGCCCCGGGTTCGGGCTGAAGATTCAGCGCCGGCCCCGGGGCTCTCTCATGTACGACAGCGGATCAGCAGGAACCAACCGGATCCCAGGGACCATAGGGGTCACCGGGTTCCTGGTTACGGCTGTACCACTTGGCGGTGTAGAGCTCACCGTCATGGGTCACGGTCTCGCCACCGAGGAAACGCGTGCTGGCCGCCCAGGCGTTGACAGTCTCGCCACCGCACTGGGTTTCGGCACCGATCTCAGACCACGCGCTGTAGGCAGACTCGCCCGGCACCTGGTTCTGTGAGTACCAGAGCGCTTCGAAGACCCGACCGTCATAGCGGACCTGGTCACCTTCGTCGTACGCCGTAGATGATGACCACTCAGCCGCGGCGTCGTCGTCCTCTTCTTCCTCTTGATCACGAGGCTCCAGCGCATCGACGATCTCCCAGCGGTTCTCTGTGCCTGCGTTATGCGGGTGCAGCAGAAGCAGCTGAGCGACCTGGGCGTGCTCGCCCTCGGTCTCCTCGTCGCCACCCACGCCGATCAGCGCCTCAGGACGGGTGATCGGGATATCGGTCTGACCCGCAGCGGTGGAGAAGATTCCGTCATCGGCATCACCGAACAGCAGATGCTGCTGTTGGGAGAAGGTCACGCCCTCCAGGGCGGAGACCTGTCCTGAACGGTTATTGCCGTAGACAGAGAATTCGAAGGCGGCTTCGCCGGCCTCGAGCTCCTCAGCGGTGGCTCCGAACCACGCCAACGGGAAGGCTACCTGCATGACGTTGCTGTCATAGGGGCGGGTGTCCACATGTCCGCCGCGCAGGAACGGCAGAGTGCGTCCCTGCAGACTGCAGGTGGCGGTGCCCAAGCTGCAGGCATCCACGCTGACCATAGTGCTATCGGCGGTGACATCATTGATGCTGCTCAGGCCCACATAAGCCTGGAAGACAGTATCTTCTGTCTCCCGCTCAATGATGAAGTGGTCCCAGGCGCCGAAACGTCCCCAGTCATGATGGGTAGCAATGCCGATGCCGATCATCTCCGTGCCGCCGACCTCGAAGTACTGCGTACCCACAGCCGCCAGATCCACCGCAGCAGCAGAGGGGGTGCTCAGCTGTTCTGGGTCAGTAGCCTCCCGGGTGGCACCCAGCTGGAATGGTGCGGTCAGGGACTCGTACCGCTCATGTCCCTCGCCCTGGGATAGCCCGCTGCCGGTGAGGCTCAGCACAGACTCGGCCGAACCCTCATCAAAAACGACATCCGCACCCGTGGTGGTCGACGCCGGGCGGACATTGGCGTTGACCGGAACATGAAGCGTCTCAGCCTCCGGGGCGCCGGTCAGCTGAATCCAACCCTGCTCGCTGGCCAGGAAGTTGCGTACCAGCCCCGGGAAGATGCCCTGCAGGGCAGGGTCAGCCAGATCCATAGTGGGGTCGATGACCTTCCGCAGCGCCTCAACATCAGAGACGCTCAGCGTCACGGTCACCTCAGTGCTGCCACCAGCCGGTACAGCAGCTGAGCTTGGCACCTGGAAGGTGACTCCGGGGATTGACTGCTGAGCCTGGTAGGCCAGTTCGAGGGTGACATCTTCGTCGTGGTGATTCTCAATGACCAGGTCACGGCTGACGCTGAGCTCTTCAGCGGCGTCCACCGGGTCGAAGGCCATCGAGACCAGGCCCGGGTTCTGCGCATCGTAGGCAATAACGCGGTTGGACACTGCCGCCCCGCCGTCGATCCGGCCAGCGCCGATCCGCTGCGGTCCGGCTTCAGTGCCCTCAATGCTCACCATATGCGAGGAGGTGTTCATCAGCAGTGCCTTATGGCGCTGAGCCGTCAGCCAGCCTCCTGCCGAGTCCCAGCCGTGGGCCTGGACTGCCAGGGCCGCCACACCGGCAGCAAACGGCGAAGCCATGGAGGTGCCTGAACTGGTCGAGGACCCGTTGCCGGTACCGGTGCGGGCCGATGTCACCGACGTGCCAGGTGCTGCCAGATCAGGTTTGAGCAGACCGAAGGAGCCCGGGTTTCCACGGGAGGTGAAGGAAGAGACCGTATCAGCGGCATCGGGGATGCTCACCGGCACGCTGCCGTTGTACTGGGCAGGATCCAGGCGCACCTGGAGTTCGCGAGTCAGCTCAATAGCGCCAGTGGCGGGATCGTACTCTGCGAATCGAGCCAAGTCCTCTGCCAGGACCTGGACACCCGGGGTCTCAGCATTGCCGCCGATACCTGTGCCGAAGGAGCTCAGCGTGGAGGTCAGCACCACGCCTGCAGCACCTGCCGCTGCCGCCACTTCAAAACGCGGAGTCGATCCGCAGGGCAGCGCGGTGTCATCATCCCAGGCCAACATCAGCACCTCGCCGGCCACCAGCTCAGCGTCCTCGGCGGTCAGCGGTTCACAGCCGGAGAGGTAGGCCAGAGAATTCTCCGGGTCCAGGGCCACCAGCTCGGCCGGTTCCTCCATCCCGGGGCCGGAGAAGTTCACCGAAGCCTGGCCAGCGATGACCTCGGGTTCCTCGGCGTCGTCGAAGTAGAACTCCGCGCCGTCGTAGAAGAACTGACCGGAAACCGACGAGGCAACAGCAATAGCGTCAGTGGCCGCAGCCGGGAAGCCGCTCACACCCGGAAGGTCACCGGAGTTTCCGGCAGAGGACACCACCGTCACCCCCATCTCAGCCAGCTGCTCCACATAGCGGGCCTCAGGCATATCCGGAGTGGGGAAGGTCCCGCCCAGGGAGAGGTTGACCACATCAATGAAGTCATCCTCATCGCCTCCGAAGGCGGTGGGGTCGAGATTATGGCTGTAGACCCAGTCCAGGGCAGTGGTAGTCATCTGCGTGCTGCCATCGCGACCGAAGACCTTCAGCGCCACAAGCTGTGCTTCGGGTGCCGCACCGGGGCCCACATCGAAGGCACGCAGAGCGTGGTTGTCCAACTCCGAGTAGTCGCCGGTGAAGGTCTGACCTTCGGCATCAACACCACGGCCAGCGGCGGTGGCGGCCACATGGGTGCCGTGTCCACTTGCACTGCCGGTGGCGGTGTCGATCGGGTTTGGATCAGGCTGGGCGGTGCCGGGGGTGCCGGTGTAGTCATCACCGACGAAGTCCCAGCCGTTGATGACATTGCCCTGAGGCCATTCCACTTCACCGGTGTGCCGGGCGGCCTGGTAAGCCTCTACGGTGCCGGCGTCGTCGGAATCGTTAAAGGTGGCATGGGTGTAATCGATACCGGAGTCGATGACCGCGATGGTCACCCCTTCACCGAGCACTCCGGTCTCCCACCACGCTTCAGTGGTGGCGGTATGAATGACGTTGCCGGAGTTCGAAGAGATCTCATCTTCATACTCCAGGGCCAGCTCGGGCTCTTCGCCGCCCTCGGAGAGTTCCACCCGGTCGGGGTCGTAAGCAGAACCTTCCTCCGCCTCGGTCTCATCTTCAGCAGCGGACTCATCCGGTTCTGCCTCGGCCGTTTCCTCCGCAGTGTCCGAGGAGTTCTCGGGTGCGGCATCCTCCTCCGCGGCTGCGGGGTCTTCTTCAGTGGCGGAATCTTCAGAGCCGGGTTCTTGGGTGTCGGACCCTTCAGCTGCGGGGTCCTGGGAGTTGGAGTCCTCCGTGCCGGCATTGTCTTCCGCCGGTTCAGATTCTTCGTCAGCTTCACCTTCAGTATCTGTTTCGGGCGCCAGGCTCAGTGCCTCCATCTCCGGGATGAGGTGGATGGCGGCGATATCCTCACGCTCCAGCAGAAGGCGGAGGTCGGCGGCCTCGGCCACCACTGCCACACCGGTGAGGGCGGCGCCGGTCTCATACATCCATTCGGCCTCAGGCAGCTCCTCGAGGATGTCCTGCGCTTTGCTAGCCACCAGATCCTCGGCCTCGCTGAGGCGGGAGCGCTTTGAAGGTGCTGGAGCGGTCTTATGGAAGTCCTCGCCGTATTGCTCCTGCAGACGCTCAGCGGCCGGCTGGATGTCTGCGAACTCGATATAGGCAGCAACCCGGCCTTCAGCAGTATTCAGGGACTCCACGGCAGGAGCGGAATTCTCACCTCCTTCGGCGGGGCTAGGAAGGACCGGTTGGTTCTCTGCCGCAGCAGGGCCTATGCCGAGTCCAGCCAGGGATAAGGTCAGTGTTCCGACGAGGGCAGCTTGTCCCAATGAGGGCAGCCGCCTTTGGGGCGGGTGTTGTGACACTGGTTCTCCTTGTTCAGGGGAGGAAACAAACGGTTCATCACATGTCGGTGCGAGTACTGCTGCATGAGATGTGATGGACTTCACCCTACGCGGAAATTGCTTGCAGTAGGCAACAAATTGTCATGAAGGTGAAACTGTCGCTTTACATAGCGAACATAATTCCAACCTGTGGAAGCTCGTCGTTGAAATTACGGGCAAGTTCACTGCAGACAGTTCCCCACCAGCAGGTTTAGCGGAGATGAACTTGGCTCGGAAATACGTCGAACTTTTCCTTCTTTGACACCGACACCGGTCTTACGCGGTCTGCTCGCCTGACTCTCCGCTGCCGGTGGCGGTACCAGCCGGCGAACATCGCCACTGCCAACGCGAGCTCCACGGCGTCGCCGCCGTAGTACATCAGTTGGGCGGCCGCCTGGAGATCCTCCGGACTGTGCAACTGGGCGGCAGGCAGAGTGTGCGCGCGGGCATAGATCAGTGTGGCCAGCCAGGCGTGCAGTCCGGCACTGAGGATCAGGACCCCGGCGCGAGCAATGATGCCGGGGCGTCGCGGGGCTGGATCTGCACCGGCCAGCGACCACGTATAGAGGCAGCCCGCCAGCAGAAAATGCAGGTTCAGCAGCGCATGCAGCGCCGGGTTGCTCATCACCGCCGGGTAGAGCGGGGTGAGATACAGCAGGAAGAGCGGAGCGATATGCAGCACCGCCGCCGTGACCGGATGCCCCAGGACATGGACTGCAGCAGACCTCAGCGCCCGGCCCAACACCCGCCGGGTCCGCGGGCCAGCGGCCCCCAGCAGAACCGTGATGGGCGCAGCCAAGACCAGGAACAGTGGTCCGAGCATGCCTAGTAACAGGTGCTGAAGCATATGGGCCCCGGCGCTGTGCTGGAGGTGACCGGCCATCGGCTGTCCGGATTCAACCGCGGGGGAGAGCGCCGTCGCGATCAGCAGTGCCCCCATCAGCCAGCTGAGTCCACGCCAGGGGCTCCAGGAACGCTGCAGCACCAGATTCCGGCGGAGCAGCAGGACAAAGTAACCGCCGGTCAGTACCGCAAAAGCGGCAGCTGGCAGCAGCCACTCCGTTGCCGCAGCTTCTGTGGCGTGCAGCGGGTGGTGTCCGTGCGCCGAGAGCATCATTGTCGACGGCGCCGGGAAGGCGATCTCGCCATCAGGAGGACCCCCAGGAGGATCAGCAGGACCCCGGCGCTGATCCAGGCCAGATCATAGGGGAGAAGATTCTCGACGTCGTACCTCACCTGATGCACCCGCAGCACCTTGTGGTTGATCACCCCATCAAAAACCTGAAAACCACCGGCACCCAGGAAGAATCCGGACCAGGCCCGTCGAGCTCCAAGGCGCTGACGATGACGCAGTTCAGCCAGCAGGAAGAAGCCGGCCACCAGGAAAACCAGTTGGGCGGCGTGGAGCAGCCCGTCTGAGAACAACCCGATCTCCGGTGTGGAACGGTCATAGAAGTGATGCCATGCCAGCAGCTGGTGGAAGACGATCTCATCCACAGCGGCCATCATCCCGACGCCGATCAGCGTCCCCGCCAGCACGGAGCGACCAGGCTCCATCGCAGCGTTACCTCTGCTGCCGCCAGTGTGGTGGGGAGCCTGCGGCTGATCAGGGTCTTCGCCGGTCATCTTCTGACACTAGGCAGCCTGGAGAGAGTGGTCAAGAGGTTCTTGCCGGCTGCCTCGGTACGGCACGGGTGAGGAACCTGGTAAGTGAGACAAGAAATTCCGCGTGGTGAGACGACGTCGCCATCAGAAGGCAGATGGGCTCGGGGCCGGAGTACCATCAGTACCATGTCGCAGAGCACCCAGAACCCTGCCGCTGAGCAGGACCCGCAGCAGACCGAAGCTCCTCGCTTCACCCCGCCCACACCGGTCACCGGGCCCTCCATTCCAGAGAAGCCACGCAGCTGGCAGGTCACTGACGGGTACACCCGGGCACCTGCCCGCGGCATGCTGCGTGCCGTGGGCATGGGGGATGACGACTTCAAGAAGGCCCAGATCGGCATCGCCAGCTCCTGGAATGAGATCACCCCCTGCAATCTTTCCCTGGACCGGTTGGCCAAGGCGTCGAAGGAGGGTGTGCACGCCGGAGGCGGCTACCCCCTGGAGTTCGGCACTATCTCTGTCTCCGATGGCATCTCCATGGGCCACGAGGGCATGCACTACTCGCTGGTCTCCCGCGAAGTCATCGCCGACTCGGTGGAAACCGTGATGCAGGCTGAGCGACTGGACGGTTCGGTCCTGCTGGCCGGCTGTGACAAGTCACTGCCTGGCATGCTGATGGCTGCCGCTCGGCTCGATGTCAGCTCGGTCTTCCTTTACGCCGGCTCCATCATGCCCGGCATCGCCCGCTTCTCCGATGGTACGGAGAAGGAAGTCACACTCATCGATGCCTTCGAAGGTGTGGGCGCCTGCGCACGCGGCACCATCAGTGAGGCGGACCTCGATGTGATCGAACGTGCCATCTGCCCCGGCGAAGGCGCCTGCGGCGGTATGTACACCGCTAACACCATGGCGTGCATCGGTGAGGCGCTGGGGCTCTCACTGCCCGGCTCCGCCGCCCCACCCTCGGCCGACCGCCGCCGCGACTACTACGCCCACAAGTCAGGTGAGGCTGTCGTGGAGCTGCTGCGCAAGGGCATCACCACCCGTGACATCCTCACCAAGAAGGCCTTCGAGAACGCCATCACAGTGACCATGGCATTCGGTGGCTCCACCAACGCGGTGCTCCATCTGCTGGCCATCGCCCGTGAGGCCGAGGTGGACCTGACGCTGGATGACTTCAACCGCATCGGCGACCGCGTCCCGCACCTGGGAGACCTGAAGCCCTTCGGCCAGCATGTGATGGCAGATGTGGACAAGGTCGGCGGCGTGCCCGTGGTGATGCGCGCCCTGCTGGATGCCGGCCTCATCCACGGCGACGTGCTGACAGTGACCGGCAAGACCGTGGCCGAGAACCTCGAGGTCATCAACCCACCGGATATTGACGGCAAGATCATCCGCACCCTGGATAACCCCATGCACCACAACGGCGGCATTGCGGTTCTGCGCGGCTCTCTTGCTCCTGAGGGTGCTGTGGTGAAGTCTGCGGGCTTCGACGCCGAGGTCTTCGAAGGTACTGCGCGGGTGTTCGAACGCGAGCAGGCAGCGTTGAAAGCCTTGGAAGAGGGCCGGATCCAGGCCGGCGACGTCGTCGTCATCCGTTACGAAGGTCCCAAGGGCGGACCTGGTATGCGCGAAATGCTGGCCATCACCGGTGCGATCAAGGGTGCTGGGCTGGGCAAGGACGTGCTGCTGATTACCGACGGGCGCTTCTCCGGGGGCACCACTGGTCTGTGCATCGGCCATATCGCGCCGGAAGCGGTCGACGGCGGGCCTATCGCCTATATCGCTGACGGCGACACGATCCGCGTGGACATCGCTTCCCGCAGCATCGAGCTGGAGGTTGAGGAGTCCGTGCTGGCTCAGCGCCGGGCCGATCCGGCCTGGAAGCCGCTGCCGCCGTTTGTCACCACCGGCGTGTTGGGCAAATACGCCAAGCTCGTACGGTCTGCGGCAGAGGGCGCGTACTGCGGCTGACGCCACTCGGCTCTCCTGTAGGGCTGTGCTATCCGAAATGTGGGCGACCCAGAAGATCGAGTCGTCCAGAATATGAGACGAAAAATTCCCGGCATTGACACACATCACACCCGGGGCAACGATGGTCATATGCGCCAGAAGCTAGTAGTAGTACTCGTTATTACCCCCGCCGGGGTATGAACGAGCTGCTCATGCGCCGACGCTAAGCACCGTCCAACCCCGGCAGAAGGGTCCACAGGGACTCCTCGGAGCCGGGGTTTCGTCTGTGTGGGGCCCGATGACTTTAAGGCAGGACACCATGACATGGATGAGGGAAGAAGAGATGAGCACTGCCCCAGCAGCACACGCTGACCCTGCAGCCAGCCTGCGCAACAGCCTGGATCGACATGGCCGTATTACCACCGCTGACCAGCGCCTCTACGGCCCCGGGCGCGAGATAGCCCCGGAGCAGGTCACCGGCAGCCAGGCCATCATTCGCAGCCTGGAGGAGCTCGGCGTCACCGATGTCTTCGGCATTCCGGGCGGAGCCATCCTGCCCACCTACGATCCGCTGATGGACTCCACCCAGATCAACCACATCCTGGTCCGGCACGAACAGGGCGGCGGACATGCAGCCCAGGGATACGCCATGGCCACCGGAAAAGTGGGCGTCTGCTTCGCCACCTCGGGCCCCGGAGCCACTAACCTGGTGACCCCGCTGGCTGATGCCCATATGGACTCTGTCCCCATGGTCGCCATCACCGGACAGGTCAACGCCCAGGTCATCGGAACTGATGCATTCCAGGAAGCCGATATCGTCGGGATCTCCACACCGATCACTAAGCACGCCTTCTTGGTGACCGACGCCGACCAGATTCCCCAGGTCATGGCAGAGGCCTTCCACATCGCCTCCTCGGGACGCCCGGGTCCGGTGCTGGTGGACATCACCAAATCCGCGCAGACCGCGCAGACCACCTTCTCCTGGCCGCCGAAGATCGGGCTCAACGGCTATAAGCCCGTGACCCGCGGGCATGCCAAACAGGTCCGTGAGGCAGCGAAGCTCATCCAGTCCAGCTCCCGTCCGGTCTTCTACATCGGTGGCGGTCTGATTAAAGCCGAAGCCTCCGAGGAGTTCATCAGCCTCGCCGAAACTGTGGGTGCCCCGGTGGTCAACACGCTGATGGCACGCGGGGCTTTCCCCGATTCCCACCCACAGAACGTGGGTATGCCCGGGATGCACGGGACGGTCTCCGCTGTGGCCGCGCTGCAGCAGGCTGATCTGCTGATCACCCTCGGCGCCCGCTTCGACGACCGGGTCACCGGTCAGCTGGAGACCTTCGCCCCGGGTGCCAAGGTCATCCACGCCGATATCGACCCTGCAGAGATCTCCAAGAACCGGCTGGCAGATGTGCCGATCGTCGGGTCGCTGAAGGAGATCGTGCCTGAGCTGCGCAGCGCCGTCGAGGACGTCTTCGCTCAACAAGGCCAGCCAGACCTCGCAGCATGGTGGAAGCAGCTGGACCGGCTGCGCGAGACCTACCCGCTGGGATGGACTGAGCCTGAAGACGGCAAGATCGCCCCACAGAAAGTCATCCAGAAGATCGGCGAGGCCGGCGGGTCAGAAGCCATCTATGCCGCAGGCGTGGGACAGCATCAGATGTGGGCCGCCCAGTTCATCACCTACGACCGGCCCCGCCAGTGGCTGAACTCCGGAGGCCTGGGCACCATGGGCTACTCGGTGCCAGCAGCCATGGGCGCAGCCGTGGGCAGTCCGGAACGAGTGGTCTGGGCCATTGACGGCGACGGCTGCTTCCAGATGACCAACCAGGAACTGGCCACCTGCGCCATCAACAACATTCCGATCAAAGTCGCCGTCATCAACAACTCATCCCTGGGCATGGTCCGCCAGTGGCAGACCCTGTTCTATGAGTCCCGCTACTCCAACACCCACCTGAATACGGCAGTCAGCGCCGACGGTAACGATGTGGTGCGCATCCCGGACTTCGTCAAACTGGCCGAGGCATATGGCTGTGTGGGGCTGCGCTGCGAGCGCGAAGAGGACATCGATGCGGTGATCGCTGAAGCCATGGAGATCAACGATCGTCCCGTGGTCATCGATTTTGTCGTCTCCCGGGACTCCATGGTCTGGCCCATGGTGCCCGCCGGCGTCTCCAATAGCGCCATCCAGGTGGCCCGCAATATGACTCCCGAGTGGGATGAGGAGGACTGAGACCATGAGCGCTCTGAAGAACAACGTCAAAGCCCAGGCGACTAATGAAGCCGTCTCCCGCCGCACACTGTCGGTGCTGGTGGAAGACGTCCCCGGCGTGCTCTCCAAGGTGTCAGGGCTCTTCGCCCGCCGCGCCTTCAACATCCACTCGCTGGCCGTGGGCCCCTCCGAAATCGAAGGCCTGAGCCGGATCACCGTAGTGGTCGATGCCGACACCACGCTGCTTGAGCAGATCACCAAACAGCTGAACAAGCTCATCAACGTCATCAAGATCATTGAGCTTGAGCCGGGCAACTCGGTGCAGCGCGAACATCTGCTCATCAAGGTCCGAGCCGATGCCGCAGCACGGCTGCAGGTCACCCAGGCGGTAGAGCTGTTTCGGGCCAAGATCGTCGACGTGTCGGTGGACTCACTGACCGTTGAAGCCACCGGTGCCGCCGATAAGCTCGACGCCCTGCTCAGCGTGCTGGAGCCCTTCGGGGTCCGTGAGATCGTACGTTCGGGAACCCTGGCGATCTCCCGCGGCTCCAAATCCATGACGGAGAAAGCTCTCTCCGGCAAAGCGCTGCGCTAGCGCCCTCACTCTTGAAGACTACTGACCAAAAACCCAACCACCATGAGGAGAACCTCGAACGATGACTGACCTCTACTACGACGACGACGCCGACCTCTCCGTCCTCTCCGGCAAGACCGTAGCCGTCATCGGCTACGGCTCCCAGGGCCACGCCCACGCACTGTCGCTGCGCGACTCCGGTGTGGACGTCGTCGTCGGCCTCAAGGAGGGCTCCTCCTCCCGCGCCAAGGCCGAGGAGCAGGGCCTGAAGGTCGCCACTGTTGCCGAGGCGGCAAAGGCTGCAGATGTGGTGATGATCCTGGTCCCGGATCAGCACCAGGCTGCTGTATACGCCGAAGAGATCGCGCCGAACCTGGAGTCGGGCAACGCGCTGTTCTTCTCCCACGGCTTCAACATCCGCTTCGGCTACATCCAGCCGCCCGCCGACGTCGACGTCGCCATGGTGGCTCCGAAGGGCCCCGGCCACGTGGTCCGCCGCGAATACGAGGCAGGCCGCGGTGTGCCCGCGCTGATCGCCATCGAACAGGATGCCACCGGAAAAGCAAAGGACTTGGCCCTGGCCTACGCCAAGGGCATCGGCGGTACTCGCGCCGGCGTCATCGAGACCACCTTCACCGAGGAGACCGAAACCGATCTCTTCGGCGAGCAGGCTGTGCTCTGCGGCGGTGCCTCCCAGCTGGTGCAGTACGGCTTCGAGACCCTGACTGAGGCCGGCTACAAGCCGGAGATCGCCTACTTCGAGGTGCTCCACGAGCTGAAGCTGATCGTGGATCTGATGGTCGAAGGCGGCCTGACCAAGCAGCGCTGGTCCATCTCTGACACCGCAGAGTTCGGCGACTACGTCTCTGGTCCGCGGGTGATCTCCCCAGAGGTCAAGGACAACATGAAGGCAGTACTGGCCGATATCCAGTCCGGTGCCTTCGCCCAGCGCTTCATGGACGACCAGCGCAACGGCGGCAAGGAGTTCGCAGAGCTGCGCAAGAAGAACGAAGAGCACCCGATCGAGTCCACCGGGCGCGAGCTGCGCAAGCTGTTCTCCTGGATCACCCAGGATGACGACTACACCGAAGGCACTGCGGCACGGTGAGCTAGTCCCGCGGGCGGGGAGACCCCGCCCCAACGGCTCGGCTGCACATACGGGAGTCACAAATAGCGTTATGTATGCCACTTTCGGCGTTGAAATACCGTCTTTTGTGACTCCCGTGCCGTGGCGCACCGAGATACGCGTCCGAAGCGGGCGCTAGCCGCTCGAAGAACGCGAAAAATTCTCTAGGATGGTGGGGTCGGCCGAAGCGCCGGCCCCAAGCCGTCTAAGCAGTACATCCCGATACTGAAGAAGGAACCTGTGAGCATTCGTCCCGTTGTTGTCCTCGCCGAAGAACTGTCACCTGCCACCGTCGAGGCCCTCGGGCCGGACTTCGAGATTCGTCAGTCCGACGGCACCGACCGCCCACGGCTCTTCGCGGACATCGCCGAGGCCGATGCCCTGATGGTCCGTTCCGCCACCCAGGTGGACGCCGAAGTCCTCTCCTACGCCAAGAAGTTGAAGGTTGTGGCTCGCGCCGGCGTTGGGCTGGACAATGTGGACATCCCTGCGGCCACTGCCGCTGGCGTCATGGTGGTCAACGCCCCGACGTCGAATATTGTCTCCGCCGCAGAACTGACCTGCGCCCATATCCTGGGCCTGGCTCGCAATATCTCCCCGGCGCATCAGGCGCTGAAGGCAGGGGAGTGGAAGCGCTCAAAGTACACCGGTGTGGAGCTTCAGGACAAGGTCCTCGGCGTTATTGGTCTGGGCCGTATCGGCGGCCTGGTGGCCGAGCGGATGAAAGCCTTCGATATGGAGATCCTGGCCTACGACCCCTACGTCACCGCAGCCCGGGCACATCAGCTCGGTGCGCAGCTGGTCAGCCTGGACGAGCTCTACGAAAAAGCTGACGTGATCACCATCCACATGCCCAAGACCCCCGAGACTCTCGGCATGCTGGGCAAGGACGCCTTCGCCAAGATGAAGGACACCGCTGTGGTCGTCAACGTCGCCCGCGGTGGCCTGATCGATGAAGAAGCATTGGAAGAGGCCCTGGCGGCAGGAGAGATCGGCGGAGCCGCAGTGGACGTCTTCTCCACTGAGCCTTCCACTGATCTGCCCTTCTTCAGCCGCGAAAATGTGGTGGTGACCCCGCACCTCGGGGCCTCCACCCACGAAGCCCAGGAGAAGGCCGGCGTCTCGGTGGCTAAATCCGTGCGCCTAGCTCTGGCCGGGGAACTTGTCCCCGACGCCGTGAACGTGGCCGGCGGCGCCATCGATCCTTTGGTGCGCCCCGGCATTCCGCTGATCGAGAAGCTCGGCCGAGTGCTCAACGCCCTCTCCACCGAGGCCTTCACCGATATCGAGACGGAAGCAGCCGGTGAGATCGCTGAGCTCAATGTCTCCGCCCTGCAGCTGGCAGCTCTGAAGGGCCTGTTCACTGATGTGGTGCACGAGCCAGTTTCCTACGTCAACGCCCCGGTACTAGCAGAGCAGCGCGGTATTTCCACTCGACTGACCACCACGACTGAGGTGGAGGACTACCGCAATGCACTCACCGTCCGCGGTGCTACCTCAACGGGCACCAACCTCTCGGTGCGCGGCACGTTGACCGGACCCAAGCAGATCGAGAAGATCGTAGGCGTCAACGGCTACGACCTGGAGATCACGCTGACCGATCACCTGGTGGTCTTCGAATACGCCGACCGTCCTGGCGTGGTGGGCGCACTCGGGCGCATCCTGGGGGAGCAGGGTGTGAACATCGCGGGCATGCAGATCTCCCAGAACACCAAGGAAGGCCGCGCCCTGGCTGTGCTGGCCATTGATTCAGCGCTGCCGGCCGGCGTGCTGGAGGCAATCAGCGCCGAGGTTCAGGCGACACTGGCCGCCGAAGTCGACCTCGAAGACTGACCACAAGAGAGAACTTACGACACCGCTATGGCAGACAAGACCCCGTACTACATCACCACCGCGATCTCCTACCCCAACGGAGAGCCGCATATCGGTCACGCCTATGAGTACATCTCAGCTGACGTCATGGCGCGCTTCAAGCGCCTCGACGGCTACGAGACGTTCTTCCTGACCGGAACCGATGAGCACGGGCAGAAGATGCAGCAGAACGCCGAGGCACAGGGGATCACTCCCTATGAGCTGGCCACGCGCAACGCCTCTGCCTTTAAAAGGGTCGACGACGAGGTCCTGGACATCTCCTACGACCGCTTCATCCGCACCACCGACACCGATCACTACGAAGCCTCCAAGGCGCTGTGGCGACGCATGGTGGAAGCCGGGGACATCTACCTGGATAAGTACTCCGGCTGGTACTCGGTGCGCGATGAGTCTTTCTACACCGAGTCTGAGACCGAGATTCGCGAGGACGGGGAACGCTACTCCATTGAGACCGGCACGCCGGTGCACTGGGTGGAGGAGGAGTCCTACTTCTTCCGGCTGTCCAATTACCAGGACAAGCTGCTGGCCTTCTACGAGCAGAACCCCGACTTTGCCGGCCCGCGCAGTCGCTTCAACGAAGTGATCCGCTTCGTCGAAGGCGGTCTTAATGACCTCTCCATCTCCCGCACCACTTTTGATTGGGGAGTGCCGGTGCCGGAGGATCTCACTGCCGGTGAGACTGACCTCAAGCACGTGATGTACGTGTGGGTGGACGCGCTGACCAACTATATGACCGGCGTGGGCTACCCCCAGGTGGAATCTGAGTCTTTCCAGAAGTTCTGGCCCGCGGACCTGCACCTCATCGGCAAGGACATCTCCCGGTTCCACTGCATTTTCTGGCCGGCGTTCCTGATGAGCGCCGGATTGCCGCTGCCCAAGCGCGTCATCATCCACGGCTTCCTGCACAATGCCGGCGAGAAGATGTCCAAGTCGGTGGGCAATGTGGTGGCGCCGGCCGCATGGGTGGACACCTACGGACTCGACGCGGTGCGCTTCTTCATGCTGCGCGAGTTCCCCTACGGCCAGGACGGCTCCTATACGCATGAGGCCGTAGTGGGCCGGAAGAACTCCGATTTGGCCAATAACCTCGGGAACCTGGCACAGCGCAGCCTGTCCATGATCGTGAAGAACTGCGACGGCGCGATCCCGCAGCCTGGCGAGTACACCGCTGAGGACCGTGCCATCCTGGAACAGGCAGAGGCCCTGCTGGAAATCTCACGGGAGGCCTACGAGGTCCAGGATTTCCACCGCGCCCTGGAACGTACCTGGCATGTGTTGGGAGAGACCAACGCCTACTTCGCCGAACAAGAGCCCTGGAAGCTGAAGAAGACCGATGAGGCTCGCATGCGGACCGTGCTGTACGTGACTGCCGAGATCATCCGCAAGGTGGCTCTGCTCATTCAGCCGGTGATGCCCACCTCTGCCACCAAGCTGCTGGATGCCCTCGGTGTTCCAACCTCCGGAGATGCCGGACGGACCAATGCCTCCGGTGAGGGCCCGCGCAGCTTCTCGGCCTTCGACCAGGCGATCGAGCCGGGAAGCCCGTTGGAGAAGCCGCAGCCGATCTTCCCGCGGCATGAGGAGCCCGAGACGGTGTGATCCGCCAGCGTGCCAGCTCTCAGCTAGCGCGCGCAGCCTCTGACGGCGATCACGACGGCGCCCCACGCAGCTCTCGAAGCATCATGAAGGTTCCAGATGCTGAGAACTGCGGGGGCGCCGTCGTCGTACCGGGAAGTGCTCACTACTGTGAGTTCCATGACAGAGCAGAGCGTTTCAGCGGCAGAGCAGGCAGCCCAGCATCTGGAGATCGCGGTGATCCCGGGAGACGGTATCGGTCCCGAGGTGATCACCGAGGCCAGGAAGGTGCTGGACGTCGCTGCGGAGGCTTCAGGAGCCACGGTCGCCTACACCGAATACCCCCTGGGAGTGCAGCACTGGCTTGCCACCGGGGAGACCCTGTCTGAGGAAACCCTGCAGCAGCTGCGTGGGCATGACGCGATCCTCTTCGGCGCCGTCGGTGCGGATCCGCAGGACACCCGGGTGCCCAGCGGTCTCATCGAGCGCGAACTGCTGCTCAAACTGCGCTTCAGCCTCGACCACTGCGTCAACCTGCGCCCGGCCCGCACCTACCCGGGAGTGCAGACCCCGCTGGTCGCTGATGCTCCGATTGACTTCGTGGTGGTGCGCGAAGGCACCGAGGGTCCCTATGTGGGAAACGGCGGCAGTATTCGCAAGGGAACGAGTCAGGAAATCGCCACCGAAGTCTCGCTGAACACCGCTTACGGCGTACAGCGTGTAGTGGAGGACGCCTTTGTGCGCGCTCAGGGCCGGTCCAAGAAGCTGACCCTGGTGCATAAGCACAATGTGCTGGTCCACGCTGGTGACCTGTGGCGCCGTGCAGTGGAAGAGGCAGCACCCTCATACCCGGATGTGACCTGGGACTATATGCATGTTGATGCCGCCACCATCCATATGGTGACTCATCCCGGACGTTTTGACGTGATTGTCACCGACAACCTCTTCGGCGATATCCTCACCGACCTGGCCGGCGCGGTCACCGGAGGGATCGGTCTGGCTGCCTCCGGTTCCATCAACGCCACCGGCGATGCGCCCTCCATGTTCGAACCAGTACATGGATCCGCTCCGGATATTGCCGGTCAGGGCATCGCTGATCCGACGGCGGCAATCCTCTCCGCAGCGCTGATGCTTGACCATCTGGGCCTGAGCACCGCCGCAGAACAGATCGAGCGGGCCGTCCACATCCAGCTCAGCCAGTGGGCTGCCGAGGCCAGCGGATCCTTAAGTACCGCGCAGCGTGGCGATGCCTACGTCCAGCAACTGCGCCGCGTCGTCGCAGGCTCCTAGACGGCGGTAAAGTGGGGGCTGATCACAGCCCTTTGACCTATGTACCAGCACGGGTACACCAGGCACATGCTGAAAGGCAGGCACCCATGAAGTTCGAGGTTACCGAGCACCCGAATCCCACCAGCGGCGAGCGGATCGCAGAGATTCTGCAGAACCCCGGATTCGGCACGAACTTCACCGATCACACCACTGTGGTGGACTGGAGCGCCGACGCCGGATGGCAGGATGCCCGCATTGAGCCCTACGGTCCCATCACCCTGGACCCCGCGGCTTCGGTTCTGCACTATGCCTCGGAGATCTTCGAAGGCATGAAGGCCTACCTGCACGCCGATGGCAGCGTGTACACCTTCCGCCCCTTTGCAAATGCGGCCCGAATGAACGCCTCAGCACGCCGGATGGCGCTGCCAGAGATCGACGAAGAACTGTTCGTGCAGTCCCTCGAGGTGCTGGTGGCCAAAGACAAAGCATGGGTTCCCGCCGGCGACGGCGAGGCCCTGTACCTGCGCCCCTTCATGTTCGGCACCGAGGCATTCTTGGGTGTGCGACCCTCGCAGACAGTGACCTACCGGGTGATTGCCTCGCCTGCCGGTAACTTCTTCGGCGGAGAGCTCAAGCCCGTGAAGATCTGGGTCTCGCGCGACTACGTGCGCGCTGCACCCGGTGGCACCGGCGCAGCGAAGACCGGCGGCAACTACGCCGGCTCCCTTGCCGCGCAGGCCCAGGCCGCTGAGAAGGGCTGCCAGCAGGTGCTGTTCCTGGACCCGCTGCACGAGAACGCCATTGAAGAGCTCGGCGGCATGAATGTCTTCCTGGTCACCAACGACGGACGCCTGCTCACCCCCGAGCTGACCGGCACCATCCTGGAGGGCGTGACCCGCTCCTCCATCATTCAGCTGGCGAAGGATCGCGGACTGACCGTGGAAGAGCGCCGTATTGGTCTTGAAGAATGGGCCAAGGGCGCAGCCGATGGCACCATCACCGAAGCTTTCGCTTGCGGTACCGCTGCGGTGATCACCCCCATCGGCGAGCTGCTGGACGGCGAGCAGACCATCACCATGGCCGGCGATTTCTCCACCACTATGGCGCTGCGCGAGGAACTGTTGGGCATCCAGACCGGCAAGGTGGAGGACCGGCACGGCTGGCTGCACAAGCTGGCCTGATTTTGGGACAGAAGCTCCACCGGTGCGTACTCGGTGAGGCTGGTGCGCTCAACGAGGCCAGTGCGCTCAGTTAGGCTGGTGGCATGCGCATTGCACGATTTGTCACCGACGCCGAACCCGCCTATGGAATCCTCAGTGGAGAGCCGGGGGAGGAAACCCTCACCCAGCTCATCGGAGACCCCTTCTACCAGGGCATTCAGCAGTCCGGACAGACCCATAAGCTCGAGGACGTGCGCCTGGTGGCGCCGATCATTCCCCGTTCCAAGATCGTCGGCGTGGGCCGAAACTACGCAGATCACGCCAAGGAGCTGGGCAATGAGCTGCCCACCTCCCCGCTGCTGTTCCTCATCCCCAACACTGCTGTGGTGGGACCCCAGGAGCCGGTCACGCTGCCTTCCTTCTCTGAAGAGGTCAGCTACGAGGCAGAGCTGGCCGTAGTCATTGGACGCATCTGCAAAGACGTGCCGATTGAGCGCGTGGACGAGGTGATCTTCGGCTACACCGTCAGCAATGACGTCACCGCACGGGACGCTCAGCGCACCGATAACCAGTGGGCCCGCGCCAAGGGCTTCGACGGTTCTTCCCCGCTGGGGCCCTGGATCGAGACTGAACTGGATACCGATGACCTGCGCGTCACCGGCCGACTCAACGGTGAGACCGTCCAGGACGGCACCACCGCAGATATGGTCTTCGGTGTGCGGGAACTGGTCTCCTATATCTCCCAGGCCTTTACCCTGCTGCCGGGAGATGTCATCCTCACCGGCACCCCGGCGGGCGTAGGCCTGCTCTCCGACGGTGACCGTTTTGAAGCCGAGGTTGAGGGCATCGGAACTCTGACCAACTTCTTCAGGCGCTGAGGCGTCGTCGTTATCCGTTTCCGCGCGAATGCGGAAGCCACCCCCATCCACCACCAGGAGTAGACAACCCCCTATGAGCACTCCCGTTGCTCCCCCCAAGGACATCCCCGCCGTCGACGCCGCGACTGAAGTCCGTGTGCGTTTCTGCCCCTCACCCACAGGCACCCCGCATGTGGGACTGATCCGCACTGCACTGTTCAACTGGGCTTATGCCCGGCACACCGGTGGCAAGCTGATCTTCCGCATCGAGGACACTGACGCCAAGCGTGACAGCGAAGAGTCATATCAGCAGCTTCTGGAAGCCCTGAACTGGTTGGGTATCGACTGGGATGAGGGCGTGGAGGCCGGCGGTCCGCATGGGCCCTACCGCCAGTCCCAGCGCGGTGAGATCTATCAGGACGTACTGGCGAAGCTGAAGGACGCCGGATTCATCTACGAGTCCTACTCCACTCCGGAAGAGATCGAGGCACGTCACAGGGCCGCTGGCCGTGACCCCAAGCTCGGCTATGACGGTTATGACCGCGACCTCAGCGCTGAGCAGATCGAGGCCTTCCGTGCCGAAGGCCGCGAGCCGGTGCTGCGTTTCCGGATGCCCGATGAGGACATCACCTTCACCGACCTGGTGCGTGGTGAAATCACCTTCGGCGCTGGTTCCACCCCCGATTTTGTGGTGGCCAGGGCTAACGGTCAGCCGCTCTACACGCTGGTCAACCCCGTCGATGACGCGCTCATGGAGATCACTCATGTGCTGCGCGGCGAGGACCTACTGTCCTCCACCCCGCGGCAGATTGCCCTATACCGGGCGCTCTACGTCATCGGTGTGGCCAAGTACATGCCGGCCTTCGGGCATCTGCCTTACGTGATGGGGGAGGGGAATAAGAAGCTCTCCAAGCGCGACCCGGAGTCCAACCTCTTCCACCACAGGGACCGCGGGTTCATCCGGGAGGGGCTGCTGAACTACCTGGCGCTGCTGGGCTGGTCGCTCTCGGCTGATGAGGACATCTTCACCGTGGAGCAACTGGTGGAGAATTTCGACGTCGCCGATGTGCTGGGCAACCCTGCCCGCTTTGACACTAAGAAGGCTGAAGCCATCAACGGCACGCATATCCGCCGCCTGGAGCGGGAGGATTTCCGCGACCGTATGGTGCCGTATCTGCAGGCCCGGGACCTGGTGGGCGCAGAGCTCACCGAGCGCGAGGCGTTCCTGCTCGACGGCGCAGCTCCCTTGGTTCAGGAGCGGATTGCGCTGCTGGATGAGGGTGCGGACATGATGGCGTTCCTCTTCGTGGCAGATGAGGACCTTCAGATCGAGGAGAAAGCCTTCAGCGGCCTGGGGGACCAGGTGCTGGAGACCCTCGATGCTTCAGTCTCTGCCCTGGAGGCCATTGATAAGGACTCCTGGAGTACCGAGGCCATTGAGGAAGCCCTGCGTGAGGCGCTGATTGAAGGGCTTGAGCTGAAGCCGCGCAAGGCCTTCGGTGCGGTGCGCTCAGCTGTTTCCGGCCGCCGGGTCTCGCCGCCGCTGTTTGAGTCCATGGAGCTGCTGGGCCGTAGTTCGTCACTGGCCCGACTGACCCGCTTCCGCGCCGAGGTCGAGTCCCGGGGCTGATTTCTTGCGGGTTCTGCTCCTGTGAGCAAGCCCATACACGGGCCGGGTCCTACCGATTTTGCGCAAGGGCCCGGCCACAGTGTAAAGTAGATACCCGTGCGAGGCCACCGAATGGAACGGCTGAGCGCGGTAAAAATTGAACAGTGGGCTATGGTGTAATTGGCAACACAGCGGTTTCTGGTACCGTCGTTCTAGGTTCGAGTCCTAGTAGCCCAGCGGATTGGCTTCGGCCAGTCTTTCGCACTGGGCCCCATCGTATAGCGGCCTAGTACGCCGCCCTCTCACGGCGGTAACGCGGGTTCGAATCCCGCTGGGGTCACCAAGTTTTTTCTTGGTGAAGCAGTGCGAACAAATGAATACGGCCCCATCGTATAGCGGCCTAGTACGCCGCCCTCTCACGGCGGTAACGCGGGTTCGAATCCCGCTGGGGTCACAACCGCACCCTCGTCCTCCCAGAATCCCCGAAAACAAGGGGGAAGTAAGGGGACGGGGGTGCTTTCGTTTCCGGTCGATTGGCTGGTTTTGGATCTGGCGGTTCTGGGCGATCCTCTAAATCTACGGTCTGATGGGAACTTTCAGTGATTGGGTTCGAATCTGCAACGTTCGCATCCTGCGACCTCGATGACCTCACCGAGGTCAACTGCCCGAGGTGTTCGAATCCGAAAACCCTCGATTTCGTGGGACAACCAGCCAACCGAGTCGAAGATCGGGCGTCAAAAAGTGGCTGGTTATTTGGGTGGTTTCGCTGGGAGGCTACTCTGCTGACAAAAAACGCCGCGTTCAGGAGAAGCCATCCTGAGTCATTGAGTCGAGCCTCTTCGCGTAGTCTCATGAACCAGACTTCGGGAGGGGAAACTTCATAGCCCCCTTGTATTAACTCTGCTGTGGGGTCGGGTGTTCGCGGAGCCAGTTCAGAACGACTTGAGCATGTTCTCCTGGTGGAAAGACCGGGTAGAAGACATGTTCAACTGTGTTTTGATGGATCAAGAGGGCGAGTCGCCGGTAAGCGGTGATATTTCCAGCAGAGAAGGTTGGCAGTCCCAGAGCCTGTGAGAGTAGCATCCGTTCGTCGGTGAGCAGGGGATGGGGCAACCGGAGAGCCTCTAGGAGTGAGCGTTGGTATTCCAGCGGCTGACTGGATAGTCCAAAGACTCGGCTGATTCCGGCTTGGACGAGTTCGGCGTAGTGATTTCTCATATCGCAGTTGTGAGGACTGCAGCCTCGGGCACCAGGAATGGCGTCCCACCCTTCGGGCATGTCTTGTTCTGGGGCTCCAGTCATCGGGAAGACATAGATAATCACGCGTCCGTGACCTAGATCGTTCAGTGAGATCTCGTCTCCGTCTGTGGATGGAAGCCTCAGCTCGGGCAGGGCCATACCGGGAAGGTGATCTGTTGCCCCATCATCTTCTGGTTCTGGTAGATCTTCTGGTAGAGGAGCCAGGTTTGGGTTCTGCGAATCAACCGTGCTCATCTCCTCCAGCATGCGGCGACTGGCAACAGTGAGGTTCTCCACCAGTGCAGTCCGTTGTGTGGTCAGGGTGCTGATGGTCTTATCGATCCGCTCGATGGCGCGGCGATACTCCCCAAGAGTTGAGGGACAGGAATCGGCGTACTGGCTCCCAGTGTTCAGGCAGTCCACGAAAGGGCTTATGTCCCGCAGGGGGATTCCGATGTCGTTGAGCCGTCTGATCTGCCGGATCACAGAGACCTGGTGCTCGTTGTAGAGCCGGTACCCGTTCTCAGCCCTGGCAGGAATCACCAGGCCGAGCTCTTCGTATCCCAGAAGAGTCTTCCTACTGGTCCCGGTGAGGTCAACTACTTCGCCTTGCTGCAACATTGTCTCCATGTTGGAGAGCGTAAACCTGCCCCCAAGGGGACAGGTCAATGCGCTCGGCGATTACCGCTGTGTCTTCTGTGTCGTGGATATTGGGATGTTAACCGAAGCGGAGAGGGCAGCACCTCGCAGGACATCCCTCTGGGCCGGTCCCCGAGCCGGATTAGTGCGAGAGACTTTGGGTATGCACTTTCTCAGAAACGTCGCCTCGGACGCCAACACGCAAGACGGTGTGACGATACTCGACATCATCGATCTCTCAATTCCTGCTATAGCGGTATTGATCTCTCTGTGGGCTTTGCGGTCGTCGCAGAAGGCAGACAAAGCGCGCCATGAAGCGGAGGGGAAGCTATTGAAGCTGCAAGCCGAGACCCGGGACATGCAGGAGCGAGAACAGGAACGACTTACCGAAAATGCTCAGATTCTGCTGGACGCCTACGTCAGTAAGAACCATTCAATCGTGCTGACGAACAGCTCCGATGATGCTGCCCACGATGTCTCGGTAGTAGTGCGCACAGAGCATGGGCGTGGTCATACACGTCTAGCTGAACCCTTGACTCGCGATAACCCAGCGAAAGTAACGCTGCGTGACTTGTTCAATGCGCACATTGCTTACGAGAGACCGGCGATGAACGCAGAAGAGAGTGCACGCCACATCCAGGTTGATGTTTACTTCAAGTCTCCTATGGGAAATACATTTCACCAGCGGACGAAAGTCCTGATGCACTTTTCTTCGGGGACCTATGGGATTTTCCACACGGACCCAGACGGTGAGAGGTTGCTCCCTCTGCAAGGCCGCCGCTACGAACTCACGGATGGTTCCGCTAACGATCCAACCTGAGCTTGTCGGAGAGAGCCCTAGCGTTCAGGAACGGAGTTCGGTTGCGAGGTGTCAATGAGTCCCCTCATGGCTGCTTTAGGGGCTGCTCTTGTCGTGGCGCTACTCTACTGACAATAAACGCCGCGTTCAGGACCAGCCATTCGGAGTCATCGAGCCGGTGAATCAGCGTCAGCGACTAGGCTGAACGGGTGAAGTCCTTGTGTTCAGGCTGCGTGTGAGCATGTCTGCAGAAGGCAGGCTGCGTTCACCCGTGAGGCACTTCGGTCAGGGAAGAAGACAAGGCAGTACACCGTTTCTGTTCCCTTGTGAGGACGAGTCGTGCGACTGTCGGATGAACACGCTGCCTGCAGATGGATCTCGTTAGACGAGCTGGATACCGCGAACGCGACCCCTGAGACCAAGGAAGTTCTGCGTCAGTGGTTTGTATCTGGAGAGAATTTGGGCTGATCTCCAGGACGACATCGTTTCGCTATGGATGACTCAAAGCTAAGGGAGCGGAGGGTCTCCGGTTGGAGCAAATCAGAGGGAGCAGGTTCGATGTTGGTCAAAACCTGCTCCCTCTCTTCCAGTCTGGGATTATGCTGCCAACCTTTGCTCGATCCTATCCGGATCCACGGGTGCGTACTTTGCTTTCACGAAGTCCTTGAACTGCCTCATGAGATCAATGTCCTCACGGAGAGCCTTTACGGTCATCCGGACCAAGTTCCCGCAGTCACGGGGGTAGTTGCCGGATTCCTTCAAGGATTTCTTCGAAGTCTTGAGAACCCGCCCCTCCAAGGTGATGGTTGCCGTGGTTTCCTGAATGAAGTCAAGAACGGCAACCTGGTAGTACCTCTCACGGCTAACTAGCAAATTGGGGCGTGCCCAGTGGGTAGGGACCAATACAAGCTGGCGTCCATCGAGGGTGGGCAGCTCAATGGTGCGTTCGGTCCAAGCCTCAGCTTCGTGGTCCCAGAGGACTTTAGACTCTTTAGTGAGCGGAGCGTTTGCTGGGATCTGGTGGTATTGCTGGGTCATCTTGTGTGTGAAATCAACCAGGGCGCTGAAGATAAGGCGGGTGGTGATGTCTGATGTGATGTCCTCGGCGATGCCTTCCACAAAGAGCGGCAGGTCTTCGATCTGTTTGAAGATCGCGAAGCTGACCAGCGCATCACCATCTTGAGTCAATGCATCCCAAATCCAGCGAGCCACATCGTCAGATCCACCATGACCTTTCACCCCGCGTCGGGTCATTCCCAAGTGAGTTTCTGAAGGTTCAGTGAAACGCCGGAGAAGATCAAGCCCCTCCTGTTTGGAATTCCGTGAGCGGTGAAGTACATGCTTCGTGACTTGGTCGACGAAAGTGTCCATGCATGCCAAAGCAATAGTTTTGAATGGCTCTGGGTCGGGATGCAGGCGGATAGCTGCAGGGTCTACGAACATTCGCCCATCCGTATGGGCAGGGACGTTCAGGAAAGGGAGTTCACCGTGCAATCCGAACACGTCGGAGATGCGCTGCTGTTTAGTAACCAAAGGTTTGGCTCCTCATACTTGGTGGGAGCTGAAACACGGCGTCCCATGCACCATGGGGTGCACAAGACACGGTAGAGTGAAAGCCGACGGCCAAGTCAGCTAAGCCCTCCGCTCTAAGCCTGTGGAGGGCTTAGTGCTATGTCCAGCTAGTTCCATGGTACCTTGCAGCTTCAGGCAAGAGGGGGGTATATAGCCCTAGATGTTGTGTTTTGCACCAAAATCTCTACTACATGTTGTAGAAGTTGACTGAGGGCAGGTGGCTGCTTCCCTGTCATTCGGGGGTTTTAGTGTTACACGTTCGTGATCTTGCCTAGCTATGGGTTGGCGCATAATCTGCGAAAAAGTTTTTCAGCTCGGCGTGTCGCACCTATTTTGGAGGGGGAACCGGAGATAAGGTTTCCGACCTTTAACATCGAAGTGTGCTTCCCTACCGAACCAGTTGAGTCTCTTTCCCGGATGCCTAGGCGTGGGCATCGATGCCCGTGATCCAAATGCTTTGCCTTGAGTGATGTCCTGAACTGACTGACTAGTGAACGGATCGAAGAAAAACATCGTTCACTAGTATTTCCAACAAACAGTGATCCTGAAGAGTGAGGGGTTCAACCGAAGGCCTGGGTGGCGAGCATTGCTGACATGACGATGAGGGCTGCGCCTGCTTTCGGGGCAGGATCGCCTGTGGTTGGCGTGGATGTCTGCTCCGAAGTTGAGTGGTCGTGCCTGACCTCCGCAGTAGCATCGGTGATGTCCCTATCTACGATACTGCGGAGGAGACCACGATGAGTTTTCAGAGCTTGCCCGACATCCCCGATATCCCGTATCCCACGATCAATCCTCCGAAGGACGTCACGGGACTTTTGAAGTCTCCGTGGGTGCCCGTCTCGTCCTCGAACTGCTGGGTTGCCATGGTGGAGAAGAATCTCCTGTACATCAAGCTCAACATTGAACTTGAAGAGGGAAAGTTCGACTCGCTTGTTCTCCAACTCCCTTCTGATGTCTGCCCCAGCACTACGCAGAAGATCGGCGGGCACACCGTTGGCATGAACGTCACTCTGGAGGTTTCCCCCAGTGGCGATTGCACCCTCTCTCCTGAAATCGCGCACCAGCAGTTGCTGATCGAGGGCTTCATTGTGCGCGGCAGCGCTCAGTGACCTCGCGCATTTAAATAACCGCGTTCCACCGGTATGCCTAGTGTCACGCGAGGGCTGAGCCTCGGGTGCACTAAGTGCGGAGCTGCGTGGTTCGATGGAGTTCTCTGATCGAACCTTGACCGCTATGGCAAAGAAGGAACCTGAGCTGTTCTGGGATTCGTTGGGGTGGATCCGCAGTCTCCAGTATGAGCATGGTGAGCAAGCATTCGCTTTTCATTTTCGCCCTGCAGCCGTTTGGGGAGGCTTAAGAGGTGCTTCCACCTGTCCTCGCCTCGAAGACGTATGTCCGAAGTCAGCGATAGCTTGGGAAGATGAAGCGCAGCTCTTGGAACTTGCTCGTCCACGTGATGTGGCTGATAGCTGGACTTGTCCTCGGCGCTACTGCCGCCCTGCTTTGGGTAAAGGAACTCCACCCTGATTGGGTGCAGGCAACGGGGACCTGGGTTGGCGGGGTTGCCACGGTGCTCACCCTCCTATGGGCAGTGCGGGTGTTCCGTACAGACCAGGCGCATCGGGAAATAGAACGGCAGAGACGTCACGAGGAGTCTTTGAAATCCGCACAAGAACTTGAACGGCAGAAGAT
Source organism: Nesterenkonia rhizosphaerae (assembly GCF_039544555.1). Classification (NCBI taxonomy): domain Bacteria; kingdom Bacillati; phylum Actinomycetota; class Actinomycetes; order Micrococcales; family Micrococcaceae; genus Nesterenkonia; species Nesterenkonia rhizosphaerae. Next base: position 964,445 of record NZ_BAABLW010000007.1, read on the forward strand.
CGATGAGGCATCCAGGGTCTGGATCGAAGCCCGAGGCGGAGCAGGCCATGGCACTAGGGAGAACATGAAGATGACTTCGTTGAACCTCTACTTCCATAACACAACTGATCGAGCTGTCTCTGTGGAGGTAGTGGAGTTCGATGAGCCGCTTCAGAGTAGCGCTCGGGTTAAGACGCCGGTTCACCTTCCACCCAATGACACTGTGAGGCTGCGACCGAAAGTGACAGCGGTCCCGATCCTTCAGGAAGAACTGAGCGATAAGCCCCTGAAAAGTTATAGTGCACGCATCATTTACACCATTGATGGGGAGAAATGGGTCCGCAAGGTGGGCGAGGAGCCTCAGCGATGTGAGTAACTGACGTTGTCACTGAGAGTTAGTACCAGTAGAAGAAGCCCGTTTGTTCAATTGAAGTCTCCTGTGGTCATAGAAGACAACGGCTGAGCATATTGTCGTCCTATTGTTCTAGCAACGGCGGAGAGTTCTCAGTAGCTCTTTTCCCAGAGTTCCCAGCCAATAGTCTCAAGGGCGTCAGGCATGCGCTTCTCCCACTTCATGCTGTTGCCAGGGTTAATGCGCGTTTCCCAATCGTGCGCATTTAGACGAAGTGTGAACACGTCTTCGTAAACTCTGTCCTCACGAAAACCTCTCCACATTTTCCAAGAGAGCCTCCGGCTTCCGTCCGCGTATGCAAGTTTGACTTCGAGTACTTCAGGGAAGGCGTCAACATAGGTGTTCTTGCCGTCAACAAAATGTCTGACAGGATTAACCAGTCGTTGTCTCGGTGCGAGAACCTCTAGGAGCTCGCTGTAACGTGTGGAGATTGACGTGGCTGCTTTCGTTCCTCTTCCATCCGCTTTCGCGCCTTCCACTGGTAGCTCAGGGTTGAACTCCACACGTAGATTTCGAGCAGCGGTCTGTCCATAGTTGCCAATCACGAGATAGAGGACTCCATGCACAAAGGTAGGACCAGGAGTTAACCACGCGGTCACGATGGGACGAGTGCGCTCTCGGCTATCTTTCCGGCTTTCACTAAGCGACCAGATCGCAACCAGCGCTGTTAATACTGTGGCGACTGCGCTCACAGAGGCGGCAACAAGTGCCCACGTCGCCTCTTCCCAGTTTTCCATGTTTCTCTCTCCCGTTGAGATACCTTGTAGCTAAAAGTTAGCCTGATCTGACTCCACTCGCCGGGAAGGAGAGTGTTCCTGACCCGAATGTCACTGGGTGCCTGCGAAGACAAGTACATCTAGTGGTCGCGCTCGAGTGAGATCCTGTACTTACTTCTCAGAGATAACACGCCGGATGCGCTCCTGGAGCTCTTCAAAAGTCATTCCGCCGCCCGGATTGGCTTCGATCTCAGCTAGCCCTCTGTCGACTGCTTCCTTCTCGTGCTCTTGGACTGAAGGATCGTCGGTGGCGTTCCAGCTCTCATCTGTGTGGTCTGTTCAACCAGCTCGTCGTGCGGAATGAGCCCAACCAGACAAGTAGAAGTGATGCAAACGGTGACGAACTTCGTGCCCTGTCGTGGTCGGGAACTCGCTGGAGACAGGTGGGTGATCGAACATTACGACTGAGGATGAGGTGCAGCCTGCTGTGGCTGAGTTTCAAGCCGCTTTGGGGAGCGTGGATCTGGACCAGGGCAGTGCTGGCCTGCCAGTTGCGTTCTCCGGGGGGCGAATGTCGCGGTCACATGTGCAATGGCTGGTTTTCGTGCAGCTCCAGATTCGCTCTGGTTCTCTCAAGATTCCCGAGAACACGGTGCAGCAAGGGATGAGCGAGTCTTCGTGTTCATGCAGAAATGGCTGGTTTTCAGCGCATGGGCTCTTGAGGTTCCCGTTCCTGGTCGACTTGGGTGCGAAACCAGCCATTCGACCTGGTGAGGACAGGAGCTTCTGGATTTGACGGTGACGTCATGTTCGGGTCAAGACAGTCCAGTTGAAAACGATATAGCGCCTCCCAGCGAGTAGATCGCCGGTCTCCCGTGATGGGGGTCTGCGTGATCTGGGGGTTGAAAATGGCTGGTTTTTTGGCTGGTTTTCTCGCTCAGAACTGCAAAACCCCTTGTCAGAAGGGGGTAACTGACTCCCCGCTGGGGTCACAAATCAATACAAGACGTGAAAACCCCAGGTCGAGACCGGACCTGGGGTTTTCACGTATCTGAATTGAATCATCGAATGTCTGCTTCGCACCCTTGAGCCTTCCCTACCTGGCTAGTATGGAGCCATGAGCATCGATGAGCTGCTGGAGTTAGAGCACAAAGGATGGCAATCATTGTGCTCCAGCTCAGGTGCGGACTTCTATGGACAGCTCATGACCGAAAACGGGGTCATGATTCTCTCCCACGGTTTTGTCCTCACTCGCGAACAGGTCATCGAGTCGCTAAATGAGGCGCCACCCTGGAGCAAGTATGAGATCACAGAAGAGCGGCTCGTTTCACTAGATGAGTCCTCTGCAGTCCTTGTCTACAAAGGCACTGCTTGGCGCGATGAAGCAGCCCCTGGGTTCCGGGCATTGATGTCCTCTGTTTACGTGCGACGCCAGAACGGATGGCGATTAGCGTCCTACCAGCAAACTCCCATTCCTGAGTAGGTCCTGCCTTCATTTGCGGAACTGGGGAACCAACGTCCGTGCACATGATCCTTGCAGTCGGGGGTGTGGAAGCTGGCTAGCGTGGAACGTGAGAAAGTCCGGCTCTCGGTCACGGATTTAGGCGGGCACGGCTCACCCGTGCTCCTGTTGCATGGTCTCGCTGGGTCATCCCTTGAACTGCTACCTACCGGCAAGATCCTCCTAAGGACCCACCGTGTGCTGCTGCTGGATCAGCGAGGCCAGGGCCGCAGCACCCGCCGGCCAGCGGATCTTTCACGAGAAGCGTTCGTGGCGGATGTGGTTGATGTCCTTCAAGAGTTTTGTCCAGGCGAGAAAGTCCATGGGTGCGCATACGGCGTTCCTGGCCGCCCACGCCAGACCTGATCTGGTGAGTCAGCTAATCATGCTGGAAGGCCACGTCGCGGGCGGAAAGGAACCTGAAGATTCTCAGGCAATTGGGGAGTATTTCCGGACCTGGCCGAGGTTCTTTGGCAGTACGGATGAGGCGAAGCAGACACTTGGTAATTCTCCGCTAGGCCGGGCGTGGACGGCAGATCTTGAAGCGACGTCTGAGGGACTCCAACCGCGGTTCGACGCCGACATTATGGAAAGCACAATCGCGGCTGTTCACTATCCCAGATGGCAGGAGTGGGAATCGCTGACGGTGCTGAGTGGGTCCAAGTCCTCAAAGAGATTCTCGGGATAGGGTTGCCAGGTGGACATTTCGGAGATGACTGAGGCTGTGGAGTCGGTCTCCCAGGGCTACGCGGATAAGTTCGGGATCGAACGCACTGATCACTGGTTCATCCTGAAACTGCAGGAGGAAGTCGGTGAACTGGTTCAGGCCTATATGAACCTGGCAGGTATGGGCCGGGAACGTGGTTTGTCTGATCCCGAGAAACAGCAAGCCCTGGAGAATGAAAGCGCCGATGTTCTCGCCCATGTGCTGCTGCTGGCGAAGAATCATCACGTAGACCTTCAGGCCGCCGTCGAGCACAAATGGCTCAGCCGAGCCGAGAGCAGATGAACGCAGAACGCCCGACCACTATGTCCTATGTCGGGAATTCCGGTGGCAGAAACCTCTCTTAGGGCGATGAAGTCACCTTGACACTCCGTGTATTATCCTGATAAATGACGTTGTGCTGAAGCCCGTTCGCTCAGTGGCCACAGATTAATTATGCGGTGGACGTGTGCCTAGGAGGCCCACATGGCCAGAATAGAGTCTGTTCGACGCGCCGTAGAGCACTGTGTCAACGTTCAGGCTCCGCTACTTCTGCTGGTGGGACAATACGGTTGTGGATTCGCTGACTTTATCGGCGAAATGGAATTTCAGCTGGGTACAACTTTTGCGATTTGTCCTTCTTCTAACGTTCCCGATCACGCGCTGCAGCGCCGGCTTCAGGTTCTGGACGAGCGCAAAGTGCCTGATCCGCGTGCTGCCGCAGCCGAGCTGCGTCGCTTAGCCAGCCCTGAGGGCAGTAAGGGCCCTGGGATGCTGATCATTCCCAGAGTGGAGCTGTTGGATGACGAATCATTCAGCGTGGTGGATCTGCTGGTCCGCGAGCAAAGCGTGGGGTTGGTTCTTACCTGTTCATCGGAGTCCCAACTGGGGTTTGGTTATGCCAGGGCGCTTCAATCGCGGCGCGGCCTCAAAATACGTATCGAACCCCTCGGCTTCGAGGAGGCGGAGGTGATCCTCCGAGAGGCACTTGGTCACTCGCCGACTGCTGCACTGACCGAATTCATGCTTCGGGCAGCTGGATCCACTCCCCACGAGGTTCGGCGGTTGGCCGTCGCCGGCCGTGCAGATGGCTGGATTGTCCCGCGCGACGGTCGAAGTGCGGTTGTGCGTTGTCCTGCCTGGATGGACCGCAGCGCCGCTGCTGACTTCTGCCGAAGCCTGGAAGCGGATCTAGGTCCTGCTGCCGTCGGTCTTCTGTATCTGGTCGCGGTGCGCGAGCGTATTCCGCTGCGGGAACTCCTCGACGATGAAGCAACCCGCAGCGTGGTCTTTTGGCTCCTCGAGGCGGGGCTACTTCGCAGCGAAGGCCCTGAAGTATGTCTGGGACGAGCGAGCTTCCGTCACCACTTGGTCTTGGCGGCTCGGGATTATCGCCTCCAGCAACCCTCTACGACGGCTTCTTGGGTGCTTGCCAGCAGGGCCCGAGGAAATCACATCGATGATGAAACAACAGTGGCTGCGGCGTACCAGCACTTAGAACGCGGCCTCCTGGAGCAAGCCAGGTTCCTCGCAAGTGGATTGGCCCCAGACAGCGCTGAGTCGGGATGCATCGAAGCGAACATTCTCGCCGCATCCGGGGCACCCCGGTCCGCGCTGAAGGTCCTAGAGACTCAGCCGGGATCTCAGCCAGGTCAGTCCGAGGACCATGCGCTCGCCGCATTCATCCGTGGCGCCCTCTTGGGCGCCGTCGGCCCTGCCGATACTGACGTATCGGATTTCGCTTCCCGCTTGGCGCATTTTGATGACTATGCGCCGACTCAGTATCTGCGCGCATTCCCACCACCTCCGCACCAAAAATCTGATTCGTACATTTCCACAGAACGGCACGGCGGGTTAGGGAAACTCGATCTTGAGCTGCTGGGGCGCGTTGCGTCAACAGCGTTGGACGGTTATGCCGCAGCAATCGCCGGTGACACAGAGCGAGCTTTGTCCTCGCTGAGAGAGACGACGAGCGTGCCGGCCTCCCAAGTGCCGCTCCTCGGTCTGAGTTGGATCTATGAACGAGTTGGTCTTGCCCGCATTCTGATTAACCCGACCGATACACCGCTACCAGAGTCTTGGACGAAGGACGAATCTCCTGAGCGCCGGCTCCTCCACGCGGTCACCGATCAAACCTTGAGCGTGGTGCGCGGCGTGGCATGCGGGAAGGAGACGACGGATCTTCGACCCGAGATGGAAGACCTATGGACGCAGTTTGAAACCGGCCTCCCCGTCGGAAGTATCTCTCGTCGCCTTTTGGAGGCCCTGGATAGGGTGTTGGACAACACCCGCTCAGTGGAGCTGCTTGGCCCTCCTGACTTGGTCCCGCCGGTGCTCGCCCGAACATTCCGTGATGCGTGCACCGATACTCTCGTCCTGCTGAGCGGGCTGCTGCAGGCTCCGCCTGACACCCTTGCAACATCGATTGAGGACGCCTTCAACGTGGCCCCTGATGTACCGGGAATGAGACGTTTGGTGCTGCGAACAGTGTTGCTTCGGCGCGCGGCATCGCTACCCCCTGACGTTTTGCAAGATCTCATCGAAAAAGCAAGGGGCGCAGATGTTGAGGACGAAGTCCTTCAGCCTGCGCAGGTGCTAGCGCTAGGCGGGGAGAGCCGCCGTCGCATCCTCGCATCAACCATGACAACAGCCCAGGGATTCCGGTTCTGTACTGCGGTGCCCCGCCCCGAACACCACGGAGCCGCAAAGCTGCACCCTGCAGTTGAAGAGCTGCTTACTTCCCGGGAACGCGAAATCACGCAGCAGCTGATGGTAGGTGCCCAAACTGCCGATGTCGCGCGCGAACTGAAGATCTCGGTGCGCACCGTTCAGACACATGTGCGCAGCATCTATCGCAAGCTCGGTGTTGCTTCCCGAACCCAGCTGCGCGCCAGGATACTAGGCTCTTCAAGGAGCGTGTCTTGAAGGATTTTCCGTGCACCCTGGTTCTTGACAGCTTCGATGCCGCTGCAAGGATTGCTGACGCAATGCTTTCGCTGCCCAAACGGCAGAGTATTGTCTTACTGCTGCCATGTCTTTGGGGCGCCGACGACGTCGTCGAAGAACTGTCAGCCAGCGTCCCTGTGCTGCGCGTGGACGGAGCAATCGGAGAAGGCTCCGGATCCTGCCCATTAGCCGTTGCGCTGAAGCATGCTGATATCGCGATGGATGATGGCACGCCCCAGGCATCAGCCCAAGCGCTGCGGGTATGGGCGCGGCAGGAGTCTGAACGTACGGGAGACTGTCCCGTCGTCGTCATTGAATCCGCGACGCTGCTGGATCCGGCAGCCGGAGAAACGCTGGTCGAGGCCGGACTCGCCGATGCTGTGCGGCTAGTTCTCCTGCTGCGCACTGAAGCAGAGACCCCCTCTTTTGTGCAGCCCCTTCGACGTGCCGGACGCCTTGGCATGCTCTCATTTGCCAGTTTGACTAACGCGGCTCTGTCCCATGCAGTTGAAACACATCTGGGTGCACCTGCCTGTTCCCCCACGCTGCAACGTCTCAGTGCCCTCAGCGGCGGTCATCCGTTTCTCGCAAAGCGGGTCCTGGAGGCCGCCGTCCAGACCGGAGTGCTCAGGCGCAGCGGAAACGTGTGGACGTGGAGCTTCGATGAGGAGCCGCTGCAGCAGTTGCTCGGCCGTGACGTTGGAGGAATTCTCGGGGGCTTGGGGCCCTCCGAACAGGAACTGCTCGTTCTGGCGGCCATCAGCGGGAGACTGCCCGAGAGCTGGGCCAGCACACATTCTGGAGAAACAGTGGTGCTGAGCCTGCGTCAACAGGGGCTGCTTGCACCTGATCGTGTCACCCACCAGGGGTTTCTAGACTTGCGTGTGACGGCCGAGGCGTTGGTTACGGCTGTCAGGATCGCCTACAGCCCAAGGGAACTCATTCGACTCTGGTATGACGTAGGGCGATACATCCCCCCAGAGGAGGGAGGACCTGCTTCGGAGGCTGCACTTTTATGGTGGGCTGCCCGGGCCGGTGTCCGTGGGGAGGTCGAGCGGGCTGAACGAGCCAGCCGACTCTGCATCGCCCGAAGCTGGTACCAGCCTGCCTTGGACATCGTGGACGCGGCGGAGTCTGTCACTCCTGCGCTGCGTGTACTGCGAGCCAGAGCGCTGCTGGCCACAGGCCAGACCGAAGAATCCAGTAGGGAGCTCCGCTTGTTTGCGGATCACAGCCGAAACGAAGGCCCGGGGGGCGATGCATCGGAGGCCTACCGACAAGCGCGCCTATTGGCTTACCGGATGTGTCTTTTCCAGCCAGAAATTGGTCGCTCGGTGCTAAGGGACCTAGATTCGCTCGAGCAAGACAGCACTCCATTTCTCTCGCGCATTCAGGAGCTGACCTCGTGCGACGATTCGGATATCTGGCTCAGAGAACTGGCACAGATTCGTCTGCACGCGGACTGGGACGAAGTTGTCGTAGCCCAACTTTGGGTAGGTGCTTGGCTCGGCCTGCGCCAGCATCCGGCCCTGGGCCGCTTAGTGTTGGCCTCTCTTTGGGATGATCTGGTTCGGGAAGGTAAGCATCCAGACATTGAGGATGCAGCCGTCGCGCTCATGCTGCTGATCGCGATGGCTCATGACTGGCGAACAGATGCGCTGCGGGTCGAACTGCGCACCTGGGCGAGCCGCCCGACGCCAAGTGTCTCTTTGCAAGGTACTGCGGACCTGGTGAGTGCCCTGGTTGCCATGCAGGAAGACAGAATGAGTTCTGCCCTGCGCTACGCCACCGCTGCCCGTGAAGCATTTCTGCTGGGTGACGCCTATGGCCTGGCTCGGTGCGCTTCATCGTTGATCGCGGCTACTGCTTCATATGTAGACACGCGCATCGCCGATGAAGCACATCAGGAGCATCGCATTCGATATCCCGTAGACAGCCCCCAGCTCGGCCTGCCGCATGTAGATCTGTTCGCCACAGGTCTGGCTCTCATTGGCAGCGGCCTTCCTGCTGCCGAAGTCTGCTCACGGCTCATACAGCTGGGATCGCAGGCACGAGGCGAAGGGGAGTGGGCTCAAGAGCAGCAACTGCTGCTATTGGCCTTGCTGGGGCGTTCGGCTCAGGCAGTCAATTGCGTGCTGGCTGCTCCATGGACTCAACGGCACGGTAGAACAGCGATGATCGTGATGCTGGCAGCTGCGATGGCCAGTCACAGTGATCATGAGGCACTCGATATTGCGTCCGCGCTGATCGATGCCAAAGCTACATTCTTCGGGCTTTCCATCATCAGTGCGTGCTGGGAGCAGAAGTACGGGATGTCACGACGGCATAGGGCACAGGCGATCCGTCTGGTCCTCGAAGCCAAAGAGCACGCAGTTGAGCCATCCTGGCTTCTGTCTACCTTCACGGACCTGCAGTTGAATGAACGTGAATGCGCGGTTCTCAGCGGCCTACAACAAGGTCTCTCCACCCGTGCCATCGCCCGATCACTGGATTTGTCTCCCAGGACTGTTGAGTCCACCATTTCCACACTGCTGCACAGATTCGCGTGTGACAACCGGGTCGAACTAGTCTCCCTGGGCCTGCTTTCCAGCGATAGCGGCTAATCTGCTGGCGCTGCCCGGATAGGCTAAGCAGATGAATATCGCGGAGCTGACCGGGGATGAGGCGCCGATGACCGTGGGGCGGGTTGGTGAAGAGGTCGTGCTGGAAACCCTGCGGGCCGCCGTCGATCCCCATAACAGCGCCGTGACCGGCACCTCCATGGACCTCGGACCAGGTGACGACGCCGCCCTGCTCACTGCCACGGCTGGAGCTCAGCTTGTGCTCACTACTGACACCATGAGCGAAGGCCAGGACTTCCGCCGTGAATGGTGGCTCGGGTCCGCGGAACTCAGCGCGACCGCCGGGGAATCGGCCGAGAAATGGGCCATGGACGTCGGCACCAAGGCCGCCGCGCAGAATCTCTCCGATATCAATGCCATGGGCGCAGTTCCCACCGCCTTGCTGGTGAGCCTGACATTGCCTGCTGACCTACCGGTGCAGTGGGTTAAGGACTTCTACCGCGGTGTGATCCGCGCATGCCAGCAGCCCGGGGCCCAACGCTGCGTGATCGCTGGCGGGGATCTTGGCACCGGAGATCAGATCTCGGTGACCATCACCGCAGTGGGAGAGCTCCCGCGGGGGGCTGAAGGCCAACCGGCCGGAGGCCTGCGCCGCAGCGGAGCAACCGCGGGGGATGTGCTGGCCATCTGCGGCCCCCTCGGACGCGCCGCAGCCGGACTGGCGTTCCTAGAAATGCCCCGCGATGAGCTGACGGATCCGGAGAAACTGCAGCACCTGGACCAGCACGCCGACCTCCTGGCGCAGGTCTTGACTGCCCAGCAGCGCCCCACCCCGCCGCTGACTGCCGGGCCGGCGGCGCGCGCTGCCGGTGCTACCGCAGCAATGGATATCTCTGATGGCCTGCTGCGTGACGCCGGACGCCTGGCACGTTCCTCAGAGGTGCGCATCGAACTCGACGACGACGCCCTGCTGGCTGAAGCGCGGACCCTGGAGCCCATCGCCACCGCAGTGGGCAGCACCCCTGATCAGGCACTTTCCTGGGTGCTCAGCGGGGGTGAGGAATACGCACTGCTGGCGAGCTTCCCCGCCGTCGTGGAACTGCCAGAGGGGTTCCGGCGGATAGGGACTGTCGCAGACGCCAACGGCGCCCCCGGTGTGATCACCGGAAGCGCCGTTGAGAGCATTGGCTGGGACTCACTGGCTTAACTGATGCCGGGCCCGTCCCGGAACGACCTGATCAGCCGTTGAACTTGCGTCCCAGCTGAGCAAAGGTCCAGCCTGCGGCTTCCCACTCCGCTGCTGGGAGCACATTGCGGGCATCCACGAACCGCTTCGCTGCCACCAGATCCTGAAGATCTGCCGGGGTCAGGGCCTTGAACTCATTCCACTCAGTAGTCAGGACCACCAGTTCAGCGTCCTTGACGGCCTCGGTGAGTGAGTCCACATACCCCAGGCGGGGGTAACGCTTAGCAGCGTTCTTATTACCCTCAGGGTCATAGACCTGGACATCAGCACCAGCGTTGAACAACCGGGCAGCCACATCCAGGCCAGGAGCATCACGGACATCATCAGAAAGCGGCTTAAAAGTAATACCCAGCACCGCGATCTTCTTCCCCACCACATCCTGGTCCAGCAGCTCAAAGGCCCGGGCCACGGCTTTCTTCCGGCGGCGCAGGTTGATCTGATCAATCTCATCCAAGAACTTCATGGAGTGATCCAGACCCAGCTCCGCTACCCGGGTCTGCAGGGCACGGATGTCCTTAGGCAGGCAGCCGCCGCCGAAGCCCACACCGGCGTTGAGGAACTTACGACCAATACGGTCATCAAAACCGATGGCATCAGCCAGGGTGCTGATATCACCGCCCACAGTCTCGGTGACCTCAGCGAAAGCATTGATGAAGCTGATCTTGGTGGCCAAGAACGCGTTGGCCGCGACCTTCACCAGCTCAGCGGTCTCAAAATCTGTAGACACCCATGGTGTGTCACGTCCTAGGGCCTCGGCATAGACCTCACGCAGCTTCGCCTCATCGGCCTCAGTTCGGGTGCCCACTACCAGGCGGTCAGGACGCAGGGTGTCCTCCACGGCGAAGCCTTCGCGCAGGAACTCCGGGTTCCACGCCAAGGACAGCTCCACACCGGGGTTCTTCTGCTGCTGGACCAGGTCATAGAGTCGGGCCGCGGTACCCACCGGGACGGTAGACTTGCCCACAATCAGGGCACCGGACTTGGTGATCGAGCGCACCAGTGAGGTGGTGGCTGCATCCACATAGGTCAGATCAGCGCCGGTGCCGCCCTTGACCTGCGGGGTGCCAACGGCGATGAAGTGCACATCGCCCCAGGCGCCGACCTCGGACATATCGGTGGTGAAGCGCAGGCGCCCGGAATCGACATGCTTGCGGATCAGTTCCGGCAGACCGGGTTCGTGGAAGGGCAGCTCACCGCGGGATAGGGAATCGATTTTCTCCGGGTCGACATCAACGCCGATGACGTCGAAGCCGAGCTCGGCCATACATGCTGCATGGGTCGCACCCAGATAACCGGTACCAATAACACTGATATTCAAAGTCACGCGCCTCATCATACTTCTTCGGTTCGGACAGAACTCTTCAGGTTCGTCTCGTGTATCTCAGGGCTGCTGGGCCTGACACCTGCTGTAAGTGGCGAACGAACCGGGCTACCTTTTAGCTGGCGGTTCGTCTTTCAGGCCGTGGTCGCCGTCGGGACTCATCCGCACCAGCTCGGTCAGCTGGTGTGCGGCAGCCACGACGACGCCGGCGAACTTCCGCCCGGGCTGTCGGGTCAGCCTTTCGATGGGGCCAGAGATGGAAACTGCGGCGATCACCCGTCCAGAGGGTCCGCGCACCGGAGCAGAGACAGAAGCCACACCGGCCTCCCGCTCACCCAGGGACTCACCCCATCCACGGCGTCGCACTCCGGCCAGCACTGTGGGAGTGAAGCGGGCGCCCTGCAACCCGTCCACCAGACGTTCGTGGTCCTCCCAGGCCAGCAGGACCTGGGCTGCAGAACCTGCCTTCATCGAAAGCTGGGTGCCCACCGGGATGGAATCGCGCAGACCGATGGGGCGCTCAGCCGAAGCCACGCACACCCGGGCCTCGCCCTGGCGGCGGAACAGCTGAGAGGATTCACCGGTGGCATCGCGCAGCTTCAGCAGGATCGGGCCAGCTGCAGAGACCAGGCGGTCATCACCAGCAGCCGAAGCCAGCTCCGCCAGTCGCGAGCCGATCACATAGCGCCCGCGCACATCCCGAGTGAGGAACCTGTGGTGGACCAAGGCGCTGGCCAACCGGTGCACCGTAGGACGTGCCAAGCCCGTGACCTCTACCAGTTGCGCCAACGTGGCAGGCCCGGCTTCCAGCGCGTCCATGATCATCACGGACTTATCCACCACACCGATACCGGAAGGGGAGTGGAGTGGGCGTGGCGGATCCGGCGGAAGGGCGGTTCCTGCAGAGTGGGGGACAGGTGGGCGTTGTGGCATAGGAGGAGTTTAGCCCTGAACCACCTAAGTATCTCAAATAATGAGACCTCACATTTCAGGTCTAGAGGACTGCCCACTTCGGTGGTTCTCTAGAAGCATGGCTGAGACAGCACTGACACTGGCGGAGAAAGTATGGCGCGACCACGTCGTCGTACGCGGCGAGGATAAGGACGGAGAGCGGTCCCCGGATCTGCTCTACATCGACCTGCACCTGCTGCACGAGGTGACCTCCCCGCAGGCTTTCGAAGGTCTCCGTCTCGCCGGACGTCCGGTGCGCCGTCCAGACCTCACCATCGCCACGGAGGATCACAACACTCCCACCCTGGAGATCAACAAGCCGATCGCCGACCCGATCAGCCGCAAACAGGTGGATACCCTGCGGACCAACGCCAAAGAGTTCGGCATTCGGCTGCACTCCCTGGGCGACGACGAACAGGGCATCGTCCACGTGGTCGGCCCGCAGCTGGGACTGACCCAGCCGGGTATGACTATTGTCTGCGGGGACTCGCATACCTCCACCCACGGAGCCTTCGGATCCCTGGCCATGGGCATCGGCACCTCTGAAGTGGAACACGTGCTGGCTACCCAGACCTTGTCCCTGAAGCCCTTCAAGACCATGGCCATCACGGTCAACGGCACTCTGAAGCCCGGAGTCAGTTCCAAGGACATCATCCTGGCCGTCATCGCCAAGATCGGCACCGGCGGTGGACAAGGGTATGTGCTGGAGTACCGCGGCAGCGCCATCGAGCAACTTTCCATGGAAGCTCGGATGACTATCTGCAATATGTCCATCGAGGCCGGAGCGCGGGCCGGAATGATCGCCCCTGATGAGACCACCTTCGACTACGTCAAGGGCCGTCCCCATGCGCCGGAGGGCGAGGACTGGGACGCAGCCGTCGAGTATTGGCGCAGCCTGCGCACCGATGAAGGTGCTCAGTTCGACGCCGAGGTGGTGCTCGACGCCGATACCCTCGAGCCCTTCGTCACTTGGGGTACCAACCCCGGGCAGGGCGTGAGTCTCAATGACTCTGTGCCCAATCCGGCAGATTTCCACGATCCAGTGGACCGCGAGTCCGCCGAGCGTGCGCTGAAGTATATGGACCTGGCCCCGGGTACTGCGATGAAAGATATCCGCGTGGACACCGTCTTCCTGGGTTCATGCACCAACTCGCGGATGGAGGATCTGCGGGCCGCCGCAGAGATCATCGAGGGCCGGCAGAAGGACCCCGATGTGCGCATGATCGTGGTCCCGGGCTCGCAGAAGGTCCGTCTGCAGGCCGAGGCCGAGGGCATCGACAAGATCTTCAAGGACTTCGGCGCAGAGTGGCGGTTCGCCGGCTGCTCCATGTGCTTGGGCATGAACCCGGACCAGCTGGCCCCGGGGGAGCGCTGCGCTTCCACTTCCAACCGCAACTTTGAAGGACGCCAGGGCAAAGGCGGCCGGACGCATCTGGTCTCACCGGTAGTGGCTGCGGCCACCGCTATCCGCGGGACTCTTTCGGCCCCTGCGGATATCGATCCAGTCCCAGCAGCGGGCGCAGACTCCGCTCGCCTTTCGGCCGCCTGAGGGCGACCTTCACACGTGTTGACCTCTGCCTAAGGACCCTTACCCCATGGAACCCATTACCACCCACACCGGAATCGGCGTCCCGCTCAAGCAGTCCAATGTGGACACCGACCAGATCATCCCCGCCGTCTACCTCAAGCGCATCACTAAAACCGGGTTCGACGACGCTCTCTTCGCCGCCTGGCGCAAAGACCCTGACTTCGTACTCAACCGGGAGCCCTACAACCAGGGCTCAGTCCTGGTGGCCGGCCCGGATTTCGGCACCGGCTCCTCCCGCGAGCACGCGGTCTGGGCGCTGAAAGACTTCGGCTTCCGTGTGGTGATCTCCTCACGGTTCGCCGACATCTTCTACGGCAACTCCGGAAAGCAGGGGCTGCTGGCCGCCAAAGTGGCCCAGCCCGACGTCGAGCTCATCTGGAAAGAGCTCGAAAAGGAGCCCGGAACGCACATCACCGTGGACTTAGAACACCGCACAGTGCGCTGCGGCAGTGTGGAGACGGTCTTCCAGATCGATAACTACACCCGCTGGCGGCTCATGGAGGGACTCGATGATATTTCTCTCACTCTGCGCCAGGAGGACAGTATCCAGACATTCGAGGACACTCGCCCGGGATTCAAGCCCACCACCCTGCCAGCTAAGGTCTAAACAGGTCTTCGCGCTGCGGCGTGTCCGCTGAACTGTCACCGAATCGTTGTCCTCCCTGGGCCGAACCTGGGGGAGGAGTCCCGGGACGTTGGGTACAGTGGCAAGGCCACAATCACCACTTGGCGTCAGAAGGGATCACCGACACAATATGGCCAAGCTGCTCACAATCCAGGGCGGGAAACCGCTGCAGGGCACAGTCAAGGTCCGCGGGGCGAAGAACCTGGTCCCCAAAGCGATGGTCGCTTCGCTGCTGGGCAGCGAGCCCTCGGAACTCCGCAACGTGCCGGAGATCAAAGACGTCGAGATCGTCCACAACCTGCTGACCATCCACGGCGTCAAGGTTGACCGCGACGCCGAGGCCGGCACTATGACTCTTGACCCGCGTGAGACCTACTCCGCGGAGCACTCCAAGATCGATGCCTATGCCGGGGATTCGCGCATTCCGATCCTCTTCTGCGGCCCCCTGATGCACAAGAACGGGGAGGCATTCATCCCGGACCTGGGCGGCTGCCGTATTGGTGACCGGCCCATCAACTACCACCTTGAGGTGCTGCGCAACTTCGGCGCGGTCGTTGATAAAAGTGCCACCGGGATCCACATCTCCGCCCCCAAGGGCCTGCGCGGAGCCAAGCTCGAACTGCCCTACCCCTCGGTGGGAGCCACCGAACAGGTGCTGCTCACCGCGGTGCTGGCTGAGGGCATCACCGAGCTGAAGAACGCGGCAGTGGAGCCAGAGATCCATGACCTGATCGCCATCCTGCAGCAGATGGGCGCGATCATTACGGTCTACACCGACCGCACCATTCGCATCGAGGGCGTCTCCCGGCTCTCAGGCTTCAAGCACCGGGCGATTCCCGACCGCAATGAGGCCGCCTCTTGGGCCTCCGCAGCGCTGGTCACCGAAGGTGATATCTACGTCCACGGTGCAGCTCAGCGGGATCTGACCGCCTTCCTGAACACCTACCGCAAAATCGGCGGTGAGTTCGAGGTGGACGATGAAGGCATCCGCTTCTGGCATGGCGGCGGCCAACTGCAGCCGCTGGTGCTGGAAACCGATGTTCACCCGGGCTTCATGACCGATTGGCAGCAGCCCATGGTGGTGGCCCTGACCCAGGCCCACGGTGTATCGATCGTCCATGAGACCGTCTACGAGAACCGATTCGGCTTCACCGAGGCGCTCAAGCGCATGGGCGCCTCCATCCAACTGCACCGCGAATGCCTGGGCTCCAACCCCTGCCGTTTCGGTCAGCGCAACTTCCTGCACTCAGCAGTGATCTCAGGCCCCTCAGAGCTCAAGGGCACCGATATCGACATCCCAGACCTGCGCGGCGGATTCTCCCACCTCATCGCAGCTCTGGCGGCCCAGGGCACCTCCACTGTGACCGGTATCGAGATCATCTCGCGCGGCTACGAACACTTCATCTCAAAGATCGAAGCACTCGGCGCAGACATCTCTATCGCCGAGAAGTGAGCTATCGCCGCAGACCAACGCCGGTAAGCTTAGGCACCATGAGACGACGACGCACCACACCAGCCTTCTGGGCGGCGGCCGCCGTCGTCCGTCCCGCGATGAACGCTCTGATCGGCAAGGACTGGCGGGGCCTGGAGAAGCTGCCCGATACCGGGTACATCGCCGTCTCCAACCACATCAGCGAAGTCGACCCGGTGGCGGTGGCCCACGCCATCTACGCCGCCGGAAACACTCCGCACATGATGGCTAAGGACTCGTTGTTCCGCGTGCCTGTCTTAGGTGCTGCACTGCGCCGGCTGCAGCAGATTCCGGTGGCACGGGCAGACCGCGGCGAGGCCCGACGCTCCCTGGAGACCGCACAGCAGGTGCTCTCCGAGGGCGGCGCCATTGTGATCTACCCTGAAGGCACACTGACTAGAGATCCTGAGCTATGGCCCATGCGGTCTAAAACGGGGGCTGCGCGTCTGGCCCTGAACACCGGAGCTCCGCTGATCCCCATCACTCACTGGGGCGTACAGGACTTTTTCCCGCAGTACGCCAATGCGCCGAAGATCTTTCCCCGCACACGCTATGTACTGCAGGTGGGTGACCCCATCGATCTGGAAGATCTGCGCGAGAAACCGTTGACCAGGACCATCCTGGCCACTGCTACTGAGCGGATCGAAGAGGCGTTAACTGCCGGAGTTGCTCAGCTGCGTGGGGAACCTGCTCCGGAGCTGATCTGGGACCGGGCCCTGAACCAGCGTGTGCCGCGAGGCCAGCTGCGGGCACGTGAGGCGCAGCGCGAGGCCCGCGACACCGGTGATGCAGCACAGCAGGAGTCGCAGGGATGACCCGGATTGCTGTACTCGGCGCAGGCTCCTGGGGCACCACCTTCGCCAAAGTGCTGGCCGACGCCGCGCTGACCAATACTGAGGCCACCGAGGTCGTACTCTGGGCGCGCCGGGCTGAGGTGGCTGAGGAGATTACTTCCCGGCATACCAACAGCACCTACCTGGGCGAGATCGCGCTGCCTGAGACCATCACGGCCACCAGCGATCTCAGCGCTGCTGTCCACGGGGCAGAGATCGTGGTGCTGGCATTGCCTGCCCAGAGCCTGCGCAGTCACCTCGATCAGGTCAAAGGTGCGCTGGCTCCGGAGGCCGTCGTCGTGTCCCTCATCAAAGGACTCGAGCGCGGAACCGATATGCGGATGAGCGAGGTCATCGCTGAGGAACTCGGCCTGCCCGATGACCAGATCGCAGTGGTCTCCGGCCCGAATCTGGCCATGGAGATCGCCCGGGAGGAACCCACCGCCTCAGTGGTGGCCTGCCGGGATGTGGCTGTGGCTGAACGGATCGCCACCGCCTGCAATAACCACTACTTCCGCCCCTACACCAACACCGACGTCACCGGCGTAGAGATCGCCGGCATCGTGAAGAACGTGATCGCCCTGGCGGTGGGGATCTGCGACGGGCAACAGTTGGGGGATAACTCCAAAGCCTCGGTCATCACCCGCGGCCTGGCCGAGACTACCCGGCTGGCGCTGAAGCTCGGCGGACGCCTGGAGACCTTCTCCGGACTGGCCGGGCTCGGCGACCTGGTAGCCACCTGCGCCTCGCCGCTGTCCCGCAACCGCAGCGCAGGGCGACTGCTGGGTGAAGGCCTCAGCGCAGATGAGGTCACCCAGCAGCTGACTCAGACTGCCGAAGGCATGAAATCCGGTGCCGCCGTGCTGGAACTTGCCCGCACCCACGAGGTGGAGATGCCTATCTGCGAGGCCGTAGTGGCCGTGCTAGAGGGCAAACTCTCCGTGGACAACATCGCCTCCCTGCTGCTGGCACGGGATCTGAAAGCTGAACACCCCAAAGCCGCCGCCACAGATGCGGCCGCAGCTGCAGCGCACGCGGCGGAAGGAAAGTGAGCCCCATGGCAGAGACTCCCACCTCCGAACACCCCCAGAGCAGCACCGAACCACGGGTGCTGGTGCTCTATGGAGGTCAATCATCGGAACACGCGGTGAGCTGTGTGACGGCCGCGGGAGTGCTCAGCGCCATCGATACCGCACGCTTCGACGTCGTAGAGATCGGCATCACCGCCGCTGGGCAGTGGACCCGTCCGGCGATTGATCCGCGCACCCACAGCTTCAGCGGACCGGAGTTGCCGCGGGTGCTGCCCACCGAGTCCAGTGTGCAGCTGCATGCCGGAGCAGGCGGTAGCGCAGACCGCGGCGCCCAGCTGTTGGAGATTCACCCGGACGGAACCACCACCTCCTTGGGCTCTGTAGATGTGGTGCTTCCGCTGCTGCACGGCCCCTTCGGCGAAGACGGCACCCTGCAGGGGCTGCTGGAGCTGGTGGGGCTGCCCTATGTGGGCGCCGGTGTGCTGACCTCGGCGGTGGGCATGGATAAGCACTTCATGAAGCTCGCCTTCCAAGCTGCAGGGTTGCAGGTGGGCCGGTGGGAGACCATCACCGCCCGGCAGTGGAGCCAGGACCCGCAGGCTGCCCTGGAGCGCGTCAAGACCCTGGAACTTCCAGTGTTCGTGAAACCCGCTCGTGCCGGTTCCTCCATGGGCATCACCCGGGTGGAGCGCTGGGAGCAGCTGGAGGAGGCACTGGAGGCAGCCCGGAAGCACGATCCGAAGATCGTGGTGGAGGAAGGCATCATCGGCCGCGAGATCGAATGCGGCGTGCTCGGCGGACGCGCCGGCGCCCCGGCCAGGGCATCACTGCTGGGGGAGATCGCAGTCCATGACGGCTCTGCTGCGCATGATTTTTATGACTTCGACGCAAAATACACCGATAACACCGCAGCTGATCTCTCCTGCCCCGCTGAGCTGCCCGAAGAAGCCACCGCGGAGATCCGCCGGCAGGCTGTGGTGGCCTTCGATTCCCTCGACGCCGAGGGCATTTCCCGGGTGGATTTCTTCTACACCCCCGATGGTCAGATCATCATCAATGAGGTCAACACCATGCCCGGATTCACTCCGATCAGCATGTATCCGCAGGTGTGGAAGGCCAGCGGCATCGACTTCCCGGATCTGATCACCGAACTGATTACGCTCGCCCTGGAGCGTCCGACGGCGCTTCGCTAAACTGGAGTACATGATGTCCCCTGCCGATCTGTTCCGCATGCACACTGCTGACCCGGCTGCCCCTGCTGGAGGCGGAGCCGCCACTATTGAGCGGCAGCACCAGGAGCAGCTCTCTGAGCCCGGCGATCACGAGCGCTTCTCGCACTACGTGAAGAAGGACAAGATCATGGAGTCCGCACTGGAGGGCGGCGCCGTCGTCGCCCTGTGCGGCAAGGTCTGGGTGCCATCACGTGACCCCAAGAAGTTCCCGGTCTGCCCCGAGTGCAAGGAGATCTACGAAGGATTCACCTCCGGGGGCGACGACTCCTCAGGTAAGGGACGCGGCCGCGGTTTCTTCGGCTTCGGCAAGAACTGAGGCGTGAACACCCCTCACCCGGAGGCAGGCCCCACCCTGTTCGACGTCGGTACTGACGTTGGCTCCCAGCTGCCCCCTGCCTATCCGCACCGTGCCGCCCACGGCACTGCTGGCACACTGCGCCAGTGGCAGCAGGAGGCCCTAGACCTCTACATCCAGCGGTCCCCGCGGGACTTCCTCACGGTGGCCACACCTGGCGCAGGTAAAACCACCTTCGCGCTGCGTGTGGCGAAGATGCTGGTGGAATCAGGGGAGATCAACCGCATCTACGTGGTGGCTCCCACCGAGCATCTCAAGCGCCAGTGGGCCGACGCCGCTGCACGTGTGGGTCTGAGCATCGATCCGAACTTCAAGAACTCTGATGGCCGGCACGGCCGGCAGTTCATCGGTGTGGCGGTGACCTATGCGCAGGTGGCCAATAAGCCTGCGTTGCACCGCAATAAGACCGAGGCGGCACGGACCTTCGTGATCTTCGATGAGATTCACCATGCCGGTGACTCACTGAGCTGGGGCGACGGCGTGCGCGAAGCCTTCGGGCCCGCGGTGCGGCGCCTGGCGCTGACCGGCACGCCCTTCCGCTCGGACAGCTCGCCGATCCCGTTCGTGGACTATGTCGAGGACGCCGACGGTGTCCTGCGCTCCAAGGCTGACTACTCCTATGGCTACGGGCCGGCGCTGAAGGACCGTGTGGTCCGCCCGGTGGTCTTCATGGCCTACTCGGGCAATATGCGCTGGCGCACCGCAGCGGGTGAGGAGATGGAGGCCCGCCTCGGTGAGGCCGCCACTAAGGACATTGTCGCCCATGCCTGGCGCACCGCGCTCAACCCTGAGGGCGAGTGGATTCCTGCGGTGCTCAAGGCCGCTCACCAGCGGCTGCTGAAAGTACGGGACAAAATCGATGACGCCGGCGGCTTGGTGATCGCCACCGATCACGAATCGGCCCGCGCTTATGCGGATCAGCTGGAGCGGCTTACCGGCCAGATGACCACAGTGGTGCTCTCCGATGATAAGGACGCCTCGCAGCGCATCGAAGACTTCAGCCAGGACGGCTCGAAGCTGTGGATGGTGGCAGTGCGCATGGTCTCCGAGGGCGTGGACGTGCCGCGGCTGTGTGTAGGGGTGTACGCGACATCGACTTCAACAGCCCTGTTCTTCGCCCAGGCGGTGGGCCGCTTTGTGCGGCTGCGCAAGAAGGCCGAGGTAGCCAGCGTGTTCCTGCCCTCGGTGCCGGTGCTGACTGATCTGGCTAATGAGATGGAAGCCGAGCGCGACCATGCTCTTCAGGTGTCAACTCCTGCTGAGGGGGAGATACCTGAGGAGGATCTGCTGGCCGCGGCAGAGAAGCAAGAGCGTGCCAGCGAGGAGCTGACGAAGGGTTCCTTTGCGGCCATTGGCTCCAACGCAGCCTTCGATAAGGTGCTCTTCGACGGCGATGAATTCGGTCTCGGCGGGGACCTCGGTTCCGAGGAAGAGCTGGGCTTCCTGGGTCTGCCGGGTCTGCTGGAGCCGGAGCAGGTCTCTACCCTGCTGCGTAAACATCAGGCGGAGCAGCTTAAGCGTCGGCCAGCAGACGCGCAGCAGCAGGCTGAGAACGTGGTGGACCATAGGCAGTTGAAATCGCTGCGCAATAAGCTCAATAAATCTGTCTCCGCCTATTCGGCCAAGACCGGCATGCACCAGGGCAGCATTCACAATAAGCTTCGGGATGCCTGCGGCGGACCTGCGGTGGGGCAAGCCACCCAGTCCCAGCTGGAGGCACGGCTGAAGAAGCTGCAGCAGTGGTTTGTTGGGATGAAATAACGCGTTGTCCCCTCGCGCCCCTAGTTTTGTTTCAGCCCCCGGCTGTAACCGGGCCTAAGTGAAACAAAACTAGGGCGTGAAGCCGGTGCGGGAGCCCTGCCTGGGTCTCGAGGTGCAGATCCCGTCGGTGCGTTTTCCACAGTCTCCCATTCGTGCTCGCTGAACAGTCCGTAGCGCGGGAAGCTGTAAAGGTGACGATTCGCCTCATCCACCCGCGCATTGACGGTCACTCCCGGTCAACGACAATGCGTGCTGTCCGGCGCGGTGAACTACTCGCGTTACGTCCTTCAGTCTTCATACGCCGTGATGAATGGACACAAGCGCCAGTATGGAAACAGCATCGGGCCATGACGGCCGCCGTCGGGCTCCAACGTCCGGAGCGCGTTTTCTGCCGCGAGACTGCATTAGTCCTTTATGGGGTTCCCCTCATCGCTGTGCCGCGGGCAGTGCATATCCGCGCTATGGGAACCTCCGAGGTGGGTACCCGGCCGCTGTGCGGGAATCTGCAGACTCAGGCCATTCAACGCCGAATGCCGCTACGCGCCCTCGCGCCGCCGGTTCCCCGCGGTGATGCCGCTGAGGAAGTGCGGCAGAGTTACTGGCGAGCTGTGCGAGGCAACACTCACACCGTCGAGGTTCCCGGAATCACTTATGACAACGGGGCCCCAGCGCGGGTCAAGGTAGAACCGTTGGCCATGGCGCTCATCGACACGGTTCCACGGATGGGCAAGCAAGAAGCCGTCGTCGCCCTGGATGCAGTGTTCGCCACTGGCGCTGATTCCCGTGGCTGGCTGACGGTAGAGCGGGTGAGTGCTGGTCAGGTCACTGCCGATGAACTCATGAGCGCCCAGCAGTGGCTGTGGTCCCAACGGGCACGCAGTGCGTGGACATGGGCGGCGGAATTCGCGAATCCGCTGAGCGAGTCACCTGGGGAATCTCGGTCGCGCGTTCTCATTGACGAACTCGGTTTCGCGACCCCCGAACTGCAGAACGTGGTGAGACTGGCAGATGGCAGCGTCGCACGGCTGGACTTTGAGTGGCCTGCGGATGGAGTTGTCGGTGAGTTCGATGGTCGGATCAAGTTCACCGAAGCCGCTCGGCTATCCGGGGCACGAGTCGGCGAAGTCTACTGGAACCAGGTACGGCGGGAAGAAGCGCCGCGCGATACCGGACGTCGGGTGGCGCGCTGGGGGTGGGATGATCTGGCCGACCCGCGCCGGCTGGAGGTGAAGCTGCTCCGCGAAGGCGTGTCCCGAAAGCGCCCGAGGTGACCTTGGACCGAGTGGAACAGAAAGTGGGCGGCAGCGGTCAGGTTGTCCTCAAGCACGGCTTCTGTTTCATCCTGGGCGCCAAACGGCCTGCTTATGAAACAAACCCCGGGCGTGGGAGACACGCGGGCTACAGGTCCTCGAGGATCAGCAGCTCCACGCCAGCCTCGCGCAGTTCCTCGTATGTCTCCTCCAGCTGGTCTTTGTCCACAGCGGCCGTCAGATCCGTGATGACCCGCACCCGGTAGTCATTCTCCGCAGCATCAAGTGCCGTGGCGCGCACGCAGTGATCGGTGGCGATTCCCACAATGGTGACAGCGTCAATGTCCTGGCTACGCAGCCAGCTGTCAAGATCCGGCGCAGTGGAGGAAACGACGTCGCCCGGCTCCACTCTGATGCCCTTCTCGCCCTCCAAGATGCCCACCCGCTCGGGCTCCCCGAGGCGTCCTTCGAAACCTGAGTAGCCGTCGTCGTAGAGGCCCTTGAGGAAGCGCGCCTCGATGTGGTCGGTATCCAGATCCGGGTGCAGCTCAGCTCCGGGGGTGCCAGCCACACAGTGCACCGGCCAGCTGGTCTGGAAGTCCGGGGACTCTGCAAAGTGCTTACCCGGGTCAATATGCCAGTCCTGGGTGGCCACAATCGCGTCGTATTCGGCGTGATTCTCCTCGAGAAACTCGCTGACCTCAGCCGCGACCTGAGCCCCGCCGGTGACGGCCAGAGTCCCGCCTTCGCAGAAATCGTTCTGAACATCAACAATAATGAGCGCCTCAGCCATAGAAGCAGTCTATGGACTCAAGCACTCAGAGGAAAACAGTGGGGATCACCGGCTCGCCGGGGGAAAGCCGATGCGCATCGGCGGGCAGTTCCGCCACCGATTCTTGATGCCGCTGCTGGGCACGCTGCACACCCTCAGCGCCGGTGAAGCCCGGCTGAACCACCCCATCGATCACCAGCGGCACTTGCAGGGCTCGGCCCATATAGCCAGCCTCCTCGGGAGAACCGACCGAGGCAATGACCTCAGCCTCAGCTCGTCCATGGTCATCAATGCTGCGCAGCACCTGCTTCGCACCCCCATGGCTGGTCTTGCCGGTGCTGGCCTTGGCCACCGCTACCGGGTTGCCGGCGTCGTCGTCGCGCTCCACCAGCTTGTAGACCATCGAAGCGGTGGGCGCACCCGAGCCGGTCACTAGGCGGGTCCCCACCCCGTAGGAGTCCACCGGGGCTGCAGCAAGCCGGGCGATGGCATGCTCATCCAGATCAGAGGACACGATGATCCGGGTCTCCCGGTTGCCCAGGGAATCCAACAGTGCACGCACACTGTGAGCCTGCTCGACCAAATCGCCGGAATCCAGCCGCACGGCTCCTAGCTTCGGCCCGGCAATCTTCACCGCCGAACGCACCGCTGTCTCCACGTCATAGGTGTCCACCAGCAGAGTGGTCCCCGGTCCGAACGCCTCCACCTGGGCAGCGAAGGCCTCTTCCTCGGAGTCGTGCAACAGCGTGAAGGCGTGAGCAGCAGTACCGAGGGTGGGGATACCGAAACGGCGGCCGGCCTCGAGGTTTGACGTCGCGCTGAAGCCTGCAACTGCCGCAGCCCTGGCCGCCGCAACAGCGGAACCTTCATTGGTGCGGCGTGATCCCATCTCCACGCACGGGCGGCCATCAGCGGCCATCACCATGCGGGAGGCAGCAGAGGCAATGGCCGAATCATGATTGAGCACTGAGAGCACAAAAGTCTCCAGGACACAGGCCTGCGCGAAACTGGCCTCCACACGCAGGATGGGGGAGTGCGGAAGATAAACCTCGCCCTCGGGATAACCATGCACGGTCCCGGAGAAGCGGTAGTCCGCCAGGTACTCCAGGGTCGGCTCGTCCAGGACCCCGCGCTCACTCAGGAAGCCCAGCTCGGCATCGCCGAAACGGAACTTCTCCAGTCCCTCCAGCACCCGCCCTGTGCCAGCCACCACGCCGTATCGCCGGCCCTCCGGAAGGCGCCGAGTAAATACCTCAAAGACACACCGCCGGTGCGCTGCACCCGAGCGCAGGGCCGCCTGCACCATAGTCAGTTCATACTGATCGGTCAGCAGTGAGGTGGAAAGCAGCGGGGCCGATGAGTGGCTGGCAGTATCAGGGACGTGCCGGACGGTACTAGCAGAGCGCTGGGCAGGGTCTGAGGTGTTCATCGTCACCCATCCTAGGTCCGCAGCAGGCTGCTCACCACGAATACCAGGGCTCGGGGGCTGTTGGCGGGCGCGGCACAGGGCGCGGCGGCCCAGCGCAGCACACAGGCCGGCGCGCTGGAGACCTCCACCGCCGTAGAATGACAGCTATGAGTTCAGCCCATGGATCCACGCTCACTCGCGAGGATACTGACCTCGACACCCAGCTTCGTGGCATGCTCGCTGCCCAGCGTCCCTACAACGTGGTGGTCTGGAACGACCCGGTGAACCTGATGTCCTACGTGGCCTGGGTCTTCCGCAGCTACTTCGGCCACTCCAAGGAACGCGCCCATAAGCTCATGCTCGAAGTCCATCACGATGGCCGTGCGGTGGTGGCCACAGGCCCCAAGGAAAAAGCCGAACGTGACGTGACCGCCATGCATAACTACGGGCTGCAGGCCACCCTGGAAGAGGCCTGACCCGGTGGCACGTGCATTCCGGGCGACCACCCGTGGCTATAAGGCAGACCTCGAAACCCATGAACGGCGGCTGATCTCGCAGCTCTGCGCCGATGTCATCTCCCTGCTGGAACGCCGCGGCGAGCAGATTACCGACGGCGCGGCCGAAAGCGCAGCAGACCAGGGCTCGGCTGCCGGTGATGACGTCTTCGCCCACTTTCGCCGAGAGCTTGCCGGGCTCGGGGTCGGCCTCGAAGATTCGGCAGCCTCCCAGGAGGCTGAGCCTGCCGGTCTGGCAGCGCCTGAGGATCCGGTGCTGGCGCGGCTGTTGCCCGAAGCCGCTGAAGACCCCCAGGAAGCGGCGCAGCTGCGCAGGCTCACCGAAGCGTCTTTAAGGGAGTCCAAGCTCGCTGGCCTGCGGACTGCACGCATGCTGCTGGAATCAGATCCCGTCACGCTGACCGAAGAGCAGGCTCCGATCTTCGGCCGCGCCCTCAACGATGTCCGCCTGACCCTGGCCACACGCTTAGGTATCGAAGATGAGGCCGACGCTGAACAGATCCACCAGATGGCCGGCTCTTCGCAGGCAGCAACTACCGAACAGTTCATGGCCGAGGTATATGCCTTCACCACCTGGCTGCAGGAGACACTGTTCTCGGCGATGCTTGAGCTGCTGCCCGACGACGGTGACGAGATCGGCAGTGCTGAGGAAGGTGCCGAGTGAGGCAGGTCAGTGCACCGATCGGGATCTTTGACTCCGGCGTCGGTGGGCTCACCGTAGCCCGCGCCGTCCTGGACCAGCTGCCGGATGAATCCATCATCTATATCGGGGACACCGCACACGGTCCTTATGGGCCGCTGCCCATCGCCCGGGTTCGTGCCCACGCGCTGGGCATCATGGACGAACTGGTGGAAAACGGCGTCAAAGCACTGGTCATCGCCTGCAACTCCGCCTCCGCCGCAGTGCTGCGCGATGCTCGGGAGCGCTATACCCAGCGCTATGGGATTCCCGTTGTCGAGGTGATTCAGCCGGCAGTGCGCCGGGCAGTGGCTGCCACCCGCAACGGTCGGATCGGGGTCATCGGCACCCAGGCCACCATCGGTTCTCGTGCCTATGAGGACACCTTCGCGGCAGCTCCTCAGCTGCAGATTTCCTCAGCGGCCTGCCCACGGTTTGTAGATTTCGTGGAGCGCGGCATCACCTCCGGTCCCCAGCTTCTGTCTGCGGCAGAGGAGTACGTGGCCCCGTTGAAAGCCGCCGGAGTGGACACCCTAGTGCTGGGCTGCACCCACTATCCGCTGCTGACCGGGGTGCTCTCCTATGTGATGGGGGAGGACATCACCTTGGTCTCCTCCGCTGAGGAGACCGCGAAAGACCTCTACCGTGCGCTCACCAGAGAGGACCTGCTCCGGCAGACCACGGGCGAGGACCTCCAGGCCGCTGCCACCCGGACCTTCCTCTCCACCGGGGACGCCAAGCAGTTCCAGCGCCTGGCTCAGCGCTTCCTGGGTCCCGAGGTCGACAGCGTCCAGCAAGTCGCCCATGTGACAGAGACTTACCCCACTGGTGTGATCCAGCGCATCACCCCCGCTATGCTTGCCGGAGCGAACCGAGGCTCGGCGCAGAGCGTAAGGCTGGATCATCTATGAGGTTGACGATCATCGGATGCAGCGGATCCTTCCCAGGACCGCAGTCTCCGGCGTCGTGTTATCTGCTCACGGCGGAGTATCAGGGTCGTACCTGGAGGATCATCCTGGATCTGGGCAGCGGCGCTCTCGGCGCCCTGCAGCAGCACATCGCCTTGGAGACTCTCGACGCCGTCTGTCTGTCCCACCTGCACCCGGATCACTATATGGATCTCTGCGGTCTGCATGTGGCCGTGCGCTGGCGGCCCGGCGGCTGGCCCGCGGAGCGGATTCCGGTGTACGGTCCCAGCGGAACTGATGAGCGTATAGCCGCAGCCTATGACATGGATCCAGATCCGGGCATGCACCCGGACTTCCACTTCAATACCTGGCAGCCCCGGGTGCCGGTGGAGATCGGCCCCTTCCGGATCACTCCGGTTCCGGTCCGCCATCCTGTGGCCGAGCCCTACGCGCTGCGCGTGGAGTGCACCGAGGACGACGGGCGTGTCACCACGGTGGCCTACTCTGGGGATACCGACGCCTGTGAGGGACTGGTGGAGGCGGCCAGGGACTCCGACTTGTTTCTGTGCGAGGCGGCTTTCGAAGATGGCCGCGATGATCACCTCGAAGGGGTGCATCTGAATGGTTCACGTGCCGGTGCCGCCGGTACACAGGCAGGGGCCAAGCGGCTGCTGCTGACCCATATCCCCGTCTGGACAGACCATCAGGTGCTGATGGCCTATGCGGCACGGGAGTACGACGGCGACCTGGCAGTGGCCGTCTCAGGGGTAACGTACGACATTTGAGGGTTAGGCCGGGGATAGACCATCACACCCGTCCGAAGTGCGAAGGAGTATCTGTGTCCAAGAACTACATCCGTGCCGACGGCCGTGCCGTGGATCAGCTGCGAGAGGTGTCCATCACCAGGGGCTGGTCCTCGCATGCCGAGGGCTCCGCGCTGATCGAATTCGGCAACACCCGTGTGCTGTGCACCGCGAGCTTTGAATCCGATGTGCCGCGCTGGATGCGCGGACAGGGCACCGGGTGGGTCACCGCCGAGTACGCGATGCTCCCGCGCGCTACCAATACCCGCAATTCCCGGGAGTCGGTCAAGGGCAAAATCGGTGGACGCACTCACGAGATCTCCCGGCTGATCGGCCGTTCACTTCGTGCCGTGGTGGATATGAAAGCCCTGGGGGAGAACATGATCACCCTGGACTGTGATGTGCTTCAGGCCGACGGCGGCACACGTACTGCCGCTATCACCGGTGCTTTCGTGGCCCTGGCCGACGCGGTGGAATGGGCACGCGGTGAGCGCCATATCGCCAAGCGCGCTGAGGTGCTGACTGACTCTGTGGCGGCAGTCTCCGTGGGAGTGCTGCCCGATGGCACCGCAGTACTGGACCTGCCCTATACCGAGGACTCCACTGCCGGCACTGATATGAACGTGGTGGTCACCGGATCCGGCGACTTCGTGGAAGTCCAGGGCACCGCTGAGGGCACCCCCTTCTCACGCGATCAGCTCAATGAGCTGCTCGATCTTGCCCTGACCGGCACTGACCAGCTGGCTCAGATTCAGCGCGGGGCGCTCTCCTCATGAACCACCGCATAGTGCTGGCCACTCATAATCAGGGCAAAGTCCGGGAGTTTCGCGCGCTGCTGGCAGCCCAGCCGCAGCTGCAGGGACTCAGCGGCTTCGACCCGGCGGCAGCAGTTGTTGATGCTGCCACTGCAGGATGCTCTGATGTCCCAGAGACCGGTGTGACCTTCCGTGAGAACTCCCTGCTGAAGGCCCGCGCCGTCGCCGCACAGACCGGACTGCCGGCGGTAGCCGATGATTCCGGCCTGGCAGTTGAGGTTCTCGGCGGAGCTCCGGGGATCTTCTCGGCCCGTTGGGCCGGGCAGCAGGCCAGTGATGAGAACAACCGACGGCTGCTGTTGCAGCAGCTGGCCGATATCGGCCCGGAACACCGCTCGGCTGCGTTCATCTGCGTGGCCTCCCTGGTCACCCCGGATGGTCAGGAGTTCACCGCGGAAGGACGCTTGGAAGGCACCCTGCTCACTGCTGAAGCTGGTGAGGGTGGCTTCGGCTACGACTCCATACTGCAGCCAGTGGGAGAGACCCGATCCTGCGCGCAGCTGAGCATGGCAGAGAAGAATGCCATCTCCCACCGAGGTAAAGCCTTCACCGCGCTGGTACCTCATATTGTGGAGGCGCTGGCCGCGTGACTCAGGCCGGCAGCACCCCACAGGACCTTGAGGCTCACCAGGGTCCCAGCTTCACCGCAGTCGATTTTGAAACCGCCAACGGCTTCCGCGGCTCGCCCTGTGCAGTGGGCCTGGTGAAGGTTCGCAACGGTCAGGAAGTGGACTCCTTCTACACCACAATGCGCCCGCCAGAGGGTTTCGACCGTTTCGATCCTCGGAACGTGTCCATCCACGGAATCACCGAAGCCCAGGCGCGCAGCGCCGGGCGATTCGCCGATCATTTCGCAGCGATGATGGAGTTCATTGGCGAGGACACCCTGGTGGCGCACAACGCCAGCTTCGACATCGAAGTCTTCGAAGCCGCCCTGGAAGTATCCGGAATGGACTCCCCGGGGCTGCGCTGCCTGTGCTCGGTGCGGCTCTCCCGGGCCAACTACAATCTGGCCTCGCACGCACTGCCGCACGCTGCAGCAGAAGCTGGATTCGATCTGCAGCACCACCACTGGGCGCTGGAGGATGCGCGGGCGGCAGCCGCCGTCGTCGTTGATATTTCCCGACGGCGCGGCATCAGTGATCTCCACGAACTCTTCAGCTCCAGCCAGATCGAGGCCGAAGAACTTGAACCCTGGACCGGCCAGCGCCGCTATGAATCGCGAGCGACCCGCCAGGTGCGCGCCTATGCGCATCTCTTCGACTCCCGGGTTCCCGGAATCGATCCCAGCAGCCTGCCGGACCTGATGCGCTGGCAGGATGAAGGGCGGAACCCGCTGCCGCGGGCAGATGCTGATGCCCAGCACCCGCTGTTCGGCCAGCAGATCGTCTTTACCGGCAATCTGGCGATTCCCCGTCCGGATGCCAAGCAACTGGCCGCCGACCATGGGGCATTGACGTCCTCGCGGGTGACTGCGGGGACCACGCTGTTGGTGATCGGCGACGGCTATGAACATGCTGACCTAGAGATGGCGGAACCATCCCCGCCGCTGACTGCGCGCAAAGCGCGCGAAGCGCTGCGCCGCAGGGCCGCAGGACAGAACATTCAGATCTTCAGCGAAGCTGACTTCCGCCAGACGCTGGGGTCTGCATGGCCGCAGCACCTGGTGCCCGCGGCCCTCAGCGCGGCGCGGTGACGGTCTCCCAGCGGTCGGCCAGATCCTCCACCACCACGCTCAGCAGGTCTGACACCGGCAGGTCAGCCTCCGGATCCGGCAGCTGACCTGTCTTTGCAGCGCTCAGCTGCGCCGCGATGATCTCGGCTGTCGGGGAGCTCATCCGGTCCAGCAGATCCGCGGTGTCGGAGTGCTCTCCCGCCGCAAGACGATGGACGGCTGTCACGAGCTGCTGTGCTGTCTCCCCTACATTTGGGTGCCCGTGGGTCAGGGCGACGGCTTGTTCGGCCCAGCTGCGGCGCATCTGGTCCTCAATATAGGGCACCAGCCCAATGGGCAGTATTCGGATCAGCACCGCATCCGCTGTTTCCTGTGGCTGAGCAGGGCTACTGGGGTAGGCCATGTCCCCGGAGGCCAATCCGCGCAGCGACGCGTCAGCGGTACCAGGCAGGATGTGCAGCGCCCCGGCGCCCTTCAGCACGGTCAGACCATGGTCCACTAGCTGCTGCGGGGGCTGCGGGGCATTCAACGGGAAGCTGCCATGGAGCAGCTTGTACCACCGCAGCGAGGCCAACCACATACATGCCAACGGATCTGCCGCGCTGCCATGCCGGGTGAAGTCCAGCAGTTCCAGCAGCCCCTCGGTCAGGCACAGCTGGTGCAGAGTTTCACCATGAATGGGAACCGCAGTCCCCGGGGAGCTGCGCGGCAGGCCAGCGAGCAGGACCGGACGGAGACGGGAGATCACGAGGGCGTCATTCACAGGGACTAAGCGTACCGATCTTTAGTGCGGGGCAGTGCTTCAGACCGGCACAGTGCTTCAGTGCGGCGCAGCGCTTCAGCCCCTGACAGTGGCCCGAAGCTAGCTAGTGTCCCGGAGTGGCGCGAGCCGATGTCTGAGCTGGCCGATAACGTGGGGGATATGCGGTTCCTGCACACTTCTGACTGGCATCTGGGACGTGGCTTCCACGGCTACTCGCTGCGCGCTGAACAGGAGGAGATGCTGGACACCGTGTGCCGGACCGTGCAGGAGCAGCAGGTGGATGTAGTGCTGATCTCCGGGGATGTCTATGATCGGGCACTTCCTCCCGAATGGGCGGTGACGGCTCTGGAGGACTGCCTCACCCGACTTGTCGCCCTGGGGGCCAAAGTCATCATCACCTCGGGCAATCATGACTCGGCCGCCCGGCTGGGCTTCGCCCGCGGCCTGATGGCCTCCTCCGGAGTTCATATCCGCAGTTCGCTGGAGGATGCGTGGCGGCCCATTGAACTGGCTGATGAGACCGGACCGGTGCTGGTCTATGGTGTGCCGTATCTGGAGCCGCAGCTCTATGCCGCGCAGCTGGGCTGCGCCCGGGCCAACCACACGGCGGTGATGGAAGCGGTAATCGGTAGGATCCGGGAGGACCTCAACCAACGCGGCGACGACGGCGCCCGGGTCATCCTGATGACGCACCTCTTCGCTGCTAAGGGAACGGCCTCGGACTCTGAGCGCAATATCGGCGTAGACGCGCCAGCAGGGGAGTCCCCGGAGCACCACGAAGACAGCATCGGCGGGCTCTCAGTTGTCCCGCTGGAGACTTTTGACGGCTTCGACGCCGTCGCGCTGGGCCATCTGCACGGCCGCCAGCAACTCAACGCCAGTGTCCGCTACAGCGGTTCACCGCTGACTTATTCCTTCTCCGAATCCGAGCAGGCCAAAGGCGCCTGGCTTCTGGATACCAGTACCGACGAGGGGATAAGCGCCACGGCACTGGATTGGCGGATTGGGCGACCGGTGAAGAAGCTGCGTGGAGATATCGCCGAAGTGCTAGCCGATGAGACTCTCACGCAATGGGCTGATGCCTATGTGCAGGTCAGGCTCACTGATCCGCAGCGCCCCGAACGCGCTCATCAGCGCATCAAGGAGGCATATCCGTATCTGGCGGTTTTCAGCTACGAGGGCGCCGGGCGGGTGAGGTCCTCGAGCACCTATTCGCACAAAGTGGAGTCGGCCAGCAACGACGTCGACACCGTGGCCGCCTTCCTGGAGCACGTCCGAGACCGGCGTGCAGATACCGACGAGGTGGAACTGATTTCGCAGGCGTTTCAGGAGGTGCGTGCCAGGTGAAGCTGCATGAGCTGACACTTTGCGCCTTCGGGCCTTTCCCGGGAGAAGAAACCGTTGACTTTGACGCCCTGGGCCAGGACGGTTTATTCCTGCTGCAAGGCCGGACAGGTTCGGGCAAGACCTCGGTCCTAGATGCCATCACCTTCGCGCTCTACGGGGATGTGCCGGGAGAGCGGGATAAGAACCTGCTGAAGTCCCACCATGCCCCCGCTTCCCGGGAGCCCTTTGTCACGTTGGTGTTTAGTCGGGGAGAGCAGCGCTACCGGATCCGCCGCACCCCGCAGTACCTGCGCCCGCAGGTCCGTGACGCTTCGCAGTGGCGACAGATCAATCAGACGGTGATGCTTCAGGTGCACGACGGCGAGCAGTTCCGTCCAGTGACCTCCGGAATTCAGGCTGCCAGTGATGAGATCCGCCGGATCATCGGTCTGGACATGGCGCAGTTCACCAAGGTGATCCTGCTTCCGCAGGGGGCATTCGCTCAGTTCCTGCATGCCAGCAGCAGAGAGAAGCAGGCGCTGCTGGAAAAGCTCTTCGACACTGATCGTTTTCGAGCGCTGGAGGAGCACCTTCGGGCGCTTTCCCGGGAGACTGAAGCCCAGCTTGCAGACATCGATGGCCGGATCAGCATGCTCGGTTCTAGTTTGCGTCGGGATGCGGCGGCACTGTTGGCCACCGGGACCAAGGACGCGGAACTCAACGTGCCGGCACTGCAGGTGGCAGACAAGGATGAGCACGGCGAGACCGAACCCCCAGATGCGGGATTGGAGACCGTGGCGGAAGCGCAGCTGGCAGAACTGGTCACCACCAGAGCCGCTGCTCACCGAGCCGCGCTTCAGGCTGTTGTAGACCAGGCTAAGCAGGAGTACGAAGCAGCAGAAGCTGCAGCTGCCGCGATTCGAGAGACTCAACGCCAGCTGCAGGCCTACCGCGCCCATCTGGAGGCGGTGACCGCACATGAGACGCACCGCCCCGATATCCAGAAGCAACGGGACAAGCTCGCCGCCCATGAGTCGGCCCGCCATCTGAACCAGTGGTTTGCCGCGGCCGACCAGGCCCGGCAGCGCGCAGCTGATGCCACAGCCCATGCACAGAAGGCGGCCGAGAATCTTCAGGCAGCATTAGAAGACCAGCAGGATATTCCGCACCGCCAGGTCATCACCGAAGGTCATGCAGATGATTCAACCATCGAGAACCTGCACCAGGAGATCATCAGCCTGCGCGCTCGTTTGACCCAGCAGGACGCATCCGACTTAGAGGACCGGCATCGGGTGCTCAGCGCCGAGTGGCACAACGCTGAACAGCGAGCCGCCGCTGCGGCGCAGCGCGCCCAGGAGCTGCTCGCCGAGAGCGAAGAGCTGGGCCGTGATCTGGAGCAGAAACACTCTCAGCTCGTGGACCTGGAAGAACTGGACTCCGCGCTCGAGAACGCGGCGCAGGACACCCAGCAGGCGGCTGATCGTGTGGAGCTTGCTCGCCGCCGCGACAGCCAACAACAGCGCGTGGCCCAGCTGGAAGAGACCGCGGAGAATAACCGTGCGGGGGTGGGGCTGATGGAGGATGCGTACCGCAGAATTTCCGCACAGTACCTGTCCAATATGGCCGCTCAGCTCGCCCAGAAGCTCTCCGCTGACGAACCGTGTTTAGTCTGCGGCTCTACCGAACATCCGCACCCGTATCGGGCGGAATCCGAAGCTATCAGTGTCGATCAGGTCGAATCCGCTCAGCAAGACCTGGAACACAGCCGCCAACAGGTCCACCGTAGTGAGACAGAGCTTGCTGCAGCCCAGCAGCAGCTGAAGGAGACCACCGAGGGACTCGGAGACTGCGCTGCCAGCAGTCTTGAAGAACTGCAGCGCCAGCACCGGCAATGCCAGCAGACAGTAGAGGCACTGCGTGCCCGCCGTCGTTCCCAGCACAGGCTTCGGGAGGATATCGTCCAGCTGCAGGAGAAGCTCGCGCAGACTCAGCAGCAGGTGGGCCAGGCGCACCACGAAGCCGAGACTGCGGCTGCCGAGCAGAAGCAGCTCAGCGCTGAACTGCAGACCCTGGCGGAGACACTCGAGGCCCTGCGCGGAGAGCACACTAGTGTGCATGCGAGGCTGGAGTTCCTGAGTGAGCTGCAGAAAATGGCAGAGACGGCCCGGACCAGCATTCAGCACCGCGACTCTGCGGCTGATCAGCGAGATAATGCCGAAGAAGCAGCCCAGGGACAGCTGCACGAGTCTGTTTTTCACACCGTCGCCGATGTACAGGCTGCACTGCTGGAGCCCGAAGAACTCCAGCACATGACTGCTGCTGTGCAGGACTACGAAGCCACCGGCCAGCGGTTGGCTGCCCAGCAGGACTTTCCGGATATTGCCGAAGGCCGCCGCAAGCACGAGAGCGGCCACACGCCGCCCTCGGCCGAAGAAAGTGAGGCAGCTGAAGAGCTCAGCCGGCGCAGACAGTCGATCTGGGAGTCCTACCGGGAGGATCTGCTGAGCTTCGAAGCCCGCGCCGATGCAGTCCAGGGTTGTATTGGATCGCTGGAGGATGCTCTGCAGGAACGTCAGGCAGTGGCCGCAGAACAGCTGCGCCGCGCCGAGCTGGCAGCTACTATCAACGGTGCCGGACCGGATAACCCGATGCGTATGACGCTGACTACCTTCGTTCTGGCCGCACGGCTCGAGCGAGTCGCTGAAGCCGCCTCGCGGCATCTGGATGCCATGTCCGAGGGCCGATATCAGCTGCTCCATGACGACGATAAACGCGGCCGCGGCCAGCAGGGGCTGGACCTTAAAGTCCATGACGAGCACTCCGATGAACAACGTCCCACCTCGTCGCTTTCCGGGGGTGAGACCTTTATGGCGTCGCTGTCTATGGCTCTGGGGCTTGCCGAAGTAGTGCAGGCTGAATCCGGTGGGATCGGCATGGAAAGCCTCTTTATCGACGAAGGCTTCGGCTCTTTGGACGAGGAAACCCTGGAATCGGTGATGACGGCTCTGCACCGCCTGCAGGGGGAGGGACGACGGGTTGGAGTTGTCAGTCACGTCACCGAGATGCACCGGCAGATTCCGGCTCAGCTGCAGGTCACTAAGAACCGCAACGGCTCCACCCTGAAAGTGAAGCTGCCCGGATGATCCACAGCACGGGGACCTCAATTCTGCGCATCACCTCGCGCGTGCCGGCGTTGCTGCTGCCACTGGCACTTGCAGTGGCCCTTGCCCCCACCGGCTCTGGTTTCACCATCGCTACCGCAGTGGCGGCCGCGTTGGTGGGAACAGCGCTGGCCCCCTCTGCAGCCCAACTGGCGGCAGACCGAGCAGGAAGCCGCAATGTCCTGCTCGGCGGGGCTGTCCTGCATGTGCTGCTTCTGGTTCTGCTGGTCAGCGCGGCTGAGCATTTCTTGAGTCAGCAGCTGGGCAGTTCCGCGGTAGTGACGTATTGGACCATGGTGGGCTTCGCTCTACTTGCTGGCCTCACAACTCCGGCGGCCGCCGTCTTTCTGCGCCAACCTGCGGCCTCAGGACAGCATGGAATCAGTGAGGATTCGAAGGTACCTGGGACACATACCGAGACAGGCCCCGCACAAGTCGCTATGGCCGAGGCCCAAGCGGACGAGGTGGCGCTTCTCAGTGCCGCTGTGGTCATCAGCCTTCATGGTTTCGGAGCGGGTCCTTCAGCTGCGCTGATCACCTCGGCAGTGCTCACCGCAGTCGTCCTGCCCATTCTGGCCCTGAGCCTGGCTCCCACACGATCCACTGAGGCCGCCCGACTCCGCGTCCCAGCGCCGGTTCCCGGTGCGGAGACCGCCCAAGCCGAAGCTCTGCAGACCTGGACGGACCGTCGTTCAACGGTGTCTGACGCTGGACCCACCGGCGGGACTTCTGGCGATAGCCGGCACGGACTCTACCGCCTATACGCACCGGTCATGCTGTGCTTTGGGCTGATTCTCGGAGGTCTCTGGATAACTGCCCTGGATGCAGGGCTGGCACTGGGCCGCCCTGCACTCTTCGGGCTGCCTTTGGCCGGGGCGACGTTGGCCGCCGTCGTCTGGTTGCGGCTGCGCAGACGCAGTCGGCTTCCGCTGCAGCGTCGTCGACGCCTGCTGGGAACTGTGCTGGTCAGTGCGGGTGTAGTGCTGTTGCTCGCGGCGGTATTCCTGCCCTCGCCAGGGTGGGGGATGGGCTTGACGACTTTCATCGCTGCGGTGCTGGGTTGGTGGCAGAGCGAGGGACTGGCTCAGCTCTACGGGGAAGCCCTCCGTACTCGGTCTCAGGCGACAGCGAGGACCCTGACCGTCCTGGGTTTTGCGCTGCTGATCGGGCTGTTGATCGGACTCACCGTGGCCGGGGTCGTCTCACATGAATGGGGGCGCGATTGGGGAGCGGCGCTAGTTGTTCTCGGGGCAACTGCGGTAGCGGTCCAGGTCAGACTTCGGCACTAGCAGGGCCACTTCGGCACTAGCCTAGGGCAGCATGACCGCCCGTAGGACGGTCACCGGGTAAGGAACGCGGCGACGGCGTCCTTGTAGGTACGCGCGGTCAACGCATTGACGTGATTGCGTCCAGGCAGGGAGACAAAGTCTGACCAATTGCCGTAGCTTGCCACCAGGTCAGCCAGGGCGTCGGCTCCTTCAGCGATAGTGTCCCTATCGCCAGCCACTACCAAAGTGGGTACCTGGGGGACTGTAGCCGAAGGGGCATAGACATCGTGGGCGAGGCTCAGACGTAGCTCCACGACGTGCTGCAGATGCTGATCCGGCAGGGCCGCGGCCACAGTGATGAACTTGCGGGTCGCTTCATCCTCAGGTTCAGGCCCGCCGGCCGCCCAGCGGCGAGCCTGCTCAGGGTGCACTTGATAGACCTCGTCGGAGACCGGGGAACCACCCATGACGAGAGATTCCACGTCGTCGGGGTGATCGTAAGCAAACTGCCAGGCAATGCGTGAACCCAGGGAATAACCGTGGGCGGCCACCGGTGTGCCCAATGCGCCCACCAACTCGTGGAGGTCCTCGATCAGATGAGCCATCCGTAACCCAGCGGGATTCACCTCCCGAGACGCCCCGTGCCCGGGGAGGTCAACACAGATCAGGTCCCGGTTCAGGGCGGACAAGGGGTCCAGCCATCCAGTCTTGACCCAGTTAAACAGGGCATTGGAAGCAAAGCCGTGGATCAGCAGCACCGGGGATGCAGTGGGGCTGGAGTGTTTCCAGCGGTGAACGGTGAGCCCGCGCCGGGTCCGCAAGGACTCCGGCGCGGGATACCGAAGGGCGTTCATTAGGCGTCGAGCTGCAGAGTCTTATTGGTGGACGCAGCGATCTCGCTCAGCAGCTGCGGCTCATCGGTGAGCAGTCGACCATAGGAAGGCACCATCTCTTCCAGCTTGGTCTTCCAGCCCTCAACCTGGGCTGGGAAGCAACGTTCCAGCAGCCGCAGCATAATGCTCGGAGCGGTGGACGCTCCGGGGGATGCGCCCAGCAGGCCGGCGATGGAGCCGTCACCGGCGGCCACCAGCTCAGTGCCGAACTGCAGGACACCCTTGCCGTCTTCATTCTTCTTCATCACCTGGACACGCTGGCCGGCGGTGATGAGCTCCCACTGGTCGCCGTCGGCTTCCGGGTAGAACCGGTGAAGCTCTTCGACCTTCTTCTTGCTGGACTTCAGGACTTCCTTGACCAGGTAAGTGACCAGATCAGTGTTGTCCTTGCCCACCTGCATCATCGGCAGAAGATTGTGGGGCCGCACTGACAATGGCAGGTCCAGGAAAGAGCCCGACTTCAGGAAGTTGGTGGAGAACCCGGCATAGGGGCCGAACATCAGGGACCGGCGGCCTTCGACGAAGCGGGTGTCCAGGTGCGGCACAGACATCGGCGGAGCACCTACCGAGGCCAAACCGTACACCTTGGCGTGGTGCTTCTCAGCGACTGCTGAATCAGTGACCCGCAGGAACTGGCCGGAGACCGGGAAGCCGCCGAAGCCCTTGATCTCATCGATGCCGGCAGCTTGCAGCAGGCCAAGAGCGCCACCGCCTGCTCCGACAAAGACGAAGCGGGCGCTTGCGGAGAATTTGCGGCCGGCGGAGCGGTCCTTGACCTTGACCTGCCAGCGGCCGTCTGTGTCGCGGCTCAGGCCAGTGACCTCGTGGCCATAGCGGAGTTCCACACCGGAGGCATCCAGGTGGCTGGAGAGCTGGCGGGACAATGAGCCGAAGTCCACGTCCGTGCCGTCGTCGAATTTCGACGCCGCCACCTGCTGCTGGGGGTCACGCCCTTCGGTCAGCAGGGGAGCCCAAGACCCGATCTCGTCGTGGTCTTCGCTGTGCTGGATATGGCTGAACAGCGGCTGGGCCTTCATCGCCTCGTAGCGGTCCCGCAGATACTGGGAGTTCTTCTCGCCCCAGACGAAACCGATATGAGGCAGCGCGTTGATAAAGGTCCGCGGGGAGCCCAGGGTCCCGTTGTTGACCCAGTGGGACCACAGCTGACGTGAGACATGGAACTGCTCCGCGATTCCCACGGCCTTGGCGGTGGAGACCGCACCGTCGGAGCCGCGGGGGGTGTAGTTCAGTTCGCAGTAGGCAGTGTGGCCGGTGCCGGCGTTGTTCCAGGGGTCCGAGGACTCCTGGCCGGCCTGGTCCAGCTTCTCAAAGAGCGCGATCTCCCACTCGGGCTGCAGCTCCTTCAGTAGGGCACCCAGGGTAGTGGACATAATGCCGCCGCCAATGAGAATGACATCGAAACGCTGCGCTGGACTAGTCGACGATGACTCGGTCACAGGAGACTCCTTGTACCTTCGAAGGGGAGATGAATTCGCTCATGACTTTACCCGCGGGGCGAACGGCCCACGAAATTCTGTCAGCGGCGTCACTATGCCGTGGACAGTCATGTGGGGCAGGCCGTCGCAAGGCTCAGGGCGCCAGGACTATATCGGTGAACCGCTCATTAAGCACCGGGGACATCGGATAGTCAGCGACTCGGTTGCCCAGTGCCAGCGCGGAGATCGGATAAGCCAGCGGCAGCGCCGGGAGATCCTCGGCCACTAGGTCCGCGACTTCGCGGTAGATATCGGCGCGCTGGTCGTCGTCGGGCTCGGCCCGTGCCTGATCCAACAGCTCACGGACCTCTTCGGTGTCGTAGTTAAACTCGCGTCCGCTCTGGCCGAACAGCGGTCCGAAGAAGCTGTGCGGTGAACGGAACCCGCCATTGCGGCCCAGTAAGTGCATTGCCCGGTCATCATCGGCCAGCAGCTGATCTACGTAACCTTCGTCCCACACCACAGGTTTGGGCTTGATGACGAACCCCACGGAGGTCAAGTCGGCGGCCAATGCGGCGAAGACGGCTTCTGGGCGGGGAAGATAGCTGCGGGTGGTGGCCATCGGGTAGTAGAAAACAAGCGGTTCGCCGTCGTACCCGGACTCGGCAAGAAGCTCACGGGCCTGTGCGCGGTCGAAACCATGACGGTCTGCGGAGTCGGAATGGACACCGAGAGCCGGGGGAGTGAATTGGAACGCGGGCCGGGAGCCTTCTAGGAAGAGGTTCTGTACCAGCGGTGTCCGGTTCACGGCATGGGCGGCAGCTTGGCGGATATCGGGATCGCTCATCACTGGGTGGCCTAAGTTGAAGCCCAGGTAGAGAACCGAGAAAGGATCTCGCTGCAGAATCAGCCGACCTGCTTGCACTAGCGAACGCAAGTTATCCGCGGTGATGCAGTCATAGACATCAAGCCGTCCCCGCTGGAGCTCACGGAGCCGGTCAAAGGACTTCGGCAGGGCCCGCACCACCACCTCCTCGGCACCGGTGGCGTCATTCCAGTAGTCCGCAAAGATCTGCAGTCTTGTCTCGCCTCCCTCCTGGGAGACCAGCTGATAGGCACCGGTACCAATGGGGGTACGGGTCAGCCGGCCCGGGTCAGAGTCAGAAAGTGCTGCGGACGCGGCAATACCAAAGGCCGGCAGGGTTAGTGCCTGGAGCAGAAAAACCATAGGTTCACTGAGCGTGAGCACCACCGTGCGCTCATCCTCAGCTTCCACAGACTCCAAGACGCAGCCGTCCTGATCCATATAGCCGCCGAAGACCGTGGGGAAGGCCAACGCGGTAGTGCGGCTGATATTGCCGAATCCATAGAGGTAGTCCAACTGGCCCCAGCGGCGGAAATTAGCGACCACGGTTTCAGCCGTCAGGGTGCTGCCGTCGTGGAATGTCACCCCTTCGCGCAGCTGAAAGGTATAGGTCAGCTCGTCGTCGCTGATCTCCCATTCCTCGGCCAGCAGGGGTGAAGCTGCGCCAGTATCCGGGTCAACGCCCACCAGAGTCTCGAAAATTTGCCGGCAGATGCGTTCAGTCTCAGTGTCCACCGCCAGGCCCGGGTCCAGGGATGCCGGCAGCGACACCCCACCGATGATCACCCGGGTGGCAGACTCAGCAGACTGATCCTCACCATCGCCGGTGGACTGTTCTTCTGACTCGTTACCTGAGGTGCCAGCTCCCAATAGAGCCGCTGAGACTCCGGTCAGGGCAGAGGCGCCGAGGAAGCGCCGTCTGTCGAGCTGGTCGGGCATAGTGGTGCCACCTTCACATGTGTCCTGCGATGAGGAGAAAATGATGCAGCGGGTGCGCGAGGGGGGACTTGAACCCCCACGTCAAAGACACTGGAACCTAAATCCAGCGCGTCTACCAATTCCGCCACTCGCGCTTGAGTCCCCGCAAGCTTACTAGAGGCCCAGGCTTTTGCGTAGACGCGCCACGTGCCCGGTGGCTTTTACGTTGTACTGCGCCAGTTCTACGACGCCGTTCTCGTCGATGACCACAGTGGAGCGAATGAGGCCCTCGAAGACGCGGCCGTAGTTCTTCTTCTCGCCCCATGCGCCGTAGGCCTCGGCCACCGAGTGGTCTTCGTCGGAGAGCAGCGGGAACGTGAGTTCTTCGTTGGAGGTGAAATTCTCCAGAGCGGCAACTGGGTCGGGGGAGACTCCCAGCACCTGGTATCCCGCACCCTGGAGCGAGGCGAGTGAATCCCGGAAATCGCAGGCCTGAGTGGTGCAGCCGGGGGTGGAGGCCTTGGGGTAGAAGTAGATGATGACTTTCTTCCCGCGCAGTGAGCTCAAGGAGAGTGATTCTCCTGATGCTGTGGTCAGTGTGAAGTCAGGTGCAGTGTCTCCGGGATTCAGGCGCGCGTTCATTAAGCCTCCAGTGTCAGTGTTCAGTTCGATTGCCGCCTTCAAATGTAAACGTTGTGTTGAGATCCGGGATTTTCGCGTGTCGTCTCCAGGGTCTGTGTCAGATGTGCTCCGTAGACTGACGCCATGGTTATTCACACCGAGCGCAGCGCGGAAGAGGAGCAACTGGTGGCGGCCCTGCGCGCGGCCTTCGACGCCTCGGTGATGAACTTCGGTTCCTACAACCTTCTCTACGCCCGGAATCTGCTGGGGGACAGGGATGAGCCGGCAGCGGTTGTGCGGCCGGAGGCCGGCGAATCCGTGCAGGAGAACATGGTGCGCAGCCGTAATCTTCTGGTGGGCTACCGCCGCGAACCGGTGGAGATGGTGCTGTGCCCGATCAGCTTGGCTGATGCGGTGCACCGAGTTCATGCCCTGAAACAGGACAGGGCGTCAGCGGGCGATGGGGCTGAAGAGTACGACGGCGGCGGCTCCGGCGGCGCATTCCCTGCGGAGCCGACGATTGCCTCGACGGCACCGGTTCTAGTGAACCTGACGAACCTGGCAGGTATGGCCACTGAAGGTTCAACTGTGGAGATCGCACTGTCCACCGGGCGCCGGCTGATCCTTGATGTCCAGGAGACAGTGAGCTTGCCTCAGCTTCACGAGGTGCCGCTGCACCAGGAGCTTGATGTTGAGGACTTCTACAGTTTCCTGGACCACTTCATGGACGCCGTGGAGCGTACTCACTCCGCGGCGTGAAAGCAGTGAGATGAGTGTCACGACGCTCGGAGTTGGCATCGCATAAAAGTGCTGATAGGCTTTTATGTCGTTGCCCCGAGAGATCGGGGGGACAAGCCGAGAAGCTTCAGGGCCCGTTCGAGGGCCTCTAGCTCAACTGGCAGAGCATCAGACTCTTAATCTGCAGGTTCCGGGTTCGAGTCCCGGGGGGCCCACTGGCCTGAGCTTCTCACAGGAGCCCCGTCGTCATCATGCGACGGGGCTTTTCCTGTTTCTAGCCACTCTACGGGAACGCGAGTCTGCCAGGCCCAGGCGATCAGCAATGATCGGCGGGGAGTAGTCAGGCCCTTCTCTGCGCGGCTGATCGTATGACGGGTTGCACCCAGAGCATCAGCTAGCTCGCCAATCTCATAGCCCGCATCTTCCCGGGCCTTGCGTAGTCGGTCCTTCATCTCCCACTGAGGGATTCGGAACTCCATCGGCTGAACCGTCATCGGTCTCTCCTCGCGTGATATGTGCAGGTGACCCTTTCGCGCCTGCACGTACATCAACTGTTCAAACGACACCCTACGTGTCATGAGGTGCATAAGTCCAGAATGTTTCACCGAAGCATGTGACACGCGCAAAAGTTCCCCATGTTGCATTTATGTTCCATAGGGTGCAAAGTAGTCGCCATGGAAACCGAACGAGTCAGCACAGGGCGTGCAGCGGAACTGCTGGGAATGGCCCGACAGAGCGTGCTCCGGGCCATCAAACGCGGCGACCTCGAAGCCGAAACCATCCAGGGCGACGGTCGAACCCATTACAGCGTCGCCCTGACGGATTTAAAGGCTTTCCAGCGCCGCCGAGAAGCAAAGATCCTCAACGCACCAATCAACCAGCCAGCGCCAGTCGAGCGGCCGGCACCAACGGGCTCGGGATCGAAGCCAGCGGAGGCACTGGCGTGACCGCACATGAATATGCGAAGGGCAGAAAAACCCATGGAAATAGTTATCGATCCCGCCGTAGCCGAAATCGGCCTGGGGGTGCTGTTCTTTATCGTGGTGGCTCTCTTGGCGGCACTCTTTATATGGCTAGCAAGCCGCGATTAGCCGGTACGGGGATCCTTCGGGAATTGACCGTACGCAGGAGCGATGCCTGTAACCCACGCCCTGGCAACAGCAATCGCGTCCTCCATCCGATGGATGGGCTCGTGCTCGTCCGGGTGATGTGCCAGTACGTTGAACTCTCCCATCAGCATGGCTCGCAAGCTCCGATGCTCCGCCAACCTCATTTGGAAGTATTCCTCTGGCCTGGTGATCAGACTCGGGGCCTCTTTGGGGTCGATGTTGTCTGGGAACAGGTGCCCGGAGAGGGCGCGGTCGATCTCAGCA
This sequence comes from Nesterenkonia rhizosphaerae, assembly GCF_039544555.1. NCBI lineage: Bacteria > Bacillati > Actinomycetota > Actinomycetes > Micrococcales > Micrococcaceae > Nesterenkonia > Nesterenkonia rhizosphaerae. Next base: position 1,007,864 of record NZ_BAABLW010000007.1, read on the forward strand.
ACGACCTGGCGAAAATCGTCTCTGCGATTCAGCAGCGGAAGCATCCTGCTGGTAGCCACTTTGAACTTGGTGCTATCCCAGTGCTCGACGTCACGGGGGCAACTGGTTCTCAGATCAAGATCTTCGGGGATTGGCGAATCGCCAGGGGCAAGCACCGACATCACGTCGTTTACAGCGGCACCGAGTGCTTCGTTGCGAGAACGTTCTTCTGCTTTCTTCTCGGCTTTCTTCTGAAGCTCCTTCTGTCCCCAATACGTGATGAGCGAGCCAAGCACAGCTGCTCCGAGCGGCAGAAGTCCAGCCCAGAAGCTAGCGGTCGTTTCGATGGTGGCCCCGTCCAAGACCACATCGCGGATAACTATCTCCGGCAGCTCGACAGTTTCCATAAGTCTTCCCCCTCGGCAGGTGGTGTTGTTGGCGCTTCCGAGCCTATCGAGGGGGATTACCCCGCCAGCCCGCAACAGGAGAACAGATGCCATTCTTTCGAATCTCAGATGATCCCGACGCTCTCTCACCCAGGGAGAAGTTGGCGTTCATTAACACCGCTGCCTTCGCTGTAAGCGCTGCGGCTCTCGCCGTGATCGCGGCACGTCAGATCCATCGCTGATACAAAAAATGCCCGCCAGCTGCGGGAACAGCTGACGGGCGATATCCCCCAGAGAGGAATAAACCGATATGCCGATACTAACAGCCGTCGCCGGTCCCGGCACCGACTGCCCAGGAGCACCAATGGCTTACCGCGTAGAGGACCAGATTCTGCCGGCAGACTTCCCCAAACCGAAGCGTATAAGTATCGCTGAGATCGTCCAGGAGCGAGACGGGAACCACTGCCGGATCTGCAGCGCCCAGCTGCACACAGGGCACGCCGATGGGCGCCCGGATCCACGCTTGGTCAATCTCCTGCCGGGGCGCCCTGCAGGGGAGCGCCCAGAGCTGGGAATGGTCCTGGCTTGTGCCCCGTGTGCGGACGATGCCGATCTGGTCAATAAGGCACCCGAGTCGCTCGACGGGTACGAGCAGATCACCATCATCCAGGAGCGCCGCCGCCTGCACGTGCTGAAGCGGATGACGCGGCTGCTCTACCTGGAGAACTGCGAAATGGCGAAGATCACGCCGTTGAGGGCGGTGTCACTGTGAACTGGCAGGAATTCAAGAAACAGCTAGCCAAGGACGCTAAGAAGCGTGCAGTCAACGGTGTAGCCGCACTGGTGCTTCTGGAGGTCGGTGGGCTGCTCACTGAAGCCGGTACAAAGCTGAGCCGCCTCGAAATCACCAGCGTCAAAGAGGGGCCACAGCAGGCGGTCACCGTCCATCACGAAGGCCCAGTGAGCGCAAAGAAGGTTGCGGCCGCGGTCGCTGAGCGCGCTGAGAGGAAGGGCGTCTGATGCACCGCCCGGATCCCGCCACGGCTCGCCATCGTCGTCTGGTCATCCTGCACATTCCGACGGTGGTCATCACCACCGTCTGGGTGCATCTAGTGGCTGGCCTGGTCAACGGACTGACCTTGCTTGCCATGGCATCGCTCGTCGCTGCAGTGCTGCTGATGCTGCGTGACGTGCTCTCTCAGGAGGTTCCCGCATGACCCGGGGGAAGGTCCGGTATGTCAGCAAGAAAGACCGCCAGGAGAACATTTCAGTTCGTGGACCCGTACGGGATGCTGCAGATCCGGCTCTCGATTCTGGAGCTGACACATGCCGCCCTCTACCAGAGGTATCCCGACGATCAGCTGGAGATCCAGTGGTGCCGGAGCGAACCGGAGGCCCGGAAATGGCTCAGGGAGCGGGGGCCGAGCAGCGGGTGTATATACCAGGTAATCCCTATCGAGTCCGCGTCTACAAGCTCGCCGGGTTCGAGGCATTGGGAGAGTGCTTCGGTGCAGGCGTCCGAGGGCGAAAGCCGAAGTACTGGCGAGTCTCCATCAGTAAATCGGGAATCACCCAGGTCACTCGGGATGCATACACCTTCGAGCAAGCCCGCCGAATCGCTCGGCTATGGTCTGGCGGATTCGCGCCAATCTCCCCGGGTGACCGACTTAGCGACGTGGATAGCAGGGCGCCAGTAGGTGAGACCAGTGGCTGAGGTCCAGATCCCAGACACGCTGGAGAGCTTGCCGGTTGCCTTTCCAGAGTTGCCCACGCAGTGCGCCGTCTGTGATCGCCAGCCGGACAGCATCACCTTGGTCTCGCACTGGACTGTTGACGGTCCTGCCGGACCGTGCCAGACGGTGCGAATGGTCTTCTGTCAGCTTCACCACTACCTAGCTCACCTGGAAGCACTTGCTGCCGTCAGAGCCGGGAAAGTGACCCGCTGCTGCGGAGCGAAACCGCACAGGCCTGACGACTTGCTGGTGTGCCGCCCATATGAGCCGCCAGGAGGCCCGTGAACGACTTGCTAGACATCACCGACACCAGGTGCCGGCAGAGCTGCTGTGAGGACGCCAGCGGCTGCCAGACCGGCTATGAGTGCCAGCACCACAAGAGAGATTTCGACGCCGCCCGCGCCCGGGCAGCGCAATAGACCTTAGGAGATAAGCCGCATGGCAGAAATCCAGGAGATCCCGCTCGACCGGATCCACCCAAACCCGATCAATATCCGCGATGAGATCACTGAGGATGACCCAGCTACCCAGCGTCTTGCTGATGAGATCAGCACCCTTGGCGTAGTGAATCCGGCGCTGATCTACCCACACCCGGAGAAGCCGGGGGAGTACATCATCCGAGACGGTCACCGTCGTCGTCTGGCCTCCATCCTCGCAGGGAAGGAGACCCTGCCGGCTATCATCATGGACCCGCCGAAGCGCGGCGCCCGTGAGGACATCGAGGCAATGATGACCACGGGCCGTAATCACCGCCCGTTGCACAGGCTGGAAGAGGCCCGGGGCATGCAGCTGATGCTGGATCTCGGGATGAATGAATCCACGATCGGCAAGAAGTTCAAGCAGCCGAAGTCTCACGTCGTCGCGAAGGCCAAGCTCGCGGCCGCAGATGATCACCTGTCTCGGGCTTATGGCACTGGTCAGCTAGACCTAGAGCAGGCGCTAGAGCTGCAGAAGCTCGAAGAAGCCGGCGAGCACGATGTGTACGAAGAAGCCACCAAAGCGATTGCTGCCAGGCCGTGGGAGCGCGACGTCACCCGCGTGATCGCACATTCTCGGCAGCACGTCGAGCAGCAGGCCGAGGTTGAGGCGCTGCAGGAGCTGGGCGGCACACAGGCACCCAATGACGCTTCCTACTCGGGCAAATATGAGCAGGTTACCGAGTGGCTGGGCACCGTCCAGCACATTGAGGCCGGTCATCACTTCCGAGTGACGCACATGGGCGATTCTCTGGAGATCGAATGGTGGAAGCCGCTCACCAAGCCCGCCACTGGGCTCACCGAGGAAGAGAAAGCCGACAAGAAGCAGGTCCGTGAGCTCAACGAGGGGTTGGCCCTCGCCTATGCCACCCGCCGGCACTTCCTGGTGGAAGCCGTGCAGAACCCGCGGGGAGCTACCCAAGAGGCAGATTTCGAAATGCTGGTGGACCTGCTCTGGAGCGACATCTCCCGCATGGACGAGCACCTTCTCGGAGAGATCACCGGCATCAGCTTCCCCACGGAGAAAGTCAACGACGCCACCTGGCCTCAGCGCACCGAATGGTTCGAAAAGGTGCGGAACCGTCTCCGCTCCGGAGTGTTCACCTGGCGGCAGATCGCCCGCATGCGTGCGCTGGCTCAGTACTACGTGGCAGCCGATAAGAAGATGCGCCGCGTCGATGGGTACGACATGAGCACCTGGGACTGGCACACCAAAGGCGAGTGGATTGAGCGGCTGACCCGCTGGTTCGGGTATCAGCTCACCGACGTCGAGAAGGCAGCCATTCAGCGCTGGCAGGACCGGAACCCCGAAGAAATCGCCAAAGATCCCCGCCGAAAGATTGAGGTCAACTGATGAGCCAGCCCGCTAAGTACCGCAAGAAGCCCGTCGTCATCGAAGCCATGCAAGTAGACGGATTCCTTGAAATCGCCAAGTGGATGGAGTCCCACGGTCTGACCTGGATCGAGGAGAACACGCCCGGCCTGCACGAGAGTGGCTTCTATCTTCACTCGGACGACTCCGGCACATACCTGTTCATCCGAACCCTAGAGGGCGATATGGAAGCCAAGCCCGGCGACTACATTATCCGCGGTGTGCAGGGCGAGTTTTACCCCTGCAAGCCGGGGATCTTCGAAGAGACCTATGAGCCAGCCCCAGCGCCAGCAGCAGAACCCGCTGTCGGTGAGGGAGATACGGACCTTGCAAAACAGGCGATCGAGGCGCTGTCCCATCAGCTGCCCCTTTTCGTTCAGACGCTTAACCGGGCTATCGAAGTGGAATCCGCGTGGAACCAGCTCAGGTTAGTTGTCGGCCATGACACCCGCATGATCCACGCCCTGACCAACGTGGTCGCGTCGGGCACCTGGAGTCCTGCAGAGCTGGACATGCTGACCCGGGTCAAGCCGTATAAGCCCCGCCGAGGCCTCCGTGCCGCGCTGGTCCGCGTCATGCAGCGAATCACTCGCGCTGCCGACCGGAAGACCCTGCAGCTGAGATCGAATCAGGGGGACCGATGAGTGACAAAGCAGTGACCCAGGATCTCATGGCGCGGCTCAAGCGTCACTACATCAAACCCGGTGCACCGCTTCCGGGCGGGATCTTCCTGCCCGAGGTCGGGATGAACGGCAACTGGGGAAGCTCAAACAGGTGTGACGCAATCTATGTCGGCTTCACCAGCAGCAGCGGCCGCATCCTGGTCGGCCACGAAGTCAAGGCATCCCGCGCTGACTGGCTCAAAGAACTGGAGCACCGCGACAAAGCCGACGCCTGGGCTGATCAGTGCCACGAATGGTGGCTAGTCACCGCACCAGACATCGTCCAAGACGGTGAACTACCCGCTGGCTGGGGCCACATGGTGCCAGGGCGCTCCAAAACCCGCATGCAGATCTTGCAGAAACCCGCCAGGCACACCGATCGGCAGCCCTCCTGGGACGTGGTGCGCTCGATCATGGCCCGCCAGGACACCCTGCGTGCCGACGCCATCAGTCAAGCCGCGTCGGAGGCCGAACAGGAAGCCCAGAGCACCATCGATGAGCGCGTGGAACGGGCGCTGTCGTACCAGGACAACAACTTCGAGCTAACCCGCACCCGGGACGAGCTGGGCCGCAAGACCACGCTACTGCGCGAGATCTGCGAAGCCCTAGGCGTCGATGACGTCATACCCAACGACCGGCAGGGCCGCTGGAGTCCCCACGGAGACAAGGTCGCGACCCCGGAAGCTCTCAGGGCGCTTGCGCCCCTGGTGCAGGGCACCATGGACGCAACACAGGTCCGTAACGCCCTCGTTGGCCGCTACCGGTCAGTCCTCGGTGACATCAACGAAGCCGCGACCCGCGTCACTAACGCGCTGGAGTACCTCCAGCCTGCAGCAGAGGCCAGCGAATGAAAGGTACCTATGTCATGCGCTGGCCGGTCCTCAATGAGGCAATGACTCTCGAAGAGCTGCGCTCTGAGGCGGTCCCAGAGCTGCTGGAGCAGCTGCAGCGGCTCGGCCTGAGCTTCGCCCCTCAGACCGTCGATTACCGGCTCATCCCCGGAGACACCGTCTATCTCCAGGCCAGCGTCTCCGTAGCTGGCGACATCCCAGAACGAGCCCGTTCCAGCCTCACCCGACTCCGGACCATGGAGCACTTCGAGGCCTGGCACGAACAGGCAGCCAACCACCCCAACAACGTGAACGCGAAGGTAGCAGCATGACCGGGAACCTAACGAGAATCGTGATCTTCGAAGGTGAGAACGACCGCGGCATCCTCACCCTTGACCGGATCCAGGAGATCAAACCGGACGGCGCCGGTGTAGCAGTGACATTAGTGGATCAGTCGATCAGAGCTTTCGACGTTCCCTTCGACGTCGTAGCCCAAGGAATCATCCAGTCGATCTCAGCGACAGACGAGATCGTGAAGAGACAGACGGACGCAGCAGAGCTTCAAGCTCTGCTGAAGGCACGAAGCGCCCTCGACCAAGACATCGTCGTGAACGACAACGCCGTGATCAATGAACAGTTCGGGTTCACGGATGAGGCCAAACGGAAACGCTGGCTGCACCTCAGCGAACGAATCGACCAGCTCACCGGCTACAAGAAGGACACAGCCAGTGACTGACCCCGGCGCAGAAGTGGCGGAGGAAGTCCTATTCCAGAAAGCCAGAGATCTAGTCACATCAACACGGTCAGCGTCCGTGGGGCTGATCGTTCGCCGCCTCAACGTCAGCTTCCCTGAAGCCCACCGCCTGCTTGACCGCCTAGAGGCGGAGGGCAGCGTCGGACCCCGTGAACCGTGGAAAGCCCGCGATGTCATAGCGGAGGACACCACCGGATGAGACTCAAAATCCCGTGCTGGGAGAGAGCACCACCCCACAGCCCCCACCTCTGCCCGAGACTCACAGAAAGTAGGCGCAACCCTTGCCCTTCTTCCAAGTCGATGACCAGCTCCACATCAACCAGAAAGCCCAGCGACTCTTGGAGAGCGCCATTTCCGGCGACATCTCGGGAGTAGCAGCCCTGGGACTGTGGACCGTGTCAGGCAGTACCATCCAGGCAGCCGGCACAGACGGCTTGATCTCCGAGACCCAGCTAATGAGGATCCTGCTCAACAAACAAGCAGTCGATCTCTTAGCCGGCAAACTCGTAGAGGTCGCCTTCTGGCACGCACCAGGACACGACTGCACCGACTGCCCACAGCCCCCGCCCGGATCCTACGTCTTCCACCAATGGTTCCAATTCGGCTACGACCCAGCAGAAGAACTCCGCCTGGATCGAGCCAAGAAAAAGGAACTCAAAGACCCACGAATCATCGCGGCGGTCTGGGCTCGGGATTCGATTGATGGGCGGGGCAAGGAAGCTAATTGCCGGTATTGCGGTGACCGGGTGAAACGTGCTGACCGCAAAGGAGCTAAGAAGCCTGAGCTGGATCACGTGGACCCTGGCCTGGCAAATGGTGCTACGAACATCGTGATTTCGTGCCACGAGTGCAACCGGCACAAGGGCAGGCGCACACCTGAGCAGGCTGGGTTGACGCTGCGTGAGGCTCCGGCGCATGCGCGTGGGTCCGTGGAAGTTGAATCGAACTCACCCAACGGTGGGCGCACGACTCCTTCTGCGTTGACTCCGCATGCTGTCGTTGAGCCCGCGGCACCCCGGCCAGCTCAGGCAGTCTCCCCGACGCGGGCCGATCATGGCCAGATCAAATCCGATATCAGCCAGATATCAGATCAGATATCAACAGATCGAGCTATCTCCGGGCCCGCACGCGGGCAGGCAGGGTCTGGCAGGGAGGGGTTGGGTCTGGCAGGGCCAGGCGGGGCACAGCAGGGCAGCCGCACCGCTGATACCCCTAACAATTCCTCCACGGGTAAGCGCCGCCGACGTCGGAAAAGACGTGCTGGCACAAACCCTGAATCACAGCGATTCCAGGGACAAGACCATGAACCGATGCAGCGGGGGAGAGCTGGTGAGGCTCCAGAGATGAAGGGCTTCGGGCAGTACGGCTCACCGTGGCATAACCACCATGGCCGGCCCTCGACCGTAGATGAAACCACCTGCGATGAGCACGGACTCGAAATGCCGTGCCGGACCTGCAAGAACAGCGATTGGTGAGAGGCAGACTCGGATGAGAATGGAACTGTGGCAGTGCGTGGCCCCGGATTGCACTATGACGACGCCGGTTGGTGTCCGGGTCTGCACCCGTTGCGTGGACGGCGTAATCAAGTCGCTGCGCCGGATCCCGGGTGAGCTTTTGCCCGCGGTAGTGATGATCAGCCGTGGGCAGCGGGCTCCGGCTCGACTGAGGTCAGCGGTCAAGACCAAATCAAATCCACGACAGGAGCCGGTGCATATCGGCGCTTTGGATCTGGCTGACGATCTTCGGAAGCGCCGGGACGAGTTCAACGACGAACCACCACAATGGTTGCCCCATGATCCTGAGGCCGCCCGGAAGATAGCTACGCTTCATGCGACCATCAGCGCTGCCGAGCGAATGGTCTACGGAGACGATGACGACGGCAGCAGCCACCCTGGCGAAGGGTATCTGCAGATGCGGATGAACATGCTGCCGGTGATGACAGCCCACGAGGCCTGCGAATGGTTTGAAGAGCAGGGTGTGCCAGTAAAGCTTCGGCAGATCTACAACTGGCGGCAGCGGGGGAGACTCATACCCGCCCGTATTCTGGAGCCCACCACCACCGGTGGGCCCAAGAGAGTGCTATATCACCCCCTGGATATCTACCTTGCATGGGAGAACCGGGCCAAGCACGCATGGCTGCCACCAGTGATGGAAGCCGCGGCAGCTGCTCAGGCCGCCAGGTACGACACGCAGACTCCTCCGGCGGGAGTGACGTACACGCAGCGCGTGGGATAGCATTACTCACGTTGAGGCCACTTGCTGCCCTGAAACTCTTTCAGCGGCCAGCAGGTGGCTTTTCTGTATCCACTGGGAGCTGTGACTGTGGCCCGGAATGACCGCTCATACATCGCTAAGCGTGACCAGCTCAAGAGCGTCGCTCGACGCCAGAACCTTCCGTGTTGGCTTTGTGGTCAGTCGATCGACTTCGACCTTCCGTGGAAGCATCCAATGAGCTTCACGGCTGATCACATTGACCCGATCGCGCTCGGCGGATCGATGACTGGTGAGCTTCGACCGGCGCACCGGTCATGCAACTCACGTCGCGGCGTCGGTCGCGGCACGGTGCCGACTGTGAAGCCGGTCCCGACGTCGGTCGATTGGTACGGCCACAGGTAGGGGTGGGGGTATACCCCTCCCCCCTCCCGCCTGTGACTTTCCCGGCATAGTCACATTTTTCTCCCCGGAGAACGAATTGTTCCGCTATCTGACAGCGGACCAGATTTTTCCCCTGCCGGCATAGGCCATATTCCGAGGTGGTGACGATGAGCCGAGAGCTTTCCCCATGCGGCACTGAAGCTGCCTACCGGCGTCATCTTCGAGCCAAAGAATCGGCGTGTGATGACTGCAAGCGTGCAGCGGCAGAAGCTCGCAAAGCACGCCTCGATAAGAAGAAGCCACCCAAGGCACCACGGCTGCACTTCTCCGATGAGGCCATGGCACAGATCCGCCCGGACCTCTTCGGCGATGATGTCAGCCCCGACGACGTCGAAGATCTGGACGACCGAAAAGAACGGCTCTGGATCTACGCCACCCTGAAATCGGCAATGCGCTACGCAATGCCCCGTGAGGTCGCGTCAATCGCCCGAGAGCTGCGAACCGTCCTGAACGAGCTCACAAAGCAGAACGCCGAGGGGGAGGGCGACCTAGCTAGCGAGTTTGAGCAGATGCTGCAGGAGCGTGAGGCGCGTGAACACGGTGAAGGGGTGTCAACGGCCACGAATTGAGCACCGTCCAGCACCAGGGATCAAGAATCACGCGAATGAAGTAGCAGTCGCTGCTCAGCTCTGCGGTCTCCTTCTGGACGAGTGGCAGGAGTACGCTCTCCAGCTCGCCACTCAGCGCCGCTCAGACGGCCAGTGGAGTGCTTATGAGGTTGGGCTTGAGGTAGCCCGTCAGAACGGCAAGAGCGCGATCATTGAGGCTCGCATCATTTGGGGGCTGTTCTTCAACAAGGCTGAAAAGACGATTGTCTACTCAGCGCACGAGTTCAAGACCGCCGTCGAGATCTTCAACCGCCTGGTGGGCCTCATCTCCAGCAACCCGCGACTCATGCGGCTGATCGCCCCCAATGGCATCAAGCAGGGCAACAACGGTCGAGGAATCAAGCTCAAAGACGGATCAGAAGTCAAGTTCCTCGCACGCTCAGGCGGCTCAGCACGCGGCTTCTCCGGCGATCTGATCATCTTCGATGAGGCATACGCGCTGAAGTCGGAGCAGCTGGCCGCTATGCGTCCCACCATGGCTGCACGATCCATCACGGGCCAGCCGCAGCTGTGGTTCGCGTCCTCTGCCGGCATGCCAGATTCCGACGTGCTCAACGGCATGCGGGGTCGGATCATTGATGATCCGCAGCAGGAGCCGAGAGAGCACACCGTCTATCAGCACGAGCACGAGCCGAAGTTGCTGTGGATGGAGTGGAGCGCCCATCACGAGATGGATTCTGCAGACCTAGAGGCGCGTCGCTTGGCCAACCCGTCTCTTGGTGTCCGGATCTCGCTGGAGTTTCTTGATGATGAGCTTCGGGGCTTCCTCGGCGACCCAGAGAAGGGCGAAGAGGCTTATCGGCGCGAGTACCTAGGTATTCGGCCTGTGGCGGCGAAGGCTGCAGCTCTTAGCCTGGCGCACTTCAAGTCTCTCCATGATCCCAACGCTGAGATGTCCGACGTCGTTGCCCTGGCGGTAGACGTGACGCCCAGCCGTGACTACGCAGTGATCTCCGCTGCCGCTCTGTGCCCGGATGGGCGGATCCTCATTGAAGTTGTCGACCACAACGTGGGAACTGACTGGGTGACCGATGCTCTTAAGCAGCTCAAGGCCAATCTGAACCCCGTCAGGATCATCATTAACGCCGGAGATGGTGCCGCTGCGCTGGCGCCGGAGTTCAAGCGTGCTGGCATCCGCGTCACGGAGATCTCCATGAAGCAGTATGTGCAAGCTTGCGGCCAGTTCCTGGATGACTACAAAGCCCGGCGACTGGTGACCCGAGTAGAGCAGGAAGTGCTGCTGGACGCGGTCAAGATCGCCACCATGAGGTTCTTCGGAGACACCCTGTTCCGTTGGAACCGAAAGAACCCACTGGAGAACATCGCGCCCTTGGTGGCCGTCACGCTGGCCGTCCGCGGCCTCGAATACAAGCGAAACCGTCAAGCCCGGGAAGAGGGCATTGGCGGTGTGAAGAAGAAACCTAGGAGGCTGGCAATTGGGCACTGAAATTGCGCCGCTCCAGGCTCCATCCATCACTAGTGAGCTGGGCATCGTTCGCGGTGTCGATCAGGACATCTCCAGTCGATTCTTCAAACTCGCCAAGCAGCTGCAGGCGAAGGCCCCACGGAACCTTCTACGAGGGCGTTACTACGACTCAAAGGCCACGATTCAGCATCTCGGCATCGCGGTCCCTCCGCACCTGCAGCGATTCCAGACAGCCGTTGGGTGGCCGGCCAAAGCCGTTGACATGCTCGAGCGCCGAATCCGGTTCCAAGGATTCGTCGCGCCGGAGCAAGGTAGTAACCCCTTCGAACTGGACGACGTTCTGCGAGAGAACCAGTTCGAAATGCTGGTATCCATGGCCGTCGTCGGCATGCTGACGCATTCCAACTCCTGGCTCTTCACCACTCAAGGGATTGCAGGCACCGGGGATCCCGAAGTTGTCATCACCGCACGTTCCGCGCTGCACTCCACCGGTACCTGGGATGCTCGCCGCCGAGGGATCAAAGACGCTTTGGACGTGCTCACAGTGGATGAGAACGGTGAAGCGGATACGGCCCTGATGTACACACGTGAGGCCGTCTATGGCTTCGCTCGACGCGGAGGCATCTGGTACGGACGCAGGCGACCGCACAGCCTGAACCGGCTACCGGCAGCCATGCTGCCCTACAGGCCATCCCTAGACCGCCCCTTCGGTCGATCAAAGATCAACCGGCCAATCATGGGCATCACGGACCGGGCAGTGAGGACGGCTCTCCGCTCGGAAATCACAGCCGAGTTCTTCTCTGCCCCGCAGCGGTACATGCTGGATCTGGATCCGGGCACCCTGGATGACGGTGTTCCCGGTTGGGCGGCTCTAATTGGGCGAATTCTGGCCATGGAGCGTGACCCGGATGACCCGGACGCACGGACTCCCAAAGTCGGTCAGTTCAACGCCTCGAATCAAACCCCGCACATTGAGCACATGCGGGAGCTGGCCGCTGAAATGGCGGGAGAGGCGAACATCCCCACTGGCGTGCTTGGCGTGTTCCATGACAACCCAGCAAGCGATCGGGCGATGCACACCGCATACATGCCGCTGGACGAGGATGCCGAACGCGCTCACACCGCGATCGGATGGGCCCTGGAGCAAGTGGCGATCAACACCGTCATGATTCGGGACCGGCTCAGCGAACCATCACGGGAGCTAATGCGTCTGCGGTCACGCTTTCAGGATCCCAGCCGCCCGACTCGGGCCATGGCCACCGATTCAGTGGTCAAGCAGGTCCAGGAGGGCATTCTGCCGGCAGATTCCGAGGTCACCCTCCAGGAGCTGGGCTATGACGCTCCAACGATCAGGCAGATCCAGGATGATCGTCGGCGGACGCGGGTGACATCGATGTTGCAGGGAGGTCTGCGAAGTGCTGCGGAGTCCACTACTCGAGGGACCGATGTCGGAGAGGTGATGGAGAGACGTGGCGCAGATACTGCTGGACTTCCCATCGACTGATGTCCCCTCGATTGAGGATCAGGTCAATCAGATCTTCACTGCTAGGGACTTCCGCCAGTACGACGACGCGGTAGATGATCTGCTGACGCTGGCACTGGGATCCGTATCTACCGCCTGGCATTCAGTGGAGGACTCATCGGCCGAGAGGATCCGGGATGAGCTGCTTCTTGCGGTACCCGAAACGGTCAGAGCTTTCGGGCCTCAGATCAGCGACGTGGCCGCGATCGAATACCAGGATCTGCGTAGCGCAGCCGGTATCCGGTCGCGGCACCGCGCTTTGCTGGCACCGCCTCCGCCACCATCCCGGACTGAATCGCTGGTCCGCTGGTCTGTAGGTGCCCTGTTCACTCCTACGAGTGATCGCCAGCAAATGTGGACCAACCTCGCCGGCGGACTAATCCGGATACTGCTGGACCAGCAGCGGCAGACCATGATCGACAACGCCGTAGACGACATCATTGACGGCCCGATCGGTACACAGCGCCTGCCAAGACCCGGCTGCTGTGCATTCTGCGCAATGCTCGCCTCTCGCTCGGCAGCCTTCGGCGTACCCGATGGGCAACGCACCGTCATCGGTCGCGGAGTTCCCTTGGAAGCTGCTCGGCCTGGAGCCCCAGGACGTCGGCCCGGCGGAGTCAGACCACGAGGCACCCAGCAGATCGGCCAGCTCTATCACGACTACTGCCGATGCCGTGAGGTGCCCGTATGGCGCAGCACCGCCGTGGGCCTGGAGCGTGACGCTGAAGGCTACCTCGAAGAGTACTTGGAAGCTCGCCGCGCTCTCAGCGAGAGAAAAGTGCTCGATTACACCCAGGTCAAAGCCGAGGACGGCAGCCTTCGCCGTCACTACTTCTGGCGAGACCGCGAAACCGGCGAACGCCTCGACGGTAATCAGGCATCCCAGATCCTCCAGTGGATGCGCTACCAGACGGGCCGCAAATAGCCGGCCCCCAAGTTTCCTCCCGCACGGGAGACCCACCCCACTCACCTGCACAGGAGATAGCCCAATGTCCGATCAGACCCCCACCCCCAAGGAAGTCGCCGAGACCGCCGGCCAGGAGGCTGCACAGCCCCCCGCCGCCCCGGAGACGCCCGCCCAGCCCGCAGAGACTCCCAAGACCGAGACCCCCTCCGCTAAAGAGGCTGCAAAGCCTGACGGAGAGCAGGCCGGCAAGGAAGAGAACTCTGAGGGCACCAGCAAAGAACCTGACTGGAAGGCCGAGGCACGCAAGCACGAAAAGCGGGCCAAGGAAAACTACCAGCGGAACCAGCAGCTGGAAAAGGAGCTCAACGAGCTCAAAGCCGAGAAACAGAAGACCGACGACGCCGCCCAGCTCCGCAGCGACGTTGCCGAAGAAAAGGGCGTGCCGGCTCATCTTCTTCAGGGAGAGACCCGCGAAGAGATGGAAGAGCAGGCAGACGCCCTGATCGCATTCATCGGCAGCAGCAAGCAGCCCACCGGCCCCCTCGTGCCGGAAGCGGGCTCGGGATCTGATCAGCCCCTTGATTCTGAGGCCGAGGAAGCCCTCAAGGCACTCGGCTTCGCTTAGTCCATTCTGACCGCGCTCAGCGCGGAGAAAGTAGGCCACAATGCCTCTGGATACTCAGCACTTTGCGCAGCACAACCTGCTGCCCAAGAAGATGTCCAACAAGATCTGGGATATCGCCCGCGAAAACTCCGTGGTGCCCTCCCTGACCACCCAGGAGCCGGTGATCATCGGCGACAACATCATCCCCACCATCGAAGAGAAGCCTCGTGCCTCCATGATCGGTGAGGGTCAGCGCAAGCGGTCCTCTGACCTGCGGTTTGGGTCTGAGACGCTCTTCCGCGGCAAGGCGGTCGTGCTGACGGAAGTCTCGCTGGAGACCACCCTCGCCAACCCGGTTGAGACGCTGCGGATCATCCAGGAGAGCTTCGGCTCTGCACTGGCGACCCAGATTGACCTGGCGATCCTGCACAACCGGGACGCACTGACCGGAGAGCAGATCTCCCAGGATGCGAACTGCATCGCGGACACCACTCAGCGCGTGGTGCTCTCCGAGGACGTGAACCGCGTGAAGAAGGACATCAACGCCGCATCGGCGCTGGTGGCTTCCCACTCCCTGGTCCCGAACGGGGTAGCCCTCGATCCCGCGATGATTGCTCGCATGGTCGAGGCCGAGAACCCGCAGACCGGCGCTGAGCTGTACCCGAATCTCAACATCGGGGCCACCAACGCCGGCCTGGTCAACGGTCTCCGCTCCGCCGTCGGCGACAGTGTCTCCGGTCGCACCTACGACGACTCTGAGGACTCCGGTATTCGCGGCGTCGTCGGTCGCTGGGATGCCGTTCGCTGGGGCAAAACCGCCACTATCTCGATGAAGAAGATCGAGTACGGCGATCCCACCGGCAACGGCGACCTCCAGGCCCGGAACTACGTGGCCTTCATGTCAGAGATCCTCTTCGGCTGGCGAGTGCTGGACGTCAACAAGGCGTTCGCAGCGATCGAGACCGGCGCCGAGGCACCCGACACAACTGAGTGAATCCCACCTCGCACAGAGCCCGCCGGCTAGGAGCAATCCCCGCCGGCGGGCTCTGCCGCACCACTGGAAAGGAAACCGGGATATGAGCCCGCTGCTTACCACCCCGACCGGCGTCACCGTGAAAGTCCCCGAGGATCGCGTGCCTGTGCTGACCAGCCAGGGGTACAAGCTCAAAGTCGCAGCTACCGCGCCGGCTGAGCCTGAACCGACGGAGACCGCTGCGGCAGAAGCGCAGCAGGAAGACTCCGAGACCACCGCAGACATCGCCGATGAGGCCCAGAAGAGCGACGACGACACCCTGAAGGAGTCTGAGGACTCCGCAGACGCTGCCGCCGATGCTGAGGCCGAACAGGACACCCAGACCGCCGAGGCGGAATCTGAGACCAAGGCTGAGAAACCGGCCCCCAAGCGCAACACCCGAAGCCGCGCCAAGTAAGAGGCGACCACCTTAGGAGGTGAGCAGCCATGGCCCAGAACTGGACGACTGACCAGGACGTGTTGGACCGCTGGACGGCAGAAGATCAGCCGGACAGCGAAAAGCTGACAACCAAGATCGGTCAGGCAGAGCGGGCAATCCGCCGCGAGTTCACCACCATGGCTGCTCGCCTCAAAGCCACCGACCACACCGGCGACAAGGTCGAACCCGACCTGCAGGCGCTCATCGCCGACGTCGTCGCCGACCTGGTCCAGGAATCATTCACGAACCCTCTAGGCCTCCGCTCCATTCAGGACGTCGAAGGACCATGGAGCCAGCAGCGCACCATCGCAGGTGACAGCCCCGGCAAGATGATCCTCACGCGGGACCATAAGCGGCTTCTCAGCCCGCCCGCATCAGGATCAAGGATGAAAACCGTAGATCTGGGGCTGGGCTCACACATCGCCGGACAATCCCGGCTCCATCGCAACGCCCACGGCATCGTCGTAACCCCCGAAGGGTGGCCCGTCTGATGCAGCGGCGAAAACCGAAGTACGTCGCCGCGGAACTGCACCAAGGCGGACTAGACGAACGAGGCCGACGCCGAGACAACAAACCACCAATTACTCTTCCCCGGATCCTGCCATGGGACCGAGACACCACCGAACCCCGAACGGGCTCGGGACCGTCCCATGACCGCGCTTCCGCGCTGATCGAGTGGGGATACCTCCCTAAAGGAGTGGTGATTGGCCAGACTGACCGGCTGCTTATCCCTGAGGGACGGCTGCAGGGCTGGTGGCACGTAGACGGGAAGCCTCAGGAGTGGCCCCGCGGCCTCCAGGTGCCGTTGACCCGTGGACGCACCGGAGAGGGGCGCTGAGCCGTGTTCAAAGGTTACCGACCAGACCGCCGAGGGCTGGCAGAGATCGCGAAGGATCCCCGGCTAGGTGCCGTCTGCGAGTCAGTAGCTCGCCAGGGGGCCGCAATAGCCAATCAGCTCGATCCGGACGGCAACTACCAGGCGTCGCCACGCATGGTCACCGCTGGCTGGAAGAACGAGAGCCGGCGCGGTGCCGTCATCCAGCAGACCGGCAAATCATGGACCGCTGAGCGGGACCGGGTGCTGGTCGAAGTCACACGCAGACTCCGAGGCAGATAGGAAACCCATGCCCCTTGTATGGCCCGACACAGTAGAAGCCCTCTTCGAATACCTCGACGGCACAGAGCACGCCGGCGAGAAGATCAAGCTGGTTGAAGAGAAGCCCCCCACTCTGCCGAACGAGCCTGAACCTGGTTTCGCTGAGGTTCTGGTTGTCGTCAACCTGGACGACTCGGCCATTGGCGACTATGACCGCGTCGACAAGTTCCTCTTGGAGATCTACGCCGACGACCGGCAGGTGGCGAAGGAAGTCGCTGAATCGATCAACTCCCTGGTCTGCCTCGCTGAGGGCTGGGAGACCCCCTCAGCGCTGATCGACACCGCAGAGCACCGTTCCGGCCCTGCCTTCACTCCACACCCGTCAGAGCACGTGAGGCGCTTCGACCTCCGGTTCTGGCTCACCGTGCGCCCGATATAAGCCCCACCACCGGGGATCTCTGGAGAACACCCAATTTCAAGCCCATAGGAGGGGCAAAATCATGTCACCAGCCACAACCCTTACTGAGCTGCGCCAGCGCTCTGACAACCGCGACCTGGTTCGCAAGATCCGCCGATCAGTGGCATTCCTCGGCCGCGTTGACGACGTCGAACTGCCCGAACAGATCACCACCGAGGACCACCGACTGATCAACCTTGCCGAACTTGGCTGGCTAGCCTTCGGGCTGGTCAATCGCGACGGTTACGAGTTCGGACGCGATATCGAGAAGTCGCAGACTGATGCTCTCGGCTATGGCGATCCGGTCCGTCGGGACGTCGAGAACGTGGCCCGGAACATCACCACGACTCTGCTGGAGCACGGCAAGCGCCATATCCACGAGCTAGTGGACGGAGCTGACTACTCGGGCATCCGGCCCAAGGAGAACGGCGAGATTGTCTGGGATGAGCCGGATCTGCCGCTCTTCGAGAAGTACCGGATGATCATCATCGGCGAAGACGGACGGATCACCGAGAACTGGCTCATGGGACGCGGATACGGCTCCGTTGAGCTGGAAACTGCCCAGTCCATCACCTGGAACCACGCCGACGCCACCGCGCAGGCGATCACTCTCTCCGTGGACAGCGACCCGGCGATCGGCTCTCCAGTCCGTAACTACCTCGGCGGTTCCGCAATCGGCAAGTACACCGATGTCCTGGGCTGGAACCCCGAAACCCCGGCCCCCGCCCCCGACTCGGGAACCGGTGACGGCGGCAGCGAAAGCTGACCGCCCCTTATGACGGGATCGCCGGCGTCGGTGTGTCTGGGCGCGTGGGACGACGCCGGCGATCCTCCATCTCTCTCCACCCTCAGTTCCACGCGCCTCACCGAGAGGAAATCATGCCGAAATTCTCCAAGACCACCAAAGGCCCGGACGGGAAACCCAAGACCCGGGTCATCGAGACCAGCCACCCGGCTACACAGGTGGAGCTGCTCGCAAGCGGCTATACCAAAGTCACCACCCTGGCCACAGCTGCCACCCCCAAAGACGTCGCGGAGACCCCCGGCCAGGAGGCTGCACAGCCACCTGCAGACGCTAAGACGCCAACTCCCATCCCTGCCCCGACACCGACGCCCACACGGGCTCGGGGTGCCAAACCCGACAAGAAGTAACCCCTTAGCCACCCACCGGCTCTGACCCACGAAAGGCCCCAGACACTATGACCGATTCACCGAAGGCACATCTGACAGAAGCCGAGTTCCTGGCAAAGACCCAGGAGTTCCAGCCGTTCCAGTTCACCCTGGGAGGCAGGAAGGGGACGATCACGTTCCCTGACTTCAACGCTGGCTCTGTTGCCGAAGCCCGCGCTATGGAGCACAAGATCCAGACCGCGATTGATCCTCTGGACGCGCTGGAAAAGTGGCTGCCGGCAGAGGAATTCGCCAAGCTGAAGTCTGCGAATCTTAACGCTCGCAAGATCAGCGCTCTGTTCGAAATGGCGCATACCTACACCAATGGTGAGAAGCGCGCCCGCCGGCATGTGAAGGCCAGCGACCTCGACGCTGAGTGCAAAGACCCCGCACCGTTCACGTTCGTGCTGAAGAACAGCAAGCGAGTCGTGTTCCCTGACTTCGCTTCCGGCACGGTCGAAGAGATGCGCGAGTTCTATCAGGTGCTGCACATGAACCGCACCGACCCGGAGCTGATTCTGCAGAAGTGGATCGGCGATAAGAGCTGGGACGCGCTGCAGTCGCTGAACCTTAACGCTCGCCAGCTCGCCGCGCTCTGTGATGAAGCAATCGCTCACTACCAGGCCACCAGGGGATCACTGGGGGAATAGAGCGCCTCCGGGAACTGATCGAAAAGTTCCGGCCCGAGATCCGCGCCGATCTGCTCCACTTCTTCGGCGTGGATCTCGGGCTCTGGTGGAAGAACCGGCGCTGGAAAGCCCTACTGGAGCTAATCGAGCAGCTGCCGAATTCTTCGCGCACCTGGGAGGCACGCCTCAATGACGAAGAGGAAGCGGAGCTAATTCTCGACTCAATAGAGAAACGGGAAGCAGAAGAGGGACCGCAACCGCAGAACGTCATCGCTGTCCGTGAGTATGACCGGAATGCCATGCAGCTTGAGGACGTCAAGCAGCTGCTCTCATCTCTCATCAACACGGTCAGATCTGCCATAGGAGCTAAGCCGGTCCCGCACCAGCGACTAAAGGCAGAAACGCTGCTGGATGAGAAGACCTGGGAGCGCGACGTCGAGAGCGTCTCTCCGATCCTCGAAGCGACTGGCTTCAATCCAGCAGAAGTATTCGGGTTCGACCCCGACGACGAATAACCGGCCCAGCCGGCGATCTCCTACCAACTTCATACCCGCACCGGAGGTGAGCAAATGGCCGTCGTCGGTGCTGCAGAGGTTCCGGTTCGTCCAACGTTCCCGGGATTCCAGCGCGAAGTGGGCAGAGAGGTCGCCGGTGTAGGCCAGAACTTCGAGAAACAGGGTCCAGGCCTAGGCCGTCGTCTCATGTCCGGTATCGGTACCGGACTGAAGTACGGCGCACTGGCAGTCGGAACTGCCACCGCCGGAATTCTCACCACGGCCCTCGTGCGGGGCTGGCAGCGACTCTCCGCTATCGAGAACGCCGAGGCCAAGCTACGAGGACTCGGTCACTCGGCACAGTCCGTGGACTCGATCATGAGCAACGCCCTCGACTCAGTGCGAGGGACCGCCTTCGGCCTGGACGAGGCAGCCACCGTGGCCGCCTCCACAGTTGCTGCCGGCATCAAGCCAGGCAAAGACCTCGAGGAGGTACTCAGGCTAACCGCCGACGCAGCCACCATCGCCGGCGTCGGCATGGACGAAATGGGCGCGATCTTCAACAAAGTCGCCTCATCCAACAAGATTCAGGGCGACGTGATCGCCCAGCTGCACGGCCAGGGCATCCCCGTGATCCAGATGCTCGCCGATGAGCTGGGAACCAGCGTCGAAAAGACCTACGAGCTTGCCTCCGCTGGCGAGATCAACTTCGAGACCTTCCGCTCGGCCATGGAAAACGGACTCGGCGGAGCAGCCCTCAGCGCTGGCGACACCACCACCGGTGCATTCGCAAACATGATGGCAGCCCTCTCCCGCTTCGGCGCTCAGCTGCTCACCGGCGTTTACCCGCTGGCTCGCCACGTATTCGGCGGCCTGACTGAATGGATCGACAACCTCACCGAGGTCGCCGCCCCCGCAGTCACCTCCATCTCTGAGGGCATGGTCACCGGACTCCAAGCACTCGCCGGAGCCTGGAACAACTCAAGCCAGGAGGCCGAAAGCTCCGGCTTCGTCGGATTCCTAGAGCGCCTCGGCTCCACAGCCCGTCGAGTGTTCGACGCCACCGTGAACTGGATCAACCAATTCCGAGAAGGCTGGAAGAACACAGCAGACGACGTCGAACGCACCGGCATAGCAGGATTCTTCGAACGCTTCTCACTAGCCGCAGGATCCGCAGGGGACACCGCCGACAACGCCGGCGGAATCTTCGAATCCCTCGGCGGCATCCTCACCGGGCTCGGGAGCGTGCTTCCCGGATTGATCTCTAGCGGTCTGAGCGTGCTGGCTAACGTCATCGGCTGGATCGGCGACAACATGCACCTGGTGCTGCCGCTGATCCCGGTGCTGCTTACGGGATTCGCCGCGTGGAAGGTCGCCAGTATGGGGCTGACCGCAGCTACTACCCGGTTGCAGGCGGCTCAGGTCGCTATGGCTCCGCTGATGCTCGCCTCGAACGTGGCCCGCTTGACCGCAGTCCGCATGGAGGCCCGCCTAGCAGCTGCTCAGAGCACGACGACCGCGACGACGACGGCGCAGACAACGGCCCTGCAGCGCAAGACCACCGCGACCACTGTCGCCACGGGTGCTCAGCGTGGCCTCAACGCTGCTATGAGGGCTAACCCGATCGGCGCGATCATCACTGCAGTCACGCTGCTGGTGGGAGCGCTGGCATGGTTCTTCACGCAGACTGAGACCGGGCAGAAGATCTGGGAGACCGTCTGGAATGGCATCAAGTCCGTCGTTTCCGGCGTCGTTGATTGGTTCCAGAACACTGTGGTCCCGATCTTCGCCGCGACCTGGAACGCCATAACCGCAGCGGCCACGTGGGCCTACGAGAACGTAATCCGCCCGGTGATCAACGCCTTCGCCGCGATCTTCAAGTGGCTATATGAGACCGTCATCGAGCCGGTGGCTGGATTCATCACCGCAGCTTTCCGGTTCATCGGTTCCGTGATCAGCGCTGTCTGGACAGGGTTCCTGCAGCCGACGATCCAGCTGATCGGCGATATCTTCCGCTGGCTCTGGGAGAACGTAGCCCGTCCAGCGTTCGCCCGGATAGGTCAGGCATTCCGCGATATGGGCTCCGCAATAGCGCGGATCTGGAACGGAGTACTCAAGCCGACGATCGATCTCCTTGGTGCCATAGTCCGTTGGCTCTGGGAGAACGTGGCCCGCCCGTACTTCGAACGGATTTGGCAGCGATTCCAGAGCATGGGTCGCTGGATCTCCGATGTGTGGTCCCGGGTTCTGCAGCCGTTGTTCGTGGCCTTGGGTGACCTGGTCATGATGGTCTGGAGTGACTGGATCCGCCCGGCTTTCGATCGCATAGGCGAAGCCTGGGAGAACATGACAGGCTGGCTCGACCGGACGTGGAAGAACACTCTTCGACCGATCTTCGAAGCGGTGGGGGACTTCGTTCGTGAGCAGCTGGTCAGCCGGATCGAGAACGGGATTGACCTGATCAAATCTGCCTGGGAAACGCTCAAGGCCGGATTCGCCACACCGATCAACTGGGTCATCAACACCGTGTGGAACAACGGCATTAAGGCAGCCTTCGACAGCGTAGCCAAGGCCGTTGGATCTGATGCTCGCATGGGCGAGATCCCGACGATTGATATCCCGGCTTTCGCAAAGGGCGGCTACCACGGTGGCGGCTGGGCACTGGTCGGTGAAGAGGGTCCAGAGCTGGTGAACTTCGACCGGCCCGGGCGCGTCTACACCGCAGCGGAAACCCGCTCTGCCTTGGGTATGGGAGAAACCCCCATCGAAAAGGCGGTACATGCCGGCACCCTAGCCCCCACTGATGCACCAATCGGCGGTGGCTGGCTCCGACGGGGCGCTAACTGGCTGTTGGAGAACACCCCGGCGGGTGCCGTCGTGGAGTGGAGCCGCGGCAAACTCGCTGACGGCGCGGAAACCCTGTTCAAACCGATCCTGGACAAGGTCTCTGGCTTCGTCTCCCAGTTCGGCATGATGGGTCAGCTTGGATCCGGGTTCATCGACTACGGCGTGGAGAAGGTTCTTGACTGGATCCGTGGCCAGGACGATGACGCTGCCGCTGAGGGCGTCTATGACGGGCGATTTGCGGCGAACCCAGGCGGCTTCAACCGGCCTGCTGCAGGGCCGGTGACGTCACGGTTCGGACCTCGGAACATTCCAGGTGGCTTCTCGAACTTCCACGCTGGTATCGACATCGGAGCGCCGCAGGGCGCGACGGTTCGGGCAGCGTGGGATGGCGTGGTCAAGCGGACAGGTTGGGGTCCGGGCAATCTCGGAAACCTGATCGTGCTGAATCATGGTGGCTTCGATTCTGCCTACGCTCACCTGTCTCGGATCGGCGTGAAGGCCGGCCAGGAAGTCACAGGCGGGCAGGCGATCGGCGCCGTCGGTGCAACGGGCGGACGCTTCGCGTCGCACTTGCACTTTGAGCAGCACCGGCCAGGGTTCTATAACCCGGTCAACGTCAACCACCTGTTCCGGGATAACGGCGGGCTGCTGCCTCCTGGCCGCAACATCGTTGATAACTGGACTGGCGGGACCGAGTACATATTCAACCAGGCCCAGTTCAACGCTGTGCGAGACGCAGTGTTGAGCGGCGGTCCTGGTCGAGGTGACCACCTGACCGTGAACCAGTACGCGATCGAATCCAAGGACGCTCACCGCAACGCTCAGCGGATGCGTAGTGAGTTCCGCAAACACAACCGCCGGAAGCTGCAGGGGGTCAGATGAGAGTCCGATTCGAAGGACTAGAAATCGGCTCCACTGAGCGCCGCCACGGTGACGTGGTGATCAGCGACATGGACTTCGGATCAACCGAGTACGTGACAGCTGATCAGCAGCAAGAAGGCCGCGATGGTGTCACCCCCGGCAGGGATTACCTCAGGGGAACTATCGCGGCCTTCACCATCTCCAGCAATCAGCGGACAATGCGCCAGGCCCGCGAAGTACTCTCAGAGTTCCTCGCGGCCTGGCGCGACCGGAAACGCCGACTCACCCCAGGGCTGCTGGTGCCGCTGGAGTACTCGCCGCTGGACATGGACGGTGAATGGTTCCGGATCTACGGGCGGCCGCGGAGTAACGACTCCTACATCTTTGATCACCTGATGCGGCAAGGCGTCGGCACTGTCAATCTGGAGTTCGAGCAGCTTGAACCCCGATTCTTCGCCGGCGGGGAAGCTGGTGAACAGCAGGCGACCATCCGGGCGACAGCAGCAGCTTCCGGCACCGGATGGACGTTCCCACTCACATTCCCTGTGAGTTCACCAGGCCCACCAGAACCGGCGTCCACGGTGATCACAGTCAGCGGCAGCGAACCCACACCGCCAATCATCGAGTTCCACGGACCAGGCCGACGATTCCAGATCAACGGAAACGCCGGCTGGCACATGGGCCTAGATCCTGATGTGGAGCTTGCCGCTGATGAGGTAATCACCATCGATCCACTGTCCAGAACCGTCACGGACAACTTCGGTCGACCTCGCTCCGTGTTGGATCTCCGTTCAGCACTCGGGCAGATCGAGCTGCACCCGGGCACCGAAACACTTTTCTTCTCCGCTGAGGACGTCACCGGCACCGCACACGCAATCATCCGCTGGCGTGACGCCTACGCCTCTGCCTAATCATGAGGGAGCAACACCATGGCAAATGATCGTGTCGTCTGGGCAGTCAACGGGGAGGTTCCTCACGATGCCCGTCTAGCCCGTGAACAGGTCTACGTGTCATCCGGGGGAGCCACAGGCATTATCGGGCCTACCAGTCTCCGTGTACGGCCCACCCCCACACCCAGCGAACAAGTCCAGGTACTCCCGGGCACATTCGTCACCGCCGCCACAGCCGGCCCCGGGCTCGGGTACACCAACGCGCCGGGTCAGAGTTACAGCAAGACGCTGTATCAGACTGAGTCGGTGACCATTCGGCCTACTTCCTCGGTCGGTGGTCGGACTGACGTCGTCGGGATCGTGATTATTGATCCGGAGTTTGAGGGCAACGCCGATTCGGTGGACTATTCCACACACCGGTTCTGGCGGCTCCACGTGGTGGAAAACGCTGGCAACGCCGCGACGCTACCGGAGCATTTCGCTGATCTGCATCGTCCATTCATCCCATTGGCGCAGATCCGGATCCCCGCGAGTACTGGGACCATCGATCAGTCGATGATTCACGATATCCGGCAGCTTGCGACCTCCAAGACGGTCACGGAGCCGGTGCTGCATGAAGTGAATCCCTCCGGTAATGCGCAGTTCATCACCGTCCCACCGTCGACCACCTCATGGACAGAGTTCACCCGCACTCCGCAGATGACCATTCCGCCGTGGGCGACTGAGGCCGTGGTGCAGCTGAAGCAGACTGGCGGCATCGCTGGTGCCACCGATCATGTGGGAGGCCGTGCCCGGGCGGTACTGATCGCTGGCGGTCAGCGCGTGGTCGGGCAGGACAACATTTTCCGGCAGGACTCCGACTGGAATCGATTCGAGATCCCGCTGATTGCTCGGCTGGATATCCGGGCACTTGCTGGGCGGTCTGCCCTTTTGGCGGTGGAGATCCGGCGCACCAGCGGCACGGATACTCTGCGAGTCGGTGCCCGCCCTCAGGAACTCTGGCAGTACTGGCTGCAGGGACAGGTGACATTCCAAGAGAAAGCTAGCTGATGAGGTTCATCGCCTATACCTGGCCGGATCTGCATCTTCTGCACACGGATGTGCCGCTGCGGGATGTGAGCGTTGAGCGGCAAGTCAACGGCGTGCCGTACCTGGAAGCGTCGCTAGATGAGGCCACAGCCCATGACGAGATCACCTTCGGTCGGGCCTGGGAGTGGCGTACGGTGCCGCTGATTCGGCAGCACGGAACATTGCTGGTGAGCGTTGATGACCAGCAGAACGTGCGGTCTTACGTCGTTGTCTCGGATCCCCGGGATTACGTCGAGCAGGACACGCTGCAGATCCTGGCCGAGGGCCGGGAGGGGGAGCCTTACAAGACCCCCTGGATGGGCGAACCGGTGGATTACGTCGAGGAAGACCCGATGAAGATCCACGCGGACATCTGGGAGCACTTGACGAGCTTCTCTGATGTCCCGCCGATAGAGATCCAGAAAGCAGCGTCTCCTGTCACTGTGGGTGAAGAAGAACGTGACGTCAGCTTCACTGATGCTGACGGTAACGACGTCGAGTTCTCTGCCGGCCCCTGGCGGCTTCGCCCTTGGGCCGAGCACGATCTCGGCCGCAGTATTGACGAGCTAGCTGATCGGGCACCCTTCGAACATCGAGTGGTAACCCTGCTCGATGTGGATCAGCCCAGCGGGGCACCGGCGTTCAGGCTAGAGCGGGCCTATCCCGGGTTTCAGCGCCGCGAATTGCGACACTTGCACTTTGAGGTTGGCCTGAACGTGCACCTTCCACAAGAGGATGATGATGAGGTTCGGGACTATTACAGCCACGTCATTGTGTGGGGGAGCGGAGAGGGCAGCCGCCGACGTCGCGGCGAGGCCCATCGGCCAGGGCACGACAGAGCACGGGCGGTCCTGGTGGTGGAAGAGCAGGGGCTGGCATCGAATGAAGCGTGCATAGCGCGGGCGAAGGCGCTGCTCGGGCTTTCCCGCTCTGAACGCTTCTACGACACCGTCACCGTCTCCGACAGCTTCGGAGCGCCCTTCGGGAGCTTTGACATCGGGGACGTGATTTGGATCAAGACACCCCAGCTGGACGGGGAAACGCATGTGCAAGCAGCGCGAATTCAGGCGCTGCAGCACCAGTTGAGGTCGCAGACGATGACTCTCAGCCTTGTACCGGCCAACGCTGACAATTAGGAGGCTTCCCATTGTCTCGGACACCCAGCCGCCAGGCCCCGCCACGACGGATCGACCCGGACACGCAGCTGCTGATGGAGCAGGTTCGTGAGCTCACCGATCGGGTAAAGGATCTTGCAGCTGCTCCGAGGCTGGCCCATGCCTCCATCGATGACGGCTACCTGCCGATCATGGAGAAGGGCAAGGAGGCCGCCCGCCTGGGGCGGATGCCTGATGGGTCCTTCGGCCACCGGGTGACGGTCTCACCCCCTCAGCCCACTCCGACGGCCCCGGTCTTGACGGTGCTGGAACTGGGCGCGATGGAGGTCACCTGGGACGGCGCCGTAGTCACCGGGTACGTGCCGGAGGTTCATGGGCGTACTGACGTGCTCATAGCGTTCTCTGAGGACGGCGAAGAGCCCCCGGCAGCGGCCTATCACGTGGCATCCTCGATCCGTGACCGCGAGGGCGGATCTACCACCGTGATCTGCCCCAAGGCCGGGACGTGGTTTGCGAAGTTCCAGATGGTAGGAGCAGACCGCAAGACCCGCGGAGAGTTCTCCGCAACATCCTCGGCGCGGATTGTGCCGCCGGTGGATACTGAGGCGATCCGCGAAGAGCTAGAAGGGGCTCGGGAAGAGCGCAGAGAGTTCCAGGAACGGTTCGATGAGCGGACTGGGACTTATGACCGGCTGATGGATGAGCAGCGGGGCGCTCTGGCTGCTCAGGAGGCATGGTCGGCGACGGCGCAGTTCCTGGCGGATGAAGCAGCGGCTCAGGCCGTGGAGGCCCGCGCTGTGTCTGATGATGCGGTGCGGTCTGCTCATGATGCTCAGTCGAAATATGACGAGGTCTCATCCCGGCAGGACGCCACTGAGGAAGAGATTGAGGCTGCCCGCCGTGCCGCTGCTGAGGCCCATAAGGCTGCCGGTGATGCGTACCAGTACGCGGTGAGCATCGCGGATCGTCTTAACAACATGGGGCAGGCGATCCGCTCCACCACCCCGCCCACGGGTACCGCCGAGGATGGCACATTCTGGCGCCAGTACGACAATATGACCCGAGAGCGGAAGCTCATCGGCTGGTGGGAATTCCGCGACGGTGCCTGGGATCAGATTGAGCTGAGCTTGTCGATCCTGCCCCGTGCGGAGATCGGCCAGGCGGTCATTGATGATCTCCGCGCTGAGCGGCTCTTCGCAGAGGTCGCTGAGATCGCTGAGCTGGTGACTGAGGATCTCATCATCCGGAAGCTGGTGCAGGCTCCGGCCGGTGTGATTAATCGGCTCATCACCGAGACCAATATCTCTACGGAGGTCTGGTCGCAGCTGGTGCGCACTGCGATCTTGGAGGCTGAAGAGGCCTACATCGACGGAACCCTGATCGCCGCGAGGTCGCTGACCGGTGAACACATCACCGACTCATTGATCTTCGAGGTGGCCCAGGGCATCAAGCTAGAAGTCGATAACCTCGCCTCCAACGAGATCGTGGGCTTCATCATCCGTGGTGGAGTCCTGGAGGGTCCGCTGTGGCGGTCCTCTCCCGACTGGGAGACCCGTGGCGGTGCAGCTGCCCGGGCAGACGGCAGTGACGGTAACTTCGCAGCCAACGACCGATCCGGCACACCGACGTTCCGTGCCGGTGGGGACCGGTCGCTCTTCGCCGGTGAGCTGCACATGACTCACCAGGAGCGTGACCGGCGGTTCGTCCTGGCCCCCGAGGGGTTCAGGCTGGAGCGCGACGTCGGCGACGGTGACTGGGCAGCTACAACCAGCCTGGGCACCGGCGCTGAAGGCGACCGGCTGACGATGGTCGATGAGCAAGGCGAAACCGGATTCGCCGCAGATGCTCAGCACGTCTCCGCCCGCACCCTGGAGACCGACAACGACATCCTGGTAGCCGGTGAGCGCCTGGTCGGTGACCTCCTGGATTACGAGCACCCTGCAGCACGATTCCAACCTGCCGGCATCCTGGATGGACTCGGCCGCGGGATCGCTGCCTACGGTGCCCGCGACGTCGCCAACTACAGGGCAACCCACCGACGAATGACACCCCTACGGCTAAGGGTAGAGAACATACCCCGCCGGCGGTTTGTCCGTGTCGAAGTGCCCCCGATCTGGCTAGACACCCTCGGCAATGAAGTCCGCGGATTCATCACCGTAGGTAACCGATCAACCGGCGCACCTGGCGGTGCCCCGCTGATCTCATCCGGAGGCGACCTCTCCAGCCTGGACGACGTCGTAGCCCACATCTCAACCCATGCCACACCGGGTTCAGACGGGCGCGCCATGCTCGGGCCGATGATCTGGTACGCCAACACCCAGGCATCCGAAGAGAACTGGACTCTAGACGTTCATCTCACGTCCACAAACGGGTTCACCATCCTCGGGCCCCTGGGCGGACGACACCTGGAAATGATCGTCACTGACCTCGGGCCAGCAGTCGATAACTCCGCACTGGGCGTGGACTTCACCGGCTCCGGAACCGTCTCCACATCTGGCGGCACCACCCCGGCCCCGGCGCCGCCCACATGGGTACCCCGGCAGCGCACATACACGCCAGGGAACTTCCGGAACTGGGCAGCAGACGGCAGGATCCTCGGATCCAGCGGAGCATCAACGTCCCTACCGGTGTCACGAAACATGTTCCAAGGCCAGATCCCCAGCAGCTCCTTCGGATATGTCCGCAGCGCGGCATTCTTCGGGAACCACTGGGGTGTGCCGGCCAACGCCAGAATGATCAGCGGCAGCGTCAAAATCCGCTGGTCACACACCTACAACGGATCAGGCGCAATCGCCCGATTCATGCGCCACAACGTCGCCACCACACCCACCAACCGGCCCACCCTCAACACCCTCGGCACCGCACACGGCAACCGAGGCGGCTGGGCCGTCTACAACCTCTCAGCCCAACAACTCGACTGGATGCGAGGCACCAGCCCCGCAATCCGCGGATTCGGGCTCGGGGACGGCTCTGGTGGTATCGGTGCTTATGCCTATGGCGCTCAGATGGAGGTCACGCTTCGATGGGAGGAACAGGCATGACGGTGAATCTCGCGGAGCTCTCCGCTGCAGAGCGAATGGAGCTGCTTCAGCAGCTGCAGGACGAAGAGCGGCGAGCCCAGGCGGAACGGCGTGCTCAGGAGTCCCTGAATCGTGCGCTGCGTCGTCGGCTGGTCGAAGTCGGAGTGGAGCACCATGCGCCTTGGGTGAGGCCGGTCAGTGCCGCGTGTGCTTATCCGCTGGGCTGGGTAGTCACTCATGCCGGTCAGAAGTGGCTGGCAGTGGTCACCGGGGCATCTGATGAGCCGTCTGAGGAATCTCCACAGTGGGGTCCCTATGACTCTCACGTGGAAGGTGATGACTCATTCGACCGGACTGAGGACGATGAGGCCGGTGAGGCGATCGTCGGCCCGGTGGATGATCCTGAGGATCCGGTCGAAGCCGAGGCCGACGACGCTGACGAGGGTGAGCCGGAGCCGCCGGCAGACGATGACGGGGAGGCCTAATCGTGACGGTAATCCGGGTCACCAGCGAGACGGCCCCCGAAGGTCACCGGGTGTATTTCACCCCGAGGCTTTCGGGGGTCTCTCCCTCGCTCATGGCGGACGCCACCGATGTGCCTGGCGAAGTCGATCTTGAGTACTTGCCCGGGCCTGGTTTCTACCAGGTGACGGTGCTGCCTCCTGGGGCTAGTCGGGCCAGTGAGGTGTTCGCTGTCAGGGTGCCGGAGTCTGGCATCTACGATCTGGACAGCCTGGAACGTATGAGCCTGGTCGATGCCCAGCAGGGCGGGTTCACCCTCGGTCGGCGGATCGAGGACATAGAGACCGGGCTTGTCAGTGTTGGTGATCGCCTCGGCCCCGTCGAGACCGGGCTATTCGAGGTTGAGCAGCAGGCTCACCGCAATGAACAGGCACTGTGGACCGTTGAGGACATCCTCTACGGAGACAGTGACCCCATGGCGGAATGGCAGCCGCTGGCGGATCTTCGGGCCGATTGGGAACAGGTCGCACCGGTCCAGGTCCGCTACGTGCTGGGTGAGTACCGATTCCAGGGCATCGTCCTGGGAGGCCCAGCACACTTGGGGAACCTGCCTGAAGGGATGCCAAGGCCACAAGGTGTGAGCCGGTACAAGACAGTCACCGTCATCAACGGAGCTGATCTCATGGGCGTGACCATGTCAGTCCACTCCAACGGCATCGTTTCCCTGGGCGGTGCTTCCTATCCTTCGGGGATCTCCCGTAACTCGGCCAACTTCGCTTGGGGCAACGCCCCAATCAGCCTCGACGGCGTCATCATCCCCCGATAGGAGCGCGCAATGCTTGAGATCATCCCCGATCAGTACCTAAACGATGTGCCTGCAGACGGTGGCCTCACTGGCACGTGGACCGCACAGCAGGTAGGTAATCGCGGTATTGAGGGTCTTTTCACCCGGGAGCTGCTGCCTGGCGGCGCTCGGGTTTCGTGGATCAACCTGGGTTTACTGCAGGAGCTGATCTCGGGAGGCGCTGCCGTATTCAACTCTCAGGTCTCCACTCTGGTCACTACCCCGGCCACAACGCGGGTGCGTCTTCTGGGGTTCATCGCTGCCCGTGAGGTCCAGAACGTGGATCGCTTCTGGGTGCGGATCAGGGCTATTGCTCCGGACGGTTCGGCGCACGGCCTCAGCACCATGAATCAGAACCTCGCCCCCGGGATTACCTGGCACTTCCCGCTGCGTCGGGACTACGACATTCCTGCTGGGCATCGGATTCAGGTGCAGCTGGCGATTGTCGGGGCGGAACTCCCAGCCTCGGGCCAGTTTGGCATCGGGGTCACCGAGATCGGCACACCCCTGGAGGACTCATGAGCGCCTACGAGACAGTGCGGGCGCAGAACATCATCCTTCCGGTTACCGCTGAGTCTCCGCTGTACACGTTCATTGGTCATCCCGTGAGAGTTGCTGCCGGTGAGCGGTGGATATGGATCGCGGAATGCTTCGCCATGGATTTCGTCTCTGAGGTCTCGGCGGGCATGCGCGCTTACTGGACGATCAACGGCGTCGGGGAGCTGGCCGCGGTTAATCAGTATCAGAACACTCAGCTGATCCCTGCCGGCACCGGTGAGCACACTGTTGCGGCCCTCATTACCGTGCCAGCTCAGCACAACGGGCAGGCTGTAGAGACAATCCAGCCCACCTTCCGCAACCGCGTCGCCTCAGGTGCGGTCTTCATCCGCAACCTAGTCAGCTACCGAATCAGCTAAGGAGACGCTGTGGCAGAGCAAATCAGGGCTCAGAACTTCATCTTGCCGGTCACCGGTAACGGGATAGACAACACAACCTGGTTCGGGCACGTCATAGAACCAGTGCCCGGTGAACTCTGGGCCTGGGTTGCAGACATCGTCGGAGTCAAAGCCGAACCCGCAGGGCCAAGTGATCGCTACGCCGTCGCTTTCTGGTCAATCAACGGGATCCGTGGCGGCACAGGGTGGCCCCGCTGGGGCGGAGCATCTGAACCGGTTGAGATCACGGACCAATCCCGCGACGGCGTGATGTCCTGCGCGATTCGAGTACCCGAAACAGCCCAGTACGGCGCACCGGTAACCAGCATTCAGCCAGCAATCCGGCCAGAGTTGCTGACCGGTCACCTGATCATCCGGAACCTGGTCATCCACCGCATACCGGAAGGAGCCACCCCGTGAAAAAGCCCATCCTCTGGGTCTGGGGACGCATCGCCCACCCCAAAATAGTTACCATCGCCACCCTCGCCACATACGCCTGGCTGCTCTACGGATGGGTGCCCGGACTGATCAACCCACCCTCATCCCTCGAAGGCATGGCCGGCACACTCAGCATGTACATCATCGGCGGCATGGTGGTCCTCGGCGCCGGGCTCGGGATCCCGGTTGCTCTTGTGGGCCAGAACCGCGTCGAGCGTTGGACAGTGAAGGCGATCATCGCCGGAATTGCGATGTACGTCGTCGTTATTCACCTGCTGCACTTTGGGGGACCGGGGAACCGGCTGCCGCAGGCGGGCACGATTGGGGCGCTGCTAGGGCCGCTGGCGCTTCGGCTGATCCATGTCTACAAGCGGCCTATCGCCTCGGGTGAGGAAGTGATAGCCGGTAGAGGCGTCCCCGTAGCCAGTGATCTGCACGCCGACAACACCTGAGGGGGTGCCCGAATGGGCGAGACAGTCTGGGTCCCTATTGTGGTGGCACTCATCAGCGCCGGCGTGGTCACCGGGTTAGCGAAAGCGCTATGGGACTGGATCACTGGCAAGCACCGAGATGAGGACAACGCCTGGAAGCAGCGCGACTCGCACCGACGCCGAGCCGATCAGCTTCATAAGGCGCTGCTGGAGCACCAGACCTGGTGCCATATCAAGCACGGCGCAGCATTCAAGGAGATGCCCAGTTACGGGGTACTTCATCAGAGCGACAACAACTGAATAGTCCACGCTGAGCAGGAGCCTCTGACATATGTCGGGGGCTCTTTTCATGCCCACAGGAGGCCCACATGATCCGTCGTCTACTGCGCCGCTGGCTGGGAATCGACCAGCTGCAGCGCGAAATCCGCGCTTATGGAGAGGAAGTGACCAATGGCTGAGCACTGGCACGAAACCGTTGAGCCCTACCAGGAGCCGCACGATGTGGCACTGGAAGGTCTGAGCGCTGAGGAACGGGCCCAGGTAGAGGCTCAGGTCGCAGAGATGCAGCGCATCGCGGCCGAGAACCCGAATGCGGGGCACTGATGAGCTTCATCGGCACTAACGGCGGAAACAAGGCCACCGCCCAAGCCCTCCCTGCAAACCGTTATGCAGCAGCACGACCCAAGATCCCACAGGTAGGGCTCCACACCTCGGAGTTCCCCGCCGGGCATCTGCTGCTGGCCCTGTGGCTCTTCATCAATGGCCGCATCGACCACGGTTCCTACCACGGCGGAAGCGACGCACACGGCAACCGGAACCAGTACGCCCCCTGGTCTTGGTACACCTGGCACGCCCCGGCGATCAACCCCTTCGCCGCCGGCCTGGTCGCAAACTGCCGCAGCGACGAATGGGACCGCATCAGCAAGGTCTGGCGAGACAACCTGATCGACGGGTTGGCCTACATGGCGCACCTGTACTCGCGATGGTGCGTCTCCCAAGGCCTCGGGCCAGTGCCGGCGGTGCTGCTGACCGCAGCCCAGGCCCGGGCCGGCGCCCACGGGTTCGTCTACCACGGTGCCCTGCAGTCTGACCGCACAGATCCCACCGGCCTCCGCAACGTCTTCCCCTGGGAGCAGTTCAGGGCACGGTTCATCGCCTACGAAAACGGCACCACCACCGCATCCACCACCATCAAGGAGAAGATCATGTCCTGGTCCGAACGTCTCACGTCCCTTGTCTCCGGCAACAAAGTTCCGGCCGGTGACATCCTCACTCACGCTCACCGCGCCGCGGATCTCGCCGCTGAGCGGGTCAAGGCTCTGGGTTCCCGGGTCTGGACCTTCGGGGTCCGGTCACTGGTCTCCGGCGACACCATCAGTACCGGAACAGTGCTGACCTACGCGCACCTGCGCGCCCACCAGTCTCTTGCTGGCGTCAACAAGGTAGACGCGAAGGTGGACGCCCTCGCGGAAACACTCGATGAGGTGCTGGGCGGTCAGGGCCGGATCCTCGCCGCGGTGAAGGCCGTCCCCGAGCAGATCAGCGTGGAGACCGCCGAGGACATCGCCAAGCGCCTGCAGATCACTGTGGCCGAAGTGGAGCCCGAACCTGAAACCCAGGAGGACTAAGTCATGAATCACATCATCGCTGACCCGAAGACCCGTAAATACATCTACGGCGTGGTGGTCGCCGTCATCCCGCTACTGGTGATCGCTGGTGTCATCGCTGAGGACCAGGTGCAGGTGTGGCTGAATTTCGCCGCCGCGGTGCTTGGCTTCGGTGCCGCTGGGCTGGCCGCACCCAACACCCCCGATGACAAGCTCAAGCCGCAGGGCTACGAGCAGGGCATGTAGTCAAACATCGGTTAAGCATTGCGCGGTGACCTACTCGCCCGGAATTCCGGCCGAGTAGGCATGATGAACCCCGAGAATCAGCTACCTTGCGCGGTGCAGTCAACCACCGCTCAAACAAAAGCGCCCCACCTTGGACCATCACCGCGCCGGGCAGCGTGCAACGTGTCCGGGAGGCCACGGAGAGCGTCGTCGTAGAGATCGGACTGATCCTCGCCGCACTCGCGGTGCTGGTGCCCCCGACGCTAGCGCTCTTCAACCTCAAAGAAGATCCGCCCACACCGGAGCCATAACCAGTCAAAGAAGCCCCCTCACTCTCCGGCCTTCGGGCTCGGGGAGTGAGGGGGCTCTTTTTTTGTGCTTTGGTCAGGGTTACCGGATATAGCTGCCGTCGAACAGGGCCGCCCGTTCGTGGATAGTCTGAATCGTCTCGTGATCAGAATTAACGGACTCTGCCGGCAGTTCGAGAACGTTCATGAATCGACCAGCATCGTTAAGGTAAGCGATCCGCCCCGAGAGTCCATCGGTCTTAAACCAGATGACCTTGCCGCTCTCCTGGGTGCCGGGAAGAACACCATCACCGCGACCGAACAGCCCTACTTCACCGTCGAAGGTTGTGGAATGAGGCATGTCGTTCTCATAGTTGTCCGTGATCTCGCCGGAGTCGGAGATGTAGTGGAATCCGCCACCATCACGTGTGGGGTAGGAGAACTCAACTGTGCCGCTGCCGGCAGTGTTATCAGCGGAGAGCACCAGGAGGGCGACATCGTCACCCTCATCGGTCTCTAGCCACTCGATAGCGTCCCAAGTGACCTGCATGCTCTCGAAGCCGTCAGTACTCAGGAACTCGAAAGTATCGCCGACCTGGTGGGTACCAATCGCCGGGAGATCCACATTCATACCTGGGTAGAGGTCGTCATCGCCCTCAGTCTCTGCCGGATCCTCTTCGGCATCCTCAGTCTGGATGTCGGTGGGCTCGGTGCTCTCGGCCTGCTCGGGCGCTGCAGCTGCGGGCTCGGGCTCGGGGGCTTCGTCTCCGCAGGCGGTGGCCAGCAGCAGCGCTGATGTGGCCAGGACGACGATGGGTGCGTGTTTCATGCTGTTTCCCTCTCTCAGGTGCGTGAGTGATCCTCAGCCTATCTAGGCGGCTGCTGCCAGGTTCTGGTGGTGGGGGAAGGGTGATGAATTGTGACGGGCGAGACGGGCGGCTTTCGCGGCTTTGCGAAGCGCTCCGGAGGGGACTGCGGTGTAGATCTGCGTGGTGCTCGGGCTGGCATGGCCTAGGAGTTCTTGGACGGCTCGAATGTCTCGGGTGCCAGCGTAGGCTGCGCTGCCATACCGGTGCCTGAGGGTGTGGCCTGTCCAATCCGGGCCGAGAGCGCGGCTGAGAAGCTTGGAAACGTAAGCGGGGGAGAGGTGGCCCTCGACCCGGCCAGGGAAGCACCAGCCACCATTCTCGCGGCACCGACGAATCAGCATCTCGGCAATGTCATCGTCTAGTGGCACCATGCGCTCTTTGTTGCCCTTGCCGTGAGCTACCAGGCTCCAGCCGTCGAGATCCTCAACGAAGTCGTTGATGTGGATCCGGGCGATCTCACAGGAACGCAACCCGCCGTACCGGCCCGCGATGATCATGGCTCGGCCGCGCTCATCGGCCTCAGCGATTGCCTGTTCCGTGACGTCCTCGGGCGCCGGTCTCGGGATGGGCCGGGGAGCCCTTGCTGAAGGCAGTCCTTCGGTGGGATTAAGCTGGGTGCGACCGGTGGCCATGCCCCAGCTGTAGAAGCTCCGGAAGGCGGCGCGGTGGCCGCGGAGAGTATCAGCGGCCCATCCTTGCTCTGCGATCCACTGTGTAAGCTCATCCAGCGTCAGAGACCAGGGGTTTCGGTCTACGAACCCACGAGCCAGACGGGCAAGCTGGTTACCCCGCATTTTTACGGTGCCCCGTGACTTGCCAGCGGCGATGAGCCAGGACTGCCAGGCGTCATAGTCCGGCTGCCACATGAGCGGTATCGGTTTCGGCTTTCCTGAGTTGTCCATGCCAGCAATAGATGCCACGCGCTGGCGAAGCGGGATAACAACGTTTGAACTTTTACCTGAACCTGAATCTTTCCTGGGAATCCGCTGACTAAACTTGCTCATGCTGCCTTGCGTTCCTCATTGAACATAGGCCGCAGAGCAACCACCTTAGACCCTGAATCTGCAGGTTCCGGGTTCGAGTCCCGGGGGGCCCACTGTGCCTGAGCTTCTCAGAGCGAAAGCCGCTGGTCAGCTGACCGGCGGCTTTCGCCGTCCCAGAAGGAAATTCTCTCTCGCTGCTTCCTGCGGTAAGCGGCGATACGATCTATACCGGGGACTGTTGGTAGTCCCTGCTGATGGGTTTCGGCTCAGGTACTGCACTACTTCGTTGGGCGAGCGCAATGACAGCAAGCAAGACGAACACCGCAGCCAGGCCCGGATACACCATTTGCGCTGGGGGAGCGGCCTGGGCGTAGTGGATGGGGAGCCCCAGGAGGAAAAACGCGGGTGATCCCGCGACCAGACTTGCCACCAGGGTGGCAGCAAAGGCCGCGAAGTAGATCGGATCCCGTCCGCGAATAGCGAGGGCGGCAGTGCCTGCAAGAACGCCCAGCGCTGGGCCGGTAGAGAGCGATATCGGCAGGACCAGGGCGGCGATTGTGCTTAGTCCTGCTGCCCAGCCGTAGGGGCTGGCCTGGTTCGCGGATCCCGCGAGGTACCACAGGGCGCCCATCAGGAGCGGGAAGAAAGAGAGTGTGGCAACGCCGAAGGTGCCTATATCAAGCTGGTAGTCCAAGAAGGCGGAGAGCAGCACGCAGCCAGCGCCGCCTAAGAGCACCGTCACTCGGAGATATGTAGTCTTCATGGTCCGGGGCTTCCTGCGCGGCTGGATACTAATGTCCTGAGACTAATGGAGTAGGCAACTGGAGACCAGGCCTCGCGTTGATTCCATGTACCGCTTGTCGTTAAGTCGTGGTTCCGGGGACCATCGCGCCTCCCGAGGCTCTCTGAAATGGCGCGAAATCGCGTGAGCCTATAGGCTAGTGCGGTCCAGGCACGGAGATTGCCCTCGGATGCCCGGTGAAACCGCGGAGCTGCGCGGAGTCATGGGAATCCTGGGGATCGAAGCGGCCAGCATCGGGACATAGCTCAGCTTGGTAGAGCGCCCGCTTTGGGAGCGGGAGGCCGCAGGTTCAAATCCCGAAATGCACCGATTTAGCCCCGGAATCACGCGGAAGTTTCTCAGTCAAAGACGGACTTTCACCCGCTGTGACACTTTAATGACACTTTCGTGAGTGTTCTGCTGACACTGATCCCCGATCGCCCTACGAAACCAACCAGCTGGACAGTTATTTCGTAAGGGCGACGGCACGGCCGCAGTGAGCACTATGGCAAACACACTTAAACTCCGGATCGGCGAGTGCGGGGACATCCAGAAGCCATACAAGCTGTCCAACGGCAGCTTCCGCGTTCGAGTCCTCTTCCGCGACCTCGACGGCAAAGTGAAACCCCTCACCGCCGTTGGCAAGACCAAGGGCGATGCTCGCGCGCGCCTGAAGGAGAAGTGGGAGGAGAAGTCCAAAGCCCTGGGACACCGTGGGGCCTCCGACGGAGTCACCCTGGAAGAACTCCTGCTGGGCTGGATCGACCACGAGGACAAGCCCCGCCCCCACAAGAAACAACTCTCGGAGAACACCCGCTACAAATACCGGGCCGCCATCCACAACGACATCATCCCCCGGGCCGGGGAACTCAGGCTCTCAGAAATCACCACCGGCATGCTCAACTCACTCCTGGATGACCTGGTGGATGCTGATGGCACAGGCTACACACGCGCCAAGCGCGCCATGACCGTCCTGATCTCCTCCTGGAAGTGGGGGATCGGTGAAGGACTGGCACGAGGCAACCCCACACGCGACCTCGAACCCATCCAGACCCCCAAGCGCGATGTCGTGATCCTGGAGATGCACGAGCTGACCATCCTGCGCGAAGCCATCGCCGCATGGTCTGACCCCAAGGGCGCTAGGCCCGGACCGAAATCCAACCGAGTGGCCAACATCTTCGAACTCATGCTGGCCACCGGCTGCCGCATCTCCGAGATCCTCGCCCTGGACTACAAAGACGTCCACCTGAACCCACCGGCAGGAGCCGACCCCACACAGTGGCGGCCATGGATATACATCCACCGCTCGGTCAAAGAGAACCCCGACGGCTGGCTGTGGATCGGCCCCACCAAAACCGAAGACACTCGGGCCATCGCCCTACCCGCATTCGGCGTGGAGGTCCTGCGCCGCGTGCTCACAGAAGGCGACGGCACAGGCCTGGTGTTCCAGGCAGGGAAACCGCGCACAGGAAAAGCCGCAGCCGCTGAACCCATCGTGCGACCCGAAAACGTCCGCCGTGCCCTGCGCAGCGCCATGAGGTACGCCGAAGTCCCCGAAGACATCCGCACCCGCGCCAAGCCGCATACTCTGCGCAAGACTGTGGCCACCCACCTGGAGCGCCACCTGGACCTCAAAGCTGCCGCCAAGCAGCTGGGACATCTCGATGACAAGGTCACTCGCAAGCACTACGTCGCTATCGACGGGGCCATTATCGACCACGCCGAACTCATCGAGAAACTCTCAGCCAGTACTCTCACTCTGCAAACGGGTAGCTCCAACGAAGTCAGGGCACCAGTCTTCCTCGACTGATGAGCACGCAGAGGCGGTGAGCATGGTGCGGCCGCAGTAGGCCGGTAGCAGTTTGACCCGCTAGAGAAGGACACCATGCTCACCGCAATCCTGCACCCCAACGGGACCCTGAACACCCTCCATCTGGAAGAAGGCAGTAGCCTCGACAGTCTCTCTCAGATTGTCGGCGGGACCCCACAGCGATATCCACTGGGGACCACCGGCTATATCGTGAACTCAGCTGATCAGAGCGAACCCAATGCCTATGCCAGCGCCATCCTCTGGGCATCGGGAAACACAGGGCAGGCTATTGCGGGACCGGCCATTTTCATCGGACAGAAACCGTCCGGCAGTATCACCGGACTCACTCAGACCCAGCACAGCGGCCTCGAAAATGCGATTCATATCCTGCGGGATCGCAGCCAGCAGAAGTTACCTCCCATGCTCATCGGCGAAGAACTGGCTCTACTGAAGCCCTTCACAGCAAGGGCGTTCTATGGGGTGCCGCAGCTTCAGCCTCAGATCTCAGAGATCCCGACAAAACGCTCCCGACCCATCGTGTTCACTGCTATCGGGATCTTCACTGGCGCAGCAATCGCCGTAGCTGTGGGGCTGAGCCTCGGCGTATCCCAGCTGAGTCCGGATGACAATGAAGCGCCGGAAGAATCGGTAGTGCAGGAACGCTCTGAGCACATTCCAGATGTTGATGAGGAGCAGGTTCGTACTGAGCTGGAGAAGGAAGTCGAAGTCCTCGCCGAAAGAGCACAGGAACTCGACACCTTCTCTGAGAGTCTCGATGAGCGGGAGCAGGAACTCGACAGGCTCTCAGAAGAAATCGACCAGCGGGTCCAGGAGGTCTCCACCGCCGAAGAGGAGGTGGCACGGCTCGCTGCCGAGTCTGAGACGAAGCAGGCTCAGCTAGAAGAGCGCGCCACAGAGCTGGACCAGCGTGAAGCTGAGCTTGATGCACGCGAGGAAGCCACCACCGATGGCGAAGATCAGTGAAACGCATTGGGCACCTACTCATATTGGGAGCGATGATGACTAGCTGCAGTAACAGCACCCCCGAACAGGCCGTGGCCAGCTTCTATAGCCAGCTCGGGCACGAGCGGGGCGAGTCCTGGGCACAAATACGCGATGACTATGAGCCAATCTTGGACCTCGTAGACACAGAGAACCTCGACGACGAACAGGTCGAAGCGCTCCTCGCCGCTTCAGCCAGGCTGGGTGAAGTCATTGAAGCATCTGGAGTGGAGTTTGATGTTGAACTCATCGACGACAGCGGCAGCTATGCCGAAGTCCTTCTGTTAGATGACGACGGCCACGAACTCGGCACACACCAGTTGCACCACGAAAACCGCTGGATCATTGACCCTGACACGCTCATCGTCCACGACTCTGCCGCCATTTCGCACCTCATGGAGCACGCTGGTCACGGACACGATCACGAGCATTAACCCGCTGCCGGCGAACTTGCATGCACATGGGAACGATCCGTGTGCCACACCAGAACCCCACCACCGCAGCGACAACCGTTGACCGCCGAGTACGGCGGCAGCCCCTCAGACGCTTCCTCGCTGTACTCGCCGCCATCACAGTCATCGGCACCAGCAGCACACCCACACAAGCCACATGGAACGAACAAGCCCAGGCTAGCGCCTCCTTTACAACATGGGAGGACGTCTTCGCCTGGGAACAGGTCTCCACGGGCGACAGCCACACGTGTGCTATCGCGGACGTTCAGGTCTACTGCTGGGGGTATGGGTACTTTGGTGCGCTGGGTAACGGTAGCACCACCGATCAGACCGTTCCGGTCCCTGTCGACACCCACGGCCCCCTGGCCGGCAGGACTGTTACTTCGATAGCTGCCGGCGGTAGGCATACCTGCGCTCTAGCAGACGGTCAAGTTTACTGCTGGGGTGACGGGATTCGCGGTCAGCTCGGCGATGGGAGTAGAACGAATCAGACTGTTCCAGTTGCTGTGGATTTCAGCGGCGCCCTTGCTGGAAAGACCGTTACTTCGATCGCTGCGGGCGGTAGTCATACCTGTGCGATTGCTGACGGCCAGGCCTACTGCTGGGGCTCCGGGACCAACGGTCAGCTCGGCGATGGGAGTGGAACGAATCAGACTGCCCCAGTTGCAGTGGACGCCAGCGGCGCCCTTGCTGGAAAGACCGTTACTTCGATCGCTGGTGGGGGTACCTATACTTGTGCCCTGGCTGACGGCCAGCCCTACTGCTGGGGATATGGAACCGCCGGTCAGCTCGGCAACGGAAGTACAATGAGCCAGCGCGTCCCAGTCGCTGTCGACACCAGCGGCGTACTGGCGGGCAAGACGGTCACCTCAGTCTCTGCAGGCAGTAGCCATGCCTGTGCTGTTGCTGGCGGCCAGGCTTACTGCTGGGGTTTTGGAGGTAGAGGTCGGCTTGGAAATGGCGACACTCGTGATTCGACCGTTCCGGTCGCTGTCGACACCAGCGGCGTACTGGCGAACAAGACGGTCGCTTCAGTCTCTGCAGGCGGCCACCATACCTGTGCTGTTGCTGGTGGCCAGGCTTACTGCTGGGGTCAGGGTGATGCGGGTCGGCTTGGAAATGGCGGCACAGGTAATTCGACTGTTCCGGTCGCTGTCGACACCAGCGGCGTACTGGCGGGCAAGACGGTTACTTCAGTCTCTGCGGTTTTTGAACACACCTGTGGTGTTGCTGAGGGCCAGGCATACTGCTGGGGCGCCGGCGGGTCTGGCAAGCTCGGCAACGGACGCACAACCAATCAGCCCCGGCCAGTCGCAGTCTTGACCCCTTGATCCCCGGCCACAGTCACCACCATGAGCAAAACAGGTGGCGGCATTGGAACGAACCAGCACAAGATCCGGGGGACCTCTCGCGTCACGTCTGGGGCTTCCACGGTAGGGGAGTCCAACGTCGCGTTGGCCACGCTGGAAGATGACATCACAGATCTCTGGGGCTTAGAGACCGCACCCACTGAAGCACCGGCACCGGAGCCAGAGGAGCAGGTGCGGTACAGCTTCATCAGAGACTTCCAGGCCCAGGAGGAAGCCTTCGAAGCCACCTTCACGGGGGTACCGAACCGTTTCTACAACGCTGACCTGGCCGGCAAGTTCTTGGGCGGCAAGACACCGGCGGAGCTGGCCGAGATAATTCGGCAGAACCCCCGGAAGGGCCACTACTTCGACCACCGCTCACTGACTGGCCGACTGTGCCACAACGTGAGCACACCGGAGGACAATCGCATCAGCGCGGAGAAGGTCGAAGAACTCATCCACGAGCTGGACCACGTCACTGAGGTTCACCCAGTGAAGGACGCGAAGCTGCTGCGCTTCACTGGCGCAAACGCCACCCGCGGCTGGCTGGCGAAGCTGGAGAACACCACTGAGAACGGTTACCGCGAGGAGCGGTGGCTGATGGTCTCAGACCACTCCACCGCCGGAATGAAGACATTCACTCTCCCTGGCGGGCGCGACCCCATCGGCAAACACCAGCAGGTCACCCAGGTGGACGTACGCAGTCTCGTCGGTGCCTCACGCATCGCCAGCCTCAGCGGGAACAATCCGCTGGGGCGCACTGCTATGCACCCGCATTACCACTTCGGCACGGGGGATTACCCCGATGACTATCCGGGGGGCTACAGCCACGATGCTTACCAGCAGCGCATCGATGACCTCCAGTCGGCTGGAACCATCGTGAACGAGGTCTATGCCAAGCGCCACGAACTCAACCACGAGAGCTTCAACGCTGCCCAGCTCGCCAGCATCGCGACTCTCACCGACCTGCAGGACGCCCAGCTGCAGGGCCGCAATTTCATCGCCCAGCGCAAGCACCTTCGGGAGCAGTCCGGCAAGATCGCTGGCGTATTCGACGACAAGAAGCACCCGGACAAGGCCCACCAGCAGATGATGGCCGAGACCAGCCTCGCTGCCGCCAACGGCGGATTGTTCGCCAAAGTGGAGATCGACAACGACGTGGACCCTGAAGAGTACGCAGACTTCGAAGCGGCCATCGAAGAGATTGCGGAGAAGATGCCACCAATCCCTGCCGATCGGCGACCCGATCTGCGGATCCGCAAGCTCGGCAAACACCGTGCCAACGGACTCTTCTCAGCGTCCCACAACACGGTCGCCGTCGATGTGCGCACCTC
The DNA here is from genome assembly GCF_039544555.1 of Nesterenkonia rhizosphaerae. Lineage (NCBI taxonomy): Bacteria > Bacillati > Actinomycetota > Actinomycetes > Micrococcales > Micrococcaceae > Nesterenkonia > Nesterenkonia rhizosphaerae. The sequence goes on from NZ_BAABLW010000007.1 coordinate 1,050,685, forward strand.
CGAGGCCTACATCCACGAGATGGGGCACTACTACGACTTGGTCGCCAAGGGCAACGCAAGCCTCTCGGCAGATTTCGCCGACATCAGCCAGGAGTACAGCCACGCACTGAGAGAGCCCGACCCGAAGAAACGTGCCTACTACGACACCCCCACAGAGCAGCTGGCGCGTGGATTCGAAGTGTATGCAGTAGAGAAGCTCGGCATCAACAACCGGCTAGTGAACCCCTCGAAATTCAGCAACAACGACTACGCCCCCTACACCGGCAACCCCGAGCTGAAAGCCAAGCTGTTCGCATTCTTCGACAAGACCTTCAGCACTAAGGACTAGCTCGTTGAGAGCTGGACCACGGCGCGTGCGAGACATCAAAGCCCGGACCGTGGTCTGTGAGCTGGAGAAAGCCATCGCACAGCGCACCAATGCCGAGATGAAACTCCGGGAGTACCGGCAGGGGAATCAGACTCTTGTCGTACTAGAGAGCATCAGCGTCCCGGCAGAGATGCGTCGGCAAGGCGCGGGTTCTGCGGCGATGCCACTGCTCTGCCAGACTGCAGACAGGCGCTCGTGGGTCCTAGAGCTTCAGCCCGATAGCTGCTTTGGAACGCCTGAGCTGGTGTTGCGGGCTTGGTACCACGGGTACGGATTCCGCAACACCAGCTCAGGCGATGGCCCCATGCGCCGGCAGCCTAAGTCTGACTACTGAGGCTCTAGTTGAAGCGTGCCCACGAGGCCAGAAGAGATGAGCCCGCGATCCGGGTACATGTAAGCCCCCTCGACGGCTTGACCCAGGCGATCTGTGCCTGTCAACGCTGCCGTCAGGCGCGCTGTGAGGACATCGAAGCTGCCATCGTCGAGCGTGATGCTGGTTGTGGACCGCGACCCCTGATCTGAGGCATTGAGAAGCATAGCGGCGTGCGCCAGAGTGCCGGAGCCAGCGTAGACATCAAGGATCCTCGCCTGGGGAAGATCAGCCAGATAGAACGCCAGCGCATCCTCCATGGCGTAGAGGCTCTTCGGATGAGAGAAGCTCAGCCCAGGCACCATCTTTTTCAGCAGCCAGGAGCCGTATGTGGAATAGCTGTGAGACTTCGCATCCCAGAGCGTTCCCGGCAGCGCGGTGAGCTCATCCAGGTTCCGCTGATCAGCCAGCACTGCTGCGCCTTTGTCGTCATAGCTGACAATCTTCACATCGCCACGGTCAATGAGGTCCACTAAACCGGAGCATGCGTAGCTCACAGTACCGCTGCGCCCCAGACGTAGAAGCCCCCGTGAATGGAGATATCGTGCCCGCTCAACGCCGACCCTCCATCGCCCCAGGCTCCCATCGGTGCGGACCGGGTAGATGAGCGTGGAATCATCGCTGAGGTTCTGCCAGTCCTCGGCATCTCCCACCGCCACGATCCGCCCCGCACCATCAGTGCGAAGAGCGTAGAAGCAACCAGGGGATGAGGCCGGAGTGTGATTCTGTCCTGTTTTCAGCAGCGAGTTCCATCGGATCTTGCCCGCAGATGAGCGCGAACCCTCCTTAATGATGTTCCACCATGGTCCCAGCGTTCGGGGCTTCGGTGCCATGGCACCCTTGTGAACGAATATCAGGTACTCACAGGTGCGCCGGAACCCACGCTGCGCCTGGCCGGCTGGAGAGTGACGGACGGTGACAATCTGCTGATGATGTGGCGGCAGGTGCGTTTCCAAGACCTTCAGCGTCGGGTGAAGCGAACGTTCGTCAATGGTGACCAGCATGACCGCATCGTCACCCATTAACGCCCAGGAGGCTTCTACACGGCGTCCGAAATCGGTGGCCCACTGCTCACCATCGAAGACATTGAGGTAGGTGGAGCGATTGGTGCCAGTGTTATACGGCGGATCCAGTAGCACGAAGTCGTATCGCTGCCCCTGCTCTATGAGCTGCTGGAGGTGTGCGAGATTATCGCCCTTGAGAGCTGTGTGGGTTCCGCTGGCGCCCCGGGTGCCGACTGCGAGTACTGGTGTGTCCTGAAGTGTGGTCATACTCATGCCTGTGGCCGGGCGCGTTACGCACCAGCCAGCGCATCGTCGATGCTGAGGGAACCAGCGGCGATTGCTTCACGCGTTCGGGGCGGAATACCGCCACGTATGCCGAACCGGCGCTCACCGGTGCGTTCGGCCTCCTCCGCCATCGCCTTCACGAGGCATTCCCTTTGAACCGGGCACGAGGCGCAGACCCGGATCGCCGATCTCGCGGTCTCTCCGCGATCAGGGAAGAACAGCTCTGGGTCGGTCTGTGAGCAAAGTGCCAGAGTCCACCAAGGCTCTTTAGGGTCGTCCTGGCCGACGATTTCATCCATAAAATGCTGGAGCCTCTGGCGTTCAAACTGTTCGGGCGAAACTACGGTGATAGTCAACGGTATGGTCCTTGCGACGGTGGTGTGTGGTGATGATGACTGTGGCCGGTAAGGGCTAAGCGGCTAGAAGCATGGCCCAGCCCTCGCTGGCAGCCCCGGTGATAGCCAGGCACATGCCGACCACGGCGATGATGGAAATGGGGATGGAGAGCGCCCACTCGGCGACAGAACCGGTGTTCCCAAGAATCGGCAGCGCCTGCCGACCATTGCGCATCCACATTCGGTTCAGCACTGGAGTCTTTTGCACCGAAGCCGGAGGCTTGATGGTCAGGGGCCAGAGCCAGTTGACCCCGCCGGTGGTGAGCATGTCGCCGAGGATGTGAATGGTCACCCCGATAGCGACGGCCCAGAGGAACCAAGCGTTCTGATCCGGGGCCAGGAGGGTAACCATGGCCCCTATGGGCACGGCAACGGCCCAGTGCGAGCGGCGGGCCGAAGCCGGTAAGAACTTCAGCACCTTGATGGCGAAGGACGCCAGCAGGATGGAGAAAACACCGGCCCCCACATGCAGAGAGACTCCGTTGATGTCGAAGACCAGCAGTGAGAGCGCCCACGCGATCAGAGCAAAGACGGCGACACCAAGAATCGAGTGCGTACCGTTTCGGTGCCCCCCGGATATGGTCCCAATACCGTTGCAGATCCACCGCGAGACCGGCGGCAGGGAGTGGGCAATGGAGGCGTTGTGATGATCCGCATCGGCAAGCATCGCCCCGCCGGCGCAGACAATGGCACCCACGAGGACACCCGTGTGGCCAGCATCTATCAGCCCCAAGCCGATCGGCAGCGCCTCGGGCATCCAGGAGTAGGCATTGCCCAGCTCCCCGGTGGGGATCTCATAGTCGGATGCAATGACAACCCACGCGGCGGCTCCGGAGGCCGCATGGTGAGCCCCCATCATCGCTGCTCACCCTCCAGCTCCCGCATCAGCTTGTAGTTGTGCCGGAACTGGTCAGCCGCCGGTAACAGGACCAGGGCTAAGAGGATGAGCAGCTGCAAATAATCCATGGGCTGTATTGCGGCCGCAGTAAGCCTCATGAACCACAGCAACCCCACTCATGCCATCGAGGACTATGCAGCGCAGATGCTGCAGTACCAGCCCCGAACAGACCACGACGATCCCTTCCGCCGCCTGCTCTGGCTCGACTTCGAGACCACCGGGCTTTACGACTTCGGTGATCAGGTGCACCTGCTGGAAGTAGCAGCAGTAGTCACGGATAAAGACCTGAACATCATTAGTGAGCCGCTGAGCATGGTGCTGGGCGCGGAGCCGCACGTCCTGGAGTCCCTGAACTCCTACGTGCGTAAGATGCACACCGCCAACGGTCTGCTGGATGAGGTCGCCACCTCCCAGCGAACCCTGGAGGAAGCCGACGCTGCCCTGGCAGAACTCATCAGCGCATACTTTCCACCGAAGGATCAGGCCCCTGAGACGACCTACGAGTACAAGGGAGCCGTGGTAGCAGGGTCCTCCGTGGGTTCATTTGACCTGCGCGTGCTGACTGAGAACTTCCCCGACTCGCGCAAGCTCTGCTCACACCGCACCTACGACATCTCAGCTGTCAACGAGTTCACCGCGCGCTTGAACCTGCCCCCGGTGAACACCGCAGCCAGCTCAGCATCCTCCACACACCGGGCCGTCGACGACGTAATGGCCTCTATCGGTCGCGCCGCGGCCCTGCGAGAGCAGTTCCTGGAGGTGCTGTGACACCGATGCGTCCAGGCTCCGTCACCCAGGCTCCTGTCATGGAGCGCGCCGCAATCTCCGACATCATCCGGTTCACCCGGACCTTCCTCGACGGCTACGGAATCTTCGACTCGACCCCCGAGATCGAGGACGACACAGTGTCTTTCACCCTGCCTCAGGGTGTAGTCGGCAACGGCATCAGCACCACGCTGACGTTCAGCGTCGACTACAGGGGAGACGACGTGCTCGTCACTGCCAACGAAGGCCAAAAGACCGACACCTATCGCATTGATTTCGACGGCAGTGCCAGCAGCCTGGCCACATGGATTCGACTCCACGTGGCCGCCTGGATCGCTGCGGCCCGCCAGTATTAAGGAGCACCATGCCCAACCGGCAGAAAGCCAAAGGCGACCGCTTCGAGTGGAAAGCCATCCGGTTCCTTCAAGCCCAACCAGGGGCTGAACTCATCGATGTGGCCACGCCCGGACGCTTACTGGGGGCAGGACGGAAGGACGACGGCGGCGACCTGCACCTCTATACGGATGTCGCTGTGCAGGTGAAGGCCTACGCCAATCTGGGAGCCGCGGTGCGGGAATCGGCCTACACCTCTCAAACTCAGGCTTCCTACGCCAACAAGCCTCTAGGAGTGGGCATGGTGCCTGTCCCTAGAGCACGGGAGGGCAGCGTCCAGTGGATCTTCACCACACCCCCTGACGCGGTTCCGGCACCAACAGTGGAGCCGAAGGCGACTTTCGCCCGAATCAGCGACCTCGTGGCCTGGATAACCGACGACACCGGCCCGAAGGGTTATCGCCCCTATCCGCGCATCAACCGTGCCGGGCTGCTCGCCCAGGGTTCATCCCAACCGGTGCTGTGCATGACTGCCGAAGTCTGGCTGGAATCTCTAGCCGAGTACCGAAACTCCACGCGGCCGCAGTAACCAGCAACACCCCACGACTCGGCCTGTCGCCGGTCAGGAACCAGAGACTTGAAAGGCCGGACAATGCGTAAGCTCATCCTCCTGCGCGGCGCGCAGGGCTGCGGAAAGACCACCCTGGTCAAGGACTATCAGCCGTTAGTGGTCTCATTCGATAGTTTTCGTGAACTCCACGCACCTGCGATCCCGACACTCGACGGTGACACCTCCCTGGTGCTCTCCACTGGGGCTCAGAAGAAATCCGTCCAGGCCGCGTTGGGAGCCGCTGAGGAGCGCATGGCTCTTGGCATGAGCGTGGTCGTCGACAACATGAACCTGCGCGTGAAGGACCAAGCGGACTGGGTGCGGCTTGCCGAGAAGTACCAGTACGAGGTGCTTCTCGTTGATGTTCAAGGCGACATCACTGACGAAGAGCTTCTGCGCAGAAACCGCACCCGGGGGAACAAACGCATAGAGGAAGCCCTCTTGCTGGACTTCGCAGCGGTGGGAAGGGAGAGGAACCTTCACCCAGATGTCCGTGAGATCAGCAGAGATCAGCTCCACGCGGAGATCGTTGCTCGCACTGAGTGGGTAGACCTCAACGGATTCAACCGCGTCGTCGTCATTGGAGACATCCACTCCTGCGCCGACGCACTGAAACAGGCCACAGAGCGGGAACTGAGTGACGGCGGACCCATCGCGTGGGTCTTCCTAGGAGACCTCTTTGATCGAGGTCCTGACGCGGCACGAGTGTTTCAGCATGTTCGTCAGGAGCTCGGCCACTATGGCGACGCAGTCTTCTTCATTGAGGGGAACCATGAGACGAATATGCGTTGTGCCATTCTCCAAGACGCCACCTTCTCCAAGGACACTTTGAAGTCCCGAGAGGACATCCACGCCAAAGGCTTCAGTGACAGTGACATCTTGGAACTGCTGAACAGCACGCGGCCCTTCCTGCGATTCCGTTTCGCGGGGAAACGCTTCTTCGCCTGCCACGGTGGAGTAGACCGCCGCACGGTTGAGGGCGCACGGGACCTGCATTTGATGCCCGACCACTTCTTCATCCATGGCATCTCTGATCGTGGACGAACCTACCGCAAGCGCAGCACCTACGAGCACGTGGGAGAGTTTCTGGCTGGAGACGACAGCGAAGTGACGCAGCTGCACGGGCACCGAAACGGTGGATTCGATGATGAGCGGCTACCCGAGGATACGGTTCCCGGAATCTACAACCTGGAGCAGGGAGTGGAAGAGGGCGGTCACCTGGCCTTGGCAGTCATCGACCGCACTGGGAACATCACTGTCCGTCGCTACACCGAGCGTGCAGACGAACATCGGGCAGAAGAGCCTAAGGCTCGAAACCTCTCCGAAGAGTTGGCGGCCCACCCTGACATTCACGCCAAAGATCTGGGCAACGGAATCACCGCCTACAACTTCACTCGCGATGCTTTCCGGCGTGGCCGCTGGGACAAGCTCTCCACGTCGGCCCGAGGCCTGTTCATGCGCGGGGACAAGGTCGTGGCGCGCGGATATGAGAAGTTCTTCAACCTTGGTGAACGCAATGGCTTCACTCGTGAGCAGGTCTTGGAGGAGTTCGAATATCCGGTCCTGGTGAAGTCGAAGGTCAACGGCTTCCTTATGATCGTCGCAGCCGTCGACGGGAAGCTGGTCTATTACACCAAGGGAGGACCCACCCCCTACGCCAAGGCAGGGCAGAAGGCCTTCGAATGGTTCTATGAACCCCACCTCCGCCAGGATCTGGCGCGACTGCTCACCCAGCTCAATGTCTCGCTGACTTTCGAAGTTGTGCTTAACAACGATCCGCACATCGTGGCGGAGTCCGAAGGCGTTCACTTCCTGGATGCCATTGTCAACGACCTGCAGTTCCGGCTGGCTAATGCCGAAGCCTTGCACGCCATTGAAGGGATCGTCGGCTGGGGTGCGCAGTCACTAGCGCAGAGGGCAGAGAATCGCGATGAGCTGGCGTTCTGGTTGGACCACTTCATGGAGTCTAAAGATGAGGGAGCGGTATTCACCGACGCTGCCGGGCGCTGGACCAAAGTGAAGTCCCAGCATTACCTCCGAATCAAGTCAATGCGCTCTGCACTGTTGCGCGTAGCCACCGGCACAGGCGAGACCCTAGGCAGCCGGTTCACCGCAGAAGAGTCGGTCTTACGCGAATCCGGCGTCTGGGATGACCTTCCTGACTACCTGGAGAAGACCCCCTCGGGGCAGATGGCTCTTCGTATCCCCGACATTGTCGAGGACGCGGACCTCTAGGCAGTCAGCGACTCAGGATTACGGCCAACGAGATCAAGAAGGAGTTCCATGCAGACCAATGCTGAAGTGGCCCATGAGCGCTGGCCGGACGATGAGACGACAGTCCTGCTGAGCGGGGTGGAGGCTCACACGCGTCACGCCTTCCTCCAAGGCTGCCGATACGCCGAGCGAGAGCGAGTAATTCATACCTCCCAGGAACTCGATGAGCTGCCTGAGAAATCTGTAGTGATCGCCGGTAACGAGGAGGTGTTCAAGAAGTGGAGTCGTGACCGCTGGGTGTCAACCGACCATGAAGGATACGCGCAGAACGCGGACATCCTCCGCGAGACACCCCTCATCTTGATCTGGCGCGCTGAAGACCCCGAAACGACGGAGGAACACTGATGTCAGAGAAACGCGCACGAGCACTGGGAGCCAGGTACGGCTTCCACCCAGATCACCGGAATGGTTTCATCGGCATGGCCCGGGACAACGGAGCGGTCACCCGCCTGGACATCTTCTCCTGGGGCGGAAGTAGCCCACGGGTCAGGCAGATAGCTCGCGCCGCCAACATTCCTCGCCACTACATGGTCGTCGTCCCCGGCATCGATCGACTCGAACTAGGACGCTTCATGGTGCCGTTGGTGGTCTTCCCCGATCCGGATCAGCCCGTGCGCCCGTGGTCAGAGGTGGAATACGAGTTCGACAAGCTTTACGGTGCCGCACTGAAGACTGCTGACCCTGATGAGGCGCACCAGATCCTCAACGCAGTGCCTAAGGATCGCTGGGTCCGCTGATGAAGCCCCTCGACGTGGTTCTGGGTCAGCGGCGCAGCCAACCCATGATGCTGCTAAAACTCACCGCGGTGATCACGATGATTCTGGATCACGTCGGGTTCGTCTACGACATCGATGCACTGCGCATCGTGGGACGCTTCGCGTTCCCGGCCTTTGCCTATCTGTTGGTGACCGGATTTCAGCACACCTCATCTCGCCGCCGGTATCTGGTGAGGCTCCTGGTTTTCGCAGTCTTCGCCCAGGTGCCCTACTACCTTCTTTTCGAGTACGGACACCAACTGAACATCCTGTTCACCCTGGCCCTGGGCCTTTGTGCGCTCAGCGCGCTGGGTCGCCCCGGGGTGGTGCCGCTGGTAGTCATACCGGTGGCCTTCCTCGGCAGCTTTGCCGTGGAATACGGCGCATACGGACTCCTGCTCATCATGATCATCTACTGGCTCTACCGCCGCCCGCTGCTGCTGTGCGCAGCCGCCTGCCTGCTCACCTGCCTCAGCACCGTCCTGCTCTTCGCGCCGACGCAGTACTTCGCAGCCCTTGCTTTGCCGTTGGTCCTACTGTTGGCCAGGCACACCGGGAGCCTGACACTGCCAAAGCACCTTCTACTGGGTCTACCCGCTGCACCTGGCCGTGCTCCTGCCGCTGACTGATGCCGGTGGCTCTTGATGCGGCCGCAGTAGTTCCTATGACGCGAGTACTCGACACCCCGCTGTTCCCACGCCATGAGGACCGCCGAGTCCCCATCATCCTGTCGGTGAAGTGTCCCTGGTGTAGAGCTTCACGGCGGGAGCGCTGCGTGACTCCAAGTGGCAGGGAAGTCTCTGCCCACCGTGTCCGATGGGACGCAGTGGGGTCCCTAATGCGCAGTGGACGCGCCGTCTATGAGGTACTCCACGACGAGGAGTTCACACCCGGGGAACTGGTGGTGGCCAAGCCCTACTGGCTGGACAATGAGAAGATCACGGTGCTCGCCCGGCTCAACGGGGAAGCCGATCTGTCACGGAACCTCTATCACTCCCAGGTTGTCTTCATCGACTATCTTGAGCACCTCAGCGACCTCGACCACCGGACCGTCAAAGGTCCACTCTGGGGAGGCGTGTAATGCGTCACGCAAAGATGAGCTGCCCCACGGGAAAAGCCCGGTTCAAGGAGCAACACCTGGCGGAGCGCCGAATCGAGGAGATCTACGACCGAGACGTATCACCTCACCGCAAGCCGGTGCGCAGTTATTACTGCACTGAATGCTCTGGTTGGCATCTGACAAGCATGCACAAGGGAGAGAACCTCGGAGATTATCAGTCTCATCGACGTCCCCCGCGAAAGCAACGCAAGTCTCAGAACGCGAGGCGGTTCAACTGGTGAGCGGTCATGCCAATTCAGAGTCTGACGCACTGCCTAGGCCGGCCAGTACTGACCAGATCCTGACAGCCCTGAGCGCACACCGAATCGCGGGACTCTCAGAAAGCCACGTGCAGTCAACCATCAGCGAGGCACTGACCTCCGCTGGCATCGATCACACCAGGGAGTACCGCCTTTCCCGGCGGGACCGCATCGACTTCCTCATCGGCACCGTAGGTATTGAGGTCAAGATCAAAGGCAGCCGCGCTGATGTGATCAGGCAGCTGGGGCGCTATGCGGAGAGCCAGCAAATCACTGAGTTGATACTGGCCTGCTCCATGCGGCGACTGCTCTACGGAGTCCCCAACGAGATCCTGGGGGTGCCTGTGCGCAAACACCTGCTCCAGGGCGGATTGAGCTGAGCATGGTCAATGTTCACGTCGCATCCCAGATAGACCCGACCCTCATTGTCGTGTTCGGTGCTCTAGTACTCCTTCCGGCAGCAGCTGTCATTATTAGCTTGCTCTGCTTTGACCCACCGCTCAGAGGAGTAGCCACTCTCATGTTCCTCACCTCAGCTCTCGCGCTGGTGGCCAGTGGTTCTTATCTTCTGGGGGACAACCGGCTCGACCGAGACCAGGCTTACCGAGATCTGCTCACGCACTACAACCTCGCCAGCCTCAGTCCAGCGGCACACGACCAACGGTTCGTCATCACTCCCACACAAGGTGACACGCCGGTGGCCGCAACAGACGAGTTCGGCAACACCCATGAGGCTCGGCTGTCGTTCACCGAAGTCAACCGCTTCGCACCACCAGGGGAGATCGCCTACACCGCGACACTCCAAGTGATAGGCCCCGACCACGGCTGGTCCGACTGGGATTAGGCCCCGGGGGCTAGCTCGTCGGCTAGACCAATCACCCCAGAACGCTGAGGAGTTCTGCGACTCATCAGCGTTCATCCTCCAGACCCTGGGGTTCCTAAAGGAGGCACGGCAGCATGACCAGTGCGATGGCGGCACGCGCCACTGTGGTGTGGACTGATCAGTGCGGCCGCAGTGACACGCAGAAGAGCCCTTCAACGAGATGGAGAACCCCAAATGCGCACCGTAGAACTCGCCCCGGAGGAAAGCAACGCCACAGTGGAGGCACTGCAGAAGGCTGGATTCTCAGTACGCCACGACCCGGGCCAGGACATGAACTTCATTGTGAAGACCGATACGGGAGCCGCAGTGTGGGGCGACGTGAGCGAGGACAGCATCTGCCTCTACCAGGAGAACATGGTGTCCGAATTTGATGGCGATGACATCGAGAGCTTCACCGCAGCGTTCGCTGAAATCCATGCCGAACTGGAAGAGGACGGCTTCGACTGCTGGGACGAACCCTTAGCCAAGAACAACGGTACGAGCACGGATACAGGCTCAGACGTGACGGATGAGGCATGACCAGTGCCGCTCGTTCAACGTTGGGTCGCTCAGTGCGACCACAAGACGGGATGCACAGCCATCATCGTTCATGAACCAATCCCCGGCGGAGGGAAGGCTGACTACGGGGAAGTCACCAACGACGAAGGGTGGGCAGCCCGTCCCGGAGCCACCGAAACCTACTGTCCCCAGCACTACCCAGAAGGCGACAGCTACTCATGACACGGATCCTGATCACCGGCAGCAGAGAGTTCAATGACCGTCTCCTGATGGAGCAGGCTATCGCCACAATCCTGGACCTCCTGGAAACAGAAGAAGCCACCATCGTCCACGGGGGAGCCCGGGGCGCAGACCGCATCGCTGGTCGCATCGCCCAGGACTATTCAGCGCTGATCGAAGAGGTTCACCCTGCCGACTGGGACACCCACGGCAAGCAGGCCGGTCTCATTCGCAACTGCGCCATGATCAAGCCTGGTGCAGACGTCTGCCTCGCCTTCCCTGTGGGCGACTTCGGGGCGAAGGCAACCACGAGCCGCGGGACGTACCACTGTGCCAACAGGGCGCAGCAGCAGGGCATCGTCACCTTTGTCATCGCCGACTCTGCCATGGAGGCCCTCGGAAACTCCGCCCAGAAGCTCTACTGGGACTGGTTCCCAGATGTGTCACGGGAGGATCGCGCACTCATCACCCTGGAGCTGAAACCGTGAGCCGCGACGACCGGGACCAGCGAGGTGGACACCAGCGCCGCCCGGAGAAGATCAATCTTTGCGGGTGCTGGCGCTGCACGGACAGCAAGACGAAGAAGGTCGCTAAGCAGATCTCAGGCACGCTGCGTCAGAACCGGGACCGGGCCGTGGAGGAGTACAGCGCCTAAGCGCCGGAAACGCGCGGCCGCAGTGGGAGCTGAGACATTCGCACTCACGAAAGGCCACGCTCATGTCGGACCACCTCACCGCCTGGAAGCACGAGACTCACGTCGGCGACGACGAGCGCGTATGGCTCATCTGGGCCGATCGCACCAGCCAGCTCCTGAACGAGTCAGGATTCTCCTCCGACACCGGCAGTGATGGCCTGCCGCACCGCCTGGACGGAATGCTCTCCCTCGACGGATTCGGCCTCGACGACGCTTACAAACAGTGGACTGCAGGCACCACCCCCGAAGGCTATCTCGCCATGGTCAGGGCGCGCCGCGGGAGCATCCAGATGTCCCCAGAGCAAAGAGAACGAGCAACCGAGGCCGAACTCAGAGTGCGCCTGGCGATCATCCATGGTGAAGCACCGAACCGACACCAGTAGCGCCCCCAGCAGCACTCTCAGGGGCGCCGGTCCAGCGGGCCTGCACAAACTTACGATTCATCTGCACATGGGAGTAAGAGCCGGAACCTTACCTCTGACCCTCAGGCACGACCGTGCCGGTATGAAAGGCAGATCGTTGACTGAGAATCACCCCGTCAAAGACTCGCGGCGTAAGAAAGCAGCTGTCATTGGTGTTACCGCAGCTCTGGGGCTGGGCTCGATACTGAGCCTGGCTTACTGGCAGGACACCCAAGCAATCGGGAACACTTTCGAAGGCGGCACCTTCGGGCTGGAGATCAGCGTCGACGGTGGTGACACCTGGGTGAAAGGCTCCACTAGCAACGCCGTAGGGCTCGGACTGGACACGGTTTTCGACGAGATCCTGTGGGGACCAGGGGACACCCACTCGGCTCCAGTGAGCTTGCGCCTTAGCGAAAGGACCGAGGTTCCGGCCCTGGTAGCTCAGACACGCGAAGTCGGTGAGGGATTCGACGATAGCTTCACCTGGGAGTTCTCCAATGACGATCTGACCCTGGACCCGGAGAACTGGGGGACACCGGAGGCGCTACTTGAGATCGAGCCCGGTGATGTGGTGGAGTTCACCTTCACCGCCTCCGCAACCGCAGCGATCAGCCAGGACGCTTCACTGGAGTCAGTGTGGACCTTCAACGCCCAGCAGCAAGTTCCAGGTGAAGCTCCTGTCCCCACTGATGCGCGGTATTTTACGCTCAACCCCTTTAACGGCATGATCACCGGATACAGCGATGAGGGGCCGAAGGATGTGGTGATCCCCGCCGAGATTGATGGTGTAGCTGTCACTGGTGTAGGAATGTCGGCATTCTCGAACAAACAACTCACCAGCCTGACGATCCCTGACTCGGTGACCAGCATTGAGATGATGGCTTTCAACGGCAATGACCTCACCTCAGTAGTGATCCCTGAGAGCGTGACCCGCATGGGGATGCAGGCCTTCAGCAACAACAAGCTCACCAGTGTGACGCTCCCTGAAGGTATGACAGAGGTAGGGTATGCCGCCTTCATGAGGAACAACCTCACGAGTGTGGTGATCCCTGAGAGCGTGACCAGCATTGAGGGACAGGCCTTCAGCAACAACAAGCTCACCAACCTGAATATCCCTGACTCGGTGACCAGCATTGGCATACAGGCCTTCATCGGCAACGACCTCACCTCAGTCACGATCCCTGAGAACGTGACCAGCATTGGCATGGGGGCCTTCGGTAGGAATCAGCTCACGAGTGTGACAATCCCCGAGGGTGTGACCAGCGTTGGGATGCAGGCCTTCATCGAGAACAACCTCACCTCAGTCGTGATCCCCAGCTCAGTCGTTGAGATTGGAGGCAGAGCGTTCGCAGAGAATCCCCTGGGGCACGTGTTGATTTCCGCACACACACAGTATGTGGAAGACGATTACCAGGCGACCTTCCCCGCAGGTGCTGAGATCGAGATTCGACGCGAATAGGGGCGAAGTCCTAAGGTCACCGCAAGCGGAACGAAGGCCCTGCTGTTCTCAGCCGATTGCAGGCTGAAGCAGTGGGGCCTTCGCTGTGTGCTCAGAGTCCGGTACCGGCCTTCACCGCAGCTGAGAAGAGAGCAGTGAGTGTGCCCTCGGTGATGCGACCGGCAGAGTCACGAATAGTCTTCAAGGCGTTGTGTTTGGAGGACCCTTCGGGGGCTTCCTCAATCTGCTCATCCAGTGCTTTCAAGAAGGCACCGGCTGCGGCGTTCTCACTGGGCCAGACACCTGCTGCGCGAAGTCCCTTGGGAGTGACGCCGCGGATGATGAAACCGCTGGTGCCGGCGCTATAGTCGATTCGCTGGATCTCCAGGTGCTCATGACTGAGCTTCTGGAGAGAACGTGCCACGATGTCCTCATCGAACTCCACGGCGGGTAGCAACTCATCGAGCTGGATGGGCATCCCGGGCCGCCCTGATTCCAAGAGGATGATCGCGGCTTCCAGGATGGGCAGGTCTGTGCTCTCCCAGGTTGGGGTCAGTGCCATGACGGTTTAGCCCTCGCGCTTCTGCTGGTCATACATCCGCTTGATGTACTCATCGAGCTTGGCCTCCTCGACCCGCCACTGTCCACGTCCGCCGATCTGGATGCCCTCGATGTCGCCGCTTTTGATGAGCGCCCTCATTTGGGACATGGAGATGTTCAGCTGCTCAGCGACCTCAGGAAGAGTGAAGAACTTGCGCATGAGACGAGTCTAAACAGAAGAGACTCTCCGATTCGGAGAGGGGAACCCCGGCCACAGTCACCAGCATGAGCAAAACTGGCGGCGGGCGCGGCACCAACCAGCACAAAATCAAGGGAACCTCGCAGGCGAAGAGGGGCGGCAGTACGGCAGGGGAGTCTGCTGTTGTGCTGGATGCTGAACCGCCGGTGAATCTCTGGGGCCTTGACGGGGCTCCACGGCAGCTCTCCGCTGTGGTGGATACCGGTTTTGATGTACAGACCCGGGAGGATGTGAAGATCTACTGCGACAGCAATGGGGTGTTGCCGTGGAGCCAGCCGCGTCCAACGATGGTGTTCATTACGGAGGTGTTAGGCAGGGCGCACAGAGCACTGAGCGACGAAGGTGTCAGCGCCCAGGAGATTGCCGATGCACTCAACGATGAGCGCCTGGAGGCCGGAGTCTTCACTGCGGACAACGAGCAGGTGGACATCGACAAGATCGACGTTGAGCGCGTGCTCACAGTAGGGCGCAACTCAGGATTCCTCGTCTACCACCAGGGGAACGAGCGCTACTACAACCGGTGGGAACCTCGGGAGCCTGCCACTGGGCAGGAAATCACCGCCGTCGATGCGATGCGCCAATTCGGCAAGGTCGGCTACTTCGTGGAGTTCGACCGCTTCCAGAACCAGGACAGTGACACCCCGGTCCCAATGGAGAGCTACGGAACAATCTCCAATGTGTGGGACAACGAGATCGAAGTAGCAGACCAGGACGGCGGCACCTACACCATCCCCCTCAGTAGCGAACTCACCACCATCACCAAAGACCCGGACGGGCGAGTTACCTTCGACATCCCGCAGGTCGTCACCGACGCCGGCGGGGTCAGCCCAGGTGCCCGGTACCGCCTGCGCATCGACGGCGAGGATGACTGGACCGGCACACGGCCCCTCACAGACGACAAGGGCCGCGAATCGCCCTTCGACCTGGGGCCACGGCACTACGGCGCAAACCCCAACTACAGCTCCGCCGCGGCAGAGGAGAACACCGCGCTGGTCCAGGACGTTCACGATCCCAAGCGCGGCAGAATCGGCTCCATCTACCGATACGAGTACGACCATGGGGATTACCACTGGGCAATTCACCCGGACAGCGAACTACGAGATTCTGCTGACGACGCTCCCGACTTCGAGACCAACGCAGAGGCCGCGGAGTGGCTCTACCGCTCAGCCAGCGGAAGCGGATCCTGGTCCAGGCCCACCGCCGAGAACATCCCGCTGCCCGGGCTAGAGCAAGCGGCATAGTCCACCACGCGGCCGCAGTGAGCGCTGAGACACCGTCAACGCTCACTGCGAGAGGACTTGCTCCATGCGTATCCCCAGGTTCAATAAGCCCCCGAAGTCAGAGAAGGCCTTCCGTGTTACAGCCATCGGACCCACTGGCCTCGGTGTGATCTGGATAGCACACGAGAAAATCGTCGGCGACATCTGGCTCACCGACAGTCGGCAGGGGAGAGAGTTCGGCGGACACCCAGAGCTGGGCCGCTTCCTGGCGATGGTCAACCTCAACGATGAAGCGCTGATGCACTCACATCCGACAATGATGCACTTCGACGACCGCGATGCGGCCATGGGGTGGCTGATAAAGCGCGTCACTGCAGAGGTGAAGTCTGCCTGGGCGGAGGAAGCCGGACGTCGGGCCACCCGCGAGCAGGACCGGGAAGCGCTTTTCAAGGACCTGAACGAGTCCGGCAGCGTCGAAGTGTCATCAACACTCGCTCAACGCCTTCACTCAGCCGAGAAGACTGCGATAACGAGCAACGGCACCAGCACAGCCACTGGTACGCCACAGCAAATCTCTGCGAAAGCACTGTCCCGCCTGCGAAGCATGATTGATGCCCTTCATGCCGAAGTGGGGCTAACAGCTCAGGAGATCGCCCCGCACCGGTGGCTCCTCGTTCGTGATGAGCATCGTGCAGCGCAGATCACCATGGAGATGGATTCCTCACGCAGTGACGGTTACCTGAAAGCTGAGTTGGACTTCCTGGTCTGGGAGAGCGCCCTCCAACAGTGGCTCCTGGACCACCGCGTGGACCCTGGCATCAGCACGCAGGGCATCCATCCAGACAGCGGGAACTACTTCAACGAGACATTCCTCCGAATATCGAAGTGGCACCGAAGGGCATCGGAGTCGGCGGCGATGCGACACCCGGAACGGTTCGACAGCACCCTCATCGCGAGCACCAAGCACAGCAGCACCACGCGGCCGCAGTGAGCGCTGAGACACCATCAACGCTCACTGCGAGAGGAACCACCATGGCCGTCAAATTTCAGAAGTACGAGCGCACGGAGACGGTTGAGTTCGTCCAGGTGACCCACGAGAACCTCGCCGCGCTCGCCAACGAGACCGGCTGGCTGGTGGACTACAGCGCTGAACCACCAGCGCTGCTCAGCGGATACCGCCTGCAGGACCAGGACGAAGATCGACCCGTGCGCAAGCGGAGAATCCGAGTCGGCTCCTGGATCAGCCGCGCAGTGGACCATGAGTCCACCCGCATCCGCCGCGACGGGACCACTTACTACACCTACAACCCCGCCGACCCAGACTGGCATAACCAGGGCTACCGGCTCTCCATGAGCACTGCAGACGCTATCGATCAGGTGTGTGCCAATCTGAAAGGGATGGCCCCTGATCTGTCCGCCGGGAACTACGGGGACGTTGCGAAGGGCATCCTGACCAGCATCCGGTGGGAGGAGCGCAGCTAAGCGCGTACATCCCGACGCACAATCATGGTGACCACTCTCCAACAACGGGAACTGGTGCCACATCCGCGGCAACTGGCGACCACGACAGCCTGCATTAGAGTGCATCCGCAGTGAACAATGAGCACCACAGAGAGGTGAGGGGTATGGACCTTGTCATTGACCGCGTCGTGGCGATAGTCACCGCCCTCACCGGACTCGTGCTCATGGGTGCCGGAGCGGTGTCGTTCCTGCTCGGAGGCCCTGGCCCGCTATTTGGAGCACTGCTCATCCTCACTGGACTGGCCTACCTGGTAGGCATAGCGCGCGACATGTGGACTCCCACGCCTGAACAGAAGAGCCACTGACGAAGCCCAGCGTCCGCAGTGAGCACTGAGCACCACGCTGCAGAAAGGACGAGCTTGCCATGGCCGCTAAAGAGGGAAGCCACATGAGTACCACGGCGCCGACGACAGAGGATCGCCTGAACGCGGCCTTCAACGCGCTGCGCACCCAGGGCGTGACCGTGAACTTTAATGTCGAAGAATGCTGCCGATCCTGCGCCACCGCAGGCATGAAAGGCGAGAGGATCGTTTGGACCTACGCTGGCCAGGTCACGCACTTCCTCTTCATCAACGGGGAACCCCACGAAGACACTTGGGTGGAGGAGGACTGCGACTACTGCGTCTCAGCCGCAGCATGCAACTGTGACCTGACACTGAGACTGGCCGGGCGCCCCACTCCCGCAGAAGAGCTTTTCGTGTACTTCCTTACTCCAGGCGGAGCGGGCTCCGAAGATCTAGCCAGAGCCGCAGTGAAGGCCCTGACCGACCAGGGGCTCACTGTGGAATGGGACGGATCAGCAAGCAGCGCCGTCCTCGTACTGTTCTGAGGCTTGAAGCTGATGGAATCGATCCTCCGCACCGTCCACGCAAGCCACCTCTATGGCCTGGCGCACGAGCGCTCCGACTACGACCTCTATGAGGTCGTCATAGGAGGCGACAAGTGCTTTGCCCGACAGGCGAACCGCGAGGAAGACGTTGTCCTCATTCACCTCAGTCGATTCCAGGAAGCCGTGGAATCTGGGGTGCCGCAGGCATTGGAGGCGCTCTTCTCACCGGTGGCCGACGTTGACTCAGCTTGGGCACCCTTCCTTCGCGGAATCCGACCTGGGGTCGGCAAGGCTCGGGCCACCTACCGCCGCACCATCTTGAATTTCGGCCTGGGCAATGGTGGGCGTACTGGTGCCGCGGCGAAGCGTGTAGACCCCATCAAGCTGCGACGCCACGCTCTACGCCTGGCCCACAACCTTGATGAACTGGTGAGGACCGGACGATTCAATCCCCACCTGAGCCCGGCTGATGTGCTGACCATTAAGGCCAACGCCAAACTTCCGGAAGCGCAGTACGTGCGACTACTTGAATCCCATCTGGAGTCAGCCATGCTCGGGCAGCTCCGCACCTGATCACGTAGCGGCCGCAGTGAGAGCTGAGACAAGATCCAGCAACTGCGAAAGGAACTCTCATGGCCCAGGCCAAGAGCACCAACATCAAGCTCCTCAGCGAGATCGAACACTTCCGAGATGAATACACCAATGGCACGGGAGCAGCGTTTGATGAGTACGCCGAGCGGTTCGACCGCTTCCTCGCCGACCTGAGGGCGGACGCTCTTGAGTCCGCCGCAGATGATTACCAGGAGCGCGCAGACCACGAGACCCCAGCAGGCATTGACCCTGACTGGCTTCGCGCCCGAGGCCAGCGACTTCGCGAGGGCAAGCCCACCAGCGGACGGTGGGTGTCGACGGCGCCCCAAGACGACTTCGCTGAGTTCGACTACGACAACAGTCGAGAGCAGGGCTGAGTCATGGCCATGCGACTATCCGACCATCGCCCGGAGACCATCGGGAACCTGCGGGAACTGCTGGCCACCGGCCTAAACGAGGTCTTGAGGATCCCCACACAGGTCATCGATAGTCAGATCATCGTGCGTCCGTGGAAGCACGACCGGGTGATGATCCGTGTCCCTTACCTCAGCGCCGACAAGGGCCTCCGTTACCTCTGTGTGCAGTGGGAGTTTCAATCCACGCTCTACGAGGGCTCGCTTGCCCAGCACAGCGGCGATTTTCATGCAGGCACCGCACTCTTCACTCAGAACTGGCAAGCCTCCGACTACAACGCTGAGACCTTCGGTTGCGGGCTGGTCTCTGGGCAGGCTGACTACTTCTTCGAGAAGGTTGGTGGTAAGCACGAACCTCTCAACGGCAGCTGGGTTCAGGTGCTGCTCCTGCCGCTGGTGGACTCCATTCGCTCATGGCTGGAACACCACGAGTGCGCCCACCTGCTTGATGCCGAGGCCCTGGAAGCACTGAGGGCGGTGCGCTGATCGTGTTGCGGCCGCAATGTGCACCATCACCGATCACCGGACCCCAGGAGCACCGCATGTCCAGCCTCTTCGACCCCCTAGCAGCAGCCAAGCAGATCATCGCAGACACCGACATCACCGACCCTGACAAGATCGCCGCGGAAGTGCTCAGCCGCACCCCGAAGCACCAGATCAGAGCGGTCTACGCCTCGCTGCTGCGTGGAGTGGCCAAGAATGCTATCGGTCAGCTGAACATGCGCACCAGCACTGCTCACCGAGAAGAACTTCACGCCACCAGCCCAGCAGCTACGCGACGCACCCCGGCGAAGTCCTCCAGGGTGGCCAGCATCCGCTCCAATCACCTCAGCTATTTCGCCCAGCGGGTCCACGCCCAGGGCACTTGGAAGATGCTCGGAGACTGCACCCGGGACGACGTGCTGGACCTCATCGCCCAGCGTCAGGCGAAGGCCGACGCGAACCTCGCCAAGGCTGCAGAGTTCAAAGACCTGCATGAGCGCATGGTCGCCGCCGGTGTCACCCTCGCCAAAGAGCTCGACACCGCAGAGCAGGCGAAAGCCGCCTAACAATCTTCCCCGGGGCCAGGCTTTGATCGGCACCCAAATACTCACCGCCCCGGGGACCCAAGCCGCCGACCGGGCCAATAAACGGCCGACGCCCAGAGAGTTGACGCCCGGTCGGTTCAGAACACGCCCCTCCCGCCAAACCAGAAGCCGTACCCACTGCTCGCCCCGCGGGAGGGGCCTTTACCAGCACTAGGAGGACCCCATGACTGCCGTCGTCGCAGAACCCGCTACTTATCCGGAAGACACGGAAGTTTCCCCATATCAGACCTCCAGCAGGGATGCCACAGGCTTATCGAACACCCATGGTTCAGACGCGCCCCTGCTGGACCCCCTCCTCACTCTGGCGTCCATCACCCTGGACGACCTGGAGCGACTGCGCATCGCCCAAGAGAACCGATATCGCTCCCTGACACAGTCCGGGACTTCAGAGAGCGGCCAGGAGTGGGGCTTCGGTCTGGATGACCGGGACCCGAACGTGGCCGCCGCCGGCGCCATCGTGGACCAGATCAAGGCCATGGAGCACCAGGCCACCCTCCACCTGCAGAAGCTCATGCGTAAACACCCTCTCGGACCCTGGGTGAAAGCCCAGAAGGGCGTGGGGGAGAAACAAGCTGCACGCCTGCTCGGGGTGATCGGCGACCCCTACATCAACTCCGCAACCGGCCATCCCCGCACGGTATCCCAGCTGTGGGCTTACTGCGGACTCCATACGCTGCCCGCCACTGACCAGTACAACGTCGCAGCACGACGGAAGAAGGGTGTGCAGGCCAACTGGAACGACGACGCGAAGAAGCGAGTCTGGCTGATCGCCAACTCCATCCTCAAGGCCGGTGGTCCCTGGCGTGAGGTCTATGACCGCCGTAAAGCCGCCACCGAAGGCCGAGTGCACCAGGCCGAATGCGTGCGCTGCGGCCCCTCCGGCAAGCCCGCCCAGCCCGGCAGCCCCTGGTCCGACGGCCACCGCCACGCTGATGCGCTGCGCATCATGGGCAAAGAGCTGCTCAAAGGACTCTGGCGAGAATCCCGCCGCCTCCACCAGAGCGCGTAACAATCTTCCCCGGGGCCATAAGGCCGGCCAACGCTCATGCTCATACCGCCCCCGGGGACCTCAGCCGCCGACCGGAGCCATAGTAGAGGCAGCACCCACGGCACAGTCGCTCCGGTTGGCTCCATACCTCCCCGAGACCACACGGCACACGGCACAAACTGCGCGTTCACCTCGGGGGACCATTCAGCCGCCCGAGCCATTACCTGGCTAACCCCCATTGATCACGCGCTCGGGCGGCTCATCCACGCGGCCGCAGTACACCCCATGACTGTCAAGACCTTCGGTTCCATTACCCACCACCTGGATCCCGCCAAGAGGATCAACTATTGGACCATCGAGGCTCAGCCAGACGTGATGATGAGGCTCAAACGCATCTTTCCCCGCGTTCAAGCCTCACACATCGGCAGCATCACAATTAAGGACTCTGAGGAGGTCTGCCGAGACCTGGAATGGGTGATCGACCGCTGGCCCATGATCATTAGCGCCGAAGACCTCAGCTATCTGCGGCACGGGGCGCAGGCGCACCGGGAAACAGGGGAGCAGGTCACCCAAATCCTCGCCGGGAAAGCCGCCCACGCCGAGCTTCCCATGAAGCCAGCACGTGAACCCCGGGCCTACCAGAAGATCGCCCACGATATGGTCGAAGCCACTGGCTCCCTCCTGCTGGCCGATGAGCTGGGGCTCGGAAAATCGATGCAGGGGCTTCTACCGCTCTCGGATCCGCAGAACCGGCCCATGCTCGCCGTCGTCCTCAACGGCCTGCAGAAGCAGTGGCTGGGCGAACTGAAGAAGACCTTCCCCGATCTCACCGGGGTGGAGGCCACCAAATCCAAGCCCTACGACCTCTCCGTCGACGGGGTAGAACCCGACCTGATCGTCATGAACTACGCCAAACTGGCCGGATGGGCCGATCACCTGGCCGGCAAAGTGAGCTCCGTGGTCTTCGACGAGGTGCAAGAGCTACGCCGGGACAACTCCCAGAAGCACCACGCCGCCACCCAGGTCGCCCACCATGCACGCAGAGTTATTGGCCTCTCGGCGACTCCGGTATATAACTTCGGCGGTGAAATGTACTCCATCCTCAGCGTCCTCAACCCCGGGGTGGTCGGCGACAGGACCGAGTTCAGCCGCGAGTGGTGCAGCAACCCGCACGGAATGGACCGCAAGACCAGAATCACAGACCCTGCGGCGTTCAGGCGATGGATGACCGACCAAGGCGTGTTCCTACGCCGCACCCGTGAAGAGGTCGGCATCCAGATGCCACCACTGAGCGTCCAGGAATACCCGGTAGATGTCGATGACCAGCGCTGGCAGGAACTCCTGGAAACCTCCGACGTCGCCAAAATCGCGGAGCTGATCCTCAGCGATAACGTCAGCCATCAGGAGAGATGGAGGGCAAGCGGGGACTTCGACTGGAAGATGCGTCACGCCACCGGAGTAGCAAAGGCCCCAGGAGTCGCCGCCGTCGCACGCCTCATCCTGGAATCCGAGGAGAAGATCATCCTCGCAGGATGGCATCGCGAGGTGTGGCGAATCTGGCAGGAAGCACTGGCTGAGTACCACCCAGTGCTCTACACCGGCACCGAGAGCACCGCGGCCAAGCACCGATCGTTCCAGCAGTTCGTCGAAGGTGACTCACGAGTCCTCATGCTCTCCCTGCGCTCGGGTGCAGGTCTGGACGGTTTGCAAGGTGTATGCAACGTCGCACTCTTCGGCGAACTCGACTGGTCCCCAGGAGTCCACAAACAGCTCCTGGGACGCCTGCACCGCCCGGGTCAGACCTCGCCGGTCACCGGCTACTTCTGCGTCAGCGACTACGGCGCGGACCCCATCATGATGGACGCACTCGATGTGAAACGCATCGAATCCGAACTGCTCGTCAATGGCCCCGAAGCAGCCGACGCCGGGACAGAAACCGGAACCACTCCCAACCAGCTACGTAAGCTCGCTCAGACTGTCGCCAAACAGTAACCATCGAGTTCCCACCGCCTGAGGGAGCTGGTTCCTGAGGTGGAGGCGACACAAGAATGCGGCCCCCGGATTGCTCTGAGGGCCGCATTCTTGTGTGTTCGTCAGTGCCGGACGGTGATCTCCGTGGTGGTGTCCCAGGACTCTTTCGTCTCCGGGGTCACGGGGTCGCCGGCGAACCGACCAAAGACCATCAGGTCCACCCGGCGGCGGACTTCCGAATCTTTAGCCCGCTCCTGGTTCGGCCACGGCTTGTGATTTGGCTTGAACCACGTGCCGTCCTTGACATAGCTGGCCTCAGCCAGCTCAGGATTGCGCTCGCGCGCACTGGCGATAATCTGCTCGTCGGTCAACGCCATAGGCGCGCTCCTCAGGTAGGGGTCATCTGCGCATAAGGTATGCGAATCCTACTGCGGCCGCACTACCGGCATGAGCTCCCGGCCACAGTCACCACTATGACGCGCACATGGACTCCACGCATGCAGGTTCGGCAGGAACACCGTGATCGACTGGGCAAATACGCCGAGTACGAAGCTGGTGAATCCACCATCGCCCTGGGCGCAACACCGTTCGCAGGCAGTGCCCGAGGCTACGGACAAACCTCCCTCAACGATGCCTTCTACGACTCCCTGGAGTACGAAGACTTCCAGAAAACCCTCAAGCGCACCGCCGCGAAGTACGGCATCACCATCAACGACCACCAGCGGGCGGTCGATATCGCTGACGACGGTTCAGGCGATGTCTCCGCAGCACCAGCCTCTGCGCTCTCAGTCACCGGTCAGCCCCAGCGCGTGCGCGCCATGATGATTGAACTGAACTCACGGTTCAACCAGTCAGAGATCCTGGAAGTCCGCAAAGGCTACGGCCCCGGCCAGGTCCACACATACTCCCTACCCGAGGATGTGGACCCCAACGAGGTGGCAGCTGACCTCCTCGACGCGGAAGAGGAGAACGCACGCATCACCAGCGACGGACGGCTGGTGATCGCCCACGAAGGAGACGCAGTCGTCAACGCGCGCCTGGCACAGCTGTACGGCCAGCCCTCAGTCCAGGCCGCCACTGTGACCAACTACCGCACCAAGGTGGACTCGGTGCCGCGGTCCAATGCTGGCCCGGGCTACGGACGTGGAGATGTCCCTGGGGCCGGGGGCGACTTCGGAGGGGACGCAGCAGCTGGTGAAGTCATGCGCAAGGCCGCAAAGCAGCTGCACGACGTGGACCTGGACATCAAGTCTGTGCGCGGGAATGGCTATGAGATTCACCCCAACGATGACTACGGCGATCAGGCAGGCGCGCTCGCGCAGCTGGCTACCGAAGCCGACAAGTACGACTACAGCCTGATCACCACCACCGGGGAGAGCTCTGCACAGGAGTTCGCACCCGAGGACCTTGAAGCCGCGGGCTTCACCTCAGGAGGCAACGACGGCTTCGGCCACAACCAGTGGGTCCGCGAACCCGCAGGTTCCACCCCGGCAACTCCGGCACCGCTGAAGCCCCGGACTAAGAAGGAGCGAGTCGAAGCGTTTAGTAAGTCCTGGGCTACGGACATGGGCACCAGCAATGAGCTGACAGCTGCAAACTGGGGCTACTCGCCGCAGAGCGCAGAATACGCCGCCGGCATCGGAGCCCTGCAGGTCTTGCAAGAGAGCTTCAGCAAGCAGGTGGTGGAGCAGGGACTCGACGACCGCAGCAACCTGCCTGCACTGAACGCGCTCTCCCGCACGCACATGCACGTCCCGACGACGACGACGCTGCCCGAGATCCTGAAGGAGCCCGGCACCGCACATTTGCCGAGCGAACTCATCGCTGGTGAAGCCCAGCGACGGGCTGGTGTACGCACGGTGGCAGCGGCACAGGCTGCTGAGTTCAAAGCAGCTCAGGCGGTCCATACCATCTTCAACACTGGCGGCAGCGAAGACCTCCCGGCCCCCGTTGCTGGAGCCGTCCGCGCCGCCGGCGACGTTGCTCAGGATCCCCAGCGAGCCATTGAGCTGGTGGCAACCTACGAGCAGGCTCGTGAGGCTGGCAATGTCCACGAGGCAACCAAGGCTGGCAACGCACTCGGCGGTGCAGTGGTCGGGTTGCGCGCCATCGGCTACACCGACCAGCAGATCGTCAACGATTTCAAAGTGCCAGGCCGCGTCGTCCAAATGGTCTCAGCCAAGGCTGCTGCCATCGATTTCAGTCGACTCAACCCGGCAGCACCCCAGGATGACTACGCACTGGCATCCTCACCGCCGAAGGAGGCACTCTAGGGCGAGTATGGGACCGGAGTTCGCAATCTCTGCTCATAGAGAAGACGGCGAGCCGACCCTCGCAGTGCCAGATATCAACATTTGTCCCACTTATGGGGTACAATCGTTGACATGAGGGATGAGACAGTGGTCAAGCTGGGCGAGCTGGCAGAGGATCGGTGGGGTGTTTTTACAACCGATCAAGCCGAGGAAGTCGGAGTCAAGCGGAAGCATCTGGCTCGCATGGCGACCTCTGGTGCCCTGGAGCGTCTCGACCACGGTGTCTACAGGCTTATTGGAGCACCGCATCATCCTCACGAGGAAGTCCTCACTGCCTGGATGGCCGTCGGCGGCTGGAAGGGAGGAGCTGGTGATGTTCCCGCTGCGGTGGTGGGAGGAGAAGCCGCTGCCAACCTTCATGATGTCGGTGACTTCTACCTAGATGAGATAGATCTCCTAGTGCCTAGGCGGCGACTCACCAGGCGCGAGAACATCCGGCTGCGCACCCGAGTTCTAGACAGCGCAGATGTCACCTTCGTCGACTCAATCGCCACCCTGACTCCGGAACGATGCATCACTGATCTGCTGGATATCTCAACAGACCTCTCCCTCGTAGAAGGTGTAGTGGAGCGATTCCGTTCAAAGGGTGCGCCCCTGCAGTCCGAAAGGCTCGCTAGCCTCCTTGAGCCCCTGGCCCGACGTTACGGATTCACCCCGCAGGACGGCTGGACTTTCGCGGCACATCTGATGAGGACTCATGAGCGAGTATAAGAGCTGGAAGGCCACTCAGGCCGCTATGAAAGAGGTCGCCAGAGCACGGGCGAGCCAGACAGGCGAGGACGTTAATCGGCTCCTCAAGATGGCTCACTTCGACCGTCTACTCGCCAGGGTTTTCACCGATGGAGACGAGTCATGGATGCTGAAAGGCGGCTCATCCATGCTGGCCCGTGTGGCCGATGCCCGTTCCACAAAGGACCTGGACCTTATCAGCACTGGTAGCGACCTGGACGACGCTGAGACAGAACTGCGCAGGCTAGTAGAGAGCGATCTCGGTGACCACGTGCGGATGAGGCTGCTGTCTTCAAAGGACATGTCTCAGGGCGAGAACCAGCCACAAACCCGAGCGCGTCGACTCATGTTTGAGATGCAGGACATTCACACTGGCCGACAGATAGACAAGATTCCGGTGGACCTTGCCGTGGAGCATCCTCCCATCGGAGCACCCGAGATGGTCGAACCATCTCACCGACTTGCCACTGCACGTGAGATTCCTGCTGCTCAGTACCGGCTGTTTCCGCTCTCTGATCAAGTGGCAGACAAGGTGTGCGCCACGATGCAGGAATACGGGGAAGGCAAGAGAAGCTCACGCGCGAAAGACCTCGTGGACCTGGTCGTCATCGCTAAGACTCAGTCACTAGATCTGCAGGAGCTTCAGCGTGCTATTGAGGTAGAGAGGCTGCTGCGCAGAATGCCGCCAATCAAATCACTAGAGGTGCCCCGGCAGTGGGCAGCCCCTTATCGTAAGCTGGCGAAACGAACCCCCGCGTGTCATGGGTTGGAGGACCTGCAAGAAGCAGAGGCGTTCGTCCGTAGGCTCATCGATCCAGCCCTGGAACCCCACCCGAATCCGAGCACGTGGATCCCCAACAACGGCTGGGATGCTGATAGCAATCCAAAGGCTGGCAGAAGAAGCGGTCCAGTAGGGCCACGCGGCCCTCAACCGCGCAAGGGACCAGGTGCCAAGAACCCTGGTCAGTTCGCCTCCCGTGCCCATGGTGAGTCATCTATTAGCCTGGAGCCACCGGTCCGAGAAGAGTAGCGATCTGAGCGCCTCAGGCCGCTTCGCCCGGTGTGCGTGGTGTGCGTGGTGCGGCCGCAGTAGGTCTTATGAAGACCGCACTGCGCCCACGACTGATCGCCTTAGCGCCAGACCATCCACCTGAGAGTCACGCCACACTGGCGTTGTTGCGCATCGGTGATCGCGCCGCCGACCTGGGCCTGGTCACGGCTGGTCTGAATCATCTTCCTCGGCTGATTCTCGCCTGCCCGACTCCGGTCACCTGGCGATTCCTGGCGGTCACCACTCACTTCTTTCAAGACCAGGCGTGGGCATTCTTCACGCCCCTTGAAGCAGTCCCGAGTGACTCTCAAGCTCTAAAGGTCGACTCCGAAATGATCGACAGTCTCCGCCAGCATGACCTGGTGCGCACAGCAGCACACGACGATGAAGCAGTAGGTCGGGTGCTTCAGCACTGGATGAAGCTGGCCCACGAATGGGCTGTGGAGGTCGCCGCATGAGTGCTCAGCCTGTCGAGAGCCACGAGCCGGACCTGGACCGTGGAGTATCCCTCCTGGGGCGTGCTGTCTGGCATGCCACCAATGGAGCCGCCAACGCCCCACGTGAAGCCCAAGGCAAGCTCAGTCTGTGGATCTCCCTCGCACTGGAGTCCAACGGCCAGCTCGTTGGTAAAGCTCCAACTGGGTCCGGCAAGGGCTTGGCCTATCTCACCCCGGCATTCGAGCGCGCCGCGGTGGCAGGCGAACGTACCGTCGTCTCCACCGAGGGTCTCGCTCTACAGCGTCAGCTACTGCTCAAAGATTCTCCCGCCGTCGCTGCAGCGACCAAAGAACTACATGGCAAAGACGTCAAAACCGCCGTGCTTAAAGGCTTCTCCAACTACGTCTGCGCTCGCACAACCCTGGAGTCCGCTCGGATCCTGTTGAACACCGAGGAGTCCCTGCAGAAGGTCATCGACCAGCTCGCGAACATCTCCGCACTAGATTTCAGCCCCGCAACAGTGCGAAGCGTCCAGTCCACACGAGGCACGTTGGCGGCCCTGTTCCATTGGGCGCTCACTGCAACCGGCACCCCCGATGCCGACGAGTGCCCTGTAGAACTCCCTGGCAACGAGTGGGAACTGGTCTCCACAACTTCCAGCAACTGTGCCGGTGAAAAATGCCCCCTGTTCAGCATGTGCTCGCCGTTGAAAGCTCGCGAAGAGTGCGCAGAAGCCAGCATCGTCATCACCAACCATCACATGCTCGCCATCCAGGCCGGCCGTGGCATCCCCGTCGTGATCGACAATATGAACCTGGGCGAGTTCCACCACATCATCATTGACGAAGCCCACTCTCTGCCGTCGCTGGTACGCGACCGTGGCTCGGCCAGCCTGACCTTCGATCGCATCCGCCGCCTGGCTGACCGTTGCGCCGATGTAGCGCCCTACACCCGCACATCCGTCGAGCAGCTGATCAAGGCCGCGCAGTTCGCCTTCACCGACGTGGGGGAGTGGCTGCGAGAGAACAAGGTTGGCGACAGTGAAGAGCTGCGCATCGATGAGCATCCAGACTTCCAGGAGCTCGACCACCTGCTGGCGATCAACGATGCACTGAAGTCCGTGCGCACCCGCATCAGTGAGAACAAGGCCGCCACCGAGGAGGCTCGCCGACTCCTGGAACGCCTGGAATCCCTCAGCGACGACATTGCCACCATCGCCTTCGAAGCCCCTGGAGTAGCCCGGTGGGCAGCATGGAAGATCGTGGAGGTCGACGGTGAGACACAGCGGGCACCCACTGTGGCCGCTTCCCCCGTGGATGTCTCCGGCAAACTGAGGTTCAACCTGTGGACTCGTGCCGGGGAAGGCAGCACCAAGGTCTCCCTGGCTTCCGAACTGGAGGACGCCGACCCGGAAAGTCGCGACGAAATCATGGACATGCTGGACAACCTTGATGACGAGGATGACCCCCGCGAGCCCCTGAGCGTCGTCGCAGTCTCCGCGACCCTCAGCCCGGAATACCCGCGCGAGGCAGGCCTTCGACCGCCAATCCGTGAAGTTCCCTCCCCACTGACTCCCGCCTACGAGAGAAGTGCCGTCTACGTTCCACAGCCACCCAAACACGAACTGCAGAGGATCGGGGTGGAGCGCTACGGGAAGCTGAAACTGGACACCAAGCTGCACGTGGAATGGGCCATCGAACAGATTCTCACCCTCGTGGAAGCCAACCAGGGATCGGCCATGGTCATCGCTGCCACCACCGGTAATGCCCAGCGCTACGCCGAAGCACTGCGCCTGGACGAACGGATCGCTCAGACTGTGCACACCCAGTGGGACCCCAAGGGCCGTGCGGCCGCTGTGGACGCGTGGAAGGCCGACACGTCCTCCATCATCGTGGGCACCAAGTCCCTGATGACCGGGGTGGATGCCCCAGGAGAGACCAACACGCTGGTGATCCTGGACCGCCCGCCGCGATCCCCGCTGAACCCGGTGGATAAGGCCCGTGTGCAGATGCTCATCGACCGTGGAGAAAACAAGTTCTCTGCGGACGCGAAGATCTACGCTGCCGATGCCGCAGTACTCATCGAGCAGACAGTGGGGCGCCTCATCCGGTCCATCAACGACTCCGGCCTGGTGGCAGTGCTGGACCCGCGGCTGAATCCGCGCAGCCCCATGGCATACGGCACGCTCACCCGAACGATCTACAACAAGCCGTTGAAAGAGTACGGAACCCGGATCACCAACCTCGACGCTGCCGTGGACTGGATTAAGGAGCGGGGGGATGCCTGACCCGGATCCAGAGATCAAACCTCTCTGCTGGCATCCCAGAACCCCACCAAGGCCAACACACTGGAACTCACAAGGCGGACACTGCATGACCCAGGAAGCACCGGACCTCACCATGGCGAAGTTCCTCACTTATGCCCGCCATGCACTCGCGAACAACCCGGAAGCCGTGCTCGACATGGAGCGTGTTCACGGACAGAGAGCCTTATCGGCTGGCGGAGCGCAGATCGCAGTGTCCATGCTTCAGGAGTTCAGCACCTGCGCCGAGAAAGCGAAGCTGGCCCGAGTCGCCCTGAGTCTATTCGCCCAAGAGCGGCCCTATCAGAGGGACTACTGGCGATATCTGGAGAAAGCCCTGCAAAGCCCCTCGGCACCGCTAAACGGCACTCCAGCTGAGCTGTCCCTGGCATGGGTCGGGGTCTTCGATTCGCTGTGCGAGTTCATGCACATCGAACCTCTGGAGAAAATCCAGCAGCTACGCGAGCGATATAGCACCGATCTCTAGACGCACATGGGATCCTCCGGTGTGGATGAAGACAGCCAAGACCCAAGCAACCCAGACAGCACCCAGCAGCGCCTGGCCGCGATTAGAGCCGGTGAGACCCACACCGGGGTCTTACCGCGCACCGCGGTCCTAGCTGTGCTGGCTGCTATTGCCAGCATCATCGCCCTGGTAGCCAGCGGCATCTTCATTGCCAAGTCCCTCCCGGGGCAAGCACCGCCACCGCAGCCCAGCGAGACTATTACCTCCCGGTCAGCTCCCCTGCCGACGGAGACATTCAGTGTCCCCAACCCCGAACCATCACCGGCACCCCCGGCACCACAAATCAGCGGCGACGCTGTGATCATCTCAGGCCACACCATCCCGCTCCAGACCATCGGGGCCACAGGAGGCCACTTGCAAATCCCCGAACACGACGCTGGCCTCTACGAAGACCAGGCTCAACCAGGAGCGGAACGCGGCGCTGCCCTCATCGCAGCCCACGTCGATACCGCAGACGGCGGACAAGGACCTTTCTGGCCCATCCACCGACTCACCCCGGGGGAGACCATCATTGTGCTCCACCAGGAACAAGAGCACCACTACATCGTCACCGAACTCTCCGTGCACGAACAGACCCAGCTGCCCCCAGAACTCTTCGACCACGCTGGAGACCACGTCCTGCACCTGATGACATGCGCCGGAGCCGCCACCGACACCGACGGACCCTGGCGCTACGAGGACAACCTCATCGCCACCGCAGTCCCAGCACCCTAACCCCGGCCACAGTCACCACCATGACCAAAACAGGCGGCGGACGCGGCACCAACCAGCACAGGATCAAAGGCACCTCCCAGGCGAAGAAAACCACCGGCACCCCAGGCGAGTCCACGGTGGAGCTCGGCGGACCTCTTCCTTACGACCACCCCGATGCGTTTGGACCCCTGGGCCGACTCAGCACGGAGGAATCGGAGGCCTATGAGGCATGGCGCAAGGAATACGGCAAGGGTGATGAGACCCTCGCGGGTCCGGCGCTAGACAGGGACATCGACGACTTCCAGAAGGCCTATCTCGGCGCAGACGACGGTATCGGCGGAGAAGTGCTGATGGAGACCGCCCGCAACATCGGCATGGATACTGAGAATTTGGGCGGTGCCGACATTCTCAACTACATCGGCGAGATGGCCTCCACAGGTCACATCGAGAGCATCTACGACGAAGAGACAGGCGAAACCCACTACTTCAAGGGTCGGGCCATGCTCGAAGCCGAAGAGCGGGCCACCGATGGAGCCTTCAGCGGCGAACTGAGCGGCGAATGGCCGAACAGCGGTGATCGGGTGACCGTCACTCGCGCAGACGGCAGCACCATGACGGGGCACGTGGAGATGCGCGGCACGCGTATGGTCGCCACATCAGAAGGAACCAGTGAGGACATCTACATCTCGGTCACCTCTGAGACTGGCGAGTACTCTCGGGTCACCGGTGCCGAAATGAGGCGCGGAGACGTTCAAGTGCGTGTTGCCGAGTCCACCCCCAACACCGGGCCGCTGCTAAGCCCGGCTAAACGTGAGCCTGCCCCCGGGTACCGCCACATGGACCTCACGAAGCACCAGCAGAGTTTCGATGATCGACGCAGGCGCGGCCCGAAGAAAGTCCATGAGAACCTGGCGAAGTCAGCCTCAATGTCGGCAGCGGCGATCCGGCAAGACGCTGTCGAGATTGCGGACCCGTACCATGCGCAGCGCACTATTCGATCCATGGCGACCCAGCACGCTGTCTCCTGCATGAAAGCCACAGGCGACTACGGCATGATCCGCGAGGCTGGCGACACCGGCCACGAAGGCCCGGTCTTCGACCATTGGCGCGCCCACTCCAACGACGTGACCAACGCCGTGAACTCTGGTCCGGTCCTCAGCCCCACACTGGAGGGCTGGAGCAAGAAGCTCACCTCTGAGCAGATTCAGAAGATCAAGGGCACTCCACAGTACAAGGTGGCTGAGGCTGCCAGTGTCGAACGTGCCCTGGAGAACGCTCCAGTGGGCGCGGAGTACCGCGGAGACCCTGACTTCGCCAACCAGGGCCGCACCGCCGCCAGGAACTACAACCGCCGGGCGCGGGAAGAATGGAGTGCCGACTTCGCACACCCCAGCTCAGAGGAATCCATCTTCCCCGATGCATCGGAGAACATCTTCAAGGCCTCAGAGTCAGGCAAGTCCGGCAGGCACCGGCTCTGTGGAGTGGTAGAGGACGCGCTCACCCCTGCCCAGCGCGCTCAGCATGAGGAGAACCTCGCTAAGGCTGATCTCGGTATTAACGCCGGCGAGAACTGGAAGGAGTACTCCGCCGCGCGTCAACGATGGGAGCGCTGCGCCATCCCCGCCATCGGCGACATAGAGTAAGTCATATGAGCAAGACCGGCGGCGGGCGCGGCACCAACCAGCACCGCATCAAAGGCACATCTCAGACGAAGAGGGCGAGCAGCACCATGGGAGAGTCCAGTGTGGAGTTGAGCGCCCCTGAACCCGAAGGGCCTCAGAAGGATGGTGACGACACGCTTCGTCGCGCCGCCGCAATGGCGAAGATCCTCTCAATAATCGGAGACGACGACACCCAGAAGAACATCGGTGGCGAATTTGTCGAGCTTTCCATCCAGGTCAAGGACAATGCCAACCGCCGGCGACGACAACAGACCGGCGGCACCTGTCCAGACGTGGCGACCCACTCTGGAACTTAACCCCGGCCACAGTCACCACCATGAGCAAAACAGGCGGCGGACGCGGCACCAACCAGCACAAGATCAAGGGCACCTCCCAGGCGAAGAAGACTACCGGCACAGCGGGTGAATCCACTGTGGAGCTAGTGGGCAGCGGCCCGGCGCCCATCTCTACTCACGACATCGCCCAGGAGATTGCAGACTCCCTAGGCTCAGACTGGATCTCTCGACCTGACGCTGATCCCTATGTGGACGATCCGGACACTCAAGCAGAGACCTACATCATCGAACGCGAGGATGCGAACATTCCGAGGTTTGAGGTTACCGCTGGCGCCACCGGCACAGTAACCGTACGATCCCAGGATGTCGGCTACTACGAGTATGGCGAGGTCTCGCCCCACGACGATATGGACCTGGCCGGCCAGCAAGCGGCAGAGCGGTTCATTAAAGAGAAGATCACCCAGCAAGTGGCTAACTCTGCACTTGAGGCATCCGAGTCTGATGCCGAGGCCCCGATGGGGGACTTCGCCATTGACGACTTCGCACGTGCCGAAGGCCCCGTTGTCGGCGGCATCGGGCGGGACTTCAAGCGCAACACTCCGCTCTCAGAGGTCGTTCCGGAAGAACTGATCAGCGGCGACACCGACGCAGCAGCCATCTACTCCGCCAAGCAGCACTACTACACCGGCGAGGGCCTGCCTGCCCAGGTCGAGGTCCATCATGCGGTGACCGGATCAGAGGCCACCGGCTACCACGGCACCGCCTACTACCGAGTGTGGCGCGACGATGAGACCTTGCAGTCCGGCAGCTACGAGTTCGCCTCCCCGGATGAGGTCGAAGATCGCGCCCACGCGATCGAGCAGGCCCGCGACCAATCCAACCGCCTGCTGGACTCAGGCAACCTCGCCTTCATTGGTGCCAGTGGATACCCAGATGACAAGAGCACCTTCACCACAATCGCTAAAGCGAACACACTCTCCCAGGACGGGCGACGCATTAACGCCCAACCCGCCGCGGAGTTCACCCCGATTATCGGTGCCGACTGGCGCGACATCCAGCGAGTAGAGGACGACGCAGCAACCTCTCCATGGTCCAAGAACTTCAACGGTGGGGCAGACGACTACGGCTTCGGCGAAACGACAGCAGAGACCTCACAGCGTCGATACGACACGCACGCCGACGCCGTCCAGCGGGAGATCCTCGAAGTTCTCGGCGACGAGGCTGACAACCACGACCTGGATGCCATCGCGGAGAGGATCATCACCCGGGATGAGTCCGGCAGCTTCGCCGTCGCTGAAGACCCCGAGACGTTCTGGAGCGTCGTCGCAGCAAATCAGAAGCAGGGAAGCACAGGACAAGACTCTAGCCAGCCCGGAAACCTTCAACAGGCCTACGCCCGCCAGGCGGCGCTGTACGCCAGTATCCATGAACGCTCTGGATACGCGACTGAAAGTGGACGCGGCTGATCGCTTAGTCCGTGGCTGACGTGGTCCCCGGCCACAGTCACCACTATGAGCAAAACAGGCGGCGGACGCGGCACCAATCAGCACAAGATCAAAGGCACCTCTCAGGCGAAGAAGGCCACTGGCACATCGGGGGAGTCCAGTATTAGCCTGTCCGCCCCTGCTAAGGACAGCATCAGCGCCGAAAGGGTCGCTGGTGCGCTCGCTGAGCGCTTCGGAGACGTGCCGGTCAGACGCGACGGCGTGCACAGTACCCCGGAGACCGACTACATCGGCATCGGTGAGTACGACGGCCACTACCCAGTGACTGTGGACGTCCACAAGGACCGGGTAGAGATCTGGCAGCACGACAAGGGCTGGGAGGACGGCGACCTGGGAAGCCGCCCCTTCCATGAAGAGCAGCTGCGCGACGATGTCAGCCTGGAGGACGCTGTCGATATGGCAGTGCTGGCCTGGCGCTACCACCCCAAGCACAAAGGCACCCCTGCAGAAAAGGCCGGCACCCTGGCCCACGAGATCACGACCCCCACAGCACCGGCACTGAGCGACTCCGAACGCGAGCATCTCGCCTCCGACTCTGCCCTGCGGAACTCCTGGCACGATGAGCAGGAGGAGGCACTCTGGTACGAGGTCGGCGGCTATCTTGGAAACGCCGCCGAGGCTGAGCAGGAATGGGCGAGCGTTCCCGAGCGCGAGCACTCCAACGTTCGCGAGATGGCGAACGAACACAACGGCCATATTGCCGCCAGCATCGCCTTCGACGCTCCACCCAATGCCACCATCGTGGAGATTGATGCCGACAGCAGGAAGATCAGCGCCTACTACGACCGCGACGGCAACACGATCGAGCACACCCCCGACCGCAAGACCATCGGGACATTCGCTGTCCCCAACGCGGGCATCGACCACTTCCCAAAGGATGTCACCTGCACACCCGAGCTACCCGGCGGCGCCAAGTCAGAGAATGCCCGTTTCATCAACCTCAACGCCGCCCGTGACCTCAGCGACAGGCTCATGAAGGAGCGTCGCGACTTCGGTGCGGAGGTTCCTCCGGCACGCAGCGCAGAGACCCGCAGCCTGCAGAGGCGCGCCACCCATCGCCCGTTCCGCTCCGAGGAGATTGTCGAATCCCGCAGCGTCACCGACAGCGAAACTGGCGAGCGGGTCACCGTGAGCGTCGAGGCGGACGACGATGGCTTCTATGTCCACGAGGAGCGCAACGGCCAAAAAGTCGGCGGCGACTCCGTCTGGTACGAGGACATCGACGACGCGTACGACGCGATGGACTCCATCGCAGAGGAAGCGTCCTAGCTCATCGTTGAGCCCCGGCCACAGTCACCACCATGAGCAAAACAGGCGGCGGACGCGGCACCAACCAGCACAAGATCAAAGGCACCTCCCAGGCGAAGAAGACCACCGGCACCACTGGCGAGTCTCAGGTCTCACTGGGGGTTTCCGAGGACTTCAAGCCGCTCTGCGGGCATTCCAGGAGCACAGCGATGCTGCCTCCGGAATCGACCGGTGAGTATCTTCATGAGGACGTGGAGTACTTCCTCAAGGACCGTCTGGGTGTGGACCCGCAGACAGTCAATATCGAGGGCTTCACTGACGAACTCTACGAGACCAAGCATACGGATCTCGGCATACGCTACGACATCCGGAATCAGTTCCATGAACGCGATGCGCTGGAGTCCGCGATCGCTAAGCATCGCACCACGGACAACCCGAGGCTGACTCTCCAACCGGCGCAGCGCCGCAGACTGGACGATGACAGTGCGGAGAAAGGTCGGTGGCACTACTCCGAAGAGGCACTGTGCGCCCAAGACCTGGTGCGCCACCTGGGAGACATCTCCGCGGCCAATCAGCAGTACCAGAAGCTCACGGACGAAGACGAAAAGCGGTTCGTTGCGTCCACGGCCAGGCATCACAACGCCCATGTGGCAGCCAGGATCGGACACGAAGCCCCCATTAACGCCGTCGTCGCGGAGGTCTCCACCGAGAAAGGGAAAGTTGCTGCGTTCTACAACCGCGACGGCAAGCACATTGACAATGAGGTTTCGGATATGTGGGCTGACACGGTCAGCATCCCCGAGGCGGGCGTGGACCGCCTCCCTGAGCACGTCCTGTGCCAACCATCGGGGATCGAAGGCGAGGCAGACTCGAAGTTCATCGACCTCAACGCTGCCCGTGAGCTCAGCGACACCCTGCTCACCGAGCGCCGCGCTGGTGGGGCGGATGCCCCGGAGCCGCGAAGTGACGAGGTCAGATGGCTGCAGCTGCGCTCCGCAGCGTCCATATCGGTGCCGGTGAATACAGGCTGATCGTTGGTGCGGCCGCAATGAGGAGTGAGCAAACGCTCGCACCAACGGACCATCCGATGGTGACAACACTCAGATATGAGAAAAGGAACTGATATGACTACTGTCATCACCGGCAACATTGCCGCCAAGAAAGACCAGCCCGCAGTTCGCCTCTTCAATGAGGGCAAAGATGACGTCTTCGGTGTTTTCACCGTCGCTCACGATATTCGTCGTCGCAATGACGACGGTGACTGGGAGACTGTGAAAACTGAGTACTTTGAAGTTACCGCCGACCGCCGTGCTGGTATCGAGAACTTCGCAGCCGACTGCGAGGCCTACCGTGACCAGCACGGGAAGAACCCCACTGTCATTGCTGCAGTGACTGTGGGCACCCGGGACCAGGTGATCATCACCAATAACGATGAGGAGCTGGAGAAGCAGATCCCCGCTCTCCGGGCAGCCGAACTCGGACTCTCCACCCGCTTCGGAGTCCTCTCTGAGGGTTCCAGTGGCGGATCCAAGCGTCCTAAGCGTCGTCGTGGTCGTGATGAGGACGAGAAGTTCGAGGACCAGGACGAGCAGGACAACGATGATGAGCAGGAAGACGAGGAGGCTGCACGACCTCGCCGTGCCGGTAGCCGCTCGGGCACTCGCTCGGCAGGACGCAGCACCACCTCCCGCTCCACATCCAGCCGATCCGGGTCCAGCACGTCCCGCCCGACTCGCTCCCGGCCCACCCGCCGCGCGGCCTAATCACAGCCCGCATTAGAGCAAAGAACCCCTGCATCTTCGAGTGCGGGGGTTCTTTCGTCTGCTCGTGCACATGGGAGAAGGCAACGGACCCAGAACGTCCGTTCAATCCGCCGTGCCAGCTCACACAGGCACCCCGTGAAAGGTTTAGCTTTGACCACAACCGCATCGACGAAGAGCACCTCCCGGAAGAAGAAGGCTGCCGTAATCGGCCTGGCCTCAGCACTCGGTATTGGCTCACTGCTCACCCTGGCATTTTGGCAGGACTCCGAGTCCGTAGGTGCTGAGTTTTCTGGTGGTGCCTTCGACCTGCAGATCGCCACCACACAGTCACCAGACGGTGAATGGAACTGGCGCAGCGACAATAGCTCGCGTGCAGAGCTGTCCATGTCTTCCCTGCATACCGACGCAGTGACCTGGGCACCTGGCGATGTTCGCACCGTGGACTTCGCTCTGGCTCTCTCGGAGGAAACCACCCATGACTCCGCTATTCGCATCAACCTGGACACTGAGGGTGAGGGCGACCTCTCCTACTACTCCTACACCGTCCTCGCCGAAGAGGGTGACATCGTACTGGACTCCGATCTTTCCGAGGACGGCCCAATCACCTTCAATGACTTCGAGAACCTCGATGTTGATGAGGTCCGGGAGTTCACCCTGCAGGTGAAGAAGCTGCACGAGGTTGAGGTCAACGGAGTTGCCGTACCGGCCCCGCAGGGACTGGACGCCGAAGCCACCTGGACCTTCGAGGCGACTCAGCAGATCGCCACCGACTAGGCGCAGCCGGTCGCAGTGCGGCCGCAATAGCCCTGGAGCGCCCCGGCCAACCGCCATAATCCCCGGGCCGAGGCTCCCTCACCGACGGACACCGTGTCCGCCCGGGGCGCTCCACCCCTAAAATGAACCAACGCACCGGAGAGACATTGAAGACGCTCAGACGAATCGCCCAAATCTTGGTTCACACGCTGCTGTGGTCGATGGCTTTCCTTGGAGCCACCTCAGTGGTGATGGCGATTCTGGCTCACAGCATGGGCATCTCTCTGATCCTCTTCCGCACC
The DNA here is from genome assembly GCF_039544555.1 of Nesterenkonia rhizosphaerae. NCBI lineage: Bacteria > Bacillati > Actinomycetota > Actinomycetes > Micrococcales > Micrococcaceae > Nesterenkonia > Nesterenkonia rhizosphaerae. Next base: position 1,089,235 of record NZ_BAABLW010000007.1, read on the forward strand.
GGCTCAATGGAGCCCAGCATTCCTGCTGGCTCAATGACGATCACCACTGAGGTGGATGCCGAACAAATCAACGTCGGTGATGTCCTCACTGTCCAGACCCCCGACATGAACATGCCGGTGACTCACCGCGTCATAGCGGTCAACGATCCCGAGACAGTACGCGATCTTCTCCATCAGGGTCACACATACTGGACCACCGATGGTGAACGAGACTGGCAGCATAAGCTCACTTTTGGCACTACCGGCACTGACAGTAGAGCTGATGTTGAACGTGAGCTGACTGTCGAGGACGTGAAGGCCGGGCATGTCGCAGTTGTCGAGATGCAAGGTGATGCCAATGACTCGCCGGACTCTCGCCCTTACGTCGTGAGCACCGCCCAGGCAACGATGGCTCACATTCCTGGGATCGCTCCCTTCGTAGCACAGCTGTCCAACCCTCGCGTTCTCATGCTTATCGCGATCGTCGCGTCTCTCCTGGTGGCCTGGGCATTCTGGCCGCGAACGGAGGGCTCTGAGCGCAAGCCGCCAGAACAAGTGAACCCCGCCACGGAGGATGCACGTGCGTAACATCTTTGCCGCCCTGCTGATCATTCCGCTCCTGGCGGCACCTAGCGCGCAGACGCCGCTTAGCACAGAGGTCATTGAGAATGACAATGTTCGTGTCGTCTCGACCACCTCGCCAGAGCTGTTCAGCAACCTCAACCCCTCCATGACAGCGGAATGGGATATATCCGTGGAGACCTTCGGCGTGGTGGGCCGGGTGGACCTGGGCGTTGAGTTCGACGGTGACAAACCATTGGATATCGCCATGGCTCTATGCCCGGGCGACTTCCCCGCTGCGCCCAATGCCTCTCCGGCGAGGATCCAGGATGCCGAAAAGACAGCAGTTTCATCGTGCTCCGATGGTGTCTATGTCCCCGTAGCTAGCCATGTTCAGCATCAGCAAAACACGCACTTGAGTTTTGACCCGACAAGTGGACCACACACCCTGCGACTCTGGGTGACCCCAGGCGCGGATGCTCATCAGGGGCAGACCACTCGTGCCACAGTCCACATCGAGGGCACTGGAGATGCGATAGCGGTCGTCCCACCGAGCCAACCGGCCTCGCCGGAGGATGCACCGGCACCAACACCCCGATCCAGCGGCACAGTTCACGCCCCATCAGGTTCGGCAGACGCCCGCTCGGCGAGCCCATCAGGCCCAGGAACCACACCTGAGGGCGACAACTCCCCAGTCGCCGCGCCTACGGACAATATTCCGCCCACCGGTGCCACGACCCTTGTGCTGGCCGGCCTCGCGCTGATTCTGATCCTCTTAGGTGTCGCCGCAGTCTCACGCGCCCGGCGCGCAAAGCGAACGCGTGCCACCTAGGACTATTCAACCAGCCCCGGCCACAGGTAACACCATGAGTAAAACTGGCGGCGGACGCGGCACCAACCAGCACAAGATTCGCGGTGCCTCACAAGCAAAAAGCGCATCCACCACCGCCGGTGAATCCGTCATCAGTCTGGACCCGGGAATCTCGGAGACCCCCGACTTGTGGGGGATCACCGAGGATATGACTCTAAGCACGCCAGAGACCTCCATTAACCACTCAGCAGCCGAGTACCATTCCTTCGTTGATTCCGTCGCCGTCGACATCAACGCTGCCCTGAGCTGGCAGCATCGTCGGTACCAGCAGGGGGAGCACGAAGAACTCTATGCGGCTAAGCAGCGGATCATCGATAAATTCGGAGGTGAGGATCGGGCAATTGTCGCCGTAGGGGAGCGAGTCGCAGCACGAGCCGAGGAACTAGCCGGCATGACCTCAGAGCAGGCCCGGCAGCGTCATGCGGAACGACTTCGTCAGGCTCAGGCTGCCGCGGATCAGGCCGACCAACTGGTGAAATCCCGCGAAGAGTGCGGAGGGAACGTGAGACTTCACCAACTCAGTCGCGAGAACGGGGAGTGGGAGTACGCCCACAAGCTCATGGCAATCGAGTTCCAGGCCGAGAACGGGGATTCGAAGTCCATCGCGCTACTGAAGGACACCGGGGCTTTATTGGATGAGCTTGGTACACCACCTTCTCTGGCGGCAGTTGAGTATGTCAGTCAGGAAGTGGAGCGGTACCAGAACCGTAAGGCTCAACGCCACGTGAACCTCATCCAGGCTGGGGTGGACGATGAATCCCGCGAGGACCTGGCGAAACTGGCGGCAGGGTATCGAGAAGCCGTAGCCGAAGTACGCGAAACCGGGGGAGACCTCACCTTCCATGAGCGATCCCAACCGAAAGCCGTCGCGGCCCTCCAGGATGCAGCTCAGATCTTCCCCGCCGACTGGGTGAAAGCCTCCAACGAGCGGATCGGAACGAGCCAACAGCGCGTGACCACCATAGGGACCATGAACACCTTCCGCAACAGTGCGCCCGTTGCCAAGTTCTGGCCCAAGAAGCGGGTTCACTACAACGACCTGAAGCGTCACGAGGTGAAGAAGAAGCGTCCACTGTCAACACTCATCCAAGGGGATATCACTCGCACGCTATACGACCCGAAATCCGGACGCTCCACGAGTCCCTATGTGGAATATCGTCCACTTCCAGATACGCCCATCACTGTCGAGGACTGGCCGGAACTGAACTCCACTCAGATCGACGAGCATAATTCTGAGGTTGCATCACTGGGCAGGCGAGTGCGCCCGGCGTACGTGGAGGTGTCCTACGAACGTGACTACAGTTACCGCAACCACGACGAACGTCCACGCGGTACTGGGTGGGAATGGTGGACTGATCCTACTGGTGAGGCAGATCCGGGGTGGCGCCGCAAGGAGCACCGTATGTCTCGTGAAGAGATTCACATTGCCCCAGAGATCGCAGTCACTGCGGAGGATGGGCTGCCCGGAGTCGCGCCCACACTGCGCAGTGCGGCCCATGAGCTCACTCACCGCATGGAGTACTCGGTCCCCGGACTCTCCCAGGCTGAAAGAGCGTTCTATCAGCGCAGAACCGAGGACCACGAACTGTCCCGGATTCCAGGCTTGCAGGGCGAGTACTACCGTGACGGAGGATTCCCTTCCGCATACATGGGCAAGGACTACTCGGTAAAACGCGTAGACAACCAGGCCTTCGAACTTATGAGTTGCGGCATGGAAGCGCTCTACGGGGGCGGATACGGCGGGCTTGTCGGAGTAGGCCGGCACCGCGCAGATGAAGAGTATCGCGCCTTCGTGCTGGGCACGCTGGCCACAGTGGGACGAACCGGACCAGGAGGACTCTGATGGTCAGTATTACCGCGGCCACCTCACTCAACGGCATCCGAGTCAACACCTTCGACGGGCGTGCCGCTTGGTGTGATGGGCAGAGGCTACTAGGAGACAAGGACATTGTTCGTGCGGCGTACGCGGCCATCATCAACGGCAGCATCATCCCAGTCAGTGGAGAACATTATGCTGCTGGTCTCTCTCCAGAAGGTGTTGCTGCCGCCCTGCACGCATGGGACCCAGCTTCCACCATCATGGTGCAAGGGCCGTCAATGCCCACCTCCTGCGGGGAACTGACCCTGGAAATGTCTGATGCTGACTTCGCGGTAAGCCCGGGGTGAGCTCAGCGCGCAGGAGCGGGCCGCCATGGATCTGCTGGAGCAATTCGATGACTAGGACATTGAATGTCCTCCTCTGCGGAGCGCATATCGCTGACTTAAGGCCCAGAGCCCGACGTCGCCCTGATTTGATGCGGCCGCAATGTCCACCATGCACGCACCGGCCACACCCGAGAAGCGACTGGTCCAGGACTCCCAGGGGATCTGGCGCTTAACAGACAGTGAGAGCGCACCAGAGCCTGTCCCTGACACCGCCGACCGGGAAAGCCCGTGGCGATATCGAGCAGCCTGCTTGGATGCACCCCTGGAGCTGTTCTTTCCCTCTCGTAATATCAACAATCCTGAGACGTATGATGCTGCACTGAAAATCTGTAGCACCTGTCCGGTCAAGAAGCAGTGCTTGGACTTCGCTCTGGAAGTGGAGACCTCAGACAGTGACCGCAATGGCGTGTTCGGAGGTCTGCGTCCTCAGGAGCGCAAAGACCTGGCACGATACCGGCGCTCAGTGCGGCCGCAGTAGAGACCATGTCGTATGTCCCCCTGCACGTCCACACCGAGCACTCCCTCCTAGATGGACTTGCACGCCTAAAAGAGACCGTCGGGCTTGCAGCTGAGCACGGGTTCAAGGCCGCGGCTATTACCGACCATGGTTCACTTGCCGGTCTGTGGGCTTTCAGCACTGAATGCAAGAGCAAGGGCATCAAGCCCATCCCGGGCATCGAGGCGTACGTGGCCATCGGCTCGCGACACGATCCCCAGACTATGACCGTCTTCGCTGATGACGGCATGGGCGATGGTGATGACAAGGTCGAAGATGCCGGGGACCGGCGTACCAAGAAGAAGTCCTACTACCACCTGACCATCCTCGCCAGAAACCGCACCGGCTGGCACAACCTCATACGCCTGCACAATGAGTCTCAGAAGACCAAGATCGGCAAGCACCCGGCTATCGACTTCGAGCTGCTCAAAGAACTGGGGGAGGGGCTGACTGTCCTCACCGGGTGCCTTGCCTCTCCCATCTGCACCCCACTGGCTCAGATCCAATTCTGCGATGACCCCCAGGGGCGTAAAGCTGACGGGTTGCGGGATGAAGCACGCAGAACCGTGGAGACACTCATCGACGCGGTCGGAACTGAGAACGTGTACGTGGAGGTCATGGACCACGGCATCGAATCGGAACTCTTCGTGCTCGACGAGCTGCTGGACATCGCTGATGAGTTCGATCTCCCGGTAGTGGCGACCAACGACTCCCACTACCTCCACGAGGATGAATGCCACGCACACGAGGCGTTCCTGGCTGATGGCACCAAGTCCAACCTGAACACTCCCGCTTCCCAACGGTTCGTCTTCAACGGTCATGGTTACCACTACAAATCTGAAGCTGAAATGCGAGCCGTCCGCGAGGACGACTGGTGGCAGGAAGCTGTGGAGAACACTCAGCTCATTGCTGACAGCGTTGCTGAGGACACTGTGCCAGAGCCACAAGTGCGCCTACCGAAGTTTCCTCTTCTGCCTGATGGCGTCACCTCCGAAGAGCACTTCTGGGATCTCATCGTCGCTGGTGCAGCCGACCGCTACGGAGAGGACTGGGAGGACGATGAAGAGCTAGTCGAGCGCATTGAGCACGAGTACGACGTCATCACTGAGATGGGCTACGCCGATTACTTCCTCATCTACGCCGACATCATGCGGTTCTGCCGCGAGGAGGGCATCACGACCGGTCCCGGTCGCGGGTCCGCCGCCGGCGCGGTGACGGCCTACTGCCTCTACATCACCGATGTCGAACCCCTGGACTACGGGTTGCTCTTCGAGCGATTCCTGGAACGTGGACGTGTGGGTCTGCCCGATATCGACTCCGACTTCCCGCAGCGAGACCGCTGGCGTATCCATCGCTACTGCCAGAGGGTCTACGGGGCTGCCAACGTCGCCCAGATCGGAACCTTTGGCAAGATCAAGACCAAGGGGGCACTGAAGGGTGCCGCTCGCACGCTTCAGCCATACGAACCCAAAGGCATGACCAAGTCTGAGGCGGCAGCGGCCTCTGCTAAGCGTCGGGCGGTCTTTGAGCTGGGAAACAAGCTGGCGGGCATTGTCGAAATCAACGCTGCCAAGTCCCTCCTGCCCTCAGATTTGGGCACCATTGATGAGCGAATCACTGACACTCCCGCGAAGAAAGAGTTTTGGGAAGCCGTCGATGCCTCCCCTGAGGCTGATCATCCCGAGTACGAGGGTCGCCTCCTAGGTGAGCATTTGGTGGACCTGGCCTGGAGCTTCCAGGACGTATCCACTTCCGAGTCAGTCCATGCCTGCGGCTTCGTTATCTCGGATGAGTCGCTAATGGACATGGTGCCTATGCGTCCGCTCAAGAATGCTGGACCCGAGGACCCCTGGGTTCTTACCTGGGATGGTGAGAACACCGAGAGCTTCGGCCTCTTGAAGATGGACTTCCTGGGCCTGCAGAACCTGGATTACATCGACAAAACATTCGAGTACCTTGCCGAGATTGAGACGGCACCCCGGTCCGTCTACGACATCCCACACCCGGACGCCGACGCTGACCTTCCTGAGGTTCAGGCTGCTTACAAGCTTCTGCAGGAGGGGCGTACCCAGGGGGTCTTCCAGGCTGACTCCGAGGGTATGACTGAAGTGATCCGCGATATCGCGCCGGATCAGCTCAACGACCTCTCCGCCGCTGTAGCGCTCTACCGGCCCGGCCCCATCAGCGCAGGTATGCCGAAAGACTACGCCAGCAAGAAACACGGGCGGACCCCTGAGAGCTACGACCGCCTGACTCGTGATTCTGACGAGATCGCAGCGCTGGAGCAAGTACTCGGCGAGACTTACCAGAACGTGGTCTACCAGGAACAGGCTATGCGTCTGGGCCAAGTGATTGCCGGATTCGACGACGTTCAGCGTTCCACACTGCGTAAGGCCATCGGCAAGAAGAAGCAAGAGCTGATGGACAAGTGCTACGAGTGGTGGAAGCAGGGTGCACCCCAGGAGATCACCGACGAAACTGGCGCTGTCGTCTCGCCAGCATTCTCAGAGAGCACCACCAATAATGTCTGGGAGTTCATCAAAGGCTCCGCAGAGTACTCCTTCAACAAGTCGCACTCCATCGCCTACGCGATGCTTGCCTACTGGACCGCCTACTTGAAGGCGAACTACCCAGTGGAGTACGCCGCGGCAATGATTGCGACCACCAACAAGGAAGACAAGCGTCTGAGGATGCTCGCGGACCTCCGGGCCGAAGGCATAGTCGTCTCTGCGCCTGACATCAACCTCTCCGATGCCGGAACCACCGCTGAGGACGGAACCGTCCGCCTGGGTCTCGCCCAGATCAAGAACGTAGGAGCAGCAGCAGAATCCATCGTTGCCGAGCGAAAACGCGGTGGTTCGTTTCAGAGTCTCGCAGCCCTTGCGCAGCGGGTCGAAGGACTCAACGTCACTGCACTTCGCGCTCTCATCGACTCCGGCGCGTGTGACAGCTTCGGTAGTCGCCGAGGCCTGCTGAAAACCGTCGAAGCAGTCAAGGCTGCCGGTCACATCCCGCCAATGGAGGAAGAGTTCGGACAGGTCGAGTTGGACGCTCGCCAGCGCCAAGTTCTGGGCACGATCGTGGGCGAACCAACCCTGAACGTGCTGACCGATGATGATTACTACGACATGGATGACATCGTCGGGGGAGAGGTCTACAGGCTCGGCGACCTGGCCCCAGACGCCTACAGGATGTGCCACGTGGGTATCATCACTGAGCTCAGCTCTCGCTCCACCCGCGTGGGGCGAATGGGTTTTGGTGCCATTGAAGACTCCGAAAGCATGAGACTGGTCCTGTGGGCTGATACCTACCAAAGGATGGTCAGCCGCTACGGGCGCGAACTGCGCTCGGGCGAATTGGCCGTGGTCTCAGGTACGGTCAAGACCATTGTCGATGAGCCTGATGGCGACGACGAGGATGCGGAGCCCCGGATCACCCGTGAAGGTCAGGTCTCCGAGATTTGGCTCATCCCTGACCCCACCCTGGTCAGCGACGAGCCCTCTCCAGCAGGACTCTTTGAAGTCCTCGACACAGATGTTTCTAGAGAGGAGCCTTCCTCTGCACCCGCGCCGACGCAGGACGTCGCCAAGGCCCCAACTGCGCCGAAAGCACGCAAGAAGCCTGAGCCGCCTGTCGCTGATGAAGCGACTCATGGTTGGACCCTAGCCATCGTGTCGGCCAACCAAATCCCCGAACGACTGGACCCCCGTCGGCCAAACATCATTGCCATGCAGGGGGCACCGAGAGAAGTGCACAAGGCGGCAATCCACCTCAACGGCAAGACGGTGATCCTCCAAGAGGAACGAATCGCAGTTGTGGGCTACAACCCCCAGCTACCGATAGAGCAGCAGATGTCCGCACTGGGCGCTGCCATACAGCAGAGCTAACCGGTCTCACCAGGACCGATGCGAACAAACTCGGTCAGATGCACATGGGGAGCACTGAAGCAGATATCCAACAGTCGTACCGGAGGCGTCCGCGTCGTCCTAGGAGCTCATAGTGACTGCTCGCCCAGTAAAGTCCCGAATCATGCGCCGCACGCTCGCCACAGCAGCTGCTGTAGCCATTGTGGTGACAAGCGTGCTTACAGGCGTGCCCTTCAACTCTGCGCAGCCAGCACACGCCAACACCGGCTCGATCTCCCTCAGCCACGAACTCCGCACACCTGAGGCACGCGAAGCCAACCGGCTGTTGACTAACTCAACCGTGCGGCTCATCGCCAGCGCTCAGATCGACCGGGCATCCTCGTCCTCCGCAGTGGAATTCAAGATCCCCAAGGGCCTGCAAGTCCAGGACATTCCCGCGCACTGTGGCCCCGATTCCTCACTGAACAACCGTGGTGATCAGCCCTCCCGGAACACCCCAATCACCGCCACCTCGTGGGAAAGTCTGCGCGAACAGGTACTCGTATGCGACCTTGGCAGCACCGGTGCCGGATACACCAACGCTTCGGTCTGGATTGACGCCAAAGTGCGTCCCGAGCTGCCTCCCGGGCACCGGTTCACTGTCCAAGCACAGACCATTGCTGATGAGGTCCCTGTGGCCAGCACCAGCTACACCCGTCTCCCTGCGGTCTTCTCTCAGGCGCGTATCGCCCTTGGTCCGCACTCCGAGCTGCATGAGGGCCACAGCTGGCCAGGGGTCAACTATCGCACCGCGTGGCCGGCCCTCGAAGGGACAGAGAACCGGCACCCTCATCCGGAAACTGAGATGGTCCGGTACTGGCGACTCACCGACCCCTTTATTCTCACTACTCCGAGCCAGTACGGTAATCAGCCCCTGGATTGGTCACGCTCTGAGATCAGCTTCGACTGGAAGCCCGATGAGGTCTACTTCCCGGGTGTCACCCGCACTAAGCCCTGGGTCGATCGCCAGCGCAGTCACGGTGATGCCTACACCTACTACATGCCTCACTTGTTCCTCAGCAACACTCGACCGATCTCCAACCACACGCTCAACACGAGCAGCGGAAATCCTGATGAAGCGTTCCTCGGAAACTCCGCTGACCTGACGTTCACTGCGGATCCGCGGACGCAGAAGATCGTGTTGGATGGCACCAACATTGAGACGTCTGCATGGACCGTTCCGACGCGCACCGGCTTCGGCAGCAACGGACTGCTTCCTCACAAGGATCCTGACTACGATGGACCGGACTACGAAATGCTCTGGTCGCGCAACATCGAAGTCTTCGTACCTGGCCAAGCACTAGCTGATCTGATCCCCTTTAGCCCCCGGGCGAACCGTCTCCCAGTGACGGTATCCCAGCCGACCCTGCGTGCTGTCGGAGTACACGAGACCAACCGCCCATGGCGCTCGGCACCAAAGTGGTCTGAAACGGGACTCGGACGCGACGACGGCTATGTGGAGGTCCGCCAGGCCATCACCTCGCCATGGAAGGCCTCCCCACTGAACACACCTGGCCCCATCTTTAGCCCTGGGTTTAATAGCTGGTGGGAGGGTCTTCCCGGATCCAGCAAGTTCGGTGACGGTGAAGGCCAGCTCATGCCCGGGGCTACCGCCATGTGGGCGGCAGGCAACCGTTTGACCGCGCCTGTTGGTGGTGCGGTGGCTCAGTTCCAGTGCGTCAGCTGGGAAGACCACTTGTCACTTGTCGACCCTAAGACGAAGTACCACCCGGGAAGCGGGTCGGCCCTCCAGAACCGCCGCCACCCCGCAACTGGACCGGTCTACATCTCTGGTGCCCAGCGTGATCTCGATTTCAGTGACTTACGATTCGAAGTCCAGTACTCCAATACGAAACCCGCAGCCGGAGACGATCTCACCTGTGATTCAGGAAACTGGCGCAGCAACCCCAATCACTCCTCGTTCAACAACGATCCGGCGAAAGCGCGAGAGGGCATCTACACCGGGGTGAAGCAGATCCGTTTCATGATCGCCGCCGATCAGCCCACACGGTGGGATTTGATCACACAGATTCCACTGACCCCTACCAATGACAGATACCGGGGACAGGCATGGGTCTGGACCTCACAGGCCTCGCTGAACTTCAACACGCAGGCATTCGATTCTCTCAGCGAAGCTAACCTGGCCCAGTTCTTTCGCTCCCCGGAGTATCGCAGAACTGCCACAATCACCCGGGAGCCCCGATCTCACGTTGCGGAGAAGCTGACGATCGTGGACCCGCTGTCCATGGTCGAAGTTGAGTCCCAGGCCGCCGTGGCCGGTGGCGCTCTTGGCGAAGTAACGGTCAAGCCGCACTCACCCAGTAGTCGAGGGCCGATGGAGGTCCGGGTGGAGTTCGACCGCGAGACCATGCTCTACCACGACACCACCGCTGGTCCTCAGCCACACCAGGTAGGACGGAATTTCGTGGTCTACCGCCTGGCCGACCCCACTGCTGTGGACGAGATTGTGCTGCGTATGCTCACCACTCCGCGCGAGGCCTCCACCATAGGCACCATCGAAACCAGCTCACGTATGCCCAAAGAAGGGTCGCGGCGAAACAACAACGCCAGCACCACAATGCGCATCGACAGCTCTACGCCTATGATCGCCACGCTACGAGCCGCTAACGAGACGGCTGAAGTGCACCCGTTCCGTAGTCCCGCCCAGACTAACCACTGGACAATGACCTTCGGCAACGAGACAGCATTCCACTCGGCTGCAATCACCGCCTATGTGCTCATCCCGCGTGCTGGAATGACCTCTAATGTCCTCAGCCACCGCGACGCCAATGTCATGCTGGGCAACCTCAATGCCGCCGGCTGGACTGTAGAGGCGACCACTCAGGCATTCAACCGGAACTCCACCCTGGCGCAGCTCTCATCCGCCCGGTATACCTCAGTTCCAAACGACCCCAGCCGAGTACAAGCGATACGGCTCACCCGCACGATCTCCCCTGGCCAAACACGAGAAGTCAGAATCCCCATGGGGGTGATCGCCACCACTGACGGTGACCAGATCACTCCGCATCTGATCTACAACGTGGACCTAGTTGTCCAGAACGAAACCGTGACCAGCTTCACCGGGCGTAGCAGCCCCCAGCCCATGGAGGTCAGCTCAGGCTCGGCTGCGGGCGAAATCTGGATCGACGGCACCCGTGACAATCACGACGGCACTCGCGGCAAAAAGCCCGCTGTGCGCAATGCGCCAGTGCGCATTACCGGGACAACAGCCTCTGGCCTGGACATCTCCGAGAGCATCCATGTCCCGCGAGCTGTCACCAACGCGCAGGGCAAGTGGACCATCCAGAACCTGCCCGCGGGCACATACAACGTAGAGCCGGATGTCGAATGGCTCACAAGCCGTGCTCACAACGGACTCGGAGTGTTCGACGGATTCACCCTGCGCGGAGGAGACTCTGTCTTCGGATACACCTCTCGCCAGGGGAAGGCCGACTTCGAAAATCAGGTTACTAGTCACCGCGTCAGCATTCCGGCGCTGGGCAGAGATGGCCGCCATCGCACCAGTATCGGTGCTGGCCTTGTCGGGCATGCCCAGGTACAGGTGGAGCGCTCCACAGTCGTTCCCCATCACTACGGGTATCGCGAGATGACCTACCCCCAGCGGATCACCATTCGCAACACCTCCGCATTCAACCTGAGCGATGTAAACATCACCGATCTGCTCGACGGGCCGGCTGAACTCATCGACGTCAGCACACCCAGCACAGGTAGCGTCCGCAAGACAGCCAAGGGGTACACCTGGAGCGGGAACCTCAACACGGGGCGCAGCTTCACCATCAACGCCACCTGGAAGGTCAACGCCAACGCCCGGGCTAACGCCGACTTACGCAACAATGTGAGTGCTACCGCCGCCTGGGCTGGAGGCGCTGCCGACTCCCAGCTGACCCATCCGATGTGGGAGGGCACCGTCGGCGTACCGGCACTGGACGCCAAGATCGACTTCACCGACTCAGGTTCCTGGTTGGAGAACGACGAGAATACTCTGATCTGGCACCGAGGACAGCCGACAGCCGCTGACGACCCAGTGATGGTGGAGCGTGTCGATGGGCGGTTCGGCCCCGCCGAGTCCCTCACCTCCCATGTCACCCTGACCAATAACGGGAACGTGCCCTTGAGACTGCCTTCTCGGGCCACGGAAGTGACCTTCGCCGGTACACAGGGCGACCGCGAGCAGACATTCGGGGCACAAACTCTGATGCCTGGCGAACGCGTCACCATCGACGCACGAGACCTCGTCCCGCAGATGCCGCAGGAAGAAGTTGACCTGAATCAGGCGGTACTGGAGGTCAGCACGCAAGCATTGGCACCAACACGGCTGAACTCCAGCGGCGCACCAGTGTTCACCTCCGGAACCCTCAGCCTGCACCAGGAACTAAAAACTCCCACCAACTGGTCCCGAGACGTACCCTTCCGGCGCGCACCCAAGGCACAACTGACAGCATTCGCTGAGGACGCCTCAGGCAACGGCATCCTGGAGGACGGTGAGGATGCGATCTTCACCTACACCATCATCAATGACGGAAACATCACTGTCTCCGGTGCTCACGGGGATGAACCCAGTGTTGTAGATGCCCTGGTGGACCCGGTGTACGAGTCTGACTTCAACGGCAAACTTCTCCCCGGCGAGAAGGTCACTGTTCAAACCCGTGGACCCATTACGGAGTTCACGGGTGGGAAGTTCGTGAATCAGGCTGAAGCCGAGGTTAGCCTGCCCCTGAGCAGCGACCGTTTTGGAGCTGATTCTCGACTCCGCGCATCCACGACTGTGGTGGCCCCTGGCGGCCACGGGCTGGATCTCATCAAAGAGCTGATACCCGAATCAGGCAGGGATCATCTGGCTCGCGGGGAGAAGTTCCACTGGCGCTTCACGCTGACCAACAACTCCGATGAGACCTACCACCAGGTCCAGCTGCAGGACCCGGCCATGGAATCCGCATACGGAGTAACTCCACGGTTCAGTCTGCCCTCCGAGCAGCCACTGAACCCAGGCGACAGAATCTCTGTGGATGTCAAGCACTCCTCATTTACCGCCGGCAATCCGGCGACCAACGGCGGTGTCATCCGAAACGAGGCCCGCGTGACCGCACGGGACTTTTCCGGCGAGAGAGCGGTCTCCAACATCGCGGTCGCTGAAACCCAGGTCTACGGGGAGCCGCTGATCATCGCTGCCGGTCACGCCGGACCCCAGGCATCCGCACCACTAGAGGCTGTGCGCTCAGGCTCGTGGTGGGTGTGGACCATCTTCGGGGTGCTTCTAGCACTGAGCATCGGTGCAGGGAGCCTTGCGCTCCTGGGCGGAGCTGCCCGGCGGAGAATGGAGACCACACCGTGAAACTCCACAGGGACGAACGTGGCGCAGTTGACCTTCTCTCCGTGCTGATGGGCACCCTGATCGCTGGGATAGTAGCTGCCTCAGCCATCGGCCTCAGCACTAGCATCATTCCTGCTCAGCAAGACGATGCTGCACAGGCCCGGCTGAGGCCAGTGGCCTCTGCGCAGAGCGACCTCGCAAGCTCTGGACAGAGCTACCGGGATTACCAGACTCTTGGTGTTTCCGGCGGAGATGTCGACGTAGTAACCAACGATACTGCCGACTGCTGGAGCGCCGTCTCTGCTTCAGCTACCGGGCGGGTCTTCTACGCTGAGTCCTCAGACCCAACGCCGCGGCAGCTAACTGAGGACACTGTGCTGAGCTGCGCCACGCCCTCACAGGTGAGTTCAATGCTGGACACTGTTGGCCGCCCTGATCTGTTTGTCAGCCATCAGCAGCGCCTGGACCGGCCCGCCGGGTTCAGTGCGCCGGTACGAGTGGGCCAATCCGCCCTGTACTCCGTCAGCTGGACCCCCGTGCCTGGCGCAGTTCGCTATCAGGTGGAACGACGAATTGAGGACGGGTGGGACTCTATTACGACCACTGACACCACCACCTCGTTCCCCACAGCACCTGGAGAGTCAGTCACCCTGCGAGTCACTGCCTTGGCTGGAGCCGGTGGGCTGGACTCGTTGCCCTCGGTGCACACTGTGACCTTTGATCTGACCGAGGTCTACCGCAACAGCTTTGAATCCGGTGCGGGGCACCTTATGCAGCTGGGCCGACTTAGCGCACTGGGGGAGTTTGTCACCGACAGTGACGCCGCCGTCATCGCACCCCCCACATCCGCAGACTCTGACCCGTCGCCTAACCCCTCAACAGGAGCTCTGCACCTGCGCCACGGCCAGGCGGCCAGGACGACGAAGTTCGCGGTGACGTCCACTTCGCAGATCGAGATGACCTTTGATGGGAGGCTCGCCGCTGCCATTCGCTATGAGGTCAGCTGGATGGACTCTCACGGGGAACCCATCAGCGTCGCAGCTGTAGAGGTACTTCCTCGTCACGCACTACCGGGGGAGAACACCGTCGAACTGTCCCACTGGCATTCCTACAAAACCCCCGACACTCAGGTACTGCGCGCCCCTGAGAACGCGGAGTTCGCTCAGGTCACCCTCATTGGTTCCGGCACGACGGCATCTCGCACAGCGCAGCTGGACAACCTGAGGATCCGGACAAACTAAGCCGCGGCTGTTCATGCACATGGGTTACGGAAACGTAACGCCCCTGCATGTCCCACCCGAGGAGCCCTGTTCCGTGTCGCAAACCGCACATCTTCCAGATGACTACCTTGTCACGAACACCGATCTCCGGTTTGTGGAGTACGTCATTAGTCGTGCCATGGAAATGGGCGCTTCCGACATGCTGCTCACGACACACAGGCGTGACGATGAGGAGCACTTGGACGTAGAGGTCCGTGTGGACGGCAGGATGAGGCCTCTGCACAGAGTGCTTGGCCCTATCGTCTCCAACATCATCGTCCACTTCAAGAACCATGCTGGCTTGGCGTCAAGCGGCTCCTTCAGGCCTGAAGAAGCCACCTACGACAAGGTCATGGTGGACGGCAAGCCCTCCAAGGCCCGAGTGACGTCCTTCCGAACCAGCTCCGGTCTGGAAGCCATCAACATGCGTCTGCCTGGCACCAGTGCAATCCGCCCCGTCGCCGAGCAAGGGGTCAGCGACGAGAACCTGCGACGCATCCAGCAGATGGCGGCCCGATCCAACAAGATGATCATGGTGGCCGGCCCCATGGGCAGCGGTAAGTCCTCCCTGTGTCACGGACTACTCTCCGAACTCGCCGACGGTACCCGGGCAATCTGGACCATTGAGGATCCCGTCGAACGTGAGCTTCCTGGCGTCGTCCAGTTGGAAGTTCAAAAAGAGCACGCCGACTTTCACGAACTACTGCCCGCATTAGTACGCGCCGACTACGACACCCTCTTTCTCGGGGAGATCCGCGACAACGAAACCGCCAAGGCTGGCGTTCGCCAGTCGAAGGCCGGTCGCCAAGTCCTGACCACCATTCACGCCAATGACAACGTCACAGCACTGATGCGACTCATTGAGCTTGCTGAGGACACTCCGCTCTCCGTACTGGACTCGGTATGTGGTGTCATTTCACAGCGACTGGTCGGCAGACTCAACCCAGACTGGGATGGCGTCGATCCCCTGGACAAATACCGCGGGCGAGTTCCTATCAACGAGTGCCTGCTGGTCAACGACAAAGTGGTACAGGCCATCATGAATGGGATGCCGCTGGGCGAGCTGCGGGAACTCATTTTTTCCATGAATGCCTCTTCCCGGTTTGAAGACAACGCGACTGAGCTCATCGCCGCCGGCGTGACCGACATTGATGAGATTCACCGGGTTCTCGGTGACGGCGTCCTCTCCCCAAACCCTATGTCTACGGCGGTATCGACAAAGAACGTCCCTGAGCTCAACGGGCACCCTACCGAGGAACGCCCGCCGGTCACGGTCGGACTCCCTGACTTGGAGGGATCGTGAACCATCTGATTATCATCTCTGGCCACGATGGGCAGAAACGGGACCAATACCGCGAAGCACTGACGTTCAACCCCAGCAGGACCCTCCTGGATCTCACCAGTTCACACCAGGGAGCAGAGGCGTTGGTATCTGCTGCAGAGAAGAAGGCCCTCGCCGGCATGGATGTCGTGGTCGCAGCAGTGATGTGGCCGCAGATCATCGACTGTATACCCATGCGGACTCGCCAACTGGTCCGCCAAGGAATCAATACACACCTCTTCTGGGTGAACTCGCCATGTGACGAGGACTACGGGGCACCCTGTGACCGCGCCATTACCCGCATCCGCGACACGGACCCCCAACTCTGGGCCGCACGACTACATAGCGGCATGAACGAGTGCGACATGCTCGCAGACCCACAAGAACTCGAAGCCGGCCTCCCTGAGGTGCCGTCATTCCTATCCCCACCAGTCAGCCCCGGAGCCAGCCTGCGCAGCCGTATCCGGGCCTTCAACCGCAACCGCGCACGGGAGACCCTGTGACTGACTACATCGACTTCGACGCACTCAACCAGGGTGATCAGCCAATTGATCTACTCGACGCTGAGACTATTGATCACCAGTCCCTCACACCGGCAATCCGTCGACTCTTCCGCTTCATTGATGAGCTAGGCGAGCAGGGTGTTTCCGATGTGCACGTGCATCCTAAAAAGCCGGTGCGCCGCCTTTTCCCCACGGGACTGAAAATGGCGGTCAACAGTGACGAGTTCCATATCTTCAGTCAGGCCGAGATCAGGGAATGGCTGGCCTATGGCAGCCGGGGACGGGACTCCACTACTAGAGACAAGGGCCATGCTTCTGTAGCGATCTCCAACGGCAACTGGCGCGTGCGCGGTACCTTCCGCTACGGAATCTCCGGTCTCAGCTGCACACTGCGCCTGATCCCCAGCGAGATTCCCGATGTGGATCGAATGGAGGTCCCCGAGGAAATCCGCAGTCTCGCAGGCTACTCCTCCGGCTTGGTCCTAGTGGAGGGTCCTACAGGATCGGGCAAAACGACCCTTATCGCTTCACTGATCGACCTGATCAACCGAACCACCGACCAGCACATCTACTGCATCGAAGACCCTATTGAGTTCGTACACTTCGAGGAGGGCCACACTGCCTTCACTCAGCGAGAAATCGGTGTACATGCTCGGGATTTCCCTACTGCAGTCGAGGATGCGCTGAGATCTAAGCCCAACGTGATCCTCATCGGTGAGCTGCTAAATCCGGCGACTGCCAAGGCTGCACTGGAAGCGGCAACCACTGGGCATCTAGTGTTCACCACGGCACATGCCGGCAGCGTCACTGAGGCCATTCAGCGCTTCGTTGGCCAGCACCCGGCAGACGAACAGTCCCAGATCCGCTCGCGACTAGCTGACTCGCTGCTGGGAGTGGTGGTCCAGAAACTCATCAAGGACCGCAGTAACAGGCTCACCCCGGTGCGCGAGGTCCTCATATCAAACGACCGGGTAAAAGCGGTCCTCGACAGTGCCAGTGACGCACGTATGATCCGCCAGCAGATCGACTCCAATGAAGTCGTCGGATGGACCCTTGAGGACGACCTCTACAAGCTGGTGATGAACGGGCGGATCAGTCCTGAGGAAGCCATGAAGCACTGCAAAGACATCGACGGGATGAAGAACCTTCTGCAGCCCATCCTCTCCCAGAGGCAGGCAACGGAGGAACGGAAGAGAGGATGGGGTCGCAGATGAGCACTCCCACGGACTACACGCCACTTCACGCAGTCCCCACTGCGTCTGAGCCGAAGAGCACCAGGCCCAAGTTTGTGCTCTACAAGGGCCGGAAATCTCGACCCCAGACCATTGCCTCAGCGCTTCGGACCCTGGCCATGAATCTGAAGGTTGGTGCACGAGAAGCAGAGTCTCTCCGCCTCGTGGGCGAGCAGTTCCGACGCTACGAAATCGGGCGTGAGATGCTCTATGGCGCTCAAGACATGCAGACCGGCGGTGTTGGACTCAAAAAGGCGCTGACCGACATTGACCTGATTCCACGTCAGGCCGCACAACTGATCGGTGCCTCCACTACGCCACAGACCCTCGTGGAGAACATTGCCGAGGCTGCACGAGTAGTCGAGAACTCCGAATCGGTGAAGAAGAGGCTGCTCACTCAGCTCATTCAGCCTGGCTTCATGGTGGCCCTTTGTCTTGTCGTCCTATTCGTCGCGGCCAGGTACGTCGTCCCTGGAACCCTGAGCATCTACCGGGACATGAATGTTGAAGTGCCTGCAACAGTGAACTATCTGCTGCTTGCTGCAGACATCGCCACCTGGGTCAGTGGAGCTGCGATCGTCGCCTTCATTCTCCTGGGTCTCTTCTGGATTACCATCGGTCGTCGCTCCCGCAAATTCACTACCGCAGTCGACCGCTTAGTCATGAAAACCCCGGCTATCGGGCCGATCCTGCGCAACTCCGTGACAGGCCGCGCCTTCTGGCTCCTTTCCACCAACCTGAAGTCCGGCATTAGGGAACCTGAAGCGCTGTCGCTAGCGGGTCAAGGGTCTGGTTCTCGGGCATTGGCTCGGGACGCTCAGCTCCACGCGGAACGCATGCTTACTGACGCGAAGAAGCTCAACGACTTCCCCAAGGAAACACGAGTCCTGCCCGAGGCCAGTGGACATCTATTCGCAGCCTCACCCTCCACGCCCGAGCTGGTGGAAATGCTGCGAGAACTGGCACCTCTGCATGAGGCTGAGGCTAAAGCCCAGCTTGAGGTCTTTTCTCGCACCATTGATCCGGTCATCAACCTGACTGTCTATCTGGGTGCCGGCATTCTCGTGCTTGCCATCCTGGCTCCGACATACATGGTCCTTCCCCAGCTGCAGCACCTGAACGGCTTCTAATGCGCCCCAAACTGGTGGAAGTCCTGTTTCCCACCGCTGGGATCCTGCTGTGGGCCGATGCACCGTGGCTTGCCGCTGCCTTAGCGGGCCTGGCGATGGTTCTCGCACTGGCAGAACTTGGTCGGATCCAGGAGAAGGATGACAAGGAGCACCTGGAGAACGAACACCGAAAACTGCTGGGGAACTAGGGAAACTTCCTGATGCGGCCGCAATAGCGACCATGAAGCGCGCGTATCCCCTGATCGTGGCCGCCTTTGCCCTCACAGGCTGTTTTGGCCCAGCCCTGGAGATCCCCGAAGGTCCTGAGACGACATTTGATGCACATGAGGAGTTTCCCTCATCCGACGCTGAACCACGCGACGAACAGCATCTCGCCGCGAAAGCCCAATGGTTCTATCAGGCACTGGGGTCGGTTGACACTCACGATATCGCCGACGACGAGGCCTTCGAGAAGATGTACGGCCCGTTCCTGCAGTACATGAGCATGCCTCAGGACACTGACACTGACACAGTGCTCACGGGGCTGGGAGTGACATCACTGCAGGCCATAAGTCTGCAGCCAGAGAACATCATCGTCCCTCCAGATCACGTCAATATCGAAGGGGACACCGCACAGGTAGCCCTAGTGATTCATCCTGATGCGTATAGCGGGATCAGCCCGATGGAGTACCGAGCGATCACAGAACAGGGTCTGCGTGATAACGAGGCTGTTCTGCACTGGATCTACACCCCCGAAGGTCAATGGCTACTGGATGCAGACGAAATGATCGCGATCGGCACACAGTTCAGTCCACTCATTGACGAGCTCAACCAATCCAGCAACTTCCTCGCTCCGGAGGACAGCGATGACGAAGAGGACTGATCAGCTACCCCCTGCCCTGCCCGCCATCAGCAGTGTGCACCTGCAGGCGCTGCTGGGAGCGAGCGCCCTGGCTGTGCTGTGGATTCTCAGCATGTCCCTCTTAGATGAGCCCCTGCACGTCATGCAGCAAACTGCGGTGGCCTTAGCCGCTCTGGCTCTAGGCGGACTCGCCGTACTCGATGCGCACACCGGACTCATTCGAAACCGGCACAACATCGCCGTTGGCATTGCCGCCACAGTATGGGTGCTCGCCAGCGCGTTCACTATGGATGGGCGCGTCATTCTCACAGCCCTCGCCACAGCAGCAGGATGCTTCGCGCTCATGCTGACCATCAGAACCGTCTCCGGCTCCATGGTCGGCGGAGGCGACCTAAAACTCATCCCCTCCATCGCAGCCCTGCTCGCCACTTGCCATCCTCTTTGCGCGCTGATCTGGATTTGCCTGAGCTTCATCGCCAGTCTCGCCTTCGTCTCCGTTTTGCGAGTCACCCGAGGTCAGCGCGGAATGATCGCCATTCCGTTCGGTCCTCCGATGGCTGTCGCCCTCATTCCAGCGGTACTAGCAACAGAGAGCTTTCTCGCAGCATCTGCAATCTAGGGAACCTCATGCACATGGGTCTAAGGAGCGTCAGAGCTTTTTGCTGAAAGGACCCCCTGGTGAAGACTATCCGCAGTGCGCAGAGACTGTTTCAACGCCGACTCAGAGGCGAACGTGTCAGCGTTCGCGAACTGGCCCGTGATGAACGCGGTGCCATCGACCTTGCTTCCATCCTGATCGGTGTGCTGATTCTGGGCATCGCTGCAGGAATCGTCTGGGCCTCCGTGTCCTGGCTTCCCTCCTTCACGCAGGACCAGGCAGCTAAGGCTGATGCTGGGGCCATCGTGACCGCTCAGGAGATGTACTACGCCCGCGAAGGATTCGACCGTGCTCAGCGCTACGCCGGCAGCATCGAGCAGCTCCAGCGCGACATGGGACATGGAGAGGGCGGCTACCTAGCCGCGGACATCAACTCCGGACCCGTGGACGCGAGGATTCGTGACGGATACGCGATGCCCTCAGGGGAGGACCGCATTCAGATCGGCACCAGCGGCAACGGCCCCTCAAGCTCCTTCATCGTGTGCGTAATGTCCGCCACGGGCAAGGTCTACTCGGCAACCAACACCGAGACCACTCCGGTGGACGACCTGGAAGTTGAATCCGGGCGCCGCTGCGGTGGTGGCGGTGACGACATCACCTGGAATACGGCATCCCATAACCCGTAAACCAGCTGATCAAAGACTCCTGCGCCGGTCTGCTTGATGACGCTTCGTGGCAGGGCACCTAGCAATCATCACTGCAGGCCGGTGCAGGCCATACCAGGACCAGGAGAGGAGGACATGTGAACACAGCAACCGTCATGAGCATCAGCGCCATCGTCGCTGTGGCAATGGTCGCCGTCATCGTGATCGCTCTCATCCTGGGACGCAGGCAGCATCGACAAGCTCTGGGCGGCAGCTACCGGTTGGGGGAGCGCGGAGACCTCATGGTCGACTCTCTGATGGGAACTGTGGTCGTCACCACGGGGTTGCTTGCGGTAGCTGGAATCATCTCCTCCCTCAATCAGAGCGCAGTCACGCTGCTGGAGACATCCGAACGGCAAGCTGAGGTGCGCAACGCCGTCCATGCCGCGGCTCTGGGAGAAGACACCCCCATCCCCACATGGCGCGACGACCAGCCAGCAGACGAGAGGATCCTGCGCGGAATGACCGGCGCAGAACCCGACCAGGACATCCCCGCAGTGCCCACTGTGGACACACCGGGAGTCGAAGTCGCCTGGATTAACGCGGCCTATCCAGACCGGGACCGGGACCAGACCTGTGAGCCGACCAACCTTGACGATGGATGCCTCGTGGAATCCCTGCCGGTGATCTCCGACAACGGCGGCTTTGCTGTTCGCGAGATCCCGACGACGGTAAGCGATCGAGACGCCATGATTGACACCCCCGGCGGCACCTCCACTATTCAGTGGATCGCCGAAGTGACTGGGGCATGTGAGGGCACCGTGTTCGCAGCGCACGCAGTGGGGCAGCCACAGCAATCGGCGGAACCTGTTGCCACTATCGAAACCAGTGGCAACAACTACGCCTACGGAAGCCTCACACTACGCAGTACCGGGGGGTCTGCATACCAGGGGTCGGCACGAATCCAGCTGTCCATGACCCCAGCCGCAGCCTGCCCCAACGCTCGGTTCACTGACGTGGTCGCCTACGAGGGAGCATCGCCGTGAAAAAGAGATCTCTACGCGCCGATGAGCGCGGCTCCACTGTCCTCGCAGCGGTCGTTTTCGTCATGATCGCCGCACTGGTGACCACGAGCGCATCATCACAGCTCATAGCTAGTGCCGGCGCTCGCTACTCGGCATCCCAGGCCGCCACCAGCCACTCACTGGTGGCCCATGAAGCGCTGATCACCCGAGCACAGCTAGTCGCCGACGACGATGAGTCCCCGTCGCTCTCCGAAGGCCTAGTGCGCTCCGGGGCTATGACCTACGCCTGGGACGAAAACGAGGTCAGCCAGACACATCACTACGCACAGCGCAACGCGACCCACTGGGCGGGGTTTGATCCCGCAGGGGAGCCGCTCTGGGTTGACCGCGGGTCCACGACCTACCACCGTTTCATCAAGATCGCCTCTGGCCCGAACCACACCATCGGGCTGGAGGACGGAACCCTCTATGCATGGGGACAGAACGACCGTGGGCAGCTGGGCGTAGGTGACTACCAGGACCGTTTCGAACCCACTGCAGTGGAAGTCCTGGAGGACGGCGCCCCCGTCTCCTTTACCGACGTTATCGTGCCCACTTCCGGGCTCTCCTGTGCCGTTGCGGAGAACCGTGGACTCTGGTGTTTCGGTGAGAACCGGTGGAACCAGATGGCGCAATCCGGATTCACTCCTTCTGGACATAACACCCACCCCGCCCCTGTGCGGGTCGATGCCGGCCACAGGGTAGCCTCAATTCAGGCCGAAGACGCAGTAGTCATCACATCGAACACCCTGTGCTTTATCGATGCCGCCTCGATCCTGCGCTGCGCCGGGGAGAACGCCGGTGCCACCACAGGCGAGTCTTGGAGCTGGTTCGCGCCACTGAATGCCCAACGGGTCGCTCAGGTGGTCGGTGACTCCCAGACGATCCTGGCCCGCACCACCGCAGGCCAGGTCTACGCCTGGACGCTTTCTGGGCTTGGAGCCGCTGGCCGAACGCCCCCGCGAGTCCAGGCAGCACCAGCAGCAGTCACTACGAGTGCATCTTCTGCCGTCATCACCCCTGCTGGCCAGCTCGCCGATGGCACCGGCTATCCTCGCCCAGTCCGGGTCAACCACCCCGACGGCGGTGTCTGGAGCGATCTTGAACTGGCCAACACTGACACTGAGATCTACGCGTCCACGGCCTACGCGACAGACACCAACAACAATCTCTACGCCTGGGGAGACAATCGTTACGGGCAAGCTGGAGCGCCCATCGCCTCAGGGTCAGGAACCTACGAGAACATGGTCTTCACCCCGAATCGTGTTGCTTCCTCGGTGACCCAGGTGGTTTCTACCGCCTCAGCTGCGGCATTTCTTTCAGGGAACCGAGTGCACACCCTAGGTAGAGCCACCGAGGGTCAACTCGGCGACGGATCTCAGACCCACCGACATTCACCTCGCCCCATCAGTCTCACCGGCCCCGGAACACTCACTGCGGCTACAGGGGCCGGGGAAGCCTTCTGCTTTCTGGTCGGAGAGGACCTCAAGTGCTGGGGTTCGGACTTCCACACTAGGACCAGCACCAATAGTCCCAAGCTAGCGCGGACCCCAGTGCAGATCGGGCGTTACGCCCACGTCACCATAGGGGAGACCTTCGCGTGCGCGATCGACCAATACGCCTACACCTTCTGCTGGGGCCGCGGTGAGCTTGGTGAGCTCGGCTCATCTTCGCCAGCAGGAACCTTCACTCTGGCACCTGAACCAGTCGCCAGCAGAAGCTACGACACTCCGTCCTTCACCGGGTACGAGAAGACCAAGGAGATCAGGTAACAGATGCACTCCCTGCAGCGTCTGCGCCGCGACGAGAGCGGCAACTATGTGGTCCAGAACCTCTTCGGTGCTGTCGCCGCCGTCATGGTGATCACCACTCTGGTAGTCGCAGTCACCATGATCTTCGCCTTCCAACGCTCCATCACGATGACCACCGCTCTGGCTGATCAGATCACTCGAACAGACACCACTCTGCGCTCAGACATCGCGTGGGCCGGCAATATCCCGCACAGCACAGCAAGCCCCCACGGTGTACGGATCATCCAGCCTGGTTGGGGTGATGATCAATGTCGAGAAGTAACGTGGCAGATTAGCGCCGAGGACGACAGGCGCCAGTTGGTTCGCACTGCAGCTGTGTATGAAACCTATGAGTTCGCGCCTGAAAGGGAGGGCAATCCCATCACTGCCGGCAGTGAAACTGGTGCCTCCATCTGCGCTGGCACGCTGGTGACAGAATCCACCGAGGTCATGATCAACGACACGGGCAGCGCACAGTTTACTTACTACAACGGCTACGGGGTGCCACTCAGCGAGCACCACACCCCTGAGGGCTTACCTGAGGACCGTCAGTCGCCGGCAACCATGCAGGATCGCGCGCTGGCGGCCTCCTCGCAGATCGCCGGTGTGCAGTTGGACACCCACATTGCTAGTACCACTGACCGGGCGCGCGAGCTTACTGTCCTGGGTACTGCTCAGAACCTAGAGCGCAAGCCGCTGGAAGACCCGCGCGAGGGATACCGCACAGTCTTTGTCGATAACCTCGACGTCACGGTGGGTGACTAATGACCATCGTCGCTGAGCACAGTCAGCTCTTCCCCCAGCGGAGGCTCGACGAGATTCAATGGCTGTGCGATCAGATCGAGGCTTCTGCGCGCCGACGTGTGACCCTCAAAGCCGCAGGGGTCATGCGAGACTTACCAGGAGAATCACTCTCCCTCGTACATAACTTCCGCCGTGAGCACGCCACGCGTATCGCCAACGCCGCAGCCCTTCTGTCCGTCTCACTGCCCGGATCTCGGAAAGCAATAGGGTTCAAGCTCGCGAAGCTGTACTGCCGCGCACAAGCCGCACAAATCGCAGCCTTACTGATCGAGGCAAGCGAAGCAGACTCGTCCCGACCAGCGGTGACCGCCCAGGAACGAGAGGATATCGCCGCAGCCTTTCGACGTTCGATTATCGACCGGGCAGAACGTGTCTATGGAGGCGAAACCTAAGCTCAGGTCGCACATGCACATGGGATGTCTCGGTTGACTAAGCCCGCGCCGACAGGCCTGCACCAGAGGACGAGGTTTCCCGTTGCTTCAGAGCACCACCACCCCTGAAAAAGCGGACCGACGAAGCACTTTCGCGCGCCTACTGGCGGCCCTCATTTTCGCCACGAGTGTTCTGCTCGGAACTGCGCCCCTGGCACAAGCCGCCCCTACGACCAACGCACCGGACATCTACGCCGTAGGAACCATCAACAACCCCTGGAACGACTCGGGGAAGGTGAAGCGCGATGCCTGCGGCAACATTCTCAACAGTGGGGCAGCTAACTCAGACAATGTGAAAAACCTCCCCATTGAGCGCTGGTCCGGTGCTCTAGGGACATTCCATACCAACACTGTCGACGGTGTCCTGGGCTTCCATATCGACCAGGTGAGTCGAGAGAACGTCATCGGCACAATCTTCGGCTGGTCCGGGGGCCTGTGGACGGCCACCCACGGCCTAATGACCTTCGCCACTCAGTTCTGCGCCATGTCGAGCATGGGTGCCAGCATCGACCAGCTGATTGGAACTCTCGGCAAGGCGCTGTTCTTTGATACCGCCTACGTGCCTACCCTGCTGATCACCATCACTATCGTCTTCATTGCATTCCAGGCCCGCAAAGGCTCCGCTCGACCCTGGGGGCAGCTCCTGGGCAAGGGCGCTGTCGTCGGGTTTATTCTCATCATGATCCTGGGCGCTACCCGCTCCACCACCAGCGGCGGAGAATACCGCCCTGGCGCCGGATCCCCGGGCTGGCTCATCGCCAAGATGAACACCACCATTACGATGATCGCCAACGCCCCAGCTGAAGCGCTCTCGCGCGCCAGTGCAGGAACCGGTTCCTTCTCCCATGTGGAGCCCAACGGTTCCACATGGTGCCCCCACGTGGTGGCACGCGCCATCGGGGACTATGACCGGGCACTCAACAACACCTCCACTGGAGGAATCCCTCTCGGCGCCACGGTGTCCAAGTCCCTCAACGAGATCTGGATGAACACCGCCTATATGGCTTGGACATACGGACAGTTCGGCGATGTATGGCCCAACGTGAGAGCGGATGCTGACGGCAATATTGGGCGAGGTGCCACCCTGGTCACTGATCGAAACCACAGGGTTTGGAATCACTCACCGCACTACTGGGCAGGCTGTCATGTACTGGAGTGGGGTTCCGATGCGCCGTCCTACATGGGTTCAGACAAGGGAGTGAAGGGGCTTTCGGAGAACTATGCTCCTGGATCACCGTCTCGCTCAAACAACCTGGCTCGTGCTCTGGCCCACAACAACACGTGGCGGAGCAATCCGCAGGGCATGCCGTGGAACCTGGTGCAGGGCGCACGCAGCAACAGCGTTGAGTTCATCGAGCCAACGTATAGCGGCAACACTCTGACCTCAGAGTCCTACAATCTGCTAGAAGCCAAGGCAAGCCCAGCAGCAGAACTGTACGGCGACTTAGGTGATAGCATTTCGCGCCGCGTGGCCTGGGCGGAAAGCTCTGCGGCAATCAACCCTCAAAGTGACACACAACGCCACCGGTCCATGCTCGCCTGGTCAATGTGCCGCCCGGAGGAGCAGTTCGCTGACGGCAGGGGCGCAACCAAGGCGACTAATGGACGTCAATCGCTGACAAAAGCCAGTGGATGGAAGTTACCTTCCGCTTTTAGACGGTCGAACAACCAGATTGCACAGCGGATGGCTGT
Source organism: Nesterenkonia rhizosphaerae (assembly GCF_039544555.1). Taxonomy (NCBI): domain Bacteria; kingdom Bacillati; phylum Actinomycetota; class Actinomycetes; order Micrococcales; family Micrococcaceae; genus Nesterenkonia; species Nesterenkonia rhizosphaerae. The sequence continues at coordinate 1,115,893 of NZ_BAABLW010000007.1, forward strand.
GGTGATGCGCGACGCTGGCCACAGTGATGAGGAAATTCTGAACCAGGTTTATTTGGAAACCGGCGTGAGGGATAAGACTCTCCTGGGGGTCGATCAAGACACGGCTGACCCAAGCTCCGGGCGCACATCACTGCCCTTGGGGACTCGCATGGCTTTGAACGTAGCTGTGGGCGTGCAGACGGCAAGCAACGTCGGAGCCTACGTCACCGACACCGCGGCTGAGACGATCAGCGAGCTGACTGCCGGTGATGACCAGTGGGCAACGTCGATGCTGAACGTGCGACCAGAGGACTGCGCGATGTGGTTCGGCAGCTCCGTAGCACCGGTCGCATTCCAGATGCCGCAGTCACGAGAGAACATCCGGAACCTCGGGTTCAGCCCGCACGCGACCAACACACTTATGACAATGGCCGGATACCAGAACTCAGTGCCGATGGCGGCATCGTTTACTCTTCTGGGATCCTCCCTCATTGCTTTCCTGTCCTTCGGGTTCCTAGCCCTGGTGCTGATTATGGCCCGCCTGTTTATGACTCTACTGGCGATCGGCCTCTTCCTCGCAGCATGCGTGGCACTAGCACCGGGACAGAACTTCAGCGGACTAGCACGTGTACTGAAAATGATCGTCGGAGTGATCCTGCTCTCGATCTTCATTCAGGTCATCGTCACCGTGGTGGCCGTAGTCTCCATGATGCTCAACGGCCTCATGGACGGAGTGGGATACGCCGGACCCGGAACCGTGTTCTATATCTTCTGGTCTGGCGTGACACCGCTGCTCACCATGATCGGCCTTCACGTCGCATTCAAGTTCGCCAAAGTCCCCTCGCCCTTCACCCTCAACGGTGCCAAGGCCTGGGGAGAGAAGATGGCTGGGAACTCCGTGTCCTCCATGGGCGGTGCTCTCGGTGGTGCCGCTAATGACCAGTCCTTCATGGGTGGCAACACTCTCAAGCGCATCAGTAGCGGACTTGGGAACATGGGAGGCTCTGCTAGCCAGAGTCATGGTGGTGGTACTGGTAACGACAGTGCTCTCCGTGATGCCATGGCTGGCCAGGGTAGGGGAGCTGGTACCGGTGAAGGCGGGGCGGATGATGGCCACAGCACTGCTCCCGCTGACTCTGCCGCTTCTGACTCGCAGCGAGACCGGCTCTCAGGCGCTGATGCATCAGGCGACTCCGGGGACAGCACCGAGGCTAAAGGTGCTGAAACAGACGGTGCCTCCGGCCATGATGCAGCTCCGACAGATGGCACCACCGAGGCTGCACAGAAGGACCAGGTCGCCGACGGCGAAAAGCTGGTGCCCACTGGCAGTACGGAAGCATCGGCGGGGCGCTCCACTCAACACACGGGCACTCGCCCCGTCATGATCCCTGACCTTCCTGCTGACGGCACAGCAAATGCCTCGGCACCGAAGACTGAGACGCTCCTGGGTGAGGGCGCCGACGGATCTGAGACCCCGGTGGGCTCCGGTGAGCAGTCCCCGGATTCTCAGCGCGAGAAGTCCGCAATAGGTGATACAAGCTCTGAACAGCTCGGCAGGGAGACCGCGGCTACCCAGTCTTCGTCTACTGAGAAGCCCGCCAATCAGGCACCTACCAACAACGCGCCGTCCAAGCTACCACTCGCAGGTGCTGGTGCTGCCCTCGGGACGCTAAAGGACAAGGACCGTATCAACAACACGCTGGATGGCCTGGATGATCGCGTGAAGCAGTCATGGTCCAAGGGCGCTGTACCATCCCAGGATGGCGGTGCTCGGCGACGGGCTCGCTATGCCGCACGCCTGGCACGCCGGCGCCTGGTCTCGACAGCGAACAAGGCCTCCGACTCTGCCAACCTCCTGGCCTTGAACACACTGAACTCAGCCAAGGCTCTGCCCATGGCAGGAGTTAAGGCGTTCAAGGCTGGTGGCAAGCAGGCACTGAAGCTACCTGGCGGGACCTACCGCGCGTTCAAGGCTGGTGGAGGAAACTCGCAGGCAACCGGATTGCGAGGTCTCGGCACTGCTGCAGTCGGGTTCGGACGCTTCGGCAAGCATGCCGCAATCGGCACGGTCATCGCAGGCGGTGTGTCCGCACTTGCGCCAGCTGCCGGTGTCGCTGGTCTCGCTGCAGCAGGCGGTTATGCGGCCTGGAAGCTGCGCCGAAACCCCGTCGTCGCCTCCGCCACCAGCTCATCAGCCGCACGGCTTGCCCGCAGCCGACGCACCTCAGGCGCTCCAGTCTCTCTCGTGCCATCCGATTCCTTGGATCCCTCATCGGCATCGGCTGACAGTCAAGAAGCCGCGTCCAAGGGCACGGACAATGGCGGATCTCCGCAGAATGGCACCACTGGTAGCGCTGAGGCGTCCAGCCGCGGACCAGATGTGGCACCGAGCGGCGACAGCCCCGATGTGCCGACGGGAAGCTCCGAAGGAGACCGCACAGTCAGCAGCGAGACGACGACCGATAGGGGACACACTCCGTCCGCCCAGGAAGGCCCCCGGGAGTCATCCCTTGGGACCACCAGCGGCGATGAACCGCAGGACGGAGACAACGATAAGCCAGAGGGTGAAGCTGGCGACGGCGGTGCTCCTACTAGCGGTCCCGCTCCTTCGGCACCCACCGGTGGCGGTGCAGCGGCTACGCCTGGACCTACAGAAGGTCCGCGAGGAAACGACGC